>CAWJOI010000024.1:0-297597 GCA_963844375.1 uncultured Alphaproteobacteria bacterium | reverse complement strand
CTGGCGGGGCCGGATCACCTGCTCGCCGGCCGCGGGCTACGCCGGCAGCGTCGACAAGAGCGCGGCCGCCGCCACGCAGGTCGCCGCTTTCTTCGGCTCGGCCGCGCCGTCCGACTTCGACGTCGACGGCGAGCAGGTGGAATGGACCGGCGTCGCCGACGACTGGGGCCTCCGGCGGATGGTGCTGCACTACGCGCACCTCTGCGCCGCCGCCGGCGGCGTCGACGCCTTCCTGATCGGCTCGGAGCTGCGCGGGCTCACCACGGTCCGCTCGGGCGCCAGCGCCTATCCGGCGGTCGCAGCAGCTCGTCGATCTCGCCGCGGACGTCCGCTCGATCCTCGGCTCCGGCACGAAGATCAGCTACGCCGCCGACTGGTCGGAGTACTTCGGCCACCACCCGCAGGATGGCACCGGCGACGTCTTCTTCCACCTCGACCCGCTCTGGGCGCGACGACGACATCGACTTCGTCGGCATCGACAACTACATGCCGCTCTCCGACTGGCGGGACGGCTTCGACGCATCCCGACGCGCAGGACTGGCCGCGCGATCTACGACCGCGGCTACCTGCAGGCGAACGTCGAGGGCGGCGAGGGCTTCGACTGGTACTACGCCAGCGCCGCCGACCGCGAGGCGCAGATCCGCACCCCGATCACCGACGGCGCCGCACGGGCAAGCCGTGGGTGTTCCGCTACAAGGACATCCGCTCCTGGTGGTCGAACCAGCACCGCAACCGCCCCGGCGGCACCGAGAGCGGCTCGCCGACCGCGTGGGTGCCGGAGAGCGAAGCCGATCCGCTTCACCGAGTTCGGCTGCCCGGCGGTCGACCGCGGCCCCAACCAGCCCAACGTCTTCTTCGACCCGAAGTCGGCCGAGAGCTTCCTGCCGTACTTCTCCCGCGGCTGGCGCGACGACGCCATCCAGCGCGGCTTTCTCGAGGCGTTCCAGCTCTACTGGGACGACCCGGCGAACAACCCGGCCTCGGGCGTCTACTCCGGCCGCATGATCGACGACCGCCGAGAGCGCGGCCTGGACCTGGGACGCGCGGCCCTATCCGTTCTTCCCGGCGCTGAGCGACGTCTGGGCCGACGGCGCCAACTGGCGGCTGGGCCACTGGCTGACCGGCCGGCTCGGCGCGGTGTCGCTCGGCGGCGCTGGTCCGCCATCTCTGCCGTCCGCGCCGGGCTCGACGCGGCGCTGATCGACGTCTCCGGCCTCTGGGGCGCGGTCGAGGGCTACGCCATCACCGCCCTCGAGAGCCCGCGGGCCTCGATCTCGATGCTCGCGCGGCACTTCGGCTTCGACGCCGGCGAGAGCCAGGGCGTGATCCGCTTCGCCATGCGCGAGCGCGCGGCGGTGGCGACGCTCGCGCTCGACGATCATGGTCGGCGACCGTGCCGGACGGCGAGGTCATGGAGCTCGTCCGCGCGCAGGAGACCGAGCTGCCGCAGGCGCTGAAGTGGCAGCTGCGCGCGCCGACGAGGACTACGACGCGTGCCCGTCGAGGCGCGCCGGATCACCGGCGAGGCGCTCGCGCGTCGCCGCCGAGAGCTTCGCCGTCGCGGTCCATCGCCGGAGGAGGCCGAGCGGCGCTGCCGCCGGGCGCTGATGGAGGAATGGGTCGGCCGCGAGACCGCCGTCGTTCCGCCTGCCGCCGTCGCGCCTGGCGCTCGACCCGGGCGACGCGTCCGGCTCGACCACGACGGCCGGCTGACCTCGCTGCGGCTGACCTCGACCGCCGACGCCGGCGCCCGCACCGTCGAGGCGGTCCGCGACCGACGCCGGCGCCTTCGGGCTGGCGCCCGGGCCCGAGCGCGAGCCGCGGGCGCCGAGCCCGTGGTCTACGGCCCGCCGAGCGTCGCGTTCCTCGACCTGCCGCAGCTGCGCGAGAGCGTGCCCGGCGCACCAGCCGCTCGCCGCCGTCTACGCCGTGCCCTGGCCGGGCCAGGTCGCGGTCTGGCGCAGCCCGGGCGAGGACGGCTTCGAGCTCGTCACCACGCTCGGCCGGCCGGCACGCATCGGGCACGCTCGTCGCCGACCTCTACCCCGGGCCGACGTCGCGCTTCGACCTCGGCAACGTCGCCATCGTCGATCTCGCCTTCGGCACGCTCGCGAGCGTCACCGACCTCGCGCTCTTCGGCGGCGCCAACGCGCTGGCGGTGGAGGCGGCGCCCGGCGTCTGGGAGGTGCTGCAGTTCGGCGTCGCCGAGCTGATCGCGCCCGGACGCTACCGGCTCTCTCGCCTGCTGCGCGGCCAGCGCGGCACCGAGGGCGCCATCGGCACGCCGGCGCCGGCCGGCGCCCGGGTCGTCGTGCTCGACGAGGCGCTGGCGCCGCTGCCGATCGGCGAGGCGGCGCTCGGGCTCGAGGCCAACTGGCGGGTCGGTCCGGCATCGAGGCCGGTCAGCGACCGCTCGTACCGGGCGCTGAGCTTCACGCCGGAGGGCGTCGGCCTGCGGCCGTTCTCGGTCGGCCATGTCGAGCAGCCGTGGCGCAAGGCGCGCGAGCCCGGCGATCTCGTGATCCGCTGGACCCGCCGCTCGCGCGCGCTCGCCGCCGACAGCTGGAACGCGCCGGAGGTGCCGCTCGCCGAGGAGGCCGAGGCCTACGAGGTCGAGATCCTCGACGGCGCGACGGTGCTGCGGACGCTGGCGACCTCGACGACCAGCGTCACCTACTCCGCCGCCCAGCAGATCGCCGACCTCGGCGCGCTGCTCGGTCCCGGCGACACGCTCGACCTCCGCATCTACCAGCTCTCCGCTATGGTCGGACGAGGCGCGGCTAATTTGGTCACGCTGCAATTCTGACCACCCGGGCCGGCCGCCGGGCCCGGGTCAGTGGGAATCCTTCCCATCGCTGCCGCGAGGTCACTCAAGTGAACAGCAGGAAGTGTCCCGCGTTGACGATGAAGTGGCAAAGGATCGCCGCTTCGACGCGACGCGTGGCGTGGTACGCATAGCCGTAGCCGACACCGGCCAGCGTCGCCAACAGCACAAGCTCAGGGCCTCCGGCCACGTGGGACAGACCGAAGATGAGCGCGGTCAACAAGATGGCGGGATACGCGGGCCAAGCCATGCTGAGCCGCAGCGTCGACGAGCCGGGTCTGCAACAGCCCGCGAAAGAGCGCCTCCTCGCTCACGCACGTGGTCAGGAGATTCAGGATGCCCCACCACAGGAACGCGGGGGTGACCGTCACGTCCCAGTCAGCATACCCCGATGCGACGGCTATCAGGGATAGCAGAAGAGGTGTCAGCCCAAGGATCGGGGCTGCGCGGCGGAGCAGCGGCCCCCATCCGCTACGGCCAAGAATGCCCGGAACCGCAAGAGCCAGG
This sequence comes from uncultured Alphaproteobacteria bacterium, assembly GCA_963844375.1. Lineage (GTDB taxonomy): Bacteria > Pseudomonadota > Alphaproteobacteria > Rhodobacterales > Rhodobacteraceae > Amaricoccus. Next base: position 294,266 of record CAWJOI010000024.1, on the reverse strand, counting down.
AGCAGGATGCCAGCGCCGGTCTTGTCGAACGCGAGCCACTTCTCGTACGGCGGGCCCTCGCCGATCCGCACCGGCCCCATCACCGTCCAGGCCGGGAACCCCGGCGCGACATGCAGGTAGAGAAGGGCCGCGCTGCCAAGAACAGCGGCCCACGCCGCCCAGCCTGCCCAGCCTTTGGGCGACCTGCCGAGCACCTGGGACAATACCGCAAAGCCCAGCAAGGCCAGAGCACCGACCACCTCGAGCCGGCCGACGAGGAGCGCTACGACGGCCGCGGCTGCCAGCAGCCCGAGAGCGAGGCATCGGTGCAGCCACAGGGCGGGCACCGCGGCGAGCAGCAGGATGGTGGTCAGGTGGTAAGCCATGACGGCACGCGTGGATGCCGAGCTAGCTGCGGGCGGCGGCAATGACTGCCCGCACCGCCTCGCCATCGGTCACCTGATTGGTGTACTCCCGTTCGAGCTCAGTCCCGCCCATCCCGACGTTGGGATTGCGGTACAGCATCCCGCTCGGCTCTGTACGCAGCGCCGCGAAGTGCAGCTCCGGTACTCCGGTCGCGTCGCGAACCATGGCGATGTTGTCGGCGTCAAGTCCGCCGCACGCCATCACCTTCAGGCGGCCGCGCGCCGCGCTCACTGCCGCTCGTATCGCGTCGATACCGTCAACTGCCGTGTCGCGCTGCCCGCTCGTCAGGACCCGAGCCACGCCGCACCGGACGAGCGCCTCCACGGCGGCTCCCACATTGCGGGTCATGTCGAAGGCCCGATGGCAGGTGACCGAGAGAGGGCCAGCGGCCTCGACCAGGACGCGCATGCGGTCCTCGTCGATCTCGCCCTTGGCCGTCAGGCAGCCGACGACCACACCGGCGATGCCGAGCCGCAGCAGCGCCTCGACGTCCGCCAGCATCGCGGCGAACTCGATCTCGGAATAGAGGAAGTCGCCGCCGCGCGGTCGGACGATGACGTGAAACGGGATCGTGGCGACCCGCTTCGCTTCCTCGACCATGCCCCAACTCGGCGTAAGACCGCCCTCGAGCAGCGACGCGCAGAGCTCGACGCGATCGGCACCCGCACGTTGGGCGGCGACGAGCCCGTCCGTGTTCTCGACGCAGACCTCGATCAGGACCAAGCGTCAGGCGGCGGGCTTGCGGCGGGAGCGCGTGGCCTTCGGCGCGGGCTGCGGCGCGACGACCCGCGGCTTGCGGCCGAGCCCGATCTTCTTCGCGAGCTCCTGCCGCTTCTGCGCGTAGTTCGGCGCCACCATCGGGTAGTCGGGCTTCAGGCCCCACTTCGCCCGGTACTCCTCGGGCGTCATGCTGTAGGCGGTCATCAGATGCCGCTTCAGCATCTTCAGCTTCTTCCCGTCTTCGAGGCAGACGATGTAGTCGTCGGTGACCGAGCGCCGGATCGGCACCGCCGGCGTGAGCTCGACCGACGTCGGCTGCCTCGTCGCTGGCGAGCGCGTTCAACTTGTCGAACACCGACTGGATCAGCGGCGCGACCTCGTCTCGCGCAACCGCGTTGTTGGCGACGTGCGCCGAGACGATCTCGCCGGTGAGGGCGAGCAGTTCGCTTCGGCTGATAGTGTTGTCTTCCGACATGGTGGTCCTTCCTGAAATGATGCTGCCCTCGGATCACCTGTCGTAGGTGCCCGAAGTCGATCGGGCCCATATCGATGCTGCAGGTGTTGCGCGCAACATTAATCGCAGCCTTTCGGCTCCACAAGTTCGCCACGCGGCCCTGAACAACGCTGCGCGCGCGCCGCTCGCCCCCGTCTGTTCGGGGGCACGACCAATTCCCTCCAACTGCGAAGTCCCATGTCCGACACCAGCACCCATCTCCTGCTGCCGTATCTGCTCGCGGCACAGGCGCAGAAGCACGTCACCGTCAACGAGGCGCTGCGGCTGCTCGACGGCCTCGTGCAGCTCGCCGTGCTCGACCGGCACCTGACCGCGCCGCCGGCGAGCCCGGCCGACGGCGCGCGCTACATCGTCGCCTCCGGCGCCACCGGCGCCTGGGCCGGCTGGGACCTCAACGTCGCCTACTGGGTCGACGGCGCCTGGATGCGGCTGGTGCCGCGGCCGGGCTGGCAGGCCTGGGTCGTCGACGAGGCGAGCTTCCTCGCCTGGAACGGCAGCGCCTGGGTCGCCGCCGGGCTGCCGGCCTTCTTCTCCGACGCGGTCTTCGAGCTCGCGCATGACGCCGATCCGACGCGGCGGGCGGTGTTCGACCTCGCGGCGATCGCCGCGGGTGCTGTCCGCAGCTTCGCGCTGCCCGACGTCTCGACCGAGCTCGCCGGCCTCTCGGGCGCGCAGACCTTCGACGGCGACAAGACCTTCGCCGGCGAGCTCGAGGCGAGCGGCCCGGTGGCGACGATCGGCACCGCGCCCGGCACCGCCACCTACGGGCTCGGCACCGGCGCGACGGCGTCCGGCGCCACCAAGACCGTGAACCTCGGCACCGGCGGCGCCGCCGGCTCCGACACCGTCGTCAACATCGGCTCGGATACCGCCGGCGCCGACGGCACGACGGTGATCAACACGCCCACCGTCACCTTCGCCAACGGCGTGACCGTCGTCGGCATGCCCCAGGCCAACCTGACCGCGCTGCTGCTCGGGCTCGGCGGCGCGGTCGCCGACGCCTGGAACCGGCTCTCGGTCAACACGCCGGCGGTGCTCCTGAACAATGCAGGCGCCGGCATCGAGGCGACGGTCAACAAGGCCGCGGCCGGCAACGACGCCGCCTTCGCCTTCAAGACCGGCTTCAGCGCCCGGGCGCTGATCGGGCTCCTCGGCTCGGACGACTTCAGCTTCAAGGTCAGCCCCGATGGCTCGGCCTACCACGACGCGATCCTGATCGACCGGACCTCGGGCCGGGTCGAGCTGCCGAAGCCGGCGATCCTGCCGGCGGCGAGCAGCGCGCCGGCGGCGCCGGCGTCGGGCAAGCTGGCGCTCTACGCCCGGACCCGCGCCGGCCAGCCCTGGCTCGACGCCATGCGGTCGAACGGGCGCGACTTCTCGCTGCAGCCGCACCTCGGGCTGGCGCGCCCGGCGAACTGGCTGCCGTCGTCCGGCGCGACCATCACCACCGAGGGCATGTCGAACTCGACCGTCGGCACGGTCTCGACGCCAGGCCTTGCGGCCACCTCGCTCGCGACCAGCATGCGCCGCTGGCGGCTGACCTCGGCGGCGACGGCGGACTCGGCGTCGGACCAGCGCAGCGGCGTCTTCACCTGCTGGCGCGGCAACGCCGCCGGGCTCGGCGGCTGGACCTTCGTGACCCGCATCTCGCTCGCCACGCTGCAGGCGACCGGCATGGCGTTCTTCGGCCTCTACGGCTCGACGGCGGCGCTCGCCACCACGCTGACGCTTGAGCGCCGTCGTCAGCTGCATCGGCATCGGCTTCCAGCGCGGCACCCATACCCGCTGGCAGCTCGTCAGCAACGACGCGAGCGGCGCGCCGACGCTCGTCGACATGGGCGCGAGCTTCGCCATCGCCACCGGCGGCGTGCTGACGCTCACCATCGCCGCGTCGCCCGAACGCCGGCTCGGTCTGGGTGCGCGTGGTCGACGAGGTCAGCGGCGCCGTCTTCGAGCAGGAGATCACCGCCGACCTGCCGGCGGCCAACCAGTTCCTCGCGCCGAGGCTCTTCATGAACAACGGCGCGACGGCCGCCGCCGTCGCCTTCGACTGCTCCGGCCTCTACCTCGAGACCGACTTCTGACGACGCCCGTGGGGGGCCAACTGGCGACGCGGTCGCGCCGCCGTCGCTTCACGTGATCCCGAGCCGGAGGACTACCCCCATGACCCCATCGCATCACGGCGGAAGTACTGCCGCCTGTCGGACTCGGACCTCGAGGCGATGCTGGCGCGCGCCGCCGAGGAAGGCGCGCCGGCGAGCGCTGAACGACGTCGGACTCGGCGGAAAAGACGCCGTGCTGACGATCCACGACATGCGCTCGCTGCTCGAATGCATCCAGTTCGTGCGCGGCGCACCGCCGTGCAAACCGCGGTGCATGTCATCACCACCGGGGTGCTGATCGCGCTCCTGACCGGCATCGCCATGAAGCTGCGCTGGTTCGGGCCGAACCCTTGATCAGGCACCGCTCCTGCGCCGGCGGCGGGGCTGACTCGACTGCCGAGGCAAACCTGCTTCGAGCGCGCTTGGCACTCCGCCGAATAGTTCGGCGCCCCTCTTGGGTGGTCTGGGCTCAGCGCCACCACCTTCATGGGGCGGCCGATCTGCAGGGCGGGTGCCGCGATCTCGGAGTTGACCTCCGGAAACGGGTCGGAGGCTACGCGTTGGTCGGAGCCTTGACCTTTCCCTTGGCCTTAGACTTGGCCTTGCTCGGGGACTTGGCCTTGGCCTTGGTCGGAGCCTCAGCCTTCGGCTTGGCAGGAGCTTCGGTCCTTGATTTGGCGGAAGCCTTCGTCTTTCCTTTTGCCTCAGCCTTGCCATGGGCCAGGAGGCCGACAGCGGCCTTTTCAAGGGCCCGTATGCGGGCAATCAGACCCTTCAGGGTAGGAGCGGCCATGTCTTGTTACTCCTTGTTAATGGATGATCGCCATTGGGATCATCCCCAAGTGGCCAGCCATTTCTTGCTACCGGACCTTACCAGACTATTTCATGCGGGCGATTTAAGTAAGGCCGGTGGGCTCTGTCGAGGGTTCTTTGCTTGGAGAGGATGTTGGGCGGCCGGGTAGGACTAGCGCTGTAAGGAAGGTCTGAATTGTCCAGCAGGCACCGATAGCTTCTGAACTGGCCAGCAAGCCGTGGCGCTTCGGCAAAGCGCTGATCGTGCGCTCGGCCTAATTGCAGTCCGGAGCAAAACCGTGCCGTGGGCGGCGCCAAGGCGGCAAAGCATCTTCAGCGCATCGCCTTCGATATCGCCGCGGCCACGTTCCGGAAATCTTCGAGGCCGCGGCACGGGCGGTTGAGTTCCGTGGCTTCGGCTTCTACCCGCGCTCCGGCCTGGCGGCGGGCGATGAGCCGCCAAAGAGGTCACAGCAGCCATCCCAACACCCTGAACGGCGAGAAAATCGGGCAGCAGCTTCCTGCCTTCCATCAGGCGGAGGAGCGAGGCTGACACCATGCCTGTTGTCTTGGCCAGAACTGCGATCGAGCGCCCGAACCTGGCGCCCGATCTGTTCAGTCGATGCAGACCCCGTTACGTCAGACTTTGCGTCTGATCACATCAATAGTCGTCCATGCCGCCCATGCCACCCATGCCGCCGCCCGGCATGCCGCCGCCGGCCGCGGCCTTCGGCTCCGGCTTGTCGGCGATCATGGCCTCGGTGGTGATCAAGAGGCCGGCGACCGAGGCGGCGTCCTCCAGCGCGGTGCGAACGACCTTGGCCGGGTCGATTACGCCGAACTTGAACATGTCGCCATATTCCTCGGTCTGGGCGTTGAAGCCGAAGGCCGGGTCCTCGGAGTTTGTGATCTTGCCGGCCACGACCGAGCCGTCCACGCCGGCGTTCTCGGCGATCTGCCGCAGCGGCGCCTGCAACGCCTTGCGGACGATCGCGATGCCGGCGGTCTGGTCGGAGTTCGCCCCCTCCAGGCCCTGGAGCTTCTTCGAGGCGCGCACCAGTGCCACGCCGCCGCCGATCACCACGCCTTCCTGCACGGCGGCGCGGGTGGCGTGCAGAGCGTCCTCGACGCGATCCTTGCGCTCCTTCACCTCGGTCTCCGAGGCGCCGCCGACCCGGATGATCGCGACACCGCCGGCGAGCTTCGCCAGCCGCTCCTGCAGCTTTTCCTTGTCGTAGTCCGAGGTCGTCTCCTCGATCGTCGCGCGGATCTGCGCGACCCGGCCGTCGATCTCCGACTTCTCGCCGGCGCCGTCGACAATCGTGGTATCATCCTTGGTGATCGAGATCTTCCGCGCCTTGCCGAGCATGTCGAGGCCGACGTTTTCGAGCTTCATGCCGAGTTCCTCGGAGATGACCTGGCCGCCGGTCAGGATGGCGACGTCCTGCAGCATCGCCTTGCGGCGGTCGCCGAAGCCCGGCGCCTTGACGGCGGCAACCTTGAGCCCGCCGCGAAGCTTGTTCACCACCAGCGTTGCGAGGGCTTCGCCCTCGATATCTTCGGCGATGATGAGGAGCGGCTTGCCCGACTGGATCACCAACTCGAGCAGCGGCACCATCGGCTGCAGCGACGACAGCTTCTTCTCGTGGATTAGGATGACCGCGTCCTCGAGCTCGGCGATCATCTTGTCGGCATTGGTGATGAAGTAGGGGCTGAGGTAGCCGCGGTCGAACTGCATGCCATCGACCACCTCGGTCTCGGTCACGAAGCCCTTATTCTCCTCGACGGTGATGACACCCTCGTTGCCGACCTTCTGCATCGCTTCGGCGATCTGCGTGCCGATTTCGGTCTCGCCGTTCGCAGCGATCGCGCCGACCTGGCCAATCTCCTCCGAGCCTGAAACCGTTCGCGCCTGCGCCTTGATGTCCTCGACGACGACCTGGACGGCCTTCTCGATGCCGCGCTTCAGATCCATCGGGTTCATGCCGGCCGCGACCGACTTGAGGCCTTCCTTGATGATCGCTTGGGCGAGGACGGTGGCGGTGGTGGTGCCGTCACCGGCCACATCGCTGGTGCGACTGGCCACGTCGCGGACCATCTGCGCACCCATGTTCTCGAACTTGTCCTCGAGCTCGATGTCCTTGGCGACGGTCACGCCGTCCTTGGTGATCCTAGGGGCGCCATAGGACTTGGCGAGGATCACGTTGCGGCCCTTGGGGCCGAGGGTGACGCGCACGGCGTCAGCGAGCGTGTTCACGCCCTTCAACATGCGGTCACGCGCGTCGGTGTTGAATCTCAGCTGTTTGGCGGCCATCGGTGGTGCTCCTTGGTGTCTTCGGAAATGGGTTCTGGCGTGGATCGGGATCAGGCGGCCTTCTGGGCCGCGCCGTCACCCCGGATGACGCCGAGGATGTCGGACTCCTTCATGATCAGGAGATCCTCGCCCTCGATGCGCACCTCGCTGCCGGACCACTTGCCGAAGAGAATCCGGTCGCCGACCTTGACGGCCACCGCGATTAGCTCGCCTGCTTCGGTGCGTGCACCCTCGCCGACGGCCATGACCTCGCCCTCGGAGGGCCTTTCCTTTGCAGTGTCGGGAACAATCAGACCACCTTTGGTCTTCTCTTCGCCCTCGATCCGGCGAACGAGGACGCGGTCGTGAAGGGGTGTAAATTGCATGGCGTTCTCCCATAGGGTTCTGATGAAGCCGGAACGGAAGCAGCTTCACGTCTTGGCACTCGTGTGCAGTGAGTGCTAACGGCAGGTATGCGCCGGCGTCGGTTTTATCAAGCCTTGAAGCAGGCAGCCGACACAAAGACCGATTGGCGGAAGGTGCATGGGTCAGCAGGCAGACGCCAAAACCGAAGTTCTCGCCGGTTTGGTCGAGCGGGTCACCTTTCACAACCCGGAGAACGGCTTCTGCGTCCTGCGACTGAAGGCCCGAGGACATCGCGATCTGGTCACCGCGGTGGGCCATGCGGCCACGATCTCTGCCGGCGAGTGGGTGACGGCCTCGGGTGAATGGACCAACGACCGCACCCATGGGCAACAGTTTCGGGCGCGGTTCCTGAAGACCTCGGCCCCGTCGTCGATCGAAGGTATCGAGAAGTACCTTGGCTCCGGGATGATCCGCGGCATCGGCCCGGTCTACGCCAGGCGCATGGTCCGGGTTTTCGGCAAGGACGTGTTCGACATCATCGAGGCAAGTCCCGAGCGGCTGCGAGAGGTCGAGGGCATCGGTCCGATGCGCGCGGCCAAGATCACGTCGGCCTGGGCCGACCAGAAGGTCATTCGCGAGATCATGGTGTTCCTGCATGCGCATGGGGTCGGCACCGCACGGGCGGTGCGAATCTTCAAGACCTACGGCACCGATGCAATCGAGGTCATGAGCGAAAACCCGTATCGGCTGGCGCGCGACATCCGCGGCATCGGGTTCCGAACCGCGGACCTGATTGCGGAAAAGCTCGGGATCGAGAAGACCGCCATGATCCGCGTGCGTGCGGGGATCTCCTACGCTCTCACCGAGGCCATGGGCGACGGTCACTGCGGGCTGCCTACCGGAGAGTTGGTGGCGCTCGCCGAGAAGCTTCTGGGGGTGCCCGAGGAGCTCATCGGGACGGCGGTGGATCTGGAGCTGGCCGAGGGCACCGTCACGGCGGACAGCGTGGGCGATACGCCCTGTGTCTTTCTCAGCGGGCTCTATCTCGCCGAGAAGGGCATCGCCGACAGGCTGCGGCGGCTCTTGTCCGGCAGAGTGCCCTGGCCTGAGATCGATGCGGACAAGGCTCTGCCATGGATCGAAGGCCGCACCGGGATCACGCTCGCGGCCAGCCAGGTTGAGGCCATCCGTCTGGCGCTGCGCTCCAAGGTGCTGGTCATCACCGGCGGGCCCGGCGTCGGCAAGACCACCATTGTGAACTCGATCCTGCGCATCCTGTCGGTCAAGGGCGCCAAGCTTCTCCTCTGCGCCCCCACCGGCCGTGCGGCCAAGCGGATGACCGAGGCGACCGGCATGGAAGCCAAGACCATCCACCGCCTGCTCGAGTTCGACCCGAAGGCCTTCGGCTTCAAGCGCGATGGGGAGCTCCCTCTCGACTGCGATCTCTTGGTCGTCGACGAGGCCTCCATGGTCGATGTGTCGCTCATGCAGTCGTTGCTCAAGGCCGTCCCGGATCACGCCGCCCTGCTGATCGTCGGCGACATCGACCAGCTTCCATCCGTCGGCCCGGGGCAGGTCCTGGCTGACATCATCGGCTCCGGCGCCGTCCCCACGGTCCGGTTGACGGAAGTGTTCCGGCAGGCGGCGATGAGCAGGATCATCACCAATGCCCACCTGATCAATCAAGGCCGGATGCCCGATCTTGCGAAGCCCGATGGCGAGACCGACTTCTATTTTGTTCGCGGCAGCTCGATCCCGAACAGGCCGTCAGCCGCATCATCGAGCTGGTGCAGTCGCGGATCCCCAAGCGCTTTGGCCTGAACCCCATCCGCGACATTCAGGTTCTCTGCCCGATGAACCGGGGCGGCGTCGGCGCCCGGTCGCTCAACATCGAGTTGCAGGCGGCGCTCAATCCCTCAGGCGAGACGAAGGTGGAACGCTTCGGCTGGACCTTCGCCCCCGGCGACAAGGTCATGCAGATCGAGAATGATTACGACAAGGAGGTCTACAACGGGGACATCGGCTATGTGGAAGGCGTGGACGTCGACGAGGGGGAGCTGACGGCGAGGTTCGACGGGCGCTCCGTCACCTATGGCTTCGGCGAACTCGACACGCTGGTCCCGGCCTACGCGGCCACCATCCACAAGAGCCAGGGCTCGGAATACCCCGCCGTGGTCATTCCCGTCCTCACCCAGCACTATGCAATGCTTCAGCGCAACCTGCTCTATACTGGGGTCACGCGCGGCAAGAAGCTCGTCGTCCTCGTCGGCCAGCCCAGGGCCGTGGCCATCGCCGTCAAGAACGCGTCCGGTCGGAGGCGCTGGTCGAAGCTCGATGAATGGCTGGCACCAGAACTACATGATCCTCACGACTCGCCGCTCGTCGTGAAGGCCGGATGATTTTGCCCAAGCCACCCATTGCCGGAAATGGATGGCCCGAGACCTGGCTGGATGGTCCGGCAGATTGCGCCGCCGCCCTTTCCTGCTTCGACGCACTGGCGGGCTTGGAGCCGGAATTGATGATCGGGCGATGGCGTGGCGTCGGATTGCCGACGGGACATCCGCTGGATGGCGTTCTGGAGTTGCTGGGTTGGTATGGAAAGGCGTTCGAGAGCGCTGACACTGTCCATCCTCTGCTGTTCCGAACCCGCTCCGGTGAGGTCGTCCCGCTCGACCCCAGGTTGATGCCGGTCAGCGTCGCCCTGCGTTGGCCCTCTTTCGCCAGGAGCGCTCCGGTCCGCGCGGCGTTCGCGGCTGGCCGCGCCTTTCTCCACGCCCACCATTCCGCTGCCAGGCTGAGAACCGACAACTTTCGGGGTAAGCGCAGCGCAGCCCTGATCTACGACAGACAGCCCATCATCGACCATTTCCGCAGGATCGACGATCACCGGGTGCTTGGGTTGATGGAGATGCGCGGCATGGAGCGGCCATTCTTCTTCTTGCTCACCCGCGAGCGGATTCTGAATGACGCTCGGTCATGATCCTGTTGGTGAAGATCGCGGCCGGTTTCGCCGGACTGTATGTGCTCGTCGTCGTCCTGGTCGCGCTCGCGCAGGATTGGCTCCTCTTCCCCAGATGGGCGATGAGCCACGGAGCAGCTGCTCTCCCGGCATCGGCCGAGCGGCTCGTGCTTGAGGTCGCCTCCGGGGATGAGCTTGTCGGGGTCCATCTTCCGGCGGAGGTTCGGCCCTCCGCGGAATTTGCCCTCATCTTGGGGTTCGGGGGCAATGCCTGGAGCGCCGATACGCTCGCCGTTTACCTCCAGTCGGTCTTTCCGGACCGGGACATCGTGGCTTTTCACTACCGTGGCTATGCTCCCAGCACCGGACGTCCCAGCGCAGCTGCGATCCTTCAGGACACGCTTCCGATCCACGATCACGTGGTTGCCACCCTTTCGCCTAACCGGATCGTGGCTGTCGGGCTGAGCATCGGCGCCGGCCCGGCCGCTTACCTTGCTAGCCAGCGGCCGATTGCCGGATTGATCCTCGTCACGCCCTTCGATTCCCTCAAGGCACTTGCGCGCGAACACTATCCGTGGGCGCCCGTCGGTCTCTTGCTGCGGCACCAGATGGAGGTCGCCGATACGCTGGCGGCATCGTCGGCACCCGTGGCACTGATCGCAGCCGAAAGGGACACCATCGTTCCGCCGCGCCGGACAGAGCCGGTACGCAGATCGGCCGGCAGTATGGTGCTGGACCGCGTCATCATGGATGCCGGTCACAACGATCTCTACGACAGAGACGAGTTCAAGCGCGCGATGCGGGAGGCGTTGTCGCTGATCGAAGATAGGGCCCAGCGGGCGCCCTAACCGAGGAACAATGGTCGATGCGCTCGAACCGCCACCGACGGCGATTGGCCGTCGGGCGCGTGGCAGAAGGGCTATCGGCAGTCACGTGAGCACGACGAGACGCGGTGTTGGTCTTTGTGGTTTCCAGGAATAGCGTCTCTTCTACCCTATTCGTGGCGAGTGGTGAGGGGCGCATGGAGATCGGGATCATCGGAGCAGGCAACGTCGGCGCGGCGCTGGCGACGGGGTGGAAGCGCGCTGGGCATTCCATCATCCTGGGCCTGCGTGACGCCGGAAAGCATGTCGAACTCATCGAGAGGACCGGTGCACGGGCGTTGTCGCCGGTTGACGCGGCACAGGTAGCGGAGGTCGTCGTCTTCGCGCTCCCGTATGCGGCCGTGGAGCCGGTAGTCTCGGAATTGGGGCCGCTCGCGGGCAAGATCTCATTGACGCCACCAATCCCGTCGCGCGCACCGATCATGGCCCCGACCTGGCCCTTGGGTTCACGGACTCCGCCGCCGAGGCGCTTGCCCGGCTGGTCCCGCAGGCGCGCGTGATCAAGACGCTGAACCAGGTCGGTGCCGAGGTAATGGAGGACACCTCCGGCTTTGCCCATCCGCCGGTGATGTTCATGGCGGGCGACGATGAGGACGCCAAGCGGGTGGTCAGCACGCTGCTCGCCGACCTCGGCTTCGAGCCGCTCGACGCCGGGCCACTGCACCGAGCCCGCCTGCTCGAGCCGCTGGCGATGACCTGGATTAATCAGGCCCTGCTCCGCGGCCACGGCCGCAATTGGGCCTTCGCAGCCCTGCCTAGAAGGAAAGCCTGACACCCTTGGCCGCGTGGACCCGCTGTTGGGAATCTACACTCGGCGCGTCTCTGCGAGCCGCGCGTCGCTAGCTTGTCAATATGCACCGCCCTTGATTGGCCCAGCTACCTTCTTCGCATTCTTTCAACGCACCCTCGCGATCCTGTGGATCAGGCGAGGCTCTTCGATGGGCAGGACAGGAAATCGACAGGACAGGCTCATCAGCGCGGCTGCACGTCCTGCTCGCGCGGGACGCTGCGAAGGCCGTTGTCTTCCGGCGAGGACCCACCCGGCAGGTGGCGAGCTACCTCTGGGACCGCTCTTCCGATACGTTCTCCTTGGGTCAGTGGCTGATCGGACGCATCTACGAACGTCGTGCTGATCTCTCGCCCGATGGCCACCACCTGATCTACTTCGCCCGTGACGCGCGCTGGCACAGCGAGACGGGAGGCTCCTGGACAGCGGTCTCGCGCGCGCCATGGCTTCAAGCGGTTACCCTCTGGGCCAAAGGAGACTGCTGGCAGGGCGGTGGTCTGTTTCTCGATGGGCAGCGCTATTGGCTGAACGGGTGCCACCGCGGTCTGCTGTCGGACGATAGTGATCTGGCGTGTGTTGCCGATCCCCCATCGGGTGGTTTCGGTGCGGAATGCCTGAGTGTCTACTATCCCCGGCTGCTGCGCGATGGCTGGGCCCTGGCCGAGCCGATCAATCGGGCCGGCTGGATAGACCGCTTTGAGAAGCCGCTTCCTCACGGCTGGACCCTTGTGAAGCTCGCCCACCGGTCGGCCAACCCTCCCCCCGGCCGGGGATGCTACTGGGATGAGCACCTTCTGGTCGTGTCCCATGGCGTGGTGTAGCTGACGAAGGTCAGCGCGAGTTCCGGCATGGCCGGGCCGATCAGTCCGCCATTGCTGGCAGGCCGATGATTGGATCATCGGGGATCGGCGCGATGGTCTCAAGGGTCAGGTAGCGGGATCGCTGGACGGCCCACTCGTCGTTCTGCTCGAGCAGGATCGCGCCAACCAGTCGGGTGATGGCGGCCTCGTTGGGGAAGATGCCGACGACCTCGGTGCGGCGTTTGATCTCGCCGTTGAGCCGCTCGAGAGGATTCGTGGAGTGCAGCTTCGCCCGGTGCTGTTGGGGAAAGGTCATGTAGGCCAGCACGTCCGGCTCGGCCTCGTCCATCAGCGCGGCCAGCTTCGGGACCTTGGGTCGCAGCTGGTCAGCGACGCGGCGCCACTGCTGCCTGGCGGCCCCTGCGTCGTCCTGGGCGAAGGCGGTGGCGACGAAGGCTGACACCACACGCCGGCCGCTCTTGCCGGCATGGGCGAGCGCGTTCCTCATGAAGTGGACGCGGCAGCGCTGCCAGGTCGCGCTGAGGATCTTCGAGATCGCCGCCTTCAGCCCTTCGTGCGCGTCGGAGATAACGAGCTTGACGCCGCGCAAGCCGCGGCGGGCGAGCTTGCGGAGGAACTCCACCCAGAACGGCTCGGCTTCCGACGGGCCGATGTCCATGCCCAGAACCTCGCGCCGGCCGTCGGTGTTGACGCCCACGGCGACGATGACGGCCACCGAGACGATGCGGCCGTTCTGCCGCACCTTGAGGTAGGTCGCGTCGATCCACAGGTAAGGCCAATCGCCTTCCAGCGGCCGTTCGAGGAACGCCGTCACCCGCTCGTCGATCTCGGAGCAGAGCCGGCTCACCTGGCTCTTCGACACCCCGCTCATGCCGAGCGCCTTCACCAGGTCGTCGACGGACCGCGTCGAGACACCGTGGATGTAGGCTTCCTGAATGACGGCCGTCAGCGCCTTCTCGGCCATCCGCCGCGGCTCCAGGAAGCCCGGGAAATAACAGCCGCGGCGCAGCTTCGGGATGCGCAGCTCGACCGTCCCCGCCCGCGTCTCCCAGGCCCGGTCGCGGTAGCCGTTGCGCTGGACCAGCCGATCCGGGCTCTTCTCGCCCCAGGCCGCGCCGGTCAGGCCGCCCACCTCCAACTCCATTAGCCGCTCGGCGGCGAAGCCGATCATCTCCCGCAGCAGATCGGCGTCGGGGGTCTTCTCGACCAGGCCGCGCAGGGTCATCATCCCGTCGGTCATCGTGGATCTCCGGTTCGGGTTGGCTGTCGCAACCCGACCCTACCGAAGAACCCGCGATGACCACCGCGCCGCCGCCCGCCCGCCAGCGCCTCAATCCGCGCGGGCGGGCGGCGGCGCTACCGCCGAGCTACACCATCACCGGGGACACGACCCACCTTCTCCTACACGCTGCTAGCGAAACGATCCTCGCGTATCCAGACTGGGAGTGGGCCGAGAGCGATCCAGCCGGCATCATCTACACCGAGCAGGGATGTCTGTTCCGGCGGCCAATCACGATCGACAGTCCGGGCGCGCCAGTGCTCCTTCGGGATTTCAACGGGGATCACTTCGAGGCACGCGCGGCGCCTTATTGAGGGTTGGCGTGAACCGAGCGCAACCTTGGGAGCGGGAACTGCCACAGCCCGTTCTATTTGCTCCGGTCGCCTTGTAAGCCCACGTGCAAGTGCGTGATCGAAATCTGCGGTCCTAACGGTTGAATCTTGTGAGGCTTCCTTCCGCTCCGCTTCCCCTCGACCTGCCGCCGATGGAGGCAGAGGCAGTCGACGAACTGCCCTTCGGTGAAGGATGGCAGTACGAGCCGAAGTACGATGGCTTTCGCTGCATCGCCCACCGTCGCGGCGAGCGGGTTCACCTGCAGTCCCGGAACCAGAAGCCGCTCGAGCGGTATTTTCCCGAGGTCGCGCGCGGCCTTGGCGATGTCGCAGAAGATGGCTTCGTGTTGGACGGTGAGCTTGTGCTCCCCCGCGGGTCGTTCGAGACCCTGCAGCTCCGCCTCCATCCCGCCGAGAGCCGCATCCGCCTGCTTTCAGAAGAGACCCCCGCGCAGCTCATTGTTTTCGACATCTTGTCGCGCGCGGGAGCGTCGCTTCTCCAGCGCTCACTCACGGATCGACGTCGGGAGCTGGAATCTTTCGTGACGGGTGCACCAGAAACGCTCCGCCTGGGGGACGCGACTTCAGACGAGGCCGTTGCTCGGCAGTGGCTCGGGAGGGAGGGGCTCGACGGCATTGTCGCCAAGCGCCTTGATTTTCCCTACCTGCCCGGCGAGCGCGCCATGCGGAAGTTCAAGCTATGGAAGACCGTCGATTGCGTGGTGGGCGGGCTTTACCGAAGGGGATCATCCCAGGCTGTCGAGTCACTTCTGCTGGGGCTCTATGATGAGGATGGGCGACTGAACTACGTCGGCCGAGCCCGGATATACGAAGATGCGGCCGAGGTCGGCCGCCTGCTCGAGCCGCTGGTCGGGGGCAGAGGGTTCACGGGGCGGGTGCCCGGCGGCAAGAGCCGCTGGTCGGGCAAGGAGCGGGTGCCGGTGCCGCTGGACCCCGTTCTCGTGGTCGAAGTCAGCGCTGATCACATCACCGGCCAGCACATGCGGCACGGGGCGCGCCTGTTGCGCTGGCGGACAGACAAATCGCCCGAGAGCTGCACAATGGATCAAATCAGGTGAAGCGGCCCTGCTGAGCGCCAACGCGTTTTTATTAGTCACTTCCCTTCCGAACCGTTTCAACATCGAGCGAGCCTTCGGGCAATGGCCGCAGCAGCTCGGCTTCGGGCTTGGTTAGGTAAAGCCAGGCGGCCCAGTCCTCCGGGCGTAGAACCGCCACCTGGCGGTCGTGGTAAGGCTCAACGTCGACATTTGGCGCGGTGGTGAGCATGGTGAAGGCTGGCAGTCCACCGCTCTCGGTCTCGCGCCAGAGGCCGGCGATGGCCATGAACGGAGCTTCCTTCAGCGCGAAGCGGTGCTTGGCCTTCGGATAGCGTTCGCCGGTGAACTCGAAGAACGCGGAGGCGGGGATTAGGCAGCGATTGCTCTTGTCGAACCGACGGCCCTCGGACTTGAAATTGAAGACAGGGCCACCGCGCGGGCCCTTCGGCGGGAAGCCGAAGGTCATCGGCACGAGCTCGACGCCGTTGCCAGCGACCCGCAT
The DNA here is from genome assembly GCA_963844375.1 of uncultured Alphaproteobacteria bacterium. Lineage (GTDB taxonomy): Bacteria > Pseudomonadota > Alphaproteobacteria > Rhodobacterales > Rhodobacteraceae > Amaricoccus. The sequence goes on along the minus strand of CAWJOI010000024.1, from coordinate 278,452 downwards.
CACCGGACCGACCTCGTTGACTCGGATGTCATCAGCCTGCGGGAGGTCGGCTTCTGACTGCTCGGTCGGAATGCCGAGCTCCAGCTGCTGCATCGCCTTCCGATAGTCGGCCCAAGCGACACGTTGCTCATAGTCGTTGCACATGGCTCGAGAGGATAGGGCGAAGTTGCCAGCCGCCGCTAGCGAGATACTTGGCTCGTTTCCGCGATTCTGTGACAGCCGAAACCCGAGGCATGCAGCGCATAACGCGGAATCTGAAGCATCGCACCGGTCGCAATGCTCCAGCGATCGACCTGGGTGAGAGCGAGCGCTGAGCGCTACAGTTCTTCCGGCGGCTTCATTCGCCGGAACTGCACGAGAAGCAGCAGATCGTAAACGATCTTGAGGGTGCCGCAGATCAGGAGCGGGAGAACCTGGAACGAAGCGGCGAAGAGCGCTCCGGCAATCGCTGGACTGGCGGCAGCGGCGAGGCTGCGCGGCACCGACGTGAAGCTCGCAGCGGCCGGCCGCTCGGCCTCGGTGACAACGGCCATGACGTAGGACGAGCGCGTCGGCACATCCATCTGCGAGAGCGCGGCGCGCATGAGCAGCAGCGTCAGCGCAAGCGAGAGGCTCGGCGCGAACGCCGCGAGGATCAGGCAGACGCTCGACGGGATGTGCGTGAACACCATGGTGTTGATGAGGCCGATGCGGCGGGAGAGCCATGCCGCGACCGGGAAGGAAAAGGCGGAAAGCACCCCCGACCAGAAGAAGAACAGGCTCGCGGCAGCGAGCGACAGATCGAAGCGCTCGAAGAGCCAGAGCGCCAGCAGCGACTGGACGACAAAGCCGCCGGCAAAAGCGTCGAGGCTGAAGAGCGCGGCGAGCTTGTAGACGATGTGCCGCGATGGCCCGAGGGCGCCGGCCGGTTCCGCGCTCGCGCGTGGCGGAAGTCGGGGAATCCTGGAGTAGAGCAGGCAACCGGCGACGCCGAGGAGGGCGTAGAGCACGAACATCGCCTTGATGGCCGTCAGCTGCTCGACGCCTGCGGCCGACAGATACTGCGGCGAGGCCGCGGCGAGCGCGCCGAAGGCGGCACTCAGGGCGCCGATGAGGCTGTAGCGCGCAAACATCGCGGTCCGGCGGGCATCGGAGACCTCGCCGCTCAGTACCGCATGCTCCAACGGCACGAACACGCTGACGCTTCCCGCCGACGGGTTGATTGTGCCCGCGAACGCGACGACCAGCAGCAGGGCGAAATCGTGGACGAACGCGAAGGCGACGCCGGTCGCAGTCATCAGACTGGCACCGGCGAGCAGCAGCCGCTGCCGATCGTGGCGTGAACCGATCATCCCGATGCCGAGCGTCAGCAGAGCCGAGCCCAGCAGCGCCGCGGTGGCGATCGCGCCGATCTCGAGCGGCGAGAAGCCGAGCACGATCAGGTAGACGGGGAGCAGGATGGCAACAAATCCGTCGCCGAAGTCGCGCAGCGCCCGGGCCCACAGCAGGTAGGCGACGGCGCCGGGTGCGGCCGATCCGGCGGTCCTGGGTTCCGTCACGCCGCTCGCCATGCGCCCTGCAATCAGACATCCTGCTTCCGTCCCAGCCGCGACGATCGAGAGAAGGACGCCCGATTGCCGATAGCCGCACCCTACCACTGGCCCGATCTGGTTCCACTGCCCGCCGGAATTGACCGCGACTGGGCGCAGCACGCGATCAACCTGCTGCAGGGCGACGGACGCCGATCGGCCGATACGCATCTCGTGAAGCCCGCCTTCCGCGGACTCCGCGGCATCTCGGTCTATTTGAAGGACGAAAGCACGCATCCGACCGGCAGCCTGAAGCATCGGCTGGCGCGGTCGCTGTTTCTCTACGGAATCTGCAACGGTCGCATCGGCCCGGCAACCACGCTGGTCGAAGCCTCGTCCGGTTCGACGGCCGTCTCCGAGGCTTACTTCGCCGAACTCCTGGACTTGCCCTTCATCGCGGTGATGCCGCGCAGCACCAGCCCGGCAAAGATCGAGGGCATCGAACGCTTCGGCGGGCGTTGCCATTTCGTTGAGAGCGCGGCGCAGATCTATGAGGTCGCCGCAGATTTGGCAGCAGAGGCGGGCGGGCACTACCTTGATCAGTTCACCAACGCCGAACGAGCGACCGACTGGCGGGGCAACAACAACATTGCCGAAAGCATCTTCAGCCAGATGCAAGGCGAGACCCATCCCGTTCCCGACTGGGTGGTGATGAGCGCGGGCACCGGCGGCACCTCGGCCACCATCGGGCGCTACATCCGCTATCGCAACCTGGCCACACGACTCTGCGTCGTCGATGTCGAGAATTCCGTGTTCTACGACGCCTATCGCAGCGGCAACCTCGACATGACCTGCCCCCGTGGCTCGCGGATCGAGGGGATCGGCCGACCGCGGGTCGAGCCGTCCTTCATTCCGGGTGTCATTGACCATATGATCCGAATCCCGGACGCGGCCTCGATCGCAGCGATGCACGTGCTGTCGGACCGGCTGTTCCGACGAGTGGGCGGATCGACAGGAACGAATTTCTTCGGCCTCTGCTGGATCGCCGCCAACATGCTGCGCGAGGGGCGCGAGGGGTCGTTGGTGACCCTGATCTGCGACAGCGGCGACCGCTATGCCTCCACCTACTACGACGGCAGATGGCTTGAAGAAAATGGGCTCGACATCGACCCCTATCGCCGAGCGCTGGAACATTTCCTCGACACCGGCGAGTATGGCGGGGTCTAGACGGGGATCTCAGCAATCGGGTCGGCGATCCGCTGTCAGCGGCGGGACAAGTGAATGCCGGCAAGCATGCAGCGGACCGAACCTCCGCCCAATTCGATCGTCGCGACGTCGAGCGGCAGCGGCGCGGCACTTTGCCCGATGATGTCGAGCTGGGCCGGCGTCAGCGATCGCAGCGCCCGGGCCGACAGCGCGAGCACCCGGCCCGTAATTCCCTGCAGCTCGATGGCGTTCCCCGCGAAATCGGCGATCTGCGCCGCGGTTCAGCGCGATCACCCGCCGCCCCGACTCTTCGAAGCGCTGCTGATGCCCTCGACGCCCCGGGCCGGCAGAATCATTGCCGCCATCCTGGTGTCTAGCCAATGGTTTCCTCAAGTGAGGGCGTGATGAAAACAGCCATCCAAGCGACCATCGTCGCCGCGGTACTCTTGGTCGGCGGGATCGCTTCGGCGCAGGGCGTGGTGCTGTTCGGCGACGCCCGCCTGGGTCTCGGCTACAATATCGACAACGACGGCGGCGTGGTGGTCGACGACGCGGGCCAGACACCCGACGACCTCCGCGCCATCTCGCGCGTCCGCTTCGGCGTGAATATGACCGGCGAAACCGACGGCGGCATCACCTTCGGCGCCGAGATCCAGGCCGACAATGCCGAAGGCGGCGAAGGCGGCGAGGAGGGTCAGACCGAGGGCAGCGTCTTCGTGTCCGGCCGTTTCGGGACGCTGACCTTCGGCGACACCGACGCTGCCGACCAGCAGTGGGTCGGCGACGTCCCGGGCAACTTCTCGCTGACCGGACTGACCGACATCAACGAGACCAAGTTCATCTCGAACGGAGGCAGCTTTGGCAACGACACCGGCGAGAGCTTTGCCGAGAACCCGTTCGCCCGTCCGACGCTGCGCTACGACTTCGAGGCCGAGGACTTCGGCGTCTCGGTGTCGACCAACCGCGACCTGACCGACATCGCCGTCGGCGCCGGGCTATGCCGCGGACCTCGGCGGCGGCAGCTGGAGCGTCGGCGTGGGCTACTACAGGTTCGACGCGTTCGTCGCGTTCGACGATCCCGGCGTCGAGCTCGTCGATACCGATGGCGATGACGTCCCGGACGTTGCCGTCCCGGCGACGGAGGTCGGCGAGATCATCCCGGGCGGCGAACAGTGGTCAGTCGGACTGGCGGCTGACTACGAGCGCTACGCCTTCGGCGCGACCTGGACGAAGGTGACCTCCGACACCGACGACTTCGGCCGGTTCGAGGCCACCGATCTGCTCGTCGGCGCCTCGGTCACCATCGGCGCCTTCTCGGTCGGCGCCTTCCACGGCGAGGTGTTGAGCGCCGAGGGCAGTCCCGCGTTCGAAGTCCTGGACGGCGACGATGGCTACGGCCTGACGGCGCAGTACGACCTCGGTGGCGGCGCGACCCTCAATGGCGGCATCGCGAATACCTACGGGGCGGGCGAGTTCGGCACCGACGGCGGCAGCGCGACGATTGCCGATCTGGGGATCAGCCTGAACTTCTGATCGAGCTGGCCAGCCGGGCTGGAGCCTGCCATCGCCAGCTCACAACATCGGCGGCCTTACCAATTAGTAAGGAGGCCGACACCCATCGGGCAAGGTCATGGCGGCTCTAATGGCGGCAGCGGCTCGTCCCGGGCACGCGACAGAGGCTTCGACCCGAAAGGTGCGCCATGCCAGTTCTTCCCGACCTGCAAGACGCGACGTTCTCCGATCCATCGAACGTCGACAATCGCTTCTTTCCCTTGCCCCCCGGCGCGATCAACAGCTACGCCGCCGAGATAATCGACCCGGAGACGGGCGAGGAGGAGGGCGAGCGCAACGATCATTTCGCCACGTTCGAAACGAAGACGATCGCCGGCATCGAGACGCTGGTCGTCCGCGACACCGCCTATGAGGACGGCATCCTGGTCGAGGACACCCTCGACTGGTACGCGCAGGACGATGACGGCAACGTCTGGTACATGGGCGAGATCGCCACGAACTACAGTTACGACGACGAGGGCGAATTCACCGGGACCGACTTCGACGGGTCGTGGCAGGCCGGCGTGGACGGCGCCGCCCCGGGCTGGATCATGCGCGCCAATCCCAAGCCCGGCGACAGCTACTTCCAGGAGTTCTACCCGGGCGTGGCCGTGGACGAGGGCGAGGTGATCGCCAGGGGGCTCAGCGTCGAGACCGAGTTCGGCTCCTTCGACCACGTGCTCAAGATCCGCGACACCTCCAGCCTCGAGCCAGGCGTCGGAGCGTTCAAGTACTTCGCGCCCGGCGTCGGCCAGGTCCTGGAGGAGGAGTTCGCGGAGGACGAGCCCAGCCTGTTCGTCGAGATCCAGAACCGGCGGACGGTCGACAACTCGGCGCCCGTCGACCCCGCCGATCTGGCCTTCGCCGGAGACGGTGAGAAAAAGACCATCACCTTCCTCGGGGAAGACGCCGGCAGCAACGACGCCATCGGCGCCTATACCTTCGATCCGGTGACCGGCCGCATCGGCGAAGCGCGGATGCTCTTCGTCGACACCGAGGACGTGAAGGCGGGCGCGCGGGCGACGATGACGGTCGCGCGCCGGCAAGTCGCTCGGCCTCTTCCTGATCCCCGACATCGAGGAGCTCGGCGTCGAGCTCGAAGACTTCGAGGATGGCGGCCTCTTCTTCCGCAACTTCACCGCGGGCGACGTCGCCGACCTCTACGACGGCGACGACGCCACCACCTATACGCCCGGCCCGGCCAGCATCTTCGACGGCATCGCGCCGGTCGTCACCGACGACGAGGGCAACCTGCTGCCGATCCGCGCCTTCCACTCGGTCGGCAACCGCGACGGGTTCAACTTCCTCAACCCGGTGGCCGGCCAGAACGCACGCGCCTTCGCCGACGGGACGAAGGGGGTCGATGTCGTGGCCTTCGAGGATGGCCTCGCCAGCCTTCCCGGCGCGGACGATGACGAGGGAGGCTATGACGGCGACTTCAATGACGCCTTCGTGGCCGTGAGCGACGATAAATTGAGCCGGAACGAAGTCAGCGCCCTGGTCGCGAAGACCGGCATCAGCCGGCTCGTCGGCACCGACGGCGCGGACAAGCAGACGGGCACCGGCAAGGACGACCAGCTCATCGCGCTCGACGGCAACGACAAGATCCGGGGCCGCGGCGGCGACGACCTCATCGAAGCCAGCGACGGCAACGACCGCGCCTATGGCGGAGCGGGAGACGACCGCATTTTCGGCGAGGAAGGTCGCGACCGCCTGTTCGGAGGCGCCGGCCGCGACGAGATCGAGGGTGGCGAAGGCGGCGACAAGATCTGCGGTGGCGCGGGCAGGGACGACATCGAGGGCGACGAGGGAAACGACCGGCTGTATGGCGGCGGCGGCTTCGACGAGATCGAGGGCGGCGAGGGCCGCGACCGGCTGCACGCAGGCCGCGGCGGCGCGGAGCTTTCGGGCGGGGCGGACGACGATTGTCTTTTCGGCTACGCCGGCGCCGACGACGTGTTCAAGTTCGACCTGGTCCCGTTCGGTCACGACCGGATCGTCGGGTTCGAGAACGGCCGCGATCGCATCGAGATCGCCGAGTACCTGGAGGTCGAGGGCTTCGGCGATATCGAGGTGTCGCAGCGCGGATCCGCAACGCCGCCTCAGCTTCGCCGAGGGCAGCGTCGATCTCGCCGGATTCGACGCGAAGCTGATCGACGCCTCCGACTTTCATTTCCTCTAGGTCGCGGCCCTGGGCGCAGACGACCGGGCGCCCGTCCCTGCCGCTACGAAGATCGATGCGACCGGAGTATAAGGGAACGGCCTCGGGGGCCCCAGATGTCGTGAGTGCATGAAGATTCTGGTGATCGAAGACGACAGGGAGACGGCGGCCTTCATCGCGCGCGGGCTGCGGGAGGCAGGGGCGACGGTGGACTGCGCGGAGACCGGCCTGGACGGGCTCTTTCTCGGAAGCGAGGGCGGCTACGACGTGATGGTCGTGGACCGCCTGCTGCCGAAGATGGACGGGCTGGGCCTGGTGCGCCTGCTGCGCGGCGCCGGGGTCGCGACCCCGGTGCTTTTCCTGACGGCGGTCAACGGGCTGGACGACCGGGTCGAAGGGCTCGACGCCGGCGGCGACGACTACATGTGCAAGCCCTTCGCGTTTTCCGAGCTGAACGCTCGCCTGCGCGCGCTGGTGCGCCGAGGGCCGGGCCTGACGATCGAGACCGTGCTCCGGGTCGGCGACCTTTCCCTCGATCGCGTGAGCCGCCGGGTCGAGCGCGCGGGGCAGGCCATCGATCTGCAGCCGCGGGAATATCGCCTGCTCGAGTTCCTGATGCAGCACGCGGAAGAAGTGGTGACGCGGACGATGCTGCTGGAGCATGTGTGGGAGTTCCACTTCGAGCCCAAGACCAGCGTCGTCGAGACGCATATGAGCAGGCTGCGCGGCAAGGTCGACAAGCCGTTCGACGTCTGCCTGATCCGAACGGTTCGGGGCGCAGGCTATGTCATTGCCAGCCCCCACTAGCCTCCGGGGTGAAATCGCCCGCTCGGCGGCGTTCAGGCTGACGATACGCTTCGCGGCGGTCTTCGTCGTCTGCCTGCTGCTGGCCGACCTGTCGATCGGCCTCGGCGTCCGCTGGATCGTGCGCGAGCGGACGATCGCCGCGCTCGACGAGACCCTGCAGGCAACGCACGCCGCCTATGCGACCGGAGGTGCGCGCGAGGTCAGCGAGACGCTGGGCCGGCTCGCGGACGACGACGAGGATGGCGAGGTCATGCTCGGGCACCAGGACCGAGCCGGAAACCTGCTTGCGGGCAGCCTCGTCCGCGCCGCACCAGGTCCTGGACTTGAGGATTTCGTGCCCCTTGGGAATGACCCCGACGAAGGGATGTGGGTTCGCTCACTGTCCCTTCCCGACGGCGGATGGCTCAATGCGGCCGTGAGCCAGGAGAGGTATCACGACGTGGCCGAACTCATGCTGGCGGGAGCGGTCTGGACAGTCGCCATCGCGCTGCCATTGGCGCTGTTGTCGGGCGCGTTGCTGAGCCGGGCTATCCTCGGGCGCCTGGCCGAGATCGCCGCCACGGCCGAAAGCGTGCGCGGAGGCACATTGTCGCAGCGCGTGCCGGTTTCGCCCAAGGGCGACGAATTCGATCGCCTCTCCGTCGCCCTGAACGGGATGCTCGGCACGATCGAGGCGCTGACGCGCAATCTGCGCAACGTGTCGGTCGGAATCGCCCATGAACTCCGCGGGCCGCTCACGCGCGTGCGCAATCGTCTGGTCTCGATCGACGCTCAGGACCCCGCTGTCGTGGAGCCGGCGATCGAAAGCTCGCTCGCCGAGATCGACGCCACGCTCGTCACCTTCGATGCGCTGCTCAAGATAGGCCAGATCGAGGCGCGGCCGCCGGGCCGAGGACTCGGCGCGGTCGACCTCTCCAAGCTGCTCGCCGAACTGGCCGAGATCTACCGGCCTGTCGCCGCCGATCGGTGCAAGCGCCTGGACGCGCGGATCGCTCCCAATGTCGTCCTCGAAGGCGACCGCCCGCTCCTGACACAGATGATCTCGAACCTGCTGGAAAACGCGATCGAGCATACTCCTGACGGCACCCGTATCATGGTGGAGCTTAGTGCCTCCGGAGGCGCTCACCAGCTGGTCGTGCAGGACGATGGTCCTGGGATCCCGCCGAACGAAACCGAACGAATCTTCGACCGCTTCTACCGCCTCGAACGCGCCCACTCCGGGCACGGGAGTGGCCTTGGTCTGAGCCTCGTGCGGTCGATTTGCAGCCTGCACGGCTTCACCGTCCGTCTCGATCCCACCGCCTCTGGCGCCAGGTTTGAGATCATGATGTGAAACGGTCGACTGACGCAGCAACCGGCGTGCTGTTTAAAATCAAAGCCTTACGCCTCAGAGAGCCAGAGACTACACACTGCACGACACTGGGGTAGCTGAGGGCGGTGTGAGGTGATCTTCTGGACGATTCTCGCCAAAGGATCGCCCGATGCCTCACCGTGCCATCACCACCCTCCAGCAGATATTGCGACCGCATGTGGGACTGAGCAAGAGCCGGCTGGAGACGCTGTGCCTGATCGTCGTCGGCATGATCAGCGCCCGGACGGTGAACCTCAGCCATCTGGCGTGCGAGCGTCCGTCCACGGCGCTCGTGGCCTCGACCTACCGCCGGCTGCAGCGGTTCTTCCAGCATGTCCGCCTTGGAGCCGACTGGTCGGCGCCGCTTGTCGTCGGGCTGCTGGGGCTCGACGGCCCGTGGCGTCTCGCGCTCGACCGCACCCAGTGGAAGCTCGGCACCCGCGACGTCAACATCCTGATGCTGGCCGTCGTCACCCGTCGGGCGCGGGTGCCGCTGATCTGGAGCGTGCTCGACAACAACGGCGGCAACAGCGAAACCGGCCAGCGGACCCTGCTGATGCGGCGCTACCTGGCGATCTTCGGTGCCGCGAGCATCCGGCTGCTCCTGGCCGACCGGGAGTTCGTCGGGCGCGCGTGGATGGACTTCCTCAACGAAAACAACATCCCCTTCGCCATCCGCATGAAGGAGAAGCTGATCGTCACCACCGAGGACGGCCGCCGCCTCCCCCTCGGCTCGGTTCTGCGCAAATGCCGCGGGGTCCGCACGTTCCGCGCCGCTCTCGGCCACGACGAAGCCCAGAGCCTCCTGTGGCTGAACTTCGCCGCCAGGCGTCTCGACGATGGCAGCCTCCTCATCATCGCCTCCAACACCCCGGCCCGCGCCGCCCTCGCGGCCTACCGAAAGCGCTGGGCCATCGAATGCCTCTTCGGCGACACCAAGACCCGCGGCCTCAATCTCGAGGACACCCGGCTCGTCACCCCCCGCAAGCTCGCCCTGCTCCTCGGCCTCGTCGCTCTCGCAGTCGCCTGGGCCGCCAGGGCCGCCGCGATCCTCGTCGGACGAAACGCACCCGCCCGCAAGACACACGGATACCTCGCCAAGTCCTGGTTTCGCATCGGCTTCGATCAACTCCGAAGGCTCCTGCGTCATGACCCGCCCGCCGCAGTAGAGCCATGGCTCATCATCGCCTCAGCCCAGCTCAGGACCCCGAGAGTCGTGTAGTGTGCAAGACTCTCCCCATTGTTGCAACTGACCTAAGCTTGTCGGATGTTCGCACGTTAACGCGATTGTCTCTCCGCCCCCTGGGCGCCGACCCCGCGTCGACAACGCGATGGTAAGGCGCTCGCGCCCGTCCGCCGATTAGGATTTGTCTGCGCACGTCGTCGTGGTCTTGCGGGAGCAATCCGCGCCCCAAACCCGCCCTGGCGCACCCACCAGGTGCCGCTCGCATGCGCGCTGACATGCATGTCAGGATGTCAGGAACGGGAAGCGACGATGAATCATACCCCTACTAGGCGCTGTCCCCATAAACAGGATTCCCCTCGTGCTTCGGTTCTGATTCAACCTTCCGAAAGAGGAGGGTGTCATGCGCCGACACGAACTGAGCGACGAGGAATGGGCGATCATCCAGCCGCTTTTGCCGAACAAGCCCCGCGGGGTGCCGCGTGTCGATGACCGGCGGGTGCTGAACGGCATCCTGTGGCGGTTCCGGACCGGCGCACCCTGGCGCGACATCCCGGAGCGCTACGGGCCGCGGACCACGCTCTACAACCGCTTCGTGCGCTGGCGGGCGGCGGGGGTCTGGGATCGCATGCTCACCGCGGTGTCAGAGGCTTACGACGGCGCCATCGTGATGATCGACTCATCCTGCGTGCGCGTCCACCAGCACGGCGCCGCCGTCAAAAGGGGGGCCCCGAGGACGGTGATGGTGGCATGGGACGCTCCCGGGGCGGGCTGAGCACCAAGATCCACGCGCTGGTCGATGCCGAAGGGCGGCCGGTGAAGCTCATGCTCACGCCGGGTCAGGCGGGCGATGCGCCGGCGGCGGCGCGCTTGTTGGAGGACCTCGCCCCCGGCGCGACGCTGATTGCCGACCGGGCCTACGACACCAACGCCATCCGCGATCTCGCCGCCGAGCGCGGTGCCTGGGCCAACATCCCGCCGCGCTCGATCCGCAAGGGCAGCTTCGCCTTCTCCTGCTGGCTCTATCGCCAACGAAACCTGGTCGAGCGCTTCTTCAACCGCATCAAACAGTTCCGCGGCCTGGCGACACGCTATGACCGCAAACCCGAGAACTTCCTCGCGGGTCTTCAGCTTGCTTCTATCCGCATCTGGCTTGCAGCAATATGAGTCCGCACCCTGGGCGAGGATGAACTACGCCGGATGGCTTGACGGCATGAACCGCTGCATATGGCGGCTGGGTCCGATTTGGCCGTTCTGGATCCAGGGCCTTTGGCGGCCGGAGCTCACGTGGAGATGGGGACCCACGCCGTGGCGGTATCGATTCATCTGTCGATCGGGTATCGCGGGCAATAATATTGAGCCAGACCGACTGGCAGCCTCCGCTGAAATCCGACGACGATGGCATGCTGCCCGCTTCTGTCCCTTGTGCCGACAAGTCCAGGTCTGGGCGCAGGTCAGCGCCCAGCCTTTTCGTTGCCGCCTGCGCCCAGATGAGCCCGGCGGTGGCCTGTGTTATGCGCCGCTAAACATGGTGCGACGTCGAAGTTCGCCGTGACGTCGCTGCCTGGTAGCTGGCGGCATAGATGACACAAAGGGCCGTCGTTGCCGCGCAGGCGACCATGAGCAGCGGCTTGCTGAAGCCGAACCACCAGAGCGGGCTGAACCAGGACAGGTAGATCGCAACGGTCGCAAGCCGGTCATACCCTCTGGAGACCAGCGGTTTGCCCCGGGCATGGGCGTCGCCCAGGAAGATGAGGAACGCGAAGCCGAGGACGAGAATCGCTGCTGCGACAACGCCAAGCAGCGTATGCCAGACGACCACCGAGAAGTCGTAGATCATTCGTGTCCTCCTGGGTCGGCGTCGAGGCCGAGCTGCTCCTGGTCAACCCCGAAGAACTCCGAGCGGATCAGGGCGGTGTAGTCGGACTCGAAGGCCATGATCGCGACGAAGACGAGCACTGCGAACATCGGCACGAGGATGGCATAGGCCAGCGCCTGGCGCTCCCAGACCATGTGCATGAAGAACGCGACGATCAGCCCGGCCTTGAGCAGCATGAAGATCAGGATGAGCGTCCATCGCAGATAGCCCTGCAGGCCGACGTAGTCGACCATGTAGGAGCAGAGGCTGAGCACGAACAGCCAGCCCCAGACGATGAAGTAGACCCTCAGCGGATGGTGCTGGCCCTCCTCATGCACGGCCCCTCCCGCATGGGCGTCGTGAGGTTCGGGATGGGCCAGGCCGTGGGCGGTCGTGTCAGCCATGATGCTCCTCACCACAGGTAGAAGAACGCGAAGATGAAGACCCAGACGAGGTCGACGAAGTGCCAGTAGAGCCCCATCACCTCGACGTTCTCGTAGCCCCCGCGGCGGCTGGTGAAAAAGCCGCGCCGGCCGGTGTCGTAGTCGCCTCTAAGGACCTTCCTCGAGACGATGAGCAGGAAGATCACGCCGATCGTGACGTGGGTGCCATGGAAGCCGGTGATCATGAAGAAGGTCGCGCCGAACTGCTCGGCGCCCCAGGGGTTGCCCCATGGTCGGACGCCCTCGTGGATGAGCTTCGTCCACTCGAAGGCCTGCATGCCGACGAAGGCGGCGCCGAGCGCCGCGGTGGCCAGCATCAGCCGCGCCGTCGTCACGCGGTCGCGGCGATAGCCGTAGTTGACCGCCAGCGCCATGGTTCCGCTCGACGAGATCAGCACGAAGGTCATGATCGCGATCAGGATCAGCGGCAGGTCGGCGCCGAACATATGCAGGGCGAAGACCTCGCTCGCGTTCGGCCAGGGGACCGTCGTCGACATGCGCGCGGTCATGTAGGAGATCAGGAAGCAGCTGAAGATGAAGGTGTCGCTGAGCAGGAAGATCCACATCATCGCCTTCTTCCAGGACACCTGCTTGAAGGCGCGCTGGTCGGAGGACCAATCGGCGACGATGCCGCGCCAGCCCGGGAGCCGGGGCTGGAGCGGGAGGGGAGGCGGAAGAGATCTCGGCCATGCTCGGGTGCCTCAGGTCAGGAGTTGGCGGCAGATGTCGATGAAGTCGGTCGCCCAGCCGGCGAAGAGGACCAGCAGGCCGAGCCACACGAACAGCAGGAAGTGCCAGTATGCGACGCAGAGCTCGAGCCGCAGCCGGAGCTTCCCGCGCCCCCGGCGCCCCAGGCCGCAGGGGCGGCGCGCGCCAGCGCCACGAGGCCGCCGAGGATGTGCAGGCCGTGCAGCGCCGTGAGCAGGTAGAAGAAGCTGTTGGCCGGGTTGGCGGTCACGAGGTAGCCGCTGGCGGCGAGATCGCGCCAGGCGACGAGCTGGCCGGCCAGGAAGGCCGAGCGTCGCCACCGCACCGGTGACGAGACTGAGCCGCAGCGTGCCCGCGTCACGCTTGCGATCCGCGGCAAGCGCGCATTCCAGCGCGACGCTCGCAAGCACCAGCATGCCGGTGTTCAGCCAGACGATCCTCGGCAATGGCATGGGGCGCCAATCCGAGAGCTCCATGCGCATGAAGTAGGCGCTGGCGAAGAGGGCGAACAGCGCGCCGACCACCGCGAGGAAGATGCCGAGCGCGATCTTCTGCGTCGGCATTCCCGTCCGCTCCGGCCCGCCGACCGGATCGGGCCCGACCTCCAGCCAGGGCTTGGACATCAGCCGCTGGTGCGCGAGCCACCAGCCCGCGAAGCCGAGCACCACCAGCAGGAAGACGAGGATCACGCTCATGCCGGCTACCGCGCGGGTCGCTGCGGCCAGGGATCGTCCTGGGCGATGAAGTCACGCGGGGCGCCCGGCACGCTGTAGTCGTAGGCCCAACGGTAGACGATCGGCAGCTCCCTGCCCCAGTTGCCATGTCCCGGCGGCGTCTCGGGGGTCTGCCACTCCAGCGAGGCCGCCCCCCAGGGATTGCCGCCGGCCGGTTTGCCGTGGCGGACGCTCCAGACGATGTTGAACAGGAACACCAGCTGCGCGAAGCCGACGATCAGCGCGGCCACGCTGATGAAGGCGTTGAGCCCGCCGACCGGCGTGGTGATGAAGGCCGGGTCGCCGATCTCGACATAGCGCCGCGGCACCCCGACCAGCCCGACATAGTGCATCGGGAAGAAGATCGCGTAGGCGCCGACGAAGGTGACCCAGAAGTGGAACTGGCCCATCGCCTCGTCGAGCATGTTGCCGGTGATCTTGGGATACCAGTGATAGATCGCCCCGAAGATCACCATGATCGGCGCGACGCCCATCACCATGTGGAAATGCGCCACCACGAACATGGTGTCCGAGAGCGGCACGTCGACGACCACGTTGCCGAGGAACAGCCCGGTCAGCCCGCCGTTGAGGAAGGTGACGATGAAGCCCAGCGCGAACAGCATCGGGATGCGTCAGGTGGATGTCGCCGCGCCAGAGCGTCAGCACCCAGTTGTAGACCTTGATCGCCGTCGGCACCGCGATGATCAGCGTGGTGGTGGCGAAGAAGAAGCCGAACATCGGGTCCATGCCGCTGACGTACATGTGGTGCGCCCAGACCACGAAGCTCAGCGCGCCGATGACCACGATCGCCCAGACCATCATGCGGTAGCCGAAGATGTTCTTGCGCGCGTGGACGCTGATCAGGTCCGACACGATGCCGAAGGCGGGCAGGGCGACGATATAGACCTCCGGGTGCCCGAAGAACCAGAACAGGTGCTGGAACAGCAGCGGGCTGCCGCCGCCGTAGGAGAGCTGCTCGCCCATCTCGACCAGCGCCGGCATGAAGAAGCTGGTGCCGAGCAGCCGGTCGAACATCATCATCACGCAGGCGACGAAGAGCGCCGGGAAGGCCAGCATCGCCATGACCGTCGCGGTGAAGATGCCCCACACCGTCAGCGGCATCCGCATCAGCGTCATGCCGCGGGTGCGGCCCTGCAGCACGGTCACCACGTAGTTCAGCCCGCCCATGGTGAAGCCGATGATGAACAGCATCAGCGAGGCGAGCATCAGGAGGATGCCGGTCTGCTGGCCGCCGGGCGTGCCGGAGAGGATCGCCTGCGGCGGATAGAGCGTCCAGCCCGCCCCGGTCGGGCCGCCCGGCGCGAAGAAGCTCGCGACCAGCACCAGCACCGCCAGCAGGTAGATCCAGTAGCTGAGCATGTTGACGTAGGGGAACACCATGTCCCGGGCGCCGACCATCAGCGGGATCAGGTAGTTGCCGAAGCCGCCGAGAAAGAGCGCGGTCAGCAGGTAGACCACCATGATCATGCCGTGCATGGTGATGAACTGGTAGTAGGCCTCCGGCGTGATGAAATCGAAGATGCCGGGAAACCCGAGCTGCAGCCGCATCACCCAGGACAGCACCAGCGCGACCAGGCCGATGGCGATCGCGGTGCCGGAATACTGCAGCGCGATGATCTTGGCATCCTGGGAGAAGACGTAGGTCGTCCACCAGCTCTTGGGGTGGTAGAGTTCGACCTCCGGAACCTCGGCCGGCGGTACGCCGGTGTCGGTCTGGTGTGTTGCGTCGACCATCCGTTCTCCTCCGTGCCCCGTCGTTCAGCGCGCGAGACGTTCTCATTCCTTCACGTCACTTCATGGGTTCTGCCGCCCCCAGCCGCGTCGGCTGCGACAACGCGGCGAACGTCGACTGCTGGCCCAGCCAGGCCAGGTAGTCCGCCTCGCTGTCGATATTCACCACCCCGCGCATGAACGCGTGTCCGGTACCGCAGAGCTCGGCGCACAGCACCTCGAACTCGCCGGTGCGGGTGGGGGTGAACCAGAAGTAGGTGATCATCCCCGGCACCATGTCCATCTTGGCGCGGAACTCGGGCACGTAGAAGTTGTGCAGCACGTCGATCGAGCGCAGCAGCACCTTGACCGGACGATCGATCGGCAGGTGCAGCGCGCTGGACTCGACGATCACGTCGTCGGCGCCGTTCGGATCGTCCGGATCGACGCCGAGCACGTTGTCGGGACCGATCAGCCGGGCGTCGGAAAGGCCCAGCCGGCCGTCCTCCCCGGGCAGCCGGTAGCTCCACTCCCACTGCCGCGCCACCACCTCGACATCGGTCGCCTCGTCGGGGACCGTCACGAAGTCGGCCCACACGAACAGCCCCGGGGTCAGCAGGGCGGCGACGCCGATGGAGGTGGCGATGGTCAGCCAGGACTCGAGCCGCTTGTTCTCGGGCTCGTAGGCGGCGCGAACGCCCTCGCGATGGCGGAAGCGGAAGACGCAGTAGGCCATGAAAAGCACGACCGCCGCGAACACCGCCCCGGTGATCCAGAAGGTGATCGACAGCGTGTGGTCGATGTAGCTCCAGTTCGAGGCGATCGGAGTCCACCACCAAGGGCTCAGCAGGTGAAACAACACCGAGCCGACGACAACGACGACGAGTACGATCGCGATGGCCATGCTCTGCCCTTTCGGCAGCTGACGGCTTGGCAACTAGCCGGCGCACCATAGCCCAATCTGTCGCGAGAAACCAGTTTGCCGGAAAGGTGGATGCGCACGGGGTGCGTGCCTTGTAATTGCATCAAGAATCGCGCCGGACACGGCTGCGGTGATCCTCGGACGAGCCGGCGCATATCACGACTTGTGCGTGGCGCAGAGCCCCCGGCAACGCCGGCGGCCGCGCGTCAGCGGCGAAGTGTCGGCCGTGCCACGTCGAGCGGCGGGCGTGCAGCCAGCGGCGCAACCTCCGCGGCGCCGTTCGCGAGGCGGAGCGACGGCGCCGTCGGGTGCGGCTCCACCTTCGCCTCGCCCGGACCGTCCTCCGGCCGCAGCGACTGGCTCGTCGTGGCGCGTCGCCAGCGCTCGATTGCCGATCGCACGACCTCGCTGCGCGGGATCGGCCGGTCGCCTTCCCCGCGCGCGCCGGACTCGCTCTGCGGGATCTCCCCGCGCGACAGCGTGCTGAAGGTGATGCGGGCGACGAGCGGCAACCCCTCGCCGATCCCGATCGCCTCCTGGGCGCCGAGCGACGGCACGAAGCCGAGCAGGTTCGCCGCCGCCTCCGACACCGCCGAGCGCAGCAGCGCCTGGTCCGCGTCGTTGGTCATGCGCATCACGAAAAAGGTCGAGCACTGGGAGATGATCGTCGGGTCGAGCTCGGCCGGCCGCTGGGTGACCAGCCCGAGGTGCACGCCGTACTTGCGTCCCTCGCGCGCGATGCGCTTCAGCGCGCGGCGGGCGGGCGCGAACCCGGAAGCCTTGTCCGCCGAGGCATAGCGGTGCGCCTCCTCGCAGACCAGGAGGATCGGGATGGCGCCGTCGCTCCAGAGCGCAAAGTCGAAGGCGAGCCGGGCGAGGACACACACGACAGCGTCCACCACCTCGTCAGGCAGGCTCGCGAGCTTGAGGATCGACAGCGGCTTGTCCTCGGACTCGAGGCTGAACACCTGGCTCAGCACCGCCGCCATGGTGTCGCCGCCGAGGTTCGCGTGCTTGAACATGAACTCGTAGCGCGGATCGTTCTTGATCATCTCGATCCGCATGGACAGCCGGTGGTGGCTCATGCTCGACGTGCGGTTCTCGAGCTTGCCCATGCGCTCGTGGATCAGCGCCAGCAGGTCCTGCAGGTGGTAGGGCGAGGGCGTGTCCGCGGTGAAGCCCGCGTGCCGCATCGGCCTGCGGTCGACGGCGAGGCGGTCGGGGCCGGCCTGGTACTTCCCCTTGGCGATGGGAATGAGCTCGGCGAGGATCTCCACCTCCTCGGGCGCGGCGGGCTTGCCGCCGTAGATGACGTTCTGCATCTCCTCGAAGTTGAAGAGCCAGAACGGCAGCCGCAGGTTCTCCGCCCCGATCACGCTGGCGCGGTCCCCGAAGGCGGCGCGATACTCGTTGTGCACGTCGAGCAGAAGCACGCGCAGTTCCGGGCGCACCTCGATCGTCTTGCTCAGGATGGCCGCGACCGCGCTGGACTTGCCGACGCCGGTGGACCCGACGACGGCGAAGTGCTTGGCGAGCATGTGGTCGGTGTCCACATACGCCGGGATCGACGGATCCTGGCTCAGGTGGCCGACGGTGATGGCCCGGGCGCTGCTCGAGGCATAGATCAGGTTCAGCTCCTCGCGGCCGATCATCTCCACCGGATCGCCGATCGCGGCATACTCCCGCACCCCACGCCGGAAGCGGGAGACCCCGCCCGCCGTGCGCTCGATCTCGCCCAGGAGGTCCACCCGGGCCATCGCCCGCGAGACGTGCGACTCCTCGATCCGCTGGTAGACCTCGGAGATCATGCCCACCAGCGAGGTGCCGTGGCCCTTGATCGCAACGAACTTGCCGACCGTGGGGCGATCCGGGCCGTTCGGCAGCGGAAAGGCGAGGCCGATGCGCGCCTCGGAGCCCTCGACCGCGAGCACACGCCCGAGGCAGGTGTCGGAAGCAACCGCACCGCGTCCTTCCATCCAGCCATGCTCGCTCGACATTCTGTTCTCCGCGATCTCTGCGCTGCGTGACGCGCCCGCCGGAGTTCTAGCCGTCGACACGTTGCCGCAAGGTAAACGGACGCCGAACCCGCCACGGGCGCGCCGCATTCTGCAACTCGTGGAACGCATGCGTCTGCGAACGAGGGATCACCGGACATGTCAGCCGCAGAGATCGCCTCGCGTTAACAGCCCGTAAAGAAGTGGCAAGCCGGATTCCAGCCGGATTCCAGCCGCCTTCCAGCCCGGATTTTTCTTGCCGTTCCAAAGGGATGAGACGCGAGCAGATCAACCGGAGATCGTATCAGTGCTTGCGCGCCTGCACGATGTACCCCTCGACCGTGGTCTCGCCCAGCGCCTTGCGCGCCTCCAGCCGGTGCAGCCCCTCGACCAGGATGTAGCCGTCGCCGTCCGGGCGGACCATGATCGGCGTGGTCTGGCCCTCCTCCAGCATGCTCTCGGCGATGGCGTTGACCCGCGCGGGGTCGATCGTGCGCACCCGCTTCACCGGCACCCGGATGGCCGAGATGTCGAACATCCGGCTCTTCATCATCGGACCATCCTCCGTTCGTGGTGCGGGCAGCCAGGATCGAACTGGCACTCCCGAAGGAAGCGGATTTTCGTACCACTTCGGCTTCCGCCGCCGCCCCGAGCAGGCGTTCGTGGTCTGGACTATCCCTTGGCCCTGGCCCTTCGGCTACAGGCCCCGCCCGTCTAGTCTCTACACCTTCCCGCCCCGAAGGGAGGGCTTGGCTCGGGATTGCCACCGGCGTGACCCGTGAGGTTTCCCCGAATTTGAGCGGCTATGCCCCCGCGGGTTTCCCCGCGGGCACTCGTGCCGTTAGCTTTCCAAGTCCGCTGCGTCTACCGATTTCGCCATGCCCGCGCACGCGCCAAGACCTAGCCGCTTCTTCGCCGGCAATAAAGCCCCTCCACCACGGCACGCACCCCGGCTTCACCTGTCATAAAGGCTTCTTGAACAGGCTCCTTGAGAGGAGCGGGCATCTGCACTACATTCAAGGGGCCGGCGCCGGGCCCGATCGGCGCGTCAAAGACGGAGGAGTCGGACCTGACTCACCATACTCCGGCGGCGCAAGCCGCCTCTCCCGCGGGCGCACTCGCTGCCCTGGCGGGGGGAGCCGACAGCACGGAGCTGCTGTCTCTGATCCTGGCCTCGCTCGACGACGACAAGGCCGAGGACATCGTCACAATCCCGCTCGCAGGCAAGTCCGAGATGGCCGATCACATGGTGATCGCCACCGGCCGGTCCTCGCGACAGGTCGCGGCGATCTCCGAGAAGCTCGTGGACCGGCTGAAGCAGGAGCGCGGGCTGATCGCCCGCACCGAGGGCCGGGACGTCGGCGACTGGGTGCTGATCGACGCGGGCGACGTGATCGTCCACGTGTTCCGCCCCGAGGTGCGCGAATTCTACCAGCTCGAGAAGATGTGGATGCCGCAGGCCGCGCGTCCGCGGGCGGCCGACACGGCCTGATCCCGCCTTGCGCGTGACGGTTCTCGCCGTGGGCCGGCTGCGCGCCGGCCCGGAGGCGGAACTCGTCGCCGACTACCTCGCCCGGTTCGACCGCACCGGGCGGCCGCTCGGCCTCGGACCGGCGCAGGTGACCGAACTCGAGGACCGCCGCGGTGGCGGCACGTCCGCGGAGGCCGCGCTCCTCGCCGCCGCGATCCCGAAGGGCGCGTCCCTGGTGGCGCTGGACGAACGCGGACGCGACATCGATTCTCCCGCATTCGCGGCGCTCCTTCGCCGCAGCGCCGACGCCGGCGTCCGCGACCTCGCCTTCGCCATCGGCGGCGCCGACGGGCTCGATCCGGCCTTCCGGACGAGTGCGGACCACGTCGTCTCGTTCGGCCGGATGGTCTGGCCGCACCTTCTGGTGCGGGTGATGCTCGCCGAGCAGCTCTACCGCGCCGCTTCCATCCTCGCGGGGACCCCCTACCACCGCAACTGAGCGGGGCGGCGGCGCTTTTCCGTGCCGGCGAGGCGCCGGTCTGCTACCCTCCGGAGACTTCGCGCGAGGGATCGCACATGCGCATCGCGGTCATGGGCGCCGGCGGGATCGGCGGGTATGTGGGCGCGCGCCTGGCGGAGGCCGGCGAGTCGGTCGCGTTCATCGCCCGGGGCGCGCATCTGGACGCCCTGCGGCGAAACGGCCTCCGGCTCGAGTGCCCGCTCGGCGACGCCACCCTCGCCGCCGCAAACGCCACGGACGACCCGGCGGCGATCGGGCCCGTCGATCTCGTCCTCGTCACCGTGAAGCTCGGCGCGACCGATGCAGCGGCGCGCTCGCTGCCGCCGCTGATCGGGCCGGACACCCGGATCGTCACCCTGCAGAACGGGATCGACGCCCGGGACATGATCGCCCGGCATGTCGAGGCGGGCCGTATCGCGGCTGGCTGCACCTATCTCAGCGCCCGCATCCGCGAGCCCGGCGTGATCCACGCCCCCGGCGGCGCCCACCGCATCGTCGTCGACGGGCTCGCCGCGGATCCGGTCATCGCGGCCTTCGTCGCATCGTGCCGCCGGGCGATCGGGCTCGAGGCCGTGGCGACCGACGACATCGCGCACACCCTGTGGGAGAAATTCGTGGCGCTGGTGGCGTTCTCCGGATCGACCTGCCTCGCGCGAAGCCCGATCGGCGCGGTCCTCGGGAATCCCGAGACGTTCGCCTTCCTGCAGAGCGAGCTGAGCGAGAACCTCGCGGTGGCGAAGGCCGCCGGCCAGACCTTCGCCGCCGACAAGGCGCAGGGAGTCATCGCGTTCTTCCGCGCACTGCCCTCCGAGACGAAATCCTCGATGCTCATCGATCTCGAGGCCGGAAGGCCGCTCGAGATGCGTTGGCTGCAGGGGCGCGTGCGCGACCTCGGACGGGCGCACGGCATCGACACCCCGGCCACCGACGCCGTCGTCGCCGCGCTGGCGCCTCACGCGCAGGGCGCGGCCGGGACCTCGGCGCCCACCGGAGCATGACCGCCTCGAAAGTCGTCCCGGGGTCCCTCGGCGCCGGGCCGGCTTTCCGCCCGTGTGCGCCCGGTGCGGCGCAAAGTCGCTGGACCATCGGCATCGAACCGTCTAATTCCTGAGGCAATGCCGGCCGGTGCTTGCATCCGGCCACGTTCAACGGCGCCCCGGGGGGCATTGGCAAGGAGCGACCGCGCGTGGCCCACGTTGAAGAGCACTCAGGCACCCGCAGGGACTTCCTTTTCGTCGCAACCGGCGCGGCCGGCGGAATCGCCACCGCCGCGGCGGTCTGGCCGCTGATCAACCAGATGAACCCCAGCGCCGACGTGCAGGCGCTCGCCTCGATCCAGGTGGACGTCAACGCCGTCGAGGTGGGCAGCCAGCTCACCATCAAGTTCCTCGGCAAGCCGGTCTTCATCCGCCGCCGCACGCCGGAGGAGATCGAGGCGGCGCGCGGGGTCGAGATGTCGCAGCTGCCCGATCCCCTCGCGCGCAACGCCAACCTTCCCGCCGACGCCCCCGCCACCGACGCCGACCGCGCCATGGACGAAGCGGGCGAGTGGCTGGTGATGACCGGCGTCTGCACCCATCTCGGCTGCGTGCCGATCGGCGAGGCGGGCGAGTTCGGCGGCTGGTTCTGCCCCTGCCACGGCTCGCACTACGATACCGCCGGCCGCATCCGAAAAGGACCGGCGCCGGAGAACCTGCATATCCCGCTGCGGAGCTTCGTCTCCGACGGCGTCATCCAGCTCGGCTGAGGGGGTTCGAACATGAGCGGCATCCCGCACGATCACTACGAACCGAAGACCGGCGCCGAGAAGTGGGTCGAAAGCCGGCTGCCGATCCTCGGCCTGATCCACTCGACGCTCTTCATCCCCACGCCGAAGAACCTCAACTGGATGTGGATCTGGGGCATCGTCCTGGCCTTCTGCCTCGTCATGCAGATCGCCACCGGCGTCGCGCTCGTCATGCACTACACGCCGCACGTCAGCCTCGCCTTCGCCTCGGTCGAGCACATCATGCGCGACGTCAACGGCGGCTGGGCGCTGCGCTACGTGCATACCAACGGCGCATCGCTGTTCTTCTTCGCGGTCTACTGCCACATCTTCCGCGGCATCTACTACGGCTCCTACAAGGCGCCGCGCGAGATCACCTGGATCATCGGGATGCTGATCTTCCTCCTGATGATGGCGACCGCCTTCATGGGCTACGTGCTGCCCTGGGGGCAGATGTCGTTCTGGGGCGCCACGGTGATCACCGGCCTCTTCTCGGCCATCCCGCTCATCGGACCCGACATCCAGACCTGGCTCCTCGGCGGGCCGGCGGTCGACAACCCCACGCTCAACCGCTTCTTCTCGCTGCACTATCTCCTGCCCTTCGTGATCGCCGGGCTGGTCGCCGTGCACATCTGGGCCTTCCACACCACCGGCAACAACAACCCGACCGGGGTCGAGGTGCGCCGGACCTCCCGCAAGGAGGCCGATGCCGACACGCTGCCGTTCTGGCCCTACTTCGTGATCAAGGACCTGTTCGCGCTCGTCTTCATCCTGACCATCTTCGCCGCCATCGTCGGCTTCATGCCGAACTTCCTCGGCCACCCCGACAACTACATCGAGGCGGACGCGCTCAAGACGCCGGCGCACATCGTGCCGGAATGGTACTTCCTGCCGTTCTACGCCATGCTCCGCGCGATCACCTTCGACGTGCTCTGGATCAACTCCAAGCTCGCCGGCGTGCTCGCCATGTTCGGCTCGATCGCGGTGCTGCTGCTGCTCCCGTGGCTCGACACCAGCCGGGTGCGCTCGGGCCGCTACCGGCCGATGTTCAAGATCTGGTTCTGGCTGCTGGTGGTCGACTTCGTCGTGCTGATGTGGTGCGGCTCGCAGCCCGCCGAGCAGCCCTTCGTCATCATCAGCCAGCTCGCCACGCTCTACTGGTTCGTCTTCTTCCTGGTGATCCTGCCGCTCCTCGGGGTGGTCGAGAAGCCGCTGTCGCCGCCCGACACGATCGAGGCCGACTTCC
The DNA here is from genome assembly GCA_963844375.1 of uncultured Alphaproteobacteria bacterium. Lineage (GTDB taxonomy): Bacteria > Pseudomonadota > Alphaproteobacteria > Rhodobacterales > Rhodobacteraceae > Amaricoccus. Next base: position 255,314 of record CAWJOI010000024.1, on the reverse strand, counting down.
GGGCGCACTACGGCACCGGCGAGGCCGCCATGGAGCGCGCGGCGATCAGCAAGCCGGCAGAATGACCGGGAAAGGGAGCACGGCCATGCTGAAGACCATGATCCTCGCCGGCCTCGCGGCGCTCGGCCTCGGCGTCACCCCGGCGCTCGCCCAGGAGGAGGGCGGGCACGGCGCGGCCCACGTCACCGACTACCGCTTCTCGTTCGAGGGGCCGTTCGGCCGCTTCGACCAGTCGCAGCTGCAGCGCGGGCTGCAGGTCTACACCGAGGTCTGCTCCGCCTGCCACGGGCTCAAGTTCCTGGCCTACCGCGAGCTCGCCGAGGAAGGCGGCCCGTCGATGAGCGAGGAGCAGATGCGCGCCTTCGCCGCGATGCACGAGGTGGAGGACCCCGCCACCGGCGAGACCCGCCCGGCGACCCCGTCCGACCACTTCGCGCGCTCCTCCCTCGAGAACGCGCCCGACCTCAGCCTGATGGCCAAGGCCCGCGCCGGCTTCCACGGTCCGTCCGGCCTGCTGATCAACCAGTTCGTCCGCGGCATCGGCGGCCCCGAGTACATCGCGACGTTCCTGCACTCCTACACCGGCGAAGAGCGCGAGGAGGCCGGCGCGGTCCTCTACGGCAACCCGATCTTCCCGGGCGGCTGGACCGCCATGCCGCCACCGCTCAGCGAGGAAATCGTGACCTATGCCGACGGCACCGACCCGACGGTCGAGCAGATGTCGCAGGACGTGGCGGCGTTCCTGATGTGGACCGCCGAGCCGAAGATGATGGCCCGCAAGTCCGCCGGCCTGACGGCCGTGCTGTTCCTCGCCTTCCTGACCGTGCTCCTCTGGTTCACCAACAAGAAGATCTGGGCGCCGCACAAGGGCAAGCACGTCTGACCGCTTCCGACCCGCCGCCGGAAGCGGCGGTCGTCACCCGCGTGCTCGAAGTCCTGAAGGACGCCAGCACCTCGCCCGCCATCGTCGAGACGGCCGACGGCGCCGCCTGGGTGATGAAGTTCTCCGGCGCCGGCCCGGGCCCCTTCGGCCTCCTGACCGAGTTCCTCGCCATCGGCATCGCCCGCGCCCTCGGCGCGCCCGCGCCGGCGGCGCAGCCGCTCTTCCTGCCCGAGGGGTTTCCCTGGCTCGTCGGCACCGACGAGTTCGACGCCATGCTCCAGCGCAGCTACGGCTGGAACCTCGGCATCGCCTACCTCCCCGACGCCCGCCCCGCCTCAGCCGCGGACATCGCGCACGCCCCCGACGACATCCTCGACGCCATCGCCCGCGCCGACGCGCGTGCTGCAGAACGTCGACCGCACCGCGCGCAACCCCAACCTCCTCATGGCCGTCGGGCCGGCTCCGGGCGATCGACTACGACGCCTGCCTCTACCTCTCCCGCGCCCTCGGCCCCGCGCGCGCCCCGGTCACCAGCTCCCGCCCGGCCATCTCCTCGCCGGCCGCACGCCGAAAGGCCCGCTTCCGGCGCTCGACCTCGCCGCCCTGGTGGCGGCAGCGCCTTCGGAATGGATCGAGGCCGCGGGCATCGACCGCGCCGGCCTCACCGGTGCGCTGGCCCGCTACGTCGCAGCCTGGGACGCCGGTCAGCCGAGATAGTCCCGAAGCTCCGGCGGCGGATCGGCGAACAGCGCCTCGGTCGGCCGGGGCGGATGCGCCCGGTGGCCGTCGACCATCACGATCTGCCCGGCGATGCGGCGGGCGTCCTCGGGCTGATGGGTGGCGAGGATCAGCGTCGTGCCGTGCTCGTCGCGGATCCGCTCCACCAGCTCCAGCATCTCCGCCCGGAGCGCCGGGCCCAGCGCGGCGAACGGCTCGTCCATCAGCAGAAGCGGCCGGTCCCGGAGCAGCGCCCGCGCCAGCGCCACCCGCTGGCGCTCGCCGCCCGAGAGCTGGCCGGGGCGGCGCTTGCCGAACCCGGCCAGCCCCACCGCATCGAGCGCCGCCTCGACCCGCGCCCAGCCCGCCGCGTCGAGCCGCAGGTCGGGGCGCAGCCCGAGGCCGACGTTCGCCGCCGCCGTCAGGTGCGCGAAGAGGTTGTGCTCCTGGAAGAGCAGCGTCAGCGGCCGCTCCGCCGGGGCGAGCCCGGTGATCTCCCGCCCGTCCCAGAGAATCCGCCCGCGCTCCGGCGCGATGAAGCCCGCGATGGCGGCCAGGAGCGTGCTCTTGCCCGAGCCCGACGGCCCGATCAGCGCGGTGGTGCTCCCCCGCTCCAGGGCGAAGTCGGCCATCATGCCCCAGTCGTCCTGGACGATCTCGACGGCCTCAAGCGCCAGCATCGAGCCGCCCCCCGCGGTCGAAGACCCAGAAGAGGAGATAGGTCAGCGCCACCAGCACCAGCGCCACCCCGGCGGCGGCCTCGGTCCGGTAGGCCGCCATCAGCTCCCGCATCAAGAGCGGCAGCGTCGTCAGGTCCGGCGGCGCGAAGAGCGCGATGATCCCGAGATCCCCCATGGAGAGCGCCGCGGCGAGGCCGGCGGCAAATCCCATCGGCCGCCGCAGCCGCGCCCAGACCACCAGGCGGAACCGCGCGAAGCCCCCGATCCCGAGGCTGTCGGCCAGCCGCCCGTCCACCGTCCGCGCCTCGGTCAGCGCCGGCAGCAGCGCGCTGAGCACGAAGGGCAGCGCCATCGCGGCGTTCACCGTCGCGGTCACCGGCAGCGCCAGCGCGAAGGGATCGGCCAGCGGATAGAGCACGATGAAGAGCCCCGTGCCCATGACGAAGGGCGACGCCGCCAGCGTCAGCAGCCCCGCCGCCTCGATCCACCGCCCGCCGCCGCGCGCCCGCCGCGCATCCACCAGCGCCGCCAGCCCCAGCCCGAGCGCCAGCGCCAGCGCCGCCGAGCCGAGCGCCACCCCGAGGCTGCGCAGCGCCGCCAGCCAGACCGCGCCGGGCAGCCCCGCCGCCAACCCCTCGATCCCGCGCACCGCCACCGCCGCCAGCGGCAGCCCGAGAAAGAGCGCCAGCGCCACCAGCACGCAGCCGTCCAGCACCCGCAGCCGGCCGGAGTCGGCATCCCACCGCCGCACGCCGCCGAGGACCCCGCCGCCGAAGCCGGCGCGCGCGGAAAAGCGCAGCGCCGCCAGCGCCACGGCGGCGCAGAGCGCGAACTGGATCAGCGCCAGCCACGCCGCCCGCCCGAGGTCGAAGTCGAAGCGCACCGCCTGGTAGATCGCCAGCTCCAGCGTCGTCGCCCGCGGCCCGCCGCCCAGCGTCAGCGCCACCGCGAAGCTCGTCATGCAGAGCAGGAACACCAGCACGAACGCCCCCGGCAGCACCTCGCGCAGCATCGGCGCCTCGATGCGGCGAAAGACGTCGCGCGGGCCGAACCCGAGCTGCGCCGCCAGCCGGAACTGCTCCGCCGGGATCGCCAGCCACCCCTGCAGCACCAGCCGCGCCACCAGCGCCACGTTGAAGAACACGTGCGCCAGCACGACGCCGCGCAGCCCGTAGACGTCGAGCCCCGGCCCGCCCACCGCCTCCAGCCCCCGGCTCAACAGCCCCGCCCGCCCCCAGATCGCCAGGATGCCGAAGACCGCCACGATCGCCGGCAGCAGGAACGGCGCGCCCAGGAGCGCCACCATCGCCCCCCGCCCGAAGAACCGCCGCCGCGCCAGCGCCCGCGCCGCCGGCACCGCCAGCGCGCAGCTCAGAGCCGCCGAGATCAGCGCCTGCACCAGCGTGAAGCGCAGCGCCGCCCACTCCGCCGGCCCCAGCCCGCGCCCCGGCTCCGCCCGCGTCAGCAGCGCCGCGATGGTCCCGAGCGTCAGCGCCCCGACCAGCGCCAGCGCCAGCCCGCCGCCCCAGCGGACGGAGGCGGCTATCGGCTGAGCGCGGCCAGCCATTCCGCCAGCGCCCCGTCCCGCGCCGCCTGCGCCTCCTCCGGAGAGAACAGGAGCGGCTTCTCCGGCAGCGCCAGCGTCTCGTAGCCCTCGGGCAGCCCGGCCGCCGGCGTGTGCGCGGGATACATCCAGTTCGTCGTCGGGATCACCCCCTGGAACCCGTCGGTCAGCATGAACGCCAGGAATTCCCGCGCCAGCTCCGGCTGGTCCGAGGTCGCGGTCATCGCCGCCACCTCCACCTGCATGTAGTGGCCCTCGTCGAACATCGCCGCGGCCTTGCGTGTCGTCGTCCTCGGCGATGAGGTGGTAGGCGGGCGAGGTGGTGTAGGCCAGCGCCATGTCCACCTCGCCGTTCAGGAACAGCCCGTAGGCCTCGTCCCATCCCGGCGCGACGGTGACCACATGCGGCGCCAGCCCCTCCCAGATCTCCGGCGCCCGGTCGCCATAGGCGTCCTTGACCCACATCAGCAGCCCCAGCCCCGGCGTCGAGCTGCGCGGGTCGTGGATGACGATGCTGGCCTCGGAGGCGATGAGTTCCTCGAAGCTCTCCGGCGGCTCGGGCATCTCCGCCTTGTCGTAGACGAAGGCGAAATAGCCCCAGTCGTAGGGCAGGAAGACCGCGTCGTCCCAGGGGATCGGCAGATCCAGCGCCGGGTCCGCGATCCCGTGCGGCGCGAAGAGCCCGGTCTCCTTCGCCGCCGCCGTCAGGTTGGTGTCGAGCCCCAGCACGATGTCCGCCGGGCTGCGCGCGCCCTCGAGCCGCAGCCGCCCCAGCAGCGCCGCCCCGTCGCCGGCGCCGACGAACCGCACGTCGCAGCCGCAGACCGCCTCGAAGTTGGCCGCGATCTGCGGCCCCGGCCCCCACTCGGAGACGAAGCTCTCGTAGGTGTAGATGACGAGCTCGGGCTTCTCCTGCCCCCACGCCGGCGCCGCAACCAGCGCCGCCACCGCCAGCAATTTCAGTCGCATGTTCCCCTCCTCGCCGAGGAGGAAACGCGCCATGTGGGGAAACACATCCGCGCCTTCCCTCCGCCGGCATGATCCGGTTCAGGTTCAACGGGTCGCGCGAACGCATCTCAGCCCGGCCGATGCCGGACCCCCCGAGGCTTGACGAGAGCATAGGGCGCAGGGCCGCGGATGCAAGCCGCTCACGCCTCGGCGGTGATCGCCTCCAGCGCACAGCGGTCGCGCACCACGACGCTGCCATAGCCCGAGGTGACGGCCCCGGACTCGGTCAGCCCCTGCATCGCCCGCTGCAGGCTCGAGCGCGTCATCCCGATCAGCCGCGCCAGCTCGTCCTGCCGCACCACCACCCGCCCGTCCGCCCCGGCCAGCCGCAGCAGCATCCGCGCCAGGCGGGCGCGCGGGCTCAGCGCCAGCACCTCGGCCAGCACGGTGCACCGACAGCGTCACGTTGAGGTGGCTGAGTCTCGAAGAACGCCCCCCAGAACTCCGGCTGCCGGGCGACCAGCGACCGCACCCGCGCCGCGGGCACGCGGAACACCCGGGCGTCGGTCGCCGCGGCGACCGACACCAGCCGCGAGCGTCGCGCGCCAGCATCGCCGACTCGCCGATCCAGTACCCCGGCCTCGGCGCGATGGATGGTGACCGGCTCGTCGCTCACCAGCGGCAAGGTGATTTCGAGCGCCCCTTCGCCGAGCCCGTAAAGCCCGTCCGGCTCGTCGCCCGCCGCATAGAGGGTCCGCCCTGCGCTGTAGCTCCGCCACTGGCCGTTGGCGGCGATCCACGCCCGGAACGCCGGCGGCTGGCTCGCGAGCCAGCCACGCTCGCCCAGCGTCTCCGAAGATCGCCGGCGCCTCGAATTGACCGATTTCGGGCTGTGTCCCGCATGCGAGGAAGTCTAGCCTCGAACCGTCGTCGCAGACAATGCCCGGCGCAGGATGGTTGCGCCCGGTGTCGTTTGCGAGAAAAAGGGGGGAAGTCCGATGCTTTCAATCGCGCGCGCCCGGTGTGGTGCGCTGACCTGCGATGATTTTGGCGCTCGCCGCGCCTGCCGCCCTTGCCCAGGACGCGGCGCCGGCCAAGCCGAACATCCTCGTCATCTGGGGCGACGACATCGGCACCTGGAACATCAGCCACAACAACCGCGGCATGATGGGCTACGAGACGCCCAACATCGACCGCATCGCCGCCGAGGGCGTCGAGCTTCACCGACTACTACGCCCAGCAGAGCTGCACCGCCGGCCGCGCCGCCTTCATCAGCGGCAGCGTGCCGGTGCGCTCCGGCATGACCAAGGTCGGCCTGCCCGGCGCCGAGCAGGGCTGGCAGGCGACCGACCTGACCATGGCGACGGTGCTGAAGTCGCTCGGCTACGCCACCGGCCAGTTCGGCAAGAACCACCAGGGCGACCGCGACGAGCACCTGCCGACCATGCACGGCTTCGACGAGTTCTTCGGCAACCTCTACCACCTGAACGCCCAGGAGGAGCCGGAGAACCGCGACTACCCGGGCGACATGGTGCTGGCCGACGGCCGGACCTTCGGCGAGACCTTCGGCCCGCGCGGCGTGATCCACAGCTGGGCCGAGCCCGACGGCACCCAGCGCATCGAGGACACCGGCCCGCTGACCATCGAGCGCATGAAGACGGTGGACGACGAGATCGCTGGCCGAGGCCAAGCGCTTCATCACCGACACCGTCGCCGCCGGCACGCCGTTCTTCGTCTGGTGGAACGGCACCCGCATGCACTTCCGCACCCACCTCAAGGAAGCGAGCATCGGCCTCTCCGCGCCGAGCGGCGACGAGTACCACGACGGCATGATCGAGCATGACGGCCACGTCGGCGAGCTGCTGGCGCTGGTCGACGAGCTCGGCATCGCCGACAACACCGTGGTGATGTACTCGACCGACAACGGCCCGCACTACAACACCTGGCCCGACGCCGGCACCACGCCGTTCCGCGGCGAGAAGAACTCGAACTGGGAGGGCGCCTACCGCGTGCCCGGCCTTCGTGCGCTGGCCCGGCCACTTCCCCGCGGGCGAGACGCTGAACGGCATCGTCGCGCACGAGGACTGGCTGCCGACCTTCGCCGCCATCGCCGGCAACCCCGACATCGTGGCGCAGGCGCGCGAGGGGGTCGAGCTGAACGGCCGCAGCTACCGCAACTACATCGACGGCTACAACCTCGTCGACTACCTGACGGGAACGGTCGAGGACTCGCCGCGCCACGAGTTCTGGTACGTCAACGACGACGGCAACGATCGTCGCCGCCCGCTATGACGACTGGAAGGTGGTGTTCCTGGAGAACCGCGCCGAGCAGCCTGCGAGCGTCTGGCGCGAGCCCTTCGTCGAGCTGCGCGCTGCCGCTGCTGTTCAACCTGCGCCGCGACCCGTTCGAGAAGGCGCAGCACAACTCGAACATCTACAATGACTGGTTCCTCGACCGCGCCTTCGTGATGGTGCCGATCCAGGCGCTCGCTGGCGCGGTTCCTGCAGACCATGGCGGACTACCCGCCGAGCCAGACCCCGGGGTCGTTCAACCTCAGCGGCATCCAGGCGCAGATCGAGGCGGGCATGGGCAACTAGCCGCGACGGCGGGCGCGCTTCGGCGCGCCCGCAACCTCGCGCTTGACGCAGCCGCGATTTCAGGTCGACAACTGGCGTCCGAGTCTCGCGTCCTTCGCGCCCCGCGCCGGCGAAGGGATCAGCGCAACAGGCGCGCATCGACAAGCTTCACGATGGAGAGACTGATGCGAACCGTGCGATTCCCCGGGCTCCGGCACGCCGCCGCACTCTGCCTGGCCGCAGCGCTGGCGCTCCCGGCGGCGGCTCAGGAGCAGGCCAAGCCCAACATCCTCTTCATCGTCTCCGACGACACCGGCTACGGCGACCTCGGCCCCTACGGCGGCGGCCCCGGGCGCGGCATGCCGACGCCGGCCATCGACCAGCTCGCCGCCGACGGCATGACCTTCTTCTCCTTCTACGCCCAGCCGAGCTGCACCCCCGGCCGCGCCGCCATGCAGACCGGGCGCATCCCCAACCGCAGCGGCATGACCACCGTGGCCTTCCAGGGCCAGGGCGGCGGCCTGCCGGCGGCGGAATGGACCCTCGGCTCGGTGCTGAAGACCGCCGGCTATGAGACCTACTTCACCGGCAAGTGGCACCTCGGCGAGGCCGACTACGCGCTGCCGAACGCCCAGGGCTACGACGAGATGCGCTACGTCGGGCTCTACCACCTCAACGCCTACACCTACGCCGACCCGACCTGGTTCCCCGACATGGACCCGGCACTCCGCGAGATGTTCGCGCAGGTGACCAAGGGCGCGCTCTCCGGCAACGCCGGCGGCCCGGTGACCGAGGACTTCAAGATCAACGGCCAGTACGTCGACACGCCGGTGATCGACGGCAAGGAGGGCGTCGTCGGCATCCCCTTCTTCGACGGCTACGTCGAGAAGGCGGCGATCGAGTTCCTCGACAAGGCGGCGCAGTCCCCGGACACGCCGTTCTTCATCAACGTCAACTTCATGAAGGTGCACCAGCCGAACATGCCGGCGCCGGAGTTCCAGCTGAAGTCGCCGGCCAAGTCGAAGTACGCCGACTCGGTCGTCGAGCTCGACACCCGCATCGGCCGGATCATGGCGCAAGCTCAAGGAGCTCGGCCTCGACCAGAACACGCTGGTCTTCTACACCACCGACAACGGCGCCTGGCAGGACGTCTACCCCGACGCCGGCTACACCCCGTTCCGCGGCACCAAGGGCACGGTCCGCGAGGGCGGCAACCGCGTGCCGGCCATCGCCGTCTGGCCGGGCAAGATCGCGCCGGACACCAAGAACCACGAGATCCTCGGCGGCCTCGACCTGATGGCGACCTTCGCCTCGGTCGCCGGCGTCGAGCTGCCGAAGAACGACCGCGAGGACCAGCCGATCTTCTTCGACAGCTATGACATGACCCCGGTGCTGGACCGGACCGGCCCCTCGCCGCGCAACGAGTGGTTCTACTTCACCGAGGACGAGCTGTCGCCGGGCGCCGCCCGCGTCGGCCACCTGAAGGCCGTCTTCAACCTGCGCGGCGACGACGGCGCAGCGACCGGCGGCCTCGCGGTCGACACCAACCTCGGCTGGAAGGGCGCGGAGAGTACGTGGCGACGGTGCCGCAGATCTTCGACCTCTGGGCCGATCCGCAGGAGCGCTACGACATCTTCATGAACAACTTCACCGAGCACACCTGGGCCATGGTCTCGATCAGCGACGCGATCAACAAGCTGATGAAGACCTACGTCGAGTACCCGCCGCGCAAGCTGCAGAGCCTGGGCTACACCGGGCCGATCACCATCTCGAACTACCAGAGGTTCGACTGGGTGCGTAAGCAGCTCGCCGACGAGGGCGTGGAACTGCCGATGCCGACCGGCAACTGAAGCCTCCGCCGCTGCCCGCGGGCCGGGCCGAGGATTGCCTGAGAGGAGATCCTGCGATGCGACTGACAACCCTCCTGGCCGCGGGCTTCGCGGCGGCGCTGGCGGTCGAGGCATCGGCCCAGACCGACCCGCTGCCGTCCTGGAACGACGGCGAGACCAAGACCGCGATCCTCGGCTTCGTCGCGGCGACGACCGACCCGGCGTCGCCGAAGTTCGTCGAGCCCGCCGACCGGATCGCCACCTTCGACAACGACGGCACGCTCTGGTCCGAGCAGCCGCTCTACTTCCAGTTCTACTACATCCTGGACACCGCGAAAAAACTCGCCGCCGCCGACCCGTCCTGGGCCTCGACCCCGGTCCTGAAGGCTGCCGCCGCGGGCGATGTCCATGCCATCATCGCCGGCGGCAGGGACGGCCTCGTCGAGCTCCTCGGCGCCACCGGCAGCGGCATGAGCGTGGAGGCCTTCCGCGACGACGCCGCCGCGTGGCTGGCGACCGCCAGGCACCCGGAGAAGGACCGGCTCTTCGTCGACATGATCTACCAGCCCATGGTCGAGCTGCTCGAGTACCTTCGCGCGAACGAGTACGAGACCTTCATCGTCTCCGGCGGCGGCATGAGTTCATCCGCGCCTTCGCCGACGAGAAGTACGGCATCCCGCCGCCGCAGGTGGTGGGGTCCGAGGGCGTGATCGCCTTCGAGTCCACGGCGAAGGCCGGAGGTCATGCGCGAGAAGGGCGTGGCCTTCGTCGACGACGGCCCGGGCAAGCCGGTCGGCATCGCCCGCCACATCGGCCAGCGCCCGGTCTTCGTCGCCGGCAACTCGGACGGCGACCTCGAGATGCTGCAATGGGGCACCGCCGGCGACGGCGCCCGCATGGGCGTCATCGTCCACCACACCGACGCGGTGCGCGAATGGGCCTACGACCGCGACAGCCACATCGGCCAGCTCGACAAGGCGCTCGACCTCGCGCCCGCCGAGGGCTGGGTCGTCATCGACATGGCGAAGGACTGGGAAACCATCTGGCCGGCCGAGTGAGTGTCACCCAACGGCCGGCCAGTCACCGAGGCTACGCTTCTGCGCTGAGCGAATGCCTCAATGGTCGGGAGCCATCTTGACCTCGGCGATCTCCACGAGGGTCATTCCGGCAGCCTCTTCAGGAGTGAGCCCGGCCGAGCGCGCCAGACGCTCGTAGTCGCTGCTGTAGCTCCTGCTGCTGATCGTCGCCGACCGTTCCTCCAACTGCTCCTGGTCGCGGCCGTAGTCGCGGTTGATCTTGACGATGAACACCTGATCGATCGTCAACCCCTGCGCTTCGGCAGGGTCCAGGCCGGCGGCGGCGTAGAGCTGCGGCGACGGTTCGGCGTTGCCGGCGACCGGTTTGACGTGGCGGTCGTCCGGGTCGCAGTCGCGGTTGAACTTCGCCTGGGCCGCTTCCGTCAGGGTGACGCCCGGAGAGGCGACGACCTGCGAACCTGCGACGGCCGGAGAGGCGGCGACGATCACCGAAACGGCAAGTGCACTCATGCTGAATTTCATGACCGATTTCCTTTCAAATGGGGCGCGGTCCCGCCTTGGTCGGCAAGGACCGAAAGCACACACGGCTGGTTCGCTGAAAACCCGAACCCAAAGGAAAGAACATCACTTCTGGTTCGTGGAAAATCCGAACCTACGACTCGAAATGAATGGCTTTCCCCAAATCCTTATACGCCGATTCCTACTCGCATGCACGGACTACTTTACCTGTCAAGGCCGATTGTCCGGCTGGAACGCCCCGATCAGGTCTCCGTGGTGGCCGTCGACGTCGGGCCGGTTGCCTCAGGCCCGCGCGCCTCACACCTGCCGCTTCCCTTCCCCCGCCCGCCGCGCTAAGGCGCGGGCGAGGGAGGCGCCCATGTTCAACAGCTTCGGCCATCTCTTCCGCGTCACCACCTGGGGCGAGAGCCACGGCCCCGCGCTCGGCTGCGTCGTCGACGGCTGCCCCCCCGGCATCCCCCTCTCCGAGGCCGACATCCAGCCCTGGCTCGACGCCCGCCGCCCCGGCCAGAGCCGCTTCACCACCCAGCGCCAGGAGGCCGACCAGGTCGAGATCCTCTCCGGCACCTTCGAGGGCGCCACCACCGGCACCCCGATCTCGCTCCTGATCCGCAACACCGACCAGCGCTCCAAGGACTACGGCGACATCGCGTCGAAATTCCGCCCCGGCCACGCCGACCTCACCTACCACCTGAAGTACGGCCTGCGCGACTACCGCGGCGGCGGCCGCTCCTCCGCCCGCGAGACCGCCGCCCGCGTCGCCGCCGGCGGCGTCGCCCGCGCCGTGCTCGCCGCCCTCGCTCCCCGCCGTCCGCATCCGCGGCGCCCTCGTCCAGATCGGCGACCGCGCCATCGACCGCGCCGCCTGGGACTGGGACGAGCTGCCGCGCAACCCCTTCTGGTGCCCCGACCCCGCCGCCGCCGCCGACTGGGCCAGCTACCTCGACGGCCTGCGCAAGTCCGGCAACTCCATCGGCGCCATCATCGAGCTCGTCGCCGAAGGCGTCCCCGCCGGCCTCGGCGCCCCCATCTACGCCAAGCTCGACAGCGACATCGCCATGGCGCTGATGACCATCAACGCCGTCAAGGGCGTCGAGATCGGCGCCGGCATGGCCGCCGCCGCCCTCACCGGCACCGAGAACGCCGACGAGATCTTCATGGGCAACGACGGCCACCCCCGCTTCTCCTCCAACCACGCCGGCGGCATCCTCGGCGGCATCTCCTCCGGCCAGGACATCGTCGCCCGCTTCGCCGTCAAGCCCACCTCCTCGATCCTCACCCCCCGCCGCACCATCACCCTGACCGGCGAGGAGACCGAGATCGTCACCAAGGGCCGCCACGACCCCTGCGTCGGCATCCGCGCCGTCCCGGTGGGCGAGGCGATGCTCGCCTGCGTCATCCTCGACCACTTCCTCCTCCACCGCGGCCAGGTCGGCGACGCCGGCGGCCGCATCGGCTGACCCAACCCGACCGCCCCGCACGCCGTCACCCACCCGAAGGAGCCCGCCCCCTTGTCACGCCTCGCCGCCGCCGTCCTCGCCAGCCTCGCGCTCGCCCCCGCCGCCCACGCCCAGACCCTCGGCGAAGACCCCTACGCCGGCGCCTACAGCGGAGACCCCTACGACGCCCAGCCCCCCTCCGCGGCGACCGCCGCCCCGCCCCCCTCGGGCGACAGCAGCGACCTCGCGAAGCAGCTCGCCAACCCGGTCGCAAGCCTGGTGAGCGCCCCCTTCCAGTACAACTACAACTCCGGCTTCGGCGAGGACGGCGACGGGGACCAGAGCTACATCAACTTCCAGCCGGTCATCCCCTTCTCGCTGAACGAGAACTGGAACGTCATCTCGCGCACCATCCTGCCCCTCGTCTGGAACGACGGCGTCGTCCCCGGCGAGGACCACCAGTTCGGCCTCGGCGCCACCACCCAGAGCTTCTTCTTCTCGCCCAAGGCGCCCACCGCCGCCGGCCTGATCTGGGGCGTCGGACCCGCCTTCCTGCTCCCCACCGCCACCGACCACATCGCCACCAACCAGTGGGGCGCCGGCGTCACCGGCGTCGCGCTGCGGCAGTCGGGCCCCTGGACCGTCGGCGCGCTCGCCAACCACCTCTGGTCGCTGACCGGCGACAGCGCCGACGGCGACATCAACCAGACCTTCCTGCAGCCCTTCGTCAACTACACCACGCCCAAGGCCACCACGTTCACGCTCAACACCGAGTTCGACCTACGACTGGGAGGCGCAGCAGTGGTCGGTGCCGATCAACGTCCTGGTCGCGCAGATGATCAAGGTCGGCCGCCAGCCGCTGCAGTTCGGCGTCGGCGCCCGCTACTGGGCCGACGCGCCGGAGAACGGCCCGGACGGCTGGGGCGCCCGCGCGGTGGTGACCTTCCTCTTCCCCAAGTAGGTTCACCGGCTGAAGCGGGCCGCCAGCTCCACGTGACCCGACCAGCGGAACTGGTCTACCGGCTGCACCCAGTCCAGCCGGTAGCCCCCCGCCACCAGGATCGCCGCGTCCCGCGCGAAGCTCGCCGGATCGCACGACACCGCCGCGATCACCGGCACGCCTGACCGCGCCAGCTCCCGGCTCTGCGCCTCCGCCCCCGCCCGCGGCGGGTCGATCACCACCGCGTCGAACCCGCCCAGCTCTCGCCGCCAGCAGCGGCCGCCGGAAGAGATCGCGCGCCTCGGTCCTGACCGGCCGCAGCCCCGGCGTCCGCCGCGCCGCCTCGGCCAGCGCCGCCAGCATCGCCGCCTCGCCCTCCACCGCCAGCACCGCCGCGCCCGCCGCCAGCGGCAGCGAGAACGTCCCGCACCCGGCAAAGAGATCCGCCACCCGCCGCGCCCCGCCCACCGCCGCGCGCACCGCATCGACCAGCGCCCGCTCCCCTTCCGCCGTCGCCTGCAGGAACGCCCCCGGCGGCGGCACCACCCGCGCCGTCCCCATCGCCTGGAACGGCGGCCGCCGCGTCACCACCACCTCGCCGTCCCACGCCAGCCGCGCGAAATCCTCCGCCTCCGCCAGCGCCGCCAGCGCGCCCCGGACCGCGCCGTCCAGCGCCCGCCCGCCGGCCACGTCCACGTCCAGCCCCGCCGGCCCGTCGCTCACCGCCAGCCGCAGCGTCGCCGTCCGCGTCGCCCCGATCGCGGTCAGCCGCGCCAGCGCCGGCAGCGCCGCCCGGATCGCCGGCGTCACCACCAGGCACCCCGGCACCTCCACCAGCGCCTCCGACTTCCGCGCGTGGAACCCGACCGCCGCCGTCTTCCGCGTCCGCCGCCCGGCGAACGTCGCCCGCCGCCGCGACCCCGGCGGCGAGGTCAGCGTCGCCCGCACCTCCGCCTCCAGCCCGCGCGCCGCCAGCGCCCGGACGATCACCGCGCCCTTCCACGCCGCCAGCCACCCGTCCGACGCATGCTGCAGCGAACAGCCCCCGCACCGCCCGAAATGCGGACACGGCGGCGCGACCCGCATCGGCGCCGGGTCGAGCAGCGCCGCCTCGCCCGCCTCCGGCACGCGCCACCGCTCGCCGGGCAGCGCGAACGGCAGCCGCAGCGCCCCGGCGATCCCGTCGCCCTCGCGCCCCAGCCGCTCGATCACCACTTCAGGCCATGCGAAGAAACCCCGCGTTTCCGGTTTCGCACCTTCTTTCGCACCGCCTGCGGGATTATTGTCAGGTCGTCAACGGATCAAGGAACCGCCGCATGACCACCCCCATCGCGCCCGGCACCAGCATCGGGCATGTCCATCTCAAGGTCGCCGACCTCGAGCGGGCGCTCGGCTTCTACTGCGGCGTCCTCGGCTTCGAGCTGCAGGCCCGCTACGGCACGCAGGCCGCGTTCATCTCCGCCGGCGGCTACCACCACCACATCGGCCTCAACACCTGGGAGAGCCTCGGCGCCACGCCGCCGCCGCCGGGCCACACCGGCCTCTACCACACCGCCATCCTCTACCCGACCCGCCGCGACCTCGCCGACGCGCTCCGCCGCCTGACCGCCGCCGGAATCCAGCTCGACGGCGCCTCCGACCACGGCGTCTCCGAGGCGCTCTACCTGCGCGACCCCGACGAGAACGGCGTCGAGCTCTACCGCGACCGCCCCGAGTCGGAATGGCCCCGCGACGCCGAGGGCAACCTCAAGATGAAGACCGAACGCCTCGACCTGAAGTCGCTCCTCGCCGAGCCGGCCGCGGTCGGCTAGGCGCTACGCGCGACAACCTCCCCGCCACGGCGTAGCCCCCGGCCCGCCGCTTTGCGAGGCGCCCCGCGCCTCGCAAAGCAGGAAACGTGCCGTCGAGCGAAGCAAAGACAGAACGCCACCGGCACCGTCCCCGAGGTGCGCGACGAAATGTCGCGCAGCACCGTTTCACCTTATTTTCACCCTTACTTGAAAATATATTTCGAAATATACTTCACACGACATCTCCCCGCGCGCCAGGCTACCCGCGCACCCTCCGCGACTTGAGCGCACCATGAGCGCCGCTCGACGGAGCGCGGCGTCGGTCCGGTGGCGCCTCGACCGCCCAAGCCAATCGGAAGAGCCGTGTAGTGACCTCCGATCTTGGGCTATTCTTGCGACCCGGAACGGCCAACCGGCACAATCAGCGGCGCTCAAGGCCCTTTGACGCCAGGATTTCATCAACCGCTCTCGACTTCAGAAAATCCGACAGCTGCGTGGCAGCTTGCGCGTGGGTTGAAGCGGCGCTGATGCCAATGGAGAAGTCAACGTGGCTTTGGAGTTGTGCCGGAAACTGGCCAACAAGGATGACCTCCGGCGCGGCGGCAAGAATGGAAGTCACGGGAACGACCGCCAGCTCGGCTTCGCCACGGGCTACGGCCGTCGCTGTCTGGCCTCCAGATACGGCTACCAACTTGGGCGTGACCTCATCAGCTATGCCCAAGCGTTCCAGCAAGCCGACGAAGTAGCCCCCGCTGGTCCCTTCGCTGGCGTAGGCGATTGATCTGGCGCCCTGCAACGCCTGTTCGAACGCCTTGACTAACTCAATGTTGGGCGGTCGACTGCCTGCTTTGGCCGCCACTCCCATTCTTACTCGGCCAAACGCTACCTCGCTCCCTCCTTCGACCAATCCGGCCGCGGCGAGGTCCTGAATATGGTGGGGATTGATAATGACGAGGTCAAAAGGTTCTCCAGCTTCGATCTGCTTTCTTACTGTCGGATTGAGTTCCCATTTGACGGCCACGGTATGTCCGGTGACTTTTTCGAACCGGGGATGACTGCGAGCACCGCGGGGCGCACTGCAATTGCGCCAAAAAGCCTGATCTCCTGACCCATTGACCAACCCCCAATGACAATTGAAGCTAACTTCCGCATGATGCGTAGCGGAGCCGCGCTCAAAGCGGACCGTACCCATGTTCTCACATCGGGGCAGGCTCAACGACCGCTAGAGGGCGTTTGCTCGGAAAGCCTGCGGCAATATCCGCAGTCCTGCGCAGCCTTGTGCCGCCGGGAGCAGCGGTTCCGGTCTCATGGTCCTTCCTCAGGTCAGTTCGCGCCTCGCCGTCGCCAGCACGTGCCGGGTGAGGTCGGAGAGGTGATCGGCGGCCAGGCGGTTCACCTGCCATGAAAGCGGTCGGTCGAGGGTCGTGCCGGCAACCAGCTCCACCAGCCGGCCGGACGCCAGGTGCTCCCTGACGAGCTGGACCGGGTTCAGCGCCCACCCCATCCCCGCGAGGCTCGCATCGACGAAGCTCTGCGTCGACGGAAGCCAATGCGTCGGAAAGGCTATGTCCTGACCGAAGGCCCGCCGCACCCATTCGTTCTGGAGCCGGTCCTTCTGATTGAAGGTGAGCGCGGGCGCGGTGGCGATCGCCTCCGCGGTCACCCCGGCCGGGAAGTGGCGCTCCATGTACCCCGGGCTCGCCGTGGCGTGGTAGCGGAGATTGCCGAGCGGCCTCAGGTGGCACCCCTGCACCGGCTTCGCCAGCGACGTCACCGCCGCAAGAACCCGGCCCCGCCGCAGCCAGTCGGCGGTGTGGTCCTCGTCGTCGATCGCGATGTTCAGCAGGGTGTCCGAGGCGCTCGTGTACGCCGAGGCGGCGGCGAGAAACCAGGTCCCGAGGCTGTCGGCGTTGATCGCGATGTTGACCGTCACCCGCTGGGCCGGTGAGCCGGGTCGACCAGCCCCGGCAGGTGCTGCATCAGCTCCGCCTCGAGCATGCCGACATGCTCCATGTGCCGGCAGAGCCAGGCGCCCTTCTCGGTCGCGGTGCAGGGGCTGCCGCGCTCGACCAGCACCGCGCCGAGCCGTTCCTCCAGTTGCCTGACCCGCTGCGAGATCGCCGAGGGCGTCACGTTCAACGCCGCGGCGGCCCTCTCGAAGCTGCCGGTCTGCGCGATGAGGGCAACGGCCCGTGCGGCGGGATAGTCGATCACGGATAAGCCAGCCTAATGCAAGGTTAGCGTGTTTAATTTGCCTAACGCGCGGAAGGCCGGTAGCGCAAGGCCGAACAGCTGCCTATGGACGCTCCCGATGGAATTCCCGGTTCTTCTTGCTGGCATGACGATGGGCCTGAGCCTCATCGTCGCCATCGGCGCACAGAACGCCTTCGTGCTCCGGCACGGCCTGCGCGACGAGCACGTCTTCGCCGTGTGCCTGACCTGCGCGGTTTCCGATGCGGCGCTGATCGTGCTGGGCGTGTCGAGCTTCGCCCGGATCGCCACCGCGCTGCCCTGGCTCGACCCGGTCATGCGCTACGGGGGCGCGGCCTTCCTGATCGCCTACGGAGCAAGGAGCCTGCGCTCCGCCCTGGGCTCCACCGAAGCGCTGACGTCCGAAGGCGCGACCGCGAAGGGCCTCGTCGGGACCCTGCTGGCCTGCCTCGCGATCACATGGCTGAACCCGCACGTCTATCTCGATACGGTCGTCCTCCTGGGCACGGTGTCGACCCAGTTTCCCGGCGCGGCGACCTCCTTCGCCGTTGGCGCGGTCGCCGGGTCCTTCCTCTTCTTCTTCGCCCTCGGCTATGGCGCGGCGTGGCTCAGGCCGGTATTCGCCAGGCCATCCGCCTGGCGGGCGCTGGAAGGCGCCATCGCCGTGGTCATGTGGGCGATCGCGCTGAAACTCATCGCTGGCGCCTGAAGCGCGTTATCTTGCAAGCCGCACCGGAGGAGGCCGTCATGTATCTGCCCGAGCACTTCAAGGAGGTCAGCGAGACGGAGATCGCCTCGGTCATGCGGACGGCGCCGCTGGCCTGCATCGTGGCGCAGACGGAGGCGGGACTGATCGCAAACCACCTCCCGCTCCTGACCGGCGCCGACGGCGCGCTCGTGGGTCACGTGGCGCTGGCGAACGACATGCACCGGCTGGTCTCCGACGGACAGGAGGTGCTCGTCATCTTCAGGGGCGAGGACGGCTACGTTTCGCCGAACTACTATCCGAGCAAAGCCGAGCATCAACGGCACGTTCCGACCTGGAACTACCAGGTCGTGCATGTCTACGGCGACATCCGCTTCCAGCACGACGAACGCACCAAGCGGGCCGCCGTCGGCCTCTTGACGCGAAATCACGAGAGGCGGGTGAACGGTGATAGGGCGTGGCGAATGGCCGATGCACCGGCGGACTTCATGACGCAAATGCTCGCCGGCATCGTCGCCTTCCATATCGTCGTCAAAAGGGTCCTTGCGAAGTCCAAACTGAGCCAGAACCGGGAGCCCCGGGATCATGAGGGCGCGGTGAACGGCCTGCGCGCCAGCGGATACGACGCCTTGGCCGAACGCATGGCCGCGTTAACAATTCAATCCTGAGTATTTTAGGTGCCATATGAAAGCCATACGATTCCCATACGGATTCCATATCGAACAAATCCCCGTTAACCCTTGGCTTTGCCGGCGTTCTCTCGCCACCCCGCGCACCCCGCCACCGGCCGCCTCAGAGCCGCCGCTCCACCATCAACTTCTTAATTTCGGCGATCGCCTTCGCCGGGTTCAGGTGCTTCGGGCAGGTCTGCGCGCAGTTCATGATCGTGTGGCAGCGGTAGAGCTTGAACGAGTCGTCGAGATCGTCCAGCCGGTCGCCCGTGGCCTCGTCACGGCTGTCGTTGATCCACCGATAGGCGTTCAAGAGCGCCGCAGGCCCGAGGAATCGCTCCTGATTCCACCAGTACGACGGGCACGCGGTCGAGCAGCACGCACAGAGGATGCACTCGTAGAGCCCGTCCAGCTTCTTGCGGTCGCCGATCGACTGCCGCCACTCCTGCCCGGGCGCCGGCGTCTCGGTTTCCAGCCACGGATGGATGCTGGCGTGCTGGGCGTAGAAGAGGCTCAGGTCCGGCACCAGATCCTTGATCACCGGCATGTGCGGCAGGGGATAGATCTTCACGTCCCCGGTGATCTCCTCCAGCCCGTAGGTGCAGGCTAACGTATTGATTCCATCGATATTCATCGAGCAGGACCCGCAGATCCCCTCGCGGCACGACCGCCGGAAGGTCAGCGTCGGATCGATCTCGTTCTTGATCTTGATCAGCGCGTCGAGAACCATCGGGCCGCAGGTGTCCATGTCGACGAAGTAGGTGTCGATCTGCGGATTCACGCCGGAATCCGGGTCGTAGCGATAGATGCGGAACGTCCGCACGTTCGCCCCCGCCGGCTTCGGCCAGGTCTTGCCGGTGATCATCCGGCTGTTGCGCGGCAGTGTAAGCTCGACCATCGCGTCCGCTCCTCAGTACACCCGCGCCTTGGGCGCAATCCTCTTCAAATCGATCCCGCCCTCGTCCATGGGCGTCAGCGGATCGAGATGCACCGGCCGATACGACAGGGTCACCGTGTTGTCCGGATGCACAACCGCCAGCGTATGCTTGCGCCAGTTCGCATCATCCCGGTCGGGATGATCCTCCTGCGCATGCGCCCCCCTGCTCTCCTTGCGCGCCTCGGCCGAGACGATGGTGGCCAGCGCATTCGGCATCAGGTTGGTCAGCTCCAGCGTCTCCATCAGATCCGAGTTCCAGATCATCGACCGGTCGGTCACCTTGATATCCACCATCCGGTCCGCCAGCGCCTTCACCTTCACGCAGCCCTCCGCCAGCGTAGTGTCGGTGCGGAACACCGCGGCATCGTCCTGCATCGCCTTCTGCATCGCGAGCCGCAACTCGGCGGTGGGCGTACCGCCGTCGGCATGACGCAGCCCGTCGAACCGCGCCACCGCCTCATCCACCGAAGCCGCGTTGAGCGGCCGGTTGGACGTCGACCGCTCCACCACCTCCCCGGCCCGGATCGCCGCCGCGCGCCCGAAAACAACGAGGTCGATCAAGCTGTTAGACCCGAGCCGGTTCGCCCCATGCACGCTGGCGCAGCCCGCCTCGCCCACCGCCATCAGCCCGGGCAGGATACGGTCGGGGTTGTGTTCGGTCGGATGCAGCACCTCGCCCCAGTAGTTCGTCGGAATCCCGCCCATGTTGTAATGCACCGTGGGCAGCACCGGGATCGGCGCCTTGGTCACGTCCACCCCGGCGAAGATCTTCGCGCTCTCGCTGATCCCCGGCAGGCGCTCGGCCAATGCCTCCGGCGGCAGGTGGTTCAGGTTGAGATGGATATGATCCTTCTGCGGCCCCACCCCACGCCCCTCGCGGATCTCGATGGTCATGCAACGCGACACCACGTCGCGCGACGCCAGATCCTTGTAGGTCGGCGCATAGCGCTCCATGAACCGCTCGCCCTCGGAATTCGTCAGGTATCCGCCCTCGCCGCGCGCGCCCTCGGTGATCAGGCACCCCGCGCCATAGATCCCCGTGGGGTGGAACTGCACGAACTCCATGTCCTGCAAGGGCAGCCCCTGCCGCGCCACCATGCCCGCCCCGTCGCCCGTGCAGGTATGCGCCGATGTCGCCGAGAAATACGCCCGCCCGTAGCCACCGGTGGCGAGCACCGTCATCTTGGCGTTGAACCGGTGCAGCGTGCCGTCATCGAGCTTCCAGGCGAGCACCCCCTGGCAGATCCCGTCCTCGCTCATGATGAGGTCGATGGCGAAGTACTCGATGAAGAACTCGGCGTGGTGCTTCAGGCTCTGCCCGTAGAGCGTGTGCAGGATGGCGTGCCCCGTGCGGTCCGCCGCCGCGCAGGTCCGCTGCACCGGCGGCCCCTCGCCGTACTCGGTGGTATGCCCGCCGAACGGCCGCTGGTAGATCCGCCCGTCCTCGGTGCGCGAGAACGGCACCCCGTAGTGCTCGAGCTCGTAAACCGCCTTGGGGGCCTCGCGCACCATGTACTCCATGGCGTCCATGTCGCCCAGCCAGTCCGACCCCTTCACGGTGTCGTACATGTGCCACTGCCAGCTGTCGGGCCCCATGTTGCCCAGGGACGCGGCGATCCCGCCCTGCGCCGCCACGGTGTGGGACCGGGTCGGAAACACCTTGGTGATGCACCCCGTTCGCAGCCCGTGCTCCGCCATTCCCAGCGTCGCCCGCAGCCCCGATCCGCCCGCCCCCACCACGATCACGTCGTAGGTGTGGTCGATGAACTCATATGCGGCCATGTCCCTCGCGTCCTTCAGGCTTCGAAGGCGATCTTGGCGACGGCGAAGATGCCGGTCATCGCGAAAGCCAGGGTCAGGAGCGTATTGGCCAGGAGCAGCACGACACGGAGCGGCTTGTCGTGGACATAGTCCTCGATCACCACCTGGATGCCCTGCTGCAGGTGGTGGAACGCCAACCGCCAGGAAGAGGATCGCCACCACGGCGTTGAACGGATGGCCATAGATCGCGCGCACCCGCTCGAAGCTCTCGCCCAGCGCCTGGGCGAAGGGAAAGATGAAAACGATCGTCAGCGGCACAAGCGCTACCGACGTCAGCCGCTGGCTCCACCAGTGCCCCACCCCGTCGCCGGAGGCTCCGAGGCCCTGGACGCGCTGCCTGTCGGTCCGGAACTGCATCGCCGCCTCCCTTACAGGGCTATGATCAGGGTGAGCACCGTCATCACGCCCGCAGCCGCCAGTACCGCGATGCTGCCCGGCCGGATCTGCGCCTTGTCGAGCCCGGCGCCGGCGTCCCAGACCAGGTGCCGGAGCCCGGTGAAGAAGTGGTACCAGAGCGCCGCCAGCGAGACGATCATGACCAGCGTGCCGATCCACGAGGTCAGGAGCCCGTCCACCAGCCGAGAAGTAGCCCGGGCTCGGTCGCCGCCGCCATGAACCACCAGACCACCAGCATTCCGGTCAGCGCCAGCCCGAGCCCGGTAAGGCGGTGGAAGATCGACATCACCGAGTTGATCTGCGGCCGGTAGATCGGCCCGATCATGAAGGGCGAAAGCGGCCGGTTGCCCCGGTTGACGTCAGCCATCGTCACCTCCGCTATCCCGCCCTGGAAAAATTGCGCGGCGCGCCCGCACCCGGTCGGATAAGGTTAATGACACCAGACCACCCCCGATTGCAAGCCGGCTGCACGCCGCAGCGTGCGATACCGGCGGGAGGGTGGGATAATACCTGAACGAAACCATCGGCTTATACCAACGGCCCAGGCGCTTGATTCGTGCCGAAGCCTTACCGAAACCTGAAAAAACGGCAAGCCGGATTCCAGCCTCTTTCCAGCCGGTTTCCAGCTGCCGGAAACGAAGCCTTTTCAGTGGCTTGCCTCGCAATCGCCAACCCCGGCGATTTTCGCGCCGCTTCACCCCGAGAAGCCGGCGTGGGGTCAGGGACAGACGCCGCCGGTACTACTTCGTGTCCTCACACCGGCACCAGCACCCAGTAGTCCAGATCGAGCAGCACCTCCGGCAGGTACTTCCCCGCCGCATCCCTCAGCGCGAACTCCCCCGCCCCGGCCTTCACCGCCACCGTCCGCAGCCGCAGCGCCCCCACCCCCGGCGCCGCCGTCGTCGCCTTGTCCAGCACCTCCGACCAGGCCCCCACCGTGTCCCCGGCAAAGCAGGGATTCACATGCGTCCCGCCGTTGATCGCCGCCACCACCTGGGCGTTGGCCAGGCCGTTGAAGCTCAGCGCCCGCGCCAGGCTGATCACATGCCCGCCATAGATCAGCCGCCGACCGTCCTCGCGCTGGGTGACGTCGAAATGCACCTTCGAGGTATTCTGCCAGAGCCGGGTGGCCAGCATGTGCTCGGCCTCCTCGATGGTCACCCGGTCCACATGGTCGATCCGCTCGCCGACCGCATAGTCGCCCCACCGCCACGGCTCCCCCGCCAGCGCGAAATCGTAGTGCGTGAAGTCCAGCCCGTCCGGAACCACCAGTTCCGCCGCGGCCACGGCGGCCGCCAACTCCGGCACCACCACCTCCGGCGCAGCCGCTTCCCCGTCCCGTTTCCTGACCAACACCCAGCGGCAGAAGCGCATCACCGCCTCCCCGCGCTGGTTCCAGCCGGTCGAGCGCACCCAGACCACCCCGCTCCGCCCGGTCGAGGTCTCGCGCAGCCCGATCACCTCGCTCGTCGCCGTCAGCGTGTCTCCCGGCCACACCGGCCTGAGGAACCGCGCTTCCGCATAGCCGAGGTTCGCCACCGCATTGAGGCTCACGTCCGGCACAGTCTTGCCGAAGACGACGTGGAAGGCTGCGATATCCTCGATCGGGCTCCGCGCCAGACCGCAGGACCGGGCGAACTCGTCGGACGCGTAGAGCGCAAAGCGGCTGGGATAGAGCGCGAGGTAAAGCGCCCGCTCCCCCTCCGTGACCGTGCGGGGCACCGCGTGCGTCAGGATCTGCCCGACCTGGTAGTCCTCGAAGAAGTTCCCGGCCCGCGTCTTCGACATGAGTTCAGTGCGGAAACGGCGGATAGCCGAGCCAATAGTGTATCGCCGAGATCACGGCGAAGACGACCAGTGTGATGACCAGCCACCTTGCATCACCCGCAACCGTCCCCGGACCAGGCCGCACCCAGGCCGGCTCCCGCGCATTGATCAGGAGCATTTCCGCCACCGCCCAGAGGCCCATCCATCCGAAAAGCACCAGAGACGCGCTGTCCCCGTTGACCAACAGGTGCGCGACCGCCCAGACGACCACCGACACCAGCATCGGATGCCGGAGCCACGTGCGCACCCGCCCCTTTGAGTGCCCCGCACCCAAAAGCCCGACCGCGCAAAGCATCAGGAGGTTGTTCACGTGGATCCCCCACGCCGGCGGGTCATAGACCTGAACGAAGGCCGCCCGACGGAAGCCCACGACCATCAGAACCGTGGCGACGACGAGCAGGACCGCCATCACCCCGCTCGCCGGCCCGGCGCCGAGCGATGCTGTCATCCTCGCGCGAGCGACCGGCGCGAGCCGTTTGAAGAGGTGGACGAGCGTCCAGACGATCAGCCCGAGAACGAGCAAAGTCATCGCGTCGCCTCGAGCGCGGCGATGGCTTCCGCACGCGCGAGCAGCTGCCGGGCGCTCGCAACGTGCAGGTTCTCCACAATCCGTCCGTTGACCACCGCCACACCCTCTCCCCGCATCTCCGCCGCCTCGAAGGCAGCGACCTGTTCCCTCGCCAGCGCCAGGTCCTCCCCCGATGGAGCGAAAACGTCGTTCGCCACGGCGATCTGGTCGGGATGGATCAGCGTCTTGCCGTCGAAGCCCATGTCGCGCGCCTGCACACAGGCGGCGCGCAGGCCCTCCTGATCCTGAAAGGCGTTGAAGACCCCGTCCACGCAGACCAGCCCCTCGGCCCGGGCCGCCAGCAGGCAAAGCCCGAGGCTCGTCACCAGAGGCAAACGATCAGGCGTATGCGCCGCCCCGAGTTCCTTGACCAGATCGTTGGTCCCGAGGACGAAACCCTCCAGCCGCGGATGCGCAGCCGCCACAGCGCCGGCGTTAAGCATCGCCCGCGGCGTCTCCATCATCGCCCAGATGCTGCACGTCTCCGGCGCGCCGTACCTCTCCAGCAGATCTGCCGCCCGGCGCACCTCGCCCGGCGTCTCGACCTTCGGCAGGAGGATCGCGTCCGGACCCGCCGCACAGGCAAGCGCCAGGTCCGCCTCGCCCCACTCGGTATCGAGGCCGTTCACGCGAACCAGGAGCTTTCGCCGCCCATAGCCGCCCGCTTTGACCGCCTCCGCAACCAGCTCCCGCGCCCGCACCTTCTCCGCCGGCGCAACCGCGTCCTCGAGATCCAGGATCAGCGCATCCGCCGGCAGCGTGCGCGCCTTCTCCAGGGCCCTGGGCCGCGATCCCGGCATGTAGAGCACCGAGCGGTAGGGGTGAGCGTCCTGCGGCATGGCGTTCCGGCTTTGCTGCACTGCGATAGTGACTTACCGAAGCCCGACCGAAACACAAGTGGCTAATCCGGCGTTGCGCAAACCCCGGTGCCGGAGAACGCTTCGTTAAGGTTAAGTTTGGCTTTCGGTCCGAGATTTGCCGGCAGTTCGAGGGACGGAACGGTCCCGATGGCAAAAGGAGCAGACCTTGCCACGTCTTTCCCTTCTGGTCCGGGCCGCCACGGCTATCACCCTTCTCGCCGTCACGCCCAGCGCAGGGGCCGAGGGCAGCCAGGCCTGCGCCGAGCGCTCTCGCGTCGTTCAGAAGCTGGCTGACAAGTTTGGCGAGACGCTGCGCAGCCTCGGCCTCCACCGCGACGACGGCCTGGTCGAGATCTACAGTTCCGAGGAAACCGGCACCTGGACCATCCTTGATGACGCGGCCGGACGGCATGACCTGCCTCCTCGCTGCCGGCCAGCGCTGGGAGCAGGACGTCCATCCGTTGGACAAGCCCGGCCGGGACGCCTGACGCCCCGCCCCTTGCCATCGCCGTGTCGAGGGGCTAGCCAAAGGCCTGTTTCGCACCATCGGGGGAGACGGGCATGGCAAGGTCGAAGATCGCACTGATCGGCGCCGGACAGATAGGAGGCACGCTCGCCCATCTGGCCGCGCTGAGGGAACTGGGCGACGTGGTGCTCTTCGACATCGCCGAGGGCATCCCCCAGGGCAAGGCGCTCGATATCGCGGAGTCCGGCCCGATCGACGGTTTCGACGCCAACCTGAAGGGCGCCAACTCGTACGAGGATATCGCCGGCGCCGACGTCTGCATCGTGACCGCCGGAGTCCCCCGCAAGCCGGGCATGAGCCGCGACGACCTCCTCGGGATCAACCTCAAGGTCATGAAGGCGGTCGGTGAAGGTCTCCGCGCCCACGCCCCCGACGCCTTCGTCATCTGCATCACAAATCCCCTCGATGCCATGGTATGGGCTCTCCGCGAGTTCTCCGGCCTGCCGACCCACAAGGTTTGTGGCATGGCCGGCGTCCTCGACGCCGGCCGCTTCCGGCATTTCCTGGCCGAGGAGTTCGAGGTTTCTGTCAAGGACGTCACCGCTTTTGTCCTCGGCGGCCACGGCGACACCATGGTGCCCCTCGTCCGCTATTCCACCGTCGCGGGCATTCCGCTTCCCGACCTCGTCGAAATGGGCTGGACGACACAGGAAAAGCTCGATGCCATCGTCCAGCGCACCCGCGACGGCGGCGCCGAGATCGTTGGCCTCCTCAAGACCGGCTCCGCCTTCTACGCCCCGGCCGCCAGCGCCATCGAGATGGCCGAGGCCTACCTCAAGGACCAGAAGCGCGTCCTGCCCTGCGCCGCCTACATCGAGAGTGCCTACGGCCTCAAGGGCATGTACGTCGGCGTCCCGACCGTGATCGGCGCCGGCGGGATCGAGCGGGTGATCGAGATCACCCTCAACCGGTCCGAGAAGGCGATGTTCGAGAAGTCCGTCGAGGCGGTGCGCGGCCTCGTAGCCGCCTGCAAGGCGATTGACACCCGCCTCGCCTAAGGCCGTCAGGGTAGAACGCGTGCTTTTGCTGCGCGACGTCCACCCCGGACGGACCTTTTGCGCACCGACTGCGGCTGCCGCCGTCGTCGAGCCATCCTTTGTCGCCGACCGCATCCTCCATCGGCGCCGACTGAGGCGTCAAAACAAATCGCTTAAAAGCTAGACACTTCTCTCTTGTGATCACGGCATTTTGCCATGTGATCACATAGCGTCGTTTTCGGCGAGATCAGAGGGCCTGCTGCGCGCAATTCGTTTGCATAGACCACCGAACTGGGCCTAACCAACTCACGACACGGCCTAAAGCGAGGGACGTCGGATGAACATTCACGAGTATCAGGCCAAGCAACTCCTGAAGGACTTCGGCGTGCCGGTTTCCGACGGCCGGGTGGTCCTGAAGGCCGACGAGGCCAAATCCGCCGCTGGCGAGCTTGACGGTCCCATCTGGGTGGTCAAGGCGCAGATTCACGCCGGCGGTCGCGGCAAGGGCAAGTTCAAGGAATCCATTGCCGGCGAGAAGGGTGGCGTTCGCATCACAAAGTCCGTCTCCGAAGCGGCGGAAGAGACGCAGAGGATGCTTGGACGCACGCTTGTCACCCACCAGTCCGGTCCCGCGGGCCGCGTGGTCAACCGCGTCTACATCGAGGATGGCTCCGACATAGCCCGCGAGCTCTACCTCGCCCTCCTGATCGACCGCGCCAGTAGCCGTATCGCCTTCGTCTGCTCCACCGAAGGTGGCATGGACATCGAGGAAGTCGCCGCCAACACCCCCGAGCGCATCCTGTCCTTCTCAGTTGACCCGGCCTCCGGCATTTCCGGCTTCCACGGCCGCCGCGTCGCGTTCGCCCTCGGGCTCGAAGGCAAGCAGATCAAGCAATGCGTCGACCTGATCAACCGGCTCTACCGCCTCTTCACCGAGCGGGACTGCGAGATGCTGGAGATCAATCCGCTCATCGTCACCCGCGACGGCGACCTTCTCTGCCTCGACGCCAAGATGTCCTTCGACGGCAATGCGCTCTACCGCCAGAAGGACATCATGGCGTTGCGTGACGAGACCGAGGAGGATCCCAAGGAGCTCGCGGCCTCCAAGTTCGATCTCAACTACATCGCGCTCGACGGCGAAATCGGCTGCATGGTGAATGGTGCCGGCCTCGCCATGGCGACCATGGACATCATCAAGCTATACGGCGCGCAACCAGCCAACTTCCTCGACGTGGGCGGCGGCGCCACGAAGGATAAGGTCACCGAAGCCTTCAAGATCATCACGTCTGACCCACAGGTGAAGGGCATCCTCGTCAACATCTTCGGCGGCATCATGCGCTGCGACGTGATCGCCGAGGGCGTCATTGCCGCGGTGAAGGAGGTGGGGCTCCAGGTGCCCCTGGTGGTGCGGCTTGAGGGCACGAACGTGGAACTCGGCAAGAAGATCCTCAACGAATCTGGGCTTGCGGTGATCGCTGCCGACGACTTGGCCGACGCCGCGGAGAAGATCGTCAAGGCCGTGAAGGGCTGAACCAAGCGGCATGAAAGCGGAAGTATCGCCAACAGCGGTCGGATTGGCCGGCGCAGTCGATGCCTCGGGAGTGGACTCGGTTCTGACTGCACGTACAGCCACTCGCGCGGCGAACTTCGAGAGGTAGGGAAGTAAGATGGCGATCCTCGTCGACGAGAACACCAAGGTCATCTGCCAGGGCCTCACCGGCTCGCAAGGAACCTTTCACTCCGAGCAGGCCATCGCCTACGGCACCAGGATGGTCGGCGGAGTCACCCCCGGCAAGGGCGGCGAGAGCCATATCGGCCTCCCCGTCTTCAACACCGTCGCCGAGGCGCGCGAGAAGACGGGCGCCACCGCCACCGCGATCTACGTGCCGCCGCCCTTCGCCGCCGACGCCATACTCGAGGCCATTGACGCCGAGCTCGAGCTCATCGTCTGCATCACCGAGGGCATTCCCGTCCTCGACATGATGAAGGTCAAGCGCGCGCTCCAGGGCACCAGGTCGATCCTGATCGGTCCGAACTGCCCCGGCGTAATTACGCCGGACGCCTGCAAGATCGGCATCATGCCCGGCCACATCCACAAGCGCGGCTCAGTCGGCGTTGTGTCTCGCTCCGGCACCCTTACCTACGAGGCGGTCGGCCAGACCACCGCCGCGGGGCTCGGGCAATCCACCTGCGTCGGCATCGGCGGCGACCCGATCAAGGGGACCGAGCACATCGACGTGCTGGAGTGGTTCCTGTCGGACCCGGAGACGGAGTCGATCATCATGATCGGCGAGATCGGCGGCTCAGCGGAAGAGGACGCCGCGCAGTTCCTTAAGGACGAGGCGAAGAAGGGCCGCATGAAGCCGACCGCCGGCTTCATCGCCGGCCGCACCGCGCCTCCGGGCCGCCGCATGGGCCACGCCGGGGCCATCGTCGCGGGCGGCAAGGGCGGCGCCGAGGACAAGATCGAGGCGATGAAGTCCGCCGGCATCGTCGTCGCCGACAGCCCCGCCGGGCTCGGCCAGGCGGTGCTGAAGGCCTTGAAGCGGGCCTGACATCTCTGCGCCCAAAGGGCGAACAGCGCGGCCCCGCGCCACGGGGCCAGAAATCGAAAGGAGCGGGCCAGTCCCGTCACACCATGACCGAGCAATCGCAGAACACGGTCTTCCACTCATCCTCCTTCCTGCAAGGACACAACGCCGACTACGTCGAGCAGCTTCAGGCCAGCTATGCCCAGAACCCGGCCAGCGTCGACGCAAGCTGGCAGGCATTCTTCCGCGGCCTCGACGACCCGAACAGCGACGTCACGCGCGGCGCCCGCGGTCCGAGCTGGGCGCGAGCCGACTGGCCGCCGACGCCGAACGACGAACTGACAGCCGCCCTCGATGGCCAGTGGGGGCCGGACCCGGCCCGCGCCATCGGCGACAAGGTCCGCGCCAAGGCCGCCGAAAAAGGCATCTCCGTCTCAGACGAGCAAATCCGCCAGGCAGTCACCGACTCGCTCCGCGCGCTGATGATCATCCGCGCCTACCGCATCCGCGGCCACCTCGAGGCCGACCTCGACCCGCTCGGCCTCGAGGAGATGCTGCCGCACCCCGAGTTGCGCTACGAGACCTACGGCTTCACCGAGGCCGATCTCGACCGACCGATCTTCATCGACAATGTCCTCGGCCTCGAAACCGCGTCCCTGCGCGAGATCCTGGCGCTGGTGAAGCGCACCTACTGCGGCACCTTCGCGCTCCAGTACATGCACATCTCCGACCCGGAGCAGTCGGCCTGGCTCAAGGAGCGGATCGAAGGCTACGGCAAGGAGATCAGCTTTACCCAGCGCGGCCGCCGGGCGATCCTGAACAAGCTGGTGGAGGCCGAGGGTTTCGAGAAGTTCCTGCAGGTCAAGTACACCGGCACCAAGCGCTTCGGGCTCGACGGCGGCGAGTCGCTGATCCCGGCCATGGAGCAGATCATCAAGCGCGGCGGCGCCCTCGGGGTCGAGGAGGTGGTCATCGGCATGCCGCACCGCGGCCGGCTCAGCGTCCTCGCGAACGTCATGGAGAAGCCTTACAAGGCGATCTTCAACGAGTTCCAGGGCGGCAGCTTCAAGCCCGAGGAAGTCGAGGGCTCCGGCGACGTGAAGTACCACCTCGGCGCCTCCTCCGACCGCGAGTTCGACGGCAACACCGTGCACCTCTCGCTCACCGCCAACCCCTCGCATCTCGAGGCGGTCGACCCGGTCGTCCTCGGCAAGGTGCGCGCGAAGCAGGCGCAGAAGGGCGACGTCAACCGCACCAAGGTGCTGCCGATCCTGCTGCATGGCGACGCAGCCTTTGCAGGGCAGGGCGTCGTCGCGGAGTGCTTCGGCCTCTCGGGTCTGAAGGGCCACCGGACCGGCGGCACGATCCACATCATCGTCAACAACCAGATCGGCTTCACGACCTCGCCGCAATACTCGCGCTCGTCGCCCTATCCGACCGACATCGCGCTCATGGTCGAGGCGCCGATCTTCCACGTCAACGGCGACGACCCGGAAGCGGTGGTGCATGCCGCCCGCGTTGCGACCGAGTTCCGCCAGCAGTTCCACAAGGACGTCGTCATCGACATCTTCTGCTATCGGCGGTTCGGCCACAACGAGGGTGACGAGCCGATGTTCACCCAACCCCTGATGTACAAGGCGATCAAGGGACACAAGACGACGCTGCAGCTCTACACCGAGCGGCTGGTGGCCGACGGTCTGATCCCCGAAGGCGAGATCGAGGACATGAAGGCTGCCTTCCAGGCACACCTGAACGCCGAGTTCGAGGCCGGCAGGGAATACCGCCCCAACAAGGCCGACTGGCTTGACGGCCGCTGGTCCGGCATGGGCCGGCGCGAGGGCCGCTACCAGCGCGGCAAGACCGCCGTCGAGATGGCCAGGCTGAAGAAGGTCGGCGACGCCCTCACCCGCCTCCCCGACAACTTCGCGGCGCATCGCACGGTGCAGCGCATGCTCGAGGCCAAGCGCCAGATGATCGAGACCGGCGAGGGCCTCGACTGGGCGACCGCCGAGGCGCTCGCCTTCGGCACGCTGCTGGTCGAAGGCTACCCGGTGCGCCTCTCCGGCCAGGACTCGGCCCGCGGCACGTTCAGCCAGCGCCACTCGGCCATCGTCGACCAGGAGACCGAGGAGCGCTATTTTCCGCTCAACCACATCGAGCCGGGCCAGGCCGGGTACGAGGTCGTCGACTCGATGCTCTCCGAATACGCCGTGCTCGGGTACGAGTACGGCTACAGCCTCGCCGAGCCGAACACGCTCACCGTCTGGGAGGCGCAGTTCGGCGACTTCGTCAACGGCGCCCAGATCATGATCGACCAGTTCATCTCGTCGGGCGAGGCGAAGTGGCTGCGCATGTCGGGCCTCGTGATGCTGCTGCCCCACGGCTACGAGGGCCAGGGGCCGGAGCATTCCTCCGCCCGCCCCGAGCGCTTCCTCCAGATGTGCGCCGCCGACAACTGGATCGTCGCCAACTGCACGACGCCTGCCAACTACTTCCACATCCTGCGTCGCCAGCTCCACCGCAGCTTCCGCAAGCCGCTGGTGCTGATGACCCCCAAGTCGCTCCTCCGCCACAAGCTCGCGGTCTCCAAGCTCAAGGACTTCGCCAAGGGCTCGAGCTTCCACCGCGTGCTCTGGGACGACGCCGACCTCGGCCCGGAGTACGGCATATCCGCCACCCAGCTCGTGGCCGACGACAAGATCAAGCGCGTCGTGCTCTGCTCGGGCAAGGTCTACTACGATCTGCTCGACGAGCGGGACTCGCGCGGCATCGACGACGTCTACCTGATGCGGCTGGAACAGTTCTACCCGTTCCCGGCGCTCTCGCTGACCAAGGAGCTCAGCCGCTTCAAGCAGGCGCAGATTATCTGGTGCCAGGAAGAGCCGAAGAACCAGGGGGCATGGTCCTTCGTTGAGCCCAACCTCGAATGGGTGCTCGACCGCATCGGCTCCAAGCACGGCCGCCCCAGCTATGTCGGCCGCCCCGCGGCCGCCTCGCCCGCCACCGGCCTCGCCCGCGAGCACAAGGCGCAGCAGGAGGCGCTGGTGGACGCTGCCCTCAGCCTCAAGAAGGACCGCTGATCCCATGGTCGACATCCGTGTGCCCACGCTCGGCGAGAGCGTCTCCGAGGCTACCGTGGCCACCTGGTTCAAGAAGGTGGGCGACGCCGTGAAGCTCGACGAGATGCTCTGCGAGCTCGAGACCGACAAGGTCACCGTCGAGGTCCCCGCCAAGGCTGCGGGCGTCCTTACCGAGATCGTCGCCAAGGAGGGGGAGACCGTCGGCGTCGACGCGCTCCTCGCCACAATCGATGAGAAGGCAGGCGCAAAACCGGACAAGGCGGCGAAGACCGCGGCACAGCCCCCCGAGGAGACCCCTGGCAAGGCCGCGCCGGTTGACGCCGAAAGCGCGCCCGCCAACGAGAGCTCGATCGAGATCATGGTCCCGACCCTCGGCGAGAGCGTCACCGAGGCCACGGTCTCCACCTGGTTCAAGAAGGTGGGCGACAAGGTGACCCAGGACGAGATGCTCTGCGAACTGGAGACCGACAAGGTCTCCGTCGAAGTGCCCGCGCCCGCCTCCGGCACGCTTGCCGAGATCTACGCCGACGGCGGCGCCACCGTGCAGGCGGGCGGCAAGCTCGGCCGCATCGCCGGCGGCGGAGCCGTCGCCGCCCCGGCCTCGGCGCCGGTGGCCGCCGCCGGAGCGTCCGCCGCCGAGCGCGCGCCCGATGCCAGCGTGAAGCGGGACGTGGAGGATGCGCCCTCGGCAAAGAAGCTCATGGCAGAACGCGGCCTCACGCCCGATCAGGTGGAGGGAACCGGCCGCGACGCGCGAATCATGAAGGAGGACGTGCAGCGCGCCGAAGGTGCCCCGCGACCGGCCCCCGCCCCGGCGCCGGTCGCCGAGCCGGTCTCGATCCCCCGCTCGCCAGTGCCCGCCGAGGACGCCGCCCGCGAGGAGCGGGTCAAGATGACGCGCCTGCGGCAGACCATCGCCCGCCGCCTCAAGGAGGCGCAGAACACCGCCGCGATGCTCACCACCTACAACGAGGTGGACATGACCGCGGTGATGGGCTTGCGCAACGAGTACAAGGAGCTCTTCGAGAAGAAGCACGGGGTGAAGCTCGGCTTCATGTCGTTCTTCACCAAGGCCTGCTGCGTCGCGCT
This sequence comes from uncultured Alphaproteobacteria bacterium, assembly GCA_963844375.1. GTDB lineage: Bacteria > Pseudomonadota > Alphaproteobacteria > Rhodobacterales > Rhodobacteraceae > Amaricoccus. The sequence goes on along the minus strand of CAWJOI010000024.1, from coordinate 222,191 downwards.
CAAGGACGTGCCCGAGGTCAACGCCGAGATCGACGGCACCGACATCGTCTACAAGAACTTCGTCCACATGGGCATCGCCGTCGGCACGCCCACCGGGCTCGTGGTCCCCGTGGTGCGCGACGCCGACCAGCTCTCGTTCGCGCAGATCGAGAAGAAGATCAACGAACTCGGCGCCCGCGCCCGCGACGGCAAGCTCTCGATGGCCGACATGCAGGGCGGCACCTTCACCATCTCCAACGGCGGCGTCTACGGGTCGCTCATGTCCTCGCCGATCCTGAACCCGCCGCAGTCGGGCATCCTCGGCATGCACAAGATCCAGGAGCGGCCGATGGTGGTGAAGGGCCAGATCGTGCCGCGGCCGATGATGTACCTGGCGCTCTCCTACGACCACCGCGTCGTCGACGGCAAGGGCGCGGTGACCTTCCTCGTCCGCGTCAAGGAAGAGCTCGAGGATCCCCGCCGCATGCTGATGGACCTCTGAAGACAGGGCTGGTCCAAGAAGCACTGAGAATGACCCCTGAACTTACTGTTCTCGCCCTCGCCGCACTCTGGCAGGCGGTGCAGATCGTCCTCGCCGGCGCCAGCATGAACCGCGACGCCGGGCTCGACTGGAACGCCGGTCCGCGCGACACCGAACAGGCGTTCTCAAACCTGACCGGCCGGCTGCGCCGCGCCGTCGACAACCACTTCGAGGCGCTGGTCTTCTTCACCATCGCCGTTGTGGTGGTGACCCTCTCCGGCTCCGCCAGCGCCTTGACTGCGGCCTGCGCGTGGATCTATCTCGCGGCGCGTGTCATCTACGTCCCTGCCTACGCCTACGGCTGGTCGCCCTGGCGCTCGGTGATCTTCGGGGTGGGCGCCGCCGCCACCGGGGCGATGATCCTGGCGGCATTGTTCGGAGGTTCCGCATGACGCGCCTGGGCCGCCTGCAGCAAAACTGGGTCTACGGCGGCTTTCTCGCCGGCCTGATGCTGCTGGCGCTGACGCCGCTTCTTCTCGGAGGCTGGGACGGGGCGGCGGTTCTCGCCTTTCTCGTGCTCCCTGTCTACATGCTGCACCAGTACGAGGAACACGACGACGACCGCTTCCACCGCTTCGTCATCACCGAACTGGGAAAGGGCGCGACGTGCTCCCGACGCCTGCAATCTTCCTGATCAACATCGTCGGCGTCTGGGTGGTGATGGTCGTCACGCTCTGGCTGATGCGTCGGGTCGGCCCCGGGTTCGGCGTCTTGGCCGGCTATCTCGTCCTCGTCAACGGCATCGTCCACCTGATCGCATGGGCCGTCCTGCGCCGCTACAATCCCGGACTGGTCACCGGCATCGTCCTTTTTCTCCCGCTCGGGATCGCAGTCCTCGTGACCTCGCCGGCGGGCCTGGGCCTGCACTTTGCCGCACTCCTCTTCGTCGTGGGCGTGCATGCCGGCATCGTCATCGACGCGCGGAGCAAGCTCAAAAGCGCTCCCCTCTTCGTACCGGAAGCTTTGAACGGAGGCCGCTATGGCTGACTACGACGTGATCGTCATCGGTGCCGGCCCCGGTGGCTATGTCTGCGCCATCCGCTGCGCCCAGCTCGGCCTCAGAACCGCCTGCGTCGAGGGCAACGCAACCCTGGGCGGCACCTGCCTCAACATCGGCTGCATCCCGTCCAAGGCGATGCTGCACGCCTCCGAGCTCTACCACGAGGCCCACACCAACTTCGACAAGATGGGCCTCGTCGGCGCCGCGCCCACGATCGATGTCCCCAAGCTGCAGGGCTACAAGCAGGCGACCGTCGACAGCAACACCAAGGGCATCGAGTTCCTGTTCAAGAAGAACAAGGTCGACTGGCTGAAGGGCTGGGGCAAGATCACCGGCCCCGGCGAGGTCAGCGTCGACGGAACATCGCACAAGGCCAAGTCCGTCGTCATCGCCACCGGCTCCGAGGTCACGCCCCTCAAGGGCGTCACCATCGACGAGAAGGCCATCGTCAGCTCCACGGGCGCGCTGGTCCTGCCGGAGATCCCCAAGCGCCTCGTCGTGATTGGCGCGGGCGTCATCGGGCTCGAGCTCGGGTCTGTCTATGCCCGGCTCGGCAGCGAGGTGACGGTTCTCGAGTTCCTCGACCAGATCACCCCCGGGATGGACCTCGAGCTCTGCAAGACGCTGCAGAAGCTCCTCACCAAGCAAGGCCTCAAGATCGTCCTCGGCGCCGCCGTTCAATCGGCCGATCCCACCGATGGCGGCGTGCGCGTGACCTACAAGCTCCGCAAGGACGACAGCGACGCGTCGCTGGACGCCGACGTCGTGCTCGTCGCCACCGGCCGCCGCCCCTACACCGAGGGGCTCGGCCTGGACGCCCTCGGAATCGCCGTCAGCCCGCGCGGCCAGATCGAAGTCGACGCCCGCTGGCAAACCTCGGTCCCCGGCATATACGCCATCGGCGACGCGATCGCCGGGCCCATGCTCGCGCACAAGGCCGAGGACGAGGGCCTGGCCGTCGCCGAAACCATCGCCGGCCAGCACGGCCATGTGAACTACGGCGTCATCCCGAGCGTCATCTACACCAGCCCCGAGGTCGCCTCCGTCGGTCAGACCGAGGAGCAACTCAAGGAAGCCGGCCGCGCCTACAAGGTCGGCAAGTTCCCCTTCCTCGGCAACGCCCGCGCCAAGTCCTACCTCATGGGCGATGGTTTCGTTAAGCTCCTGGCGGACAAGGAAACCGACCGCATCCTCGGGGCGCACATCATCGGCCCGCAGGCGGGCGAGCTCATCGCCGAGGTCTGCGTCGCCATGGAGTTCGGCGCCGCCGCCGAGGACCTCGCCCGCACCTGCCACGCCCACCCAACCTGCTCCGAGGCCGTCCGCGAGGCCGCCCTCGCCTGCGGCGACGGCGCTATCCACGCGTGAACGATGCGGCCAAAGGGACGCCCGCTTCTGGCTAAGCCATGAGCATCCGGAGCCCCTGGGTCACGTCCATCCGGATCGCCAGCCGCAACCCCGGCTCGTCCCCGGCCCGGAGCGCCGCGATGATCTTGCGGTGGTTGTCGCTCGCCTGCCGCCGCTGCAGCCTCTCGTAGAGCATCCGCATCGTCGGCCCCGCCTGCAGCCAGACCGTCTCGATCAGCCCCAGCATCGCCGGCGCCTGCGCCCGGAGATAGAGCGTGCGGTGAAACTCCAGGTTCGTCCGCACGTAGCCCGACGCGTCGCCCTTCACGATCATCTCGTCGATCACGTCGTTGATCGCCTGCATCCGGTCGGTCAGCGCGGCATAGGCCCGCGGCAGCGCCCGCGATGCCAGCTCCGGCTCGATCAGCGCCCGGAGCGCGGCCAGCTCCTCGATCCGCTCGTTGGCGAGTTCGGGCGTCGACATGCGTCCCGAAGCGCTCAGCTTCAACGCCCCCTCCGCCACCAGCCGCCGCACCGCCTCGCGCGCCGGCGTCATGCTGACCCCGTATTCCCCCGCCACCCCGCGCAGCGTCAACGCGGCCCCCGGCGCCAGCTGTCCGTGCATGATGCGCGCCCTCAGGCTCCGATAGACCCGCTCGTGGGCAGGGAGTGCCGACTCGCCCGGGCGCTCGCGCTCCATCATGAGGCGCGCCGGTCAGGCCGCCCGCGCGCCGAAATCGTGGCGGTGCAGCGCCGCCCCGTTTCGCCGCAGCCAGTCGCGCGACGACTGATAGTCCGGGCAGAGCCGCCGCACCACCGCCCAGAACCGCGGCGAGTGATTGAGCTCCGCCAGATGCGCCACCTCATGGGCGACGACATAATCGAAGATCGCGCTCGGCGCCATGATGAGCCGCCAGGAGAACATGAGGTCCCCGGTCGCCGTGCAGGACCCCCAGCGCGAGCGCGGATCGCGCAGGCTGATCCGTCCCGGCGTCAGCCCCAGGCACGCCGCGTGACGGTCCACCGCCGCCACGCAGGTGCGGCGCGCCTCCTCACGCAGCCAGGCGGCGACCCGTATGGCATGCTGGCCGGACGGCCCCGGAACCCCGAGGACGCCCTCGGCATGGACGACTGACCGCCCGTGCTCCGCCCGGATCGTCAGCGTGCGGTCGCCGAACGGCAGCACAGTGCCCTCGCCCACCGCCACGCCACGCGGGCGCGCAGCCAGATGCTGCCGCAGCCAGCCCTCCTGATCGCTGAGAAACGCCCTCGCCTGGGCGATCGGCACCCCGGGCGGCAGCGTCAGCGTCGGCCCCCGCCCGGTCTGCGCCACCCGAAGCACCATCCGACGCGCCCGGGCGTTCCGCCGAAGGCTTATCTCGATGGCCGGTTCGCCGATGCGGATCGCGTCTGCCACTGGAGGCGCCTGCTCAGTGCCCCCGGCGCTGGGCCAGGATGAAGCGCCGCACCTGCGGCTCGATCAGCGTCCGCCAGCGCGAGCCATTGAAGACGCCATAGTGCCCGACACCCTGGGCGACATAGTGTTGCCGCTGCTCGGCCGGCAGGTTCGGCACCATGTCATGCGCCGCCTCGGTCTGGCCGAGGCCGGTGATGTCGTCCTTCTCGCCCTCGATCGTCATCAGCGCGATGTCGTCGATCGCCGCCGTCTCCACCGGGATGTCGCGGTAGCGGTAGGCGCCGGTGGCGAGCAGCCGCCGCTTGAAGACCCGGTCGATCGTTTGCAGGTAGAACTCCGCCGTCAGGTCCATCACGGCCATATACTCGTCGTAGAACGCGCGGTGCTGTTCTGTTCCGTCGCCGTCCCCGCGCACCAGGTTGCGAAACTGGTCCACATGCGCGTCCATGTGCCGGTTTATGTTCATCGACAGAAAGCCCGAGAGCTGGAGAAAGCCCGGATAGACCCGCCGCAGGAAGCCCGGGTTTGGCCAGGGCACGAGCACGACGACGTTGTTCTCGAACCAGCCGAGCGAGTGCTGCTGCGCCACCTCGTTGGGCTGCTTGGGGTTGCGCGCGGTGTCCATCGGCGAGCCCATCAGCACCAGAGACGCGGGCCGGCGCGGGTTCTTGTTCATGGCCATCAGCGCGGCCGCGGCCATCACCGGAATACCCGGCTGGCAGACCGCCATCACGGCGATCCGCTCGCCGTCCTGGCTGAGATGCTCGATCATATCGATCAGGTAGTCGGTGTAGTCGTCGAGATCGAACTCGCCGATTCCCACCGGTACGTCGCGAGCGTCGATCCAGTCGGTGATGTAGACATCATGATTGGGCAGCAGGTCGCGGACGGTGCCGCGCAGCAGCGTGGCGTAGTGCCCCGACATCGGCGCCACGACCAGCACCTTGGGATCGTTCCGCGCAGCGACCGCCTCCGAATCACGGCGGAAGTGCAGCAGGTTGCAGAATGGTGCCGACCAGACGAATTCCTCGGCAACGGGCGTGGCGACGCCGTCGACCAGCACCTCGGTAATGCCGAAGTCCGGCTTGCCATAGCGGCGGGTGGCGTTGATGAACATCTCGAGCGCGGCCGACATGGCCCGCGACCCGTACGTCGTCGACATAAGGTTAAGGGGATTCTGGATCACCTGTTGACCCATCCGAGCCGCCGCACGCATCGGCGAGAACGCCGCGTGCGTCATCTCATAGGCGTGGTACAACATCCCTACCCCTGCTTTTCTTTTTGTTGCAAGTACGTTGTGTAACGTAGCTTCCGCTGCTGCACCGCATCAACCCCATATCGTGACAAACGCCGAGATCTGGCGTGCATCCTTAACGGGGCGCTCCGGGTTGGGTTGCAGCTGGCGGTGTCCCGGTGTTTTCGGCCAAGCGACTGAAACAGCGAACGTTTCCGGATGCACAAGCTACGTGCAAACGATGCACAAAGTATGAACAACGTTTGCACAACCCATGCACGAGTTTTACACGGCCGAACGTCGCTTTGGGGCGGCTCAGCGCACTGCAACGATGAACAGGCGGGGGAAGGGCAGGAGCACGGTGCCGTCGGGTTCGGCGGGGTAGGCTGCTGTCAGCGCGGCCTCGTAGCGCGCGAGGAAGCCGTTCCGCTCGTCCTCGGTGAGCGGCGCCAGGAACGGGCGCAGGCCGGTGGCGCGGAACCAGTCCACCACGCCGCGCGCGCCGCCCGCGAGCGGATGATGATAGACCGTACGCCAGACGTCTACCTTTGCGGCGTCGTCCCGCAGCAGCCGCCAGTACCAGTCCGCATCGTGCTGCGCCTCCCGCGCCGCATCCGCCCCGCCGAGCTTGCCGGCCCACGGTCCGCCGGCCGCCGTCTCGCGCATCAGGGCGCGCGCCGGCTCGTCGAGGTTGTCCGGCATCTGCACTGCGAGGCTCCCCCCGGGGGTGAGGCGCGCGAGCAGCGACGGCATCAGCGCGCCATGGCCGGGCAGCCATTGCAGCACGGCATTGGCGAAGATCAGGTCGTAGCCCCCCGGATCGTCCCAACCCGCGATGTCCGCCACCTCGAAGCGGACATCCGGCAGGCGCTTCCGCGCCGCGGCGATCATGTCGGGGGCGCTGTCGATCCCGAGCAGCCGCGCCCCGGGATAGCGCGCGCGCAGCAGTTCGGTCGAGTTCCCCGGTCCGCAGCCGATATCGACCGCGGCGGCGACCTCCGGCGTCGGCACCTGCGCCAGCAGGTCCCGCGCCGGGCGGGTGCGCTCGTCCTCGAAGCGGCGGTAGTCGGCTGCCGACCAGTCCATCGTCACCTCCCCGTCGCGGCGCATTATCCCGGCGGCGCCGCCGTGGCGCAAGTCCCGCGGGCCGCTTGTCGCGGTGGCGATTCGCGGCTAGAGAACGCCCATGCCAAGGATATTCGACATGGACGATCGCGCCCGCCTGCCGTGGCGGTTCCACGGCCGCCGCCTGCGGCTCCGCGCCGGCGCCTGAGGCGTCGCCGCCTCCGATCGTTCGTCGAAACCATCCTCGCGGGAGGAAGCCATGCCACAGCCGAAAACCCTCTACGACAAGATCTGGGACTCCCACCTGGTGCACGAGGCGCCCGACGGCACCTGCCTGCTCTACATCGACCGCCACCTGGTGCACGAGGTGACCAGCCCGCAGGCCTTCGAGGGCCTGCGCATGGCCGGGCGCCGCGTGCGCGCACCGGGAAAGACCGTGGCCGTCCCCGACCACAACGTGCCGACCGACATCCACCGCGCCCGCGGCATCGAGAACGAGGAGAGCCGGATCCAGGTCGACACGCTGAAGAAGAACGCCGAGGACTTCGGGATCGAATACTACGGCGTGGGCGACGTCCGGCAGGGGATCGTGCACATCATCGGGCCGGAGCAGGGCTGGACCCAGCCGGGCATGACCATCGTCTGCGGCGACAGCCACACCGCCACGCACGGGGCCTTCGGGGCGCTGGCGCACGGGATCGGCACGTCCGAGGTGGAGCATGTGCTGGCCACCCAGACGCTGATCCAGCGCAAGGCGAAGAACATGAAGGTCGAGGTCAAGGGCAGCCTCGGCCCCGGCGTCACCGCCAAGGACATCACGCTCTCGATCATCGGCGCGACCGGGACCGCCGGCGGCACCGGGCACGTGATCGAGTACATGGGCGAGGCGATCCGCGCGCTCTCCGTGGAAGGCCGGATGACCGTCTGCAACATGGCCATCGAGGGCGGCGCCCGCGCCGGGCTGATCGCCCCGGACGACGCCACCTTCGACTACGTCAGGGGCCGCCCGCACGCGCCCAAGGGCGGCGCGTGGGAGATGGCCGAGGCGCACTGGCGCACCCTCTTCACCGACGAGGGCGCGCACTTCGACCGCGAGGTCGTGCTCGACGCCGGCCGGATCGCCCCGGTCGTGACCTGGGGCACCAGCCCGGAGGACGTGCTGCCGATCACCGGCGTCGTCCCGAGCCCGGAGGAGTTCAAGGGCGGCAAGGTGGACGCCGCCCGCCGCTCGCTCGACTACATGGGCCTCGTGCCGGGCACGCCGCTCCGCGACATCGAGATCGACACCGTCTTCATCGGCTCCTGCACCAACGGGCGGATCGAGGATCTGCGCGAGGTGGCGAAGGTGATGGAAGGCCGCAAGGTGAAGGCGGGCCTGCGCGCCATGATCGTGCCGGGCTCGGGGCTGGTCCGCGCCCAGGCCGAGGCGGAAGGGATCGCACAGAAGCTGATCGAGGCCGGCTTCGACTGGCGCATGGCCGGCTGCTCCATGTGCCTCGGCATGAACCCCGACCAGCTCGCGCCGGGCGAGCGCTGCGCCTCGACCTCGAACCGCAACTTCGAGGGCCGGCAGGGCCGCGGCGGGCGCACGCACCTGCTCTCGCCGGCGATGGCGGCGGCGGCGGCGATCACCGGGCGGCTCACGGACGTGCGCGAGCTGATGTGAGGTTCGAATTCGGCGGGAGGGCGAAGTCTCCGAAGCGAACGCATCGCCGATGAAGTGACCGGCCGCTGGCGTCGCTCGCGTTGCCGTGCGACCCTCGCTGATGGACATCGACGGCCAGATGCTGACGCAACCGGTGCGCCGCCTTCTCGGCGACGCGACGGCGGAGGTCGAGGCCTTCTCGGCGGAGCCCCTGGGCGGGGGGTTCGCCGAGACCTCCGGCGGCGGGCTCGGCAAGTTTTGCATCGAGGGAAGCGCGAGGTCAATGCACGGCCTGCGCAGCTTCAGCATGGTCGCGAAGGGCCTGGCCGATGGGCTGACCGGCAGCGCCGATCCGCGGGATTGGAACTACTGGAAACGCGAGCCCCTTGCCTATGCCAGCGAGGTGCTGGCGACGCTTCCGCCGGGCATCGCGGCGCCGGTCTGCTACGGCGTCGATCTGACGGCGGGCGATCGTGCCATGATTTTCATGGAGCGCGTGCCCGAAGAGAAGTCCGCCTGGACCTTCGAGACCTACCGTCGCGCCGCCGAGGGACTCGGACGCTTCAACGGGGCCTATCTCGCAGGTGAGCCGCGTCCGGACTTCCCGTGGATGCTGCCGGGTCGACTCGGCAACTGGGTGGGGCACAGCGGCGACGTGCTCGCCAGGCTCCGCGAGGAGGCCCGCGAGCCCGTCCTGAAAGCGTGGTTGAGCGAGGGGACGCTCGATCGCACGTTGGAGCTCTGGCACCGCCGCCACCGCCTGATCGGCGCTTTGCGATCGCTGCCGGTGTGTCTCTGCCATCACGACGCCTTTCGCCGGAACCTGATGGTCCGGGCGGACCGCGGGGAGGCGCGCGAGTTCGTCGCCATCGACTGGTCGATGCTCGGCCCGGGCGCCGTGGGCGAAGAACTCGCCCCGATGGTCGGCGTCTCGCTGCAATTCATGGACGTGAGCATGGACGTGGCCCGCGACTTTGAGCAGGCCGTCTTCGCAGGCTATCTAGCCGGGTTGCGGACCGCGGGCTGGACCGGACCCGCCGACGCGGTGCGCCTCGGTTTCACCGCCTCGACCGCGCTTCTTCAGGGCCTCGGAGCCTTCGGGGTCTGGCTGCCGTTCCTGCGCGACCCCGTCAACGGGCCGGCGGGTATCGAGCGGGTGATCGGCCAGTCCATGGATGCGTTCCTCGGTGGAATGGCGAAGCTCCAGTCGTACCTGCTGGATCTCGGCGACGAGGCGCTGTCGCTCGCAGGCGAATGCACCTGACGGCCTGACCTTACGAGGTTTGCGCGCTCGCAGCCGCCGAGCGCGTTCCGTACCGCGCCAGAAAGGTTTGCACCGCCTCGTCGGCGATGCGGGCGATCTCGTCCTCGCCCGGGGGCGTGCCGCCGAGCAGCGCGCGCAGGAAGAGGCCGGCCTTGCAGAGCGAGGTGAACTGCTGGGCCGCGGTCTCCGGGTCGTCGATCGCGAGGTCGCCCCGCGCGTCGGCCGCCTCGAAGAAGGCGATCAGCCGGGCGTGGGCGCGGGCGGGGCCGGAGGCGTGGAAGGCTGCCCCGAGCTCGGGGAAGCGGCCGGCCTCGGCGATGCAGACGCGGAACATCTCCTGCGCTCCGGGCGAGAAGAGATAGGTGGCGAAGCTGACCGCCATCTCGCGCAGCGCCATATCCACCGGCACGTCGCTTTGCCCGCAGCCCATGACCTCGCCGGTGCGGCCGCACTGGGTCTGCATCACCGCCTCGAAGAGCTGCCGCTTGTCGGGGAAATAGCTGTAGAGCGTGGCCTTGGAGGTGCCGGCGACGCGGGCGATCTCGTCGACGCTGGCGCCTTCGTAGCCGCGGTCCATGAACACCTTGCGTGCGCCCTCCAGCACCTGTGCGGATTTCGAGCCGCGCTTGCTGGCGGCTTCGGCGTCGTTCACTGCGGCTTCCTCCAGGGCGGCCCGGTGTCTGGGCAGCTCCAATGTGGAAACAGTACCGTTCAGTTCAAGCCAGCGCAAGTTTTCGCAAGTGAACGACAGAAACGAGGGGGCGGCAGAACCGCCCCCTCGCGCTCGAAACGAGCCTCAATTGGTGTTGTCCTTCTTGGACTTGATGAACGCCACTTCCGACAGGCTCAGCTGGCCGCACTCATCCCCGGTGATGCCGGCGTTGAGTTCGAGCTGGCTGCACACGGCGGCCTTGCCGGCGCTGGCATAGGGGTTGAACGCCGGCTCGGCCCGGGTGGCCGACTGGGCGAACGCCGCCGGGACGAGGGTCACGGCGAAAAGCGCCGCGGTGGCGGTGCGGACGAGCAACGAGTTTTGCATCTGATCTCTCCGAAACGAATCGAACTGAACCGTTCAGTTCGTATCTCAGTCTAAACTGAACGGTTCAGTCGTCAAGCGGTTCGTCCGGAAAATCTCGGGCCCTCCCCGGCGCACTCAGGGCGCCGAGCAGCCCGAGGCGGTCGCGCAGCTGGAAGCGGGCGTTGAGCAGCAGCGCCGCGACGGCCAGCCCGAAGGCGAGCCCCCACCAGACGCCCACCCCGCCCCAATCGAGGCCGAAGCCGAGCACCCACGCCACCGGCAGGCCGACCCCCCAGTAGCTGAACACCGCGATCACCATCGGAACGCGCGTGTCCCTGACGCCGCGCAGGATGCCGCTCGCGACCGCCTGCAGCGAGTCGACCGTCTGGAAGGCGGCGGCGACCAGAAGCAGCGGCACGGCGTACTGCAGCACCTCCGGGGTGTTGGCGTTCTCCGCATCGAGGAAAAGGCCGATCAGCCGCTCGGGCCAGATCCAGAACACCGTCGCCCCGCTCAGGGCGATGGCGGTCGCGAGCACCAGCGCGGTGTTGGCCGCCCGCCCGACGTCGACGCGCGAACCGCGCCCGACCGCCAGTCCGACGCGCACCGTGGCGGCGTTGGCGAGGCCGAGCGGGATCATGAACGCGATGGAGGCGAGCTGCAGCGCGATGCCATGCGCCGCCAGCGGCGCGGTCCCGAGCCACCCCATCATGATCGAGGACGTGGCGAACAACCCCACCTCGGCGATGATCGTGGCGCCGATCGGCCAGCCGAGCCGCAGGATCTCGGTGAAGGCGTCCCAGTCCGGCCGCCAGAAGCGCGCGTAGAGCTCGTACCGCGCCAGCGACGCCGCACCGGCGGTGTAGGCCAGCAGCAGCGCCGCCATCAGCAGGTTGGAGATCGCCGTGGCCACCGCCGCGCCGACGATGCCGAGCGCGGGCGCGCCGAAGTTCCCGAAGATCAGCGCATAGTTCAGCACGCCGTTGAGGACTGCCCCGGTCGCGATGACCGCGAGCAGCAGGTAGGCCCGCCCCACCACCGTGAGGTAGGCCCGGATCCCGGTGATCGCCAGCGCCGGCAGCATCGACCACTGCACCACGCGCATGTAGTCGCCGGCGAGCGCCGCGATCTCCGGCCGCTGGCCGAGCGCGAGGAGGATCGACTCGGTATGCCAGAGCGGCAGCATGACGAGCACGCTGTAGAGCGCCAGCACCCACAGCCCCATGCGGATCGAGCGGCGCACGCCACGGGCATCGCCCGCGCCCTCGGCGCCGGCGGCCAGCGGCATCATCGCCTGCGAGAAGCCGACGCCGAAGATGTAGACGAGAAAGAACGCCTGGCTGCCGAGGATGCCCGCCGCCAGCTCCGGCGCGCCCAGCCAGCCCAGCATCACCGTGTCGGTGACGCCCATGGTCATCTGCGCCAGCTGCAAGCCGATCAGCGGCAGCGCCAGCACCACCGTCGCCCGGACATGGCCCGCCCAGGACTGCGCTTCCTCGGGACTGCGCTTCGGCATGTCGTTTCCCCCGGCCGGGTGCAGTAGAAGCGCCCGCGGCGGAAGTCCAGAGCACGGCTGAGGCAGCTGTCGCGCGAAGCCGACCGCTCCTGTACACTGGACTGGCCCGAGCAGGAGCGGACCAACCTGCAGGCGCTCGCAAGGGAGGGACGGCCGATGCCACTCTATCTGACGCGATTCAGCTACACTCCGGAAACCTGGGCCAAGCTGATCCAGAATCCGGAGGACCGCCGGGCGGCGGCCACCGAGTACATCGAATCCGTGGGCGGAAAACTGCACGGTTTCTGGTACGCCTTCGGCGACCACGACGGCTACAATCTCTGGGAGGCTCCGGACAACGTGTCGATGGCCGCCACTGCGCTCGCCATCGGCTCCGGCGGAGCCCTGAGTTCGGTCCAGACGACCGTGTTGCTGACCGTCGAGGACACGCTCGCCGCCCTGCAGAAGGCCGCCTCGATCAAGTATCGTCCTCCGGGAAGCAAGGCCTGAAGCCGAGGGGCTGAAAGTCGTTCCGGCGCGCGGGCAGGCCGGCGGCGCGCCGGCTTGCACCGCGTGCCGGGCCGTGGTTAACCGTCTCCTCGACAGCGCGGCTGCCGTAGGGAGGGATTGCTCATGGACAAGTTCACCAGGCTCACCGGAGTCGCAGCACCCCTGCCGCTGATCAATGTCGACACCGACATGATCATCCCCAAGCAGTTCCTGAAGACGATCGCCCGCACCGGCCTCGGCAAGAACCTGTTCGACGAGATGCGCTACGACACCGAGGGCAACGAGCTGCCGGACTTCGTGCTCAACCAGCCCGCCTACCGCACCGCGCAGATCCTCGTCGCGGGCGAGAACTTCGGCTGCGGCTCCTCGCGCGAGCACGCGCCCTGGGCGCTGCTCGACTTCGGCATCCGCTGCGTCATCGCGCCGAGCTTCGCCGACATCTTCTACAACAACTGCTTCAAGAACGGCATCCTGCCCATCGCGCTGCCGCAGGCGGACGTGGACAAGCTGATGGACGACGCCGAGCGCGGCGCCAACGCCGTCGTGACCATCGACCTCGAGAACCAGGTCATCACCGGCCCGGACGGCGGCAGCATCGCCTTCGAGGTGGACGCCCACCGCAAGCACTGCCTGCTGAACGGCCTCGACGACATCGGCCTGACCATGGAGAAGGTCGACGCCATCGACGCCTTCGAAGCGGACCTGCAGGCGCGCCAGCCCTGGCATGCCCCGGCCTGAGCGGCACGCCCTTCGGGGTTAACCGCCGCTTAACGCGCCCGGAGCGATCCTTCGCTCCGTGCTCGCCCTCACCCTCAGATCCAGCCTCGGCGTCCTGCTCCTCGCCGCCGCCGCCCAGGCCGGGACGGTGCGGATCGCCACCTGGGACGTCGGGCTCACCCGCGACGGCCCCGGCCTCCTGCTGCACGACCTCGCCACCCCCGACGCCACCATCGCCGCCGTGGCCGAGGTCGTCCGCGCCGTGCGGCCGGACGTGCTCCTGCTCAACGGCTTCGACGACGACCGCCGCGGGCAGGCGCTCGACGCCTTCCGCGCCGTGCTCCGCCAGGCGCCCGGACGGCATCGACTATCCGCACGCCTTCCACGCCCAGGTGAACGCCGGCGAGCCATCGGGCCGCGACCTCGACGGCGACGGCCTGCCGGCCGGCTGGGGCGACGGCTTCGGCTGGGGCAAGTTCCCCGGGCACGGCGGCATGGCGCTCCTCTCGCGCCTGCCCATCGACGCCGGCGCCGCCCGCAGCTTCCGCCTCCTGCCCTGGAGCGACCTGCCCGGAGCGCTGCTGCCGGAACACCCGGACGGAAGCCCCTTCCCCGACGCGGCGGCGCGCCCCCTGCTGCGCCTCTCGTCGCGCTCGCACTGGGACGTGCCGGTCACGCTGCCGGACGGCCGCCGGCTTCACCTCCTTGCCTCCAACCCGACGCCGCCGCTCTTCGACGGGCCGGAGGGCTTCAACCGGCGGCGCAATCACGACGAGATCCGGTTCTGGACCGACTACCTCGACGGCGCGGCGTTCCGCGACGATGCCGGACGCACCGCGGCGCTGGCGGAGGCGCCGGTGCTCGTCCTCGGAAACCTCAACACCGATCCTCTGGACGGCGCCGGGCTGCGCGACGGCGTCGCCGCCCTCCTCGCCCACCCCCGCCTGCAGGACCCGCGCCCGGCGAGCGGCGGGGCCGAAGCCGCGGCCGACCCCGGCCACGCCGGCCCGCCCGAACTCGACACCGCCGACTGGCGCGATTCCCCGGGGCCGGGCAACCTGCGCGTCGACTACGTCCTGCCCGCGGCCGAGCTTTCCGTCGCCGCGGCCGGGGTGTTCTGGCCGCCGCCCGGCGCACCGCTGGCCGAGGCGGCGGCCGCGGCCTCCGCCCACCGTCTCGTCTGGGTGGACCTGGCGCTCCCCTGACTCCGCACGCCCGTCCGTGCTAGGCCTGCGGAGGACAGCTGCAGCGGAGCGATCGTGGCCGGACGGTGGATGAGGCTTCCGCGGCAGGCTGGCCTGGTCGCCGTGGCGGTTGCGGGCCTCGCGGTCGGCGGGATCGCCTGGGCGCTCGGCGCCCCTTGGGCGTCGTGGGCCTGGGCCGCCGGGACCCTGCCGGTGCTCGCGGGCCTTTTCGTGCAGATCGTCCGCAGCCTCCGGCGTGGCGACGTCGGGCTCGATGTCGTCGCCGCGCTGTCGATGACCGCAGCCCTCGCCTTCGGCGAGGAACTGGCCGGCAACGTCGTGGCACTGATGTACGCCGGCGGCCAGCTCCTCGAAAGCTTCGCCGAAGGCCGGGCGCGGAGCGAGATGACCGCACTCCTCGGGCGGGTCGCGCGCACCGCCATGCGCGAGCGCGGCGACCAGCTGGAGGAGGTGCCGATCGAGGCGATCGCGGCCGGCGACACGCTCCTCGTCCGCCACGGCGAGGCGCTGCCGGTGGACGGCACCCTGGCCAGTCCGCGCGCCGTGCTCGACCAGTCCGCGCTGACCGGCGAGGGGCTGCCGGTGGAGAAGCGCGCCGGCGAGGAGCTGATGAGCGGCGCCACCAATGCCGGCGACCCGCTGCGGCTGGTGGCGCTGCGCCCGGCGGCGGAGAGCACCTACGCCCACATCGTCCGCCTCGTCGAGCAGGCGCAGGGGAGCAAGGCGCCGGCGGTGCGGGTGGCCGACCGCTACGCGATCTGGTTCCTCTTCCTGACCGTGGCGCTGGCCGGGGCCGCCTGGTGGGGGTCGGGCGATCCGGTGCGGGCGCTGGCGGTGCTGGTGGCCTCCACGCCCTGCCCGCTGATCCTGGCGCTGCCGGTCGCGATCATCTCCGGCATGTCGCGCGCGGCGAAGAGCGGCGTCCTCATCAAGACCGGCGGCGCCATCGAGGCGCTCGCCACCGTGCGCACCGCCATCCTCGACAAGACCGGCACGCTCACCTTCGGCGAGGCGCGGGTCGGCGAGATCGGGACGGCCGAAGGCTGGACGCCGGACGAAGTGCTGCGCCTCGCCGCCTCGCTCGACCAGGCCTCCGGCCACGTGATCGCGGCGGCGCTCGTCGCCGAGGGCCGCAAGCGCGGCCTCGCCCTCGCGCCGCCGTCGGACGTGGTCGAGACGGCGGGCAGCGGGCTCGCCGGCACGGTGGACGGTCGCCGCGTGGTCGTCGGCGGGATCGCCTACGTCCGCGACACCGCCGGCGTCGACGCCACGGCGCTCGGCGCGCGTCGGCCGGAGGCGGGCGCGGCGGTCGCCGTGGCGGTCGACGGCCGCATCGCCGGGCTGATCGAGCTCGTCGACGAGGTCCGGCCCGACGCGCCCGCGATGCTCGAGGCGCTGCGGCGCTCGGGGATCGACCGCATCGTTCTCGCCTCCGGCGACCGGGAGGACGTGGCGGCAACGGTCGCCCGCACGCTCGGAATCGCCGAGGCCACGGGCGACCTCACCCCCGCCGGCAAGGTCGCGGTGGTGGCGCGCGAGACCGCGCGCGCGCCGACGCTGATGGTCGGCGACGGCGTCAACGACGCGCCGGCCCTCGCCGCCGCCACCGTCGGCGTCGCCATGGGCGCCCGCGGCTCGGCCGCCTCCTCCGAGAGCGCCGACGTGGTGGTGCTGGTCGACCGCATCGCGACGCTCGCCACCGCCGTCGCGGTCGCCCGCCGCACCATGCGCATCGCCCGCCAGAGCGTGCTGGTGGGCCTCGGCCTCTCGGTGGCGGCCATGGCCGCCGCCGCACTCGGCTTCCTGCCGCCGGTCGCCGGCGCGCTCACCCAGGAGGTGATCGACGTGGCGGTGATCCTGAACGCGCTCCGCGCGCTGCGCTGAGCTTGACCCGCCCGGGTCGAGGCGATACCGCGAACCGCCTGCAATCTCACCCCGCGAGGAACCGCCATGGCCGCCGCCCCGACCCTTCTCATCCTCCCCGGCGACGGCATCGGACCCGAGGTGATGGCCGAGGTGCGCAAGGTCATCGCCTGGTTCGGCGCCAACCGCGGCCTCGCCTTCTCCATCGAGGAAGACCTCGTCGGCGGCTGCTCCTACGACGCCCACGGCACCCCGCTCACCGACGCGGCCATGGCCCGCGCCCAGGCGGCGGACGCCGTTCTCCTCGGCGCGGTCGGCGGCCCGCAGTACGACGACCTCGACTTCTCGCTCAAGCCCGAGCGCGGCCTCCTGCGCCTGCGCAAGGAGATGGACCTCTACGCCAACCTCCGCCCCGCCCAGTGCTTCGACGCGCTCGCCGACTTCTCCTCGCTCAAGCGCGACGTCGTGGCCGGCCTCGACATCCTCATCGTCCGCGAGCTCACCTCCGGCGTCTACTTCGGCGAGCCGCGCGGCATCTTCACCGAGGGCAACGAGCGGGTCGGCATCAACACCCAGCGCTACACCGAGGGCGAGATCGCCCGCGTCGCCCGCGCCGCCTTCGAGCTCGCCCGCAAGCGGCAGAACAAGCTCTGCTCGATGGAGAAGGCCAACGTCATGGAATCGGGCGTGCTCTGGCGCCAGGTGGTGACCGAGGTGCACGCCGCCGAATACCCCGACGTCGAGCTCTCCCACATGTACGCCGACGCCGGCGCCATGCAGCTCACCCGCTGGCCCAAGCAGTTCGACGTCATCGTCACCGACAACCTCTTCGGCGACCTCCTCTCCGACCTCGCCGCCATGCTCACCGGCTCGCTCGGCATGCTCCCCTCGGCCTCCCTCGGCGCCCCGATGAAGAACGGCCGCCCCAAGGCGCTCTACGAGCCGGTGCACGGCTCGGCCCCCGACATCGCCGGCAAGGGCGCTGGCCAACCCCATCGCCTGCATCCTCTCCTTCGCCATGGCGCTCCGCTACTCCTTCGACGCCGGCGACGAAGCCGCCCGCCTCGAAGCCGCCGTGCAGACCGTGCTGGCCGACGGCCTCCGCACCGCCGACCTCCTCGGCCCCGAAGGCGGCACGCCGGTCTCCACCACCGCCATGGGCGACGCCATCGTCGCGGCGCTGCAAGCGCGTGACTCCTGAGCTCGATTTCACTGTACAGAAGCGCCCGGCGGTGATACGCACTTGCTTGAGAAGAAGCGCGTTCGGAACAAGGCGCTGCGCAGCCTGCTCGAAGGCGACGGGAGCAAGATCGACGCGCGCTGGCGCCGCAAGGCGGAGCGAATTCTCGCCGAGCTGAACGTCGCCGTGGCGCCGATGGAACTTGACTTGCCCGGGCACTACTTTCACGAGCTGAAGGGTGATCGCCGGGGAACGTTCTCGGTAAGGATGTCCCCGAACTGGCGGATCACCTTTCGCTGGGACGAGCGCCGGCCCGCTACGATGTCGATCTGGAGGACTATCATGGCTGAAAGCGAAACCGGGCTGGGTTTCAGGCCGCCGCACCCGGGCGAGGTCCTCAAGCACGACATCCTTCCGGAACTGGGCATGACCCAGGCTGCGCTGGCCGAACATCTCGGGATCAAGCGGCCCGCGCTCTCGGCGCTGCTAAACGAGAAGAGCGACGTCAGCCACGAGATGGCGATCCGCCTCGGCAAGGCCTTCCGCAACGGCACGCGGTTCTGGCTCGCCCTGCAGCTGCAGCATGATCTCTGGAAGCTCGAGCGCGGCGAAGAACCTGCAGGTCGACGTCAAGCCGCTCGCCTGGCCGAACGGCCACGCCGCCTGACCCCCTCACGGGCTGCCTGAATTCGAACTGATGTCCCGAGGTCCGTAAGAGGCCATGTCCGACTCGGCAATTCCCAACAACGCCCGCGGCGCCGCCTTCGCCCTGGTCGCCTTCGGCATCTACTCCACCCACGACGTGGTGGTGAAGTTCCTGGGCGGGGTCTACTCGCCGTTCCAGATCGTGTTCTTCTCCACCCTCTTCGGCTTCCCCATCGTCACCATCATGCTGATGCGCGACGCGACCGACGGCAACCTGCGCCCCCGCCATCCCGTGGTGGACGCTGCTGCGCACCGCCGCCGCCGTCCTGTCCACCGCGCTCGTCTTCTATGCCTTCTCGGTCCTGCCGCTGGCGCAGACCTACGCCATCGTCTTCGCCGCGCCGCTGCTCATCACCGTCCTCGCCATCCCGATCCTCGGCGAGCGGGTCGGCTGGCACCGCTGGATGGCGGTCCTCGCCGGGCTCGTCGGCGTCATCGTGGTGCTGCGCCCCGGCACGACGGACCTGACCGCCGGCCACCTCGCCGCCCTCGCCGCGGCGGTCACCTCGGCGGTCGCGGCGGTCGTGGTGCGCAAGATCGGCAACGAGGAGCGCAGCGCCGTGCTGCTGCTCTACCCGATGATGGCGAACTTCATCCTGATGGGCCTCGCCATGCCCTTCGTCTACCGCGCGATGCCGGCGATGCACCTCGGCGGCGCGGTGCTGATGGCGATGCTCGGCTTCGTCGGCGCGCTCTGCGTCATCTTCGCCTACCGCCTGGGCAGCGCGGTGGTGGTGGCGCCGATGCAGTACTCCCAGATCCTCTGGGCGGTGGTCTACGGCTACGCCTTCTTCGGCGAGACGCCCGACAGCGCCACCGCCATCGGCGCCACCATCATCATCCTGAGCGGCATCTACGTCGTCTTCCGCGAGGAGACGCCGCACGTCTCGCGCAACCGGCCGGTGCTGCAGAACCAGTCGCGCTACGTCAGCGGCACCTACCCGCGCATCAGCTCGCTCCGCCGGCTGTTCAAGAAGGGCTGAGGCGGCTGCCCGCTCGCCTTGCGCAGCACCGCGGGCGCCCGCCCAACCCGTTCCCTCTTGCGCTTCGGCGACCTCCGTCGTAACCACCGCGCGTGTCGGAGTGTAGCGCAGCCTGGTAGCGCACCTGCTTCGGGAGCAGGGGGTCGGAGGTTCGAATCCTCTCACTCCGACCAGACATCGCGGCCATGCCCGGGCTCCCGGCCGGCGCGTCGTCCGGAAGCGCGGCGGTCCAGCGGGAGAGGCCAGCCCATGTCGCCGCAGACCGATCCGACGCCCTGGCTCTCCATCGTCGTTCCGCTGAAGAACGAGGCGGAGAATGTCGATTTCGTCACCGAGGCGATCGTCGCCGCCTGCACACCCCTCGGCCCCTACGAGATCGTCTACGTGGACGACGGCTCGACCGACGACACCGCCGCCCGCGTGCTGGCGCTGGCCGGGCGCTTCCCCATGGTCCGCCTGGTCCGCCACGCGACCAGCGCCGGCCAGTCCGCGGCGGTCCACAGCGGCGTCACCCTCGCCGCGCGGGGGCGCCATCTGCACCCTCGACGGCGATGGCCAGAACCCGCCCTCGGAGATCCCCAAGCTCGTGGCGCGGCTCGACGGCCAGCGCTTTCCCGACGGCGTGGCGCTCGTCGCCGGCCAGCGCGTCGGGCGGCAGGACACCGCCTCGAAGCGCCTCGCCTCGAAGGCCGCCAACGGCATCCGCGCCTACCTCCTCCGCGACGACACCCGCGACACCGGCTGCGGACTGAAGCTCTTCCGCCGCGACGTGTTCCTCGGGCTGCCCTACTTCGACCACATGCACCGCTACCTCCCCGCGCTCGTCGCCCGCGACGGCTGGAAGACGCTGCACGTGGACGTGGCGCACGCCGAGCGCCACGCCGGCCGCTCGAACTATTCCAACCTCGCCCGGGCGATCGTCGGGGCCTACGATCTCGTCGGCGTCATGTGGCTGATCAAGCGGCGCAAGAAGGCGCGCGGCGTCGAGGTGACGCCCGAAGCCGGGGTTGAGGCGAGGGAGGCCTGACGATGCAGACGATCTTCGAGATCTTCCGGGTCGACCACTGGGGCGAATTCTGGTGGGTGGTGGTCGGGCTCTTCGGCCAGGCGCTCTTCTCCATGCGCTTCCTGATCCAGTGGATCATGTCGGAACGCGCCCGCAAATCGGTGATGCCCACCGTCTTCTGGTACTTCTCGCTGGCGGGCGGCGTGGTGCTGCTCTCCTACGCCATCTACCGCCGCGACCCGGTGTTCATGATCGGCCAGTCCATGGGGCTCATCGTCTACGCCCGCAACCTCTGGCTGATCCATGGCCCCGACCGCACGGCCTGAGGCGCGGACCTTCGCCCTCGGCCTCGCGGGGATCGCCCTCGTCACCCTCTGGCGGGTGGCGCTCCTGCCCTTCGACAGCGCCGACCTCTTCGTCGACGAGGCGCAGTACTGGTTCTGGGGCCAGACGCTGGACTGGGGCTACTACTCCAAGCCGCCGCTGATCGCCTGGATCCTGCGCCTCTCCACCGCGATCGGCGGCGACGGCCCGTTCTGGATCCGCCTGCCCCTGCCGCTCATCCACGCCGCCACCGCCATCCTCGTGGCGCTGATCGCCCGCCGCCTCTACGGCCCGCGCGTGGGCGGCATCGCCGGCTTCGCCTTCGCCACCCTCCCGGCCGTGGCGCTCGGCAGCCTCCTCGTCTCCACCGACACGCCCATGCTCGCCTGCTTCGCGCTCGCGATGCTGGCGCACCTCCACCTCGCCGCGGGCCGCTCGCTGGCCTGGGCGGCTGGTCCTCGGCGCCGCCGTCGGCACCGGCCTCATGGCGAAGTACGCCATGATCTACTTCCCGCTCACCGCCGTCCTCGCCGCCCTCGTCCTGCCCTCGGCGCGCATCGCCTGGCGGGACGCGCTGGTCGCCGCGGTCATCGCGCTCCTCATCGTCTCGCCCAATCTCGTCTGGAACGCCGCCAACCAGTTCGCCACGCTGCAGCACACCGCCGACAACGCCGACTGGCAGGGCCCCCGCCTCGACCTCGCCGGCCTCGCGGGCTTTCTCGCCGGCCAGTTCGCGGTGGCGGGCCCGGTCTTCTTCGCCGCCTACCTCGCCGGTCTCGCCCGCTGGCGCGACGGCACCACCCGCTATCTCGCGATCATGTCGCTGCCCATCCTCGCCATCGTCTCCGTCCAGGCGCTCGTCTCGGGCGCCAACGCCAACTGGGCCGCCTCGGCGCATCTCGCAGCACTCGTCCTCGCCACCGCCGTCCTCGCCCCCCGCCCGCGCCTGCTGGCGGCCGGCCTCGCGATCAACCTCGCCATCACCGCGGCGCTGCCGGTGGCCGCCGTCTTCGCCGACCGCTGGCGCATCGGCTCCGGCAACCTCGTCCTCGCCCGCTACGTCGGCCAGGGCGACCTCAGCCGCCACGCCGGCGACATCGCCCGGACCGAGGGCCTCGACACCCTGGTCAGCGGCAACCGCGCCATGCTGGCCGACTTCTTCTACACCCTGCGCGACTCCGGCCTCGCCATCCATGCCGAGCCCACCCAGGGCTTCCCGCCACACCACTACGCCCAGAAGCACCCGCTGCCGCCCGGCCCGGGCGATGTCCTCTACATCACCCGCTCGCCCACCGGCCCGGAGTGCCTCGCGCCGACGACCGGTGCGCGAGGTCGCCCGCTGGCAGCCGGCGCAGGGCTTCACCACCCGCGAGCACCACGCCTTCCGCGTTCCGCGGCACTGCTGGTTCCCCGACGGCTGATGGCCGTCCACGTCCGCCACCCCGGCCCGATCTTCAGCGTCCCGGCCCAGCCGGGCGCGTGGACCTTCAGCGTGCTCTTCTTCCTCGAATTGGTGGCGCGGGCCTCGCTGGTGACGGTGCTGCCGCTCACCGCCTACGCGCTCCTCGGCGGCAAGGAGGCGGTCAGCCTCGCCTACACCGCGGTCTCGCTCGCGGCGCTCGGCTTCACCTTCGCCATCCCGACGCTGGTCCGCCGCCTCAGCCGCCGCTGGGCCTACACCCTCGGCGCGGCGCTCCTCGGCCTCTACGCGATCCTGCTGGCGCTCGACGTGCCGCCCGCGCTCATCCTCGGCATGTTCTGCCGCACCGCCGGCGCCGCGCTCCTCAACGTCACCCTCAGCCTCTACATCATGGACAACATCGGCAAGCGCGACCTCGTGCGCTCCGAGCCGCTGCGCCTGGCGGTGGCGACGCTGGCCTGGGGCCTCGCGCCCCTGCTCGGCGTGCGGCTGATGCAGTCCATCGGCCTCTGGGCCCCCTCGGCGCTCAGCCTCGCCGCGGTCGTCCTCCTCCTCGCCGTCTTCTGGGCGCTGCGCCTCGCCGAAGGCGGCCCGATCCGCCCCGCCGCCGCCGCAACGCCCGCCCCCGTCGAGCACCCCGTCGCCGCCATCCGCCGCTTCGCCGCGCAGCCGCGCCTGCGCCTCGCCTGGGCCATCGCCTTCGCCCGCTCGGCGTTCTGGACCACCTTCTTCATCTACGTGCCGATCCTGATGCTCGAAGGCGGCCTCGGCGCCACGGCGGGCGGCGTCGCGGTGGCCGCCGGCAACCTCATGCTCCTCAACAACCTCTGGGCGCGGGGATGGGCGCAGCGCCACTCGCTCCGCCGCGTCCTCGGCGTCACCTTCCTCGCCGCCGCCGCCCTGACGCTGGCCGCGGGCCTGCTCAGCCTGCGCCTCCCCGCCGCCGCCGGCGCCGCCATGGTCGCGGCCGCCTTCTTCGTGGCGATCATCGACGGCCTCGGCCCGGTCCCGTTCCTCCGCGCCGTCCGCACGCGCGAGCGCGCGACGATGACCGCCGTCTACCGCACCTACCTCGACGCCTCCGAGCTGCTGCCGCCGCTCGCCTACGTCTTCCTGTTCATGCTCGGGGGCTTCGCCGCGGCCTTCGCCGGCCTCGCGGTCCTGCTCGCGCTGATCGGCCTGCTGACGCTCCGCCACCTGCCGCGCGGGATGTAGGCCTGCACCCGGGAGGGTGCAGGCCGCGTCGCGATCAGAGCATGCCGCAGAAGCGGACCATGTCCTCCAGGCTGTCGATCGGGCTGCCCGGATTGAACTGCGCCGGCCCCCACGGGCCGCCGTCGGCGTTCCAGTACGAGTCCTCGTCGTTGACCAGCAGCCCGACGATGGTGTTGGCGACGATGTGGCTGCCGAGCGGACCGAGGTGCTCGCCGTCCGCCAGCGCCTCCGCCTCGCGCAGCAGGTAGAACCAGAGCGGCGTCGCCGTGTCGAAGCCGCCGGCGACGATCGCGTCCCGCCGCGCGTCCGAGCCGGCGCGCAGCTGCTCGGGCGTGAGCTCCGGGAAGGGCTTGTAGCCCGCGCCCTTCACCTCCGCGATGCAGGCCTGCGCCGTCGGCAGGTTCAGCCGGTAGCCGCGGCGCAGGTTCCGCCGCGCCAGGTGCTTGAACAGCTTGCGCGTATCCGGGCCCAGCGCCGGGTCGTTGCCCTGGTTCGCCATGTCGGCCAGCGGCGGCGCCAGCTCGGTGTCGATCTTGCGCGCCGAGCGGGTGGGATGCGCCGGATCGGTCTTGATCCACCGGTCCCACTCGATCACCCAGTTCTGCGGCAGCTGGCCGAGCGCCGGGTCGCCGTTCATGCGGCCGTCGCCGGTGAAGCCGAAGAGGAAGCTCATCGACGCGAAGGGGATGACGTTGTCGAACCCCGGCACCGCCGCGCCGAAGAAGCGGTTGTGGTCGTAGCCGCCGCGGATCATCGAGTGGCCGAAGCGGAACGCCGCCACCGAGAACTCCAGCGGCATCGGCATCTTCGGGCCGGCCGACCCGTGCTTGTGGAAGAACGCGGCATAGAGCGGCGCCTCCATGTCGACCACCTCGTCCACGATCGCCGGGTCGCAGACCGTCTTGAGGTAGCTGTTCACCACCAGCCACTGGTAGTGCCAGCGGGTCAGCCGCCGCACCTTCTCGAAGCTGTGGCTGCCGGTCGCGTCGGCGATCTTGTTGTGCAGGCGCAGGAACAGCACCTGCAGCTGGGCGACGATCAGGTTCTCGTCGTTGCGCGCGTCGCCGATGATCGCGCGGGCGAGGATCGGCTGGTCGGTGGCCTTGTCGATGAACTGGTTGCGCAGCTCCGGCGGCACCAGCGCCTTCAGCTCGTCCACCGTGAGCAGCCCGTTGCGGATCAGGAACCCCAGCCGCAGCAGGTCCGTCGCGCTGTCCGTCGACGGCAGCGGCACCCGCCCGCCCACCGGCGCCGCCAGCGCGAGGCGCATCTTCGCCGTGTTGGTGGGAAAGCGCATCAGGTTCGCGAGCTTGGTCGCGAACGCACCCTGGCCCGGGTCGTCGCCATAGAGGCTGTCGAGCCCGAGCGAGCCGGTACGCAGGTTGACGAGGTTCGCCTCGACGTCGCTGCGGGCGGCCGGGGTGATCGCGCCGTCGATGAACGAGATGGCGCTGTCGCGGTCGGTGTTGGCGGTCAGGTCATGGTCGATGAACTGGCCGAAATAGGTGAAGACCGGCGGGATCTGCGAGTTCTGCGCCGCCGCCGTCGCGTTCGCCTCGACCATGCTGTCGGCGAGCGCGTCGAGGCACGCCGGCATGTCCGGCCGCTCGGGCAGCGATCCGCCATAGGGGAAGAGATAGCGGAACTTGCCGAACTCGGGCTCCGGCGCCTCGGTCGAAACCATGGCGGCATCCCCGGCCCCGATCGCGTCGGCTGCCCCGCCGTTCGCCGTCTCCAGCGCGCGGCTGCGCTCGGCGGCCTTCGCCACGAGCCCTGGTGCTACCGCGGCGAGCGGCTCGGTGTCGGCCCGAACGGCCGCCGACCGACTGGCGGCGCTCTCGGTGGTGGTGATGGCGCTCTGCTGCACGACGTGCTGGCCATGCCCCAAGGAAAAGAGCATTCGCTGACCCTCCTGTTCAGGTGACGGCCCCGCAAAAGGGGGCGCAAAATGAAGACGGCATTCAAAAAGGCATTCAGTCTAACGCCGCCAAAATAGCACGACGCGCCGCCCATCGCAATCGCCACGGAAGCACGCTCCGCCGCGCGGACCCCGTGACACCTCCGCCGTGGCCGTGCTAGCCATTGACCCGGGCGGCAGCGGGGGCAGGGAATGCGGCACGACGGCGGGCTTCTGATGGCGCTCGGAGCGGGCCTCGGGCTCCTCGTCTCCATCTTCAACTACTTCGCCCCGGTCGCCCTCCTCGCGCCCACCAGCAGCGTCGCGGGCACGCCGGCCGCCCTCCTCGCCATCGCCGCCACCTTCATTCTTCTCCTCGCCGGCCTCGTCCTCGCCGGCAACGCCGCCGGCCGGGGGCTCGTCGCCTTCCTGATGACCGGCGCGCTCCTCGGCATCCTCGGCACCGCCCTGGTGGCCTGGCTGCTCGAAAGCCAGCTCCTCCTCGCGCTGATGCTCGTCTGCCTGATCGGCTGGCTGCTTCGCGCCTTCACCCGCCGCAGCTACGCCTGAGGGGCACCTTGATGAACCGACTCCTCCTGCCCGCGCTCCTCGCGCTCGCCCTTCCCGCGGCCGCCCAGGACGGCACCTGGCAGACCTTCAACGGCGACCTCGCCGCGCAGAAGTTCTCGCCGCTGACCGAGATCACCCCGGAGAACGTCGCCGACCTCGCCGTCGCCTGGCAGATGCACACCGGCGACGTCTCCGACGGCGTGCACCGGCCCAGCCGCATGCACGGGCCCGCCGGCAGCACGCCGCCGCCGACGGTCTGGTCGGCGACGCCGCTCTTCGTCAACGACACGGTCTACGTCGGCACCCCGTTCTACCGCATCTTCGCGCTCGAGCCCGACACCGGCGCGGTCAAGTGGACCTACGACAGCCAGGCCGTGCTCGAGGCGCTCACCCAGCCCGACCTGAAGAACCGCGGCGTCGCCTACTGGGCCGCCGCCGAAGCCGCCGCCGGCCAGCCCTGCCAGAAGCGCATCTACCTCGGCACCATGGACGCCAAGCTCCACGCCGTCGACGCCGACACCGGCCAGCCCTGCGCCGACTTCGGCGCGGGCGGCGTCCTCGACTTCAACAGCTTCAACACCACCGACGCCCGCTGGCCGCTCTCGCTCTTGCAGCCGCCCACCGTCTTCGGCGACACCCTCTTCCTCGGCTGGGCCGGCAAGGACTGGGCGGAGGCGGTCGATTCGCCCGGCTCGGTCTATGCGCTCGACGCCCGCACCGGCGCGGTGAAGTGGACCTTCGACACCCTGCCGGCCGAGCTGCGCGGCAAGACCGGCACCGCCAACATCTGGGCCTCCATGTCGGTCGATCCCGAGCGCCGGCTCCTCTACATCCCGGTCTCCTCGCCCAGCCCCAACTTCTTCCAGGGCGCCATCCCCGTGGACCTGCCCGTCGTGACCTCGGTGACGGCGCTCGACACCGAGACCGGCCGCATGGTCTGGACCCGCCAGCTCGTCCACCACGACCTCTGGGACTACGACACCAACGCCGCGCCCACCCTCGTCGACATCGAGAAGGACGGCCGCACCATCCCCGCCCTGGTGCAGACCTCCAAGCAGGGCTTCCTCTACGTCCTCGACCGCGCCACCGGCGAGCCGGTCTACCCCATCGAGGAGCGCCCGGTCCCGCAGACCGACGTGCCCGGCGAAACCTCGTCCCCCACCCAGCCCTTCGTGGACCTGCCCGAGCGCGTCGTCCCCGACCGCTGGCCCGGCGTCTTCAAGCTCGCCGACTTCGTCTCCGGCGGCTGGTGCACCCGCACCGCCGCCGGCCTGCGCGACGAAGGCGCCTTCACCCCGCCCAGCGTCGGCGGCTCGCTCGTCTGGCCCTCCTTCATCGGCGGCATCGAGTGGGGCGGCGGCGCGGTCGACCCCCGCTCCGGCATCTTCGTGGTGAACTACTCCAGCGTCGCCGAGATCTACCGCCTCGTCCCCCGCGCCGACTACGACGCCGCCGCCCAGGCCGGCGGCGAGACCGGCGGCTTCTCCCCGATGCAGGGTTCCCCCTTCGGCATCGAGCTCACCACCTTCCTCAACCCGATCGGCATGCCCTGCTGGAACCCACCCTACGGCTCCATGGCCGCCTACGACCTGAAGACCGGCGCCCAGCTCTGGGACGTGCCCTTCGGCCAGGTGCAGCAGTACGGCTTCTACATGCCCGAATCCTGGGGCTCGGTGACCATCGGCGGCCCGGTCATCACCGCCAGCGGCCTCGTCTTCGCCGGCGCCTCCATGGACAGCCGCGTCCGCGCCCTCGACCTCGCCACCGGCAAGGTGCTCTGGAAAGGCCTCGTCGACGCCCCCGCCGTCGCCCTGCCGGCGGTCTATTCCTACAAGGGCCGCCAGTACGTCGTCTTCGTCGCCGGCGGCAACTCCATCCTCTCCCCGGGTCAGCGACCAGGTCATCGCCTTCGCGCTGCCCTGACCGGCACTTCGAGAATCCTTGACGCATGGAAGTGCAGCAGGACACACCGGAGTTCCTGAAGCGGTTCCCGTGGGGGCGGTGCAATGCGCGATCTCAGACTGGCTGCTGCGGCAGCGATCATCGGTATTTTGTCCGCCTTCTGTGCTGATACTGCCGATCGCGCAGCAAATCACCGGCACGCCCGGCTCGCCAACCGCCACCACCACGCTCGGCAACGCGCCGCTGCCGCCGCCCGACCCGAAGTTCGGCGGCGTGATCAAGCAGAAGGCCTCGGAGTCGACCCCGTGGTGGGCGCCGCGCGCCGTGCCGCCCAAGGGCGCGCCCAACGTGCTCCTGATCATGA
The DNA here is from genome assembly GCA_963844375.1 of uncultured Alphaproteobacteria bacterium. Classification (GTDB taxonomy): domain Bacteria; phylum Pseudomonadota; class Alphaproteobacteria; order Rhodobacterales; family Rhodobacteraceae; genus Amaricoccus. The sequence goes on along the minus strand of CAWJOI010000024.1, from coordinate 194,325 downwards.
CCGACGACGCCGGCTACGCCGCGCCCGTCCACCTTCGGCGGGGTGATCCCGACGCCCACGCTCGACAAGCTGGCGCGAGGAGGGCCTGCGCTACACCAACTTCCACTCCACCTCGCTCTGCTCGCCGACCCGCGCGGCGCTGATCACCGGCCGCAACCACCACGTCGCCGGCTTCGGCGTCGTCGGCGAGATCGCGACCGGCTTCCCCGGCTACGACTCGGTCATCCGCAAGGAAACCGGCACCATCGGCCGCATCCTGCGCGACAACGGCTACGCGACCTCCTGGTTCGGCAAGAACCACAACACGCCCTTCTACCAGGCGAGCCAGGCCGGGCCGTTCGACCAGTGGCCGAACGGGCATGGGCTTCGAGTATTTCTACGGCTTCGTCGGCGGCGACGCGAGCCAGTGGCAGCCGAACCTCTTCCGCAACACCACGGCGATCTATCCCTTCGAGGGCAACCCGGCTGGAACCTGACCACGGCGATGGCCGACGAGGCGATCGACCACATGCGGCGGCTGAAGGAGGTCGCGCCCGACAAGCCGTTCTTCGTCTACTACGTGCCGGGCGGCACCCACTCGCCGCACCATCCGACGCCGGAATGGATCAAGAAGATCAGCGACATGCACCTGTTCGACGACGGCTGGAACAAGCTGCGCGACACCATGTTCGCCAACCAGAAGCGGCTCGGGATCATGCCCGAGACCGCGCAGCTGACCGCCTGGCCGAAGGGCCTGCCCGAGTGGGACACGCTCAGCGAGGAGGAGAAGGTGCTCTTCCGGCGGCAGGCGGACGTCTACGGCGCCTATCTCGCCTACACCGACCACGAGATCGGCCGGGTCGTCCAGGCCGTCGAGGACATGGGCGAGCGCGACAACACGCTGATCATCTACATCGCCGGCGACAACGGCGCGAGCGCCGAGGGCATGCTCAACGGCACGCCGAACGAGTTCACCACCTTCAACGGCGTCTCCGGTGCCGGTGAAGGACCAGCTGCTCTGGTATCCCTTCTGGGGCTCGGAGCGCACCTTCCCGCACTTCGCCGCCGGCTGGGCCTGGGCGATGGACACGCCGTTCCAGTGGGTGAAGCAGGTCGCCTCGCACTTCGGCGGCACCGCCCAGGGCCTCGTCATGTCCTGGCCCGGCCACATCAACGACCCGGGCGGCATCCGCCGGCAGTTCCACCACGTGATCGACATCGCGCCCGACCATCCTCGAGGCCACCGGCGTCCAGGCGCCGCCATCGATCGACGGAATCGCGCAGCGGCCCGATGGACGGCGTCAGCATGGCCTATACCTGGGACAAGGCCGCCGCCGAGGCGCCCTCGACGCGCACCACCCAGTATTTCGAGATGCTCGGCAACCGCGCCATCTACCACGAGGGCTGGGTCGCGGCGACGACGCCCGGCCACCCTGCCCTGGGAGCTCAGCACCGCCACGCCCCCGGACGTGATCACCGGCTACAAGTGGGAGCTCTACAACGTCGCCGAGGACCCGACCGAGTCGAACGACCTCGCGGCGAAGATGCCGGACAAGCTCAAGGAGATGCAGGACCTGTTCTACGCCGAGGCGGCGAAGAACGACGTGCTGCCGCTCGACAACTCGTCGCTCGCGCGCTGGAACGCGCCGCGGCCCAACCTCACCGGCGGGCGGACGCAGTTCACCTACACCGGCGAGCTCAGCGGCGTGCCGGCCAGCGCCGCGCCGCGCATCCTCGACCGCGGCTACACCATCACCGCCGAGGTCGAGATCCCCGAGGGCGGCGCCGAGGGCATGATCGTCACCGAAGGCGGCCGCTTCGGCGGCTACGGCCTCTTCCTGAGCAAGGGCGAGTTCGGCTTCGGCCGCGGCAAGCCGGTCTTCCTCTACAACCTCCTCGACCTCAAGCGCACCGCCTGGGAGGGCCCCGAGCTCGAGCCCGGCAAGCACACCATCGTCTTCGACTTCAAGCCCGACGGCCCCGGCCTCGGCAAGGGCGGCACCGGCGTCCTGTCGGTGGACGGCAAGGAAGTGGCCCGCAACACCCTCGACCACACCACCCCGGTCACCTTCCCCGAGGACGAGAGCTTCGACGTCGGCCTGGACACCCGCACCCCGCTCGCGCTGGTCGAGTACCGCTACGACAGCCCGTTCCGCTTCACCGGCAAGATCGACAAGCTGACGTTCGACCTCGAAGCCGGCGAGCTAGCGATGAACCGCGTGCTTGCCGTCGCGGCGGTCGCGGAAATCAGCGACCGGCCTCGCCCTCGTCCTCGCCCCTGCGCTGGTGGGACAGCTCTTGCTGGGCGCAGACCTCACCGGCCTCGCGGCGACCGTCGCGCGCGTCGCCGGCATCGCCCTGATCGGCCTCGGCGTCGCCTGCTGGCCCGGCCCGCCGATCCTCGGCATGCTGATCTACAGCGCCGGCGTCACGCTCCTTCTCGCCTGGTTCGGCATCGCCGGCGGCACAGCCGGTATCGCTCCTCTGGCCCGCCGTCGCCCTCCACGCGATCCTGTCGCTACTCCTCGGACGTACCCTCGCGTCCGGCAAGGGCCGCCGTTAACACTTCGGTCCCGACAGCGTCCGACCCATATGGATTCCATACGCTTCCCATACGGTTTCCATATCGCCCAGATCCCTGTTAACCCACGACAAAACCGCCCCCGGACGCGGCGTGTTTACTTTCACCCGCAAAACCGCCAGAAGCACCCCCCGGAACCTCTGGAGAATCCGATATGGGCTATCGCGTCGCCGTCGTCGGCGCCACGGGCAACGTGGGCCGGGAGATGCTGAACATCCTCGCCGAGCGGGAATTCCCCATCGACGAGATCGTGGCGCTGGCCTCGCGCAAGTCGCAGGGCACCGAGTGCTCCTACGGCGACAAGACCTTGAAAACGCTGGACCTCGACCGCTTCGACTTCACCGGCTGGGACATCGCGCTCTTCGCCATCGGCTCCGAAGCGACCCGGAAGTACGCCCCCCTCGCGGCCAAGGCCGGCTGCGTGGTGATCGACAACTCCTCGCTCTACCGCTACGACCCCGACGTCCCGCTGATCGTGCCGGAGGTGAACCCCGACGCGATCGAGGGCTACGCCCGCAAGAACATCATCGCCAACCCCAACTGCTCCACCGCCCAGATGGTCGTGGCCCTGAAGCCCCTGCACGACCGCGCCACGATCAAGCGCGTCGTTGTCTCGACATATCAATCGGTTAGCGGCGCCGGCAAGGAGGCGATGGACGAGCTCTGGCTGCAGACCAAGGGCATGTACGTGCCCGGTCAGGAGGTCGAGCCCAAGATCTTCCCCAAGCAGATCGCCTTCAACGTCATCCCGCACATCGACACCTTCATGGAAGACGGCTTCACCCGCGAAGAGTGGAAGATGGTCGCCGAAACCAAGAAGATCCTCGACCCCGCCATCAAGGTCGTCGCCACCTGCGTCCGCGTCCCGGTCTTCGTCGGCCATTCCGAGGCCCTCGCCGTCGAGTTCGAGGACCCCCTCGACGAGGAAGAGGCGCGCGAGATCCTGCGCGAGGCGCCGGGCATCCTCGTCGTCGACAAGCGCGAGGCCGGCGGCTACGTCACGCCCGTCGAGTGCGTCGGCGACTACGCCACCTACGTCAGCCGCATCCGCACCGACCCGACCCTGGACAGCGGCCTGATGCTCTGGGTCGTCTCCGACAACCTCCGCAAGGGCGCCGCCCTCAACGCCGTCCAGATCGCCGAACTCCTCGGCCGCCGGGTGCTGAAGAAGGGCTGATCCCGAGGCGGGGCTCTGGCCCGGCCGCAATGTGGAAAGGCAAAGCCGTTCAGGTTCATCGGCTTGAGGGTAGTCTCACGCGCGAAGCGCGCCCCTACTGCCCGTAGCGCGCCGCGGTCAGCCCGTCGAAGGAAATCTCCGGCGTCCTGCCCAGCACCGCATCGGCCACCGCCCGCCCCGAGCCGCAGGACATCGTCCAGCCCAGCGTGCCGTGCCCCGTGTTGAGGAACAGATTCGAATACCGCGTCGGCCCGATCACCGGCGTCCCGTCCGGCGTCATCGGCCTGAGGCCGGTCCATCCCTCGGCCCGGCTGACGTCCCCTCCCTTCGGGAAGAGATCGCTCACCACGTAGCGCACGGTATCGGTCGCCCCCTTCCCGAGCTTGGCGTTGTAGCCGATGATCTCCGCCTGCCCGGCCACCCGGATCCGGTCGCCGAGTCGGGTGATCGCCACCTTGTGCGTCTCGTCCATCAGCGTCGACTGCGGCGCCGCCGCGTCGTCGGTGACCGGCAGCGTGATCGAATAGCCCTTGATCGGATAGATCGGCAGCTTGATCCCCACGGCGCGCATCAGGATCGGCGCATAGGGCCCGAGCGCGCAGACATAGGCGTCCGCCGTCTCCGGCCCGTGCTCGGTCTCCACCGAGGTGATTCGGTTCCCCTGGTGGGTGAAGCCGCTGATCGTGTTGCCATAGCGGAACGAGACCCCCATCTCCGCCGCCTTCTCCGCCAGCGCCAGCGTGAACATCCGGCAGTCGCCCGTCCGGTCGGCGGTGAGCCTCAGCCCGCCCACGAACTTCTCGGCCACATGCACCAGCCCCGGCTCCACCGCGATGCACTGGTCCCGGTCCAGCACCTCGTAGGGCGAGTCGTACTCCGCCAGCACCTCCTGGTCCGCCTTCGACCCCTTGAGTTGCTTCTCGGTGCGGAACAGCTGCAGCGTCCCCTGCTGGCGCAGGTCGAACGCGAGCGGCACTTCGGCGATCAGGTCGGTCATCGCGTCGCGGCTGTAGTTCGAGATCCGCACCATCCGGCCCTTGTTCAGCCGGTAGGCGAACTCGTTGCAGTTCGCCAGCATCTTCAGGCCCCAGGCCCACATCGCCGGGTCGATCATCGGCCAGATGAAAAGCGGACGATGGCGCATGAAGAGCCACTTCACCGCCTTCATCGGGATCCCCGGCGCCGCCCAGGGCGAGGTCATGCCATAGGAGAGCTCCCCGGCGTTGGCGAAGCTCGTCTCCATCCCGGGGCCGGGCTGCCGGTCGAGCACCCGCACCTCGGCGCCAGCCTTGGCGAGGTAGTAGGCCGTCGTCACCCCGATGACGCCCGCGCCGAGAACGATGACTTTCACGAGCATGTCCCCCTCTGCCGCCCGGCCACGTTAGGCCAGCGCGGCGGGCATGTCACGGGCGCGGCGTATCCTGCGGCGGCACCGCGAGGAGATAGGCCGCAATCGCCTCGCGATCCTCCCCCGCCAGCATCGCCAGGTTCTCCTGCACCTCGACCATCGACCCGCCCACCGAATCGAAGTCGGGCAGGAAGCCGGTCTCGAAGAAGTAGACGATGTCGGAGGCCGACCAGTCGCCGATGCCGCCCTCGCCGGCGGTGATGTTGGGAACGCGCCCCTCCCCCTCGGCCGCCGGCGCACCGCCCAGCCAGCGCGCCGCGTCCAGCGCGCCGGCAAAGTTGCGCGGCGTGTGGCACTCTCCGCAGTGGCCCGGCCCCTCGACGAGGTACTGGCCGCGGGAAACAACCGGGTCCGCCGCGTCGATGGCGACGGCAGGGTCGTCGGTGAGGAAGGCGAGCTTCCAGAGCCCGATCCCTCGCCGTAAACCGAAGGGAAACTTCAGGCTATGGCCGGGCTGCCTTCCGGCAACGGCGGGAAGGGAGGCGAGGTACGCCCGCAGATCGGCAATGTCCTGCGGCTGCATGCGGATGTAGGAGGCATAGGGAAAGGCGGGATAGTAGTGCCGCCCGTCCGGCGAGACGCCGCGCTGCATCGCGCTGGCGAAATCGCCGGTGGACCAGCCGCCGATCCCGTCCTCCGCGTCGCTGGAGATGTTGGGAACCACGAAGTCGCCGAAATCCGTGCGCAGGACGCGACCGCCGCCGAGAAGGAACCGCTCGTCGCCCTCGGCCTTCTCCGCGGCGTGGCACGACGCGCAGCCGCCGGCCCAGAACCACGTCTCGCCGCGCTCCGCGTCCCCCTCGGGAAGCGCGGCAAGCTCGTCCGCCGAAAGCCCGCGCGGTATCGTCAGCAAGTAGAACGCCGCGGCCCCCGCGACCGCCAGGACGGCGAGCCAGAGCAGGAGGCGCCGCATCGGGCCGCTGCCTCAGTTCTCCAGGCGATAGCCCTCGTGACAGGTCTTGCAGCCCTCGAAGATCGGCTGGACCGCCGCCGTGAACGCCGCCTTGTCGGCCGGTCCCTCCCTGCCCGAGGCCGCCAGCGCGGCATCCGCACTGGCCATGAACTTCTCGAGCTCGGCCTGGAACCCCGCAGCGTCCTCCCAGATCTTCGGCGAGGCCGCGCTCCGGGCGGGATCGGTGCTGCCTTCCGGAAAGAAGTCGCCATAGGCATGCGCCGTCGCCGCAAACGCCTGGATCACGGCCTTGCCGATCACCGGGCTGTAGGCGACCTCGTCCTTCATCACCGCGGCGGCCAGCCCGGCGGCGGCCCCGTTGTTGTCCATCAGCAGCTGGCGGGTGGTGATCGGATCGCCGGCGGCGAAGGCGGCCGTCGCCAGCGCAACCGCCGCGCCGACCAGAATGGGCAGTTTCCTCACGCGATGTCCTCCGGTCAGGTGATAGCCGAGAACGGCGATCTAACCACGGCGACCGAGCCCAGGCCAAGCCGTTGCTTTGCAAAGCCTCCTCAACTCTGCTTGAGCCGGGAGCGGACTTGCATCAATGTCCACTCCGGCCACCCATGGGAAGGCAGCGCTTGTCCGGGATCGCCCACTTCTTCGAGACACTGATCGCCCAGTACGGGATACCGGCGCTGTTCCTTTCGGTAACGCTCGAGGCGCTCGGCGCACCGCTCCCGGGAGAATCCGCGGTCATCCTCGCCTCGACCGCGGCGGCGGCAGGCAAGCTCGACATCTACGCGGTGGCGGCGACGGCCTTCCTCGCCGCCGTCGTCGGGGACAACATCGGCTACCTGCTCGGCCGCAAGCTCGGCCGGCCGGTCATCACCCGCTACGGCGCACGCTTCGGGCTGACCGACGCGAACTTCGAGCGCGTGGAGGCCGTGGCGCGCAAGCACGGACCGATGATGGTCGTCGTCGCGCGCTTCGTCGTGGTGCTGCGCCAGCTCAACGGCATCGTCGCGGGAACCACCGGCATGCCCTGGCCGATCTTCCTCGCGGCCAATGCGGTCGGGGCGGCGCTCTGGGTCGGGGTCTGGGCGACGCTGGCCTACAAGTTCGGCCACGCGACGGACGTCCTGCCGTTCCTCTGGCACCACCTGAGCGCCGTCATGGCGATCGGCGTGCCCCTGCTGATCGCGGGGCTCGCCTTCCTCCACTTTCGCGGCGACCGCGCACCCGAGCCGGCGCCGCGGCTGACGTCGGGCGCCTCGGTCCTCGGCATCGCCGGGCCGCCGGAGGAAACCCCGACCTGGGCCGGACGCAGCAGCCGGTCGCCGATGGAAAAGCCCTCGCCCATCACCTGGATGATGTCGCCGGCCTTGGTGCCGGGGACCGGCGCCTCGAACATCGCCTGGTGCAGCTTCGGGTCGAACCGGTCGCCGGCGGACGGCGTGATCTTGACGATCTTGTTCTTGGCGAAGGCGTTCACCAGCTCGCGCTGGGTAAGCTCGATGCCCTCGATCAGCCCGGGCCCGGCGTGGCGAACCGCCTCGGTGACGGTGCCGAGCGCACGGTCGAAGTTGTCGTGCACCGACAGGAGGTCACGCGCGAGGCGCGTGGCGCCATAGACCTCGGCGTCGCGGCGGTCGCGCTCGGCGCGCTTGCGGATATTCTCCACGTCGGCCAGGGCGCGGAGCAGGCGGTCCTTGAGATCGGCCACCTCGGCGCGAAGCGCGGCGGCCTCGTCCTTCTCGACGGCCTCGGGAGACAGCTCGGCCTCGTCGTCTTCGCCCTCCGTCTCGGGGTCATCGAGGAAGACATCCTCGTTTTCCATCAGATCGTGTCGGTTCTTGTGCTTCGCCATCTCGTTCATTCGCCCTTTAGCCCTGGCCGCGACTAGAGATCAACCGTCCGACCAGCTGCGCCGTGTAGTCGACGATCGGCACGATCCGGCCGTAGTTCAGCCGCGTCGGTCCGATCACGCCGACCGCGCCGATGATCTTGCGGTCCGCATTCATATAGGGAGAGACCACCAGAGAGGAACCCGAAAGTGAGAAAAGCTTGTTCTCGGATCCGATGAAGACCCGCACCCCGTCGCCGCCCTCGGTGAGGTCGAGAAGCTGGACGAGGTCACGCTTGCGCTCGAGGTCGTCGAAGAGCTCGCGGATGCGCTCCAGCTGCGCGGCGTCGTCGGTCGCCCTCGATCAGGTTGGCGCGGCCGTGCACGATCAGCCGGTCGCGGCCGCCCGGGTCGTCGGCCCAGAGCGCGGTGCCGGCCTCGATCAGGTCGCGCGAAAGCTCGTCGAGCTCGGCCCGGCGGCGGGCGATCTCGGCGCTGACGACGCCGCGCATTTCGGTGAGGGTCCGCCCCTGCAGGATGGCATTGAGGAAGTTCGCCGCGGCGCGCATCGCCGAGGGCGTGAGGCCGACCGGCGGGGTAAAGAGGCGGTTCTCGACCTGGCCGTCGGCGGTCACCAGCACGACGAGCGCCCGGTCGGGCGCGATGGCGACGAACTCGATGTGCCGGATCGGCGCCTGCGGTCTTGGGCACGAGCACCAGGCTCGCGCCGTGCGTCAGGCCCGATAGCATGTCGCCGGCGCGGTCGAGCATGGTGGTGAGATCGGCCTCGTTGCCGCCAAGCGAGCGCTCGATCTCGCTGCGCTCGGCGCCCGACACGTCGCCCACCTCCAGGATGCCGTCGACGAAAAGGCGCAGGCCCAGTTGTGTCGGGATGCGCCCGGCCGAGACATGCGGCGAATCGAGCAGGCCGAGGTGCTCGAGGTCCTGCATGACATTGCGGATGGTCGCCGCCGACACCCCCTCGCTGACCGTCCGCGCAAGGGTACGCGAGCCCACCGGGTCGCCGGTTTCCAGATAGGTCTCCACCAGCCGGCGAAAGACCTCGCGGCTCCGTTCGTTCATCTCGCTCAGGGTGGGACGGAGTGCGCTCACCCGGAGCAGAGTAGCGACCCCGGTGCCGGCGGGTCAATTCCGCCGCGCCGGACGAGCGCTGGACGGGAGCGGGTGCCGGGCGTATGAGGCGGCCCCGAGCAATGCCCCAAGGAGAACTGCATGCGCCCCTCCGGCCGCGCCGCCGACGCGCTTCGCCCCGTCACCATCGAGACCGGGGTTACCCGCCACGCGGAGGGCTCCTGCCTGATCCGCATGGGCGACACCCACGTGCTCTGCACCGCCAGCCTCGAGGAGACGGTGCCGCCCTTCCTGCGCAAGACGGGGCTTGGCTGGGTGACGGCGGAATACGGCATGCTGCCGCGCTCCACCACGACCCGCACCCGCCGCGAGGCGGCGGCGGGCAAGCAGTCGGGCCGGACGCAGGAGATCCAGCGCCTGATCGGCCGCTCCCTGCGCGCCGGGGTCGACCGGGTGGCGCTCGGCGAGCGGCAGATCACCGTGGATTGCGACGTGCTGCAGGCCGACGGCGGCACGCGCTGCGCCTCGATCACCGGCGGCTGGGTGGCGCTGCGGCTGGCGGTCAACGGGCTGATGAAGGCGGGGGCGATCAAGTCCGATCCCCTGACCGCGCACGTGGCGGCGGTGAGCTGCGGCATCTACGGCGGCCAGCCCATCCTCGACCTCGACTACGTCGAGGACAGCGCCGCCGGAACCGACGCCAACTTCGTGATGACCGGGGATCTCGGTCTGATCGAAGTGCAGGGGAGCGCCGAGGGCGCGACCTTCACCCGCGCCGAGTTCGCGACGCTCATGGACCTGGCCGAGAAGGGCGCCGCCGAGCTGGTCTCGGCACAGCGGGCGGCCCTGGGGTGACCCGGCGGTTCGAGGGCGGGCGCCTGGTGGTGGCCACCCACAACGCGGGCAAGCTCGCGGAGATCACCGCCCTGCTCGCGGCCTTCCCCGTCGAGGTGGTCTCGGCGGCCGCGCTCGGCCTGCCCGAGCCGGCCGAAACCGAGGAGACCTTCGTCGGTAACGCCCGGATCAAGGCGCATGCCGCCGCGGCTGCCAGCGGGCTGCCCGCCCTGGCGGACGACTCGGGCATCGAGGTCGACGCGCTCGACGGCGCGCCGGGCGTCCACACCGCGGACTGGGCGGAACTGCCGGGCGGCGGGCGCGATTTCGGACAGGCCATGCGGCGCACCTGGGCCGAGCTGGAGAGAGCCGGGGCGCCAGGTCCCAGGACCGCGCGGTTCCGCTGCACCCTCGTCCTCGCCTGGCCCGACGGTCACGACGAGGTCTTCGAGGGCAACGTCGAGGGGCAGTGCGTGTGGCCGATGCGCGGCGACCGCGGGCACGGCTATGACCCGATGTTTCAGCCCGACGGTCACGACGTGACCTTCGGTCAAATGGACCCCGCCGAGAAGAACCGCATCAGCCACCGCGCCGACGCCTTCGCACAACTGGTGGCCGTCTGCTTTGCCTGACGCGGGCGAGCCCGGGGAGGACTGGCGGTCCGGCGGCTTCGGCGTCTATGTCCACTGGCCGTTCTGCGCGGCCAAATGCCCCTACTGCGATTTCAACAGCCATGTCCGCAGCGGGGTGGACGCGGACAGGTGGCGCCGCGCTCTGGTTGCCGAAATCGAATCCGCCGCCGCTGGCCGTCCCGGGCCGGGTGGTCGACACGATCTTCTTCGGCGGCGGCACGCCCGAGCCTGATGCCGCCCGAGACGGTGGCCGCCGTGATCGAGGCGATCCGGTCCGGCTGGCAGCTTTCACCGCAAGCCGAGATCACGCTCGAAGCCAACCCCACGTCGGTCGAGGCCGGGCGGTTCCGCGGATACCGCGACGCCGGCGTCAACCGGCTCTCCATGGGCATCCAGGCGCTGAACGACCCCGACCTCCGCGCGCTGGGAAGGATGCACGACACCGCCGAGGCAGTCCGCGCCTTCGAGGTGGCGCGGGCCATCTTCGCGCGGGTAAGCTTCGATCTCATCTATGCCCGCCAGGGCCAGACCCTCGCCGACTGGAAGGCGGAGCTCGACCGCGCCCTCGCGATGGCGATCGACCACCTCTCGCTCTACCAGCTGACCATCGAGAACGGCACGCGCTTCGGAGACCTCGCGGCACGCGGCCGACTACGCGGCCTGCCGGACGCCGAAACGGCGGCTGAAATGTACCTCGCGACCGCAGAGATCTGCGGCGAGGCAGGGATGGCCGCCTACGAGATCTCCAACCACGCGCGGCCAGGCGCAGAAAGCCGGCACAACCTCATCTACTGGCGCTACGGCGACTACGCCGGCATCGGACCCGGCGCGCACGGCCGCCTCACCCGCCACGGCACTCGCTGGGCGATCGAATCCCTGCGGGCGCCGGAGGCATGGCTCGAGGCAGTCGAGCGCCAGGGGTCCGGCACCTCGCTCACGTCCGCCGTCTCCCCGCACGACCAGGCGGTCGAGATGCTCATGATGGGCCTGCGGCTGAACGAAGGCGTCGATCCCGCGCGCTTCGCCGCCCTGAACGGCGCGCCGCTATCGCCCGAGCGCGTCGAATCCCTCCGCGACCTGGAGTTGCTCACCGCCGAGGGCGACCGCCTCCGCGCCACCACCGCCGGCCGGGCAGTCCTCGACGCGGTGCTCAAGCACCTCCTCGCCGCCTGACCTACTGCGACAGCAACTGGCAGAGCCCGTCGAGTTCCTCGAGCGTCGCATACCGGATCCGCACCTCACCGGCCTGCTGGCCCGGACGGTGCTCGATGCTGACCTTCAGTCGCAGCGTGGCCGTAAGGTCTTCCTCCAGCGCGCGCGTGTCGGCATCCTTCGCCAGCGGCCGCGCCGCGGACCGCGCCGGCGCCGGCGTCGCCACACTCCGCGCCAGCTGCTCGGTCTGGCGAACCGACAGGTCCCCGTCCACGACCTTGCGGGCCAGCGCCTCCGGATGACTGGCGGTCACAAGCGCGCGGGCATGACCGGCGGTCAGCTTTCCGGCACGCACCATCTCGAGCACGGGCTCCGGCAGCGTCAGGAGCCGCAGCAGGTTCGCGATATGACTGCGGCTCTTGCCGAGCGCCTCCGCCAGCCGCTCCTGGGTATGGCCGAACCGCTCCATCAGCTGGCGATACCCCTGTGCCTCCTCCAGCGGATTGAGGTCCGCCCGCTGGATGTTCTCGATGATCGCAAGCTCCAGCACCTCGGTGTCGCTCAGCTCGCGCACCACGGCGGGCAGCTCATGCACGCCGGCCATCTGCGCCGCCCGCCAGCGGCGCTCGCCGGCGACGATCTGATAGTGCCCGTCATCCGCCGGATGCACCCGCAGGATCAGCGGCTGGATCACGCCCTTCTCGCGGATCGAGGCGGCGAGGTCCTGCAGTTCCCTGTCGTCGAACGCCCGCCGCGGCTGGTCCGGGTTCGGACGGATCCGCTCGATGGGCACCGTGTTGCTCGCGGGAACGGCCGCCGGGCCACGGCTCGGCGCCTCGTCCACCGTCGCCACGTCGGCGAGCAGCGCCGACAACCCGCGCCCGAGTCCCTTGCGTTCCATGCCCGCTCCTCCGATCAAACCGTTTCGGCCACGGTGCGCGCACCCTGCATCCGGGCCAGAAGCTCCCCCGCCAGGCGCTGGTAGGCGATGCTTCCGCTGCTGGAGCGATCATAGATCAGCGCCGGAACCGCGTGCGACGGCGCCTCGCTGAGCCGCACGTTGCGCGGGATGACCGTGTCGTAGACCAGCGTGCCCAAGTTCTCTCTCACGTCGGCAGCCACCTGTCCCGACAAGTTATTGCGTCTGTCGTACATGGTCAACACAATACCTTGTATCTTCAGCTGCGGATTCGACCCCGCCCGCACCGTCTGGACCGTCCGCATGAGTTGCGACAGCCCCTCCAGCGCAAAGAACTCGCACTGCAGCGGGACGAGCACGGCATCGGCCGCCACCAGGGCGTTGATCGTCAAGAGGTTCAACGACGGCGGGCAGTCGATCAGGATGAACGCCTGGCCCCGGACCGCGTCCTTGTCGGTCCGCAAGGCCACCTGCATCTTGTGCAGCCGCTTGGTGTCGGACACCATATCCACGTCCGCCGAACTCAGGTCCGGGGTGGACGGGATGACCGTCAGGTTGGGAACCACCGTCTCGCAGGTCCGCAACGCTTCCGGATCGTCGCTGAACAGCAGGTCATACGAGGTAAAATCCCGGCTCGATTGCGCTATCCCGAGGCCGGTGGAGGCATTTCCCTGCGGGTCGAGATCCACCACCAGCACCCGGTGGCCCAGCGCCGCCAGCGCCGTGCCGAGGTTGATGGCGGTGGTCGTCTTGCCCACGCCGCCCTTCTGGTTGGTGATGGCGATGACATGCGGTTTGGTCTGCGGTTCAGACACGTCGGGTCGCTCCGATTTCCACTATTGCCGCCTCCGGGTCGGTCAAGCTGGCGTGAACCGTATGGTCAAACCGCCAATGCGCGGAGGCCTCGGCGATCTCCTTATGCACCGTCGCTCCCTTGGGAAACAAGCCAATACCCCCCGGCCGACGATGATTTTCCACCATCTCGAGCAGCGTTCCCAGCGGCGCGAGCGCGCGGGCGGAAACCACGTCAGCCGAAGCGGCGGCGAGCGTCTCGACACGCTCGGCAAGCACCGTCGCTCGAAGCCCGGCGGTGCGAACGACGGTTTCCAGAAAGGCCGCCTTCCTCTGGTCGCTCTCGACGAGCTGCACGTCGAGCTCCGGAGCCTGGTCCGCGGCAAACGCCGCGATGACGAGCCCGGGGAAACCCGCTCCGGACCCCAGGTCGAGCCAGAGGCGGGCAGACGGCGGACGCAACCGCCACAACTGCGCCGAATCCGCGAAGTGCCGCTCCCAGACCTGCTCGAGGCTCGCCTTGGAGACCAGATTGATCTTCGGGTTCCATCGGGTCAGCAGCGCAAGATGAATCTCCAGCCGCGCCATTGTTTCACGTGAAACATCGAAAGCGGTGCGAAACCCCGCCGCATTCATGAGGCCGCACGCATCGCGCCTTCCTGGCGCACCCGCATCAGGATCTGCGTCAGCGCCGCCGGCGTCATGCCCTCGATCCGCGCCGCCTGCGCCAGACTTTCCGGCCGGGTCACCGCAAGCTTTCCCCTCAGTTCCGCTGAAAGGCCGCCAATTGCCGCGTAGTCCAGCGTTGTGGGCAGGATCACACCCTCATCGCGCCGGAGACGTTCGACATCCTGCGCCTGTCGCTGCAGGTACGGCGCATAGAGAGCATCGCGCTCGACCTGCTCCAGAATGTCCCCCGGAACCCGCCGAAGGTCCGGAAACGCGGCCACAACCGCTGCCAGGCCAAGATCCGGGTGGCCGAGCAACTCGAACGCACTTCGCCGAACCCCATCCTGGTTGACCGCCAGCCCGCGCCGCATCGCCTCCGACGGCGAAACCGCAAGCGACTCCGCCAGTTCCCGCGCGGCTCCCAACACTTCACGCTTCCGCTCGAAGGCGACCCGTCGCTCGTCGCCGACACATCCCACCTCTACGCCGAAGCTCCGTTAAGCGCTGGTCCGCATTGTCCGCTCGCAGATGCAGGCGATACTCGGCCCGTGACGTGAACATGCGGTACGGCTCCGTCACGCCGCGGGTGACGAGGTCGTCCACCATGACTCCGATGTATGCCCGGTCCCGGTCCAAGATCACCGGCGGCGCATCCAACGCCCGCGCCGCAGCGTTCAGCCCGGCCATCAGACCTTGCCCCGCCGCCTCCTCGTAGCCGGTCGTGCCGTTGATCTGCCCTGCAAGGTAAAGCCCCGGCAACGCCCGGACCTCCAGCCTCCGGTTGAGGGCGCGAGGATCGACATAGTCATACTCGATCGCGTAGCCTGGCTGAATTATCTGCGCGTTTTCAAGCCCTTGTATGGAGCGGACATACAACTCCTGCACGTCGACGGGCAGGGACGTCGAGATCCCGTTCGGATATACCGTCGTCGTATCCAGCCCCTCCGGCTCGAGGAAAACCTGGTGCGAGCCCTTGTCCGCGAAGCGCACCACCTTGTCTTCGATCGAGGGGCAGTACCGCGGCCCGACCCCTTCGATCCGCCCGCCGTACATCGCCGAACGGCTCAGGTTCGCCCGAATGATGTCGTGCGTGCGTGCATTCGTCTCCGTGACCCCGCAGGCAATCTGCCGGCAAGCCGGCTCCCGCGAAAGAAACGAGAACATCACCGGTTCCGCATCCCCCAGCTGGCTGCCGACCGACCCCCAGTCGATACTCCGCCCCTCGATTCTCGGCGGCGTCCCCGTCTTGAGCCGACCCAGGGGCAACCCCAGCTCGCCAACCCTTTCCGCCAGCCGCAGCGAAGCAGCGTCTCCCATCCGCCCGGCCGGTCTCGTCTCCTCCCCGATGTGGATCACGCCCCGGAGAAACGTCCCCGTCGTCAGCACCACCGCCGCCGCGCGAAGGACCACGCCTCCGGCCATCTCCACCCCGGCTATCGCACCCTGCTCTACGACAAGATCGACAACCTCGCCCTCAACGACCCGCACCTCCGGCCGCGCGCGAAATGCCGCCTGAACCGCAGCGCGGTAGCGAACGCGGTCGGCCTGCGCCCTCGGACCCTTGCGCCGCCGCTCCCTTTCTCCGGTTCAACAGCCGGAACTGGATACCCGCCTCGTCCGCCGCCCGGCCCATCAGCCCATCCAGGGCATCGATCTCACGGACGATGTGCCCCTTGCCCAACCCGCCGATGGCGGGGTTGCAGGACATCTCCCCCAGACGGTCGAACCTGTGGGTGACGAGGACCGCCCGGGCGCCCATCCGGGACGCCGCCATGACGGCCTCGGTCCCGGCGTGGCCGCCTCCGACAACGATCACGTCGCAGTCACGATGTTTCACGTGAAACACTCTCGCTATTTGCCGAGACAGAAGGTTCCGAAGATCACATCCAGAACCGCCTCTACATCCACCTTGCCGACGAGGAAATCAAGCTGCCGCAACGCCGTGCGCAGCTCTTCAGCCGCCAGCTCTACACTTGCTTCCGCGCGCCCGAGTTCGCCGCACGCCTTGGCCACACTGGCCGCCGCCTGCGCGATGGCCGCGCGTTGCCGCTCGTGCGAAACCGTCCCGGCCCGCGCCACCCGCTCGCCGAGGATCTCCTCGATGCGGGCCAGCAGCGCATCGATCCCCTGGCCGGTGGTGCCGGAAACGCCGGGCGCGTCGCTCGCCTGCCGCAAGTCCGCCTTCGCCAGCACGACCAGATCGTCCACCTGCCGCTCCACCCCCAGCGCGTCGGCATCAGCCCCATCGTCCACCAGGAACACGCGCAGGTCGGCCGCGGCCGCCCGCTCGCGCGCCCGCGCGATCCCGAGCGTCTCCACCCGGCCGCCCGATCTCCGCAATCCCGCCATGTCGAGAATCGCCACGGGAAGCCCCCGCAGGTCCATCCTGACTTCGATGACATCGCGCGTCGTGCCCGCCACCGCGGACGTCAGCGCCGCCTCGCGCCCCACCAGCGCATTGAGCAGCGTCGACTTGCCGACGTTCGGCCGCCCCACCAGCGCCACCTCGAACCCATCGCGCACCCGCTCGGCCATACGGCTGCCGCGAACCTCATGCTGCATCGCAGCATCAACCGTCCCGAGCACGCGGACGACCGAGGCCAGGACATCCTCCGGCAGCTCCTCGTCGGCGAAGTCTATCGTCGCCTCGATGAAGGCCAGGCACCGCACAAGCTCGTCCCGCCACCCCTGCGCCAGCCGCGACAGCGCGCCGCCCATCAGTTCGAGCGCCTGGCGCTGCTGCGCCGCGGTCTCCGCGGCAAGCAGATCGCCCAGCCCTTCGACCTGCGCCAGATCCAGCCGTCCGTTCAGCAGCGCCCGGCGCGTGAACTCGCCGGGCTCCGCCACGCGCAGCCCATCCATGGCGCCAAGCGCCGCCAGCACCGAGCGACAGACCGCCGGACTGCCATGCACCTGCAGCTCCACCACATCCTCGCCGGTAAAGCTGCCCGGCCCGGGAAAGCCGACCACCACCGCCTGGTCCAGCCGCACGCCCGTCGCCGGATCCCGCAGCCACCGCACCGAAGCGCTCCGCGCCGGCCCGATCCCGCCCGCCAGTCCCGCCACCGCCGCAAAGGCCGCAGGCCCCGAAACCCGGATCACCGCAATCCCGGCCCGGCCGGCCGCGGTCGCCTGCGCAAAGATCGTATCGGCCATTCACCCGGCCCGGGTCACGTCAGGCCAAGTATCAGCTGTTCATCGAATTGAAGAACTCGGCATTCGTCTTGGTCTGCTTCAGCTTGCCGAGCAGGAACTCGATGGCATCCGTAGTCCCCATCGGGTTCAATATTCTCCGCAGGACGAACATCTTCGTCAGGTCGACCTTGTCGACCAGCAACTCTTCCTTGCGCGTGCCGGACTTGAGAATATCCATCGCCGGGAACACGCGCTTGTCCGCGATCTTGCGGTCCAGCACGACCTCGGAGTTGCCCGTACCCTTGAACTCCTCGAAGATCACCTCGTCCATCCGGCTGCCGGTATCGATCAGCGCCGTCGCGATGATGGTCAGCGACCCGCCTTCCTCGATGTTGCGCGCCGCGCCGAAGAACCGCTTCGGCCGCTGCAGTGCGTTGGCGTCCACGCCGCCGGTCAGCACCTTGCCCGAAGACGGCACCACCGTGTTGTACGCCCGGCCCAGGCGGGTGATCGAATTGAGCAGGATCACCACGTCGCGCTTGTGCTCGACCAGCCGCTTGGCCTTCTCGATCACCATCTCGGCCACCGCCACGTGCCGCGTCGCCGGCTCGTCGAACGTCGAGGCCACGACCTCGCCCTTCACCGAGCGCTGCATGTCCGTGACCTCCTCCGGCCGCTCGTCCACCAGCAGCACGATCAGGAAGCACTCGGGATGGTTCACCGCGATCGAGGCGGCGATGTTCTGCAGGATCACCGTCTTGCCGGTCCGCGGCGGCGCCACGATCAGCCCGCGCTGGCCCTTGCCGATCGGCGCCACCAGGTCGATCACCCGCGCGGTGCGGTCCTTGACCGTCGGATCGTCGATCTCGAGGATCAGCCGCTCATCCGGATAGAGCGGCGTCAGGTTGTCGAAGTGGACCTTGTGCTTGGCCCTCTCCGGATCCTCGAAGTTGATCTTGCTGACCTTCACCAGGCCGAAATACTTCTCGCCCTCCTTGGGCGCCCGGATGACCCCCTCGACGGTGTCGCCGGTGTGCAGCGAGAACTTGCGGATCTGGTTGGGGCTCACGTAGATGTCGTCCGGCCCCGCCAGGTAGTTCGCCTCGGGCGAGCGCAGGAACCCGAATCCGTCCTGCAACACCTCGAGCACCCCGTCTCCGGAGATCTCGACGCCCTCTTCCGCCATGTCCTTGAGAATGGCGAACATCATGTCGCCCTTGCGCATGGACGACGCATTTTCGATTTCCAGCTCTTCGGCGAGCCGCAGCAGGTCGGCAGGGCTCTTCGCCTTCAGGTCGGCGAGGGAAAGCTGCTCGAAATCAGTGGATAAATCCATCAAAGTACTCAAAAGACCTCGGGATGGGTTGGGGATATGGTACCGGATGCTCGAACGATCCGCTATTGCGACTCCCTTGTCACAAGTGTCGGCGCATGTCAAATCCCCAATTTTTCGCGGGCTGCCGGTCATGCCATGACCCCCGTTCCGCTAAAACGGCCTCACCATCACCATCACCGCGATCACCGCCAGGCCGAGGATGGGGATCTCGTTGACCATCCGGTACGTTCGGCCCGAGACGCGGTTGCGGTCGGCGGCGAAATCGTCGCACCGCCGCGCCAGCCACTCGTGCAGGCCGGTCAGCCCCAGCACCGCCGCCAGCTTGACGTAGAGCCACCCCGGCAACGGCCAGCCGATGATCCCCACCAGGACAAGACCCACGACCCAGGTGACGATCATCGCCGGGCGCATGATCAGCCGCAGCAGCTTGCGCTCCATGACCTTGAACGTTTCCGACAGCTCCGACCCCGGAGAACCCCGCTCGGCGTGATAGACGAAGAGCCGCGGCAGGTAGAAAAGCCCCGCCATCCAGCTCACCGCCGCGATCAGGTGCAGCGCCTTCAGCCAGGGGTAGGCTGCGAGGATCATATTCGGCACCCGAGTTCTCCCTGTGGGGCTCATGGCGCCTTAGCACGGCTTGTCCGGAGCGCAAACGCACCGGTCTACCTCTCTTTCAAAGTAAGGATTCTTGAAAAAGGATGAAGAGGTTAGGGCGGGGAGTTCCGGGGATTAAAGGCTGCGGCGTTTTTCCCACAAGGTTTTCCACAGGCCCCCGTCCCGGGTCGGATTCGGTCATTTTCAACCTTTGGTTGTGATGAACCAAATAAAACCATTATGAATCAGTGCCTTGAAAAAGCGACTTCCAATTATCCACAGGGGTAGAACCGTGATTTCTTGCCGGATTCGGACAGTCGGTTGCGAGTTATCCCGAAGCCCCGAAAAGTTAACGAAGTGTGCAGGCGCCTGTGAGAGAAGCCGGCGAAACCGGGGGCGGATCGGAGGCCTGCGGTTCATCCACCGGTCCGCGGTCGAGTTAAACCCGGGTTATCCACCACTCTGTCCAGAGGAATCTTCAGCCCGGATCCGGATCGCGCCGGTCCGGTGCCGCACCGGACCTTGCGTCGCCCGGCGGGGCGCGGCAAAAGGCCGATCCGATGTCCTCCCACGCCGCGAACGGCCCCACGCCTGCACCCCTGATTCTGGCGTCGCGATCGGCGGGGCGCGCCGCGCTGCTGCGCGGGGCGCGCGTCCCGTTCGAGATCGTGCCGGCAGCGGTTGACGAGACCGCGGTGAAGGCGGGGATGCTCGCCGAGGCTGCGCCGCCGCGCGACATCGCCGACGCGCTGGCCGAACTCAAGGCGCAGCGGCTGGCGACGCGCCTGCCGGACCGCCTCGTCCTCGGAGCGGACCAGATCCTCGTCTGTAACGGCCGGATCTTCGACAAGCCCCTCGACATCGCCGATGCGCGCGCCCAGCTCGCCGCGCTGCGCGGACAGCGCCACGAGCTTTTCTCGGCCGCCGTCGTCTTCGAGAGCGCCCGCCCGGTCTGGCGCCATATCGGGCGCGCGCAACTGACCATGCGGCCGTTCAGCGACGCTTTCCTCGACGGCTACATCGCCGAGCACGGGGCGGAGCTTCTCTCCACCGTCGGCGCCTACCGCCTCGAAGACGGCGGCGCGCCCCTGTTCAGCCGGGTCGATGGCGACCTCTTCACCATCATGGGCCTGCCGCTCCTCGAGCTGCTGGCCTTCCTCCGCACCCGCGGGATCGGCCTCGAATGAGCGCCGCGCCGCTCCTCGCCGGGGTCGTGGGCTGGCCCATCGCGCATTCGCGTTCGCCGCGCCTGCACGGCCATTGGCTGCGCCGCTACCGCATCGACGGCTACTACATCCCCATCGCGCTCACGCCGGAGGACTTCGCGGCCGGGCTCCGGGCGGCGCAGGCGCTGGGGTTCCGCGGCCTCAACGTCACCATCCCGCACAAGGAAGCAGCACTCGCGCTTTCCACCGAGGCGAGCCCGCGCGCGGCGGCCATCGGCGCCGCCAACACGCTGACGTTCGGCCCCGACGGCGCGGTCCATGCCGACAACACCGACGGCTACGGCTTCATCGCCAATCTCCGCCAGCACGCGCCGGGCTGGCACGCCGGGGCAGGGCCGGCGCTGGTGCTCGGCGCCGGCGGCAGCGCCCGCGCCATCATCGCCGCGCTGATCGCCGAAGGCGCGCCGGAAGTGCGGGTCGTCGGCCGCACCCGGCCGCGCGCCGAGGCGCTGCGCGCGCATTTCGGCGCGCGTATCGTCGTGCTCGACTGGGCGGAGCGGACGGACGCCGCTTCCGACGCCGCCACCATCGTGAACGCCACGCCGCTCGGCATGGCCTCCAACACCGAGCTGCCGCTCGCCCTGGAGGGCGTGCCCGCCTCGGCCCTCGTCACCGATCTCGTCTACGGCGGCGAGCCGACGCCGTTCGTCACGGCGGCGCGGCAGCGCGGGCTGACCGCCGTGGACGGGCTCGGGATGCTGCTGCACCAGGCCGCGCCCGGCTTCGAGAGCTGGTTCGGCGTGCCGCCCGTGGTCGACGCCGAGCTCCGCGCCGCGGTGCTGGCGGAATGATCCGGCCGCGCCCCTACCGCCTCGGGCTGACCGGATCCGTGGGCATGGGCAAATCCACCACCGCCGGGCTCTTCGCCGACGCCGGCGTTCCCGTCTGGGACGCCGATGCGGCGGTTCACCGGCTCTACGCCGCCGGCGGTGCCGGCGCCGCCGCCGTGGCCAGGCTCGCACCGCAGGCTGTCGCCGCCGGCGCGGTCGACCGTGACCGCCTGCGCGACGCCATCGTCGCCGATCCCGACCTCCTCGCCAGGGTCGAGGCGAGTGTTCATCCCCTCGTCGCTGCGGACCGCGAGGCCTTCACCGCCGCGCACGCCGGCGCGGACGTGGTGGTCTTCGATATCCCGCTCCTCTACGAGACCGGCGCCGAGCGCGGGCTCGATGGCGTTCTGGTGGTGACGGCCCCCGCCGAGGTCCAGCGCGACCGGGTGCTGGCGCGACCGGGCATGACCGAAGCGCATGCTCGAGCGGATTCTGGAGCGGCAGATGCCGGACTCCCTCAAGCGCGCCCGGGCCGATTTCGTCATCGCGACCGACCGGGGCATCGACGCCGCCCGGGCCGATGTCCTATCGTTGCTCGAACGGATCAGGGCAGGGCAGGGCGATGCGTGAGATCGTGCTCGACACCGAGACGACCGGGCTCGACCCCGCGACCGGCGACCGCATCGTCGAGATCGGGGCGGTCGAGCTCCTCAACCACATGCCCACCGGCCGCAGCTTCCATCGCTACATCAACCCCCAGCGCGACGTGCCGGCGGACGCGGTGGAGGTGCATGGACTGACCGCGGCGTTCCTCGCCGACAAGCCCGTCTTCAAGGCGATCGTCGAGGAGTTCACCGCCTTCATCGGCGATGCGCGCCTCATCATCCACAATGCCGCCTTCGACATGAAGTTCCTCAACGCCGAACTCGGCTGGGCCGGGCAGGGCGGCCTCTCCTGGGCCCGCGCCGTCGATACGCTGGAGCTGGCGCGCCGGCGGTTCCCCGGCGCGCAGAACAGCCTCGACGCCCTCTGCCGCCGATTCGGCGTCGACAACGCCGGCCGCGAGAAGCACGGGGCGCTCCTCGACTCCGAACTCCTCGCCGAGGTCTATCTCGAGCTGATCGGCGGCCGCCAGCCGGACCTCATCCTCACCGTCGTCACCTCCGGCGCCACCGCCGCGATCTGGGCGCCCCCGCCGCGCCCCCGCCCCTCGCGCCGCGCCTGACCCCGGCCGAGGCCGCGGCGCACGCGGCCTTCGTGGCCGAACTGGGCGAACAGGCGCTGTGGGCGAGGGTCTCAGCGCCCCCGCTCGGCACGCGACCGCACTAGACTAGAGTCTGGCGTGCTGGCCTTCCTCCCCAGCACGCAGCTTAAATCACGAAGACGCACCTATGGGAATCCCTCGCCGGCCACGGCTGAGGCGACGGCGCTGCGGCGGCCCCGACCCGAAGCTCGGCGGCATCGACTCGAAAGGTTACGCCGGGATGAAGCGGGAAGGGCTCGCTCAGAGGCCGTGCCGGACCAACCTCCACGGGTTGGCGCCAGGCTGCGGCCAGCCGCCCGGTCGTTGCCTCGGGGCCCCGAGGCCTCCGTTCCCACCAGACGAGCACGACGCTCTCGGCCGCTTCCGGCGGCGGGCCGGGGTCGACCGCAGAGACCACGGCGAGATCGGGACGCCGATATATCAAATTTCCCGCGAGCCACTCGGGATCGGCGACGATCCGGTAGGCTCCGGGGAAGGCCGCCTCCAGGTCCGCGGCCATCTGCCTCACGGGGTAGCGGCTGAGCGGCGGATGGCCCGGGTCGCCGTAGAGGATGTGGACGGCGAGCGACACTGTCACGAGGATAGCCAACCCCGCAATCGTCCGGCGCAGGATTCGGACGCCCGCCGGGGTGACGCGCTGCTGCACCTGCACCGCCGCCAGCGGAACCGCCAGGTAGAGCAACGGGAGTAGCCAGATGTCGCGGACATGCGTGGCGCCGGAAACAAGGACGCCGACGAACGCCAATGCCAGCCCGGCCAGGACGGTTCGCAACACCAGCCGGTCCAGCGTATCGAAGCGGGCTCCTGGTGCGGCGGGAGCGCCGCGGAGGCGCCGCAGCAGGGCGAGGATGACAAACCCGAGCGCGAGACACGCCACGACCGCGGCCACGAACTCCCAGCTCCCTTCCAGCGCCGCCCGCCAGCGCGGGTCATCCTCGCCGGCCAACTGCAGCCTGATGGTCGAGGCGAAGGCGCGGTCGGGGTTCGTCCAGGCCCACCAGAGCGGACCGACCCAGATCGCCGCTGCGACGGCTGCGGCCAGCACGATACCGGGGACGCGAAGGCGGCCGCGCAGCTCCGGCATGCTGCCGGCGGCGATCAGCATAGCCAGCGGCACCAGCAGGAAGTTGACCTTGGCGAGGCCGCCGAGGCCGATCATCGCCCCGAAGAGCAGCCAGCCGCCACGCGCGCCCGGCAGGGTCCGGGTCCAGAACACGAGCATGGTCAACGCTGCCAGCGCCGTGACGAGCACCGAATGCGTCATGCTGCGCTGGCTGTCCCACGATATCTGCGGCACCAGGAACAGGCAGAGCGCGGCGAGGCCCGCCACGTGCCGTGGCCGGGAGGTGCGGAACAGGGCGTAGACCGCGAGATAGGTTGCCGCGAGGAGCGCGTTCTTCAGGAGCGCCAGCGCCAACAGTTGGTCGGGAACGATCGCAAAGGCGGCAAACTGCAGCCAGGAGTAGAGCGGCGGCTGCGGGCCGTAGCCCCAAGCGAGTTCCCGGCTCCACAGCAGCATCTGCGCTTCGTCGATGAGCAGCCCACCGCCGAGCAACCGGCGATAGAGTGCCTGGAAAAGGAAATAGCCGCAGATCAGCAGCACCCAGGGCCAGCCTTGGTGCTTCGCCTCGTCGCCCGGAGCCACGCGCCGTTCAGACAGCTGGCGCACGGCGCCGAGCGGCGCGCCACAGACGCTCGCGGCCTTGGGCGGCGATGCTGCTGCAGATCAGGATCACCGGCAGGAGCGCGAGCCCGGCAATGACTAGGCTCGGCGCCGCCGCCGCCAGCCGCTCGTCGGCGGCGAGCCGGTGCGCCTGCACCGCCCGGGTGTCGAAGTCGAAGGGCCGCATGATCAGCGTCGCCGGCAGCTCCTTCATGGTGTCGACGAAGACGATCAGCACCGCCGTAAGCCGGCTCCCGCGCAGGATCGGTGGATGCACCAACCGGAGCAGCCCCAGCGGCCCACCGTGTCGATCCGCGGGCTGACGGTCGCGAACCCGGCATCGAAGGCGTTCAGCGCCACCGCCATGAACGGCCCCATGTAGGCCACCACCAGAAGCCCGATCGCCTGCATCAAACAGGTCGGCCCGCGCCTCCATTCGCTCGGAGCGCCGGTCGCCCCCGCGCGGCTTCGGCGCGGTCCGGCCCGTGCGCAGATACTCGTCCATCCAGCGTACCGCGCTCGCGATGCTGACGCGGAACCGCCGCGCAGCCGCATTCCGAGACATCCCAGCTTCGACCGCCCCGATCAACCGACGCAAAAATCCGCAGAAAGGTATCCCCTCTCCAGCATGCAGTTGATCACGACAACCGCCGCTTGGGAATCCCTCGCGATTCAATCGGACGCTAAAATGCTACCAGCGTTCGGCCATATGAAAACCCATACGGATTCCATATGGTTTCCATACGCGAAAATTCCCGTCTCCGCCGGGTTTCGAACCACCGCCCCGAAGGCCGTCAGGCCTGCGCAGGCGCCTTCGCCTCGGCCTGCCGCCGCGCCAGCTCCGACCGGTAGAGCGACAGGAAATCGACCTGCTCCAGGTTCAGCGGCGGATACCCCCCGTCCCGCGTGACATCGCTGACGATGCGCCGGAGATAGGGAAAGATCAGCCGCGGGCACTCGATCATCAAGAGCGGATGCAGCTGCTCGGCCGGCACGTTCTGGATCAGGAACAGCCCGGCATAGTCCAGCTCCAGGATGAAGACCTGCGCCTCCCCCACCTTGCTGTTGACCTTGACCTTCAGCGCCACCTCGTAGTGGTCGCCCGGCCGCGTCTGGGCGTCGATGTTCACCTGCACCCGGATCTCGGGCTTCGCCTCGGAGGCGAGCCCCTTCTGCGCCGCGATGTTCTCGAAGGATAGGTCGCGCACATACTGCGTCAGGATCTGCAGCCGCGGCTGCGCCGCCGGTTCTGCCGGTGCCGGCCCTGCGCCGTTGGTCTCTTCGGCCATTGTCTGCCTCCCGTCTCGTCTCGGATCGGGCGCGGGTCTAGCACGCACGTCCGCGAGCCACAACGCGCCTCACGGGCACGTCAGGACTGCGGCCGCGTCCATCCCGAGCCGCCCCGCCGCGGCCGCGCATCCTCGACCACCTCGTAGTCCGCATCGATCGTCTCGGGCGCGCTCCCGCGCCCCCGGCGGCCGCCGGTCCACATAGGACGCGGCCCGCACCGTCACCCGCGACGCGCCCCGCCGGATCAGCAGCGAACGCACCGGCGGAATGAGCAGAAGCAGGCCCAGGGTGTCCGTGAAGAACCCGGGCAACACCAGCAGCACCCCCGCAATCAGGATCAGCGCCCCGTGCGCGATCGGGCTGGCCGGGTCCTGGCCGGTCTCCAGGCTCACCCGCAGCCGGTCCAGCGCCCGCATCCCCTGCCACCGCATCAGCGCGACACCCGCGATCGCGCTGAGAAAGATGATGGCGAGCGTCGGCAACAGGCCGATGGCGCCGCCGACCTCGATGAAAAGCACGATCTCGAGGATCGGAACCCCGATGAAGATCAGAAAGAGCAAAAGAGCCATGCGCACTCGCCTCCCGAGGGGCGGTCCGATGGACTCCATGCCCCCGAGCGCTTACATAGGTGCATCCACCATGGGCCGCCATCGCCAGAGGCGGAAAAACGAAAGGTTGGCCCGATGGGCTCGCAGATGATCCAGATCATTATCCTCGCCGGCATAGCCCTGTTCCTCATTTTCCGGCTTCGCAACGTCCTCGGGACGCGCGAAGGCTTCGAAAAGCCGCAGGAGACCGCCGCCCCGCTGCCGGCCCGCCAGCGCGACCGGTCCTTCGACGTGATCGAGGGCGGCACCACCGACCTCGACATCGCCGATTTCGCCGACCCCGACAGCGACATCGGCAAGGCGCTGGCCGCGATGAAGCGCGTCGACCGCGACTTCAGCGTCACCGATTTCTCGCACGGCGCGCGCGCCGCCTATGAAATGATCGTGATGGCCTACGAAAACGGCGACCTCGAAGCGCTGCGCGCGCACCTCTCGCCCGATGTCTTCGAGCCCTTCGCCGCCGCCATCGAGGCCCGCAAGGCCAAGGGCTACACCGTCGAATTCGAGCTTCGCCGGCGTCCGCGAGGTCAAGCTCGCCGACGCCCGCTTCGATCCCGTGACCAACGAGGGCGACATCACCATGCGCTTCGTCGGCGAGCTCACCTCGGTGGTGCGCGACCCGGAGGGCCGGATCGTGGAAGGCGCCCCGAACGAGCTCAAGCAGCAGAAGGACGTCTGGACCTTCACCCGCGACATGTCCTCCGACAACCCCAACTGGCTCCTGACCGGCACCGGCGGCTGACCGCCGGAGCCGACCACCACCATGGCCGGCCGCAGGCGCCGCGGCCTCTCGCCCGAGGACCGGCGGCTCTGGGACCAGGTCGCCGCCACCGCGACGCCGCTGCACAAGCCAGCCGCGGACACCGCCCCGCCCGAGCCGGTTCCCGCCCGCCCAGCGCCGAAAGTCCCGCCATCGACCCAGCTGCCCGCGCGACCGGCGCGGCCGCCGGCCGCCCCTCGCGTCACGCTCGACCTCGCTCCCGATCCGCAGGCGGCCCTCGACCGGGCCAACCCGCACATGGACCGGCGGAGGTTCGAGAAGCTCCGCCGCGGCCGCATCGACCCGGACGCCAGGATCGACCTGCACGGCATGACCTCCGAGCGCGCGCACGCCGCGCTCATCGCCTTCATCCTGAACGCCCACGCCGACGGCCTGCGGCTCGTCCTCGTCATCACCGGCAAGGGCCGCCCGGATGACGGCGCCATGCAGCCGCACCGCCATGGCATCCTTCGCCACAGCCTGCCGCACTGGCTGGCCGCGCCGCCGCTGACCGGCCGCATCCTGCAGATAGCGCCCGCCCACCAGCGCCACGGCGGGGCAGGGGCCTTCTACGTCTATCTCCGCCGCCAACGCTGAGCCCCGCCCTTGACTTCGGCCCGGCGCCGCGGAAGCTCGCGCCCCGTGAGCACCCATGACGCCGAGATCGACGAGCGCAACGAGCACATCCTCATCTGGGTGAACGGCCGCCTCGTGCCGCGCGCCGAGGCCAGCGTATCGGTCTACGACAGCGGCTTCATGCTCGGCGACGGCGTCTGGGAGGGGCTCCGGCTGCACCACGGCCGTTGGGGGTTCCTCGACGACCACCTCGACCGGCTGTTCGAGGCGGCGCGCGCCATCGACCTCGACATCGGCCGCGACCGGGCCGCGGTCGCGGCGGCGCTGGAGGAGACGCGCGCCGCCAACGGCATGGAAACGGACGCGCACGCTCGCCTCATGGTCACGCGCGGCCGCAAGGCCAGGCCGTTCCAGCACCCGAAGCTCTCGCGGTTCGGGCCGACCATGGTGATCATCATGGAGCACTCGCAGCCGGCGCCGTCGCTGGCCCGGGGCGTGCGCCTCGCGACGGTGCCGCAGGTGCGCGGGCTGCCGATGAGCCAGGACCCCAAGCTCAACAGCCACTCCAAGCTCAACTGCGTGCTCGCCTGCATCCAGGCCGAGAAGGCCGGCGCCGAGGAAGCGCTGATGCTCGATCCGCATGGTTTCGTGAACACCACCAACGCCTGCAACTTCTTCATCGTGCGCAAGGGCGAGGTTTGGACCTCGACCGGCGACTACTGCATGAACGGCATCACCCGCGCCAAGGTGCTCCAGCTCTGCCGCGCCAACGGAATCCCGGCCTTCGAGCGGAACTTCAGCCTGGTCGACGTCTACGGTGCCGAGGAAGCGTTCCTCACCGGCACCTTCGGCGGGCAGACCCCGGTGGCCGAGATCGACGGGCGGAGCTTCGGCGACGCCGGCCCGGTGACCCGCCGCATCCAGGCCCTCTACCGCGACCTCCTCGCCCATGCCTGAGCCGCCCCGGCGCATCGCCATGTGGTCCGGACCGCGCAACCTTTCCACCGCGATGATGCGCGCGTTCGGGAACCGCGGCGACGTGGCCGAGGTGCGGGACGAGCCTTTCTACGCCGCCTATCTCGCCCTGACCGGCAAGGATCATCCGATGCGCGCCGAGGTGCTCGCCGCCCAGCCGCAGGACTGGCGCGCCGTGGCGCATGCCTGCGCCAGCGCGCCGCTGCCGCCCGGAAAGCTCTCCTATCAGAAGCACATGACCCACCACATGCTGCCCCAGATCGACCGCGAATGGATCCTGGGTCTGACCAACGTCTTCCTGATCCGCGCGCCCGAGCGCGTGGTGGCGAGCTACGCCGCCCGGCGCGAGGAGGTCACGCTCGAGGATATCGGTTTCCTGCAACAGGCCGAACTCTACGACCTCGTGGCGGCCCGCACCGGCCGGACCCCGCCGGTCATCGACGCCGAGGCCGTGCGCGCCGATCCCGAAGGCATCCTGCGCCGCCTGTGCGATGCCATCGGCATCGCATTCGACCCGGAGATGCTCGCGTGGCCGTCCGGTCCGCGAACCAGCGACGGGGTCTGGGCGCCGCACTGGTACGGGTCGGTGAACGCCTCCACCGGCTTCGCGCCGCCCGAGCCGCCGCCCGCGGCCCTAACTGCGGCGATGCAAAAAATCGCTGACGCCGCACGTCCCGCCTACGAGCGACTCCTGCAGGTTGCACTCTGATTAATTTCTGATCATCGCAAGCTGCGGAGCGCCGGTTGGTTAACCCTTGCGGCGAAACTGTTTGATCTGGTGCAATGCTCCTAGTCTAGACTGAGATTCGCCGGATGCGACACAAGAGCCTGCCCTTCACGCCGATGCCGGAACATCGAAACCGCGTGGAGAGGCCGACAACTCGGCGAAAACGAATGTGGCGGCCCAACACCGCCTTAAGGGAGGTAGACATGATGTTTCGGACCAAGACGGGCCTTGGCCTTGCGGCCGGGCTCCTGCTCGGCGCGGCGCTGCCCGCAGCGGCGCAGGACCAGGAGCTGACCCTCTGCTGGGCGGCCTGGGATCCGGCCAACGCGCTGGTGGAGCTGTCCAAGGACTTCACCACCGCGAGCGGCATCAACATGAACTTCGAGTTCGTGCCCTGGCCGGACTTCGCCGCCCGCATGCTCAACGAACTCAACTCCGGCGGCAAGCTCTGCGACCTCCTGATCGGCGACAGCCAGTGGATCGGCGGCTCGGCCGAGAACGGCTACTACATCAAGCTGAACGACTTCTTCGCCGAGCAGGGCATCAACATCGAGGATTTCTCGCCGGCGACCGTCTATGCTTACTCGACTTGGCCGAAGGGGGAGCCGAACTACTGGGCGCTGCCGGCGTTCGGCGATGCCAACGCCTGGTTCTACCGCAAGGACTGGTTCGAGAACCCCGAGATCGTGGCCGACTTCAAGGCGCAGTATAACCGCGACCTCGCCGTGCCGAAGACCTACGACGAGTTCCTCGACATCGCCAAGTTCTTCCAGGGCCGCGAGATCGACGGGCAGACCGTCTACGGCGCCGCGATCTTCACCGAGCGCGCCTCCGAAGGCATCACCATGGGCGTCAGCTCAATTCTCTACCCCTTCGGCTTCAAGTACGAGAACACCCCCGGCCAGTACGACATGGAAGGCGCGGTGAACTCGGCGGACGCGGTCAGGGGCCTGGAGTTCTACAAGGAGCTCTACAAGTGCTGCACGCCTCCGGGCTACACCAACTCCTACATGGAGGAGGGGCTCGACGCCTTCAAATCCGGCCAGGTCGCGATGATGATGAACTGGTTCGCCTTCATGCCCGGCATGGCCAAGGACGAGAAGGTCGGTCCGGTGACCGGCTACTTCGTCAACCCGTCGGAGAAGGTCGCCGCCTCGACGCTCGGCGGGCAGGGCATCTCGGTCGTCGCCAACACCGACAACATGGACGGCGCGCTGGAATACATCAAATGGTTCGCCCAGCCGGACGTGCAGAAGAAGTGGTGGTCGCTCGGCGGCTTCTCGGCGGCGAACGCCGTGCTGAACGACCCGAGCTTCAAGGACAGCCAGCCCTTCGCGCCGCAGTTCCTCGAAGCGATGGGACAGGTGCAGGACTTCTGGCAGGAGCCGGCCTACGCCCAGCTGATGCAGGCGATGCAGAAGCGCGTGCACGACTACGTGGTGGCCGACCAGGGCACCGCCCAGGAAGCGCTCGACGCGCTGGTCAAGGACTGGACCGAGGTCTTCGAGGACGAGGGCAAGCTCTGAGCTTCCCCCAGGGCCGCCCCGTACCCGCGGGGCGGCCGCACGACCGGATCAGGATGGTGCCGTGAGTTCAGGCAATTCGTCGCTGGCGGACGCCGCGAACGCCGCCGCGCGGGCCACGCCGCCCGGGATGGCCGGGCGCGTGCGCGGCCTGTCCGACCGGGCGATCGCCTGGATCTTCATCGCGCCCACGATCGTCCTGCTCCTCGCCATCAACATCTTCCCGCTGATCTGGACCATCCGCCTCAGCTTCACCAACTACCGCGCCAACCGGCCCAACGCCGAGGTGGAGTGGGTGGGGCTCAGGAACTACACGCGCCTGCTCACCGACACCGACGTCTGGATCGCCATGCAGACGACGGCGCATTTCGTGTTCTGGACCATCGTCATCCAGACCGTGCTCGGCTTCGGCCTCGCCTACCTCATCGACCGCAAGTTCCGCGGCCACGCCTTTTGGACCACGGTCATCCTCATCCCGATGATGCTGTCGCCGGCGGTGGTGGGAAACCTCTGGCGCTTCATCTACCAGCCGCAGATCGGCCTCTTCAACTACATCGTCGGCTTCTTCACCGGCCTCCCGCCCTCCTCCTTCGAGATGCTCGGCTCGGTCACGCTGGCCCCCTGGGCCATCGTCATCGTCGATACCTGGATGTGGACGCCCTACGTGATGCTCATCTGCCTCGCCGGCCTCCGCTCGATCCCCGACTACATCTACGAGGCCGCCGAGGTCGACCGCGCCTCCGGCTGGCGCACCTTCTGGTCGATCACCGTGCCCATGGCGCTGCCCTTCATCATGCTGGCGGTGCTCTTCCGCGGCATCGAGAACTTCAAGATGTTCGACATGGTGAACCTCCTGACCGGCGGCGGCCCCGGCAGCGTCACCGAGGTCGCCTCGATCACGCTGAAGCGCGAGGCCTTCGAGGCCTGGCGCACCGGCCCGTCCTCGGCCTTCGCCATCGTCCTCTTCGTCGCCGTCTTCGGCCTCGCCAACATCTACGTGAAGGCGCTCAACCGCGTGAAGAACCGATGAGCGACACCGCCTTCTCCGTCGTCACCCCCGGCCGCCGCTCGAAGCAGGTCGCCGCCGCGCTCGTCATCGTCTACGCGCTGGTCACCATGATCCCGCTCGCCTGGATCTTCCTCACCGGCTTCAAGTCCGGGCCCGAACTCGATCTCCTACCCGCCCAAGGTCTTCTTCCAGCCCACCCTCGAAGGCTACTGCAACCTCTTCACCTCGCGCAGCCGCCAGACCGAGGACTATCTGAACAGCCTGCCGCCGGCGACCTCGGTCTGCGACCAGATCGCCCGCGAGCGCTCCATGGTCATCGTCGGCCCCTCGAAATACTGGCCCCGCTTCGTCAACTCGCTGGTCATCGCCTTCGGCTCGACCTTCCTCGCCGTCACCCTCGGCACCCTCGCCGCCTACGGCTTCTCCCGCTTCCGCGTGCCGCTCGCCGACGACCTCCTCTTCTTCATCCTCTCCACCCGCATGATGCCGCCCATCGCCGTGGCGATCCCCATCTACCTCATGTACCGCGAGGTCGGCCTCACCGACACGCGGCTCGGCATGATCCTGCTCTACACCGCCGTGAACGTCAGCCTCGCCGTCTGGCTGCTCAAGGGCTTCATCGACGAGATCCCCCGCGAATACGAGGAGGCCGCCATGATCGACGGCTACTCGCGCCTGCAGGCCTTCGTCCGCGTCGTCCTCCCCCAGGCCACCACCGGCATCGCCGCCACCGCCATCTTCTGCATGATCTTCGCCTGGAACGAATACGCCTTCGCCGTGCTCCTCACCTCCGGCACCGCCCAGACCGCACCGCCCTTCATCCCGACGATCATCGGCGAGGGCGGCCTCGACTGGCCGGCGGTCGCCGCCGGCACCACCATCTTCCTGGTGCCCATCCTCGTCTTCACCATCCTCCTCCGCCGCAACCTGCTGCGCGGCATCACCTTCGGCGCGGTGCGGAAATGAGCGCGACTTCACTTCGCGGATTTGTCCGTCGACAAATTCGCGCGTGCCTGCCTGCCCGTGGGCAGGCGCGAAGAGCGCCCGCCCAGGCAGACGCGCGCGAATTACACCCCTTTGGGCAAGCGCTTGCCCCCCTCGCCCTCCGCGCTCACGCGCTCCAGGCGACGAACCGGGGCGAGGCATTGCCTCGCCTTTTCCGGTTCGAAGGGAAATCTGCATGATTCCCGATGACGACCCCGAAACCACCTGGCCACGGCCCTCCGCCGCGGCCCGATGGAGGCGCTCGCCGTCGCCCTGATCGGCGCCGGCTTCCTGATGATGTTCCAGTCCTTCGCGCTGGTGCTCTACACGTGGTCCTTCGTCACCATTCTCGCCGGGACCGCGATGTTCATCGTCGTCTCCAAGTTCCCGGAGTAGCAGGTGGAATAATGGCCGAGATCCGCGTCGACCACCTCCGCAAGGCCTTCGGCGACTTCGTCGCCGTGCAGGACTTCGAGCTTCACCGTCGCCGACGGCGAATTCCTCGTCATGCTCGGCCCCTCCGGCTGCGGCAAGACCACCACGCTCCGGATGATCGCCGGCCTCGAGCTCCCGACCTCCGGCCGCATCCTGCTCGACGGCGAGGACGTGACCATGGACCGCGCCCGCGCCCGCGACATCGCCTTCGTCTTCCAGCTCTTCGCGCTCTACCCGCACATGAACGTGCGCAAGAACATCGCCTTCCCCCTCGTCGCCCAGGGCGAATCCCGCGCCGAGATCCGCGCCCGCGTCACCGAGGCCGCGCGCCTCCTGCGCATCGACCACCTGCTCGACCGCCCGGTCTCCGGCCTCGCCGGCGGCGACCGCCAGCGCGTGGCCCTCGGCCGCGCCATCGTCCGCCGCCCGAAATGCTTCCTCATGGACGAGCCCCTCGGCACGCTCGACGCCGAGCTGCGCGAGATCATGGTCCGCGAGCTGCGCGAGCTGCACAACCGCATCCAGCCACCACCGTCTACGTCACCCACGACCAGATGGAGGCCATGGCCATGGCCGACAAGATCGCGGTGATGAACCACGGCGTCATCGAGCAGTACGGCACGCCGCAGGAAATCTACGCCCGCCCCACCTCCATGTACGTGGCCGACTTCATCGGCGCCCCGCCGATGAACTTCATCCGCTTCCGCGGCGGCGCACCCCGCGGCGCCGACACCCTGCGCCTGCGCGACCGCGCCGTGCGCGTCCCGCGCCTGCACGCCGACGTGCCCGAGACCGACCTCGCCCTCGGCATCCGCCCCGAGCACATCCGCTTCGACGCCGAAGGCGAGCTCACCGGCTCCGTCTACGCCGTCGAATACCTCGGCACCAACCAGATCGTCACCGTGGAAACCCCCGACGGCATGCTCAAGGCCCGCATCCCCGCCAACCAGCACGTCGCCCCAGGCGAGACCGTCGGCCTCGCCCTCGACAGCGCCCGGCTCTCGCTCTTCGACGCCACCTCCGGCCGCGCCATCGCCAGCGACCTCGGCGGCCCCCATGGCTGAAGTGGTCCTCGACAACCTCTCCAAGAGCTTCGGCCGCACCCGCGCCGTCCGCGACCTCTCGCTCACCATCGCCGACGGCGAATTCATCGTCCTGCTCGGCCCCACCGGCGCCGGCAAGACCACCACGCTGCGCCTCATCGCCGGCATCGAGCGCCCCGACGCCGGCAGCATCGCCTTCGCCGGCACCCGCGTCGAACAGCTCGCCCCCGCCGAGCGCGACGTCACCTTCGTCTTCCAGCAATACTCGCTCTACCCCCACCTCACCGTCCGCGAGAACCTCGCCTTCCCGCTCAAGGCCCCCGGCCGCCGCCTCGGCAAGCCGCCATCGACGCCCGCGTCGCCGAGATCGCCCGGCTCGTGCGCATCGACCACAAGCTCGACAACCGCGCCACCCGCCTCTCCGGCGGCGAGATGCAGCGCGTCGCCATCGGCCGCGCCCTGGTCCGCGAGCCGAAGATCTACCTGATGGACGAGCCGCTCTCCTCGCTCGACGCCAAGCTCCGCGCCGAGATGCGCCTCGAGCTCAAGCACATCCAGCGCGACCTCGGCGCCACCATCCTCTACGTTACCCACGACCAGACCGAGGCGATGACCATGGCCGACCGCATCGGCATCCTCGAAGCCGGCCGGCTCATCCAGATCGGCACCCCGCGCGAAATCTACGAGAGCCCGGCGAACCTCCATGTCGCCGCCCGCCTCGGCCAGCCCACGATCAACCTCATCCCCCCCGGCCTTCTGCCCGGCCCCGCCGCGCCCGCCGGGACGAAGACTGTCGGCGCCCGTACCGAGCACCTCGAGATCGCCCGCGCCGCCGGCGGCAACGGCCGCATCGACTGGATCGAGCACCTGGGCGACCAGAACCACCTGCACATCACCATCGGCGAGCAGAAGCTCGTCGCCCTCGCCGACCCCTACGCCCCCGTCTCCCCCGGCGACAGCATCGAGGTCCGCCTCGACCGCCCACTCTTCTTCGCCGAGGACGGCGCCCGGATCACCTGAGGCCCCCCATGAGCAAGCACTTCATCAACACCCGCGAGACCATCGTCACCGAGGCGCTGGACGGCCTCATCGCCACCTCCGGCGGCCGCCTCGTCCGCCTCGACGGCTACCCCGAGATCAAGGTCGTCCTCCGCGCCGACCGCGACCCGGCGAAGGTCGCCGTCGTCTCCGGCGGCGGCGCCGGCCACGAGCCCGCCCACGCCGGCTTCGTCGGCGCAGGGCCTCCTCACCGCCGCCGTCTCCGGCGAGATCTTCGCCTCCCCCTCGGTCGCCGCCGTCCTCGCCGGCATCCGCGCCGCAACCGGCCCCGCCGGGTGCCTCCTCATCGTCAAGAACTACACCGGCGACCGCCTCAACTTCGGCCTCGCCGCCGAGCGCGCCCGCGCCGAGGGCCTCGCCGTCGAGATGGTCATCGTCGCCGACGACATCGCCCTCCCCGACCTCGTCCAGCCCCGCGGCGTCGCCGGCACCCTCTTCGTCCACAAGATCGCCGGCCACCTCGCCGAGCGGGCGCACCCCTCGCCGAGGTCGCCGCCGCCGCCCGCGCCGCCGCCGCCGACATCCGCTCGCTCGGCATCTCGCTCTCCTCCTGCGCCATCCCCGGCCAGGGCGCCGAGATCGCGCATGGGCGACGACGAGGCCGAGCTCGGCCTCGGCATCCACGGCGAGCCCGGCGTCGAGAAGATCGCGCTGACCGACATCGCCGGCATCGTCGGCACCATGGCCGCACGCCTCGCCGCCACCCTCCCGCCCGGCGGCGCCGACCATGCACTCATCCTGAACAACCTCGGCGCGGTCCCGCCCATCGAGATGGGCGTCCTCGCCCACGAGGTGCTGCGCTCCGCCCTCGGCCCGCGCATCCGCCTCATCCTCGGCCCCGGCCCCTACATGACCGCCCTCAACATGAACGGCTTCTCGCTCTCGCTCCTCAGGCTCGATCCCGCCCGCGAGGCCGCCCTCACCGCACCCGCGGCCCCTCCTGCCTGGACCGGTTTCGCCGCGCCTGCCCCGGTCGCCATCGCTGCCGCGCGCGGACGCATCCACCGGCGACGCACCCCCGGCCAGCGCCAACCCGGCGCTCGCCACCGCCATCCGCGCCGCCTGCGACCGGCTGATCGCGCTCGAGTCCGAGCTCAACCGCCTCGACGCAAAGGCCGGCGACGGCGACACCGGCTCCACCGTCGCCGCCGGCGCCCGCAGCCTCATCGCCGCCCTCCCGTCATTGCCGCTCGCCGATCCGCCGCCACCGCCCGCCGCGTCGGCGACATCCTCGCCTCCAGCATGGGCGGCTCCAGCGGCGTCCTCCTCTCGATCTTCTTCACCGCCGCCGGCCAGAAGCTCGCCGACGGCGCGCCGCTCGCCGCCGCCCTCGGCGAAGGCCTCGACCGCATCCGCTTCTACGGCGGCGCCGCCCCGGGCGACCGGACCCTGATCGACGCGCTCGCCCCGGCGATCGACGCGCTGGCCACCGGCGACCTCGCCGCCGCCGCCCGCGCCGCCGAGGCCGGCGCCGCCGCCACCGCCGGCGATGGCCCGCGCCCGCGCCGGCCGTGCGGCCTACCTCGGCGGAACCAACCTGACCGGCATCCCCGACGCCGGCGCCCAGGCCGTCGCCGCCGTCTTCGCCGCGCTCAAGTGAGCAAGACGTCCTCCGGCAACCGCGCCTCCGCCGCCGCCAGGCGCCGCGCGATCACGTCGTAGGCCCCAGCCTCCAACCGCGCGAACCCGACGAGCCCGAGCTCCGCCCGCGTGTCACCGCCGATCGCCTCGATCGCCGCCGCGACAGCGCCGGCCCTCGCTTCCACATCGCTCCCCGCCGCCGCGATCATACGGCAGCCCCGGCGTCGGCTCCGTCAGCATCAGCACCCGAAGCCGCGCCGCCTCCGGCAGGAACCGCAGGCAATACCGCCAGCTCACGAAATCGATCGCCGCGAGATCCGCCGCACCCCCCGCCACCATCGGCACCGACGCGGCATGCGCCCCGCTCACCGCAACCCCCCCGAAGAACCGCCCCCCACCGCCAGCGGCGCCGCATGGTGCAGGATCGCCCCCCATCCCGACTGCGAGTCGGTCCCGTTGATCGCCAGCCGCCCCCCGCGAAAGTCCGCCAGCGTCGCACGCGGATCGTCCGCCCGCACCACCACCGCGCTGCGGTACCAGCCCGGCGCACACCCCGGCACCCCGTAGTCCGGCGTCCCCACCAGCGCCACCCGCCCCGCCAGTTCTCGCACGAACGGCAGCCCGCACGTCTGCCCCAGCACCAGCCGCGGATGCGTCCATCCCTCCACCAATCCGATGTCGCGCGTCAGCGCCTCCGGCGCCTCGATCCCGGCACCCCGCAGCCGGTCGCGGATCGCCGCCCACAGCCGATCGGTCGCCGGCCGCAGCTCGGGCCAGTCGTACATCGGCAGCGCGGCGATCCCCGCCGCCCCCGACCCGCCGGTCACGTCCGCAGCGACCGCCCCGAAACCGGATGCGGCGGCCGCCCCGGCTCCGGCGGCGTCCAGATCGGATGCGCCACCGGATCCTTCCGCCGCAGCAGGTAGCGCGCGAAGACCTCGCCATACGACCGATAGCTGTAGCCGCCGTTGCGCCGCAGCCACTCCTCGCGCCGCCGGGCGTACTCCGCCGGCAGCCGGTACCACGCCAGCCGGGGATTGGCGTGGTGCACCGCATGGAAGTTGTTGTTGAGGAACAGGATCGACAGCGGCCCGCGATCCTCGATGATCACGCTGCGGCCGGCGGCCTGCTCGTGCGCCTGATGCTCGAGGAAGGTGCGGATGCGCAGGATCGAGAGCGCCAGCCAGCAGCCGAGGAGATACTGCCAGGCCGGCATTCCCCCCACCAGCGCCAGCCACAGCACCACGGGCGCAACGCCCGCCAGATGCAGCGCCCAGGCCTCGGCCACCGCCCGGTCGCCCGCCCGCAGCCCCCTGAGATCGTCGCGCCAGAGCCGGAACATCCCGACGAACGGCCCGATCGCCATGCGCCCGAGCAGCGTGTTGTTCGCGGCGAGGATCAGCCGCACCGGCCGGCGCAGCCGCGACCAGACCGCGGGGTCGAGATAGTTCGACTCCGGGTCGTCATGCGGGTCGGTCAAGAGCGGATCGTAATGGTGCGCCAGGTGCAGGTCGCGGAACCGCCGGTAGGGGAAGAAAAGCCCCAGCGCCGGAAACACCAGCGCCTCGTTCACCCACGGGATGCCCGTCGGATGCCCGTGGATCGCCTCGTGCTGCAGCGACGCGTGCTGCGCCAGCAGGATCGCCAGGATCGGCACCGCCAGCCACGGCCCGATCGCGCCGGCAAGGATCGTCACGGCGCCCCATCCGAGATAGGTCAGCGCGAGAAGCAGCAGGGTAGGCCACTCGACGTGCGCCCGCCGTCCTGCCGCCAATGGAGTGAAAGCCGCCATTTTCCGTTTGCCTGCAAGGTTTTGCGACATTTTATGCCGCTGCAGAGCGTCTAGCAATTACGTGAATTTTGTGTGAAAGAGGTACATCCACGCGATTTCGCGCAAGATCGTGCGTTTCTACAAGGAATAGGGAGAAAACCAGTGGACAAGCGCGAGATCGCCTCCGCCTTCCGCGACCGGCTCCAGACCCTCCTCGCCGAGGAACGTGGCGGCATCGCCGGCTTTCTCCGCGACACCGGCATCGACCGCTCGGCGCTCAGCCAGTTCCTCGACCCCGCCGTCGACCGCATGCCGCGCGCCGAGACGCTCCGCCGCATCGCCGAAGCCCGCGGCGTCACCGCGGACTGGCTGCTCAGCCTCTCCAACGCGCCCGAAGGCCTCCAGGTCGTGGCGCCCTCGGTTCAGATCGAATCGGCCGAGTCCCCCGGAGGCGGCTCGCCCATCGACCAGTGGCGGCGCGAGGCGGCCGGGATGAAGCTGCGCTACGTGCCGTCCAACCTCCCCGACATGCTCGGCCTCGTCGAGGACGCACCCGCCCCGACCGCCCCTGCCCTCGCCGGCCAGCCCGAGAACGTGCTCGGCGGTTTCCGCCTCGGTGACATGGACGTGGAGATCGCCATGCCGGTGCAGACCCTCCGCGACCTCTCGCAGGGCGGCGGCATCTGGCGCGGCACGGACCCCGGCCTCCGCCGCCGCCAGCTCGCCCACATGGCGGCGACCTGCGCCGAGGTCTTTCCCACCCTGCGCCTCCACCTCTTCGACGGGCGCCGCACCTTCGCCGCCCCCTTCACGGTCTTCGGCCGCATCCGCGCCGCCCTCTATCTCGGCGAGGCCTACCTCGTCGTCACCTCCACCGACCAGGTCGCCGCTCTCAGCCGCCTCTTCGACAACCTGGTGCGCCAGGCCATCGTCGGCCCGGAGCGGGTGCACGACATGCTCTACGAGTTGGCGGACACGGCAGAGTAGAAGCGCGCCGCCCAGGCCAGTGGCTCGCACCGCTTCAGACGCTTTTGTTGTAGGAATGTCCGAATTCCCCGCTAACATCCGCCCATCGCGCGACGCGCCAGGGGGAGCGCGCACGAACAGGGAGATAGACATGCTGCAACTGAAATCCGCCACCATCCTCGGCGGTCTCATGGCCGCCGCCGCGGCGCTGCCGGTCTGGGCGCAGGATCAGGCGCTCATCGACGCCGCCAAGGCCGAGGGCACCGTCACCACCATCGCGCTGCCGCCCGACTGGTGCAACTACGGCGGCGTGGTCGAGGGCTTCAAGGCCAAGTACGGCATCGAGGTCAACGGTCTGAACCCCGACGCGGGCTCCGCCGACGAGCTGGAGGCGATCCGCGCCAACAAGGACAACAAGGGCCCGCAGGCCCCCGACGTGATCGACGTCGGCTATTCCTTCGGGCCGGCCGCCCAGGCCGAGGGGCTGATCCAGCCCTATAAGGTCTCGACCTGGGACGAGATCCCCGACAACGTCAAGGACCCGGACGGCCACTGGTACGGCGACTACTACGGCGTGCTCAGCTTCGCGATCAACAAGGACCTGATCGAAGCCAGCCCCACAGACTGGGCCGACCTGCTGAAGCCCGAGTACGCAAACGCGGTGGCGCTGGCCGGCGACCCGCGCGCCTCGAACCAGGCGATCCTCGGCGTCTATGCCGCCGGCCTCGCCGCGGGAGGCGCTCCGGGCGGAGACGCCGCCAAGAAGGGCCTCGACTATTTCGCCGAACTGAACAAGGCCGGAAACTTCGTGCCGGTCATCGGCAAGTCCGGCCCGCTTGCCCAGGGCGCGACGCCGCTCATCATCTGGTGGGACTACAACGCCCTGGCCGGTCGCGACACCCTGGCCGGCAACCCGCCGGTCGAGGTGGTGGTGCCGAAGTCGGGCGTCGTCGCCGGCGTCTACGTGCAGGCGATCTCCGCCTACGCGCCGCACCCCAACGCCGCCAAGCTCTGGATGGAGTACCTCTACTCCGACGAGGGCCAGCTCAAGTGGCTCGAAGGCTACTGCCACCCCATCCGCTTCAACGCCATGGCCGCCGCCGGCAAGATCCCGCAGGAACTGCTCGACAAGCTTCCGCCGGCCGCGTCCTACGAGGCGGCGGTCTTCCCGACCCTCGAGGAGCAGGAGGCGATGGCCGAGGTGGTGAAGGGCGGCTGGGACGCCACGGTCGGCGCCAACGTGCAGTAAACGCCCGCGGGCCCCGGCACCGCCGGGGCCCGCATCAGCTTAAGTTGGAGCCGCCCTTGGCGCAGACCGTCAGCCCCGCTGCCAACCGCTCCTGGGCGTGGGTCGGGATGCTGCCGTTCCTTCGCCTTCGCGCTCCTCTTCCTGATCCTCCCCACCATGCACGTGGTGCTCGGCGCCTTCCGCAACCCGGCGGGCGAGTTCACCCTCGTCAACATCCGCAACCTCTTCACCCCGGCGATCATGGGCTCGTTCTGGATCTCGATCCGGATCAGCTTCGCCTCCGCCTTCCTCGGCTGCGTCATCGGCTTCTTCGTCGCCTGGGCCGTCACCCTCGGCGATCTGCCGCCGTGGCTGCGCGGCCCGGTGCTGACCTTTTCCGGCGTCGCCTCCAACTTCGCCGGCGTGCCGCTCGCCTTCGCCTTCCTCGCCACCCTCGGCCGCCTCGGCCTCGTCACCGTGCTGCTGCGCGAGTGGTTCGGCATCAACATCTACGCGCTCGGCTTCAACCTGCTCTCCTTCTGGGGCCTGACGCTCACCTACCTCTTCTTCCAGATCCCGCTGATGATCCTCATCGTCACCCCCGCCCTCGACGGCCTCCGCCGCGAGTGGCGCGAGGCCGCCGAGATCCTCGGCGCCACCACCTTCCAGTACTGGCGCCTCGTCGCCCTCCCCATCCTCTGGCCCACCCTGCTCGGCACGCTGGCGCTCCTCTTCGCCAACGCCTTCGGCGCCGTGGCCACCGCCTATGCGCTCACCGGCTCCTCGCTCTCCATCGTCCCGATCCTGCTCTTCGCCCAGATCCGCGGCGACGTGCTCGGCGACCCGCACCTCGGCTACGCGCTGGCCTTCGGCATGATCGTGGTGACGGGAATCGGCAACGCCCTCTACATCTGGATGCGCGCCCGCGCCGAACGGTGGGTGAAATGACCCGCCCCGCCACGACCGCCAGCGCCGCCCACGCCCCTGCCGCCCGGCCCCGCCGGCCGGCGGAAGCGCCGCGCCGGCCGCCCGCACGCGGCATCGTCTCGCCCGCGGCGCGCTTCACCGTCGCCTCGGGCGTCACCGTCTCCCGCCCCTCCGCGTGGCGCGAAACCGGCAAGAATGGCAAGCCGCTTTCCAGCCCGATTCCAGCCCAATTCCAGCCCGAAAAAACCGAGGCCTCTCAACCCTTTGCCCCCGGATTCGCCGCATGAGCCGGATCTGGGCCTGGCTCGCCTTCGCCATCGGCATGATCTACTTCTTCGTGCCCCTCATCGGCACCCTCGAATTCTCTCTGCGCATGCGCCGCGGCGTCTACTCCCTCGACGCCTACCGCGTCGTCCTCGCCGATCCCCGCTTCCAGGCCACCTTCACCTACTCCGTGGTCATGGCCCTCTTCACCATCCTCCTCGGCGTCCTCATCGTCGTCCCCACCGCCTACTGGGTCCGCCTCAAGCTCCCCCGCTGGCGCCCCTTCGTCGAGTTCATCACCCTCCTCCCCCTCGTCATCCCCGCCATCGTCATCGTCTTCGGCTACATCCGCCTCTACAACACCTCCTCGATCCTGCCGCTCACCGGCACCGCCACCGGCACCAACTTCCTCCTCCTCGCCGGCTACACCATGCTGGCGCTCCCCTACATGTACCGCGCCGTCGACACCGGCCTGCGCGCCATAGACGTCGCCACCCTGACCGAGGCCGCCCAGTCCCTCGGCGCCGGCTGGATCACCATCATGGTCCGCGTCATCCTGCCCAACGTGCTGGTCGCCGTCCTCTCCGGCGCCTTCCTCACCTTCGCCATCGTCATCGGCGAGTTCACCATGGCCGCCCTGCTCAACCGCCCCGCCTTCGGCCCCTACCTGCAGGTGCTCGGCGCCAACCGCGCCTACGAGCCCGCCGCCCTCGCGGTGATCGCCTTCGCGATCACCTGGGCCTGCATGGGCCTGATCCAGCTCGTCACCCGTTTCCAGAAGCACACCCAGGTCCGGCGGTAGTCCATGGCGTTCCTCGAAATCTCCGGCCTGCAGAAGTCCTACGGCGCCACCCAGGTGGTCCGCGACTTCAACCTCGACGTGGAAAAGGGCGAGTTCGTCTCCTTCCTCGGCCCCTCCGGCTGCGGCAAGACCACCACCCTGCGCATGGTCGCCGGCTTCGAGACCCCCACCACCGGCTCCATCCGCATCGACGGCCACGACGTCGTCAACCTCAAGCCCAACCAGCGAAATATCGGCATGGTCTTCCAGGCCTACGCCCTCTTCCCCAACCTCACCGTGGCGCAGAACGTCGCCTTCGGCCTCCGCATCGCCGGCACCCCCAAGGCCGAGGCCGCCGCCCGCGTCGCCGAGATGCTCGGCATCATCAAGCTCCCCGACCTCGGCGCCCGCTACCCCTTCCAGCTCTCCGGCGGCCAGCAGCAGCGCGTCGCCCTCGCCCGCGCCCTCGCCCCCCGGCCGAAGCTCCTCCTCCTCGACGAACCCCTCTCCGCCCTCGACGCCAAGATCCGCGTCTCGCTCCGCGCCGAGATCCGCGCCATCCAGCGCAAGCTCGGCATCACCACCATCTACGTCACCCACGACCAGGAAGAAGCGCTGTCGATGTCCGACCGCATCGTGGTGATGAACGCCGGCGTCGCCGAGCAGATCGGCGACCCCTTCGAGATCTACAACCGCCCCGCCACCGCCTTCGTCGCCACCTTCGTCGGCACGGTGAACTCGCTCCAGGCCCGCGTCACCGACCCCGCCACCGGCGCCGTCACCATCGACGGCCAGCCCGTGACCCTCGGCCGCCCCCTCGCCGCGGCCACCGGCGCCGAGATCGCCTTCGCGCTCCGCCCCGAAGCGCTCTCCCTCGGCGCCCAGCCCGGCAACGACGCCACCCTCCGCGGCAAGGTCGAGGAAGTGAGCTTCCTCGGCTCCGTCGTCCGCGTCCGCGCCGCCCTGGACGCCCAGCGCGTCTCCTTCGACACCTTCAACACCATCGCCATGCGCCCGCCCGCCCCGGGCGACACAATCGACATGAGCTTCTCCACCGCCGACGCC
Source organism: uncultured Alphaproteobacteria bacterium (assembly GCA_963844375.1). Taxonomy (GTDB): domain Bacteria; phylum Pseudomonadota; class Alphaproteobacteria; order Rhodobacterales; family Rhodobacteraceae; genus Amaricoccus. The sequence goes on along the minus strand of CAWJOI010000024.1, from coordinate 150,792 downwards.
CTCGTCACCGAGGCCTGACGCCCCCCGTGGACCACCTGCCGCTCCTCCTTGCCGCCGCCTTCGGCGCCGGCGTGCTCAACACCATCGCAGGCGGCGGCACCTTTCTAACCTTCCCGGCGCTTGTGTTCGCCGGCATCCCGCCCGTGGCCGCCAACGCCACCAGCACCCTCGCCGTCTTCCCCGGCTACCTCTCCGGCGCCTACGGCTACCGCCGCGAACTCGCCACCTTCTCCCGGCCCGAACTCCTCAGGTTCCTCGCCCTCACGCTCCTGGGCGGTCTCGCCGGCTCACTCCTCCTGCTCGTCTCCTCGAACGCCGCCTTCTCCGCCATCGTCCCCTTCCTCCTCCTCGCCGCCACCCTCGCTTTCCTCTTCGGCGAGCGGATGCGAGCCTGGGCCGCCCGCCGGGGCGGCGGCCTCAAGCCACAGGGTGCGACCAGCCTCCTCCTCGTCAGCGCCTACGGCGGCTACTTCAACGGCGGCCTCGGCATCCTGCTGCTCGCCCTCTTCGCCCTCTGGGGCATGACCGACATCCACCGCATGAACGGCCTGAAGACCGCCGCCTCCTTCGCGCTGACATCGATCTCGGTGGCGACGTTCGCCATCGCCGGCCTCATCCACTGGCCGCAGGCCGCGGTAATGATGCTGGCCTCCACGATCGGCGGCTACGCCGGCGCCCCCCTCGCCCGCGCGCTCCCCCGCCGCGTGGTCCACGGCGTTATCGGTGCGGTCGGCTTCGAGCATGAGCGCGATCTTCTTCGCGCGGCTCATCCGCTGGTAGAGCAAATCAATCGGAGATTTCGCCGACAGGGCGAATGCGAAATGCTCTAAATCAACGGCTTGCCGGTTTGGCGAGGGCGCTCAGACACGCCCGTGGCAATGCTTGTACTTCTTGCCCGAGCCGCAAGGACAGGGGTCGTTGCGGCCGCTGGCCCCCCAGGTGCCGGGATCGGCCGGGTCCACGCCGGCGGCCAACGCCGGTGCGGCAGCGCCGGCCATCGCGGGAACGCGGGTCGGCTCCGCAGGGCCGGCGGCAGGCGGGGCGGGCTGCGCCGCCTGAGCGCGGGCCTGCGCCTCGGCCAGCATCGCCTGTTGCTCCTCGGGCGTCATCACCTGCACGTGCGCCATCATGCGGCTGACCTCGACCCGGAGCCGGTTGAGCAGGGTCTCGAAGAGCTGGAATCCCTCGGACTTGTACTCGTTCAACGGGTCGCGCTGGGCATAGCCACGGAAGCCCACCACCCCGCGCAGGTGGTCTAGGGTGACGAGATGTTCGCGCCAGTTCTGGTCGATGGTCTGCAGCAGCACCTGCTTCTCGATCGAGCGCATGGTGTCGGCGCCGTAGCGCGCCAGCCTTGACGGCCATCTGCTCGTCGGTCGCGGCCGTCAGCCGCTCGCGGATGTCGGCGCCATCCACGCCCTCTTCGTCCGCCCACTCGGCGATCGGCAGGTCGAGGCCGAAGACGTGCCGCACCTGCTGGTTCAGCCCCTCGATGTCCCACTGGTCCGCATACGCCTTGGGGGGGATGTGCTCGGCGACCAGATCCTCGACCACCTGCTGCCGCATGTCGCGGATGACGTCGGAGAGGTCCTTCGCCTCCATGATCTCCCGGCGCTGCGAGAAGATCGCCTTGCGCTGGTCGTTCATCACGTCGTCGTACTTCAGGAGGTTCTTGCGGATGTCGAAGTTGCGCGCCTCGACCTTGCCTTGCGCCTTCTCCAGCGCCTTGTTCACCCAGGGGTGGATGATCGCCTCGCCTTCCTTCATCCCCAGCCGCCCGAGCATGGAGTTCGAGCCGGTCGGAGCCGAAGATCCGCATCAGGTCGTCCTCGAGCGAGAGATAAAAGTTGGTCCGCCCCGGATCGCCCTGACGGCCGGAGCGTCCGCGCAGCTGGTTGTCGATGCGCCGGCTCTCGTGGCGCTCGGTCGCGAGCACATAGAGCCCGCCCGCGCTCAGCACCTTCGCCTTGGCTTCGGCGATCTCGCCCTCGATCTGCTGGCGGAGCGCCGCAGGATCGGTCTGCTTGCCGGCTTGCTCGGCCGCCTCGAGATCCTGGATCACCCGCATCTCGACGTTGCCGCCGAGCTGGATGTCGGTTCCGCGCCCGGCCATGTTGGTGGCGATGGTCACCGCCCCCGGCACGCCGGCCTCGGCGATGATGCCGCGCCTCCTGCTCGTGGTAGCGGGCGTTCAGGACGTTGTGCGGAATCTTGGCCGTCTTCAGCAATTCCGAGAGGTTCTCGGACTTCTCGATCGAGGTGGTGCCGACGAGGATCGGCTGGCCCGCCGCATGCGCCCGCGCGATTTCCTCGACGATGGCGGCGTACTTCTCGCGGGCCGTGCGGAAGACCTGGTCGTCGTGGTCCTGCCGGATCACCGGCATGTTGGTCGGCACCTCGACCACGCCGAGCTTGTAGATCTCGTGGAACTCGTCCGCCTCGGTCAGCGCGGTGCCGGTCATGCCGGCGAGCTTCTCGTAGAGGCGGAAGTAGTTCTGGAAGGTGACGCTCGCGAGGGTCACGTTCTCCGGGCGGATCGCCACGCCTTCCTTGGCCTCGATCGCCTGGTGCAGCCCCTCGGAGAGCCGCCGGCCGGTCATCATGCGGCCGGTGAACTCGTCGATCAGCATGATCTCGCCGTTGCGGACGATATAGTCCTTGTCCTTGTGGAAGAGGACGTGCGCCCGCAGGGCCTGGTTGACGTGGTGGACGATGTTGGTGCTCTCGGGGTCGTAGAGCGTCGCGTCCTGGTCGAGCAGCTCCATCTCGCGCAGCCGCCGCTCGACGAACTCGTTGCCCTCCTCGGTCAGCGTGGTGGTGCGCTGCTTCTCGTCGAGGTCGTAGTGGGTCTTCTCGAGCTTGGGGATCAGCTTGTCGATCTGGATGTAGAGTTCGGAGCGGTCCTGGCTGGGGCCGGAGATGATCAGCGGGGTGCGCGCCTCGTCGATCAGGATCGAGTTGACTTCGTCGACGATGGCGAAATAGTGATCGCGCTGGAGCACCTGGGCGAGGTCCGCCTTCATGTTGTCGCGCAGGTAGTCGAAACCGAGCTCGTTGTTGGTGGCGTAGGTGACGTCGGCATTGTAGGCGATCTTCTTCGCCGCCTCCTCCATGCCGGGGATCACCACCCCGACCGAAAGGCCGAGGGCGTGGTAGACCAGCCCCATCCAGTCGGCGTCGCGCCGGGCGAGATAGTCGTTGACGGTGACCACGTGCACGCCGCGTCCGGTCAGGGCGTTGAGGTACACCGGGAGCGTCGCGGTCAGGGTCTTGCCCTCGCCGGTCTTCATCTCGGAAATGTTGCCCTGGTGCAGGAAGATGCCGCCCATGAGCTGCACGTCGAAGGGGCGCTGGCCGAGCGTCCGGCGCGCCGCCTCGCGGGCGTTGGCGAAGGCTTCCGGCAAGCAGGTCGTCGAGCGCCTCGCCCTTGGCAACGCGCTCGCGAAACTCGGCGGTCTTGGCCCGGATGCCGGCGTCGTCCAGTGCCTGGAACTGCGGCTCAAGCTCGTTGATCGCCGCGACCAGGGGACGTGTGGCCTTGATCTTGCGGTCGTTCGGCGTACCGAAGACCTTCTTCGCGATCGTCCCGAAACCCATCATCAAACGCTTGTCCTCAAATCCCTGCGCCGTCCGGCGCAGCCGCCGCGACCCACCGATTTGTCATGACGGGGGCGCTTGTTCACACGCGCCGAACGGTCTAAGTCTCCGCGAGGTGCGAGCAGCCCTGCTTCAGCCGGCTAGGGATGTAAGCGGCTGTGCCGCGCCTGTCAACGGCGGCCCGGATCGGGCGGCCAGCGGAATTCATGCCGCGCCCCGGAGGCGCGAACAGGAGATCGAAATGCGCAGCCTTCTGACCGCCAGCCTCTTGGCCGGCTTTGCGCTGGCATCGCCAGCGCTCGCCCAGGACAAGGCCTACGACGCCTCCACGGTTGTCGCCACCGTCAATGGCAACGCCATCACGCTCGGCCACGTCATCGCCATGCGCGACCGCCTGCCGCCGCAGTACCAGAACCTGCCCGACGACGTGCTGATGAACGGGCTGGTCGACCAGCTCGTCGACCAGGAGCTCCTGGCCGTGGCGCAGTCGTCCTCGCCCGAGACCGATCCCCTGCAGGTCAAGCTGGTGGTCGAGAACGAGCGCCGTGGCGCTCTGGCCGGACTCGCCGCCAACGCGGCGGTCGCCGAAGCGGTGGACGACGCGAAGATCCAGGCGGCCTATGACGCTCAGGTCGCCGGGTTCACGCCGGCGCCCGAGTTCAACGCCGCGCACATCCTGGTCGACAGCGAGGACAAGGCCAAGGCGCTGAAGGCCGAGATCGACGGCGGCAAGGACTTCGCCGAGGTCGCCAAAGCGAACTCCAGCGACGGCTCGGCCGCGAACGGCGGCGACCTCGGCTGGTTCGGCATGGGCCAGATGGTGCCGGAGTTCGAGACCGCGGTGGTCGCGATGCCCGTCGGCGCGGTGTCCGAGCCGGTCAAGTCGCAGTTCGGCTGGCACCTGATCAAGCTGAACGAGAAGCGCGAGACGACCCCGCCGGCGCTTGACGCGGCGCGGCCCGACCTCGAGAATCAGCTCCGGCAGCAGGCGCTCGAGGCGAAGCTCGCCGAACTGCGCGCCGCGGCCGAGATCGACAAGCCAGAGACCGGCATGCCGCCGACCGCGATCCGCGAGAGCGATCTCCTGACCAACTGAGGCGAAGATGGCGGGCAAGCCTGCGCCGGTCTCACCGCTCGCGCCGGCGGCCTTTCCCGCCCTGCCGGCGATCGACGGCGTGCGCTTCGCCGCCGCCGAGGCCGGCGTGCGTTACGCGGGCCGGCTCGACGTGATGTTGGCTGAGATCGCACCCGGATCGACGATCGCAGGGGTCTTCACCCGCTCCGCCACCCGCTCGGGGCCCGTGCTCTGGTGCGAGGAAAAGCTCGCGGCGTTGCGCGCAGGCGGCGCGGGTGAGGCCGGCTTCGCGATCCTCGTGAACTCCGGCAACGCCAACGCCTTCACCGGCGGCGCCGGGCGCGCGGCGGTGGAGGCGAGCGCCGCGGCGACCGCGTCGGCGCTCGGGGTGCCGGTGGGTCATGTCCTGGTCGCATCCACCGGGGTCATCGGCGAGCCGCTGCCGGCGGAGCGGATTGTGGCTGCGCTGGGCGGTCTTCGCGACGGCCTTGCAACGGACGCCGCCGAACGCGCGGCGCGGGCGATCATGACCACCGACACCTTCCCCAAGGGGGCGGCGGCGCGGATCGACCTCGACGGCGTGCCGGTGACGCTCATGGGTTTCGCCAAGGGGTCGGGGATGATCGCCCCGGACATGGCGACGATGCTGGCCTTCCTCTTCACCGACGTGGCCATCGCCCCGGGGCTGCTGCAGGCCGCCGTCACCCGCGCTTCCGACGAGACGTTCAACTGCATCACCGTCGACGGCGACACCTCGACGTCGGACACGCTCCTGCTGGCGGCCACCGGGCGCGCCGCCATGCGCCCCATCGCTGACGCGGGCGACGCGCGGCTCGCCGTCTTCGAGGCGGCGCTGACCGATGTGATGCGCGACTTGGCGCATCAGGTCGTGCGCGACGGCGAGGGGGCCACCAAGTTCGTCGAGGTGCGCGTCACCGGGGCCGAGAGCCCGACCGACGCGCGAAAGGTCGGCCTCTCGATCGCCAACTCGCCGCTGGTCAAGACCGCCATCGCCGGTGAGGACCCGAACTGGGGCCGGATCGTCATGGCGGTTGGCAAGTCCGGCGCCGCAGCAGACCGCGACCGCCTCACGATTCGACTGGGCGACATCCTCGTCGCGGAAGCCGGCTGGGTGGCGCCGTCCTACCGCGAGCCCGACGGGGCCGCCTACATGAAGAATTCCGAACTCGTCATCGGCGTCGACCTCGGTATGGGGCGCGGCGCGGCGACGATCTGGACCTGCGACCTCACGCATCGCTACATCGAGATCAACGCGGACTATCGCTCTTGACGCAGGGCACCCTTGAAGCTCGTGCTAGTCGCGGCGGTGGCGTTGATCGACCCCGACGGCCGAGTGCTGATCGCGCAGCGACCGGAGGGCAAGGCCATGGCCGGGCTCTGGGAATTTCCCGGCGGCAAGGTCGAGCCGGGCGAGACGCCGGAGGCCGCGCTGATTCGCGAGCTGGACGAGGAACTGGGCATCGGAACATGGGCGAGCTGCCTCGCGCCCCTGACGTTCGCCAGTCACGGCTACCCGGACTTCCACCTTCTGATGCCGCTCTATGCCTGCCGCAGGTGGGACGGCGTGCCGCAAGCCCGCGAGCATGCCGCGCTCAAGTGGGCCAAGGCCCACGATCTGGGGCAGTATCCGATGCCGCCCGCCGATCGCCCGCTCGTGGCGATCCTGCGTGACTGGCTCTGAGACCAAAGCTGGCAGGACGGGGAATTCCTCGTGACTGAACAGCCAGCTTGCGTTAACGTTTTTATAAAAATTAGCGCAAAAACTGCGACAAACCGCAGAGGGTGGGAAACTTCATGTATCAGACAATCCAGGTGTCCAGTTGTGTCTCGGCGCAGGGCGAACTTGTCGAGAGGCTGCCGAACGGCGACGCGCTCGTCAGTGACGGGATCAATGTATACCGCGGTCGTCTGATCGCGCCGATCGCGCAGGCACCGGCGGTCGCGACCATCGTCAGGGCGGTGATCCGGCCCGGCCAGGAAGGCTGAGCGTCAGAGCCAGCCGGCGAGCTCCCGCTCGATGATCGCCACCATCATGTCCACATGCGCCGGACCGGCGTTGAGGCAGGGGATGTAGGTGAACTCCTCGCCGCCGGCGGCGAGGAAGCTCAGGCGGATCTCTTCCTGGATCTCTTCCAGCGTCTCCACGCAATCGGCAGCGAAGACCGGTGCCATGACCGCCATCCGGCGCTTGCCCGCCCGCGCCAGCCTGGCGACTTCCTCCACCGTGTAGGGTTTCAGCCATTCTTCACGGCCGAAGCGCGACTGGAACGTCACGATCACCTCGCCGAAGTCTGGCCCCAGGCGGTCGCGCAGCAGCCGCGTCGTCTTCTGGCAGTGGCAATAATACGGGTCGCCCTCGGCGAGGTAGCGCTCCGGCATTCCGTGGTAGCTCGTCACCAGTACGTCCGGCCGCCGCTCGAGGCCGGCGTAGGCCTGCTCCGCCGACCGCGCCAACGCCTCGATGTAGAGCGGATGGTCGTAGTAGGCCGGGACGGTGCGGACCGCAGGTTGCCAGCGCAGCGCCATCAGCGCCCGGAACGCCGCGTCGTTGGCGGTGGCGGTGGTCGTCGCGGAGTACTGCGGATAGAGCGGAAAGAAGAGGAGCCGCTCGCAACCCTCCGCCCGCAGCCGCTCGATGACGGAGGCCGTGGAGGGGTTGCCGTAGCGCATGGCGAAATCCACCAGCAGCCGGTCGCCATGCCGGGCGGCCAGGCGCGCCGCGAGCGCGGTGGTCTGGTCGCGAGTGATGGTGCGCAGCGGGCTCTCGTCAACCTCGCGGTTCCAGATCTTGCGGTAGTTGGCGCCCGAGGTGAACGGGCGCTTGGTCAGGATCACCGTCTGCAACAGCGGCTGCCAGAGCCAGCGCGGCGTGTCGATCACCCGCCGGTCGGACAGGAACTCGTTGAGATAGCGGCGCATCGACCAGAAGTCGGTGGCGTCCGGCGTGCCGAGGTTGGCCAGGACGACTCCGATCCGGGCCCCGGGCACCGGAGGATGGTCGGCGGGGGCATGCGCCAGCCGCGCCTCGGGGGTCTCGGGGAAGCCTGCGGCCTTGGTCATGCGGGCCTCCTACACCGGAAGGGCGGGCGGCTCAATCTCCGGCCCGCTCGCCCGCGCTGCGCTCGGGCACGCCCAGCGCATCCGCCAGCCGGGCGCGAGCCGAACCGGGGCGGAGCGGCTGCTGTTGCCCGGGTGCGGGCGCCCAACCGGTCAGGAAGATCACCTCGAACGTCGCGGTGACCCGACCATCGTCGGTCCCGAACCTGTCGGCGTAGGCGGCGCAGGCCAGCGCGAGCATGTCGCGGCGCAACGGGCGGCGCAGCCGGTCGTGCAGCACGTTGGTCTCCCCCATGGCGCGGAGGTCGCGCATCAAAGCCAGCGGCGTTGCGTAGCTGACGTCGAAGCGGCGACTGTCGGCGACCGTCAGCGCGAATCCCGCGCGCTGCAGCAGAGCGCCGAGGTCGCGGACCTCGCCCATGGGCGAGACCCGTGGACTGAGGCCGCCCAGGGTCTCCACCTCCGCCGTGGCCAGCGCGGCACGGAGTTCGTGCAGCGTCTCGCCGCCGAAGAGGGCCGCGATGAGGAGCCCGTCGGGACGGAGCGCGCGGCGGGACTGCACCAGCTGGCCCACCGGATCGTTGGCCCAGTGCAGCGCCAGGGCATGCAGCACCAGATCGTGTGCCCCAACCTCGAGTGCCAGCGTCTCGTCGGACGGGGCCTGTACGGCAGACGCATAGCCGGCCTCGGTCAGGGCCCTGTCCCACAGCGCCGCGCGCGGGCCGATGATCGCCGGGGCGGTAAACGCGCGGTTAACTTCGCTCAGTCTCTCTAGGACGTCGTCGGCCACCGCGTGGTGCAGGAAGTCTGCGCCGCCGATCGCGGCCGCCCTCGCGCGGCGGCGGGCGAGCAGGTCGGGATCGAAAAGGGCGGGCGGGTTCGACAAGGACGGGCCTCCTCGCCCGCCAACATAGGGATGATTCGGGGCAATGCCATGCTTAGCGGGATGACGACGACACTGGTCAACACCATCTTCCCGCCGCGGTGCCTGGCCTGCCCGGAGCCCACCGACCTTCCGCACGGTCTCTGCCCGGCCTGCTGGCGCGATACCCACTTCATCGCCGGGACCGTCTGCCGCACCTGCGGCGTGCCGCTGGTCGGCGAGGCGGGCGCCGAGGACGTCTGCGAGAGCTGCCAGCGGCACCCGCCGGCGTGGGACCGCGGCGCGGCGGCGGTGATCTACGCCGGAGCGGGGCGGCGGGTGGTGCTGGCGCTGAAGCACGGCGACCGGCTCGACACCGTGCGGCCACTTGCGGCATGGATGGCGAATGCTGGCCGCGAGCTGCTGGCGGAGGCCGACATGATCGCGCCGGTGCCGCTGCACTGGCGCCGGCTCCTCAAGCGGCGCTACAACCAGTCCGCCGAACTCGCCCGACGGCTCGGTCGCATCTCCGGGCGTCCGGTGGTCCCCGACCTCCTGCGCCGCGGCCGCGCAACCCTCCCGCAGGAGGGAATGACCCGGGCCGAGCGCGCCGCGAACCAGGCAGGCGCCTTCTCGGTCAACCCGCGCCGTGCCGCAGCGCCGTCGGGCCGGGTCGTTCTCCTGATCGACGACGTCCTGACCACCGGCGCCACCCTCTCCGCCTGCGCCGACGCCCTGCGGGCAGCCGGCGCGGCGCGGGTGGACGTCCTGGCGCTGGCGCGCGTTGCCTTCGAGGATTCGCTCGGCCTATAGTGGCAGGACCCTTCCGGACCGCGCATGAGATCCGTCACGCTCTACACCACACCATTCTGCGGCTACTGCATGGCCGCGAAGCGGCTCCTCGCGGACAAGGGCGTTGCCTTCGACGAGATCGACCTCTTTGCCGAGCCGGAGCGGAGGAGCGAGATGATCGGTCGGGCGCGGGGCGGGCGGTCGGTACCGCAGATCTTCGTGGGCGACGAGCATATCGGCGGATTCAACGAAATCTACGAGCTCGACCGGTCCGGCAGGCTCGATCCGATGCTCGCCGGGGGCTGAGGCCGATGCGGGCGGCGCTGCTCCAGCTCTGCTCCGGGGACGATCCCGCTACGAACCTGGTCGTGACCGAAGCGCTGATGCGCGAGGCGGCCGCGGGCGGCGCGGACCTGATGCTGACGCCGGAATGCACCAACATCGTCTCGCTGGACCGCGAGCGGCAGCGGGCCGTGCTGGTCGACGAGGCGGGCGATCCGACGCTGGCCCGGCTCCGCGAGGTGGCGGCGGAGCTGGGGGTGTGGCTGGTTCTCGGCTCGCTCTGCCTGCGGAGCGGCGAGATGGACGGACGCTTCGTCAACCGCTCTTTCCTGATCGGGCCGGAAGGGGACATCCACGCCCGCTACGACAAGATCCACATGTTTGACGTGGCGCTTGCCGGCGGGGAAGCCTACCGCGAATCGAGCGCCTATCGGCCGGGCGACCGAGCGGTCGTGGTGGAGGCGGCCGGCCTGAAACTTGGGATGACGGTCTGCTACGACCTGCGCTTTCCCCGGCTCTACCGCGACTTGGCGCAGGCCGGCGCCGATGTCCTGACCGTTCCCTCGGCCTTCACCGTACCGACCGGCGAGGCCCACTGGCACGTGCTGCTGCGCGCCCGCGCCATCGAGACCGGAGCCTACGTGCTGGCGCCGGCGCAGTCCGGAGTGCATGCGGCGGCAACCGGGGCACAGCGCCGGACCTACGGGCACAGCCTGGCGGTATCGCCCTGGGGCGAGGTGCTGGCGGACGCGGGCGACGGGGTCGGGGTCGCCTTCGTCGAGATCGAAACGGAAGAGGTCGCCCGCGCCCGTGGCATGGTTCCCTCGCTCGCACACGACCGGGACTATGCGCCGCCGGTCGGACGATGAACGACCGGAGCCAGCGTGACCCGGCGGTCATCGCGCTCTTCAGCGAGATCGTCATGGTCGAGACGCTGGCGAAGAACCGGCTGACCCGGGTGCTGCCAAGCGGGATGGAGCTGTCGCACTTCATGGTGCTGAACCACTTCGCGCGCCTGGGCGGCGAGAAGACCCCGGCGCAGCTCGCCCGGGTCTTTCATGTGACCAAGGGGGCGATGACCAACACGATCGGGCGGCTGGAGGCGTCGGGCTACGTGCACGTCCGACCCGACTGGGAGGACGGGCGGCGCAAGCGGGTCTCGATCAGCCCCGCCGGCCTCGCCGCCCGCGACCGCGCGGTCGAGGCGATCGCACCGGTCTTTGACGACGTGGTGGCCGGTCTGGGGCTGGAACGCATGCGCGCGACGCTGCCGACGTTGCGCAAGCTTCGCGAACTGCTCGACCCGGACTGATACAATCTCCGGTTGTTCTGCTCGCGCGCCAGGAGCAGGGCGAGCTTGCGGGGGTGACGAGCCGGGTGTCCTCGAGATTGAGGCCGCGGGTCTTGGTGTCGCCGAAGAGGCATTCGATGGCCCAGCGCTTTCGGTAGGCCGCGAGGGCGGCGCGGGCCGGGGTGTTGGAGGCGATGATGAGGAGCGCTGCCATCGTCGAGACGCCTGGCGGCGAAGTTCAGCCACAGGAGGCTCTGGGCTTCGTCGTGGCCCGAGAGCCGGCGCGGAACGTGCGGACGCCCGCGGCATTGCGCAGAACCGAGCCGAGGGGGAGGCGGCGGCCGTCCTCGGTGGTGACGATCAGCTTCTCCTTCATGCGGATGGCGAAGGGGATGTTGTTTTCGTTGAGGAAGTCCATCCACGCGCGCCCGACGAACTCCCGGTCGCCAGGAGCAGCCGGATGCTCGCGGCACCGAAGATCGCCAGGTAGCGCCGCATCAGCAGGGTCCGCTCGCCGGTTTCGCTGGTGCCGCCGTCGTCGTCGAGCACGCTCCAGATCAGCGGCACCCGCGCCCGACGGTGACGACGGCCAGCATCAGGATGTTGACGTCGCGGTGCCGAGCTTCCACTGGGTGCGGTCGAGCGCGAGACGCCACGGGCCGTCGAGCCCCAGCAGCCCGACCACAAGCGGCGCCGACCAGTCGGCTCCAAGGCGGACATGCTGGAAGAACCGCTGCAGCCGGCGGTAGGTCGAGGCCACGAGCGCCGTGGACGGACGCTCGCACGCCAGATGGCTGAGGTTCACCGTCCGGGCGCTGATCATGCCGACGACGATCAGGCACAGCGTCTCCAGCCGGCTCTTGCTCAGCCCACATGCGGCCGCAATATCTGCTGGAGGGCGGTGATGGCACGGTCGAGGCATCGGGCGATCCTTTGGCGAGAATCGTCCAGAAGATCACCTCACACCCGCCCTCAGCCACCCCAGTGTCGTGCAGTGTGCTCGCGCGCCTCGGGCGGCGGTCATCCCTTTGGAACGGCAAGAAAAATCCGGGCTGGAAGGCGGCTGGAATCCGGCTGGAATCCGGCTTGCCACTTCTTTACGGGCTGTTAACGCGAGGTGATCACCGGCGGCCGTATGAAGGGGGCCCGCACGCCGGCTCCGGTCAGTTACGCAGCACCATGCAGTCCCCGCCGCTTTGTCGCAGCCGGGCGCAGAGCGCGTCGGCCTCGGCACGGCTTTCGCGGCCGATCTGGGCCATGTAGAGCCGGTTCGGCATCCCCGGCCGCCTGCCGCGGTCATAGCTGACCGGCTCGCCGGCCAGGATCGCGGAGAAGCGGTTCTGCAGCCGCCCGACCTGGCGCTCGGCGCCGTCGCGGTCCCGGTTCGAGGCCACGATCACACCCCACGGCAGCACCGGCGGCCCGGACCGGAACTCGCGCAGGGCGCGCGCGGCCGCTTGGGCCTGGCAGGCGGCCTGGAAGTCCCCCTCGCCGCCCAGCGCCAGGTCGACCTTGGCCGGCGGCGCGTCGCGCCAGGCGACGGCGGAGTAGCCGGTGATCGCGTGCACATAGTCGCGGGTCTCGAGCGGAAGGCCGTCCTTCGCAGCGATGAAACGCGCGGCGCGCGCCTCGCCCCCGTTGTAGGCCACGGCGGCAAGTCCGATGTTGCCGAAGTCGCGATCCAGCTCGGCAAGATAGAACGCGGAGGCGAACAGCGCTTCGGCCGGGTTGAAGGGATCGTCGAGCCCGCGCATCCGCGCCGTATCCGGCATGAACTGGGCAATGCCCTGGGCTCCGGCCGGGCTGACGGCGGCGGCGTCGAACAGGCTTTCCTTCCAGATCAGCCGCACGAAGAAATTCGGGTCGAGGGCGTTCTTCTGCGCCGCCGCCTCGATGACGCCGCAGACGTCCGCGACGTAGCTGGCCAGCCGGATGCATTCGGCGCGGTCGCTGGTGCAACGAACGTCGGTGCGCTCGGGCGGGAGCGAGAGCGCCGCGACGCGCATGTCGCCGGGCGTATCGGCGCTAACGGCAGCCGTCTGGCCGGACAGCCCCGCGAAAAGGATCGCAAACGACAGGATGAACCGTTTTGCCCCGACCATGGCGGAGGAGCCTAGCGGCATCCCGCCTGCGCCTCCAGAGTGTTCGGCGACGATTTTAAGGCATCCTTAACCGGCTTTGCGGGTTGCGGAGGCGTGACGCGGCGGAAGGCAACCGCTAGGCTTCCCTTCGAAGAAGCCTGGGAGGGGGCGTGCACGACACGGGCATCAACCGGTTGGATCGCGCTGTCGATCCGAAGCGGGACCACATCCTCGGCCCCGAAAGCGCTGGCATCACACTGGTCGAGTACGGCAGCTACGCCTGCCCGTACTGCCGCGCCGCCAATGTGCACATCGTCGAGGCGCGCGGCGCCCTGGGCGACCGGCTGCGCTACGTCTTCCGCCACAAGCCGCTGACCGGCAGCGACATCGCCCGCCGCGCCGCCGTGCTGGCCGAGCTCGCGCCCGACAACGAAACCTTCTGGCGCGCGCACGAGACACTGATGACCCGGTCAGCGCAGCTGACGGAGGAGGACCTGTCGGTCGTCCGTACCGAACTCGCGATTGCTGCCGACAAGGTGGCGGAGGCCTCCGCCCGCGCCCGCGTCAAGGACGACGAGAAGAGCGCCAAGGCGAGCGGGGTCCTTGTCACCCCGACATTCTACATGAACGGCCGTCGCTACGATGGCGCCTGGGACGAGAGTTCGTTCATCGACGCGATGCTCGGAACGCTCGGCCACCGGGTGCGGGCCGCGGCAGTCGACTTCGCTTCCTGGGCGCCTTCGGCCGGTCTGCTGCTGCTCCTCGCAACGGTTCTCGCGGTCCTGCTGAGCAACAGCCCGCTCGGTCCGGGCTTCGCCGAGTTCTGGCAGCGGGAGGTCGGCATCGTGCTCGGTGCTGGCGGATTCCAGCTGTCTCTGCTGCACTGGATCAACGACGCGCTGCTGACGATCTTCTTCCTGGTCGTCGGCCTCGAGATCAAGCGCGAGTTCACCGTTGGCCACCTGGCCAGCCTGCGCGCGGCGGCGCTGCCCATCGCCGCGGCCTTGGGCGGCATGATCGCGCCGGCACTTATCTACATCGCGCTGGTTCCGCCCGGTCCCTGGTCGCACGGGTGGGGCGTGCCCATGGCCACCGACACGGCCTTCGCGATCGCGCTGATCGCGGTGATGGGCTCGCGGGTGCCGATCGAGCTGCGCATTTTTCTGACCGCGGCGGCGATTGTAGACGACATCGGCGCAATTATCGTCGTCGCGCTCTTCTACTCCGACGCACTCCACCTGGGCGCGCTCGGGGCCGCGGGGGTTGTCACGATCGGGCTGGCGCTCCTCAATCGCTCGCGCGTCTATGCGCTCGGGCCCTACCTCCTCCTCGGTTGCGCGCTCTGGTTCTTCGTGCACGAAAGCGGGCTGCACGCGACGCTGGCCGGCGTGGTGCTGGCGGTCTTCATCCCGACCCGGCAGCCACCCGACTTCAGCGCGCTGGTCGCGCAGGCGACGGCGATCCTGAGCACCGAGGCCCGGCGCAGCGCCGAGGCGCTGCACGCCGGGCCATCGCTGACGTCGCTGCGCGTGCTCGATTCGATCCACGACCGGCTGCAATCGCCGGCCGACCGGCTGCTGCAACGCGCCGGCGCGCGGTCGAGCTTTTTCGTGCTGCCGGTCTTCGCGCTGGCCAATGCGGGCGTCGTGATCACGCCGGCGGTTCTCGACGGACACTTGGGCCTGATGCTGCCGATCATCGCCGGCCTCACCATCGGCAAGCCGCTCGGGATCGTGGCGGCCTCGGTGCTCGCGGTCCGCGCGGGGCTCGCCACCAAACCCGACGCCTATTCGTGGCGGCAGCTCGCCGGGGCCGGCGCTCTGGCGGGCATCGGCTTCACCATGTCGCTCTTCATCGCCGGTCAGGCCTTCCCGGACCCTGGCGATTTCGCCGCCGCCAAGATCGCGGTCTTCGTCGCCTCGATCATCGCCGCCCTCGCGGGCGCGGCGCTGCTCTGGAACGCGAAAGAAGCGCCCGGGCCGGCGGTCAGTCCGCTGGCCGCAGGCTCGCCGTGACGTAGTTGACCGAGAGGTCGCGGTCCGACAGGCGCCAGCTCCAGCCGAGCGGGTCGAAGACGAAGCCCTTGCGATCCACCGGCGTCAGGCCGGCGGCGCGGAGGAGCTCGAAAAGCTCGTCCGGCGTGATGAAGCGGCGCCAGTCGTGCGTGCCGCGGGGAAGCCAGCGCATGACGTGCTCGGCGCCGACGATCGCGAGGAGCCAGCTCTTCGGGTTGCGGTTGATCGTCGAGCAGATCATCAGGCCACCCGGCTTCAGGAGGTCGCGGCAGGCGGCGAGGTAGGCCGGGGGGTCGGAGACGTGCTCGACGACCTCCATGTTCAGCACCACGTCGAAGCGTTCGCCGGCCGCCGCGAGGTCCTCGGCGGTGCCGTGCCGGTAGTCGATCGAAAGCTCCGACTGCGCGGCGTGAAGTTCGGCCACCGGGATGTTGCGCGCGGCCGCGTCGACGCCCACCACCGTGGCGCCGAGGCGCGCCATGGGCTCGGCGAGGAGACCGCCGCCACAGCCGATGTCGAGGAGACGCAAGCCCCCGAAGGGCAGGCGGGCCTTGGGATCGCGACCGAACTCGGCCGAGATCTGGTCGACGACGTAGTCGAGCCGGCAGGGGTTCAGCATATGCAGCGGCTTGAACTTGCCGTTCGGGTCCCACCACTCGGCGGCCATGGCCTCGAACTTGGCCACCTCGGCGGCGTCAACCGTACCGGCGTTCTGCGTTGCACTCATTTCGCCAACCTGCGATTGTTTCTGCACTTGTCGGGAAGATAGCGCGCCCATGAAGGAAAACCCGAGCCACTCCGGCACCGGCCTCCGCAGCGGACTGTATCCTCCGATCGAGCCCTTCCGCCAGCAAGTGATGGAGATGCCCGGGGGCCATCGGGTCTACGTCGAGCAGTGTGGCCGGCCCGACGGGATGCCGGTGGTCGTGCTGCACGGCGGACCGGGCGGCGGCTGCTCGCCGGGGATGCGTCGGTTCTTCGATCCGGGCCATTACCGGGTGATCCTGTTCGACCAGCGGGGCTGCGGGCGCTCCAGTCCCAACGCCTCGGTGGAGAACAACACCACCTGGGACCTCGTGGCCGACATCGAGCGGATCCGCGAGGAGCTGCGCATCGATCGCTGGACGGTGTTTGGCGGGTCGTGGGGCGCGTGCCTGGCGCTGATCTACGCGCAGACCCATCCGGAGCGGGCGCGGGCGCTGGTGCTGCGCGGGGTCTTCACCATGACCCAGGCGGAGCTTGCCTGGTTCTACGGCGGGGGCGCGGGCGGCTTCTGGCCGGAGCCGTGGAAAGCGTTCTCGCACATGATCCCGGAGGAGGAACGGCACGACCTGATCGGGGCCTATCACAAGCGGCTTTTCGGGCCGGACCAGGCGGAGCAGACCCGGTTCGCGCGGGCTTGGGCGGGGTGGGAAAGCGCGCTGGCGGTGCTCGACCCGGGGGAGGCGCGGGGATATCCGTCGAGCGCCTATTCGCTGGCGTTTGCGCGGCTGGAGAACCACTATTTCACCCACGGCGGGTTTCTCGAGAGCGACGGGCACATCCTGCGGAACATGCACCGGATCGCGCATGTCCCGGGCTACATCGTGCAGGGCCGATACGACATGATCTGCCCGCCGCACACCGCGCATGCGCTGCACCAGGCCTGGCCGGGGTCGGTGCTGAAGATGGTGACCGCGGCCGGACACGCGCTGTCGGAGCCGGGGATCAGTGCGGAGCTGGTGGCGATCATGGACGGGCTCAGGGAGTGAGGGGCCGAAGGTTTACGGCGATTCGAGCACATTATGCACAACGCATGCGCCAGGCAGCCGGGTGCTTTGCGCCCAGCGCGCGGCTCTCCAGGACGAAGCCGGTTCGGGAAGGCTGTTGCGGCAATAGCAAAGTGACGATACCCTCGTTTGCCGTCCCCAACCTTCGTGACGAGCGGCGTCCCTCAAAATGCACTGAATCTCGCCCGTTGCCCTGATGAACAGGATGATGCAATGCAGATCGACGTTCGGAATGTCTACGATGTTCTGGTCGTGGACATGGCCGGCCGGCTGGACAGCCAGACAGCGGGCGTTGCGGGCGACCGCATGACGGAGATCGTCCAGGGCGGCCACAAGAAGATCGTCCTCAACCTGCAGAACCTCGAGTACGTCAGCAGTGCGGGGCTTCGCATCATCCTGCGCGCCTCCAAGCTGCTGCAGGGTCTGGGCGGTGAGTTCAGGATCTGCAACGCCACCGGTCTGGTTCGCGAGGTGCTGGACAGCGCGGGGTTCTCCAGCCTGCTCAAGACCTACGACACCGAAAAGGATGCCGTCTCGTCCTTCTCCATCTAGCCGCGGGAAAGGTCCGGTTCAGGTGACGGGCCTCAGGACACCCGCCCCGGCGATCCCCGCCCCTGCGGTAGCCGCGACACGGAGGGTCGGGTGACGGCTCGCCACGACGCCTGGGTCCGCGCGCTCGGGGCTCGCGGTGTCTTTGCCTCGCTCTCGGACCGGGCGCTCGCATATCTCGTCGTGCGGGTGGACGAGGTGTCCTACGCGTCCGGCGAAGAGCTCATGGTCCAGGGAACCCCGGGCGATTTCGCCTGCCTGATCCTGTCGGGCAGTGTCACGATCGACGTGACGAACGAGCTCGGCCGCTCGACGGTGGCGACGCTCGGCCCGGGCGACCTCGTGGGCGAGCTCGCCGCCTTCTCCGAAACCACCAGGATCGCGACGGTCACCGCGATCGGGCCGGTCCGCGCGCTCAGGATCGAGCGCCGCGTGATCCGGGCGCTTCTCGCCGCCAAGCCGGAGATGGCGCTGTCGGTGATCGGCGCGCTCGGCGATCGGTTCAACCGGGTGAACGGGGCGATCGCGGCGATGACCCAGGCCGCCCGCGCGCTGGCGGCCGACGAGCTCGAGCCCGGGATGCTCGACGCGCTCCTGGCGAGGGCCGGGGAGATCGGCACCTTCGCCGAGGCGTTCCGGAACATGGCGCTGGCCATCAGCGAGAAGCAGCGGATCGCCGAGGAGATGGGCGCCGCCGCCGCGATCCAGCAGGCCTTCCTGCCGCGGTCGCTCCCGGAGACGCGCTACCCGGACCGGTTCGAGATCGCCACCCTGATGAAGCCTGCGCGCGAGGTCGGGGGCGACTTCTACGACCTCTTCACCACCGGCGACGGGCGGCTGGCCTTCGCGGTCGGCGACGTCTCGGGCAAGGGCATCCCGGCAGCACTGTTCATGAGCTTCTGCCGCGTCGTGCTGCGCATGGCCGCGCGCGAGGGCGGCGAGGCGGGCGAGGTGCTGGCGCGGGCCAACGCGATCCTGGCCGGCGACAACGCCGAGTGCATGTTCGTGACCCTGGCGCTCGGGATCCTCGATCTCGCGACCGGCGAGCTGGACTTCGCCAGCGGCGGGCACGAGGAGACCTTCCTGCTGCCGGCGTCGGGAGGGGCCGAGCCCCTCGGGCGCACCGGCCCGGCCCTCGGCATCATCGAAGCCGCGACCTTCGGCAGCCGCCGGGTGGCGCTCGCCCCCGGCGACACCGTGGTGTTCGCCACGGACGGCGTCACCGAGGCCTTCGACGCCGGGCGCGCGATGTACGGGCGGGCGCGGCTGGTCGAGCTGCTCGCGCGGGCGCCCGCATCGCGCCCGGCCGAGGTCGTGGCCGCGCTCGAGGCCGACGTCGCGCGCTTCGTCGGGGACGCGCCGCAGTCGGACGACATCACCGTCCTGGCGGTCGCGTTCAAGGGGCCGCGCGGCAGGTGATGGTCAGCCGGTTCCGTCCGTCCAGCCGCTCGTAGCCGAGCGCGCTGGCGGTCTCGCGCAGCAGCCTGATCCCGAACCCGCCGATAGGCGCCGTCTTCAGGTCGCTGAGCCGCGGCGCCAGCGGATGTCCGAGCGGATCGAAGGCCGCGCCGTTGTCCACCACCACCACGGTCAGGACCTCGGGCGCGGCCTCGAGCGCGACCGTCAGCTCCGGGTCGGGGATGCCGAGAACGCGTAGCTCACGATGTTGGTGACCACCTCGTCGAGGCAGAGCTTCATCTTGTTGACAAGAGCCTTGGGAGCGCCGGCGCGCTGCGCCTGCAGCTCGAGCCACTCGTTCAGGCGGCCGACCTCGGAAAGCTCTGGGGCGAGACGCAGCGAACCCGCGCGCACTAGTCGAAGCTGCCGACCGCCGTCGTCACGTCATCGTAGAACGCCATGACCTCGTCGATACCGGTCGAGATCAGGACCTTCCGCACCGCCTCGCTCGGGCTCAGGATCACCATCCTGCCGCCGCGCCGCGCGATCGGCCGCCCGGCCTTGACCAGGGTGCGGACGCCGATCGAGGCGATGAAATCCACGCCGGTCATGTCGACGATGACCTTGTCCCGCGCGCCGGCGATGACGCTGAAGGGCAGATCGACCTTCTGCGCCCCGGCGATGTCGAGCGAACCCTGCAGCGTCACCTTGAGAATGCCGCCGTCGAGCTCGGCCTGCTCCATCTTCATCCTGCCCTCCACCGCCCTCTCCCGCGTCTCTAGCAAGCCGGCGGCCTCCGCGACAGCCGGTTTCTTCATGGCTTGCAGGCCGGTCGACGCCCACCGCACGTCCGTGCCGGCCTAGAATCCTTCGCGCCGGGCGGGGCGTGGCGGTCGATGAGCCAGCCGGCGGGGATCATCAGGAGCCAGGAGAGGAGCGCGAGGGTCGGGCTGAGGTAGGCGAGCGGGATGGAGAGGGCCATCATGACGACCGGGGTGCCGGCGGCGAGGTAGCCGAAGCGCTCGAGCTCGGGGGAGAGGGCGAGGCGCAGGTGGCCGCGGCGGACGGCCATGCGGAAGAGGACGACCTCGAGGCCGCTGATCGCGACCATGGTGAGGGCGAAGAGGACGAAGACGTCGGGCTTGTCCTCGTAGCGGCTGATGAGGCCGACGGGGAAGGGCGTGAAGGCGACGAAGGCGAGATAGACGAGGTTCACCGAGATCATCGCCCGGTCGATGCTGCGCAGGTTGGCGAAGAAGTGGTGGTGCGCGAGCCAGTAGCGGCCGAGGACGACGAAGCCGATGAAGAAGCCGACGATGGCCCAGCCTTCTTCGTCAACCGCCCGGCGAAGCGCCGCCGGGTCGGCGGGCCTGGCGATCTCGGGGACGTGCAGCTCGACCACGAGCAGCGTCATGGCGATGGCGTAGACTGCGTCGGTGAAGAAGGAGACGCGGTCGAACTCGAGGCCGGCGCCCTCGCGGCGGTAGCTGCCGGCGGGCGGCTCCGGGCGGGCCGTCATCCGCCGGGGTTGGCGGCCTGGGTGGCGCGGGCGAGCGCGGCGAGCTGGTTCAGCGAGTCCTGCGCGCCGAGGCCGGCGTCCTCGAAGCCGAGCACCGAGAGTGCGACCATCCGGCCCCGCACCTCGAGGAAGGCGCGCCAGAACTGCCGGTCGATGCCGGCGATGGGCTGGGCGCCGCGGTCCTCGACGAGGACGTAGAGCACGTCGCCGCTCACCTGGGTGTTGAGGATGCGCACGCGGTCGGGCTGGCCGCTGCGGCCGAGCACCGCCCTGCCCTCGCGGGTTTCCACGAACTCCTGCAGCTCTTCCAGCGTGCCGGCGGCGGTGTCGCCTTCGCCGGTGAAGCCGCCGGTGGAGACGCTGGCGGTCAGCGCCGCGCCGATGGGCGTCCGCTTCGCGGTGCCGGCGCCGAGGAGGCCGCAGTCGCTCATCAGCACGAAGGCGCCGTCGGCGCTGGAGGTGACGCTGCCGGGGTCGACGCAGAAGCCGGGGGGTGCGGCGATGGTCACCACCTCGCCGGCGACGTTCAGCTTGGCGCGGGCTGGCCCGCCGGCGCTGCCGCCCGAGGCCAGGGTTTCCGGGGTCGCAGGCGGCGAGGGCGAGAAGGCCGGCGAGGGCGAGGACGGGGGCGCGGAGCCGCTCAGAGATCGGCATAGACGTGCCTCTCGGCCTTGGCGCCGGGGTGGGTGACGGCGCCGAGCCGGGTGGGGCCGACGAGCTGGGCGTATTTCCAGAGCGCGCCGGCGCCGTAGAGCGTCGGGCGCGGGCCGTTCCAGCCCTTGGCGCGCTCCTGCGAGCTCGGCGTCGGTGAGGGCGACGCTGATCTCGCCCTTGATGGCGTCGAGCGTGATCATGTCGCCGTCGCGGAGGAGGGCGATGGGGCCGCCCTTCGCCGCCTCGGGGCCGACGTGGCCGACGCAGAAGCCGCGGGTGGCGCCGGAGAAGCGGCCGTCGGTGATGAGCGCCACCTTCTTGCCCATGCCCTGGCCGGAGAGGGCGGCGGTGGTGGAGAGCATCTCGCGCATGCCGGGGCCGCCGACCGGGCCCTCGTTGCGGATGACGATGACTTCGCCCTCCTGGTAGGTGCGCT
Organism: uncultured Alphaproteobacteria bacterium; assembly: GCA_963844375.1. GTDB lineage: Bacteria > Pseudomonadota > Alphaproteobacteria > Rhodobacterales > Rhodobacteraceae > Amaricoccus. The sequence continues at coordinate 129,394 of CAWJOI010000024.1, read as the reverse complement.
TCTGCACCGCCGCGAACGCGTCCTCCTCGCATTCGAAGACCCGCGCCGGCCCGGTGAACACCTGCTCCGCCTCGGACATGCCGGCGACCTTCACGATGGCGCCCTCCGGCGCGAGGTTTCCGGTCAGCCCCACCACGCCGCCGGTCGCGGTGATGGGCGTGTCGATCGGATAGATCACCCGACCGTCCGCCTCGCCGCGGATGTCGTCGAGCTCCTCGCCCATGGTGCGGCCGCTGGCGGTCATGCAGTCGCCGTGCAGCAGGCCCCCGCGCATCAGTTCCTTGAGCACCACCGGCACGCCGCCGGCCTCGAAGAGGTCCTTGGCGACGTATTTGCCGCCGGGCTTGAGGTCGACGAAATAGGGCGTGTCGTGGAAGATGTCGCAGACGTCCTGCAGCGTGAAGTCGATGCCCGCCTCATGGGCGATCGCCGGCAGGTGCAGGCCGCCGTTGGTCGAGCCCCCCGTGCAGGCGACCACGCGGGCGGCGTTCTCGAGGCTCTTGCGGGTCACCACGTCGCGGGCGCGGATCCGCTTCTCCAGGAGCTTCATCACCGCGATGCCGCTGGCGGTGGAATAGGCGTCGCGGCTCTCGTAGGGCGCCGGCGCCCCGGAGGAGTTGAGCAGCGCGAGCCCGATCGCCTCGGAGACGCAGGCCATGGTGTTGGCGGTGAACTGCCCGCCGCAGGCGCCGGACGAGGGGCAGGCGACGCGCTCGAGGATCTCGAGGGCGGCGTTGCCGAGGGTGCCGCTCTGGTGCCGGCCGACCGCCTCGAACATGTCCTGCACGGTGAGGTCGCGGTTGGCGAAGTCCGCCGGCACGGCGGAGCCCGCCGGCACCCGCCCCGGCAGGATCGAGCCGCCGTAGATGAAGACCGAGGGCACGTTGAGCCGGACCATGGCCATCATCATGCCGGGGAGCGACTTGTCGCAGCCGGCGAGGCCGACGATGGCGTCGTAGCAGTGGCCGCGCATGGTGAGCTCGACGGTGTCGGCGATGGCGTCGCGGGAGGCGAGCGAGGAGCGCATGCCCTCGTGGCCCATGGCGATGCCGTCGGTGACGGTGATGGTGGTGAACTCGCGCGGGGTGCCCATGGCCTGCTTGACGCCGAGCTTGACCGCCTGGGCCTGGCGGTTCAGCGCGATGTTGCAGGGGGCGGCCTCGTTCCAGCAGGTGGCGACGCCGACGAAGGGCTGGTGGATCTCGGCCTCGCCGAGGCCCATGGCGTAGAGGTAGCTGCGGTGGGGGGCACGTTCCGGCCCCTCGGTGACGTGGCGGCTGGGGAGCTTGCTCTTGTCGAACCTGGGGGCGTCCATGAGGTCTCCTCGCGCGGCCGTTTCTTGGTTGACCGCTCGGGCATAGGCGAGCGGCACCGGCTTCGCAAGCACCTCCCGCGCGGTGTCCTTGACCGGCCCTCGGACGGTACATAGGTTACTCGTCAACTTCGGATCACGTGGAGGCCAGCAAGTGGCGACGGTCAAGGTGACGGACAAGACGTTCCAGGGCGAGGTGCTCGACGCATCGGTGCCGGTCCTGGTGGATTTCTGGGCCGAGTGGTGCGGCCCCTGCAAGATGATCGGCCCGGCGCTCGAGGAGCTCGCGCTCGAGTACGAGGGCAAGCTGATCGTGGCCAAGGTGAACGTGGACGAGAACCCGAACCTGCCGGCCCAGTTCGGCGTGCGCGGCATCCCGGCGCTGTTCATGTTCAAGGACGGCGAGGTGGTGTCGAACCGCACCGGCGCGGCGCCCAAGGCCTCGCTCAAGGGCTGGATCGACGAGAGCGTCTGAGGGGATTTTCCGACCTGATCGGATGGGCCGCGCCTTCTGACGAGGGCGCGGCCCTTCTGCGTGGAATCGCTCGAAATCGGCGTATGGAATCCATATGGAATCCGTATGGGTTTTCGCGCCATCCATCGCGGGCCGGCCACCATGTAGAACGGCGGCCGTCCTGCCCGGCGTCACTGGTGGCCGGCACCCTGGGCGCGGGTGGTGTGGGCGGTGCTGATGTCGCGCATCAGCCAGATGTGGAAGGCGCCGCCGAGCACCGCGCCGATGATCCAGCCGAAGCCGGCGAGGCCTTCGAGGAAGGGCACCCAGACCGTGGCGATGGAGAAGACGGCGGCGGCGCAGAAGGCCTGCATCGCCTTCATGTTCCAGCCGTTGGTGTAGTAGTAGGCGCCGGCCGGGTCGGAGGTGAAGAGGTCCTGCAGGTTCACCCGCTGCTTGCGGATCAGGTAGTAGTCGGCGACGAGGATGCCGTAGAGCGGCGCCAGCACCGCGCCGAGGGTGTCGACGAACCTGGCGATGCCGATGGTCGAGATCACCGTCACCCAGAGCGCGCCGATGAAGAAGGCGATGACCGCGGTGATGATGCCGCCGGTCTTGGCGGTGATCTTCGAGGGCGCGAGGTTGGCGAGGTCGTAGGCCGGCGGGATGAAGTTGGCCACGAGGTTGATGCCGACGGTCGCCGCGAAGAAGGTGATCGCGGCGATGATCGTCAGCCAGATGTTGTCGACGCGGGCGACGATGTCGGCCGGGTTGATCAGGCGCTCGCCGAAGATGACGACGGTGCCGGCGGTGATGAAGAGCGCGATGAAGGAGAAGAAGGCGATCGACACCGGCAGGCCCCAGAAGTTGCCCTTCTTCATGGCGCCCTCGGTGGTGACGAAGCGCGAGAAGTCGCCGAAGTTGATCACCACCGCGGCGAAGTAGGCGATCATCGTGCCGACGACGGCGATGAAGCCCATGACGGTGGACCGCTCGGCCTCGCCGGGTGCTGCGAAGATGTTGCCGACCTCGGTCAGGAGCGCGCCGCCGGCCCGCCACCAGATGACCGCGAGGAGCGCGATCATCACGATGTAGACGAAGGGGCCGGCCCAGTTCAGGAACTTGCCGACCCACTCGATGCCCATCATGAACAGCCCGACCTGGAAGACGCAGACGATGAGGTAGGAGATCCAGTCGACCGTGGTCATGCCGAGGAAGGTGGCGCCGCCCGAGGTGCCGAGGAGCGAGTTGATCAGCAGCGCCACGGCGGTGGAGGCGAAGTAGGTCTGCACCCCGTACCAGAAGATCGCGACGATGCCGCGGACGAGGGCGGGGAACTTGGCGCCCTGCACGCCCATGGCGACGCGGGCCATGACCGGGTAGGGGATGCCGTACTTGACGCTCGGCCGCCCGGTGAGGTTGACCAGCACCATGACGATGCAGCCGGCGACGACGATCGCCGCGAAGGTCAGCCAGCCGTTGAGGCCGTAGCTGATGAACAGCGAGGCGGCCAGCGTGTAGCCGAACAGGCTCTGGATGTCGTTGTTCCAGACGTTGAAGATCTCGAACCATCCCCAGTGCCGTTTCTCGGGGGGCAAGGGTGCAAGGTCCTCGTTCCAGAGGCCGCCGTCAGGGTTCGTGATCTCGTGGACTACATCTGTCATGTCTTGTCTCCAGCTGGTGGGTTCGGGGAGCGTTCCTCGCTGTGCGGATTCCCTCCTCGACGATCGCCGCGACCGCGGCCCGGTCGCATGCGTGCTGGCCGGGCCGCGGATATTCATCGGAGCCGTGCGGCTTGGGGAAAAGCCGTCGCGTCAGGCTTCCCTGGCTTCGAAGAGGAGATCCTCGGTCTCGTCCTTGTGGGTGCCGTTCAGGACGGCGTGGGCCCGTGAGCGGTCTATGTCGCCTTCCCAGGCGGCGATCACCACGGTTGCGACGCAATTGCCGATCAGGTTGCCGAGCGCCCGGGCCATGCCCATGAACCAGTCGACCGAGAGCACCAGCACCAGGCCGATCACCGGGATCACTGGAACCGCTGAGAGCGTGGCGGCGAGGACGACGATGGCCGAGCCGGGTATGCCGTGTGCCCCTTTGGAGGTGAGCAGGGCGACGCCGAGGATCAGCATCAGATCGCCGAAGGCGAGGGGCGTGTTGGTCGCCTGTGCGATGAAGACGGTGGCGAGCGTCAGGTAGATCGAGAAGGCGTCGAGATTGAAGGAGTAGCCGGTGGGGATGACGAGGCCGACTGTCGAGTCCTTGATCCCCATGTGCTCGAGCTTGCGCATGATCTGCGGCAGCACGCTGTCCGAGGAGGCCGTGCCGAGCACGATCATCAGCTCTTCGCGCAGGTAACCGAGGAACTTGAAGATCGAGAAGCCGGCAAGGCGCATGATAAGGCCGAGGATGCCGAAGACGAAGATCACCACCGAGGCGTAGTAGAGCACGACCAGGTAGCCGAGCTGCTGCAGCGAACCGATGCCGTAGCGGCCGACGGTGTAGGCGATGGCGCCGAACACGCCGATGGGCGCGAGGCGGACGATGAAGCCGATGATCTTGAACAGGACCTCGGTGACCAGCTCGATCATGTGGGTCACCGGCTTGCCGCGCTCGCCGAGCAGGGACAAGCCGGCCCCGAAGGCCACGGCGATCAGCAGCACCTGCAGGATGTCGCCGTCGGCGAAGGCGCCGACCAGCGTCGTCGGGATGATGTGGGTGATGAAGCCGACGGCGCCTTCGATCTGCTGGGCGCGCTCGGTGTAGGTGCCCATGGCGCTGGCGTCGAGGCTGGCGGGGTCGACGTTCATGCCGTGGCCCGGCCCGAAGAAGTAGGCGACGACCAGGCCGAGGATGAGGGCGATGGTGGTGACGACCTCGAAATAGATGATCGACTTCACGCCGACGCGGCCGACCTTCTTGAGATCGCCCGCGCTCGCGATGCCGTGGACGACGACGCCGAACACGAGCGGCGCGATGATGACCTTGATCAACTTGATGAAGCCGTCGCCGAGCGGCTTCATCTGGGCGGCGAAGTCGGGCCAGAACATGCCAACGATGACGCCGAGAACCAGCGCGACCATCACTTGGCCGAACAGCGATTTCATGAACCTGGGCATGGGAACCTCCTTGGGCGCAGGCCCGCCGGCGCAGGGGCGCGCGGGCGAAGACAGTGGTTTGTGAGCGTCCCCTCCCGTTAAGGCCCCTTGCGGTGTCGCCTCTGGAACGTTATCTGAAATGTTAGATGAAATGTGTGACGGCCTGCAACCAGGAATTGCCAGAAGGACCTTCTGGTTTGTCCTGAAAGTGGTCGCGACTATGGACAGGTGGAGCGAATGAACCGGCAAGTGCCCGTTGGAGAGGCATTGATGGCGGACCAGGCCTATGACCGGCTGATCGAGGCACTGCGTGAGGGGACGCTGGGGGCGGGGCAGTTCGTGTCGATGCCAGGGCTGGTGGAGACGATCGACCTGCCGCTAGCGGCGACGCGCGAGGCGGTAAAGCGCGCTGAAATCAATGGCTTCGTCCGCGTGCTCCCGAAGCGGGGAGTGCTGGTGATGGAGGCGACGGCGGACGTGACGCGGGATTGCATGGACCTGCGGGCGATGCTGGACGCCGAGGGGGCGCGGCGGATGATCGCGGGCGGGGGGACGCTGCCGCTGGGCGAGCTGCGGGCGAGCCATGAGGCGCTGATCGAGGCGGCGGAGCGGTCGATGACGGCGGAGCTGCCGAAGCGGGCGATCAGGACGGACCTGACGCTGCACAACGCGCTATCGACGTGGCTGGAAAATCCATTGGCGGCAGAGACTTACCGGGTCAATCGCGACCGGATCGCGGTGATCCAGCACACCCGGCCGTTCCTGCCCGACCGCATCGTGCCGGCGATGCGCGAGCACCTGGCGATCATCGACGCCCTGGAGCGCCGCGACGCCGAGGCGGCGGTGGCGGCCATTGCGTATCACTACCGCACGACGCTGCGGTGGTGGGGGATTCTGGTCTGACGGGCGTATGGAATGCATATGGAATCCATATGGGTTCCGTATGGGTCGGCCCGTACCCGCTCCCTGTCGGTTGTTCGGGTCATTCCTCGAAGCGGCCCGGGGTGTCGCGATCACGCTCGTAGCGGTGGGTGAGCGGGAACGGCGGCAGCCAGAACTCGCGGCGGACGGTCCAGTTCTCGTAGGTGGGCGTCAGCTGGTCGGGGGCGTCCAGGGCGCCCAGGTGCACTTCGATCTCGTCGGCGCTGCGGGCGAAGACGGAGGAGCCGCAGCGGGGGCAGAAGTGGCGCCCGGCGTAGTCGCGGGTCTCGCCTTCGACCGTCACCGCACCCTCGGGGAACACGGCGGCGGCATAGAAGAGCGCCCCGTGATGCTTGCGGCAGTCGAGGCAGTGGCAGAGGCCGACCCGGTACGGGCGCCCCGACGCCACGATCCGGACGTTGCCGCAGAGGCAACCGCCGGTGAATCGGTCCATGGTGGGTCTCCTCCAGATCAAAGGAACCGCACAGGTAGACGAACGAAATCTTTTCAACAAAGCCAAGAGAGCCTGCGCTAGTGTCGCAGTTTGAAATCGGGCGTCTTGATGCGGGTACCGCGCGCGGCTCGGCGATCGGAGCGATCATCAGGCCGCCGTTGACGCGAACGGAGCGAAGATGGCCGCAAGGACCAGAAAAAGAGTTCCGAGCCTCAAGGACGCTGACCTGTCCGCCAAACTCCAGCGCGAAGTCTACGAGAGCAAGCTCGAGAAGCTACAGTACACACTCTCCCGCGTTCAGCAGGCCTATCTCTTCTCCGGTCAGTCCGCCGTCATCGTCTTCGAAGGATGGGATGCCGCCGGCAAAGGCGGTGCGATCCGGCGGCTGTCGGCCGCTTTCGATCCGCGCAGTTTCAAGGTCTGGCCGATCGGCCCTCCCAGAAACTACTATCTGTCACGGCTCTATCTGCTTCGCTTCATGGAGCGCCTGCCGCCGAAGGGTGCGATTACCGCCTTCGACCGCGCCTGGTACGGCAGGGTTCTGGTGGAGCGCGTCGAAGAGTTGATCGCACCCGCGCGTTGGAAGGCCGCCTACCGCGAGATCAACGACTTCGAGCGCATGATTACCGACAACGGGACCCGGCTGGTAAAGCTCTTCTTTCACATCAGCCCGGAGGAACAACTCCGTCGCTTCGAGGCGCGTCTGAACGATCCCTTGAAGCGCTGGAAGCTCTCTTACGACGACTTTCGAAATCGCGGGCACTGGGACGACTATGTGGCGGCCACCGAGGAAATGTTCGCGCGCACCTCGACGCGCAACGCGCCCTGGTGCCTGATACCCGCCGAAGACAAGAAATACGCCCGAGTTAAAGCGCTGACGGAGATCGCTGCGAGCCTCTCGCGGAATGTCGACCTGGGCCCGCCCAGTCTGGACGAGGCGGTTCTTGGCGAGGCCCAGAAGCACCTTGGCCTGGAGCCAGAGCAAATGAACCGATTGAGAGGGCGCACCGACTGACTGGCTAGACGAGCGCGGCGAACTTGGCGAGAGACACGCCGGATATCTGGCATTGCTGGTGAGGGCGGAGTGGCGCTGCTTGCGCGTGCAAGCGAAAGGATACCGCCTTGCCGAAGCCCGCGGCCGCAGCGGAACCGAGGACACGAGGCAGTCAGCCCGGAGGCCGTAGGCTTCACCCGTTCTCGCGCAGCACCCTCCCGGCGAGGTAGAGCGAGCCGCAGATCAGGATGCGGGCGCCCGGGTCGGCGGTGGCGATGGCGGTGACCGCGGCGGCGACGTCGGGGGCGACGTGCGCTGAGGCGAAGCCGGCGTCGCGGGCGGCGGCGACGGTTTCCTCGGCGGTGAGGGTGGCGGGCTCGCCGGGGATGGTGACGCCGTGCAGCGTGAGTGCCAGGGGGGCGAGCGGGCGGAGGAAGCCGGCGATGTCCTTGGTGCGGAGCATGCCGGTGACGAGGTGGAGCGGGCGCGGCGGCAGGCGGGTGAGCGCTTCGGCGAGGGCGAGGCCGGCGGCGGGGTTGTGGCCGCCGTCGAGCCAGAGCTCGCACGAGCCGGCGGCCTCGGCGAGGGGGCCGCGGCGCAGGCGCTGCAGGCGGGCGGGCCATTCGGCGCGGGTGACGGCGGCGGCGCAGGCGGCCTCGTCCATGCCGAGGGCGCGCAGGGCGGCGAGCGCCATGCCGGCGTTCTGCACCTGGTGGGCGCCGACGAGGGTGGGGCGCGGCAGGTCGAGGAGGCCGGTGGCGTCGAGGTAGGCGATGCGGCCGTGCTCCTCCCAGACCTGCCAGTCCTGGCCCTCGACCTGCAGCGGCGCCAGCATGCGGGTGGCCTTCTCCTCGATCACCGCCAGCGCCTCGGGCTGCTGGCGGCCGACGATGCAGCCGATGCCGTGCTTGAGGATGCCGGCCTTCTCGCCGGCGATCTCGGGCAGGGTCTCGCCGAGGTACTGCTGGTGGTCGATGGAGACCGGCGTGATGACGGTGAGGCGGGGGCGGTCGATGACGTTGGTGGCGTCGAGGCGGCCGCCGAGGCCGACCTCGAGCAGGGTGAAGTCGGCCGGGGTCTCGACCATGGCGAGGAAGGCGGCGGCGGTGGTGATCTCGAAGAAGGTGATGGGCTGGCCGGCGTTGGCCTCCTCGCAGCGGGCGAGAAGGGTGGCGAGGCGGTCCTCGGAGATCAACTCGCCGGCGAGGCGGATGCGCTCGTGGAAGCGGGCGAGGTGGGGGGAGGTGTAGACGTGGACGCGGCTGCCGGCGCTTTCGAGGCCGGCGCGGATCATGGCGAGCGTCGAGCCCTTGCCGTTGGTGCCGGCGACGTGGATCACCGGCGGCAGGCGGCGCTCGGGGTGATCGAGGGCGGCGAGCAGGCGCTCGATGCGGCCGAGGCTGAGGTCGATGACCTTGGGGTGCAGCGCGGTCAGGCGTTCGAGGACGCGGTCGCTCGGCTCCGTCATGACGCGGTCATGGGGCGGCGGTCACCGCCTCCTCGACGGGTGCCGCCAGCTCGCCGTGGACGTAGGGCGGCTGGCTGGTGAGGAGGCGCAGGATGGTGGCGATCTCGTCGCGCATGTCCTTGCGGGCCACCACGCGGTCGAGCATGCCGTGGTCGAGCAGGTATTCCGAGCGCTGGAAGCCTTCGGGCAGCGTCTCGCGGATGGTCTGCTCGATGACGCGCGGGCCGGCGAAGCAGATGAGCGCGCCGGGCTCGGCGAGCTGGATGTCGCCGAGCATGGCGTAGCTGGCGGTGACGCCGCCGGTGGTGGGGTTGGTGAGCACCACCACGTAGGGCAGGCCCGCCTCCTTGAGCATCTGCACCGCCACGGTGGAGCGGGGCATCTGCATCAGGCTGAGGATGCCTTCCTGCATGCGCGCGCCGCCGGCGGCGGCGAAGAGCACCAGCGGGCACTTGCGCTTCACCGCCCGCTCGGCGGCGGCGACGATGGCGTTGCCGACGTACATGCCCATGGAGCCGGCCATGAAGGCGAAGTCCTGGCCGGCGCAGATGACCTTGAGCCGGCCGATCTCGCCCTCGGCGACGAGCATCGCCTCTTCCTCGCCGGTCTTCCTGCGCGCGTCGCGCAGGCGGTCGGGGTATTTCTTCTGGTCCTTGAAGCCGAGCGGGTCGGTGAGGGGCTTCGGCACCGGCACCTCGACGAAGACGCCGCCGTCGAACAGCGAGATGAAGCGGTCGCGCGGGGTGATGGCCATGTGGTGGCCGCAGTTGGTGCAGACGTTGAGGTTGTCGGCCAGCTCGCGGTGGAAGAGCATGGTGCCGCAGTTGTCGCACTTGATCCACAGGTTCTCCGGCACCTCGCGGCGGGTGAACAGCGAGTTGATCTTCGGGCGGACGTAGTTGGAGATCCAGTTCATCCGGCCCGGGCTCCCTCGGCGGCGATCGTCCGTCTAGATAGAACCCCGACCTTCTGAATGCAATCGCCGGCGCCGGTGGCAGAGGGCGAGCCAGGCGGCGTAGGCGGCGAGGGTGGTGGCGAGGTCGGCGAGGAGGAGCGGGCGGAGGGCGTCGGCGTCGGCGGGGTCGATCTCGGCCAGGTAGAGGCTGAGGCTGGCGAGCGGCGAGGGCAGCGCCACGACGAGGAGCGAGGCGACGTTGTTGGCGAAGTGGAGGCCGATGGCCGCCGAGAGGTTGCCGGTGCGGATGGTGACGTCGGCGAGGATGAGGCCGATGACGGCGGTGGAGAGGGCGACGAGCCAGGCGTTGGCGCCGAACTCGGCCGGGTTCCAGTGCAGCGCGCCGAAGCCCAGCGCCGGGAGGAGCCACCAGATCCAGCGGGAGCGGAAGCGGGCGGCGAGGCCCTGGAGCAGGTAGCCGCGGAAGGCGATCTCCTCGGCGGCGGTCTGGACGAGGAGCGCCGGGAGGGCGAGGGGGAGCCAGGCGGCCCAGGCGGCGAGCGACATCTGCCGGACCGGGGGCGTGAGGCCGGACAGGGTGAGCGCCGCGAGGGCGCCGAGGAGGACCACGGCGGCGATGCCGAGGGCGAAGTCGCGGGGCCGGAAGCCGCCGGGGCCGATGAGGGTGGCCGGGCCGCGGCGCTGGAGCGCCGCGCGCGGCGGCGATGGTGCCGAGGATGAGACCGGCGAAGCTGGCGAGGTAGGCGAGGAGGAAGAGCCGCTCCGGCGCGGCTGGCGGCGCGGGCGGCGAGCGGCAGGAGGACGAACGCAGCCGCCAGCCAGACCGCGGCGGCGAGGACGGCGCCGGCGGCGAGGCGCCAGAGCGCCGGGCGCGCGCGGGCGGGGGCGATGAAGGCCTCGAACCGCGCTGTCCGCTCGGGCAGGATGCCCATGCCGCCTCCCCGTTGCCGACGGGAAGGTAGGCCGGCGGGGGCCCGAGGGCCAGAGCGGCGGCGTCAGGCCGCGGGCGAGGGCGGCGGCGACGAGGGGGGCGGGGAGCGGCATCAGGCGGGCGGTGCGGGTCCAGAGGATGGCGGTCTCGACGCGGCGGGCGGGCCAGACGAGGGCGAGGGCGGCGTGGTAGGCGCCCATCTGGCGGAGGATGCCTTCGGGGACGGCCTCGGGGGTGGCGGGGACGGCCTGGTGGCTCTTGAAGTCGACGGCGAGGACGCGGTCGGGGTCGACGACGAGGCGGTCGATGCGGCCGAGGATGCGGCCGCCGCCGAGGGCGGCGAGGGGTGCGGCGATGTCGACTTCGGCGAGGGTGCCGGGGGCGAAGAGGAAGGCGAGGGCGGGGGCGTCGAGGACGGCGGTGGCCTCGGCGAGGAGCGCGGGCAGGTCGGGGTTGTCGGGCAGGAGGCGGGCGGCGAGGGCCGGGCGGTCGGCGGGCGGGTGGCGGTGCAGGTGCTCGAGGAGGCGGTGGAGGGCGGTGCCGCGCGCCTTGGCCTCGTCCTCGGTGAGGAGGTAGGTGGGCTCGCCGGCGAGGACGTGGACGCCGCCGAGGCCGGAGGGCGAGAGCGGGCGCGGCGCGGTCGCCGGCACGCGGGCGGGGCGGCGGGTCCAGTCGGGGAGCGGCGGCTCGCGCGGCGCGGTGCGGTGCGGGCGCCGGCGGCGGGGGCGGCGGGCCAGTTGTGGGTGAGGGCGAGGGTGTCGCCGTGCGGGCCGGGCTCGCGCGTCGGGGCCGAGGGGCTCGATCGCTTCGCCGCACGAGGTCGTGCCAGGCCTCGCCGCTGGTGGAGTCGGGTGAGGCGAGCGTGCCGGCGCCGCAGACGATGAGCCAGCTCTTCGCGCGGGTCAGGCCGACGTAGAGCAGGCGGCGGCTTTCCTCGCGGACGAGGTTGCGGCGGGCGGTGTCGGCGGCGGCGAACGCCGGGGGGGCGCGGTCGGTGGGGACCTTCCAGACCGCGTGGCCGTCGGCGAGGCGGAGGATCTGCGGCGGGTTGCTGCCGTCGTTGCGCACGGCGGTGTCGGGCAGGATGACGATGGGCGCCTCGAGGCCCTTGGCGCCGTGCACGGTCATCACGCGGACCTCGTCGGCGGTCTCCTCGGTGCGGCGCTTGACGGTCACCTCCGCGCGGTCGAACCAGGCGAGGAAGCCGGTGAGGCTGGGGGCCTCGACGCTCTCGTAGGCGAGGGCCTGGTCGATGAGGGCGTCGATGCCGTCCTCGGCCTCCGGGCCGAGGCGGGCGACGAGGCGGCGGCGGCCGTCGTGGCGGACGAGGATGCGGGCGAGGAGCTCGTAGGGGCGGAGGTAGTCGGCCTGGGCGGCGAGGTCGGTGAGGAGCGCGCGGACCTCGGGCCAGCGGGGCTGGTCGTGGAGCGCGCGCCAGAGGCTGCCGGTGCGGGGGTGGGCGAGTTCGAAGAGGTCGCGCTCGGAGAGGCCGCCGAGCGGGCTGCGCAGCAGGGCGGCGAGGGAGAGGTCGTCGCCGCGGGTGGCGGCGACGCGCAGCGCGGCGAGGAGGTCGTTGACGGCGAGCTCGCCCCCCATGCGCAGGAGGTCGGCGCCGGCGACGGGGACGCGGGCGCGCTTCAGCTCGCGGATGATGGCGTGGAAGAGCTCGCCGCGCCGCTGCACCAGGATCATCACGTCGCCGGGACGGATGGCGCGGCCGTCGGCCTCGCCGGGCAGGACGCGGGCGGTGGCGAGCCAGCCGGCGATCTCGTCGGCGATGCGGCGCGCGAGCACGAGGACCGGGTCGTCGGGGGCGAGGGCGTCCACGGGGTCGTCCCAGGGGGTGTCGTCGGGCTTTTCGGGCTTGTCGAGGAACGGCCAGAGCTCCACGCGGCCGGGCTTTGCCGGCTCGATGGCGTGGTGGACGATGCCGCGGGCGAGGCCCTGGCCGGCGGTCCCGGCGAAGACGGCGTCGACGAGGCGGAGGATCGGCGTCGCGGAGCGGAAGGAGTGCAGGAGGTCGCAGTGCTGCAGCTCGGCGCCGATGTCGGCGAGGGCGCTGTGGTACTGGGCGCGCTTGGCGTCGAACTCGGCCGGGTCGGCGCCCTGGAAGCTGTAGATCGACTGCTTCTCGTCGCCGACGACGAAGATGGTGCGGGTGACGTCGCGGGCGCCGGCGCCGGCGAAGAACTCGCCGGACGAGCGCCTGGATCACCTGCCACTGGCGGGGGCTGGTGTCCTGGGCCTCGTCGACGAGGATGTGGTCGAGGCCGCCGTCGAGCCGCCAGAGCACCCAGGCGGCGGTGCCGGGACGGAGGAGCAGGGCTCGCGCGCGGTCGATGAGGTCGTCGAAGTCGAGGAGGCCGGCCGCGGCCTTGCGGGCGTCGAAGGCGTCGAGCCAGATGCGGGCGAAGCGGTTGAGGTCGGCGGAGCGGCGGAAGGCGGCGTTGGCGAGGCGGAGGGGGCGGGTCTGCCTCCACCCGGGCCATCAGGGCGTCCAGCGCGGGCATGAGGGCCGGGTGGCGCGCGCGGAAGGACTTGGTGGGGAACTTGCCGACCCTGGCGGCGAAGGCTTTCGCGCCGGACCCGTAGAGCAGGACGGACTCGAGGGCTTCGAGGCGGGCGGCGGGGTCGTCGGCGGCCAGCGCGGCGGCGAGGGTGACGGCGGCCCTGGCGTCGGTGCTTGAAGAGGCGGCGAGGTGGGGGATGAGGGTCGCGCAGCAGGTCCGCCGTCTCGGCGGTCGAGGACGCGGGCGGCGAGTTCGTCGTCGCCGATCTCGGGGCGGGCGCCGAGCATGGCGGCGAGGTGCGGCGGCGTCGAAGGGGCGGGCGAAGGCGGCGCGGTGCTGGCCGATCTCGAGCAGCAGCGGGTCGGGGTCGTCGGCGGGGAGCTGGCGGGCGAGGGCGCCGAAGTCGGCGCGGTGGTCGGCGGCCAGCGCGTCGAGGACTTCCTCGCGCAGCGCGCGGGCCTGGCGGTCTTCGAGGACGCCGAACTGGGGGGCGACCCCCGCCTCCAGCGGGAAGCGGCGGAGCAGCGCCTCGCAGAAGGCGTGGATGGTCTGGATGCGCAGGCCGCCGGGGGTCTCCAGCGCGCGGGCGAAGAGGGTGCGGGCGCGGGAGAGCTCGGGCGGCGTCGCCGTCACCGGCTCGCCGAGCGACGCCGAGCGCCGTGGCGAGGTCGGCGTCGGGCAGCATGGCCCAGCTGCCGAGGGTGCGGAACAGGCGGTTCTGCATCTCGGCGGCGGCGGCCTTGGTGTAGGTGAGGCAGAGGATCTTCTGCGGCTCGGTGCCGGCGAGGAGCAGCCGCGCCACCCGGTCGGTGAGCACGCGGGTCTTGCCGCTGCCGGCGTTGGCGGAGACCCAGCTCGACGCCGAGGGCGTGGCGGCGCGGACCTGGGCGGCGATGGCGGCGTCGGTCACCATGCCTCGCTCCGGCTCGTCGCCGTCGGCCCATTCGCCCTTGCGCGAGAGGTGGTCGTAGTCGCTGCCCCAGGTCAGCTTCTGCGGGCGGAGGCGGGCGGGGAAGCCGTTGGCGGGGTCCAGGTAGTGGGCGATGAGGGCGATGAAGCGCGCCCAGGTTTCGGCGAGGGCTTCGGGGTCGGCGTCGAGCGGCAGGGTGTGCGCCCTGGTCTTGCCGAACTTCAGGAGTTCGAGGTGGAGCGCGGCGGGCGGCGGGGAGGCCCTCGAAGCCGCCGGCTTCGGCGATGGCGGCCTCGAGCGGGAGCTGGAGGTGGAAGGCGCGCGCCTCGGCTGGCGGTCGGGGCCGGTGCCGGACTTGTAGTCGTAGATGGCGACGCCGCCGGGCAGCGCGGTCGATGCGGTCGGCGCGGGCGGTGATGGCGAAGGGCCGCGGCGAGGCCCTCGACCTCGCGGCGGCCCTTGACCTCGCGGGCGGCGGGCGCGCCGCGGGCGCGGCGTTCGGCCTCGCCGGCGAGGAACCACGTGGCGGCGCGGGCGAGGCGGGCGGTCCAGATGGCGTTGACCGCCGGCCAGGGCGCGGCCGTCGGCCAGGGCGTCGGCGACGACGGCGTCGAAGAAGGCGGCGGCGTCCTCGGGGAGGCCGGCTTCGGTGGCGGTGACGAAGTCGTCGAGCGCGGCGTGGATGGCGGTGCCGCGGGCCAGCGCGTCGGGCTTGCGGCCGGGCGGGTCGAGGCGGGCGGAGGCGGAGGACCTTGCGGGCGTAGACGCCGTAGGGATCGCGGACCAGCCGCTCCACGTCGGAGACGGAGAGGTCGGCCGGGCGGGCGGCGGCGGGCGGGCGCGGGGCCGGGCGGCCGGCGGGCGGCACGCGGGGCGGCGGGCAGATCGAGGCGGGCGGCGTCGGCGGCGAGGCGCTGCGCCGCGGGACTTGGCGGCGGTGAGCGCGTCCCGGCCTTCCGGGCCGAGGCCGAGGAGGAGGTTTTCCAGGCGCAGGAGCCAGCGGGAGGCGACGGTGGGGGCCTCGGCGTCGCGGGTGGCGCGGGTGAGGATGACGCGGGGGGCGCCCATGGCCTGCTGGAAGTCGTGGGCGGAGAGGCCGATGCGGCGGTCGGGGCTGGGCAGGCCGATGGCGCGGCGGAGGCCGCGGCCGAGCCAGGGGTCGGCGGCGGGGAGGCGCGGCCAGGTGCCCTCGTTGAGGCCGCCGAGGATGACGAGATGGGCGGACTGGACGCGGGCTTCGAGGGTGCCCCAGATGGCGAGGTCGGGATGGGTGGTGACGGCGGGCTCCGGGACGTCGCGGGCGGCCATCTGCGACTGCAGGAGGGCGCGGTAGGCGCTGGGCGTC
This sequence comes from uncultured Alphaproteobacteria bacterium, assembly GCA_963844375.1. Lineage (GTDB taxonomy): Bacteria > Pseudomonadota > Alphaproteobacteria > Rhodobacterales > Rhodobacteraceae > Amaricoccus. Next base: position 114,087 of record CAWJOI010000024.1, on the reverse strand, counting down.
GAGCGGTTCCGCGGCGGCGGACTCGGCGGCGAGGGCGTCGAGGAGGGCGCGGGCCTGGGCGCCGGCCTCCTGCTCCCAGAGGGCGTGGGTGGGCGCGCGCGTCGGGGCCGGCGGCGAGGGCCTCGGCGGCGGCGCGGTGGCGGGCGACGTGCGCGTCGAGGGTGGCGGTGGCGTCGGGCAGCGAGCGGGGCGAGCGTGGCGTGGAGCCAGGCGATCCAGGCGGGGGCTTCGTCGCCGGTCTCGTCCGGCCCAGGCGGCGAGGTCGGGCCAGTCGATCCAGGGGGCGCCGCCGCGCAGCCGCCTGGTGCTCCAGGCGGGCGGTGAGGCGGAGGTGGGCGCCGCGGTCGCCGGCGCCGCTGGCGGTGAGGGGGTGCTTGAGGAGGACGAGGAGGTCCTCGGGGGTGAGGCGCTGGCCCGGCAGGGCGGCGAGGCGGCGGAGGAGGACGCCGGGCGGGCGTGAGCGCCAGCGGGCGGCCGGCGCTGTCGTCGGGGATGAGCGCCCAGCGGTCGAGCTCGGCGGTGACGCGGCGGGCGAGCTGGCGGTCGGGGGTGACGAGGGCGGCGCGGGTGCCGGTCTCGGCGGCCTCGCGCAGGGCGAGCGCGATGGCCAGGGCCTCGGCGCGCTGGTCGGGGGCCTCGACCCAGGTGAGGGAGGCGCAGGCGGGGGCGAGGCTGCCGGCGAGGGCGGCGCCTTCGGTCAGCCACTGGTCGGTGACGGGCGCGGGGCGCAGCGCCAGCGAGACGAGCGCGTTGCGGGCCGGGGCGGGCGGCGGGGCGGGGTGCCAGGCGGCGACGGCGGCGGGGTCGAAGCCGAGGGCGTCCGCCAGCGCGCGGAAGCCGTGCTGCGGGTGGTCGGCGGCGCCGGGGTCGTCGTCGCCGAGGCGCTCCCAGACCGGCGGCGGGCAGGCTGGCGTCGAAGCCGGGGAGCACGAGGGCGCCCTGGGGCAGGCGGGCGACGGCGGCCATGAAGGCGCGGGTGGCGCCGCGCGAGCCGGTGGAGCCGGCGACGATGACCGGGTGCGCGGGGGGGCGGGCGGCCCAGGCGGCGGCCAGCGCCTCGGCGGCGGCGCGCAGGCGGCCCTGGCCGTCGGTGGGGCCGGCGGCGGCGAGGTAGCGGCCGAGGAGCGAGAGGAAGCGGAGGCTGCGCTGCCAGTGCTCGGCGTGCTCGCCGGCGTCGACGCGCGGCGAAGGCGGCGGGGTCGATGCCCTCGCCCTGCATCTCGTCGAGGAGGTCGGCGAGGCTGTCGGCGAGGTCGAAGGCGGCGGTGCCGGCGGCGAGGTGGGGCTCGGCCTCGGCGAGGCGGGCGACGAGGCGGGCGAGCTCGAGCTTGCGGCGGAGCGCGGGCACCGGCGGCGGCAGGTCCGAGGGGCCGAGCGGGTCGTCGGCGAGCTCGGTCGACCACGCGGATGCGCGGGAGGAGGCGCGCGGGGCCCTCGGCGAAGACGGCGGCGAGGGAGCGGGCGGCGCGGCGGGTGTTCGTCCAGATCTCCACGCGGGCGACGGCCTCGGGCGGCTGGCCGGCGAGGCGGGCGTCGAGGCCGGCGGCGAGCGCGCGGGAGAAGTCGACGCCGGGGGGCAGGGCGAAGACGCGGGGGCCGGCGGCGGGCGGGAAGAGGCGTCATCGCGCCAGTTCCGCCTCGGCGAGGGCGATGCCCTCGGGGCGGCCGACGTCGACCCAGCCGCCGGGGTGGACGATGCCGCGGAGCTCGCCCCGCGGCGAGGAGCGCGTCCCAGACCGGGTTGAGCGAGAAGACCGCCTCGGCGAAGCCGGCGAGCGCGCCGGTGTCGATGATCTGGGCGCCGGCGTAGACGAAGGGGGCGGTGGCGGCGTCGCCGCGGCGGCGCAGGCGTCCGTCCGGGTCCAGGAAGAAATCGCCGGGGCCGGCGTGGCCGGTGGCCGCTTCGCGGGGGACGAGGCAGAGGAGCGCGCCGTCGCCCGTCCAGGCGGCGGCGAGGGCGGCGAGCGGGTTCGGGCCGGTCCAGACGATGTCGGCGTTCAGGGTGAAGACGGGGCCGGGCCCGAGGAGCGGCAGGGCGCGCTTCAGGCCGCCGCCGGTTTCGCAGGCGCTCGGGCTCGTGGGAGATCCGGGCGTCGGGGGCGGTGCGGGCCAGGTGCGCCTGGAGCTGCCCGGCGTGGGCGTGGGTGTTGACCACGACGCGGCGGGATGCCGGCGGCAAGCGCGAGCGCGTGGTCGATGAGCGGGCGGCCGGCGACCTCGATCAGGGGCTTCGGCCGGTCGCGGGTCAGCTCGCCCATGCGGGTGCCGAGGCCGGCGGCGAAGATCATCACCGCCTCGGGCGTCATGCGGCCGGCCTCGATCCGGGCGAGCACGTCCGGCTCCGGGGCCGGGATGTGGGCGGTGACGAAGGCGGCGAGGGGGGCGAGCGAGGGGTGGGCGAGGTCGTCGCGCCAGATGCGCCCAGACGCGCGGGAGGTGGGCGAGGTAGCGCGGCTTGCCGTCGCGGCGGCAGAGGCGGGTGAAGAGGCCGAGGATCTTCAGGTTGCGCTGGGCGGCGAGGAGGCCGCGGCGGCGGTGAAGGCTTCGGGGTCGGCGCCGGTGAGGTCGAGGTAGCGGGCGAGCATGGACGGCGCGCAGCGCGGGGGCGGTGTCGCGGCGGGCGTCCTCGAGCAGCGACACGAGGTCGTAGGCGGGGTGGCCGAGCAGCATGTCCTGGTAGTCGAGCATGCCGACGCGGGCGTGGCCCTGGCGGCGCGGCAGCCAGAGCAGGTTCTCGGCGTGGTAGTCGCGCAGGACGGGGACCGCGGGCGCCGCGACCGACGCCAGCGCGGCTTCCGCCAGCGCGTCGTATTCGGCGGCGAGGTCGGCCGGCGACGGGGTCGCCGGTGGCGGCGGGCAGATACCACTCGGGGACCAGCCGCACCTCGCGCATGAGGAAGGCCATGTCGTAGGGCGGCGGGGTCCAGCCCACGTCGGCGCCGGGCGGCGGGCGGCGCTGGAGGTCGGCGAGAAGGCTCGACGGCGGCGCGGTAGAGGCCGGGCTCGCGGTTGGGGTGCTCGGCGCAGAGGGTGGCGAAGAGGTCGTCGCCCAGGTCCTCGAGCAGCGACCAGCCCGCGGCGGGCGGTCCGCGCCCAGCACCTCCGGCGCGCTGAAGCGCCCGGCGCGGAGCCAGGCGGTGACGGCGAGGAAGGGCCGGACGTCGAGGCCGCTCTCGGGCGGCATGTCCATGAGGATGGCGCGCGGAGAAGCCGCGCCGCAGCCGCTCGTAGCGCCGGGCCGAGGCGTCGCCGGCGAGCGGCGTCCGCTCGGCCCAGCCCCAGCCCTCGCGGGCGAGGAAGTCGCTGATCTCGTCGCGCCCGGGTCATTCGGCCCCCGCCAGCGCGTCGGGCAGCCAGGTCCAGCCCGGACCCTGCGCTTCGAGATGCGCGCGGCGCGCGTCTCTCGGGGCCGGGCTGGAGCTCGAGCGACAGCATCAGCCGGCGGGCGGGGAGCGCGTCGCCGAGGCGCTCGGCCCACTCCACCAGGACGATCGCCGAGGCGAAGGCGTCCTCGAGGCCGAGCTCGGCGATCTCGCCGGCCGACTTGAGGCGGTAGAGGTCGGCGTGCCAGAGGTCGACGCCGCCGAGGTCGTAGGTCTGCACCAGGGTGTAGCTCGGCGAGGGGATGTCCTCGGTGCGGCCCGAGCGCGGCCAGGCGCGCCGCGATCAGCGCCCGCGCGAAGGTGCTCTTGCCGGCGCCGAGGCCGCCGGCAGGCCGAGGAAATCCCCCGGGCCGAGGTGCGGCGCGATGGCGCGGGCGAGGCGTTCGGTGGCCGCGGTGTCCGGCGAGCGTCAGGGTTGAATTCAAATCGGTCCTCCGTCCTGCGTGATCTGGCGCTTCTACAGGCGGGCGGGCAGGTGCAAGGGCGGTTGGCCGGTCGGGGGATCGTGGATGCGGCTGTCTACTCCCGCCCGGCGGAGGGTGCAAGGCTGCCCGCCAGCAGCCGACCTTCACTGCCGCGGGATGCGGCCATTCAGGCCGAGATCGCCAGGCGCGGCGCGCGAGGTCCGGCCGGCAGCATCCTGGCGGCGGGGGGAAGGCCGGCGCGGTGCCGGCCTCGGTCGGCGGCGGTGAGCTCGAGGCTGCCGCCGGCCGCCTCGACCACGCGGCGGGCGAGGGCGGCGGCCGACGCCTTCGGCCGGGCCGGAACGGGGGCCGGCGGCGGCGCGGCGGCGAGGCGTCGGGGTCCCTCGGCGGCGTCGCAGGCCGAGCGCGACTCGCGGCGCCGGGCGCCGCCGGTCGGCGATGGCGAGGCCGAGCGCGAGGGCAGCGCGGCGCAGGTCCGGCGGCCAGGCCGCGGCTTCGGCCGGGCAGGCGAGCGTCAGGCCACGGGCGGCGAGCGCGGCGGCGAGCCGGGCAGCGGGCCGGTGGCCGCGGCCTCGCTGTCCCGGCCAGCGCGCGCAGCTCGCGCGCGCGGGCGAGGCCGTCCTTCAGGCCCTGCACGCCGCCCCGAGCGCCTGGAAGCGCGCCGGGCGAGGGCGCCGCCGGGATGGCGGCGGCGAGCTTCTGCACCGCGGCCTCGGCGGGCAGGAGGAGCTGCTCGAAGGCCAGATCGCCGAGGGATCGTCGCGCACCCGGCATCGTCGGTCCGCGGGATGCGGCGGAGAGATCGCGGAAGACGACGAGGGCGGAGGCGTCGGGGAGCGGCGCCACCAGCATGTGCAGGCTCGCGCCGGCGCGGGTCGCGATCGAGGCGGTCCAGCTGGTGCGCGCCTCGTCGGCGGTGGCGAACTCGGCGAGGCGGCCCAGGCCGGCGAGTGGGCGCAGCGCTCGGCCCAGAGCGCGCACATCTCGGCGACGCCGGGGCCGTTCAGCCGCTCCATCGGGTCGAGGCCCCAGAGGCTCTCGAAGGCGGAGTTGACGAAGACGAGCATGCCGGAGGCGTCGAAGACCGCCACCGCCTCGGACATGCGGTCGAGGGTGGCCTGGGAGAGCTCCAGCTCGGAGCGGTACTTGCGCTCGAGGATGATGGCGCTCGAGATGTCCTCGAAGAGGAAGGCGAGCGCGCCCTGCGGGTGCGGGCGGCCGGTGACGCGGAAGATCTTGCCGGAGGGGAGCTGCCAGTTCTCCTCGTAGGTGCCGTCGCGGGCGCCCTCCTCCAGCTCGGAGAGCTTGCGCCGCCAGGAGGCGAAGTCCTTCTGCTCCGGCATCTGCCGGGTCTCGCGCAGACGTTCGAGGAAGTCGCGCAGGTTGGGGCGGCCGGCGAGCCAGACGGCGTCGATCTTCACCAGGTCGGTGAGCGCGGGATTGAAGAGGCCGAGGCGGCGGTTCTTGTCGAAGACGGCGAGGCCGATGGGCAGGTGGGCGAAGGTCTCGGTCAGGGTCTCGACGAAGCGGCGGAGCGAGGCCTCGGCGGCCACGAGGTCGTCGGCGTCGAGCGCGAAGCCGAGGGTCTCGCCGGCGGCGCCGGGGGTCTCGGAGAGCTCGTACCAGCGCGGCTCGGCGTCGTCGCGGGCGGGCACCGCCACGCGGCGGCGGCTGCTGCCGGGGCCGCGCGGGGTGAGCGGCACCTGCTCGAGCACCTGGCCGAAGGCGTTGGCGATGCGGTGGTCGGGCAGATCGCCCGCCGGCGCGTCGAAGCGGTCGCGGTAGGCGGCGTTGGCCCAGACCACCTGGCCGTCCGGGCGCCTTGCTCCAGGCCATGACGGGGGCGCGGTCGAGCACGTCGCGCAGGAAGCGCAGCTCGCCGCCGGCGCGGGCGAGCGCGGCCTCGGCGTCGGCCAGCGCGCGCGCCTCCTCGCTGGCGGGGCGGATGGAGAGCCAGGCAGCGCCGCCGCGCGGCTCGCCCACCACCTCGAAGGCGGTGCCGTCGCCGCGCGGGCAGTGGTGGCGGAAGCCGGTGCCGTAGATCACCAGCGCCTCGAGGTCGCCCCGCAGCGAAGGGACCTCGGCGGCGAAGTGCGCGGCGAGCGCGGCGAGGCGGGGGCCGCCGGCGGGCAGGCCGTCGAGGAGCGCGCGGGCGGGCTCGCTCAGCGGCTTGAGGCTGGCGCCGTTGATGAGGAAGTCGCAGGCGGTGTCGCCGGGCGCGGCGGCGGCCGGCCGGACGCCGCGCGCGAAGGCGCAGCCGGGGTGCGAACGCGGCGAAGAGCGCCAGCGTCGCCACGGCGCTGACCAGGGCGGCGAGCAGGCCCTCCGGGGCGTCGAGGAACAGCGGAGGCCAGGCGTTGGGCGAAAGGCGGGACAGATCCATGCGGCGGCCTCGCGGGACGGGCACGCATCCTGAGGCGGTGATTGCTTAAGGAAGACTTAAGCGGCGGATCGCCGGCGGGGAGCGGCGCCGGGCCGGCGGCTCCGAGCGGCGGGCCCGCATCGGTCGAGACGCGCGCGCGCGGCCAGGTCACGGTGACGACGGCCCCGCTCGCGCGGGCGAATTCGCTGGGTCCGGGGGTTTCGTCGGGCGTGCCGTTGCCGAAGTGCAGGCGCGCGCCGCTTCGCTCGAGCAGCGTCTTGGCGATGAAGAGGCCGAGGCCCATGCCCTCGTAGCCCGGCCGCTCGCCAGGGGCAGGTGCGCGGCGGCGGACGAAGGGCTCGCCGATGCGGCCGATGAGGTCGGCAGGATAACCCGGCCCGTCGTCGCCGATCGCCACGCGCAGTGTCGGTGTCGGTCCATTCGAGGTCGATCCAGACCGTCGAGGCGGCGAAGTCGACGGCGTTCTGGATCAGGTTGCGCAGGCCCTGGATGATCTCCGGCTGGCGGGCGAGCTCGGGCTGGAGCTCGGGACCGTCCTCGACCCGCGCGCCCTCGACGCGGATGATGATGCGGATGCCGCGGTGGGCGTGCGGCAACGCCGCCTCCTCCACCACGCTCGAGAAGGGGGCGAACCGGACCACCGCGTCCTCGCTGCCGCGCGAGCCCATGGTGCGCAGGATGCGCGAGCAGCGTTCGGCCTGGGCGCGGACGAGGAGCGCATCCTCCTGCAGCTGCGGCTGGTCGGCCAGTTCCTCGACGAGCTCGGTGGCGGCGAGCTTGATCGTGGCGAGCGGTGTCCCGAGTTCGTGCGCCGCCGCCGCCACGACGCCGCCGAGGGCCGCGAGCTGCTGCTCGCGGGTCAGCGCCACCTGGGTTGCGGCGAGCGCCTGCGACATGGAGAAGGTCTCGCCCGAGACGCGGCGGGCATAGATGGCGAGAAAGGCGGTGCCGATGATCAGCGCCGCCCAGCTGCCGACCGCGAGCGCCTCGGGCAGGACCAGCGACTCGCCCGAGGCGAGCCGGAGCGGCACGTGGAACAGCGCGAGGAGCGAGATGATCGCCACGGCCGTCACGGCCAGGATCGCGGTGGCGCGCAGCGTCAGGACCGAGGCGCCGATGGTGACCGGCGCCATGATGAGGAGGGCGAAGGGGTTCTCCAGCCCGCCGGTCAGGCAGAGGAGTGCGCCGAGCTGGCAGAGGTCGAAGAGGAGCGTGAGGAGCGCCTCGCGCTCGCTCAGCCGGCGGTTCCCCGCGGCAGTCGCCGTTGCGACGAGGTTGAAGACGGCCGAGGCGCCGATGACCAGCGCGCAGTAGAGGAGCGGGATGTGCAAGCCGAGCCCGAAGCTCGCCACCAGTATCGCCATCGTCTGGCCGAGCACGGCGAGCCAGCGCAGCAGGATGAGGGTGCGCAGCCGCATCCAGCCGCTCGGGGCGTCGCTGTCGAGAAGCGAGAGGGCGGGGTCGGTCATGGGCTGCGCATAGCAGCGGGGCGGCCCCGGCTCAAAGCGGTTTGACCGGTTCCCGGCCGGACTGGGCGCTTGTGACGCGGCCCGTCGCGTGTCAAGAAAGCCGCCCGCACACCGGTCCCGGAGCTTTGCCTGCCCATGACCCGCGTCTCAGCAATCCTCGCGGCTGTCGCGGTGCTGGTGGGCCTGTCGGTCGGGGGCTATTTCGCCATGCGCCAGTCGAACGCCGATCCCTTCGCGGATTGCCGCACGGCGCAGGTGGCCGGCGGCACGGCGGCCATTGGCGGACCCTTCGCGCTGACCGACGGCGAGGGCCGGCGGGTGACGGACGGCGTGGCGATCACCGGGCCGACGCTGGTCTATTTCGGCTACAGCTTCTGCCCCGACGTCTGCCCGATGGATCTGTCCCGCAACGCGCTGGCCGCGGCCGAGCTGGCCGAGCGCGGAACGACGGTGGGGCAGGTCTTCATCTCCATCGACCCGGACCGCGACACTCCCGAGGTGACCCGCGATTTTGCCGCCGCCATCGACCCGGGGTTGCTGGGGCTGACCGGGACGGCGGAGGAGATCGCGGCGGCGGCGGCGGCCTACAAGGTCTACTACCGAAGGAACGGCGACGATCCCGACTACTACCTGATGGATCACTCGACCTTCACCTATCTGATGGCGCCGGAGACCGGGTTCCTGGCGTTCTATCGGTCGGAGGCGACCCCTGAAGAGGTGGCCAATTCGGTGCAGTGCTATGCCGCCAAGCTCTGATCGCGAGGATGCGGCGTCGACGAGGCCGCTGGATCTCGGTCCCGACCGCTCGCTCCTGATCCTGGACGACGACGAGCCCTTCCTGCGCCGGTTGACCCGCGCCATGGAGAAGCGCGGCTTCGAGGTGACGGCGGTCGATTCGGTGGCGGCGGCGCGCAAGGCCGCCGAGGCGCGGCCGCCGGCCTATGCCGTGGTGGACCTTCGCCTCGAGGACGGCAACGGCCTCGAGGTGGTGGGGGCCCTGCGCGCCCGCCGGCCCGACGCGCGGATCGTGGTGCTGACCGGCTACGGCGCCATCGCCTCGGCGGTGGCCGCGGTCAAGATCGGCGCCACCGACTACCTCGCCAAGCCCGCCGACGCCAACGACATCACCAGCGCGCTCCTCGCCCGCGAGGCGGCGAAGCCGGAGCCGCCGGAGCATCCCATGTCGGCGGACCGCATTCGCTGGGAACACATCCAGCGCATCTACGAACTCTGCGACCGCAACGTCTCGGAGACGGCGCGGCGGCTCAACATGCACCGCCGCACCCTGCAGCGCATTCTGGCCAAGCGCAGCCCGAAATAGATTCGCAAGCCTTTGCCGTGATGCTGGGGCCGAAACGCGGTCGCTGTGGCTCTACGGCAACGTTTCCGAGAATCGTTTGCCAGCAAACTAGCGATGTCGTAGACAGATGAGCGGATAATCGCCAAATACAACCTATGATCGAATCATCCGCACTTGATTTCACCCCCGAGGCGATCCTGACGTCCGCGGATGTCATGATTCCGCTCGATCCCGCAGTCATCACGCCGGCGATCCGCCAGGCCATCCTCGGCGGCCGCTTCGAAGCCGAGGAGGCGAGCCAGATCCCGCAGATCGTTCGTCCGGGCGACCGGGTGCTGGAGATCGGCGCGGGCATCGGCTTCATCTCGACGCTCATCTCGCGCCAGCGCCGGGTGAGCCGGGTGATCGCGGTGGAGGCGAACCCCTTCCTCATCGACTACATGACGCGGCTGCACGCGCTCAACCGGGTGCGCAAGGTCCGGCGGGTGAACGCGGTCCTGACCAACGAGCCGAAACCCTCGGCCACCTTCTACCTGCGCCGCGATTTCTGGATGGGATCGCTGGCGGCGGAGCCCAATCCGTACACGGGCACCGTCGAGGTGCCGACGATGAACCTCGACACGCTCCTGCGCGACGAGGCGATCGACCTCATCGTCTGCGACGTGGAGGGGGCGGAGACGGTGCTCTTCGAGAACGCCGATCTCTCGGGGGTGGACCGCATCTTCCTCGAGATGCACGACCACGTCACCGGGCTTTCCGGCGTGCGCGGCCTCTTCGCCACCCTGGCAGGGCACGGCTTCGTCTACGACCCGCGCCACTCGCTCGGCAGCGTCGTGCTCTTCCAGAAGCTCGGCGCGAAGGACATCCTGCGACCCTACGCCGGCTAGCTCCGGCCCGGCCGACGGGCTACCCTCGCTTCAGTCGGCGCGCGGGGGAACCATGATCGAAGGCAGCTGCCTCTGTGGCGCGGTCCGCTGGAGCTTCGACGGCGTGCCGGAAGGCGCCACCGCCTGCAACTGCACCGCCTGCCGCCGCTACGGGACGCTCTGGGCCTACGACCACGAGGGCGAGCGGATCCGGGTGTCGGGCCCGACGCGCGCCTACGCCCGCGGCCGGAGCCTCGAGTTCCACTTCTGCCCGGACTGCGGCTGCGTGGCCTTCTGGCGCGGCAAGGCGCTCGACGCGCAGGGCCGCCGGCGGATCGCCGTCAACCTGAGGCTGGCGCATCCCGAGGCGGTCGCCGCCATCCCCATCGACCACTTCGACGGGCTCGACACCTTCGAGGATCTCCCCCGCGACGGCAGGTGCGTCGCGGACATGTGGTTCTAGCGTTCATTTGTTCCTTGCATCCGCCGCGGGGCGCGCCTATATGCGCCCCATCAGCGGCGGTTGTCCGAAAGACTTCCTCCACCGGAACTCGCAAACGGGCCGCTGGCCCGTTTTCTGCTTCTGGAGCGCCGCTTGTCCGACCTGATCGCCAAAGCCGCCATCGACCGCCGCCTCGCCGGGCTCGTCGCGCCCGTGATCGAGGGCATGGGGTTCGAGCTGGTGCGGCTGCGGCTGATGAGCGGCAGGCGGGCGTTGCTGCAGATCATGGCCGAACGGCCCGATGGCGGCATCGAGGTCGCGGACTGCGCCCGGATCAGCCGGGCGGTCTCGGCGCTCCTCGACGTGGAGGACCCGATCAGCGGGGAGTACACGCTGGAGGTCTCGAGCCCGGGCATCGACCGCCCGCTCACCCGGCTCAAGGACTTCCTGCGCTGGGAAGGCTACGAGGCGAAGCTGGAGACGGCCGAGGTCATCGACGGGCGCAAGCGCTTCAAGGGCGAGCTGGCCGGGGTCCAGGACGGCGAGGTCCTGATCGAGATCCCCGAGGGCACGATCGGCCTCTCGTTCGAGATGCTGGCCGATGCGAAGCTCGTGCTGACCGACTCGCTGATCGCCGAGAGCCTGGCCGGCCGCAGGGCGCAGGGCTTCGATCCCGAGGCGTTCGACCCGGAAGATTTCGATGATGTCGAAACCGAGAGTGATGACGAGGCGTCCCTAGGGGACGACGAAGAAGCGTCCGAACAAGCGTCCGATGAGGAAGAAGTGAAATGAGCGTGACCTCTGCCAACCGGCTCGAGCTTTTGCAGATCGCCGACGCCGTCGCCCGCGAGAAGATGATCGACCCCGCCCTCGTGATCGAGGCGATGGAAGATTCCCTCGGCAAGGCCGCCCGCTCGCGCTACGGCGCCGAGTACGACATCCGCGCCAAGATCGACCGCAAGTCGGGCGAGCTGGCGATGACGCGCTATCGGCACGTGGTCGAGGAGCCGGAGAACCTCTTCACCGAGCTGACCCTGGGCGAGGCGCGGGCGATCAAGCCGGATGCGCAGCTCGACGACTATATCACCGACTCGCTGCCGCCCATGGACTTCGGCCGCATCGCCGCCCAGTCGGCCAAGCAGGTCATCATGCAGAAGGTCCGCGAAGCGGAGCGCATGCGGCAGTACGAGGAGTTCAAGGACCGCGCCGGCGAGATCATCAACGGCATCGTCAAGCGCACCGAGTACGGCAACGTCATCGTCGACGTCGGCCGCGGCGAGGCGATCCTGCGCCGCGACCAGCTGATCCAGCGCGAGGCCTTCAGGAATGGCGACCGGGTGCGGGCGCTGATCCGCGAGGTGCGCCACGAGGCGCGCGGGCCGCAGATCTTCCTGAGCCGCACCGCGCCCGAGTTCCTGGCCGAGCTCTTCAAGATGGAGGTGCCGGAAATCTACGACGGCGTCATCGAGATCAAGGCCGTGGCGCGCGACCCCGGCTCACGCGCGAAGATGGGCGTCATCAGCTACGACAGTTCCATCGACCCCGTGGGCGCCTGCGTCGGCATGCGCGGCAGCCGGGTGCAGGCGGTGGTGAGCGAGCTCCAGGGCGAGAAGATCGACATCATCCCGTGGAACCAGGACCCGGCGACCTTCCTCGTGAACGCGCTGCAGCCGGCCGAGGTCTCCAAGGTGGTCTTCGACGACGAGTCGGAGCGGATCGAGGTGGTGGTGCCCGACGAGCAGCTCTCGCTCGCCATCGGGCGGCGCGGGCAGAACGTGCGGCTGGCCAGCCAGCTCACCGGCTTCGACATCGACATCCTGACCGACGCGCAGGAAAGCGAGCGCCGCCAGGCGGAGTTCGCCGAGCGGACGAACCACTTCATGGAGACGATGAACGTCGACGAGATGGTGGCGCAGCTCCTGGTGGCCGAGGGTTTCGGGACGCTGGAGGAAGTGGCCTATGTCGATCTCGACGAGCTGACGTCGATCGACGGGTTCGACCAGAACACCGCCGAGGAGCTGCAGGCCCGCGCCCGCGAGAGCCTCGAGGAGATCAACGCCAAGGCGCTCGAGCACGCGAAGGAGCTCGGCGTCGAGCAGAGCCTCTTCGACTTCGAGGGGCTGACGCCGCAGATGATCGAGACGCTGGCCGAGGACGGGATCAAGACGCTCGAGGACTTCGCCACCTGTGCGGACTGGGAGCTGGCGGGCGGCTATACCACCGTCGACGGCAAGCGGGTGAAGGACACCGGGCTGCTCGAGAAGTACGACATGGCCCTCGAGGAAGCGCAGACGCTGGTGATGAACGCTCGGGTCCAGCTCGGCTGGGTCGATGCGGCGGATCTGGAGCCGAAGGAGCCGGAAGGCGAGGCCGAGGACGCGGCGGTGGAGAAGCGGGCCTGAGGCCAGGGTGACGCGCGGTGGGCGGGTGAAGGCGCGAATCGAGCCGGAACGGCGCTGCATCGTCACCCGCGAGAGCGGGCCGAAGGCGGGCCTGATCCGCTTCGTGGCGGCGCCGGACGGCGAGATCGTGCCGGACCTCGCCGAGAGGCTGCCCGGCCGGGGCATCTGGGTGAGCGCCGATGCGGAGGCGCTGGCCAAGGCGGCCGGAAAGGGGTATTTCGCCCGCGCGGCGAAGCACCAGGTGCGGGTACCACCCGATCTGGTGGCGCGGGTCGAGGCCCAGCTCGCTGGGCGATTGGTTGACCTTGTGGCGCTCGCGCGCAAGGCCGGCCAGGCGGTGGCGGGGCTGGAGAAGACCAAGGCGGCGCTTGTCTCGGGAGAGGCGAGTCTGCTGTTGCAGGCGGTGGACGGGTCGATGCGGGAACGCGGCCAACTTCGTCCGCCGAAGGGTGAAAACAGCCTTGTTTCGTGCCTTTTCGCGCACGAATTGGGTTTGGCATTCGCCCGCGATCGTGTGATACATGCCGCCGTGCTGGCGGGCGGTCTTGGCGACAGGATTCGAGACGAGGCCCTGCGGCTGTCAGGCATCAGGGATGTCACGACAGGGCAACCGTCCGAGGACGGGGCCGGCGATGCATCGGCGGGGGAAGGCCTCCGCGGGAAAGGCTAGAACGGGAATGATGGATAACAAGGACGGCGACCGCAAGGGCAAGGCGCTCGGGCTGCGTGGGGGCGGCACCGAGACGAGCCATGTGCGCCAGAGCTTCAGCCACGGGCGCACCAAGTCCGTCACGGTCGAGCACAAGCGCAAGCGCATCCTGGTTCCCAAGCCGGGCGCTCCCGCCAATGGCGCCGGCCCTGCCCGCGTCGGCACGACGCCCAGCCTGTCGGACGCCGAGTTCGAGCGGCGGCTGAAGGCCGTCGAAGCTGCCAAGGCACAGGAATCCGACCGCCGCGAAAAGGAACGCGAGGCCACCGAGGCCCGCGAGGCCGAGCTGTCGCGCCTGCGCGCCGACAAGGAAGCCACCGAACGCGCCGAGAAGGAGCGCGAGATCCAGGAGCAGCGCGCCGCCGCGGCTGTCGTCGAGCAGGCCGAGGACGCCGCCAAGGCGGCCCAGCGCGCCAAGCCGGCCGCATCGCGCCCGGCCGCCGAGGTGATCGACACCGCCGCCGCGCAGGCCCAGGCCGCGCGCGCCGAGGCCGGCCGCCCCGTGGGACCGAAGTTTGCCAAGGTCCCCGAGAAGGTCCCGGCCGCCGACGAGAAGCGGGGCCGCGCCAAGGGCGACGACGACCGCCGTCGTTCCGGCAAGCTCACCATCGCCAACGCCACCGACGAGGAGGGCCGCCAGCGCTCCATGGCCGCCATGAAGCGCCGGCAGGAGCGCGAGAAGCGCCGCGTCCAGAGCCACACCGGCGAGCGCGAGAAGGTGGTCCGCGAGGTCAACATCCCCGACTCGATCACCGTGCAGGAGCTGGCCAACCGCATGGCCGAGCGCGTCGCCGCCGTGGTCAAGACGCTGATGCAGAACGGCATCATGGCGACGCAGAACCAGGTCATCGACCCGGAGACCGCGACGCTCATCGTCGAGGAGTTCGGCCACAAGGTGGTGCGCGTCTCCGAATTCGGACGTGGAGGACGTCATCGTCCAGGCCTCGGGCGAGGACGAGGGCAACCTCAAGCCGCGCCCGCCGGTGGTGACCATCATGGGCCACGTCGACCACGGCAAGACCTCGCTGCTCGACGCCATCCGCAAGACCAACGTCGTCTCCGGCGAGGCGGGCGGCATCACCCAGCATATCGGCGCCTACCAGGTGACGACGCCGAACGGCGCGCTCGTCACCTTCCTCGACACGCCGGGCCACGCCGCCTTCACCTCCATGCGCGCCCGCGGCGCGCAGGTGACGGACATCGTGGTGCTGGTGGTCGCCGCCGACGACAGCGTCATGCCGCAGACCATCGAGGCGATCAACCACGCCAAGGCCGCCGGCGTCCCGATGATCGTGGCGATCAACAAGGTCGACAAGAACGGCGCCGACCCGAACCGGGTGCGCACCCAGCTCCTCAGCCACGAGGTGGTGGTCGAGGAGATGGGCGGCGAGGTGCTCGACGTGGAGGTTTCCGCCCTGACCGGCAAGGGCCTCGACACGTTGCTCGAGAACATCGCGCTGCAGGCCGAGGTGCTGGACCTCCATGCCAACCCCGACCGGCAGGCCGAGGGCGCGGTCATCGAGGCCAAGCTCGACGTCGGGCGCGGCCCGGTCGCCACCGTGCTCGTCCAGAAGGGCACGCTCAAGCGCGGCGACATCTTCGTCGTCGGCGAGCAGTGGGGCCGCGTCCGCGCGCTCCTCAACGACAAGGGCGAGCGCGTCGACGAGGCCGGCCCTTCGGTCCCGGTCGAGGTCCTCGGCCTCAGCGGAACGCCCGAGGCGGGCGACGTGCTGAACGTCGTCGACGACGAGGCCAGGGCGCGCGAGATCGCCAGCTACCGCGAGCGCATGAGCCGCGACCGGCGCGCGGCGGTGGGCTCGGCGACGACGCTCGACCAGCTCCTCGCCAAGGCCAAGGCCGACAGGGACCTCAAGGAGCTTCCCATCGTGGTGAAGTCCGACGTCCAGGGCTCGGCCGAGGCGATCGTGCAGGCGCTGGAGAAGCTCTCCACCGACGAGGTGCGCATCCGCGTGCTGCACTCGGGCGTGGGCGCCGTCACCGAGTTGGATGTCACCCTCGCCGAGGCCTCGGGCGCGCCGATCATCGGCTTCAACGTCCGCGCCAACGCACCCGCCCGCGAGAGCGCCAACCAGAAGGGCGTCGAGATCCGCTACTACTCGATCATCTACAACCTGGTGGATGACGTGAAGGCGGCGGCCTCGGGCCTCCTCTCGCCGGAGATCCGCGAGAAGTTCATCGGCTACGCCACGATCCTGCAGGTCTTCAAGATCACCGGCGCCGGCAAGGTCGCCGGCTGCCGCGTCACCGAGGGCGTCGCCCGCCGCTCGGCCGGCGTCCGCCTGCTGCGCGACAACGTGGTGATCCACGAGGGCAAGCTGAAGACGCTCAAGCGCTTCAAGGACGAGGTCCGCGAGGTCCAGGTCGGCCAGGAATGCGGCATGGCCTTCGAGAACTACGAGGACATCCGCGAAGGCGACGTCATCGAGATCTTCGAGACCGAGACGGTCGAGCGCCAGCTCGCCTGACGGACCGCATCCCTTTCCCCGGCGCGCCGAGCGCCGGGGAGCCGCGCCTCAGGACTTTGCCTCGGTCGCGAGGCCTTCGGAAATCAACCCGCAGCGCAGCGTGACCGGCGCTTCTCGGGCATGCGCCAGCTCCCCGTCGAAGAAGTCGCAGGCGAGGATGTTGTCCGGACCGCTCAGGCGCGCGAGAACACGTTGACGTTCAGCATCGCCGGCCCCTGGATCCACCCCAGCGCCTGCGTCGTGGCCGGGTTCAGCCGCACGTTCCCCGCCTCCGGCCCGACGGTCGCATGCACCGTGGCGAGGTCGATCAGTCCGACCGGGTTCGCATGCACCTCCGCACCGGATTTCGGCGTTCCATAGTACCAACCCGCGACGACGATCCCCTCGCGGTCACGCGCGAGCCGCTCGGCTGCGACTGGCGTCAGCGAGACCGAGACCGCCACAGACAGATCGCCCTGCGTGCGCCGTAGCCCCTGTCGCAAGTGTTGCGGCCAGCACAATCGCCATCCGTCCCGCCATCCACTCGGCTCCGTTTGCCGCCCAGCCCGGGACATGCTAGCCGGCGGACCGCGCAAGGTGGAGTCTATCGCATGAAGCCGATCGTGACCCTCACCCTCAACCCGGCGATCGACGGTGCCTGCGAGGCCGAGCGGGTGCAGCCCACCCACAAGACCCGCACCACCGGCGACCGCTACGACCCCGGCGGCGGCGGCATCAACGTCGCCCGCGTGGTCAGCGAGCTCGGGGACCCGCGCTGCCGGTCTACCTCGCCGGGGGCGCCACCGGCAACGTGCTCGACGAGCTGATGGCCGAGCGCGGCCTCGCGTTCCGCCGCGTCCCGATCGCCGGCCATACCCGCATCAGCCTCGCCGTCTTCGAGCGGTCCACCGGGCTCGAGTACCGCTTCGTGCCGGAAGGGCCGGCGGTCTCGCCGGGCGAATGGCTGGCATGCCTTGAGGTCATCGACGGCCTCGATTTCGACTGGCTGGTGATCAGCGGCAGCCGGCCGCGCGGTCTTCCCGACGACTGCTTCGTCACGCTCGTTGACCGAGCCGCTGCGCGCGGCGCGCGCGTCGTCCTCGACAGCTCCGGGCCGGCGCTCGCCGCGACGCTTGCCGCGGGCGGCGTCGCCCTCGTCAAGCCCAGCCACGGCGAGCTCAAGGCGCTGACCGGCCTTCCGCTCGAGACCGCCGACGAGGTCGCCGAGGCCGCCCGCGCGCTGGTCGAGACCGGCCGGGCCGGGATCGTCGCCGTGACCATGGGCCACGAGGGCGCCATCCTCGCCAGCCGCGAGGCGACGCTGCTCCGCCGGCCGCCGCCGGTCCCCGTGGTCAGCGCCACCGGCGCCGGCGACAGCTTCGTCGGCGCGATGACCCTGGCGCTGGCCGAGGGACGACCCGTCGTCCAGGCCTTCCTCCTCGGCATGGCGGCCGGCAGCGCCTCGGTGATGCTCCCGGGCACCGACCTCTGCCGCCGCGCCGACGTGGAGCGCCTGCACGCCGTCCTGGCCGGTTCCTGAGCCGGTTTCGCGGCCGCCTCTGGCATCGGGCCGCCCCAGCCCATATATCTGCGCCCGACCACGGAGGGGCGGATGAGCGAGACGGAGCGGTTTCCCGGCTGGCACGGCACGACGATCGTCGCCGTGCGCAAGGGCGGCAGGGTGGTGGTGGCCGGCGACGGCCAGGTCAGCCTCGGCCAGACCGTGATCAAGGGCACGGCGCGCAAGGTGCGGCGCATCACCCCGGGCGGCAAGCCGGTGGTCTGCGGCTTCGCCGGCTCCACCGCCGACGCCTTCACCCTTCTCGAGCGGCTGGAGAAGAAGCTCGAGTCCGCGCCCGGCCAGCTGCAGCGCGCGGCGGTGGAACTCGCCAAGGACTGGCGCACCGACAAGTACCTGCGCAACCTCGAGGCCATGCTGATCGTGACCGACGGACGCGATCTCTACGTCATCACCGGCGCCGGCGACGTGCTCGAGCCCGAGCACGACGTCACCGCCATCGGCTCCGGCGGCAACTACGCGCTCGCCGCGGCGCGGGCGCTGTACGACCAGGATCTCGATGCCGAGGCGATCGCGCGGCGCGCCATGGCGATCGCGGCCGAAATCTGCGTCTACACCAACGGCAACCTCACGCTGGAAAGCCTCGATGCCGGTTGAGGCCGGCGCCGCGATCGGCTTCCGCCCGTTGACCGCCGGCGACTACCCGCTGCTGTGCCGCTGGTTGAACGCGCCGCACATTCGCGAGTGGTGGGGCGATCCCGACGAGGAGCTCGGCTTCATCCGCGACATGGTCGAGGGGCGCGACACCACACGGCCCTATATCATCGAGCTGGACGGCGCGCCCGTCGGCTACATCCAGGTCTGGTTCCTCGGACACCACCAGAACGCACCGTGGATCGAGGAGAACCCCTGGCTCGCCGAATTGCCGTCGGACGCCGTCGGCGTCGACCTCTCCCTCGGCGACCCTGCCTGGCTGTCCCGCGGCGTGGATCGGCCGCCCTTGGCGCCTTCGTGCGCCGGCTGCGTGGAGAGGGCCACGAGACCATCATCATCGACCCGGACCCCGCCAACACGCGCGCCGTGCGCGCCTACGCCAAGGCCGGCTTCCGGCCCGTTCCCCACCTGGAGGGACGCACGCAGGACACGCTCATCATGCAGCATCACCCCGAGGCGACCCCGACATGACCGACCTGACCCCCCGCGAGATCGTCTCCGAGCTCGACCGCTTCATCATCGGCCAGGCCGACGCCAAGCGCGCCGTCGCGGTGGCGCTGCGCAACCGCTGGCGGCGCAAGCAGCTCCCCGACGACATCCGCGACGAGGTCTACCCGAAGAACATCCTGATGATCGGCCCGACCGGCGTCGGCAAGACCGAGATCTCCCGCCGCCTCGCCAAGCTCGCCAAGGCGCCGTTCCTCAAGGTCGAGGCGACCAAGTTCACCGAGGTCGGCTACGTCGGCCGCGACGTGGAGCAGATCGTGCGCGACCTCGTCGACGCCGCCGTCGCCATGGTGCGCGAGGACATGCGCGAGCGGGTCAAGGCGCGCGCCCACGAGGCGGCCGAGAACCGCGTCATCGACGCGCTGGCCGGCGACGGCGCGCGCGACCAGACCCGCGAGATGTTCCGCAAGAAGCTCCGCTCGGGCGAGCTCGACGACAAGGAGATCGAGCTCGAGGTCGCCGACACCTCCAGCCCCTTCCCGATGATGGACATCCCCGGCCAGCCCGGCATGGGCATGGGGGCGCTCAATCTCGGCGACATCTTCGGCAAGGCCTTCGGCGGCGCCGCAAGGTCCGCCGCCGGCTGTCGGTGGCGCAGTCCTACGAGCTCCTGATCACCGAGGAGGCCGACAAGCTCCTCGACGCCGAGGCGGTGAACCGCGAGGCGGTGACCGCGGTGGAGCAGAACGGCATCGTCTTCATCGACGAGATCGACAAGGTCGCCGCCCGCGCCGAGACCCGCGGCGCCGACGTCTCCCGCGAGGGCGTCCAGCGCGACCTGCTGCCGCTGATCGAGGGCACCACCGTCTCCACCAAGTACGGCCCGGTGAAGACCGACCACATCCTCTTCATCGCCTCGGGCGCCTTCTCGCATCGCCAAGCCCTCCGACCTCCTGCCCGAGCTGCAGGGCCGGCTGCCGATCCGGGTCGAGCTGCGCGCGCTGACCGAGGCCGACTTCGTCCGCATCCTGACCGAGACCGACAACGCCCTGACCCTCCAGTACACCGCGCTGATGCAGACCGAGGAGGTGGCGGTCGACTTCACCACCGACGGCATCGCCGCGCTGGCGCGCATCGCCGCCGAGGTGAACCGCGCCGTGGAGAACATCGGCGCCCGGCGGCTCCACACCGTGCTGGAGCGGGTCTTCGAGGACCTGAGCTTCACCGCCCCCGACCGGCCCGGCGACGCGGTCACCGTCGACGCCGCCTTCGTCGAGAAGCACCTGGGCGAGCTCAGCCGCTCGGCCGACCTCAGCCGCTACGTGCTCTGAGCGCGCGTATCAGCCGCGCGTCAGGCGTCATGCGCTGCGGGAGACTGGCCGGCTCGATGCGAGCCTTCGGCTCGCCCGGGACCAGGACCAGCGCAGAGACGACCAATGCCAAGGATCCCGTGAAGCTGAACAGCGGAATGATCGCCAGCGGGTGCCAGCCGGCGTACACGCCCGCCACGGCCGCCGTCAGGCCGGAGAGGAGAGCCGCGAACAGGCACAAGACCAGCCTTGGATTCACGCGGGTCGACTCTCCGGGTTGCCCTATTGGACAGGGCTTGTCCTAAGAAACCGTAAACGCGCGCACGAGTAAACCCTTTTTCTAGTCCTGGTTGAATTGTGGGCAGAATCTTCGCCAGCCTCTCCGTCGGGCGGAAACGGCTGTCCGTCCAGCGGAAAGAGCCGCCCGGCACCCCATTTCTGCGTCACGCATGGGCAGTGGGCAACTCCGCGCCAATAAACCTGCATCTTAACTATGTCAGAGGGCGTCCACTCGGCCCCGCGATCCCGCTCAGGTTGCAGCGCTGGGAGCGAATCACCTCGCGATGGCGACCTCAGCTTCCATGGCGCGACTGCCATTTTTACGGTAGTTGTTACCACTATCGAGATTAGCCGCCGCATCGCAACGATCCCCACCGCAGGACCGGCCGCCAGAAGCGCCAGCGTCGCCGGCCAGCCCAGGAGGTCCGCCACCACCGGCACCGCCTGCACCGTGAAGAAGGTCAAGCGTGAACCCGAGCGCCGTCTGGAGCGCGAGCAGGCTCCCGGCGCGATCGCTCGGGGCGGCGTCGGCGACCAGCGCCGAGAACTGCGCCGAATTCGGGAACGACCGCGGCGCCCCAGACCAGCACCAGGACCGCCACCAGCCACACCGGCCCTCCGAAGGCCGCCGCCGTCGCGAGCCCCGCCGCCGCGCTGACGACCATCGCCCCCTCCGCCACCCGCGCCTTGCCGATCCTGTCGGCCAGCAGGCCCGCGGGCTGGCAGAGCACGCCCCCGAGCGCGATCGCCGCGAAGGTCACCAGCCGCGCCGCCGCGGTCGCCTCCGTCGCCGAGCGCGGGCCCGAACGACGCCGCCAGCGCGACGCCGATCCAGGCCCAGAAGGCATAGAGCTCCCACATGTGGCCGAGATACCCGATGTACGCCAGCCGCACCCGCCGGTCGGTCCAGGCGATCCGCAGCGCTCCGGGATCGAACCGCGCCGCCCGGGCGTGCTGCGGCCCGAGCCCGGCCGCGGTGGCGCAGAGCCCCCCCGCCACCGCCATCGCCGAGGCGGCGACCACCGTCGCCCGCCAGTCCGGCCCGCCGAAGTAGGCGAGGAGATGCGGCAGCGCCGAGCCGACCGTGACCGCGCCCACGAAGAGCCCGACCAGCGCCCCGCGGTCGCGCGTGCCCCAGCCGACCAGCACCTTCATCCCCACCGGATAGACCCCGGCCAGCCCCGCGCCGGTCACCGCCCGCAGCACCACCTGCGCCCAGCCGCCGAGCGGCGTCACGAGGAGCGCGAGGTTCGCCCCCGCCGCGATCAGCGCCGAGAGCGAGCGATCACCCGCCGCGGATCGTAGCGGTCGGCGGTGCCATGAACCGCCAGCGCCAGCGCGCCGATGACGAAGCCGATCTGCACCGCGCTCGACAGCGCCGCCGCGCGGCCGGGCCCGATGCCGCCTTCCGCCACGATCTCGGGCAGTATCGCCGCCGAGACGAACCAGAGGCTCATGCTGAGCACCGCCGCCAGCGCCAGCACCGTCACGCTGCGGGCCTTGCCCGCGGCCACGGGCACTCAAATCTCCGGCAGGAGCCGCGCCAGCAGCGCCGCGATCCCGACGCCCGCCGTCCCGGCGTGCGCCAGCACCGCCTCGATGGTGTCGGGCGCCTGGTCGGGTCCGCCGCTGGCGTCGTTGGTGATCGCCGAGAGGCCGAGCACCCGCATCCCGGCATGCACCGCCGCGATCACCTCGATCACCGTGGACATGCCCACCGCGTCCGCCCCGGCCGCGCGCAGGAAGCGCCGCTCGGCCGAGGTCTCGAGCTGCGGCCCGGCGACGCCGGCATAGATCCCGTAGCGGAGCGCAACGCCGGCCGCCTCCGCCGCGCGCCGCGCCGCGTCGCGCAGTTCGGGGTCGTAGGCGCGCGACATGTCGGGGAAGCGCAGGCCGATGGCGTCGTCGTTCGGGCCGGTCAGCGGGCTCGCGCCGGTGAAGTTCAGCTGGTCCTCGATCAGCATGATGTCGCCCGGCCGGAACTCCGGATCGAGCGCACCGGCGGCGTTCGTCACCACCAGCCGCTCCGCGCCGAGGCCGCCGCAGCAGCCGCACCGCCAGCGCGATGTCGCCGGGCGACCACCCCTCGTAGAGATGCAGCCGCCCCTGCATCAGCGCCACCGCGCCGGCCGTGCAGCCGGCCGATGACCAGGCGCCCGGCGTGGCCCGGCGCGGTCGAGGCCGGAAAGCCGGCGATCTCGTCGTAGGGAATCGACACCGGCGCCTCGACCGCCTCGGCCAGCCGGCCCGAGCCCGGATCCGAGGATCAGCGCCACCTCCACCGGCGGGCCGGCCCGTCCGGCGATCGAGGCGAGCGCCGCGGCCAGCCGCTCCGCAGCCGCTCATGCGCGAGGCTCGCGGCGATGCGCGGCGCCAGCGCCCGCACCTCGGTCAGCAGTGTCGGCTCGATGTCGATCGCCGGTCGAGCGCGCCGTCGCGCACCACCTGCCGCCCGCCGACGAAGACGTGGCGCACGTCCGACTTGGCGGAGGAGAAGACGAGGTGCGTCAGCGGGTCGAAGAGCGGCACCGCGTGCGGCCGGCCGATGTCGATCAGGATCATGTCGGCGAGCTTGCCCGGCTCCAGCGACCCCAGCCGGTCCGCCGCCCCGAGCGCCGCCGCCGCGTCGAGCGTCACCATGCGCAGCGCCTGCGCCGTCGTCACCGCGTCCGCCCGCAGCGTCGCGCCGCGGTGCAGCGTCGCCGCGAGGCGCAGCGCCATCCACATGTCGAGGTCGTTGCCCGAGATCGCCCCGTCGGTCCCGACCGTCACCCGCACCCCCGCCGCCAGCATGTCGGGCATCCGCGCGATGCCGCTCGCGAGCTTCAGGTTCGACACCGGGTTGTGCGCCACCGTCGCGCCGGTGCGCGCGAGGATCGCGATCTCCTCGTCGTCGAGCCAGACGCAATGCGCCAGCACGGTGCGCTCGTCGAGCAGGCCCGAGCTGGTCGAGGTGCCGGATCACCGGACGGCCGTAGCGCGCCTCGATGTCGGCCCGCTCGGCGCGGGTCTCGGCGGCATGGGTCGAGAAGAGCCCGCCCTGCTCCGCCGCCAGCCGCCAGGCGGCCTGCAGCCCCTCCGGCCCGACCGTGTAGGCGCCGTGCGGCATGCACGCCGGGCAGCACGTCCTCGGCTCCGGCGAACTCGGCGAAGAACGCCTCGGCGTCCGCCATTCGCTCCGGGACGGACCGGCCGTCCACGCCCGGCCCGTCGAAGAAGATGCCGCCGGTCGAGACCCGCAAGCCCACCGCCCGCGCCGCCGCCACGGTCTCGCGCGGGTGCCAGAACATGTCCATCACCGTGGTGACGCCGCCGAGCAGCCTGCTCGGCGAAGCCGAGCGTCGCGCCGAGCCGCACCGTGTCGCGGTTCAGGATCGCGCCCTCGGCCTTCCACACCTGCCGGAGCCACGGCTCCAGCGGCAGGTCCTCGACCAGCCCGCGAAACAGGCTGTCCGCCGGCATGGCAATGGGTGTTGATCAGCCCGGGCATCAGCATCATGCCGCGCGCGTCGATCGACCTCGCGCGCCTCGGTGCCGATCGCCGCCGCCGTCCCGATCCGGGCGATCCGCCCGCCGCGTCACCGCGACCGCGCCGTCGCGGATCACGGTGCCCGCCGCATCGGCCGTCACGACGAGCGCGTTGGTGATGACGAGGTCGGCTGTCACGACGGCCCTCCGCTCGGGCGCCCTGAGTGGCATGGCGCCGCCGCGGCTGTCAACGCGGAGCGGGGGTGCCTTCCGCGGGTGCGATCAACCGGCCGAGCAGATGGGCCAGGCCGTCGGCCTCCTCCGGCGAAAGCCGCGCGCCCACGGCCTGCTGCACGGCCGCCGCATAGACCGTCCACATGCGCTGGCGCATGTCGCGCCCGGCCTCGGTCATCGCGACCATCTGGCCGCGACCGTCCCCGGGACAGCTCCAGCGCACGACGAGCCCCGCCGCCTCCATCCGCGCCAGCAGCCGCGACAGTCCGTATTGCGGCAACAGCAGCGCCTCCTCGAGCGCGAAGGGCCGCAGGCCCTGGTCGCCCGCGCGCTCCAGCTCGACCAGCACCTCGTACCAGGCCAGCGGAGGCAGATCCGCGGCCTTCAGCGCACCCTCGACGCGCGACATCGCGGCCTGATAGGCGCGGACGAGACGCGACCAGGCGTGGACGGCGGACTGGCAAGGTTCCTCGGTCATACGCACAATATAGTGATTCATGCACCTGCATCAAGCTTGACTTCGATGCGACTGCATCTATCTAGATGCATGTGCATCAACCGATACCACAAAAGGATCAAAGCAATGACCAACCTGAAAACCCTCGCTGTCGTCGCCGCCCTCGTCGGCGCCGCGGCGCCCGCCTTCGCCCAGTCGCAGCTGATCGCCAACGCCGGGCTCACGCCTGCCGAGGCGGCGGGGCTCAGCCCTGAACGAAATCGCGGTCGCGAAGTTCAACCGCGACGCCGGGTCGGACGACCGCCAGGTGATCTTCACCCCGGGCGTCGGCGGCGAGACTCGGGCAAGTCGCAGCCAGCGCCGGGCTCGCCCCGGACGAGGCGAGCGCTCTGTCGCTGACCGAGATCGCGGCGGCGAAGTTCAACCGCGACGCGCGACCCCGACGACAGCCAGCGCGTCCTGCGCGGCAGTGACGTGACGGTCACCAGCCGTTCGGTGGGCGAGCGCGCCCGGGCGCAGCTCGTCGCCAGCGCCGGCCTGACGACGGACGAGGCGCGCGGCCTGTCGCTGACCGACATCGCCGCGGCCAAGTTCGACCGCGACACCGACAACTGAGCAGTGCAGCGCCTCGAAGCGCCCGCCCCGCCCGTCAAGGGCCGGGGCGGGACCGCCGATGACCGTTGGCCGCGGGCCGGATGCGGCGATACTATCTGGTGGCCCTCCGCACAAGGTAGCCGCCATGCCCGTCTTGGTTCGTCCCCGGCCCCTTCCCTGCCGAGTTTCACACCGACGAGCGCTGCTTCATCACCGAGCACCTGAACCTCCCCGAAAGCCCCGAGGCCTCGCTGGCGCTGGCGCGCGTCGCCCCCGGCGTCACCA
Organism: uncultured Alphaproteobacteria bacterium; assembly: GCA_963844375.1. Classification (GTDB taxonomy): domain Bacteria; phylum Pseudomonadota; class Alphaproteobacteria; order Rhodobacterales; family Rhodobacteraceae; genus Amaricoccus. The sequence continues at coordinate 88,936 of CAWJOI010000024.1, read as the reverse complement.
CGCGGCTTCACGCCGTGCGCGGGCACCATCGAGCGCTACGTGATCCTGAAGGGCACCGGGCTGGTGGAGGTCGGCGGAGAAACCGCCCCGGTCGCTGCCGGTGACCGCGTGATCATCCCCGCCGGCGTGCCGCAGCGGATCACCAACACCGGCGACACCGACCTGGAGTTCTACTGCCTCTGCACGCCGCGCTTTCGCCCGGAGGCTTACGTGGACCTCGAGGCCTGACAACGCCGCTTTCATCACGGCCTGGCAGCTCGATGGCTCGGTTGATCACCTCGCGTTAACAGCCCGTAAAGAAATGGCAAGCCGGTCCGTTCCAGCCGCCTTCCAGCCCGGATTTTTCTCGCCGTTCCAACGGGATGGCCGCCGCCCGACGCGCGCGACAGATCAACCGGAGATCGCATTTTAGCACCGCGGTTCCGCCGATCGCCTGCGTGATCCGATCCGCGGCCGCGCGCACCTTCTCTCCCAGGCCCTCCCCGGCCCGTTCCATGCGCCCGGTCGGCCCCGAGATCGACACCCCGGCCGTCGCCTCCCTGAATTCATTGAAGATCGGCGCGGCGATGCAGCGCATTCCCTCCGTGCGCTCCTCGTCGTCCATCGCCCAGCCGCGGACCCGGATCGCCGCCAGCTCCTGGTCCAGCAGCCCCGGATCGGTGATCGTCCGCGCCGTAAAGGCCGGCAGCCCCTGCTCGCGCACGATCCGCAGCACCGCCTCGGGCGGCTGATACGCCAGCAGCGCCTTGCCGATGCCGCTCGCATGGATCGGGCCGCGCGTGCCCGGCCGGAAGAACGCCCGGATCGGCTCGTGCGTCTCCACCTGGCTGATGAAGATCACCTGCCCGCCATCGGCGATGGCGAGGTTCGCCGTCTCGCCCGTCTCCGCCATCAGCCCGTGCATCACGCCGCGCGCCTGCTCGACCAGGTTCGTCCGCCCCAGAAACGCGCTGCCGATGCGGAACGCCTCCTGCCCCACGAACCACAGCTGCGTCGCCGGCTGCACCTCGACGATCCCATGCGCCTCGAAGGTCGAGAGCACGCGGTAAACCGTCGCCGGCGCCTGCCCCGTCGCCTCGGCGAGCTCGGTCAGCGACATGCCCTCGCCCCCGGCCAGCACCTTCAGGATGTGCATCGCCCGATCCAGCGCCTGGATCGTCGTCTGCTCCGGCACCGCATTGAAGGCGCGCGGCCGCCCGCGCGTGCGTTTGAGGCTGTTGTCCATCACCGCACCTTGCCGCGAGAACGCCGGCTAATCCAGCACCGGCGTTTACTCACCGCGGCGGATCGTCTATGCTGCGGCGGCATCGGTTAGAGGGCAGGCGATGCGTGCCGGAGCTTTCGGATTGCTGGCCGGGCTAATCCTTCCCGCTGTGCTACCGGCCGGGGAGCTGCCACCGGCTCATTCCTTGGACGACCTCGTACTCGAGGCGGAAATCCCGATCAGCGGCAACGTCATCGTCTTCGGCTTCGACGCCCTGTGGATGGCTGGCGGCCCAAATCTGGTGCGGGTCGACGCCGCCGACAACGCCGCCACCGTGATTCCGCTGCCGGGCGCACACGGCCACACCCGTGCACTCGCGACGGGAGAGGGAGGCGTGTGGGTCGCCTCCGCAGACGCTGAACTCGTCTACAAGGTCGATCCCGTCTCCAACGCCGTCCTCCTGACCCTCCCCGTCTATATGGTCGACCCAGACGGCAGCCTCGGGGTCGGGCACGGATCGCTCTGGATCATGACCCGGGGCGAGGGGGAGCGGCTCGAGAAGACGCTTGCCCGCTTCGACGCCGCGACCGGCGCGGTGCAGGCCCAAATACCGCTCCCGGCGGTCGGCGCCGGCGTCGTCGCCAGCGGGGGCTTCGTCTGGGTAACGAGCCCGTTCAAGGGCCAGATCTTCAAGATCGACCCCGCCACCGACACCGTCGCCGCCGTCATCGACCTCGGCGGCTCCCCGTACTACATCGCGGCCGGCGAGGGGTCGCTCTGGATCGCCACCAACCAAGACCCCATCGTCGTCCAGCGCGTCGACCCGGCAACGGGCGCGCTCCTCGCCACGATCCCGGTCGGGAAGCCGGTTAAAATGGGCAACGACATCGACGTTGGCGGCGGCTTTGTGTGGCTGAGCGGGATCGGCCTCCCGTTGCAGCAGATCGATCCGGCCACCAACAGCCTGATCGCGCGCATCCCCGCCCCCGCCAGCGTCGGCTGGCTCCGGTACGGCAACGGTTCGGTCTGGCTATCCGGAAACGTCCTGTCCCGGTTTAGCCTCCCCGTACCGCAGTGAGCGCCCGAGATTTCTTCCACCCCCTCGGTCGTTGCGATATGCGTGAAAAAGCCGATCTCAGTTCGCGGGCAATGACTTAACGTGCGCCCACCACCATCTGAAAAATTATTTCAAAAAAATTGCCGATTCGCCGCCCCTCTGCTAAACGGGGCAAAACCAAACGGAGGGAGCGTCCATGTCCAGCCAGAACCCGGTCTTCATCCCCGGCCCCACCAACATCCCCGAGCGGCTGCGGCATGCCTGCAACGTTCCGACCATCGACCACCGCTCGTCGAGCTTCGGCACCATGTTCAAGCCGCTCTTCGCCGGCGTGAAGGACGTGCTCAAGATGAAGTCCGGCGAGGTCATCATGTTCCCCGCCACCGGCACCGCCGGCTGGGAGGCGGCGATCTCCAACACCCTCTCCCCGGGCGACAAGGTCCTCGCCTGCCGCCACGGCATGTTCTCCCACCGCTGGATCGACATGTGCAACCGGCACGGCCTCGACGTCCAGCAGCTCAACGCCCCCTGGGGCGCCGGCGCCCCGGCCGCCGAGTTCGAGGCCGCGCTCAAGGCCGACAAGAACCACGAGATCAAGGCCGTCCTCGTCACCCACAACGAGACCGCGACCGGCGTCCGCTCCGACGTCGCCGCCGATCCGCAAGGCGATGGACGCGGCGAAGCACCCGGCGCTCCTCCTCGTCGACGGCGTCAGCTCGATCGCCTGCATGGACTTCCGCATGGACGAGTGGGGCGTCGACGTCGCCGTCACCGGCAGCCAGAAGGGCTTCATGCTTCCGACCGGCCTCGCCATCGTCGGCGTCAGCCCGAAGGCTCTCGCCGCCATGGAGACCGCGAAGCTGCCGCGCTGCTTCCTCGACTTCCGCGACATGCTGAACACCAACCCGAAGGGCGGCTTCCCCTACACCCCGCCGGTCAACCTCTTCTACGGCCTCGGCGAGTCGCTGAAGATGCTGCAGGAGGAGGGCCTCGAGCACGTCTTCGCCCGCCACCACCGCCTCGCCGAAGGCATCCGCCGCGCCGTCGACGCCTGGGGCCTCAAGCTCTGCGCCCAGTCGCCGGAGCTCTATTCCGAGACGGTCAGCGCCATCGTCGTCCCCGAGGGCTTCGACAGCACCAAGCTCGTCGTCCATGCCGCCGACAAGTACGGCGTCGCCTTCGGCGTCGGCCTCGGCGAGGTCGCCGGCAAGGTCTTCCGCATCGGCCACCTCGGCTCGCTCACCGACGTCATGGCGCTCTCCGGCATCGCGACGGCGGAAATGGTCATGGCCGACCTCAACCTGCCGATCAAGCTTGGCAGCGGCGTCGCGGCGGCGCAGGAATACTACCGCGGCACCGCCGGCGCCGCGCTGCAGAAGGTCGCGTAACCCATGACCGTCGACACCGCCGAGGACCTCTACATCCCGACCTGGGACGACGTGCTGGCCGCGCACGAGCGCGTCCGGCCCTACATCCACAAGACCCCGATCCTGACCTCGCGCTTCATCAACGAGCTCGCGGGCGCGGAGCTCTTCTTCAAGTGCGAGAACCTGCAGAAGGCCGGCGCCTTCAAGGTGCGCGGCGCCTGCAACGCCGTCTTCGGCCTCTCCGAGGAGAAGGCGAGCGAAGGGCGTCGCCACCCACTCCTCCGGCAACCACGCCCTCTCGCTCTCCTACGCGGCCGGCCGCCGCGGCATCCCCTGCCACGTGGTGATGCCGAGGACGGCCCCGCAGGCGAAGAAGGACGCCGTGCGCGGCTACGGCGGCATCATCACCGAGTGCGAACCCTCGACCTCCTCCCGCGAGGAGACATTCGCGAAGGTGCAGGCCGAGACCGGCGCCGACTTCGTGCACCCCTACAACGACGAACGCGTCATCGCCGGGCAGGGCACCTGCTCCAAGGAGATCATCGAGGAGCTGGGCTCGCTCGACGCGGTCGTCGCCCCGATCGGCGGCGGCGGCATGATCTCCGGCACCTGCCTCACGCTCTCGACCATCGCGCCGCAAACGAAGATCTACGCGGCCGAGCCCGAACAGGCCGACGACGCCTACCAGTCCTTCAAGCAGGGCAAGATCATCGCCTACGACGCACCGAAGACCGTCGCCGACGGTCTGCTGGTGCCTCTGAAGGAGCGGACCTGGCACTTCGTCTCGCGCTACGTCACCGACGTGCTCACCGCCTCCGACCAGGAGATCATCGACGCCATGCGCCTTACCTGGGCGCGCATGAAGATCGTGATGGAGCCGAGCTCGGCCGTACCTCTCGCCACCATCCTCAAGAACCGCGACGTCTTCGCCGGCAAGCGCGTCGGCGTCATCATCACCGGCGGCAATGTCGATCTCGACAAGCTGCCCTGGCTCAAGGCCTGAACGGAGGGGATCCATGACCAAGTACGAGAAGATCGACGAGCTCGAGGTAGGCTTCGACGTCCCCGCCCACATCGGCATGGCCTACGAGGACATCCAGACCCCCTGCCTGATCCTCGACCTCGACGCGCTCGAGCGCAACGTGAAGAAGATGGGCGACTACGCCCGCAAGCACAACATGCGCCACCGGGCGCATGGCAAGATGCACAAGTCGGTTGACGTCCTGAAGCTGCAGATGGAACAGGGCGGCGCCATCGGCGTCTGCTGCCAGAAGGTCTCCGAGGCCGAGGTCTTCGCCCGCGCCGGCATCAAGGACATCCTCGTCTCCAACGAGGTACGCGACCCCGCCAAGATCGACATGCTCGCGCGGATGCCAAAGCACGGCGGCCGCGTCATCGTCTGCGTCGACGACGTGGCGAACGTCGCCGACCTCTCCAAGGCGGCGCAGAAGCACGGCACCGAACTCAACGTCTTCGTGGAGATCGACTGCGGCGCCGGCCGCTGCGGCGTCACCACCACCGAGGCGGTGGTGGAGATCGCCAAGGCCGTCGCCGCTGCCCCCGGTCTGCGCTTCCTCGGCATCCAGGCCTACCAGGGTGCGATGCAGCACATGGACGACTATGGCGCGCGAAAGGCCAAGCTCGACGCAGCCATCGCCCAGGTCAGCGACGCCGTCGAGGCGCTGAAGGCCGTCGGCCTCGAGCCCGAACTGGTGTCCGGCGGCGGCACCGGCAGCTACTATTTCGAGAGCAACTCCGGCGTCTACAACGAGCTGCAGTGCGGCAGCTACGCCTTCATGGACGCCGACTACGGCCGGATCCACGACGAGAACGGCAAGCGCATCGACCAGGGCGAGTGGGAGAACGCGCTCTTCATCCTGACGAGCGTCATGAGCCACGCCAAGCCGCACCTCGCGGTCGTCGACGCGGGCCTCAAGGCCCAGTCGGTCGACTCGGGCCTCCCGTTCATCTTCGGCCGCGACGACGTGAAGTACATCAAGTGCTCGGACGAGCACGGCGTCGTCGAGGACAAGGGCGGCGTCCTGAAGATCAACGAGAAGCTCAAGCTCGTCCCCGGCCACTGCGACCCCACCTGCAACGTCCACGACTGGTACGTCGGCGTCCGGGGCGGCAAGGTTGAAACCCTCTGGCCGGTCAGCGCCCGCGGCAAGGCCTACTGACCCGCCTTCGTTTCCAGGCTTTCATACGGCCTTGAACGTGGAGAGCAGTCGTTTTTCCGCCAACAGGCGGAAAAACGAGCAAAGAGAAAATGCGCGCACCTGCGCGCAGAAATGGCCGCAACTGCGGCCTCCCACCCTGCTTAACACCTGCTGAAATCAGGTTGACGCGAACACACTTGTCAAGCAAATACAATGAGTTGACTGATGTCGCGCGCACGCCCGCCCTTCGCCCGCCCTGGAGGCCCCGAAATGATCATCGTCCCCGAAGCCGCCTGCCCCGGTCTCCTCTCGCTCGACGATGCCTTCGAACCGGTGGAGCAGGTCTTCGCCGCCATGGCCCGCGGCGACGCCTATAACTTCCCTGTGGTCCGCGAGGCCATCGGCCACGCCGACGCGCTCTACGGCTTCAAGGGCGGCTTCGACCGCGCCGGCTCGACCCTCGGCGTGAAGGCGGGGGGCTACTGGCCGCACAACCTCGAGCGCGGCCTCGGCGGCAACCACCAGTCCACCGTCTTCCTCTTCGACCCCGACACCGGCAAGGTGTCCGCCTGCGTCGGCGGCAACTACCTCACCGCCGCCCGTACCGCCGCCTCCGCCGCCGTCTCGATCAAGCACCTCGCCCGCCAGGACGCCAAGGTCCTCGGCATGGTCGGCGCCGGCCACCAGTCCGCCTTCCAGATGCGCGCAGCGCTGAAGCAGCGCGGCTTCGAGAAGGTCATCGGCTGGAACCTCCACCCCGAGATGCTCTCCCGCCTCGCCGAGACCGCCGCCGAGGCGGGCCTCCCCTTCGAGGCCGTCGACCTCGACCGTCTCGGGGCGGAAGCCGACGTCATCATCACCATCACCTCCAGCTTCGCCCCGATCCTGAAGCACGCCCAGGTGAAACCGGGCACGCACCTCGCCTGCATGGGCACCGACACCAAGGGCAAGCAGGAGGTCGAAGCCGAACTCGTCGCCGCGGCTTCGGTCTTCACCGACGAGGTTGCCCAGTCGACCAGCATCGGCGAGGCCCAGCACGCCGTCGGCGCCGGCCTGATCGAGGCCTCCGCTATCACGCCCATCGGCCAGGTGATCACCGGCGCCCACCCCGGCCGCCGCTCGTCGGACGAAATCACGCTCTTCGACGGCACCGGCGTCGGCCTGCAGGACCTTGCCGTCGCCGCCAAAGTGGTCGAACTGGCAAGGAAGGCCGGAAAGGCCACAGAAGTGGCGTTTTAGCGCCCATGGCCAGACGTGCGTTGAACTTTGCCGGGGTCCGACCATTGTAGCGGATACGCGGCATCGGAGGCGAGGCGGGTCTGGCAGCGATATCCGATATGGCCGCCCGGCCCGAGCGTCGCGCCGGTTGCCGCTCACGCCTACCGGCGCGAGATCGATGGCCTGCGTGCGGTCGCGGTCCTGCCCGTCATCCTCTTTCACGCCGGCCTGCCCGCCTTCGCGGGTGGCTATCTCGGCGTCGACGTCTTCTTCGTCATCTCCGGATATCTGATCACCGGCATCCTCGCTCGTGATCTGCGCCAGGGCCGCTTCTCCCTCGCCCGCTTCTACGAGCGCAGGGCTCGCCGCATCCTGCCTGCGCTCACCGCCGTGCTCCTCGCCTGCATCCCGTTTGCCGTCGCCTGGATGTCGCCCCTCCAGCTGGAAGGAGCTTGCCCGCGGCTTCGTCGCCGCCACCCTGTCCGTGTCCAACATCCTCTACTGGCTCGAGCTCGACTATTTCGGCCCGAGCGCCGAGACCCTGCCTCTCCTCCATACCTGGAGCCTCGGCATCGAGGAGCAGTTCTATCTGCTCTTTCCGCTCGCGCTCGCCGGCCTCTGGCGCCTCCGCCGCCCGGCTGCGCTGGCGATTGTCACCGCCGCGCTCGCCGCCAGCTTGGCGCTTGCTGCCTTCGCCACTGCAAGCCATCCTTCAGCTGGCTTCTTCCTGCTCCCCTTCCGGGCCTGGGAACTCCTGCTCGGCGCCGCGCTCGCTCTGGCGCTGGAGCGCGCCAGCCTGCCCGCCCCGGGCGCGCTCGCGTCGGCAGGCCTCGCCCTTCTCGTCCTTGCGATGGCGGGCGTCCCACTCGGCATCCTGCCGGGCATCCTGCCGCTCCTGCTCGCTGCCGCCGGCACCGCCCTCATGATCGGCGGCGCAGTCCCCGGCACGCCGGTACAGCGCCTGCTCGCGACCCCGCTGCTGGTCGGCATCGGGCTCATCAGCTACAGCGCATATCTCTGGCACCAGCCGATCCTCGCCTTCGCGCGAATTCGCTTCGGCCCGCTCGAACCGACGGCGGCGCGTGGCACTCGGCGCCGCCGCGGTCGCCGTGGCCTGGCCCACATGGGCCTTTGTCGAGCGGCCGTTCCGCCGGCCCAGCGCCGGCCCGCCGCGGGGGCCGCTCCTGGCCGCGGCGGCTACATTGGCGCTCCTGCTGGCAATCGGAGCTGGCGGCCTGGCGAGCAACGGTCTTGAGGCGCGCAAGTCATCGGCGGTCCGCGCCATCATGGCGACCGTCAAGGATACCAACCCGCACCGCGAAACCTGCAAGACGGACCTCGTCGATGCCAATCCCGTTCACCCGGTCGCCGGCTGCCTGGTAGCCGGCGCAGAGCCGGCGGTCGCTTTCTACGGCGACAGCCACGCCGACGCGATCCAGGGCGGACTCTGGCCGCTCGCCGAGCGCGCCGGCTTCCGCTTCTACTCGGTCACCCGCAGCGCCTGCCCGCCGATCGCGGGGCTGGACCGCACCGGCGCCGCCTCTTCCCCCGACTGCGACGCCTGGGTGCGCGGCGTCGAGGACTTCGCAGGGGCGGCCGGCTTCGATGTCATGGTGTTGGCCGCGCGCTGGACCGCCGGCGTGGCCCTCACCGCCTTCGACAACGGCGAGGGCGGCCGGGAAGGTCCGCCGGCCGACTTTCTGGTGCCGATCGGGACCGTTCCGCGGAGCGCCGCCGACCGCGAGGCGGCCGTGATCGCCCGCTACGTGGCCGGGATCGAGGATCTTCTCCGCGCCGGCCACGCGGTCGTCCTCGTCTATCCGATCCCGGAGGCGGGCTGGAACGTCATCGAGGAACTCGCCCGCCGCCGAGAGCAATCGGAGATGCCCATCGAGCCTCTCTACGAGCTTTGATGTCTTCCAGCGCCGGCATGCCGCGGTCATTGCAGCGTTTGACGCCATCGCCAGCCCTAACCTCTTCCGGGTGCGCCCGTCCGACCGGCTGTGCGATGCCGACCTGCCGGGCCGCTGCATCAACAACCTCGGCGACCGGCCGCTCTATTTCGACAACAACCACCTCAACACCTACGGTGCCGGCCTTGTATCCCCGATGATCCTCGACGCAATCGAGGCGGCCCGGCGGCGGGCGGTCTCGACCGAGCAGGCAGGCAGCCCGGCGTCCCATCCCGCGGATCGAGTGATTGCCCCGGACCCTGCGGCGCGCTTTTACAATCTTCGGAGTTGAACCTATAAGTCAGGAGAGGCCGCACGCGAACGACCCAGGAAGGGAGGGGCTATGTCAGTTCAAGTTCACGAGCCTTCGGCCGAAACGATCGCTCATGCCCACGTCGATGCCCAGACCTACGCCGCGATGTATGCCGCGTCGATCGACGATCCCGACGCCTTCTGGGGCGAGCACGGCAAGCGCCTGGACTGGATGCAGCCCTATACTCGGGTCAAGCACACCTCGTTCGACTACCACAACGTGTCGATCAAGTGGTTCGAGGACGGCAAGCTCAACGTCTCGGCCAACTGCATCGACCGCCACCTTCCTGCCCGCGCCGACCAGACCGCGATCATCTGGGAGAGCGATGACCCGAACGAAAGCCGCCACATCTCCTACCGTGAGCTGCACGAGCAGGTATCCAAGTTCGGAAACGTGCTGCACGCCCTTGGGGTGAAGAAGGGCGACCGGGTCGTTCTCTACCTGCCGATGATCCCGGAGGCCGCCTACGCCATGCTCGCGTGCGCGCGGATCGGCGCGGTGCATTCGATCGTCTTCGCCGGGTTCTCCGCTGACGCGCTCCGCTCGCGCATCGTGGATTCCGGGGCAAAGGTGATCGTCACTGCGGACGAGGCACCGCGCGGTGGGCGCAGGACGCCGCTCAAGGCCAATGCCGACAAGGCGATCGCCCAGTTGCCGGGCGTGCGGCAGCTCGTCGTTCGCCGCACCGGCGGAGAGGTCGCCTTCGACCCGGACCGCGACGTCTGGCTGCACGAAGAGATGGACAGGGTCTCGGACCATTGCGCGCCGGTGGCGATGGGCGCAGAAGATCCGCTGTTCATCCTCTATACTTCCGGCTCTACTGGCCAGCCCAAGGGCGTGCTGCACACTACCGGCGGGTACCTTGTCTACGCCTCGATGACGCACGAATACGTCTTCGACTATCACGACGGCGACATTTACTGGTGTACCGCGGACGTGGGCTGGGTCGACCGGGCACAGCTACATCGTCTATGGGCCGCTGGCGAACGGGGCGACGACGCTGATGTTCGAGGGCGTGCCGACCTGGCCGGATGCGAGCCGCTTCTGGCAGGTTTGCGAGAAGCACAAGGTCAACATCTTCTACACCGCCCCGACCGCGATCCGGGCGCTGATGGGGCAGGGGCGCGAATGGGTCGACCGATGCGACCTGTCGTCGTTGCGCATCCTCGGCTCGGTCGGCGAGCCGATCAACCCCGAGGCCTGGAGTTGGTACGACGAGGTGGTTGGGCACGGCCGCTGCCCGATCGTCGACACCTGGTGGCAGACAGAGACGGGCGGCATCCTGATCACGCCTCTTCCCGGCGCCATCCCGACCAAGCCCGGTTCGGCGACAAAGCCATTCTTCGGCGTTCAGCCGGTGCTGCTCGACCCGCAGACCGGCGCTGAGATCGCCGAGACCGAGGCGTCGGGCGTGCTCGCCATCGGCGACAGCTGGCCCGGACAGATGCGGACGATCTTCGGCGACCACGACCGCTTCGTGGATACTTATTTCAGCCAGTACAAGGGCTTCTACTTTACCGGGGACGGCTGCCGGCGCGACGCCGACGGCTACTACTGGATCACCGGGCGGGTGGACGACGTGATCAACGTCTCGGGCCACCGCATGGGCACCGCGGAGGTCGAGAGCGCGCTTGTGGCGCACGCGTCGGTTTCCGAGGCGGCCGTGGTCGGGTATCCGCATCCGATCAAGGGGCAGGGGATCTATGCGTATGTCACGCTGATGGCGGGGGAGGCGTATACTGATGCGCTGAAGAAGGAGCTTGTGGCTTGGGTGCGGCAGGAGATCGGGCCGATCGCGAGTCCGGATCTCATCCAGTGGGCGCCTGGGTTGCCGAAGACGCGGTCGGGGAAGATCATGCGCCGGATCCTGCGGAAAATCGCGGAAAATGACTATGGCGCGCTTGGGGATACCTCGACCCTTGCCGATCCGGCGGTGGTTGAGGATCTGATCGGAAACCGGATGAACAAGGGGTGAGTGGTCCCCTCATCAGCCGTCGCAGAAGAGGTTAACGGGGGTTCGAATGGCCCCGAAAACGCGTATGGAAATCGTATGGAATCCATATGGCACCTAAAATAGTCAGGATTAGGTGTTAACGCGGCCGGACCGGGACCGCTGACCAGGTTCCCGCGTGTCGTCGAAGTCTCCGCCGCACGCCTTGCCAAGACCCGATTTGCGTGGTTGCGTGGCGTCCGAACCGTTTCCCGGAGAGTGCCCATGACCGCCCCGACCCTGAGCCTCGGCATCGCCCTCGTCCTGACCCTCGCGGCCTGCGCCGAGATGAAGCCGGGTGCGCCCGGCGCGGCGGGCGACCCCGGCGAATGCTCGGCGGCGGCGCATCAGGACTGGGTCGGGCAGCGGGTCGATGTGCTCAACGACGTCGACCTGCCGGATCCGTCGCGGGTGCTCTTCCCCACGACCCCGGCCACCATGGACATGCGCCCCGACCGGCTGAACGTCGAGGTCGACAAGGCCGACACGATCGTCCGCGTCTACTGCGGCTGATCCGCCGCCGCCACGGCCGGGCGGCGCACCAGCGCCAGCGGCAGCAGCCCGAGCGGGGCGAGGAGCGCCATCGCCACGGGCAGCCCGATGAGGTGCGCCAGCGTGCCGATCAGGGGCGGCCCGATCAGGAAGGCGGTGAACGCGACGAGCGCGAGCGTCGCCACGTTCCGTTCCGGCCGCGGGCCAGGCAACTGTCCGACCATGGACATGGTCAGCGGGTAGATGTTGCCGCAGCCGGCGCCCACCAGGGCGGCCGCCGTCAGCGATACCCATAGTCCCGGCGCGAGGCCGAAGGCGAGGATTCCCGCGGCCATCGTCAGGCCGGAGGCCAGGATCACCGCCCGCGGCCCGAATCGCTCGGCCAGCCAGTCCCCGGTCAGCCGCGACACGGCCATCGCCAGCGCGAAGACCGAGAAGGTGACCGCCGTCAGGAGCGGGCTCGCCCCCTTCCAGTCGCGCATCAGCAGCGCGGACCACTCCATCATGGCGCCCTCGATCAGCAGCGCCCCGATCGGCACCAGGCAGATGAGGAGGAGGGCCAGCGTGGGGAGCGCGCGGTCATGCTCCGGCTCGACCTCGGGCGTCGGGTCGTCGGCGATCAGCCGGAGCGCGAAGAAGACGGTCGCCGCCGCGAAGATCGGCTGCACCAGAAGCTGCTGGGTCAGGAAGTCGATACCCCGCTGCGCGAACGCGCCGCCGATCATCGCCCCCGCCACCGTGCCGAAACTCCAGTAGGCATGGCAGCGGGTCATGATCCGCCGGCCCAGCACCCGCTCGGTCTGGCTCGCCTTGGCGTTCATCGACACCTCGATGGTGGCGATGGTGAGGCCGCAGATGAAGAGGGTGAGTCCCAGCGCCACGGCATTCGGCGCGAGCCCGGGACCGATGAAGCTGATCAGGAACCCCGCGCCCCCCACCATGCAGGTGGTGCGAGTTCCGATCCGCCGGATGATCCGCCCGACGATCAGGAACCCGAGCATCGTCCCGGCCGGCATTCCGAACAGGCAGAAGGCCAGCGTCAGCACGTCGAGGCCGAGCGCGTCCTTCACGTCGGGAATGCGCGGAAACCAGACCGAGAGGCCGAGCGCATTCAGCGCGAAGACCATGTTCAGCGGGAGGAGACGGCCGCGCTCGGATGGCATGGGGGAGGGGTCCGCTACGGGAAACCGCGCCCTCCTACCCGCGCCCGTCCGGTCCGTCCAGCGAAACCGACTCGACTCCCGGCAGCCGGGGCGTAGTCTGGAACAGAACAAGAACATTCGAGTCGCATGCCATCCCGCCGCATCCTGTCGCTCTGGTTTCCCCGCCTCGCCGCCGAGCGGGTGCTGCGTGCCGAACCGGGGCTCGGCGCGCAGCCCTTCGCGGTGGTGGCGGAAGCGCGGGGGGCGCTGGTGCTGGCGAGCCTCGGCGCGGCGGCGGAGGCGGCGGGGCTGCGCCGGGGCATGGCGCTCGGCGACGGGCGGGCGATCTGCCCGGGGCTGGTCACCCGGCCGGAGGACCCGCGGCGGGAGATGGCGTTCCTCGCGGCGCTCCGGCGCTGGGCGGGCACCTTCTCGCCCTGGGTGGCGACGGACGGCGCGGACGGGCTGGCGCTCGACGTCACCGGCTGCGCGCATCTCTTCGGCGGCGAGGCGGGGCTCGTCACCCATGTGGAGGCGGAGGCGGCGGGCTTCGGGCTGAGCCTCGGGCTGGGGCTCGCCGACACGCTGGGCGCGGCCTGGGCGGTGGCGCGCTATGCCGGGGTGGGGAGCTGGCCCGTCCATGCCGGCGACGCCATCGACCAGGAGGCGCGGGCGACGCGGTCGCGGGCCGGGAAGCGGAGCTGGACGGGCCGGCCCGCGGCGACCGCGGCGGGCGGCGGGGGCGGCCGGGTGCTGCCGCCGGGGGTGACGCTGGCCCGCATCGGGGCGTTGCCGGTGGCGGCGCTGCGGCTGGAGCGGGACGCGGTCGAGACGCTGCAGGGGCTCGGGCTCAGGCGGATCGTCGATCTGGTGGCGCTGCCGCGCGCGCAGCTCGCCCGACGGGCGGGGCCGGGGGTGCTCGGCCGGCTCGACCAGGCGCTGGGGCGGTTGCCCGAGCCGGTGGCGGCGGAACGCGCCGCGCCGGTCTTCGCGGTGCGGCTGACCTTCCCCGAGCCGATCGGGCTGGAGGCGGACGTGCTGGCCGGGATCGACCGGCTGCTGCCGCCGCTCTGCGACCGGCTGCGGGCCGCCGGGCGGGGGGCGCGGCGGGTGCGGCTGACGCTGGTGCGGACGGACGGGCGGGCGGAGCGGCGGGAGGTGGGGCTCGCCCGGCCGGCGGACCGGCCCGAGGCGATCCGGCCGCTGCTGGCGATCCGGCTGGGGGAGATCGACGCGGGGTTCGGGATCGAGCGGCTGCGGCTGGAGGCGGTGGAGGCCGAGCCGCTGGTGGCCCGGCAGGACCAGAGCGCGCTGGCGGGGCGGCGGGGGGAAGGCGAGGCGTTCGCGGATCTGCTGGGGCGGCTGGGGGCGCGGCTGGGCATCGAGGCGGTGGTGCGGCTGCATCCGGCGGACAGCCACATCCCGGAGAAGAGCGCGACCGAGATGGCGGCGGCGTTCAGCGCTCCGGCCGCCCACTGGCCGCCGCCGGCGGCGCCGCGGCCGATCCTGATCTTTCCGCCCGAGCCGATCGTCCCGGAGGATGCGGCGGTCCCGCCCGAGGCCTTCGTCTGGCGGCGGCGACGGCGGCGGCGCGCCGTGGCCTTCGGGCCGGAGCGGATCGCGCCGGAATGGTGGCTGGACGACCCGGCCTGGCGGTCGGGGGCGCGGGACTACTGGCGGGTGGAGACCGAGGAGGGGGAGCGGCTCTGGATCTTCGCGGCGCAGGGCGGGGAGCTGCCGGGCGGCTGGTTCGCGCAGGGGATCTTCGCGTGACGCGGGGGCGTAACGGGCAAAAAGAAAGCCCCGGTTGCCCGGGGCTCGCAGGGAAGCGACGCCGGTGGCGGCGCGTGTCAGCTGACGTTCGGGCCGCGCAGCACGCGAATCGCCTCGCGCACCTGACGCCATTGCTCGGCGGTCTGGGTGTCGCCCTTGGCGGCGCTGTCCTTGGCCTTCTGCGCCGCCTCGTACTCCGCCCGGTCGCCATGCGCCGTGTAGAGCTGGCGGGCATAGTCGTCGATCTGAACGATGCTCATCGATTTCCTCCTACGGTTTTTCCCGACCATAGCATGCTGGCCGGGAATCGAAACCCTCGGAAAGCTATCGCGGCAACCGGCGGAAGGTTCCCTGCCCGTGGCGATTTCGTTTGCCGGGGCTGAACATGGCCTTCGCCGAGCTCTGCATCACCTCGAACTTCACCTTCCTGACGGGGGGGAGCCACCCGCAGGAGTATGCGCTCCGGGCGATCGAGCTCGGCCTGCCCGCCTTCGCCATCGCCGACCGCAACTCGGTGGCGGGGCTGGTGCGGGCGCACCAGGAGCTGCGCGAGGCGGCGCGGGGGGGCGGGGCGGTGCCGCGGCTGATCCCGGCGGCGCGGCTCTGCCTGGCGGAGGGGGGACCGGAGCTGACCGCGCTGCCGCGCGACCGCGCCGGTTGGGGGCGGCTCTGCCGGGTGCTCTCGCGGGGGGCGCTGCGGGCGGAGAAGGGCGCCTGCCTGCTGCGGGAGGAGGACCTGGAGGACCTGGGCGAGATGCATCTCTTGCTGCATCCGCCGCCGGGGCGGGGGCTCGGCGCCTGGCTGCCGCGCGCCCGGCGGATCGCCCGGCGGCATCCGGGCGCGCACCTGGTGGCGAGCCCGCGCTACGACGGGCAGGACCGCGGCCGGATCGAGCGGGCGGCGCGGCTGGCGGGGGAGCTGGGCCTCGGCCTCGTCGCCTCGGCCGAGCCGATCATGCATCACGGGTCGCGGCGGCGGCTGGTGGATGTGCTGACCTGCATCCGCGAGGGGCTGCGCATCGACCGGATCGGGCGGGCGGCGCAGGCCAACGCCGAGCGGCGGCTGCGGCCCGAGGCGGAGATGCTGCGGCTCTTCGCGGGGCACGAGGCGGCGGTGCACCGCGCGGGGGAGATCGCCGCGGACTGCGGCTTCGCGCTCGACAGCCTGCGCTACGAGTATCCGCGCGAGATCTGGGACGGCGAGGACCCGCAGGCGCGGCTGGAGCGGCTGACCGCCAGGGGGCTGGCGTGGCGGTATCCGCACGGGGTGCCGGAGAAGGCGGCGGCGCAGGCGGCGCACGAGCTGGCTCTCATCGCGCGGCTGAACTATGCGCCGTACTTCCTGACGGTGAGCGACGTGGTGGACTATGCCCGCAGCCAGGGGATCCTCTGCCAGGGGCGCGGGTCGGCGGCGAACTCGGTGGTCTGCTATTCGCTCGGGGTCACCTCGGTCTCGCCCGAGGTCGGGACCATGGTCTTCGAGCGCTTCGTCTCGGAGGCGCGCGACGAGCCGCCGGACATCGACGTCGACTTCGAGCACGAGCGGCGCGAGGAGGTGATCCAGTACATCTACCGCCGCTTCGGCCGGCACCGGGCGGGGATCTGCGCCACGGTGATCCATTATCGCGGCAAGCGGGCGGTGCGCGAGGTGGGGACGGCCATGGGGCTGAGCCGCGACACGGTCGCGGCGCTCTCGAGCCAGATCTGGGGGTGGTCGAGTTCGAGCCTGCCGGAGGAGCGGATCCGCGAGCTGGGCCTCGATCCGGGCGACCGGCGGCTGGCGCTGACCATGCGGCTGGTGGAGGAGATCATCGGGTTTCCGCGGCACCTCAGCCAGCACGTGGGGGGGTTCGTGATCACCGAGGGGCGGCTGGACGAGCTGGTGCCGGTGGAGAACG
The DNA here is from genome assembly GCA_963844375.1 of uncultured Alphaproteobacteria bacterium. Taxonomy (GTDB): domain Bacteria; phylum Pseudomonadota; class Alphaproteobacteria; order Rhodobacterales; family Rhodobacteraceae; genus Amaricoccus. The sequence continues at coordinate 72,371 of CAWJOI010000024.1, read as the reverse complement.
CGGCCATGGAGGACCGCACGGTCATCTGCTGGGACAAGGACGACATCGACGCCTTGGGTATCCTCAAGGTCGACGTGCTGGCGCTGGGCATGCTCACCTGCCTGCGCAAGGGGTTCGACCTGATCGCCGAGCATCACGGCACGCGCTGGACCCTGGCGACGCTGCCGGCCGAGGATCCGGCGGTCTACGACATGCTCTGCCGCGCGGATTCGCTCGGGGTGTTCCAGGTGGAGAGCCGGGCGCAGATGAGCTTTCTGCCGCGGCTCAGGCCGCGGTGTTTCTATGACCTCGTCATCGAGGTGGCGATCGTGCGGCCGGGGCCGATCCAGGGCGACATGGTGCATCCCTTCCTGCGCCGGCGGCGGGGGGAGGAGAAGGTGGAGTTTCCCTCCGACGCGCTGGGGCAGGTGCTGGGCAAGACGCTGGGGGTGCCGCTCTTCCAGGAGCAGGCGATGCAGATCGCCATCATCGGCGCCGGCTTCTCGCCCGAGGAGGCGGACCGGCTGCGCCGGGCGCTGGCGACGTTCAAGAAGACCGGCACCATCCACACCTTCCGCGAGCGGTTCCTGGCCGGGATGGCGCGGAACGGCTATCCGGCGGAGTTCGCCGAGCGCTGCTTTTCCCAGATCGAGGGGTTCGGCGAATACGGCTTTCCCGAGAGCCATGCGGCGAGCTTTGCGCTGCTCGTCTATGCCTCGGCCTGGCTGAAGCGGCACCACCCGGCGGTCTTCGCCTGCGCGCTCCTGAACGCGCAGCCCATGGGATTCTACGCCCCGGCGCAGATCGTGCGCGACGCCCGCGCGCACGGGGTGGAGGTGCGACCGGTTTGCGCCAATGCCAGCGCCTGGGACAACGCGCTGGAGCCGGACGGCCAGGGCGGGCTGGCGCTGCGCCTGGGGTTCCGCCAGATCAAGGGGATGCGCGCGGAGGACGCGGACTGGATCGTGGCGGCGCGGGGCAACGGCTACCGCGACGTGGGCGCGGTCTGGCGGCGGGCGGGGGTGCCGCCGCGGACGCTGGCGCGCCTTGCCGACGCGGACGCCTTCGCGAGCCTGGGGCTGACGCGGCGCGCGGCGCTGTGGCAGGTGCGGGCGATCGGCGGCGAGGCGCCGCTGCCGCTCTTCGCCGGCATCGAGGGCGAGGCGGAGGAGGGGCCGGTGGCGTTGCCGCCGATGACGCTGGGCGAGGAGGTCGTCGCCGACTACGTGGCGCTGCGGCTGACGCTGCGGGCGCATCCCATGGCGCTGATCCGGCCGCGGCTGGAGGCCATGGCGAGTCTGCCGCGCGCCATCCACGCCTCGTGAGCTGTATTGTATCGACAGCAGGCGGCCCATGCGCAAGAAACGGCGCCGGAGGTGAAGAATGTCCGACAAGCCGCCGATCCTGTTCCTGCACGGCGCCTTCGGCGGACCGGAGGTCTGGACGCGCTTCGTGGCGCCCTGGTTCGCCGGCCGCGGCCATGCGGTCGCCGTGCCCCGGCTCTCGGCCCCGTTCGCGGCGACGCCGGCGCGGCTGCGTGACTATGTCGCGCGGGCGGCCGCGGCGGCCGACGCGCTGGAGTCGCCGCCGGTGGTGGTCGGGCATTCGCTGGGCGGGCTGGTGGCGCAGCATCTCGCCGCGCGGCGGCGGGTGGCGGGGCTGGTGCTGGTCGCCTCGCCCGGGCCCTGCGGGCTCGGGCCTTCGCTCTGGCAGCTCTCCTCGCGGGCGCCGGAGGTGCTGGCGATGCTTCTGGCCGCGCAGGCCGGCGCCGGGGGGATGATCGGCGTCGAGGCGGTGCGCCGCGCGCTCTTCACCGAGGAGACGCCGCTCGAGTGGGTGGCGGAGGTGGGCTTCCGCCCTGACCCGGAGAGCCCGCTGGCGCTGCTGGACGGGCTGACCTGGGACCTGCCGCCGTGGATCCTGGTGCGCCGCTGGCCGGTGCTGGCGCTGCTCGGCGACCGCGACGCCTTCGTGCCGGTCACCGACCTCTGGGGGAGCGCGCTCGCCTATGGCGCGGAGACCGAGCTCATGCGCGGCTTGGGTCACGGGCTGCCGCTCGACCCGCACTGGAAGAGCCTGGCCTGGCGGATCAACGCCTGGCTGGACGAGCGGCGCATCGGCGCGGCCGCGGTGCGGCGCGTCGGCGCAGCCGGATGAGGCCTATCGTCTTCGACGCTGGAATCCGTTAAGAATTGCGGGCAGCGGACACGGTCGTTGGGGCACATGTACGGACTGGAAGTGACACTGGGCTGGGGCGACATCGGCGTGGCCGCGGTCACGGGCGCGGGCGTGAGCCTGTTGCTCTGCCTCGTCCTGGTCGCGACGCGGCGGTGGCATGGCCGCTTCACCAACGACGGCATCGGCGGCATCCAGAAGTTCCATGCGGTGCCGACGCCGCGGATCGGCGGGCTGGCGCTGGCGCTGTCCTATGCGATGGTGTGGCCGGTGCTGCCGGAGGGCCTGCGCGCGCCCTGGGCGCTCATCGGGCTGGCCGGGTCGCTGCCGCTCGCTCGCCGGGCTGGGCGAGGACCTGACGGGGCGGGTCGGGGTGCGCTACCGGCTGCTGGCCACCATGGGCGGGGGGGCGGTCTTCGCGATCCTGACCGGCTACACCATGCACAAGGTCAACCTGCCCGGGGTGGACTGGCTGCTGTCGTTCTACCTCTGCGCGGTGCTCTTCACCGGGTTCGCCATGGGGGGCGTCGCCAACGCCATCAACATCATCGACGGCTTCAACGGCCTCGCCTCCGGGTCGCTGCTGATCATGCTCGCGGCGTTCGCCTGGGTGGCGCACCGGCTGGGGGACGACCTGGTCTTCGCGCTGGCGGTGCTCTACGCCGCGATCGTGCTCGGGTTCTTCGTGGTGAACTTTCCCTTCGGCAGGATCTTCCTCGGCGACGGCGGCGCGTATTTCGCGGGCTTCCTGCTGGCGGGCTTGGGCGTGCTCCTGCCGATGCGCAACCCGGAGACCTCGGCCTGGACCGCGATCCTGATCTGCGCCTATCCGGTGATCGAGACGCTCGCCTCCATGCGGCGGAAGGCCAAGCGCGACGGCCACAGCGTCGGGCAGCCGGACCGGGTGCACTGGCACATGCTGGCCTACCGTCGCTATGCCCGGCGCATCGTGCCGGCGCCGGGGCCGGTGCACCTGCGCAATCCGGCGACCAGCGTCGTGACCTGGCCGCTGCCGCTGCTGACCGCCGTCTTCGCGGCGATCGCCTATCAGAGCGTGCTCGGGAGCGCGTTCTTCTTCTTCCTGACGGTCCTCGTCTACGGCCTGCTCTACCGGGTGATGTCGCTCAACGCGCCGAACCTGCCGCTGGGACTGGCGCGGCTGCTCTGACGCCGGCAGGCGGCGCGCGGCTCGCGCCGGTCAGTTGCCGGGCGCGAAGATGGTGTAGAGGCCGCTGGCGATGTCGCTCTCGAGCGGGAAGGACAGCATCCCCATCACCGAGTAGCCCGAGCAGCCAGGGCATCAGGTAGAAGCGCACCATGAAGAAGAACCAGGCCACGAACAGCGGCACCACCGGCTCGACGAGGAAGCTCGGCGTGACCGGCCGGAACAACCGGAGCACCGGGTCGGTCAGGCGGACGAACGCCTTCATGAAGAAGAAGTCGGAGTCGATCGGCAGGAAGAGGTTCATCGCCGCGCGGCCGATCAGGGTCCACATCACCACGCCCAAGGCGTAGTCGAGCACGATCACCCAGATCGGGAAGGCTCCCATCGCTTCGGTCTCCGTTCGGGAAAGAAACGGGAGGCGAAACCGCGTTTCGCCTCCCGGTCTGATCGCGCGCCGGGATCGGTGTGATCCCGGCGCCGGTCGCTCGGTGCGATCGGGCGCTAGTGCGCGCCGATGATCGTCGGTCCGGTCGGGTCGCGCGTCTCGTCGACGATGGCCTGCATCTCGGCGCTGGGCATCTTGGTCATCAGCGTGACGACCACCATCGCCACCAGGCTGACCGCCATGCCGATGATGCCGAAGCGCACGTGGTCGAGGCCCCACCACGGCTCCATCGAGCCGGAGTAGACCATGTAGAGGTACCACGAGCCGGCGCCGAAGCCGCCGATCATGCCGGCGATCGCCCCGGGACCGTTGGCGCGTTTCCACCAGATGCCGAGCACCAGCGGGAAGAAGAGGCCGGAGCAGGCGAAGCAGAACGCCCAGGCCACCGCGCCGAGGATGCCGGTGAGCTGCAGCGTGGCGAACAGCGCCGCCGCGATGCCGATCAGCAGCAGGAGCACGCGCGCGACGAGCAGCCGGAGCCGGGTGTCGGCCTTGGGATCGATGATCTTGTAGTAGAGATCATGGCTGAGCGCGTTGGCGATGGCGAGCAGCAGCCCGTCCGCCGTCGACATCGCCGCCGCCATGCCGCCTGCGGCCACGAGGCCGGAGATGACGTAAGGCAGGCCGGCGATCTCGGGGGTGGCCAGCACGACGATGTCGTCGCGCATGAAGAACTCGTTCAGCTGCACGATGCCGTCGCCGTTCTGGTCCTGGACGGCGAGCATGCCGACCTGGGCCCAGTTCTGCACCCAGGGCAGGCTCGCCACCTCCTCGTAGGCCTTGCCGATCACCGCGGTGGGCAGCGTCGGGTCGAGGAGCTGGAGCTTGGTCAGCGTCGCCAGCGCCGGGGCGGTGAAGTAGAGCAGGAAGATGAAGAACAGCGACCAGCCGACCGACTTGCGGGCGGAGCGGACGCTGGGGGTGGTGAAGTAGCGCATCAGGATGTGCGGCAGCGAGGCGGTGCCGGCCATCATGCAGAGCGCCAGCGTCACGAACTTCCACGGAGTCCATGCCGCCCACCGGGTCGAAGTGCGGGATGGTCAGCACCCTGAGCCCGGCGATCGCCTCGGCGGCCGGCTGCAGGCCGTATTGCCGCTCGAGCTCGGCCACGTGGAGCGCCGCGCCGCCGTAGCTGAACTGCGGGATGATGCCGAGGCCCTGCGCGTTCGACATCCAGATCACCGGCACGAGGTAGGCGATGATCAGCACGATGTACTGCGCCACCTGGGTCCAGGTGACGCCGCGCATGCCGCCGAGCATCGAGCAGAGCAGGATGCCGAGCAGCCCGAACCACACGCCGACGTTGAACGGGATGCCGAAGGCGCGGGCGGCGATGGTGCCGGTGGCGTTGATCTGCGCGGTCACGTAGGTGAACGAGGCGACGACCAGGATGACGACCGCCACGAAGCGGGCGAAGTTGCCCTCGTAGCGGGTGCCGATGTAGTCGGGCACGGTGTAGCAGCCGAACTTGCGCAGGTAGGGCGCCATCAGCGCGTTGACGAGCACGTAGCCGCCGGTCCAGCCGATGACGTAGCCGAGCTGCTGGTAGCCGCCGAAGTAGATGCCGCCGGCGAGGGCGACGAAGCTGGCGCCCGACATCCAGTCGGCCGCCGTCGCCATGCCGTTGTAGACCGCGGGAACCTCGCGGCCGGCGACGTAGTAGGCGTCGACCTGCATGGTGCGCGACAGCCAGCCGATGCCGGCGTAGATGACGAGCGTGAAGCCGAGGAACATGATGCCGATGGCGCGGGCCCCGACGCCGAAGCTCTCGAGGATCGCCATGAGGATGAAGAAGCCGAGAAAGCCGAGCGTGTAGAGCGCGTAGACTTTACCGAGGTTGTCGATGAAGGACTTGTCGCGTCGGGCTTCGCCGAGGTCGCCTTGACTGGCCATCGATGGTCGCTCCCTAGTCTATGCTGCCGGTGCCGTACGCGTCGTCGATGCGGTCCTGAAACAGGTTCTGCACCACGATCAGCACGACGAAAACGATGAGCGACCCCTGGACGACGAGATAGTAGCCGAGCTGGAAGCCCAGGAAGGTCATCGAATCGAGCTCTCTCGCGTACCAGGGTGCGAGGAGGGCGAAGACGAACCAGATGGCGAGCACGATGAACGTGAGGCGTTTGGTCTTGGCCCAATGCACGCGGCGGCGTTCGGTCTTGTCTTGTGGCACTGTGTCATCTCCCTGAAGGCCGCGTCGTTGGCGGCCAATATCGTTTGTATGCGCACTTTGCCGTAGCAATCTACAAAATAAGACATATTCTTGGCAAGCGTTCCGAAAGCCACAGGAAATCGCTTGTCCAACGAGGTTAATCTGAGGCGGATTGCGGCCGTTCCGGCACAGCTGGCCGAGTTCGTGGCGCGGGCGGGGGGCGCGTTCGCGGGGCGTCTTCGGGCGCGCCCGATCGCTTCGGTGGATGACCTTTCGGTGTTCGTGGGGCAGCGATCGTCGCTGGTGGCGCAGACCACGCTCTATGGCTACCTGAAGACCCGGATGGGAACGAAGTTCGTCCGCTACTTCGAGGATGAGGTCTTCTCGGCGGGCATCAAGGAAGCGGCGGTGCGGCAGTTCCTGTCCTGCGCCTCCGACCTGAGTATCCACGCGGCGGCGGTCGTCGCGCGGTGACGGCCGGCTCGAGCGTGACGCCGCGGCGGGGCTGGCGCGGCGGTGCTTTGCCACGGCGACCGCGCAGGGGCTGGAGGACGTCGAGCCCCGGACCATACCACCCGACATGCGCGAGGCCTTCGCCGTGCGCGCCGGGCGAACGGTCTGGGCGAGCGCCGCGAGCGGAGAGGCGGCGTTCGCCGGGAGCATCGAGGACCTGATACGGAACGCTCCGGTCGTCGACGAGTTCAAGGTGCAGGACGCGCCGATCGTGCGGAACTCGATCCGGTTCCGCTGGCTCGACGTCCGCAAGGAGCTTGGCAAGCGGCTCGACCCCGGGGCCGTCGCCGACGACTGGACGACCCACGGACGATCTGAGAAAGCGTGACTGCGGATTTCGGCCATCGGACCAAGTCGCTGTTGTCCCCGCCAAGTGATTCGGGATACTGACGCGATCGGGCAGGTGGACGAAGAATGAACGAGTGGCCGGCCCCGACCTTGCATGTCGGGGTTATCATGGATGGCAACGGCCGCTGGGCCGAAGCGCGCGGGCTTGGGCGGATCGCCGGGCATGCCCGTGGCGCGCGGCGCGTGACCGAGATCGTCACGGCGTGCCCCTCCCTCGGCGTCACCCACCTCACGGTCTATGCGTTTTCCACCGAGAACTGGCAGCGTCCCCTGGCCGAGGTCGAGGGACTGATGCGGATCTTCTCGCAGTACATCCGGAACAAGATGGACGGGCTCCGCCGCAACGACGTGCGGGTGCGCTTCATCGGCATGCGTCATCGGGTGCCGCCGCGGTTGCGCGGGCTGATGGAGGCACTGGAAGAACGCACGCGAGACTGCCAGGGACTGAACCTCTCGATCGCCATCGATTACGGCGGGCGCGACGAACTGACGCGCGCCGTTCGCGCGCTTTCGCGCGAGGTCGAGGAAGGGCGGTTGTCGCCGGCGGGGATCTCGGAGGCGGCGATCGCCGGGGCGCTCGACACCCGTGCCCTCCCGGACCCGGACCTCATCATCCGTACCTCGGGCGAGCTTCGCATCTCGAACTTCCTGCTCTGGCAGGGAACCTACGCCGAGTACGATTTTCCCGCAGACCGCGTGGCCGGATTTCACCGCCGGTCATTTCGCTGCGGCCGTCGATGCGTTCCGCCTGCGGCGGCGTCGGTTCGGCGGCGCCGACGAGGCCGAGACCGTGCCGGCGCGGTCGGACTGGCGTCTGGCCTGAAGTCGCCGGCCGCTCGCTGCGGCTTGAACTCCTGACAATTTCCGTTAGGTTCTCGGCAAGCCACGCAACGCATGCGGTAGCCAGCCACGTCAGGGGCAGGAGCACATGTTTCCGGGGCATTTTCCCAACTGGATGCGGGATGCACGCGCCGCGTTCGTAGCGGCGGTGGAGGGGCATCCCGTGGCCGCGCGCTGGGTGATCGCCGGGCCGGGCGTGCTGATCGCGGCAGTGGCGACCATGTGCGTGATGCCGCTCTGGCTGCCGCGCGGGGCGGCGGGGGTGACCAACCTCGCCTTCCCGATCATCCTCGCGCCGCTGCTCTGGGCGGCGCTGTTCTTCTACGCCTTGCTCGAGGAGAACCTGGTGCGCGGCAGCGTGGTCATCGGCGGTGCAAGCCTCGTCCAGGCGACGATCGCCTTGCTCGCGGTCAGTGGATAGGGGGCGGGGTGTTCAACCTGAGGCAGGGCCAGTTGAAGCGGCTGACGGCGATCCACGGCTGGTCGGCGGTGGTGCTCGGGCTGCTGCTCTATGCGGTGATCGCAACCGGGGCGGTGGCGGTTTTCGCGACCGAGATCGGCCGCTGGTCGGTCGGCGGCGCGCGCGAGCGGGATCCGCTGGAGGCGCGGATCGGCGCCTCGGTCAGCGAACTGGCGGCGCAGGTGAACCCGGAATTCCTGCATGACGTCGGGATCTGGAGCGGCGAGGGGAACGACCTGCATGCCTTCTTCCACGACCATGCGCTCAACCCCGAGTTCGGCGTGGAGGAGGACTTCGGTACGATGTTCCGGGCCGATGCGGCCACCGGCGCGGTGATCGAGCGGCACGACGGCTTCATCTGGAACGATCCGGCGGCCTGGGAGACGAGCGCGCTGCGGCAGTTCTTCGTGGACCTGCACGTGCAGCTTTACCTGCCGAACCCCTGGGGGCTGATCCTGACGGGGATCCTCGGGCTGATGATGATGGCGGCGGTGATCTCCGGGGTGCTGATGCACCGGCACCTGGTCCGCGACATGTTCGTGGCGGAGCGGCCGGGGGACCGGCTGGTGTCGGCGCGCGACCGGCACGTGCTGGCGGCGAGCTGGGGGATCCCGTTCGCGTTCCTGCTCGCCTTCACCGGCTCGTTCTTCAGCTTCGCGGGGGCGGTGAGCTTTCCGCTGGTGGCGGCGATCGCCTTCGGGGGCGACCAGGAGAAGATGATCGAGGTGCTCTACGAGCCGCCGGTGGCGGAGGACGCGACGCCGGCGGCGCTGGCGAGCCTCGACGCGATGATGGCCGATTTGCGGCGGCGGGCGGAGGGGCCGGTGAGTTATGTGGGGATTTCCCACCTCGGGCGGGCGGATGCGCGGGTGGACGTGTGGCACGATCCGGCCGAGGGGGGGATGCTCTATGTCACGCACGTCTATGACGGGGCGACCGGGTGCGTTTCTCGGGCGCAAGGCGCCGCTCGGGACGGTGCCTTCGGTGGGGGGACGCTCTACGGGCTGATGTATCCGCTGCACTTCGGGCATTTCGCCGGAGTGCTGTCGAAGGCGGTCTGGTGCGCGCTGGGCGTGGCCATGTGCTTCGTCATCCTGTCGGGGTTCCGGCTCTGGGTGAAGCGGCGGGCCGGGGACGTGCAGTGGCGCGCCTTCGGGCGGGCGGTGCAGGTGGTGGGCTACGGCCTGCCGCTGGCGATGCTCGCGTCGGCGTATGGCTTCTTCCTGTCGCGGCCGGCGGCGGATGCGTTCTGGTGGACGCCCGTGAGCTTCGTGATCGGCGCGGTGGCGGCTGTGCTGGTCGGGATCACCGTGCCGGAGGACGAGCGGCTGGTGGCGATCTACCAGCGAATCCTGGGGCTTGCCTGCCTGCTGCTGCCGGTGCTGCGGCTCGCGACCGGCGGCATGGACTGGGCCGAGGCGGTGCTGATGCGGCAGTCGGACGTGCTGACGGTGGACGTGCTGCTCTTGATCGCGGGGACGTGGCTCTGGTTCCACGCGCGGGGGTGGCGGCCGGCGGCGGAGCGGGTTCCGGAAGCGGCGGAGTGAGCGTGCTGGCCACCGTCGGCGCGGTGGGGGTGAGCCTCGCCGCGTTGGGATACCTTGCGGCGACGGACCCGAAGCGGCGGCGGGCGTTCCGCTTGCCGGAGGTGGCGGAGCGCTGGCCGGGGGTCGCCTGGGCGCTGGTGCTGCTGCCGGGGCTGCTGGTGCCGCTGGCGAGCGGCGGGGCGGGATTCGTCATCTGGCTGGGCGCCAGCGCCATCGGTGGATGGGGGGTGGCGGCGGGGGCGCCGGGGTTCTGGAGAGACTGGTGCAAGTCGTTCTGATGCCTCATTTTCTGTCATCTGGCACGCGTATGGAAAGCGTATGGAATCCATATGGCTGATTTCGCGCCGGGTACCGTTGACTGAGCCGCCCGTTTGCCGTGACCTGTCTGGTGCGCGCACGGCAGGGGACGGTCGATGCAACTGGGGCTCTACACCTTTGCGGACGTCGGCACCGACCCGGTCAGCGGGCGGCGGATCGGGCCGTCGGAGCGCCTGCGCAACCTGATCGAGGAGATCGTGCTGGCCGACGAGCTCGGGCTCGAGGTCTTCGGCCTCGGCGAGCACCATCGGCCGGACTATGCCGCCTCGGCCCCGGCGGTGGCGCTGGCCGGGGCGGCGACGCGGACCAGGGCGATCCGGCTGACCAGCGCGGTCACGGTGCTGAGCTCGGACGACCCGGTGCGGGTGTTCCAGCAGTTCGCGACGCTCGACGCGCTGAGCGGGGGCCGGGCCGAGATCATGGTGGGGCGGGGGTCGTTCATCGAGTCGTTCCCGCTGTTCGGCTATGAGCTCGACGACTACGACACGCTGTTCGAGGAGAAGCTGCAGCTGCTGATGCGGCTCAACGAGGGCGAGCGGGTGGACTGGCCGGGCGGGCAGCACACCAAGGCCATCGAGGGCCGCGGCGTCTACCCGCGTCCCGTGCAGGAGCCGCTGCCGATCTGGGTGGCGGTGGGCGGCACGCCGCAGTCGGTGGTGCGGGCCGGCCTCCTCAACCTGCCGCTGGCGCTGGCCATCATCGGCGGCGAGCCGGCGCGATTCGCGCCGCTGTTCGACCTCTACCGCCGGGCGGCGGCGCAGGCGGGGCACGATGCGGCGAAGCTGCACAGCTCGATCAACGTGCACGGCTTCGTGGCCGAGACGAGCCAGGCGGCGGCGGACGCCTTCTATCCGGCGCAGGCCGAGGTGATGAACCGGATCGGCCGCGAGCGCGGCTGGCCGCCCACCAGCCGGGCGCAGTTCGACGCCAGCCGCGCGCCGAAGGGGGCGCTGTTCGTGGGCAGCCCGGCGGAGGTCACCGACAAGATCCTCGCCAACCACGCGATCTTCGGCTTCGACCGCTTCCTGATCCAGATGGCGATCGGCGTGATCGACCACGCGACGCTGATGAAGGCGATCGAGGTCTTCGGGACGAAGGTGGCGCCCGAGGTGCGCAAGGCGGTCGCGGCGGCTCCCGTGGCCACGGCGACCGGGGCGCCGTGAGGACCTCGCTCTCGCCCGCGGCGGCGGCCGAGCTGGTGCCGGACGGCGCGGTGGTGATGATCGGCGGGTTCATGGGCGTGGGCACGCCGCACCGGGTGATCCGGGCGCTGGTGCAGCGCGGGGTGCGCGGGCTGACCGTCATCGCCAACGACACGGCGCGGCCGGGCGTCGGGATCGGCCTTTTGATCAGCGCGGGATGCGTGGCGAAGGCCATCGTCTCGCACATCGGCACCAACCCGGAGACGCAGGCGCGGATGATCGCGGGCGAGATCGAGGTCGAGCTGGTGCCGCAGGGGACGCTGGTGGAGCGGATCCGCGCCGCCGGGGCCGGGCTCGGGGGCGTGCTGACGCCCACGGGGGTGGGCACGCTGGCGGCGGTGGGCAAGCAGACGCTGGAGCTGAACGGGCGGGAGTACCTGCTGGAGCCGGCGCTGCCCGGCGACGTGGCGCTGGTGGCGGCACGGAGTGCCGACTACATGGGCAACCTCGTCTATTCGCTGACGGCGCGGAACTTCAACCCGCTGATGGCCATGGCGGCGGCCTGCGTCATCGCCGAGCCGAACGAGATCGTGCCGGTGGGGGTGCTGCCGCCGGACGCCATCCATACGCCGGGCGTGGTCGTCGACCACGTCATCGAGCGCCTGCAGCCGGCCTGAGGGGAGAGATGGAGTTCCCGCGAGCTCATCGCCCGCCGCGTCGCGCAGGAGCTGCGCGACAACACGCTGGTCAACCTCGGCATCGGGCTGCCGACCATGGTGGCGAACTTCGTGCCGCCGGGGGTGCGGGTGCACTTCCAGTCGGAGAACGGCATCATCGGCTTCGGGGCGCGGCCGCCCGAGGGCATGGAGGATGCGCACCTGACCGACGCGGGCGGCGCCTTCGTCTCGGCGCAGCCGGGGGCGGTGGCGTTCGATTCGGCGATGTCCTTCGCGCTGATTCGCGGCGGGCACCTCGACATGACGGTGCTGGGCGGGCTGCAGGTGGACCGGCGGGGGCGGCTGGCCAACTGGATCATCCCGGGCAAGCTGGTGCCGGGGATGGGCGGGGCGATGGATCTCGTCACCGGGGCGCGGCGGGTGATCGTGGCGATGAACCACGCGCAGAAGGGCGAGCCGAAGATCGTCGAGGAATTGACGCTGCCGGCGACATCCGAGCGGCGGGTGACGCTGATCGTCACCGACATGGCGGTGATCGAGCCCACGGCCGAGGGGCTGGTGCTGCGCGAGGTGGCGCCGGGGGTGGACGTGGCGGCGGTGCGCGCCGCGACGGCCGCCGCGCTCATCGTGCCGGACGCGGTGCCGGAGATGCGGCTCGGCTAACGGAATGCGCGGAGCCGCACACAGTGCGACTCCGCGTAAGCTGCTGAAATAGCTCCGGTATAAATTTCCTATTACCCTCGCCGCAACCGGTTACTCCCAACTCGGCACAACGCTACCCGTGAACTAGCAGGCGTCGAGGCTCTGAATTTCCATAGGCCTGGCCATCGGCACGACCCGGGACGGATCGCGGTGGCCAGGTAATGCGCGGGACCGGATCCGCGCCGGGCGGATCTCGATCTCGATGGAGCGGGGATCGACGGGGCCGAAGGCTTCCGTCAGCCGCTTCCAGGCGTCCGCCAGCGTGGCGTGGTCCGGGGCGATGGCGAGCTCGATCGCCACGTCGCGGTCGCCGGCTTCAGCGCGGTAGATGACGGCGGCGCAGACTGTGTGGGTCATCGGTCGTCCCCCTTTGTCCGGGGAGCCGCTCAACCGACCGGCCTCCCTGGGGCTGTGGAATACACCGCGGGAAAGGGCGTGACTGTGAACCAGTTCACGCAAGTGGACTAATGACGTTGCGTCCTTGCCTTCGGCAGCGGCGCTTCGGCGCGGCGGAAGTCGGACCACGGGTCGGGCGAGGCTTCGATTCGGGCGGGAGCGTTCGTCACGGTGAAATGCGCCGGGCCGATGTCGGGGCCGAGGTCGTCCCATGCGAGCGGCATGGAGACCGGCGCGCCGGGCCGGGCGCGAGCGCCGTAGGCGACCACGGCGGTGTTGTTGCGGCCATTGCGCAGGTAATCGATCAGGATCCGCCCCGGGCGCTTCGCCTTGGCGATGGTGGCCACGTAGCGGTCGGGGGCGTCGGCGGCCATGGCGCGGGCCATGCGGGCGGTGAAGGCCTTGACCGCGGTCCAGCCGGCGGCGCGCGCGGGGCGGAGCGGGGCGAGGACGTGCAGGCCCTTGCCGCCGGAGGTCTTGACGAAGGCGGCGAGGCCGGCCGCCTCGAGCCGGGCGCGCACCTCCCGGGCGGCTTCGATCATCGCCGGCCAGGTGACGCCCTCGCCGGGGTCGAGGTCCATGACGATCTGGTCGGGGTGCTCGAGGTCGGCGAGGGAGGATTGCCAGCTGTGGATCTCGAGCGCCGCACCCTGGACGAGGGCGGTGAGGCCCGCGCGGCTGTCCACCGCGATGAGCGGCGGGTCGTCGGGGTGGGCCGGGTCGGCGGGGGTGAGGATCGCCCGGCCGTGGCCTTTCCAGGGATGCTTCTGGAAGAAGCGCGGGCCGTCGATGCCGGTGGGGCAGCGCAGCAGCGCCAGCGGGCGGCTGGCGACGTGCGGCTCGATGCGCGGCCAGACCGCGGCGTAGTAGTCGGCGAGGCCCTGCTTGGTGACGCCGGCGTCGGGCCAGTAGACGCGATCGGGGTGGGTGAGCTTCACCCGCGGGCCGGGACGCCGGGGGGAGGGATCGGGCATGGCATGGTCCTTCCGTCGCGCGCCAGTGTCGGCGGAGCGGGCCATTGCCGCAAGCCTCGACGCTGCCGGTTTGCCGCCGTCGCGGCGGGTGCTAAGGAAGGGGAAAGCCGAGTGTTCGTCGGGGGTAGTCGTCCATGGCACCGCAATCGTCCGTATCGCGGCGCCGCCGCGCCGCCAAGCCTGTGGCCCCGCCCCCGCCGCCGCCGCGCCGCGGGCCGGTGGGGTGGCTGGCGGGGCTGCCGGTCGATCTCTGGCGGACCTTCTCCGGCCTCGGGCTGGTGGTGGGCGCGCTCTTCTTCGCGGCGGCGCTGACGCCGTCGCTGATCCCGCGGAGCCCGCTGCTGCAGGGGGTGCTGTCGGGGGTCTGCTTCGCCATCGGCTACGGGCTCGGGGCGCTGCTGCTGGCGGCGTGGGAGTACCTGCAGCTGCCGCTGGCCAACATGCGGCTGCGGCGCAACGCCACCTGGGTGGCGGCGGCGCTGGCGGCGGTCGTGGTGGTCAGCTTCGTGTGGAAGAGCTCCGGCTGGCAGAACTCGATCCGCGAGCGGATGGGGATGCCGCTGCTGGAGGGAGCCGAGCCGCTGACGGTGGCGGTGGTGGCGGCGGTGGTGTTCCTGGTGCTGCTGCTGATCGCGCGCTCGTTCCGGTCGGTGGGGCGGCTGGTGCGGCGCTGGCTGGCGCGCTTCGTGCCGGAACGGGTGTCGGTGCTGATCGGCGGGGTGGCGGCGCTCGTCCTGTTCTGGGCGCTGGTGGACGGGGTGCTGATCCGCGGCTTCCTGCGGATGTCGGACTATTCGTTCCGCACCCTCGATGCGCTGATCGAGCCGCGCTTTCCGGCGCCGGCGGACCCGATGCAGGCGGGGAGCGCGCCGTCGCTGGTCAACTGGGAGGAGCTGGGGCGCGCGGGGCGCGAGTTCATCGTGTCGGGGCCGACGGCGGAGGAGATCGAGGCCTTCACCGGGCGGCCGGCGGTGCGGCCGATCCGGGTCTATGCCGGGCTGAACTCGGCGGATGACCTGGAGGAGCGGGCGGACCTGGTGCTGCAGGAGATGATCCGGGTCGGCGCGTTCGACCGCTCGGTGCTCATCGTGTCGGCGCCGACGGGGACGGGGTGGATGGACCCCGCGGCCATGGACCCGCTGGAGTACCTGCACGGCGGGGACACCGCGATCGTGGCGATGCAGTACTCGTACCTGACGAGCTGGATCTCGCTCCTGGTGGAGCCCGGCTATGGCAGCGCGGCGGGGCGGGCGCTCTTCCGCACGGTCTACCGGCACTGGACGGCGTTGCCGCGGGACAACCGGCCGAAGCTCTACCTGCAGGGGCTGAGCCTGGGGTCGTACGCGTCGGAGCAGTCGTTCCGGCTGCACGAGGTGCTGGCGGACCCGTTCCAGGGCGCGGTGTGGAGCGGGCCGCCGTTCCCCAGCCCGATCTGGCGGGAGGCGACGCGCAACCGCGAGCCGGGGACGCCGGAGTGGCTGCCGCGGTACGGCGACGGGTCGGTGATCCGCTTCACCAACCAGGAGAACGCGCTCGACATCCCCGGGGCGACGTGGGGGCCGATGCGGTTCGTCTTCCTGCAGTACGCCAGCGACCCGATCACCTTCTTCGATCCGGGGTCGCTGTGGCACAGGCCGGACTGGATGAACCCGCCGGTGGGGCCGGACGTGTCGCCGGAGCTGCGCTGGTATCCGGTGGTGACGTTCCTGCAGCTCGGGCTCGACATGGCGATCGGGCTGGCGGTGCCGATCGGGCACGGGCACCTCTATGCGCCCGAGCACTACATCAACGCCTGGGTCGCGGTGACCGACCCGCCGGGCTGGACGCCGGCCGACGTCGAGCGGCTGAAGGCGCACTTCATCGAGGCGCGGGCGGACGAGTGACGGCGGCGCGGCGGCGCTGGCTGCGCTGGGCGCTGCTGGCCGCCGGGCTGGCGGCGGCGGCGGTGCTGGTGGTGGGGGGCAACGTCGTCTCGCGCTACCGCGGCTGGACGGTGGCGCGGCTCGAGCCGGACGCGCTGTCGGCGCTGCTCGCCCCGCACTACCAGGTGGCGCGGCCCGCGGGGGAGGGGCCGTTCCCCACGGCGCTGCTCTTCTCCGGCTGCGACGGGCCGCGGGACAACCTCGCGCGCTGGTCGGAGCGGCTGGTTGCCGCGGGCTGGGCGACGGTCGTGGTCGACAGCCATACCCCGCGCGGGCTGACCGGGTCCGAGGTCTGGCGGCTGGTCTGCGCCGGGCAGGTGCTCATGGGATCGGAGCGGGCGGGGGACGTGCTCATCGCCCTCGACGACGCGCGGCGCATGCCCTTCGTGGATCCGGGGCGGATCGCGCTGGTCGGGGCCTCGCACGGCGGGTGGGCGGTCATGGACCTGCTGGCGATGAACCCGCCGGACCGGCTGCCCTACAACCTGGCCGGGCTGCGGCCGGACGCGCCGGCGGACCCGCTGGCGGGGGTGGTCGGGGCGCTCCTGCTCTACCCCTATTGCGGCGAGGCGAGCCTGGCGCGCCGGGGCTGGGCGCGGCCGGTCCCGACGCTCTTCATCCTGAGCCGGGACGACTACGTGGCGCCGTCGGGAGAATGCCTCGCGGTGGCGGACACGCTGCGCGCGGAGGGGCTGCCGGTGGAGACGGTGGTCCTGGAGGGCGTGACGCACGGCTTCGACCAGGAGGAGCGGTCGGAGCTGAGCCCGCTCCGCTTCGACGCGGCGGCGACCGAGGTGGCGCTGGAGCAGGGCGTGGGGTTCCTCGACGGGTTGGGGCGGTGAACTCCGGCAGCCGTCTTCTTGGCCCAAATACTCATTCTGCCCGCGCCGCCGGCGCTGCCGGTGCGGTGGGGCGTCAGGCGACGGGTTTCTCGATCGGCGGGGCGTAGCCGCCGCGGCGGCTGGTCCTGAGGCCGATGCGGGCGATGCCCTCGGCCATGGCGACGGCGCAGGCGACGCCGTCGAGGACCGGCAGGGCGAACTCATCGGCGAAGGAGGCGGCGAGGTCGGTCATGCCGGCGCAGCCGAGCACGATGGCCTCGGCGCGGTCCTCGTCGATGGCGAGGCGGATCTCGCGGGCGATCTTCGCCCGGCTGTCGGGGTCGCCCTTTTCCAGGTCGAGGACGGGCACGTCGGAGGCGCGCACGCGGGCGCAGCGGTGGGCGAGGCCGTAGCGGACGAGGTTGTGCTCGATGGCGGGGACCGAGCGGGAGAGGGTGGTGACCACGGAGAACTTGTTGGAGAGGACCGAGGCGAAGTGGAAGCCGGCCTCGCCGATGCCGATGACCGGCGCGGCGGTGAGGCAGCGGGCGGCGTCGAGGCCGGTGTCGTCGAAGCAGGCGACGATGACGCCGTCGATGCCTTGCGCCTGGCGGACGACCTCGAGGAGGCCGGGGACGGAGATCGCCTCGTCGTAGTAGCCCTCGATGCTGACCGGGCCGCTGCGCGGGTTCAGCGCGATGATCTCGGTGCCGGGGGCGGCGGCGCGCATGGCGGCGGCGCCGATCTTGCGGGTCATCGAGGCGGTGGTGTTGGGGTTGACGACGAGGAGTCGCATTTCGCGAGTTCAGGCCTTCTGAAGGCTTTTCCGGACCGAAAAGGCAACTCTCCAGTGGAGAGTTGCCCGGTCCGGTCGCCCTCCGCCCAGGCGGAGGGCGAGGGGGGTGCCGCGGAGACCGTCGGCCTGTAATCGCGGCGCGCCTGCCTGGCGGGCGCGTGTGCGCGCCTGCCGGGGGCAGGCAGGCGCGCCGCGATTTGTCGACGGACAAATCGCGCGGGCTCCTGGCAGAGGGCGGCGCGTCAGGGAGAAGGGTGCGGGCATCAGATATCGCCGCCGAGGTAGGCGGCCTTGATGCGGTCGTCGGTGAGGAGCTCCTTCGAGGCGCCCTGGACGACGACGGCGCCGGTGGAGAGGGCGTAGGCGCGGTTGGAGATCGAGAGCGCCATGCGGGAATTCTGCTCCACGAGGAGGACGGAGACCTTCTCGTCGCGGTTGATGGCGACGATGGAGCGGGCGATGTCCTGCACCAGCTTGGGCGCGATGCCGAGCGAGGGCTCGTCGAGGAGGAGGAGCTTCGGCTTGGCCATCAGCGCGCGGCCGATCACCATCATCTGCTGCTCGCCGCCGGAGAGGGTGCCGGAGACCTGGTTGTAGCGTTCCTTGAGGCGGGGGAAGCGGGTGAGCACGCTCTCGAGGGTCGCGTCGATCCCGGCCTTGTCGGTGCGGGTGAAGGCGCCCATCATCAGGTTGTCCTTGACGGACATGAACGGGAAGACGCGGCGGCCTTCCGGGACCATGGCGATGCCCATGCGGACGATCTCGGCGGGGTTCTTTCCGTCGATGCGCTGGCCCTGGTAGGTGATGGTGCCGGAGCGGATCTTCCGCAGGCAGGTGATGGCGCGCAGGATCGAGGACTTGCCGGCGCCGTTGGCGCCGATCAGCGCCACGGTCTCGCCCTCGTCCACGTCGATGGTGACGCCCTTCAGGGCATAGACGTGGTCGTAGTAGAGCTCGACGTTGTCGAAGGAGAGCATGCTTCCCATGCTCAGAGCCCGATCGCCATGTCTTCGCTCCCGAGATAGGCCTCGATCACCTTCGGATCCTGCTGGATCTGGGCGGGGGTGCCTTCGGCGATCTTCTGGCCGAAGTTCAGCACCACGATGCGGTCGGAGATCTTCATCACCGCCGGCATGTCGTGCTCGACGAGGAGCACGGTGACGCCGCGGTCGCGCACCCCGCGCACCAGGTCGACCATGCGCATGGTCTCGTCGTGGTTCATGCCGGCGAAGGGCTCGTCGAGCAGGAGCACGGTGGGGTTGGTGGCGAGGCCGATGGCCATGCCGAGGGCGCGCAGGTGGCCCTGCGGCAGGCTGGAGGCGAGCTCGTTGCTGTCACGCTGTCGAGGCCGAGGAAGTGGACGATCTCGTCGGCGGAGGCGCCGAAGGTCGCTTCGTCCTCGCGGGCGATCCTGGTGCCGAGGAAGAAGCCGAGCAGGCCGGCGCGCGAGCGCAGGTGGTGGGCGATGATGACGTTGTCGCGCACGCTCATGGAGCGGAAGATCGTCGTCTCCTGGAAGGTGCGGACCACGCCCTTGCGCGCCACGAGGTGGGGCGCGAGGTTGGAGATGCGCTCGCCCTTGAAGATGACCTCCCCCGAGGTGGTGGGGACGAAGGAGGCGATCATCTTGAAGAGGGTCGACTTGCCGGCGCCGTTGGGGCCGATGACCGAGAGGATCTCGCGCTCGGCGACGTCGAAGGAGATGTCGCTGTTGGCGGTCAGCCCGCCGTAGCGCTTGGTGACGTTCTTGACCTGCAGCAGGGGGGCGGTCATCGCGCCGCCCCCGCGCGCTTGCCGAGGCTGAGGATGCCGTTCGGCAGCACCAGCATCAGCAGGATGAGCAGCGAGGAGTAGATGAGGAGCTGGAAGCGGCCGGTCTGGAACAGGAGATCCCAGCCGAAGTAGAGCACCAGCGTGCCGAGCATCGGGCCGAAGACGTAGCCGAGGCCGCCGAGGAAGCAGTTCAGCATGAAGTTGACCGAGTTGGCGACGGTGAAGCTCGACGGGTAGATCGACTGCGAGATCGCCATGAACATCGCGCCGGCGAGGCCGCCGAGGAAGGAGGAGATCGAGTAGGCGAGCAGGCGCAGCGCGGTGACGTTGACGCCGATGGAGGAGGCGAGCTCCTCGTTCTGCTGCAGCGAGCGGCAGAGGTTGCCGATGCGCGAGTTCACCAGCCGCCAGAGGCCGGCATAGGCGATGATCATCAGCGTGACGGCGACGAAGTAGAACGAGAGCTTGGGGTTGGCGTGGGTGGCGAAGTCGGGGACGAGCGTCAGGCCGAAGATCGAGATGCCGCCGGGCAGCGGGATCGAGGTGATGCCGCTGGCGCCGTTGGTGATGGAGAGGGCGAGGGCGGTGAGGCGGGCGACCTCGGTCAGGACGAGGGTCACCATGGCGAAGTAGACGCCGCGCAGCCGCAGGATGGGCAGGCCGATGAGGAGGCTGACCCCGGCGCAGAAGAGGCCGGCGGCGAACAGCGTCCACCAGAAGGAGATGCCGTACTTGGTGACGAGGATCGCCGCGACGTAGCCGCCGACCAGCGCGTAGGCGCCCTGCCCGATGTTGATGCGGCCGATGTAGAAGGTGAGCCAGACCCCGCCGGAGGCGATGGCGAGCAGCGCCACGGAGGTGAGCGTGTAGTAGAAGTCCCAGCGTCCGGAGGCCGCGATGCCCCAGGGCACGAGGACGTAGACGGCGACGAGGAAGATCGCGACGCCGACGAGGTTCCGGGTCATGGCTCAGCCCCAGGGCTTGCCCATCAGCCCCTGCGGGCGGATGGCGAGGAAAACGAGCAGCGAGGCGAAGATGATGAGGTAGGTGATGTCGCCGTAGGCGGCGAGCACGGTCAGGCCGACGGATTCCATCATGCCGAGGATGAAGCCGCCGGCGATGGCGCCCGAGATGACGCCGGCGCCGCCGATCATCACCATCATGAAGGCCTTGATCGAGGTCGGGCCGCCCATGCCGAGGTTGACGCCGATGATCGAGACGAGCAGGCCGCCGACGAGGCCGGCCAGCATGGCGCCGAGGGCGAAGCCGATGGTGGAGTAGCGGGCGACGTCGACGCCCATCAGCTGGGCCGCGACCCGGTCCTGGGCGAGGGCGCGCAGGGCGCGGCCGGTGCGGGAGTACTGCATGAAGAGGATGAAGGCGGCGATGAAGACGATGGCGAGCACGAAGACGAGGATGCGGTCGTAGGGAATGATGATCCGGAAGTCCCAGTTGAAGACGCCGTCGATGATCTTCGGGACGCCGCGCTGCTTTTCGCCGAAGACGAGCAGGATCACCGCGTCGAAGAAGAAGGCGAGGCCGGCGGCGAGGAGCATGGTGGACTTGTCGCGCTGGGAGCGGCGGATGACCGGGGCGAAGAGGAAGCGCTCGCAGAGGCCGCCGATGATGGCGAGGGTGACGGCGGAGGCGAGGAGGCCCACGATGAAGGGCAGGCCGAGCTGGGCGTAGACGGTGTAGGTGACGAAGCCGCCGAGGACGTACATCTGCCCGTGGGCGAAGTTCAGCACGTTCATCAGGGCGAAGATGAGGGTGAGGCCGAGGGCGATCAGCGCGTAGGATGCGCCGAGATAAAGCCCGTTGACGACGATCTGTTCCACGTGGGCGCTCCTCGGCTGGGGGGTCCGGCTGGCGCCGGACCCGGTGTCGGGAGGATCAGTCGACTTCCGCGACGAAGAGCGTCTCGAACTTGCCGTCCTTGTAGACGTTCACCACCAGCGGCACGGCGAGCTGCCGCTTCTGGCCGAAGGAGGTGGTCGCCGACGTAGGTCAGCGTGGCGTCGCCCTTCATGTAGGGGTTCGGCGCCGAGAAGGTGTCCATGGTCGTCTTGAAGGCCTCGACGTCGTCGATGGCGGCGGGGTTCGCCTTGAGCGTGTCGAGGATGTACTGGAGGGCGTAGACCTTGGTGTTCGACTTGTCGTTGTATTCGCCGAACATCTCGGTGTAGCGGTCGACGAATTCCTTCATGGCATCCGAGGCGATCTCGGGGGTCGAGGCGCCGCCGACGGAGATGAAGCCGTTGGCGAGCTCGCCCGCGCCCTGCTCGATGACGGTGGCGTCCTGGGCGGTCTCGGTGGAGATCAGCCCCTCGTAGCCGAGCTCGCGCGCCGAGCGGATGAGCTGCGGGGCGTTGGCCGGATTGCACGCCGGAAAGAACGAGAAGGTCGGGCTGAGCCTTGATCACCGGCAAGAGGACCGGCGTGAAGTCGGTAGTATCGGCCTGGTAGGTGACGTCCGACGAGACCACTTCGAGGCCCGAGCGCCTTGGCGGCCTCGACGCCGCCGTCGCGCTGGCTAAGCGGGTCGGACGCGTTGGCGGCGATGAAGGCGATCTTCTGAACGCCCTGGTTTTCCTTCAGGTACTTGTAGATCGCCGGGCCAGACTGGTAGTTCGCAACCATGCCGAGTACCGCATTCGAGGCAGGGCGCGGTATAGAGCGACTTCGGGAAGGCGTAGGGGAAGTAGATGATGTCGTTCTGTTCCGCCACCGGTCGGACCGCGGCCGCGCCATCGTCGACGTTGGGGCCGACCACGTAGTGGATGCCCTCCTGCGCCATCTTCTCCATGCCGGCGATGGCGCGCTTGGGGTCGATCTGGTCGTCGAAGGTGACGATCTCGATATCGTAGGTCTTGTCGCCGATCGCGACCCCGCCCTTCTCGTTGAGCAAGGCGGCGAGGGTCTCCATGGACCGGACGTTGGAGGTGCCCCAGGCGGCCGCCGGGCCGCTGGTGACGCCGACGAAGCCGATCTTGAGCTTGTCGGCGTTCTCGGCGAAGGCCGCTCCGCCCATGCCGCTGAGCGCGGCTGCGAAGGTGATGGATTTCAGAAGGTGGCGTCGTTGCATCGGATCCTCTCCCCTGATCGATGTCATTCGAAGCGTATGACGCGAGGGGACGAGTCTTGCCCCGGATTGTCAACAATTCTTTTGCGGCTGGTGTACGATCCGAAGCATTCAGGCTGGCGCAGGTCAGCGAATGCTCATAGATTCGGCACAAGGCGGAGCATTGCATGAACATGACGCTGCAGGACGGGGAAGGTGACGCGGAGCGTCGGGATCGTGGCGCCGAGGACGAGATCGTCCGGCGCATTCATGACGCGGTGATCGAACAGCGCCTGCCTCCGGGGACGAAGCTGTCCGAATCAGCGCTCTGCGAGGCTTTCGGCGTCGGCCGGGCCCACGTCCGCCGCAGCCTCCTTGTGCTGGCGGGCCGCGAGATCGTGGAGCTTCACGTCAACCGGGGCGCCTTCGTGGCGCGTCCTACGCCCGAACAGGCGCGAGACATCTTCGACGCGCGGCGGGCGATCGAGCCGGGCATCGTCCGCCGCGCCGTCGCGAAGGCGGCGGAGCCGGATCTGTTCCGGCTCGAGGAGCATCTGCAGGCCGAAGCGGACGCCCACGACCACCACGACCGGCGGCACGCGATCCGGCTGTCCGGGCATTTCCACGTCATGCTGGCCGAGATCGCCGGCAACCGGGTGCTGGAGCGCATGGTGCGCGAACTCGTCACGCGCACCTCGCTCATCATCGGCATGTTCGGCGCGCCGGGCACCGACAACTGCCGCTCCGGCGAGCACGAGCGGGTCCTGAAGGCGATCCGCTCCCGCGACGAGGCCGCCGGCGCCAAGCTGATGTTCGAGCACCTTGCCCATATCGAGGCCGGGCTCGACGTTTCCGGGAAGCGGTCGCAGGCGGTCGATGTGTTCGAGCTTTTCTCCGGCGGGGGCACGAGCCCTTCGGCCTGAGCGCCGGCCACTCCGCAATGACGGTAATCTGCCGGCGCCCGGGCTCATGACAGGACGCTGTTGAAGACGCGCCCGGCATCGCGCAATGCTCGGATTGCTGATCGTCTGGGATCAACAAGCGTGAGTGAGCCGCCGATGCCGAAGCTGACGAGCCTGAGGTCGGAGAAGCGGCTGCTCGACCGCCAGGCGGCCGACCGCATCCGCGCGCACATCCTCGAAGGCATCCTGCCGGCCGGCGCGCGGCTGCTGGAGACGCAGCTCGCCGAGGAGCTGGAGGTGAGCCGCGGGACGGTCCGCGCCGCGCTGGCGCTCCTCGCGAGCGAGGGCCTGGTGACGCAGGTGGCGTTCACCCGCTGGCAGGTCTCCGAGACGACGCCGCGCGACGCCTGGGAGATCTACACCCTGCGCGCGGCGCTCGAGGGGCTCGCGGCGCGGCTCGCCGCCGCCAACGCCGGCCCCGAGGATGCCGAGGCGCTCCGGCGCAGCATGGCCGAGATGGCGGCGGCGGTGGAGGACGGGCGCTTCGACGACGTGACCGACATCGACTTCCGCCTGCACCGGGAGATCGTGGCGCTGGCGCGGCACCGGCGGCTGGCCGAGCAGCACGGCCACGTCATGCAGCAGGTCCGCTTCCACATGGTGCAGGCGGGCTTCTACCCCAGCGACTACCACGCGCTCGGTCGACGGAGCACGGCGCGCTGATCGAGGCGGTTGCGGGCGGCGACGCGGCGCGGCGGAGCGGCTGGCGCGCACCCACAACGAGGCCGAGGTGCGGCTGCTCGCCAGGGCGCGGACGAGGCGCGACCGCGCTCGGCCCGGACCGGGCGCCTGATGAACGAGCAAAAGAAACGAAAGGGAGGAGCGAATGCCCGTCATCCACGTGAACCTGTCCAGCGGACGCAGCACGGCGCAGAAGCGCGAGTTCAGCGAGCCGTCGTCGACCCGCGAGGCCGCCCGCATCCTCGACTGCCCGCCCGAGGTGGTCTGGATCGTCTTCAATGACGTGGCCAAGCGAGGACTGGGCCACCGGCGGCGTGCTCGTCTCCGACCAGACGTGAGCCGCGCGCCGCGCCTCGGCGTCGACATCGGCGGCACCTTCACCGACCTCGTGCTGATGCTCGACGACGGCGCGATCTTCGCAGCCAAGGTCGCCTCCACCCCCGCGGCGCCCGAGGCGGCGGTGCTGACCGGCCTCGACCTCGTGCTCGACGCCGCGGGCCTGGAGCCGGCCGCGCTGGCCGAGGTGCTGCACGGCACCACGGTCGGCTCCAACACGCTGCTTCAGAAGCGGGGCGCGCCGCACGCGGGCTCATCACCACCCGCGGCTTTCGCGACGTGCTGGAGATCGGGCGGCTGCGCACGCCGGCCATGTTCGACCTGCGCTGGGACAAGCCGGAGCCGCTGGTCGCCCGGCGCTACCGCCGCGAGGTGCCCGAGCGCACGCTGGCCGACGGCTCGCGTGCTGCGCCGGTCGACCTCGACGCAGTGCGCGAGGCCGGGCGGTTCCTCGCCGCCGAGGGGATCGCCTCGGTCGCGATCTGCTTCCTCAACTCCTACGCCAACCCTGCGAACGAGCGGGCGGCCGCCGACGCGCTGGCCGAGGCCTTTCCCGACCTCGCGGTCACCGCCTCGGTCGACGTGCTGCCCGAGGCCGGCGAGTACGAGCGCACCTCGACCACCGCGGTCAACGCCTATGTCCTGCCGGCGCTTCGCCGGCTATCTCGACGCGGCTGGAGGACCGGCTCCGCGCGCGCGGCGTCACGGCGCCGCTCCTGATCGGCAACTCCAACGGCGGGCCTCGGCGCGCGGCCGTGGCGCGGGCGCAAGCCGGTCTTCTTCATCTCCTCCGGGCCGCGCCTCGGGCGCGGTCGGCGCCGAGCGGCTCGGGCGCGCCATCGGCGAGGCGGACCTCGTCGCCTTCGACATGGGCGGCACCACCGCCTCGGCGGCGCTGATCCACAAGGGCGCGCTCGCCCGCACCCACGAATACGAGTTCCGCGCCGGGCTCTCGGTGCCCGCGCGCTTCATCAAGGCCGGCGGCTACATGATGCGCGTGCCGACGGTGGACGTGGCCGAGGTCGGCAACGGCGCGGGCTCCATCGCCGCCATCGACGCCGCGGGCCTCCTGACCGTCGGCCCGCAGTCCGCCGGCGCCGACCCCGGGCCGGTCTGCTACGGGCATGGGCGGGAGCGCGCCGACGGTGACCGACGCCAACGCCGTCCTCGGGTTCCTGCCGCCGCGCCTCGCCGGCGGCGCCGCTGGCGCTCGACGTCGCGGCGGCGCGGGGCGCCATCGAGCGGGCGCTCGCCCGCCCGCTCGGCCTCTCGGTCGAGGCGGCGGCGCTCGGGCGTGCGCGCGGTGGCCAACGCCAACATGGTGCGCGCCATCCGCGCGGTCACCGTGGAGCGCGGCCTCGACCCGCGCGACCTCGCGCTCCTCGCCTTCGGCGGCTCCGGGCCGGCGCATGCCTGCGACCTCGCGCGCACGCTCGGCATCGCCCGTGTGCTCTTCCCGCCCTCGCCCGGCGTCTTCACCGCCATGGGGATGCTGGCCGGCGCCGTCGAGCACCACGAGGTCCGGCCCCTCCGCGGGCGCCTCGAGCGACCTCGATCCCTGCGAGGTCGCCGCCCGCCGCGCGGACGATGCGCGCCGCCGCCACCGCGGCGCTGGTCGCGCCAGGGCTATGCGCCGGACGCCATCGTCTTCGCCGACGCCATCGACCTGCGTCTCGAGGGTCAGGACGCGGCCCTTTCCATCCCGTTCGACGCCTTCGATGCCGCGCGCGCTGCGCCCGGCCTTCCTCGCCGCCTACCGCGAGGCCTACGGCTACGCACCGACCGACGCGGTCGAGGCCGCCGCGCTGCGGCTGCGCGCCGAGGCCGCGCACCGCGGCGCCGCTCGACTTCCGCGGCGCTGAAGCCGGTCCGCGGCGACGGCGCGGCGCCGCCGGCCCGGCGCGGCCCGTCCGACTTCGCCCGCGGCGGCCCGGTGCTGACGCCGGTCGTCGCGCGCGACGCGCTGACCGGGCCGATGGCAGGGCCCGCTCGATCATCGAGGCGCCGACACCACCATCGTCATCCCGCCCGGGGCGCGGGTCGCGCCGAACGCGGCCGGCGGGCTCGATCGCCACGCTGGAGGCCGTGGCGTGACCGATCCCATCACCTTCGCCGTGATCAAGGCCGGGCTCGACACCATCGTCGACGACATGGCCTATGCGGTGATGCGCACCGCGCGGTCGCCCATCGTGCGCGACGTGCTCGACTATTCGGCGACGCTCTGCGACCGGCAGGGGCGGATCCTCGCCCAGGCCAAGACCGTGGCGCTGCATCTCGGCGCGGTGCCCGACGCCATGGAGGTGGTGCTGGCCGCAGTTCGCGGGCGACCTCTTCCCCGGCGACGTGATCGTGCTGAACGACCCCTACGCCGGCGGCATGCACCTGCCCGACATCTTCATGATCAAGCCCGCCTTCGCCGGGGAGCGCCTGCTCGGCTTCGCCGTGGTCATCGCGCACCACTGCGACATGGGCGGGCGGGTGCCGGGCTCGAACGCCTCGGATTCGACCGAGATCTTCCAGGAAGGCCTGCGCATCCCGCCGATGAAGCTCTACGACCGCGGCGAGCCGAACCGCACGCTGCTGGCCATCATCGAGAAGAACGTGCGGCTGCCCGAGCTCGTGCTGGGCGACCTCGACGCGCAGTACGCCACCTGCTCCATCGGCGAGCGCGAGCTCCTGGCGCTCCATGCCCGCCACGGCGACGAGCTCGAAGCCTACTTCGACCGGCTGATCGACTATGGCGAGGCGCTGACCCGCAAGGCCATCGCCGCCTGGCCCGACGGCGACTACGCCTTCACCGACTTCATCGACGGCGACGGCTTCTCGCCCGAGCCGATCCCCATCGCCTGCCGCATCACCGTGGCGGGCGACCGGGTGCACGTCGACTTCGCCGGGTCCTCGCCGCAGGTGAAGGGGGCGATCAACTCGACCTTCAGCTTCGTGAAGTCGGCGACCTACCTCGCCATCCGCTGCGCGCTCGACCACGAGGTGCCGAACAACGCCGGCGTCTACCGCTGCATCAGCGGTCACCGCGCCGGAGGGGTCGATCCTCAACCCGCGCATGCCGGCGCCGGTGGCGGCGCGGGCGCTGACCGGCTACCGCGTGGTGGACGCGGTCCTGGGCGCGCTGGCGCAGGTCGCGCCGGCGCGGCTGATGGCGGCGGGCGAGGGCGGCAACACGGTCATCGCCATCGGCGGCTATCGAGGGCGAGCAGGCCCTTCGTGCTGGTCGACATGATCAACGGCGCCTGGGGCGGGCGCGACGGCAAGGACGGCGTCGAGGGGGTGACGAACCCGAGCCAGAACATGTCGAACCTGCCGGTCGAGACGCTGGAGGCGCGCTATCCGCTGCGGGTCGAGGAATATGCGCTGCGGCCGGACTCCGGCGGCGCGGGGCGGTGGCGCGGCGGGCTGGGGCTGGTGCGGCAGTACCGGCTGCTCGCCGAGCGGGCGGTCCTGCAGCTTCGCTCCGACCGCACCGGAGCACGCGCCCTGGGGCCTGTTCGGCGGCGGCCCGGGCGCGTGCTCGCGCGAGCTTCATCGACCGCGGCGACGGGCTGGGAGCCGCTGCCGGGCAAGGTGACGCTGGAGATCGCGGCGGGGCACGGCCATCCGCCACGAGCAGGCGGGCGGCGGCGGCTGGGGCGATCCGGCGGAGCGGGATCCGGCGGCGGTCGAGCGGGCGGACTATCGCGGACGGGAAGATCACCGGCGGGAGCGGCGCGGAGGCGGCATTGAGCGGGGTGGGTGGCGGGTCGCGCGGGACGAGCGGCATGGCGAGGTCGAACGGCGACGGCGGTTCGCCGCGCCGAGTCAGCGGTGCTCGGCATCCGCACGGGGCGCGATGGCAGGCGGGCGGGATGCGATCAACCTGGCTCGCTCAACCTTCCGGCCCTCCGGGCAGCCGGCCTACGCCATCGGCAGGCGGCTCCGCATGATGACCGAGGTGCTGGCGCCGAGCTCGGCCGCGGGGGTGCGGGTCAACGCGGTGGCGCCGGCTACGTGCTGACGCCGGCGATGCAGGCGCGCATCGACAGCGGCAGCGCGACCCGGCGCTGATGTCGAGGCGCGCTCGGCGCTGGTCAGCCGGCCGAGGTGGGCGAGGCGATCTCTTCTCTGCTCGACGCGCGCGCCATCACCGGCGTGACGCTGCCGGTGATTGGTCGGCTGGCTCGCGCAGCGCCTACACGGCCTACGCGCCGTCACCTGACGCTGTGCTGCCGTGAGGCTCCTAGGCGTAGTTCACGTAGATCGTCTTCTTCTGGAAGTAGGCGTCCAGGCCGTACTTGCCGTCCTCGCCGCCGACGCCCGAGTCGCGGATGCCGGCGTGGTGGGCCTGCACCACGTCGCCGCCGGGGCGGTTGACGTAGATCTCGCCGAAGCGGAGCTCGCGGACGAGGCGCATCATCCGGCGGAGGTCCTTGGTGAAGACGTAGGCCGAGAGGCCGTAGCGGCTCTCGTTGGCGAGGCGCAGGCCCTCGTCGAAGTCGGTGACGGTCATCACCGGGACCACGGGGCCGAAGACCTCGTCCTGCATGATCGCCATGGCGTTGTCGGTCACCGACAGGACCGTCGGGTCGTACCAGTGGCCGCGCGCGAAGGCGCCGTCGGTCAGCCGCCGGCCGCCGGTCAGGACCTCGGCGCCGGCGGCCTTCGCCGCCTCGACCATGCGCTCGACCTTGTCGAGCTCGGGGCCGGAGAACTTCGGGCCGACGTCGACCAGCGTCATCGGGTCGCCGACCTTCAGCTCGCGCACCGCGGTGGTGAAGCGGTCGAGGAACTCCGGGCGCGATCTTCTCGTGCAGGTACATCCGCTCGTTGCAGATGCAGATCTGCCCGCAGTTCTCGAACCGCGACTGCACCGCGGCGCGGACGGCCGCGCCGATGTCGGCGTCCTCGGCGACGATGAAGGGCGCCTTGCCGCCGAGCTCCAGCCGCACGCAGCTTCAGGTCGTCCGCGGCGTGGCGGAAGACGTCCTTGCCGGCGCGCACGCTGCCGGTCAGCGTGACGAGCCGGGTCAGCGGATGGGTGACCAGCGCGCGGCCCATGCCCTCGCCGGTGCCGCTGACGACGTTGATGACGCCCGGCGGGAAGCCCGCCTGCACCGAGAGCCCGGCGATCTCGAGCGCGACCGCCGGGCGTGCCCTCGTGCGACTTCACCACCACGGTGTTGCCGGCGATCAGCGCCGGCCCGATCTTGCGGGTCATCAGCGCCGCAGGATAGTTCCAGGCGGTCAGCGCCACGACGACGCCGTGCGCCACCTTCTGGATCCAGATCTGCTCGTCGGGATTGTCGGACGGGATGATGTCGCCGGTGATCCGCCGCGCCTCCTCGGCGGCGTAGACGAGATACTGCGCCGTCCCCTCGATCTCGCCGCGCGCCTCGTGGATGGGCTTGCCCTGCTCGGCCGTCACCGTCGCCGCCAGCCGCTCGCGGTTCTCCAGGATCAGCCGCGCCAGCGTCCGGAGCAGCAGCCCGCGCGACTGCGGCGGCAGCGCCTCCCAGGCGGGCTGCGCCGTTCCAGGCGGCCTGCACCGCGCGGTCGGCGTCCTCGGGGCTGCCCTTCGGCACCGAGGCGATGGTCTCGCCGGTCGCCGGGTTCTCCACCTCGATCCATTCCTTGAGGGTGGAATCGACCCACTCGCCGCCGATGAAGTGGCGGTAGCGGTCGGTGCCTTTCACGGGGTCTTTCATGGCGGGCATGGGGCGGCTCCTCGTTCAGCGCATGAAGTCGCCCTGGACCACGTAGCCCATGGTCTCGGGCAGCCAGAGGGTGATGGCGGGGACGTAGACGAGGACGAAGAGGAGCACGATCAGCACGAGGAGGAACGGCCAGAGCTCGCGGCTGATCGTCGGCGACCTTGATGCCGGTGACGCCCGGCCATCAGGAAGACGAGCTCGCCGATCGGCGGGGTGACGAGGCCGATCATCATGTTGACCACCGAGACGACGCCGAAATGCACCGGGTCGATGCCGAGCGCGAGCACCGTCGGCATCAGCATCGGCACGATGATCAGCAGCATCAGCAGGGTGTCGAGGAAGGCGCCGAGCAGGAGGAAGAGGATGGTGACCACGAGCATGAAGACCGCCGGGCGAGAGATCGAGGCTCGATCATCCAGGCGCCCAGCACCGTCGGGGATCTGCTCGGCGGCGACGACCCAGTTCATCACCAGCGCCCCGGCGATGGTCAGCGCCACCATGCCGGTCGCCTTCGCCGATTCGACCAGCACGCGGTAGAAGCGCGCCGAGCGAGAGGGTGCGGTACCAGAAGAACGCCAGCAGGAGCGCGCAGAAGGCGGCGACCGCGGCGGCCTCGGTCGGGGTGACCGCGCCGGAGTAGATGCCGCCGAGGAGGATGGCGGGCAGGGTGAGGACCGGGGCCGAATCGAGGGTGATGCGGGCCGCCTCGCGCAGCGTCGGCGGCGGCTCGACCGGGAAGTCGCGGGTGCGGGCGAGGACGGCGACCACGCCGGCCTGCCCGCCGGCGAGGAGGAGGCCGGGAATGACGCCGGCCATGAACAGGAAGCCGATCGAGGTGTCGGAGACGACGCCGTAGAGCACCATCGGGATCGAGGGCGGGATGATCGGCCCGATGATCGCCGAGGTCGAGGAGAGCGCGGCGGCGAAGCCGGGCGCATAGCCGGCCCTGACCATCGCCTCGACCTCGAGCTTGCCGGGGCCGGCGGCGTCGGCCAGCGCCGAGCCGCTCATGCCGGAGAAGATCACGCTGGCGACGATGTTGACCTGGGCGAGCCCGCCCTTGAAGCGGCCGACCAGCATGTCGGCGAAGCCGTACATCCGCTCGGTGAGCCTGGCCGGCGTTCATGATCTCGGCGGCGAGGATGAAGAGCGGCACGGCGAGCAGCACGAAGCTGCCGTAGAGGCCGTTCAGGCTCTGGGTGGCGACCAGGGCGATGTCCTGGCCGCTGAGCAGCAGGTAGACGATGGCGCTGGCCAGCATGGCGTGGCCGATCGACATGCCGAGGAACGACCAGAGGAAGAAGAGGCCGAACATCGTCCAGGCGGGGAAGCTCACGGGCGGGCTCATGGGCTTCGGCTCACGGGAGAAGGTCGGGGGCCAGCGGGTCCTGCAGCTCGTCGCGCCAGCCGGGGCGCGAGAGCCGCCAGAGCCGCGCGACGGCGCCCAGGATGACCGCGACGATGAAGATGGCGAAGCAGGCATAGACGAGGTCCATGCGCATGTGCAGCAGCATGCTCGACCGGCGGCCGAGGAAGCGGATGTAGTCGAGCACGCCGGGCAGCGCGGCGAGGAAGACGAGGCCGAGGCTGCGCGGTCAGGAACATCGCCAGCCAGCGGCGCTGGCCGGAGCGGGACGAGTTGTAGAGGATGTCGAAGGCGATGTGCCGGCGTTCCGGCACCAGCACGCCGGCGGACCAGAACACCACCCAGACGTAGGCGATGGCGCAGAGCTCCAGCGTCCACGCCACCGGCGCGTTCAGGAGGTAGCGCGAGACGACCTGGATGATGAAGGCGAGGAAGAGGGTGGCGAAGGCGAGCGCCGCCACCCCTTCGGCGAAGCGCCGCCAGCCTTCGCGCAGTCGCGTCACGCCCTCGGCTCAGGCGCCGGCGCCGTTGATGCGGTCGAGCAGCCCCTCGGGCCAGGTCTTGGCGAAGTCGCTGGCGAGGAACTTCTCCTGCACCTGGGCGCGGAACGCCGCCACGTCGGGCGTGGTGACGGTCAGGCCCTGCGATTCGAGGAAGGCCACCGCCTCCGCCTCCGCCGCCAGCACGGCCGCGTCGTTGAAGGCCTTGGCCGCCGCCTCGGCCTGCTCGATCGCCGCCTTCTCCTCGTCGGTCAGGCTGTCCCAGAACGGCTTGGCGATGGTGAAGAAGGTGTTGGAGACCTGGTGGTCGGTCAGCACGATCTGCTTGGACACCTCGTAGAACTTGGCCGAGATCACGTCGGAGAGCGGGTTCTCCAGCCCGTCGATGGTGCCGGTCTGCAGCGCGAGGTAGATCTCCTCGAAGGCCAGCGGCGTGGCGTTGCCGCCGAGCGCGTTGCCGAGGAACTGCCAGGCCTCCGAGCCGGGCATGCGGAGCTTCAGGCCGGCGAGGTCGGCCGGCACGTTCACCTCGCGCGGCTCGCGCAGGATGAGCTGGCGGGCGCCGAGGTACTGGCTGCGGATGATCTGCAGGTCGAGCTCGTCGGCGACCCGCGCCTTGTACTCGGCACCGATGTCGCCGTCGTAGACCGCGTCGAGGTGCGCCGCGTCGCGCATCAGGTAGCCGGAGGTGAAGATCGAGTATTCCGGGATCAGCACGGCGATGTCCTGCGGCGAGGTCATGCCGACCTCGAGGTTGCCGCGCTGCATCGCCTCGATCTCGGTGCCCTGGGCGAAGAGGGTGCCGTTGTAGTGGATCTGCACGTCGAAGGCGCCCGGCATCAGCTTGTCGAGCTCTTCCTTGAAGACGACGAGGCCCTGCGACTGGATCTCGTTCTCCGAGCCCGGCGTGGAGATGCGGATCACCTTGGCCTCGGCCAGCGCCGGGCCGGCCGCGGCGACCGCCGCCATCATCGTGGCCGCCGCGAGGAAGCTGCGACGGCGAAGCCCGAGAATACCCAATGTCATGCTTTGTCTCCCTGGTGATATGGCGCAGGTGCGCCTGCGTCCGCTTGGCGGCCCGCTCGCGCGCAGGCCTCTGACGATGATCGTCGTTCGAAGCGGCCGCAAGCGTCAAGCGCAATGTTGACAATCGGCAATCCGGCCGGAAGATGGCCGGCATGCCCGATCCCAGCCCCCCCGGCCTGCCGCGCGCCCGTTGCCTCGTGGTGGCGATCGCCACGCCGCTCGACCGCGACTACCGCCCCGACCATGGCCGCCTGGTCGCCCGCGCCCGCGCGATGATCGCCGCGGGCTGCGACGGCATCGCGCTCTTCGGGACCACGGGCGAGGGGGCGGAGGTCTCGGTCGCGGACCGCACCGCCACGCTGGAGGCGGTCCTTGCCGCGGGGATCCCGCCCGAGCGCGTGATCGTCTCGGTGGGCGCGCTCGCCCTGCCCGACGCGGTCGCGCTCGCCGTCCACGCGACCGATGCGGGGACGGACGGGGTCCTGCTCATGCCGCCCGGCATCTACCGCGACGGCATCACCGAGGACGCGACGTTCCGCTACTTCGAGGCGGTGATCGAGCGGGTCGCCCGCCCCGGCCTGCGGCTCTATCTCTACCACTTCCCCGGCATCTCCGGCGTGCCGGTCACCCCGCAGGTGATCCGCCGCCTCGACGAGCGCCACCCCGGCATCATCGCCGGCGTGAAGGATTCGGGCGGCGACGCCGAGCTATACCGCCGAGCTGGTGCGGCGCTTCTCGCACCTGTCGGTGTTCACGGGAAGCGAGACGCATCTGCCCGACCTGATCGCCGAGGGCGTGCGCGGCGCGATCTGCGGCCTCGCCAACGTCATGCCCCGGCTGATGCGGGCGCTGATCGACGCGCCCACCGCCTTCGACCGCCGCGCGTTGCTGCCGGCGCTGCTGCGGGCCGACGCCATTTTTTCGCGCCGTCCGTTCATCCCTTCGGCCAAGGCGGTCATCGCCGACGCGGAGGGCGACCCGGAGTGGCGCCGGGTGATCCCGCCGCTGCCGGAGCTGGCGCTGCATGAGCGCCAGCGCCTCGTCGCCGACTTCCGCGCCTGGGACGCGGGCCTGCCGCCGGCGCTGCGCAGCCTGCCGCCGGAGCCCGCCCCCGCCAACGTCGTGGACCTGCGCCGGGCATGACCTGGCAGGGCGTCTTCCCGGCGGTCACCACCAAGATGCGCGCCTCGGGCGCCGTCGACCTCGCCGCCACCCAGGCGAGCATCGACCGGCTGATCGCGAACGGCGTCTCCGGCGTCATCGTGCTGCCGATGCTGGGCGAGAACGCCTCGCTCACGCAAGCAGAGCGCGACGCCGTCGTCACCGCCGCCCGCGAGGTCGTCGCCGGGCGGGTGCCCATGCTCTCGGGCCTCGCCGAGCTTTCCACCGCCGACGCCCGCCGCGCGGCGCGGAACTATGCCCGCCTCGGGGCCGAGGGGCTGATGGTCTTCCCGAGCCTCGCCTACCGCACCGACCGCGCCGAGACCGTCGCCTGGTACAAGGCCGTCGCCGCCGAGGGCCTGCCGGTGATGATCTACAACAACCCGCTCGCCTACCGGGTGGACGTGGACATCCCCACCCTCGAAGGCCTCGCCGGCATCCCCGAGATCGTGGCGATCAAGGAGGAGACCGGCGACATCCGCCGCGTCACCGACCTCTTCAACGCCTTCGGCGACCGCTTCGCCATCTTCTGCGGCGTCGACGACCTGATCCTCGAGAGCCTCGCCCTCGGGGCGGTGGGCTGGGTCTCCGGCATGACCAACGCCTGGCCTGCCGAATGCGTGCGCCTGTTCGACCTCGCCCGCGGCGCGCGACCCCGCGGCGCTCGCCCTCTACCGGCTGATGACGCCGGCCTTCCACCTCGATACCGACGTCAAGCTCGTGCAGTACATCAAGCTTGCCGAGCACATCGTGCATGGCGCCCCCGCCGGGGTCCGGCCGCCGCGCCTGCCGCTTCGCGGCGCCGAGAAGGCGCGGGTCGAGGCGGTCATCCGCAAGACCATCGCCGATCTCGCCGCGCTGGCGTAGGGCGCCCCTCAGGCCAGCGTCGAGAACTCGTTCGCCGAGCGCGGTCGCGTCGCGCTGCACTGCGCAAGAGGGCTCTTGATCGCCCATGGAACTTGGCGTTAGCTGCAAGCGCCGCAAGGCCGCTTTCGGGAGGGGGCGCATCACGAGACGTGACGGTTGACGGTGCGAGAAGCTGCCGCGACCGCGATCTTTCGCAAGGCCGCGCCATGCCAGGGACCCCAGATGACCCTTTCCCTCCAATCCCTCCCCGCCCCCAGTCCGCGAGCCGCCGACCCGGAAGGACTCGCCCGTGAGATCGTCGAGCGGCTGACCTACCGCGTCGGCAAGGACCCGACGGTCGCCAAGCCGCACGACTGGCTGCAGGCGGTCATCCTGATCACCCGCGACCGCGCCATCGAATACTGGATGAACGCGACGCGCACGACCTATCTCGAAGGCGAGAAGCGGGTCTACTACCTCAGCCTCGAGTTCCTGATCGGCCGGCTGATGCGCGACGCGGTGTCGAACATGGGCCTCACCGAGCAGATGCGCGCGGCGCTCAAGCTCCTCGGCGTCGACTACGACGAGATCGCCGAGATCGAGGCCGACGCGGCGCTCGGCAACGGCGGCCTCGGCCGGCTCGCCGCCTGCTTCATGGAGAGCATGGCCACGGTGGGCGTTCCCGCCTACGGCTACGGCATCCGCTACCGCCACGGCCTCTTCCGCCAGGAGATCCTCGACGGCTGGCAGGCCGAGATGCCCGAGACCTGGCTCGAGCACGGCAACCCCTGGGAGTTCGACCGCCGCGAGGCGGCCTATGACATCGGCTTCGGCGGCCGGGTCGAGTACCACGACCCCAACGGCGCGGTAGAGCGCTACGTCTGGGTGCCGGCGGAGCGGGTGAAGGCCACCGCCTACGACACGCCGATCGTCGGCTGGCGCGGGGCGCGGGTGAACACGCTGCGCCTGTGGAAGGCCGACCCGATCGACCCGATCCGGCTCGACGCCTTCAACGCCGGCGACCACACCGGCAGCCTGGCCGAGAGCAACCGCGCCGACGCGCTGACGCGCGTGCTCTATCCCGCCGACACCTCGCCGTCCGGGCAGGAGCTGCGGCTCAGGCAGGAGTATTTCTTCTCCTCCGCCTCGCTGCAGGACATCCTGCGCCGGCACATGCAGCAGTACGGCCGGCTCGACAACCTGGCCGACAAGGTGGCGATCCAGCTCAACGACACCCACCCGGCGGTCGGCGTCGCCGAGCTGATGCGGCTCCTCATCGACATCCACGAACTCGACTTCGCCGAGGCCTGGGAGCTGACCCAGGGCTCGCATCGCCTACACCAACCACACGCTCCTGCCCGAGGCGCTGGAGAGCTGGCCGGTGCCGCTGCTTCGAGCGGCTGCTGCCGCGGCACATGCAGATCATCTACGAGATCAACGGCCGCCTGCTCAAGTCGGCGCGCGTCGATCACAAGATGACCGACGCGGAGATCCGCAACATCAGCCTGATCGACGAGACCGGCGAGCGGCGGGTGCGCATGGGCAACCTCGCCTTCGTCGGCGCGCACTCGATCAACGGCGTGGCGGCGATGCATTCCGACCTGCTGAAGGTGACGGTCTTCAAGGACCTGCACCGGATGTTCCCGGACCGGATCAACAACAAGACCAACGGCATCACCCCGCGCCGCTGGCTGCAGCAGTGCAACCCCGGGCTGACCGCGCTCATCTCCGACACCATCGGGCCGAAGTTCCTCGACGACATCGGCGCGCTGCGCGACCTGGAGAAGTACGCGACCGACCCGGCGTTCCAGGACGCCTTCGCCAGGGTGAAGCGCAAGAACAAGGACCGGCTCGCGCAGCTGATCCGCGAGCGGATGGGCATCCGGCTCGACGCGAACGCGATCTTCGACATCCAGGTCAAGCGCATCCACGAGTACAAGCGCCAGCTCCTCAACATCATCGAGGCGGTGGCGATGTACGACCAGATCCGCTCGCACCCGGAGACTGAACTGGACGCCGCGGGTCAAGATCTTCGCCGGCAAGGCGGCGCCGACCTACCACAACGCCAAGCTGATCATAAAGCTCGCCAACGACGTGGCGCGGGTGATCAACGCCAATCCCGACCGTGCGCAGCGTGCTGAGGGTGGTGTTCATCCCCAACTACAACGTCAGCCTCGCCGAGGTGCTGGTGCCGGCGGCGGATCTCTCCGAGCAGATCTCCACCGCCGGGATGGAGGCGTCCGGCACCGGCAACATGAAGTTCGCGCTGAACGGCGCGCTGACCATCGGCACGCTGGACGGCGCGAACGTCGAGATCCGCGAGAACGTCGGCGCGGAGAACATCATCATCTTCGGCCTGACCGCCGAGGAGGTGGAGGAGAAGCGCGCCGGCGGCCACGACCCGCGCAAGGTGATCGAGAGCTCGCCCGAGCTCAGCCAGGCGCTGCAGTCGATCGCCGCGGGCGTGTTCTCGCCGGACGACCCGGACCGCTACCGCGGGCTGATCTCCGGGCTCTACGACCACGACTACTTCATGGTGGCGACCGACTTCGACGCCTATGCCGCCGCGCAGCGCGAGGTCGACGCGCTCTGGGCGGACCCGTCCGCCTGGTGGGAGAAGGCCATCCTCAACACGGCGCGCATGGGATGGTTCTCGTCAGACCGGACGATCCGGCAATATGCGGAAGACATATGGGGCATCGACCTGTAGCCTGAGCCTACCGGACAAAGTTCCGGAGTGTCCCCGGGGGGAGACGTCTTGTGAGCAAGGAGCCCGTCAAGCGCGGCAAGGCCGGCGGCGACAGCGCCGCCGGTGCGCTCGATCCAGCGGCGATCGAAGCGATCGTGGCCGGGTCGCACGGCGACCCGTTCGCCGTCCTGGGCATACAGGGGACGGGGGCGAAGCTCGTCGCGCGCGCCTTCGTCGACGGCGCCGCCGAGCTCGAGGCCTTTACCCTGGACGACCAGCCGGCGGGCGTCCTCGAGCGCCGGCACGACGCCGGTTTCTTCGAGGGCCGGCTTACCATCCGCAAGCGCCAGCCGCTCAAGTACCGCGCCAGGAACGCCGGCGGCGAGTGGTGGGTGACCGACGCCTATACCTTCGGGCCGGTGCTCGGGCCGATGGACGACTACTTCATCCGCGAGGGGTCGCACCTCCGCCTCTTCGACAAGATGGGCGCGCACCCGATCACCCACGAGGGCGCCGACGGCGTCCACTTCGCGGTCTGGGCGCCGAACGCCCGGCGGGTCTCGGTGGTGGGCGACTTCAACGCCTGGGACGGCCGGCGGCATTCCATGCGGCTGCGCCGCGACACCGGCATCTGGGAGATCTTCATCCCCGACGTTCGCCCCGGCCTCGCCTACAAGTACGAGCTGATCGGCCCCGACGGCGGGCGCCTGCCGCTGAAGGCCGACCCGTTCGCCCGCGCCTCCGAGTTCCGCCCCGCCACGGCCTCGATCGTCGCGCCGGAGCTCGATCATGTCTGGGGCGACGCGCCGCACCGCGAGTTCTGGGGCCAGGCCGACGCCCGGCGCATGCCGATCTCGATCTACGAGGTGCATGCCGGCTCCTGGCAGCGCGACGGCGAGCGGTTCCTGTCGCTGGGACGAGATGGCCGACCGGCTGATCCCCTACGTGACCGACATGGGCTTCACCCACATCGAGTTCATGCCGATCTCCGAGCACCCCTACGACCCGTCCTGGGGCTACCAGACCACCGGCCTCTACGCGCCCTCCGCCCGCTTCGGCCCGCCCGAGGGCTTCGCCCGATTCGTCGATGGCGCCCACCGCGCCGGCGTCGGCGTGATCCTCGACTGGGTGCCCGCCCATTTCCCGACCGACGAGCACGGGCTGGCGCTGTTCGACGGCACCGCGCTCTACGAGCACGCCGACCCGCGGCAGGGCTTCCACCCCGACTGGAACACGGCGATCTTCAACTTCGGGCGGCAGGAGGTGTTCTCCTACCTGATCAACAACGCGCTCTACTGGTCGGAGAAGTTCCACGTCGACGGCCTGCGCGTCGATGCGGTCGCCTCGATGCTCTACCTCGACTACTCGCGCAAGGAGGGCGAGTGGATCCCCAACCAGTACGGCGGCCGCGAGAACCTGGAGGCGGTCGCGTTCCTGCAGGCGATGAACCGCGCGGTCTACGGCAAGCACCCCGGCCGCGTCACCTTCGCCGAGGAGTCCACCTCCTGGCCCAAGGTCAGCGCGCCGGTCTACGACGGCGGCCTCGG
The DNA here is from genome assembly GCA_963844375.1 of uncultured Alphaproteobacteria bacterium. Classification (GTDB taxonomy): domain Bacteria; phylum Pseudomonadota; class Alphaproteobacteria; order Rhodobacterales; family Rhodobacteraceae; genus Amaricoccus. The sequence continues at coordinate 33,349 of CAWJOI010000024.1, read as the reverse complement.
CTTCGGCTTCAAGTGGAACATGGGCTGGATGCACGACACGCTGAAGTACATGGCGCTGGAGCCGGTGCACCGGAAGTACCACCAGAACGACCTGACCTTCGGCCTGCTCTACGCCTTCTCCGAGAACTTCGTGCTGCCGCTCAGCCACGACGAGGTGGTGCACGGCAAGGGCTCGCTGATCGGCAAGATGGCCGGCGACGCCTGGCAGAAGTTCGCCAACCTGCGCGCCTACTACGGCTTCATGTGGGGCTATCCCGGCAAGAAGCTGCTGTTCATGGGCCAGGAGTTCGCGCAGGGCGCCGAGTGGACCGAGGAGCGCGGGCTCGACTGGTGGCAGCTCGACCTCGCCGCCGCACAAGGGCGTGCAGTCGCTGGTGCGCGACCTCAACCGGCTCTACCGCGCCACGCCCGCGCTGCACCAGCGCGACTGCGAGGGCGAGGGCTTCGAGTGGCTGATCGCCGACGACGCCGAGATACTCCGTCTTCGCCTGGCTGCGCAAAGCGCCGGGCCAGCCGCCGGTGGCGGTCGTCTCGAACTTCACGCCGGTGCCGCGCGCCGGCTACGGCCTGCCGCTGCCGCACGCCGGGCGCTGGCGCGAGATCCTCAACACCGACGCCGCCGCTCTACGGCGGCTCGCAGCGTCGGCAACATGGGCGGGGTGACGGCGACGGACGGCGAGCACGGCATCGGCGCGCTGGTGACGCTGCCGCCGCTCGCGACGATCTGGCTGGAACTCGAAACGGGGTCGTGAGCCCGCAAACACGAGCGATGGGGAGGGTTGAGGTGGAGAAAACGGACGTCACCGCTCGCGCGCGACGCGATGGCCTACGTGCTTGGCCGGCGGCCGCGGCAGCCGGCTCAAGGAGCTGACCGACCGGCGCGCCAAGCCGGCGGTCTACTTCGGCGGCAAGGTCCGGATCATCGACTTCGCGCTGTCGAACGCGCTGAACTCCGGCATCCGCCGCATCGGCGTCGCCACCCAGTACAAGGCGCATTCAGCCTCATCCGCCACCTGCAGCGCGGCTGGGACTTCCTCCGCCCCGAGCGCAACGAGAGCTTCGACATCCTGCCCGCCAGCCAGCGCGTCTCCGAGACGCAGTGGTACGAGGGCACCGCCGACGCGGTCTACCAGAACCTCGACATCATCGCCGACTACGAGCCCGAGTTCATGGTCATCCTCGCCGGCGACCACATCTACAAGATGGACTACGAGCTGATGCTGCAGCAGCACGTGGACCAGAAGGCCGACGTCACCGTCGGCTGCCTCGAGGTGCCGCGCATGGAGGCCGTGGGCTTCGGCGTGATGCACGTCGACGAGAAGGACATGATCACCGCCTTCGTCGAGAAGCCCGCCGACCCGCCCGGCATCCCCGGCCAGCCCGACATGGCGCTCGCCTCCATGGGCATCTACGTCTTCCGCACCAAGTTCCTCGCCGACCTCCTCCGCCGCGACGCCGCCACCCCCGGCTCCAGCCGCGACTTCGGCAAGGACCTCATCCCCTACATCGTCGAGCACGGCAAGGCGGTCGCCCACCGCTTCGGCGCCTCCTGCGTCCGCTCCACCGAGGAATCGACCGCCTACTGGCGCGACGTCGGCACGGTCGACGCCTACTGGGAAGCGAACATCGACCTCACCGACATCATCCCCGAGCTCGACCTCTACGACACCGCCTGGCCGATCTGGACCTACGCCGAGATCAAGCCGCCGGCCAAGTTCGTGCACGACATCGACGGCCGCCGCGGCAGCGCCGTCTCCAGCCTCGTCGCCGGCGACTGCATCATCTCCGGCGCCTCGATCCGCCGCTCGCTGCGTCTCCACCGGCGTGCGCGTCCACTCCTACTCCGAGCCTCGACGAGGCGGTGATCCTGCCCGACGTCGACATCGGCCGCAGCGCGCGGCTCAGCCGGGTCGTGGTCGACCGCGCCGTGCGCATCCCCGAGGGTCTCGTGGTCGGCGAGGACCCCGCCCTCGACGGCAAGCGCTTCCGCCGCACCGAGATGGGCATCTGCCTCATCACCCAGCCGATGATCGACGCGCTGAAGTGATGCCGGCGGGACGTCTCGTGCGGGACTGTGGCGAGCGGCTCGCGTCGACCGGAGCGTGCTCCTGATGCGCATCCTCTCCGTCGCCTCCGAGGTCTATCCGCTCGTCAAGACCGGCGGCCTCGCCGACGTCGCCGGCGCCCTGCCGCCGGCGCTCGCCCGCCGCGGCATCGAGGTGCGCACGCTCCTGCCCGGCTACCCCGCCGTGATGAGCAAGCTCGGCCGCACACCCGGCTCCTGCACGACTACCCCGCACTCCTCGGCGTCCCGGCCCGCCTCATCGCCGCCACCGTCGAGGGGCTCGACCTCATCGTCATCGACAGCCCGCCGCTCTACGACCGCCCCGGCGGCCCCTACGGCGACCCGTCGCGGCCGCGACCACCCCGACAACTGGCGCCGCTTCGGCGCGCTCGGCCGCGCCGCCGCCGACATCGCCATGGGCATGGTGCCGGAGTTCCTCCCCGACCTCGTGCACGCCCACGACTGGCAGGCCGGCCTCGCCCCCGCCTACCTGCGCTTCTACGGCGTGCCGCGCCCCTCGGTCATCACCATCCACAACATCGCCTTCCAGGGCGCCTTCCCCGCCTCCGTCTTCCAGGCGCTGGAGCTGCCGCCGCAGGCCGCCGGCCTCGACGGCGTCGAGTTCTACGGCGGCGTCGGCTACCTCAAGGCCGGCATCGCCAACGCCAGCGCCATCACCACCGTCAGCCCGACCTACGCCGAGGAGATCAAGACCCCGGCCTACGGCATGGGCCTCGAAGGCCTGATCGCCGCCCGCTCGGGCGCGCTGCACGGCATCGTCAACGGCATCGACGTCGACGTCTGGAACCCCGAGACCGACCCGCTCCTGCCGCGCCACCTACTCCGCCCGCAAGCTGCAGGGCCGCGCCGCCAACCGCACCGCGCTCGCCGGCCGCTTCGGCCTCCACAACGACGACGCGCCGCTCTTCGTCCTCGTCAGCCGCCTCACCTGGCAGAAGGGCATCGACCTCCTCGCCTGGATCACCGCCCAGGACATCGTCCGCGCCGGCCACCGCCTCGCCGTCCTCGGCACCGGCGACGCCGGGCCTGGAGACGACCTTCCGCTCGCTCGCCGCCGAGTTCCCCGGCCGCGTCGGCGCCGTCATCGGCTACGACGAGCCGCTCGCCCACCTGATGCAGGCCGGCGGCGACGCCATCCTCATCCCCTCGCGCTTCGAGCCCTGCGGCCTCACCCAGCTCTACGGCCTGCGCTACGGCTGCGTGCCCATCGTCGCCCGCACCGGCGGCCTCGCCGACACGGTGATCGACGCCAACATCGCCGCGCTGAACGCCGGCGCCGCCACCGGCTTCCAGTTCACCCCCGTCGACGCCGCGCCGCTCGCCGGCGCCATCCGCCGCGCCACCCTTCTCATGCGCGACCGCGCCGCCTGGACCGCGCTCCAGCGCCAGGGCATGAAGGCGGACGTCTCCTGGGACCGCAGCGCCGCCGCCTACGCCGACCTCTACGCCTCCCTCCTGCCGGCAGTGACCAGCATGATCGACACGTATCCGACCACAGCCCTACGACGACCAGAAGCCCGGCACCTCCGGCCTGCGCAAGAAGGTTCCGCACTTCCAGCAGCCGAACTACGTGCAGAACTTCATCCAGTCGATCTTCGACTGCCTGGAGAACTTCGCCGGCAAGACGCTGGTGATCGGCGGCGACGGCCGCTACTTCAACCGCGAGGTCATCCAGATCACGCTGAAGATGGCCGCCGCCAACGGCTTCGGCCGGGTGCTGGTCGGGCAGGGCGGCATCCTCTCCACCCCCGCCGCCTCCAACGTCATCCGCAAGTACCGCGCCTACGGCGGCATCATCCTCTCCGCCAGCCACAACCCCGGCGGCCCGCAGGAAGACTTCGGCATCAAGTACAACATCGGCAACGGCGGCCCCGCCCCCGAGCGGATCACCGAGGCGATCTACGAGCGCACCAAGCAGATCGACGAGTACAAGATCCTCGACGCCCCCGACCTCGACCTCGACCAGATCGGCACCCAGCAGCTCGGCAACATGACCGTCGAGGTCATCGACCCCGTCGCCGACTACGCCGAGCTGATGGAGACGCTCTTCGACTTCCCCGCCATCCGCGCCATGTTCGCCGGCGGCTTCCGCATGGCCTTCGACGCCATGTCCGCCGTCACCGGCCCCTACGCCACCGAGATCCTCGAGAACCGCCTCGGCGCGCCGGCGGGCACCGTCCGCAACGGCACCCCCTTGCCCGACTTCGGCGGCCACCACCCCGACCCCAACCTCGTCCACGCCAAGGAGCTCTACGACGAGATGATGGGCGCCGGACGCCCCCGACTTCGGCGCCGCCTCCGACGGCGACGGCGACCGCAACCTCGTCATCGGCCGCGGCATCTTCATCACCCCGTCCGACAGCCTCGCCATGCTCGCGGCCAACGCCCACCTCGCCCCCGGCTACGCCAAGGGCCTCGCCGGCATCGCCCGCTCCATGCCGACCAGCGCCGCCGCCGACCGCGTCGCGGCCAAGCTCGGCATCGGCATCTACGAGACCCCCACGGGCTGGAAGTTCTTCGGCAACCTGCTCGACGCCGGCTTCGCCACCATCTGCGGCGAGGAGAGCGCCGGCACCGGCTCCAACCACGTCCGCGAGAAGGACGGCCTCTGGGCGGTCCTGCTCTGGCTCAACATCCTCGCCGCCCGCAAGCAGCCGGCCAAGGAGATCGCCGAGGCGCACTGGAAGGAATACGGCCGCAACTACTACGCCCGCCACGACTACGAGGGCATCGACACCGCCGCCGCCAACACCCTGATGGACGGCCTCCGCGCCAGGCTCGCCACCCTCCCCGAGACCAAGATCGCCGGCCTCAAGGTCGCCGCCGCCGACGACTTCACCTACAAGGACCCCATCGACGGCTCCGTCTCCGCCAAGCAGGGCATCCGCGTGATGTTCGCAGGCGGCAGCCGCGTCGTCTTCCGCCTCTCCGGCACCGGCACCTCCGGCGCCACCCTGCGCGTCTACATCGAGCGCTACGAGGACAAGCCGAAGAAGCTCGCCCTCGCCACCGCCGACGCCCTCGCCGACCTCATCCAGGCCGCCGAGGAGGTCGCCTCGATCCGCGCCCTCACCGGCCGCGCCAAGCCGGACGTCATCACCTGATCGGCCGCACCCGCTCGCGCCGCAGCCACGCGACGCTGCGCCTCGCCAGGCGCAGGCGCATCCGCGCCGTCGCCGGATCGCGCGACGCGCGGCGTCCGCGGCCGAGCCGCCGCACCGCACCGTCGCTCTCCAATACGGCGAGGAATGCGCCTGCCGGCGCGCGCCGCGGCAGGCCGCAAGCGCCGCCAATGCGGATCCGGCAGCAGCCGCCAGACTCGACTGCCCGCGCAGACGTCTCACCGTGCATGGGTCGTGCATAGCGTTGTGCGTGGATTGTGCATCCCGCACTTTCCGCCAGACCCACTGGCTTCGCACCCGCTCCCATGACCCCCCTTCACCGTCTTCTCCTCCACCGCCGACCGCATCTGGCTCTGCCTCTTCGACGGCGAGCGCGAGACCGACCGCATCCCCCTCGACGCCCGGCCCCGACCACACCTTCACCGCCCCCGCCACTCCCCCCCGGCACCCGCTACGGCCTCCGCGCCGACGGCCCCTGGAACCCCGCCCACGGCCTCTGGTTCGACCCGCAACAAGCTCCTCGTCGACCCCCACGCCACCCGCCTCGACCGCCCCTTCGCCTTCAACCCCCGCCTCGCCGATCCCGCGCGGCGAAGTCGACCGACACCGCCCACCTGATGCCCAAGGCGATCGTCGAGGACCTCCCCCCGCCGATCCCCCCGGCCCCGCCCGTTTTCAAGCCCGGAGGCTTGATCTACGAGGTCCCCGTCCGCCCCTTCACCCTCCTCCACCCCGACGTGCCCGTGCCGACATCCGCGGCACCGTCGCCGCCCTCGCCCACCCGGCGATCCTCGACCACCTCACCCGCCTCGGCGTCGACGCCGTCGAGCTCATGCCGATCACCGCCTGGATCGACGAGCGCCACCTCGCCCCCCTCGGCCTGACCAACGGCTGGGGCTACAACCCCGTCGCCTTCATGGCCCCCGACCCCCGCCTCTGCCCCGGCGGCATCGAGGAACTGCGCACCACCGTCGCCACCCTCCGCGCCGCCGGCATCGGCACCATCCTCGACGTCGTCTTCAACCACACCGGCGAGAGCGACGCCCACGGCCCCACCCTCAGCCTGCGCGGCCTCGACCCCCGCGCCTACTTCCGCCACGAGCCCGACGGCCGCCTGTCAACGACGCCGGCACCGGCAACACGCTCGCCTGCGACCACCCCGCCACCCGCCGCCTCATCCTTGATTCCCTTAGACATTTCGTCGGCCAGGCCGGCGTCGACGGCTTCCGCTTCGACCTCGCCCCCGTCCTCGGCCGCACCGCCACGGGCTTCGACCCCAAGGCCGAAACCCTCCAGGCCATCACCACCGACCCGCTCCTCGCCGACCGCATCCTCATCGCCGAGCCCTGGGACATCGGCCCCGGCGGCTACCAGCTCGGCCACTTCCCCGCCCCCTGGCTGGAATGGAACGACCGCTTCCGCGACCGCGCCCGCCGCTTCTGGCGCGGCGACGCCCACATGCTCGGCGACTTCGCCACCGCGCTCGCCGGCTCCTCCGACGTCTACCCGCCCGCCCGCCACCCGCAGCGTCAACTTCATCGCCGCCCACGACGGCTTCACCCTCGCCGACCTCGTCGCCCACCGCCACAAGCACAACCACGCCAACGGCGAGCACAACCGCGACGGCCACGGCGAGAACCTCTCCTGGAACAACGGCGTCGAGGGCCCCACCACCGACCCCGCCGTCCTCGCCGAGCGCCACCGCGACCAGCGCGCCCTCCTCGCCACCCTCTTCGCCTCCCGCGGCAGCATCATGCTCACCGCCGGCGACGAGTTCGGCCGCACCCAGGCCGGCAACAACAACGCCTACGCCCAGGACACGCCGGTCACCTGGCTCGACTGGACCGGCCGCGACCGCGAACTCGAGGCGTACGCCGCAAGCCTCGCCGCCCTCCGCCGCGCGCATCCGGCGCTCGCCGACCCCGCGCTCCTGACCGGCGCCGCAGGAAGCGACGGCATACCCGATGTGGCATGGCTCACCCCCGGCGGCGCCGAGAAGACCCCCGAGGACTGGCAGAACGCCCGCGGCCCCGCGCTGGCCATGCTGCTCGGCCGCGGCGGGGACGGTCGCCTTGCCGTGCTGTTCAACCGCAGCGCCCACAGCGTCACCTTCCATCTCCCGTCCCGCGAGGGCCATGCCTGGGCCGAGGCGCCGAAGGGCCGCCTGACGCTCGGACCCCGCGCTGTCGCATTCGTGACCGAGCGCGCGGGCGGCCGCCCGCCACCGCACCGCCGCGACCCTTGAGCCTTGCCCGTCAGCACCGTAGATCGGGCGGGGAAGCCTGAGCCAAAGGGGAAAAGATGGACCGCCGCACGCTTCTCCACTCAGCCCTCGCGGGCTTGCTCGGATCCCGCATCACCTCGATCGCCGCTCCGGCCTTCGCGCAGGAGACGCCCGGCGCCTTCAGCTTCGACGCCGTGGTGGCGCGCGCCCGCGACGTCGCCGCGTCCCCCTACTCCCGGCCGCTGATGGAAATGACCGAGCCTTTCGCGGACCTGAAGTACGACCAGTTCCGCGCCATCCGCTTCCGCGACGAGAAGCGGCTCTTCACCGACGGCGGTCGCGGCTTCCAGATGGACCTGATGCCGCCCGGCTTCTATTTTCAGGACCGGATCGAGGTCAACCTCGTCTCGAACGGCACGGCGGAGCCGATTCCGTTCTCCACCGACTTCTTCGCGCTTCCACCCCGACTACTTCCCCTATCCCGACGGCCGGGCCCCTGCCGGCCTTGCCGAAGACATGGGCTTCTCCGGCATCCGCTTCCGCTACCCGATCAACCGCCCGGGCGTCTGGGACGAGGTCACCGTTTTCCAGGGCGCCAGCTACTTCCGCGCGGTGGCGCACGACACCTTCTACGGCCTCTCCGCCCGCGGCCTCGCCATCGGAACCGCCGGCCCCGACCCGGAGGAGTTCCCCATCTTCACCGCCTTCTGGGTCTACGAGCCGCAGCCCGGCGACCGCGTGCTGCACCTGAGCGCGCTGCTCGACAGCGACTCGGTCGCCGGCGCCTTCGATTTCACCGTCGAGCCGGGGTCCGAGACGGTGATGCAGATCCGCTCGGTGCTCTTCCCGAGGCGCGAGATCAACGCCATCGGAATAGCGCCGCTGACCTCGATGTACTATCTTCGGCCCGGAGCGCCGCGCCGGCGTCGACGACTTCCGCGACGCGGTGCACGACAGCGACGGCCTCAGGATGGTCAACGGCTCCGGCGAGCGGCTGTGGCGGCCGCTGCGCAACCCCACGGGTGTCGAGACCTCCTCCTTCGCCGATGACAACCCCCGGGTCTTCGGGCTCATCCAGCGCGCGCGCACCTTCGAGCACTACGGGGACGCCGAGGCCCACTACGATCAGCGACCGAGTGCCTGGGTCGAGCCGAGCGAGGACTGGGGCCGCGGCGCCGTGGTCCTCGTGGAGCTGCCGACCGCCGACGAGTTCACCGACAACATCGTCGCCTTCTGGCGCCCCGCCGAGCCGCTCGCGGCCGGGTCCGAGCACCCGTTCAGCTACCGCCTGACCTGGGGTGTCGGCGAGGGCGAGGAACTGCCGATCGCGCGTGTCATCGCCACCCGCAGCGGCCTCTCGATCCTCGACGCGCGCGAGCGGGTCTTCGTCGTCGACTTCGACCTCGGCATGATCAACTTCGACACCGTGACGCCCAAGCTCGGGGTCAGCGCCGGAGAGACCAAAGGCCTCAGCATCGCCCCGCTCCCTGGCGGCAACATCGCCCGGGTCGGCTTCCACTTCATCGCCGGCGATCTCCCGTCCGCCGAGTTCCGCCTCTCGCTGATGAGCGAGGGCACCGCCGCATCCGAGGTATGGCTCTACCGCTGGAGCAGGTGACGCAGGGCGCCCCGAGGGGCATCCTCAGTAAAACTGTAACGATTTCGGCGGAAGATCGCCGAGGTCGAGCCGCGCCGGTGCCACCGCTCGGAACGCGTGCTATTCGACAGCACGTGAGGAACAAGATGACGTCAGTTGACGCGCCCGCGCCTTTCGAGGTTCGGGATAATGTATGGGAGGGCGCTCCTGAGCCCGGGATCGCCGGCGAGGGCGTTCATGAACGCCACCGCATTTCCGGCTGCACCTTCGAAGTGAAAGGAGCACTCTCGGAGGCGGCAGTCTCTGAGACCAACCGTGCCTAGTCCGGAGTACACCAGCCGGCAACGCACGAAGGTGCAATCCTCGAACGCGGTGTCGTCAAGGGTTACGGTTTCCTCGGTGTAGGTAGCGCCGCGATGGGTCTTCATGTTCACCAGGGGACTATGCGCGACCCAGACTCTACCACGCGTGGGCCATCTCCTGCCAGAGCGGGCCGCTTCTTTCTGCCGACCGCGCCACTCGACCCCGAAAGATCTCGACCCCTGAGCGTCCGCTCTTGCTTTTCGTGGGATCCGCTTCAGGCCGCCGGTGACCCCGGCCCGGTCTTCGGCGCGATCGGCGGCCACATCATCGAAAAGACCCCGTCCCGCTTGAACAGGCCGTGAAACGCCGCCGCTGCCGACGTGCATGGCGATCAGGGCCATGAGGCAGAAGGCCGAGATCCGGTGTATCGTCGACGCGATGTCGCCGATGCCTTCGGACTTCGGCAGCAGGGGCGGAATGCCGACTGACTCGAGCGTTTCGATGGGAAACCCCCCGGCGGTCACCCGCACGTATCCGCTGATCGCCTGCACCAGCAGGAAGAAGTAGAGCCCCGCATGCACCAGCTTCGCCACCCTTGCCTGCAGCGGCGGGACGCTGGCCGGCAGCGGCGGCGCCGGGTGGAAGGCCCGCCAGAGAAGCCGGAGCAGCACCACCACAAGAACGACCGGCCCCAATCCTTTGTGAAGGATGAACAACGAGTTCCTGCAGCGGGCGCGGGACGTCTTGTGTCATCACCACGCCCACCGGTATCATCACCAGCACGAGAAGCACGGTGACCCAGTGGAACAGCCGCGAGACGGTGCCGAAACCCATGCAACTTCCCCTCGCCCCACCGAGCGTGCCACTCTAGCCCGGACTTCCATGCCTCTCAAACGGATAGGTGGATCGCACCCGGCGGTCCAGAGGGTGCGATGATCGGAGCCAGGGCCGGCGCGCCGATCCTGAGCGGTCCGCGGCGGGGCGCGCTCGCGGCGACGTGCGCCGTCGGCGCCGCCGTCGTCTGCACGCTCGCCGCCCTGCCGTTCGCGGGCGCGGCGGCCCCCCTTGCCGGCCTCGCGCTTTTCGGTGTGATCGGCGCCGTGGTGATCGAGCGGCTCGCCGGCCAGCATCCCCATCCCCGCTTCGGCATCGCCAACGGCATCACCCTCTTTCGCGCCGGCGGGGCGGCCGTCTTCGTGGCCCTCGCCTTCGAGCCGGGCATGCTCGCGGGTGTCGGCGCCTGGTGGGCCCTGGGCGGCGCTTCGCTCCTCCTGGCGCTCGACGGGCTCGACGGCTGGGCCGCCCGCCGCCAGGGGCTCGTCTCGGCCTTCGGCGCGCGCTTCGACCTGGAGATCGACACCCTCCTGATCCTGGCGCTGGCCGGGCTCGCCGTCGGCCTCGGCAAGGCCGGCCCGTGGGTCCTCGGCCTCGGCCTGCTTCGCTACGTCTTCGTCCTCGCCGGCTGGCTCGTCCCGGCCCTCGCCCGCCCGCTGCCGCCGTCCCGCCGCCGCCGCGCCGTCTGCGTGCTGCAGGTTGCCGTCCTCGCCGTCATCCTGGCGCCGCCGCTCGCCCCGCCGCTCTCCGCGATCCTCGCCGCGGCGGCGTTCGCCGCACTCGTCTGGTCGTTCGCGGTCGACGTCGCCTGGCTGCTGCGGGCGGCGTGACGGCCGACCTTCCCAGCTGGATCGGCCTTGCGCGCTCGCTCGTCATCTACCGCGCCCGGCCCTGGCGGATCGCGCGGCTGGCCGAGCTCTACCGGGGCATCGTCGCCCCCGGCGATCTTGCCTTCGACATCGGCGCGCATGTGGGCAACCGCACGCTTGCGCTGGTCAGCGCCGGCGCGCGGGTGGTGGCGCTCGAGCCGCAACGGCTGTTCCACGCCTTCCTCGCCCGAAGCCTGCCCTCCGCCGTCACGCTCCTGCCCCTCGCGGCCGGCCCGGCGCCGGGCCGGGCGGCGCTCGCCGTGTCGCGGTTGCACCCGACGGTCTCATCGCTCGCCTGCGGCTTCGCCGATCGGATGGGTGCCGCGCCGGGCTTCGCGCGCGTGCGCTGGGATGCCGAGGAGACCGTCGAGGTCACCACGCTCGACGCGCTGATCGCCATCCACGGCCTTCCACGGTTCGTGAAGATCGACGTCGAGGGCTTCGAGGCCGAGGTGCTGGCCGGGCTTACCCACCCGGTGCCCTGGGTCGCGTTCGAGTACCTGCCCGCCGCGCCGGAGACGGCCACGGCCTGCATCGCGCGCCTGGGCGAGCTCGGGTCCTACGACTTCAACTTCGTGAAGGGCGAAGCCCTGACCTTTGCGCTGCAAGACTGGCGCGACGCCACCGGCATCGGCCGGGCGCTGGCGCAGATGGCGCCGCATGGCCGTCCGGGCGACATCTACGCCCGCCTGCGTCCGCATGACTGAGCGAGGCCGCATGCGCAGCGCCGTCGCGGCCGTAGCCGCGGTCCTCGTGCTGCATCTCCTCCTCGTCCAGCCCAGCCACCCCGGCGCGTTCGCGCCCGCGGCGCTCCTCCGCTTCCAGCTCGAACTGCCGCTCCTCGTGCTTCTCCTGCTCGCCTTCCCCTCCCGGCCGCTGCGCGCCGCGATCACCCTCGCTCTCATCGCCCTCGCCGTCCTGAAACTGGCCGATCTCGGCACCGCCATCGCCTTCCAGCGCCCGTTCAACCCGGTGCTCGACGGCGACCTGCCGGCGGCGGCGTGGCGGCTGTCCAGCGGCGCGCTTGGCTGGCCGGCGGCGGCGGCTGCCGTCGCGGCACTCGCCGCCGCCGTGGCGCTCCTCGCGCTTGCGGTCTGGTGGGCGACCGGCCGGCTCGCCGCGCTCGCGCCATCCCGTCACCGCCCGGCGCTCGCGGCGCTCGCCGTGGCGGCGGCGGCATTCGTCGCCGTGGACGCGGCTGGCCGCTTCGACCCGCCCGGTCGAGCCGCCAGCAGCCGGCTGGCCTGGGAGCATCTGCGCGACGGCCAGCGTGCGCGAACGGACCTCGCCCGCTTCCGCGTCGATGCGGCCGAGGACAGCTTTGCGGCCCTGCCGCCGGAAGCGATCCTGCCCGCGCTTCGCGGCGCCGATGTCTTCCTGATCTTCGTGGAATCCTACGGCCGCTCGGCGCTGGAGAACCCGCTCTATGCGCCCACCGTCACGGCGGTGCTCGACGCGGCGGAGGCGCAGCTGGCCGCGGACGGCCTCGCCATGCGCTCGGGCTACCTGACCGCGCCGATGGTGGGTGGCCAGAGCTGGCTCGCCCATGCCAGCGTCCTCTCCGGCCTCACCATCGCCGACCAGGGCCGCTACCGCGCGCTCCTCGCCAGCCCCCGACGCACGCTCCTTCACCTCGCGCAAGGCTGCGGGTTGGCAGACGGCCGCGGTCATGCCCGCGATCACGCTCGCCTGGCCCGAGGCGGCCTGGTTCGGCTACGACCGGATCCTCGCGGCCGCCGACCTCGGCTATCGCGGGCGGCCGTTCAACTGGGTCACCATGCCCGACCAGTTCACCCTCGCCGCCTTCGAACGCCAGCTTCTCGATCCCGCGCCACGTGCCCCGGTCTTCGCGGAGATCGCGCTCATCTCGTCGCACGCGCCCTGGACGCCGATCCCGCCGATCCTGCCCTGGGACGCGCTGGGCGACGGCCGCGTCTTCGATCCCTTCGCCGCCGCCGGCGACCCGCCGGACGTGGTCTGGCGCGACAGCGACCGGGTGCGCGAGCAGTATCGCCTCTCGCTCGAGTACACGCTCCGCATCGTGGGCGCTTTCGCCGCGCGCCGTGCAGAGCGCGGCGGCGGGCGCCCGACGCTGACGATCGTCCTCGGCGACCATCAGCCGGCCGCCTTCGTTTCCGGCGACGACGAGAACCGCGACGTGCCGATCCATGTCATCGGGCCTCCACCCCTCGTCGAGCGCCTGGACGCCTGGGATTGGACACCCGGGCTGATCCCGGCCCCGGATGCGCCGGTCTGGCCGATGGCGGCCTTCCGCGACCGGTTCCTTGCCGCCTTCGGTGCAGCGCCGCCGGCGCAGGCTTCCGCGACCCATTGACCGCGGGCTTTACGGGCGCGGTCCGAGCGCTAGAACTCTGAAGGTGGCGGGGGAACGAGGGGCGAACCGAAATGCAGCGCGCCGAGGTGACGGACGAGGTGTGGTCCGCGCTGCTTGCGCTCCGGGCGGGCCGGCGCTCCGGCCCGCGCGCCCACTGGCCTGCCGAGGCAAGGGCCGCCTGGGCGCTCTACGCGCCGCTGGCGGCGGACGGGCATGGTGAGCCCTACCTCTTCGCACAGGTCGGCCAGTCGCTGGACGGCCGCATCGCCACGCTGAGCGGCGACGCCACGGCCGTGTCCGGCCCCGACGGGCTGCGCCATCTTCACCGCTGCCGTGCGCTTGGCCGACGCGGTGGTGGTGGGCGTCCGCACCGCGCTCGGCGACGACCCGCGGCTGACCGTGCGCCTGGTCGAGGGCCCGAGCCCGGCGCGGGTGGTGATCGACCCGCGCGGCCGCCTGCCCGATGACGCCCAGGTCCTGCGCCCCGACGGCGCCCGCCGCCTCGTCGTCCAGTCCTGCGGCCGGCCGCGTCCCGCGGGCGTGGAGGTGGTCGAGCTTCCCGCCCCCGACGGCTGGATCCCTCCCGCCGCCATCCGCGACGCCCTCGCCGAGCGCGGCCTGCCGCGCGTCCTCGTCGAAGGTGGCGGGGTGACCATCGCCAGCTTCCTGGACGCGGGCCTTCTCCAGCGGCTGCACGTCGCGATCGCGCCGCTGATCATCGGTACCGGACCGTCGGGCCTGCGCACCGCGCCGGTGGCTTGCCTCGCCGATGCGCTCCGGCCGGAGACGCATGTCTACGGGCTCGACTCCGACGTCGTCTTCGACTGCGCGCTCGCCCCCTGCGGCAAGGCCAGCACGTCCACGTGGCCGACCGAGCAACGCCAGCCGCTCGCGGTGCGCCGCGCCTGAGCCCACTTCGCGGCGCCCGTCGCCTCGGCGATCCCCTCGACCAGCGCCGCGTGCAGCACCGCTTCCTGCGGCCCGAGCCGCCACGGGCTCGGCGCGAGCCGCACAGCGTACCCCCGTGCCGCCAGCGCCCGGGCCATCGCCGCCGCCGCCCCCGGGCCGAGCGCCGGGCCGAGGCCCTTGTCGCGCCGCTGGTGGGCGTTGAACGCCGCCCGCACCGCGGCATCTTCGGGCAAGGGCGGCGCCCACGCCAGCGCGCCGTCGTAGCAGAGCGGCGCATAGAACCCCGCCGCTGCCCCCGCGACCCGCTCCGCCAGCGCCTCGATCCACCCTTGCCCCGCGAGGTCGAGGAGCGCGAAGGCGGTCACCAGCCGCACCCCGGCGAAGGGCAGCCGATCGAGGTCCGCGAGGTCGGCGGCGATCGTCTCCGCGTGGGGGCCACAGCGGGCGGCGGCAATCGCGAGCAGCGCCGGGTCGCTGTCGACGAGGCGCCAGCGCAGCCGCGGCACCGCGAATGCGCCACAGGCGGCGCCGGTGCCGCAGCCGAGATCGAGCGCCACCGGCTCCCCGACCCCGCGGAGATGATGTTCGGCCGCCGCGCGCAACGCCGGATCGCGCGCCGCAGCATCCGCCGGCGCGCGAAGGTCGAGCCAGGTCGGGTCGAAACTCACGCCATCGCCTGCTTCAGCGCCCGCTCGGCCAGCATGGCCGTCTCCGTCCATCCCGGCAGCGCCGTGCCTGCGCGCCAGGACGCTTCGGCGGCGGCACGCCGCGCGGCGCGATCGTCGAGGAGCCCGGCCAGCGCATCGGCGAAGGCGCCGACGTCACCGGGCGGGACCAACGCTCCCGCGGCCTCGGGAACGAGATCGGCGATAGCCGTCGCGCGGGAGGCCACCACCGGCAGGCCACGCGCCAGCGCCTCGGCGAAGGCCATGCCGTAGCCCTCGTACTCGCTGGCGAGCGCGAAGATGTCGGCGCCGTCCAGTTCCGCGGCGGTATCGGCCAGCGCCCCGGTCAGCACGACCCGGTCCCCAAGGCCAAGGTCGGCCACCTGGCGGGCGAGCGCGCTCGCGCAATCGGGATCGAGCGTCGCCGACCCCACGATTCGCGCCCGCCACCGGCGGTCCCGCAGCCGAGCCAGCGCGGCGACCAGCACGTCATGACGCTTGCGGGGGATCAGCGAGCCGATGCTCAGGATCAGCGGCGGATCGCCCGCCGCGCGCGCCCGGGGCGCGCGTTCGGTGCCGGGCGGCGCGACGGTGATGCGGGACGGGGCGACCCCGAAGCCTGTCGCCAGCCTCCGGCCGGTGGCGTGACTGGTGCAGACGATCGCGCGGGCATGCGTCAGCGCCGCGGCCTCGTCGGCCAGCAGACGGCGGCGGTCCGCAGTGCTCAGGCCGCTCTCGTCGGCCAGCGGATGGTGCACCAGCGCCACCAGCCGCAGCCGCGACGCCTCCGCCGCGAGCTCCTCGGGCAGGACCCCGCCGGCGAGGCCGTCGATCAGCACGACCGCGCCTTCCGGCAAGGCGGATAGCGCCGCGCGCGCCGCCGCCCGCGCCGCGGCGTCTGGGTGCGGCCAGGCGCCCGGGAGCGGCACGTGGCGTACCTCCCATCCCAGCGCGGCCAACTCCGCGATCAGCCGCCGGTCGTAGCCGTAGCCGCCGGTCGGCGTGTCGATCGATCCCGGGATCACGAAGTGGACGACCGGCACTAAAGCTCCGCCTCGAACCACCCGCGCGCGACGTGGCTCTCGTGCAGCGTCACCCGCAGCCGCCGGAGCCGGCCGCCGTCCTGGAGCCCTCCGGCGCGGATCACCGCCGCGAGGGCATCGAAGATGTGCCGGCAGAGCGCCTCGGTGGTGGTGAAACGCCCCGCAAATTCCGGCACGGCGTCGAGGTTGCGGTAGCGCAGCGGCGCCAGCGCCTGGCCCAGCGCCTCGGTCGCGAGGCCGATGTCCACCACGATGCCGTGCGCGTCGATCTCCTCGGCGAAGAACGCGGCATCGACCACGAAGGTGGCGCCATGCAGGCCCTGGGCCGGGCCGAAGACCTCGGCCGGCAGGCTGTGGGCGATCATGATGTGATCGCGGACCTCGACGGCGTACACCGGCACCTCCCGTTCAGTCGTAGAAGACACGATGGCAGAGCGTATCCGGCCGGTCCAGCACCTCCCGGTAGCGGCCCGCCAGGTCGCGGAAGGCGGTCTCGCCGGAGATCAGCACGTCCAGTGTCGGGTCGGCCAGCAGCCGCAGCGCCGCCTCCATGCGCCGCCGGTTGCTCCAGCGGGCGCGCCGCTCGGTCGGCACCAGGCTCACCTGGCTCGAGATGAGCCGCAGCCGCCGGCTGTGGAAGGCGCCGCCGAGCCCCACGGTCGGCGGGCGGTCGCCGTACCAGCTCGCCTCCACCACGGTAGCCTCCAGCCCCGCCGCCCCCAGCGCGGTCGCCAGCCCCTCGCCGCTGGCGCTGGTGTGGATGGTGAGGTCGCAGTCGACCGGCGCCGCGTCCGGCGCCGCGAATCCGCACCCCAGCACCGCCGCCAGCCCGGCGCGGTCCGGGTTGACGTCGACCAGGGTCACCTCCGTCCCGGGCATCCGCGCGCAGAGCCAGGCGGTCAGCGCGCCCACCACCCCGCCCCCGACCACGGCGATACGGTCGCCGACCGACGCCGCCGAATCCCAGACGATGTTCAGCGCCGTCTCCATATTGGCGGCCAGCACCGCGCGCCCCGGCGGCACGCCCTTCGGGAGCGGCACCGCCATGGCCGCCGGCGCGGCGAAACGGTCCTGGTGCGGATGGAGCACGAAGACGTCGCGGCCCTCCAGTTCGGCCGGCCCGGCGGCGACACGCCCGACCGCGGCGTAGCCGTACTTCACCGGAAACGGAAAGTTCCCCGCCTGCAGCGGCGCCCGCATCCTGGCCCGCTCGGCGCGCGGCACCCCCCCGCGCAGCACCAGCGCCTCGGTGCCCCGGCTGATGCCGCTGAAGCGCGTCTCGACCAACACGTCGCCCGCCCCGGGAGCGACAATCTCGTCGCGCATTTCCGCGACGCCCGGCGCCACGATCCAGAGCGCTGTCCCTATCACGCCGCCATCCCGCCGATTACGCTGTTGCGGGAACCACCTACGCCGAGGCCACGAACGGACGCAAGGCGGTGCGCTTTGGCCGCCCTTCGTGGCCGATCGGCAACACAACCCTGCGTTCCACCCAACCGGCGCAGTTCCTTATTGCCGCAGGCAAACATCGGATCGAAGTTTGGCGATTATCGGACTCGCGTGCTGATCGAAAAAGGGGGCTGGCGATGAGGCAGGGCATGAACCGGTCGATCCGTTATGCAATCTTGCTGAGCACCCCGACCCTTCTGGCCTTCGCCGGCGGCGTCCTAGCCCAGGGGCTGCCGCCGATCCAGCGTGAGTTCTCCAACGGCAGCGTCCTGACCTTCTACGGCCAGATCAACAAGGGCATCCTGTCCTACGACGACGGCCGCGAGACCAAGAGCTACTTCCTCATCGACAACGACAACTCCGGCACCCGCGCCGGCATCAGCTACACCCAGGAATTCGACGCCTGGACATTCGAGAACGTCAACGAGTTCGGCTACGCGCCGTACTCCACCAGCACCGTCAACATCGAGCAGGACTCGCCCACCTCCGAGGACTACGAGTTCTCCAACGCCAACATCCGCAAGCTCGACTTCTCGTTCGCCAACGACCAGTACGGCAAGTTCTGGCTCGGCCAGGGCAGCATGGCCACCGACGGCATCCTCGAGATCGACCGCTCCGGCACCGACATCATCGCCTATTCCGGCGTGCTGATTCCGCCGGCGCCCAGATCATCCGCTTCAGCGACCCGGCGCTGGCCGACGACCTCAGCGGACCGCAGATCTTCGACGTCTTCGCCAACCTCGACGGCGACCGCAAGGTCCGGGTCCGCTACGACAGCCCGAGCTTCGCCAACTTCACCGCGGCCATAGCCTTCGGCCGTGACCTGCTCAGCGACGATTCCGAGGTGCGCGACCAGAACATCTTCGACGCGGCGGTCAACTACGCCAACGACTACGGCGACTTCGAGGTCGGCGCCGGGCTCGGCTACAACTGGCAGGACGAGGACACCTCGGTCTTCGGCGGCTCGGCCTCGGCGCTGCATACCCCGACCGGCATCAACCTCACCTTCGCGGGCGGCAAGCGGAACGGCGCCGGCAACCAGGATCCGCTCTTCTGGTACAGCAAGCTCGGCCTCCTGCGCAGCTACTTCCCCAGCGTCGGCGACACCGCCATGTCGGTCGACTACTATTCCGGCGACGACTTCGGCGTGGACCCGGACGGGATCGTCGGCAGTTCTTCCAGCGACAGCTGGGGCGTCGCGTTCGTGCAGAACATCGACCGGGCCAACACCCAGTTCTGGCTCACCTACCGCAGCTACGACTATGCCGACGACGTCGCCAGCTACGACGACGGCCAGGCGATCTTCGGCGGCGTCTTCTTCAGCTTCTAGGCAGTCCGCGCTTGCTTTTGCTGCGCTGCACCGCTACATGCACCGGGCGCTCCCGCTGCTTCGGCGGCGGAGCCTTGGCGATGGCGCAGTGGGACCCCAGGTCCCGGCATCGCCCATAGCAATTGTTTTCGTCACATGCGCCTGACGAGGGCGGTAACCGCAGCGACCCGGTCGCGCGGAAAGGAATACTTGTGACGACCTCTCAGTTCGCGGAATTCGGCCTCGCCGCTCCGCTCACCGAAGCGCTGGTTCGCGCCGGCTTCGATAGCCCCACCCCGATCCAGGCGCAGGCCATCGCGCCGCAGATGGCGGGCCGCGACATTCTCGGCATCGCCCAGACCGGCACCGGCAAGACCGCTGCCTTCGCTCTGCCGATCCTGCATCAACTCCTGGCGCTCACCGGCCGACCCGCGCCCAAGACCTGCCGGGCGCTGGTTCTCGCCCCCACCCGCGAACTCGCGGTGCAGATCGAGGCCGCCTTCCGCACCTTCGCCGGCGGCGCGCGGCTGACGACGCTCCTCGTCCTCGGCGGCATGTCCCGCAGCGCCCAGGTCCGCGCCATGGCGCGCGGCGTCGACGTGGTCGTCGCCACGCCCGGCCGGCTGACCGATCTCATGGACGACCGTTCGATCCTGCTCGACCAGACCCGCTGGGTCGTCCTCGACGAGGCCGATCGCATGCTCGACATGGGCTTCATCCAGCCTGTGCGGAAGATCGTCGCCGCGCTTCACCCGCGCCGGCAGTCCGCGCTCTTCTCCGCCACCATGCCGTCCGAGGTGTCCGGACTCGCCCAGGGCTTTCTCAAGGATCCCGTCCGCGTCGAGGTCGCGCCCCAGGCCACCACCGTCGAGCGTGTCGAGCAGCGCGTCGAGACGATGGAGGCGGGCGCCAAGCGCGGCCATCTTGCCTCGCTCCTGCGCGGAACCGAGGTGAAGCGGGCCATCGTCTTCGCCCGCACCAAGCGCGGCGCCGACCGGGTGACCGAGAACCTCGTCAAGGACGGCATCGCCGCCGAGGTGATCCACGGCAACAAGGCGCAGAACGCGCGCCAGAAGGCGCTGAACATGTTCCGCAACGGCCATGTCCGCGTGCTCGTCGCCACCGACATCGTCGCGCGCGGCATCGACGTGCCGGGCGTGACGCATGTCATCAACTATGACCTGCCCGACGAGCCCGAGGCCTATGTCCATCGCATCGGCCGAACCGCGCGCAACGGCGCGGACGGCATCGCCATCACCCTTTGCGCGCCCGACGAGATGAAAAAGCTCCGCGCCGTGGAAAAGGTCACCCGCACCACACTCCTTCCTGGCGGTCCCGCGGAGGGTTCCCATCAGCCCCGCCCCGCGTCCAAGGGCCAGAAGCCCAGGTCCCACGCGCCCAATGACCACCAGCGCAAGGCGCATGGTGCCAAGGCGCAGCCGGGCGTGGCGCACAAGCCGGCCGATCCGGCTCGCGCCGACCGCGCCCGGGGCCGCCGCCCGCGCCGGACCCAGCGCGCGGCCTGAGCCCGCGTTTGAACTCTCCCGCACGAGTTCCTATCTCGTGCGGGAAAGATCAGGAGACATCCATGAGCCTTGCCGGCCGCATCGCCTGGGACGACACCATTCTGCCATTTCAGCTCGACCGCGCGGACATCCGCGGTCGGGTGGGCCGGCTCGATTCGGTGCTCGAAACCATCCTCGGCCAGCACGACTATCCCGCCCCGGTCGCGGCGCTGGTGGCCGAGGCGGCGCTCATCACCGCGCTGATCGGCCAGACCATCAAGCTGCGCTGGAAGCTCAGCCTGCAGATCCGTGGCGAAGGCCCGGTGCGGCTCATCGCCACCGACTACTTCGGCCCCAGCGAGGACGGCGAGCCCGCGCGCATCCGCGCCTGGGCCGGCTACGACCCGGACGCGGTGCCTGCCGAGGCGGAGCGGCCGTTCGACCTCATCGGCAAGGGGGTCTTCGCCATCCTGATCGACCAGGGGCCGGGTACCACGCCCTACCAGGGCGTCACTCCGATCGCCGGCACCTCGCTGGCCGACTGTGCCGAGACCTACTTTGCCCAGTCGGAGCAACTCCCGACCCGCTTTGCGCTCGCCATGGGCGAGGCGGTCGAGCCCGGCGGCGCGACGCACTGGCGCGGTGGCGGGGTGCTGCTGCAGCACATGCCCAAGGCCTCGCCCTATGCCCGCCAGGAGGCCACCGGCTTCGATGGCCTGCTCGCGGCCGAGGACATGCTGGACGGCGGCGACGCCGACAACTGGCGCCGGGCCGTGATGCTGCTCGACACCGTCGAGGCCACCGAGCTCGTCGGCCCGCACGTCGGCGCCGAGCAGCTCCTGCTGCGCCTCTTCAGCGAGGAGGATCCGCGCGTCTACCCCGCCCAGCCGCTGCGCTTCGGCTGCACCTGCGGCCCGGAGAAGGTGGTGCGTTCGCTTGCGATCTATCCGGCCGAGGACATCGCCGCCATGACGACGCCGGAAGGCAAGGTCACCGCCGACTGCCAGTTCTGCGGTGCCCACTACGAGTTCGATCCCGCCGAACTCGGCCGCCGGGACGACTGACACGCCCTCCGGCCGCGCCGGGCTATTCGATCCGCCCGTCCTTCGACAGGAGCACCGCGATCGGCCGGGTGCTCTCGAACTCGGAGAAGACGATGACCAGGATCGCCATGATCGGCACCGAGAGGATCGCCCCGGCGATCCCCCAGATCGACACCCAGGCGACGAGCCCGACCAGGATCACGAAGGGGCTGAGGTTGAGCGAGCTCCCCATCAGCCACGGGTCGAGGAAGTTGCCGATCGCCACCTGCGGCACGCTCATCGCCAGGACGAAGACGACAACCTGCCAGAAGTCGCCGAACTGCAGGATGGCCAGCAGCGTCGGCAGCGCGACGCCGAGAATGCTGCCCAAGTAGGGTATGTAGTTGAAAAGCCCGATCAGCAGCGCCCAGAAGCCGGCGAACTCGATCCCGAAGCCGCGCAGGACCAGGTAGCTCGCCACCCCCAGCATCACGTTCACCAGCGTCTTCATGACGAGGTAGGTGCCGATCCGGCTGTTGATGTCGCGGATCAGCGCCTGGATCTGCGCCACGTTGGCCGGCTCGTCGGAAAGCCGCGCCACCTTGCGCGCGAAGGCCCCCTTCTCCGCGAGCAGGAACCCGGCGTAGATCAGCACCACGGCGAACGTCCCCACGATCGACGCCACCGACGCCGCGGACGCCACCATCAGCCGCTGCAGGTCGATGTGCCCGAGCACGTCCCGCCGCAGCGTCGCCCAGTTCGGCTCGTCGTCGATCCCGAGCTGCACCGCGCCCCGCTGGATCATCCCCAGGAGCTGATCCTGGTAGCGCGGCAGCAGCGCCGCCACCTGCCCGAAGTTGGTGACGATCAGCCACAGGATCAGCCCGACGCCGACCAGGCACGCGCTTATCGCGAGCGGGTATCGCAGGACTGCGGGCAGGCGCCGCAGTCCGGGGACGCCGCCGATCAGCTCGGCCGTCCCGATCACCACGTAGGCCACGACGATGCCCGCCATGACCGGCAGGATGATCGGACGCCCGATCACCAGAATCCAGCCGATCATCAGTGCCAGGCCGACGCCGTAGAAGAGCCTGGGCAAACCGTCCCGCATCACGTCCCCCGGGTCGCACCCCGGCATGGAACCCGAAAGCGCGGGCGGGGTCCAGCGTCACCGACGCCCCGCCGGGATCGCCTCGCGTTAACCGCCGTAAAAGTCAAGCCGGATTCCAGCCGGATTCCAGCCGCGTTCTAGAGCGGGATGGGGCTTGGTGGAGTCGATTTGGGATTCCCGTTTCCGGCTTGATCTGATTCACCCTGCTGGCTGGGGGAAGGAGGCCAGTATGGATGGCGCGACCGTTTTCGATGGATCTTCGCGAGCGTGTGGTTGATGCGGTGGTGCGGGAGGGTCAGTCCTGCCGCCAGGCGGCGGCCCGCTTTGGCGTGGGTGTGAGCACGGCGATCGCCTGGGTGGCGCGGTTCCGGGAGACCGGCGACCTCGCGCCCGGGCAGATGGGGGGCCACCGGCCGAAGAAGCTGATCGGCCCCTGGCGGGACTGGCTGCTGGAGCGGTGCCGGGGGCGGGACTTCACCCTGCGCGGCTTGGTGGCGGAACTCGCCGAGCGCGGGATGCAGGTCGACTACCGTACGGTGTGGGAGTTCGTCCACGCCGAAGGGCTGACGCACAAAAAAGACGCTGATCGCGGCGGAGCAGGAGCGTCCGGACGTGGCGCGCCGGCGCGAGCAGTGGGAGAAGTACCAGGGCAGGGTCGATCCCGCCCGCCTGGTGTTCATCGACGAGACCTGGGCCAAGACCAACATGACGCCGCTCCGCGGCTGGGCGCCGCGCGGCCAGCGGCTGAGCGCCCGGCGCCGCATGGCCACTGGCAGACCATGACCTTCCTCGCCGCGCTTCGCCACGACCGCATCGATGCCCCTGCGTCATCGACGGCCCGATCAACGGCGTCTCTTCCGGCCTATGTCGAGCAGTTCCTGGTGCCGACCCTGCAGCCCGGCGACATCGTCATCATGGACAATCTCGGCTCCCACAAGGGCGCCGCCTCCGCAAGGCCATCCGCGCCGCCGGCGCCAGGCTCTTCTTCCTGCCGAACTACTCGCCCGACCTGAACCCGATCGAGCAGGTCTTCGCCAAGCTCAAGCATGGCTGCGCAAGGCCGCCGCCCGAACCCAGGACGCCGTATGCGATGCCATCGCCCGCATCCTCAATGACGTCTCTGCAACCGAATGTGCCAACTACCTCATCGAGGCAGGGTATGCTCCGGCCTAAACTCATCTCGCTCTAGAGCGGATGGGGCTTGGTGGAGTCGATTTGGGATTCCCGTTTCCGGCTTGATCTGATTCACCCTGCTGGCTGGGGAAGGAGGCCAGTATGGATGGCGCGACCGTTTTCATCGATCTTCGCGAGCGTGTGGTTGATGCGGTGGTGCAGGACGGCGGTCCTGCCGCCAGCGGCGGCGCGCTTCGGCGTGGGGGTGAGCACGGCGATCGCCTGGGTAGCGCGGTTCCGGGAGAGACGGGGGGGCGCCGGGCAGTATGGGGGGCCACCGGCCGAAGAAGCTGATCGGCCCTGCGGGACAATGCGGGGCCGGCCTGCCGTCGAAATCAACTACCAGTCCATGAACCCCAACCGCCCATTCCCGCAGTGGCGGGTCATCAGCCTTCATGCCTTCGGCCATGACGGCTTTCGCGGGCAGGTCCGGGCCTTCTGCCACATCGACAGAAAGTTCAAGGATTTCGTCCTGTCGCGTACGTGTCCTTTCCTTGTTTCTCTTCCACGGGCTGCTGGAATTCCGGTCCCACAGGAGAAAGTGTCCGAACCGATGCCCGTTGCTACCGTCGCGCTCACGCGTAATTCTCACCTCGGACTCCAGCGACCCCTGGAATGACTAGGGGTCACTTCGAGGACCTCGCCGGACGTCGGCGATGGGCGCCACAGACCGGCGGCGCGCTCAGGCTCGGCCTCGGTTGACGCGTGCCTCCAGGCTATCGAGCTTCGGGATGATCTGAGCCGTTGGCAAATTGACGGGTGCAGCGAACCCACGCGACAGACACTCCATGATTTTTGTTGTTTTTGGGTCGATCGACGGTATCTTCCGTTCTGTGCCGCACATTCAAACTGGACAATATCCCCGTTCAGGCCCAGTTTTAAAAATGGAACAGGAATAATATATATGATCCGCGTTGCAACATGGAGCATGGCGGTGCCGCCCTTGAATATTTTGGCGTCGGCCTTGTAGGTATAACCCAGAAAATCATTGAAGACGGCTTTGACTTCTGTTCACTGCAGGAAGTTAATCAGGATGCGCGCCCCGTCGAAAATAGTCCCCTTAGTTCGGCAAACTTTCCCCGCTATATGGAAGCAGAGCTGATAAAGGCCGGCCGGATTGGCGGCAATGGCAGAGCTCTGGGCGAAGCTTTTTTTACAGCTGCCAACATTGAGGATGCCAAAGTTGAAGGTTGGCCACCGAGAACCTACGGCAACTGCATCCTTTCTACCCGCCGACTGCTTCGCCATAAGTTAAGTTTTGAGCTGGACGGCCCTGACGTTCCGCCCAATACACCGGAATGGGGAGAGGATATACGGATCCTGCAACTGGCTCAGGTCCGAAGTGAAGGCCCGGCATTGTGGGTGGCCAATACGCATCTCAGTGCGACTCCCAATGACACGGTCGTAGATTATCAGGCAAGAAATATAGCTATCCTCATCAGTAAGTTCGTGCCTGAAGATGCTTCGGTTATCTTAAGTGGCGATTTTAACAATATGCTCGATGGCTTTGCACTAGACGGCCTGTGCGAAGCATTTGATTGCCACACCAGAGACGCCGGTCCGACCTTTCCTTTTAATCGCGCCGACCCCGATGTTGTTCCAAATCGTGGCATCGATCACATTTTTACCCGCCACATGAAAGTCAACACCGTGAGCGTTGAATGCCTAAGAGAACTATCAGATCATGCTGTAGTGATTGCTGATATGGAACCCGTCAGACCGAGGCGTATCTTCGACATAGCATAACAGAAGGGCGACGTTCATTCAAACCGTTTGCTTACGACACCGTTAGAGGCACCCCCATTCCCACTCTTGCAGAAACCACGGTAATCGAGACAGCACTGACGGCGGCCGCTCAACCTCTCTCAGCGCCTTCTTGGACAGGCTCTTAAGAGGCCGGAATGCGGAATTTCCTCGCTGACGTGACCCCTTGTTTCTCCTCCACGGGCCGCATCCGGACCACAGGAGAGGGACCGGAGGTGAAGCGAAGCAGGTTCCCGAAGAGCAGATCATCGGAATGCTGCGGGCAGGAGGCCGGAACATCGGTGTGGCCGAGCTGGGCACCTCTACCAACCCGGGTTTTCCGGATGCTGAGGGTGCCGAGCACCGACGGCGAGGGATTTCTGCGGCGGGGTGATGACCGGTTTCGAGGATGGGATGGTTAGGAAACCTGCCGCGGCATGCGTCCTGGGCTCACACGGTAGCGCGTCGTCCTTCTTGGAAGACCAGTCGCCGAATGTTGTAGGTGAGGTTGGCGAGCCCGATCTTCACCTTGGCCCGCACGATGCCGATGGTGCGGATGCAGAGGTCCATCGGCCCCTTCTGCTGGGCGAAGACGTGCTCGATCCCGGCGCGGACGCTCGAACGGCTGGCGTTGCCGCGGCGGATGTGAGGCGGCATCGGTCGTCCCTGCGGCTTGCGGTGGTGGACCTGGCTGCGAAAGCCGTGGCGTTCCATGAAGGCCTCGTTCGCCCTGGAGCGATAGGCGCTGTCGGCCCAGACGGTGGCGCCGGTGTTGGTCCTGTCGAGCAGCCCCCGGCGCAGCATGCGCCCGTCGTGCCGGCTGGCGTCGGTGACGTCCCATCTCCGGATGAAGCCGTGCCTCCGGTCGATGCTGGCGTGGGACTTGTAGCCGAAGACCGGGATGGCGATGTCGGCGTGCCGGGAGCCGTCCTCGCGCAGCCGCGCCTTGCCGAAGACCAGCGTCCAGCGCGCGTCGCGGTCCTTCTGGCGGAGCTTCGCGGGATGGCCCTTCCAGTCGTGCGGGATCCGGCCTTCCCTGACGTCCTTCTTCTCGGTCTCGGTGTTGCGCTGCTTCGGCGCGGTGACGAGGCTGGCGTCGACGATCTGCCCCGCCATCGGCAGGTAGCCAGCCTCGCGGATCGCCCGGTCGAAGCGGGCGAACAGCGCCTCGATCGCCCCGGCCCGGGTCAGCCGCTCGCGGAATGCCCAGATGGTCTTGGCATCGGGCACCTTGTCGGTCAGCCCGAGCCCGAGGAAGCGCATGAACGACAGCCGGTCGTTGATCAGAAACTCGGCCCGATCGTCGGAGAGATTGTTCTGGGCTTGGATCACCAGGATCTTGAACATCATCACCGGGTCGAACGGCGGCCGACCGCCCTTCGAGCCGTCGCCGTATCTCAGGGCGGTCTCCAGCTCCGGCCGGAACATCTCGAAGTCGACCACTGCGGAGAACGTCTCCAGTTGGTCGCCGATGTCGCTCAACCGCCTCAGCCGCTCGTCAACGTCAAAGAATCCCGGCTGCCTCATCATCCCGATCCCCGTCCATCACCCAGGCCGAGTAAATCAGGAAACGCGGCCGGGCGAGGTAAATCGAGGTGTCCAGCTGTTCAAAAAAAAAAAAAAAAAAAAAAAAAAAAAAAAAAAAAAAAAAAAAAAAAAAAAAAAAAAAAAAAAAAAAAAAAAAAAAAAAAAAAAAAAAAAAAAAAAAAAAAAAAAAAAAAAAAAAAAAAAAAAAAAAAAAAAAAAAAAAAAAATCTGATCCGGCAAGGTGATCGACAGCCGTTCGTTTCCGTCGCCGCATCTCGGTCAGCGCGCGCATGAACTGGACTGCGCCCCTGTAGGTAGGGCTCAACTCACCGGGCCGGCGGCAAGATGCGGGCTCCGGAAGTCCAGCCTGTTCAGGCCCTGGCGGAATTTCGGGGCAGCTCATGAAGAGGCGCCAGAGCATGCCGGTGCGGGCGTTCTCGATCATCCCTATGATCGGGCCCTGGTCGATCGCGAGGTGCGAGGCCGCGTACCAGTCCGCCGTCTCGCTGAAGGCGTCGATAAAGCCGTAGTCGCCCCAGATGCGGTGGCCGAGGCGGTGGTAGAAGTGCCGAAGCGCCCGCATGGAGTGCTCCGGCGTGAAGGGAAAGGCGGCGAGCGCGGCGGTCGGCGTGATGACCCCGAGGTCTCGGGTCGGCGAATGCGCCGCATAGCCGAGCGGGCTGTCGCTGGAGGTGAGGCCCCAGCAATCGGGGCCGTAGCCCTTAAACCCGTTCGGGTTGCGCAGGCAGTGGTCGCGATTGATCCGCGTGTGCGCCAGACACTGTTGCCAATAGTCGGCGTAGCGGTCCGTGAGACCGCGCGGGTCGATGCCGAGAAAGGAGTAGTGTGAGAGAAACAGCGGGCCTCCATAGTCTGGCCCGAGCGGCAACGTGGTCTCGTAGAAGCTGCGTCCGTTCCGGAAATCGCGACCGTCGGCCCAGCCGCGGTGATAGACGTCCGGGGCAATGGGATAGCGCGGAGCGGATACAGCCAGCACGTAAGTGACCAGGCATTCGTTCCAGCCACGAATCTCGTGGTTCATGGTCCAGCCGTTGTTCGGGCTCCAGTGCCAATAGAGCACGTTGCGGCCGCCCTGCGTATGCCAGCTCCATTCGGCCTCTTCCCACACCCGGTTGATGGCGCCGCGCAACCGGGCTTCGGCCTCGTCCTCGCTGTCGAAATACTGGCGGGCGCAGAGCAGCCCGGCGATGAGGAAGGACGTCTCGACCACGTCGCTCCCATCGTCTTTACGGCTGAAGGGGATCGTCCTGCCGGTGTCGCCGTTGAGGAAATGTGGCCAGATGCCGTGATAGCTGTCCGCCTTCAAGAGGAAACGCAGCATCGTCCACAGCCGGTCGACCGCCTCGGCGCGGGCGATCCAGCCGCGCGAAACGCCGACGATGATTGCCATGACACCGAAGCCGCTGCCGCCGGTGGTCACGGCCTCGAGGCCGTACCTTGGCGTGACGTTGCTCCGCTCGCGGGCGAGGCCGCAGGCGGGGTGGGCAAAGTCCCAGAAATAGCGGAGCGTCTGCCGCTGGACGAGATCGAGTAGGGCGTCATCGTCGAGTTCGCCCGAACGCGCCGCCGCCGAAAGGCGTTTCCCGACCACGTTTGTGCCGACACCCGGACGGGGTCTCGTCTTGGACCTGGGGCTCATTCGTCACGTCTCTCCTGGCAAATCTCTCGTGATGCGTCCGAGCGTGCGCCTTTCGACGGGGATATCTCAAGGCAGGCAGGCGACGGTCCGTCGCCGGCGCTCATCCGGAGGCGCGTGTGATGCAACCTCGACGACGGCGCACCCGCTACTGAACCCGTGTCGCGAGAGGCGGGACAATCTGACCAGCCTCGGCGAATCCGCCGACCATCGGAAGGCGGGGCCCGATCTCAAGGGTCCGGTTGTAGAAAGGCTTGCCGATGGAATCCACGGGGACGGAATGGGAATGCAGCACCGAGAGGACGACCGCGTCGGGCAGGCGCTCGGCCAGGGCGAGGTGAAATTCCGCGGCACCCTTGGGATCGAGGGCCGAGGTCGCCTCGTCCAGCAGAAGGATGTCCGGCTCCTGCAGCAGCATTCGCGCAAGGACCAGGCGCTGCTTCTGCCCGCCGGAGAGGACGTCGCGCCACAGCTTTCCCTGATGCAGCTCGTGGTCGAGCTCGCGGATGAAGCTGCCGAGGCCCGCTCGCGAGAGGACCTCCGCGACGGCCAGCGCATCGAAGTCCTCAGCGCAGCGAGGGTAGGTCACGAGTTCCTTGAGCGTCAGGCGCTCGGGCAGGTCGGCCTCCTGGGGGGCCATGAACATCCGCGCGCCTGCGGCCACCGCCACCCGGCCCCCGCCGTACGGCCAAAGGCCAGCGATCGACTTGAGCAGCGAGCTCTTACCGCAGCCGCTCTGGCCGATGACGCGGAGCCGGTCACCTCGGCGCAGGACGAGCCGCGGCACGGTGGCGAACGGAAGGGCGTCGTGCCCACGATGGCAGAGCTCCAGCCCCTCGATCGCAAGCATCGGACCGGCAATGATCTCGCGTCGCTTGAAGTTGCTTACACCGGTCTCGGCGTAGAAACGGTCGTGGTCGCGGACCCGCTCGATGGCTCCGGCGAGTGCCGTCAGCCGGCTGGCGTTGGCCCGCAACAATGCGATCTCGGGCATCACGTTGGTGAACCACGACGCACCGACGATCAGTTCGGCGGTGAGCTCGGAGCTGGCGATATAGACGCGGAACGAGGCGCCGCCGGACATGAACGCCGGAAGAGCCGGCAGGTAGGCGAGGAGCCGTTGCGCCAGAAAGGTGGAGACATTGGTGAACAGCAGCATTGTCGTGACCCACACGTTCTGCCGCCGCCAGGCGCCATCGACCCCGGTGTAGAGTCGCGCGTTTGTGGCGCGCTGCACCGCCTGTCCCCGTGAAGCGGCGACCAGCCCGACTCGGTTGAACATGGAAGCGAGCTCGCCGCGCCACGCGCCGTCGCTTCGCTGGCGCTCGAGCACCCGGCGCTCCAGGACACGCCCGACCCTCCAGGCGACAAAGGTGATGAGCGGAATATAGAGAAGCACGAGGCAGGCGGCGAGGATGGCGGTGCCATAGTCGCCCGGCACCAGGTTTATCCGGGCGCCGATCTCCGGACCGAACAGCGATCCGATCGCCTGATTCGCGGCCAACCCCGCGCGATCGAGTGCCTCGACCGGGTAACTGCGGCTGATCAGCGCCCTTGAGACGAACCAGATGGTCGCCGCCGCTCCCCAGAACCCCATCACCAGGCCGATCAGGCCGCCGTAAAGGCCGACCGTGCAGTCGTCGAGGCGCTGGTCGACGGCGTCCGGCAGCCCGCCGTCCCGGCCCTCGGACCCGCGATCACTCATGAGGTCGAGGGCGATGCGCTGGTCGGACAGGATCTCGGCATCGAACCGTGCGACGAGCCATTGGCGCGCCCGCCGATGCAGTGTGATTGAAAAGAGATGCCTGACTGCGATCCCCAGCGACCGGGAAAGGAAGATGCCGAAAAAGGCCAGGGCGGAGAGCAGGACGACACGCCCGGGCTCGGCCACGTCATGCCGATGGAATTCGGCGAGGGACGATATGAAGTCTGCGCTCGCTGTCGCTGTCCATACCGCGGCCTTGCTCAGCAGTGCAGTGATCGCCAGCACGACCACGCTCAGTGCCCAGGCCTCGCGCCAGCGTTCCGAGAGCCAGTAGGCCGAGATCAGCCCCCAGAAGGTCGTGAACTTTTTCAAGGCGAACGCGCCCGGGATCGCGCACGCGCCGCACCGCCCTTCGGGCGCAGGGCCGAGCCTGTCATCGCCGCTCCGTTTCTTTTCTCCCGGTTCCCCGGGGACTGCATCGTATCTTGGCGGGCGGAATTCAGCCGTCTGTAATATTAATCACTGGTTAACGGAAACATAGTCTCCGTTAACCTCTATAGGCGCATGCACAGACGATATCGGGCAGCTTCGATGGCACCACGATCGATCACAAAGCCTCCGCACATCAGTGACCGCGCGTGGGCGCTGGCCTGTGGGATGACGTTGCGGCAACTGGCCGGCCAGCTGACCTCAATCGACCCCG
This sequence comes from uncultured Alphaproteobacteria bacterium, assembly GCA_963844375.1. Taxonomy (GTDB): domain Bacteria; phylum Pseudomonadota; class Alphaproteobacteria; order Rhodobacterales; family Rhodobacteraceae; genus Amaricoccus. Next base: position 2,458 of record CAWJOI010000024.1, on the reverse strand, counting down.
GGCGGTACCGGCAGCTGGCCGGCGAGGACATCGCGCTCGCGGTGGCGCGCGGCGAGATCGGCGGCACGGGGCTTGTCGGCGACCGCCTGCTCGAGTTGCAGGAGATTGCAATGGCGAACGGTCATCCCCCGCTCCTGGTGAAAGACGATGGCCGCCGGGGCATTTACCTTGTTGCGCCTTTTCCGCTCTATTGCTTCGACATGTCGCTGGTGCGACGGGCGCACGAGCAGGCGGCGGACGACGCGCAACATGTCGGCGTGGCGCTGGTCCGCGTGACCTGCGACTACGCCTTCGCACAGAACCAGGGCCGGACGCAGGAAGGCGGCCTGATATCCTGCCCGCGCTTCATGAGCGAAGTGACGCGCGCCAGCACCGAAGGCCTGACCGCCTCCGGTCGCATCGCGGTGATCCTCAAGCATCTCGGCCCCTACCAGTACACCGGGGTCCCGACTACACCGCCCTGCCGATCGAGCGCACCGAGTTCCTCGAGACCGTGCTGCCGCGTTATGCGGGCGGGTTCGAAGCGGGGGCGCAGGGGGTCATGATGAGCTTCGTGGCGCTCAACGGCGTGCCGGCGCATGCCGACCCGTTTCTGCGCGACCTGGTCAAGGCCAATGCCGGACCCGGCGCCATCATCGAATCCGACTACGACGCGATCTACGAGCTCTATGGCGGGTTCGGCTACGCGAGCAGTCCGAAGGAGGCGGCGCTGCGGGCGTTCAGCGAAGGCGGCGTGCATATCGACCTCTGCTCGCTCCTCTACCTCAAACACCTGCCGGAGCTCGTTGAGGAGGGACGTGTCGGCGAGGAGCAGCTGCTGGCCCGGGCGGCCGAGATGCTGACGTGCAAGGAGCGCGTCGGCCTGCTCGACGACCCGTACCGGGGGACCGCCCCCGACCGGACGCAGGTGCTGCTCGCCGGCCCCGCCACCGCCTACCGCGACCTGGCGCAGGCCTCGGTGGTCCTCTTGCGGCCGAGCCGCCCGGACCCCGCCGTGCTTCCGATCCCTACCACGGCCGGCGAAGTTCGCCTGTGTGTCCTGGGGCCGCTGGCGCACGAGCAGCCTGAGGACTGGCTGGGCGCCTATTCGAGCCACGCCAACCACTATATCGAGCGGGTCGCGACGCCGCTCACGGGGCTCAGGAAGCACTGGCCGCAGGCCAGTTATGCGCGAGGCTGCGACTATGACTTCGACGGATGCGCCGATCGGCGGGCCGCTTACGCACCGCTGCGTGAGGCGGCCGCGCTGGCCCGCGAGGCGACGCACGCCGTGCTCTTCCTCGGCGAGCCGCACAAGTGGAGCGGTGAGTTGGCGACACTGGCGGAGCCGCGGCTGCCATACATCCAGCGCCGGCTCGTTCAGCTGGTGCGCCGCGCGAACCGACAGGCTAAGCTGATCGTCTTCATCACCGCCGGCCGGGCGCTTCACATTCCGCGCGAAGTCGAGGAGAACGCCGACGCGATCTTCTGGACGGCGCACCTTGGAACCTTTGCGGGGATGCCATCGCCGCCGTCCTCGCCGGAGTCTGCAGCCCGACCGCGCGGCTCTCGCACGGACTGCCGATTGGCGACGGGATCACCTCCGGGTTCGACTTTGCGCCAGGCGCGCGTCGACCGGCCGGCCGTGCCGGTGGTGCCGGGCTCCGTCTCCCGGCGCCAGCGCCATCACTGGTGCGCCTACTACCTCGGCCTCGGCGCCCGCTGGCCGGCGGCCTACTACTTCGGCGAAGGCTATGGCTTCACCACATTCGAGCTCTCCGACTGGTCGCTCAGCGACCGCACGCTCTCCGCCTCGGCCGGCGCTCCCATCACTGCCAGCGTCCGGGTGACCAACACCGGGACGCAGGCCGGCACCGAACGGTGCACCTCTCTACCAGGATATGGTGTGCGGGGAGCGGGTCCCGCGCCTGCTGGAGCGCCTCGGCCATCAGCAGGTAACGCTCGCTCCGGGCGAACGGGCCACACTTGCCTTCTCGGTGGCGCCCGAGATGCTGGCCAAGTACGGGCGCAATCCCGAGGCTGGCCGGCGGGTCTGGCCTGACCGGAACCCGGCGGAGAACCCCGACCGGCTGTTTCTGGTCCAGCACGAAGGACAGGCGCTCGACGCCGTCGAGCGCTTCGGCGACGCGCAGTGCGTGCTAACGTTCACCCTGGTGCCCTAGGAGAGCAGACGATGGCAGACCGCGCCGATCCGAAGGCGACGACGTGGGTGTTTCCGCTCGCCGGCCAGAGCAACATGGTCGGTCGCTCCGACGCCGACGGCTCCTCCCCCTGGCCGGCTCGGGTCCGCTTCGTGACCCAGGAGGGCCGGCCATTGGCGCCGACGGCCGAGATCGGGTCCACCGACGGCGACCTAGGGCCGTTCCTCATTCCGAAACGCTTTGCCGCGGACTTTCTCACGGCCCGACCTGGCGACAGCGTCGTGTTCGTCCCCGGCGCGGTCGGCGGGACGAGCTTC
>CAWJOI010000023.1:0-192180 GCA_963844375.1 uncultured Alphaproteobacteria bacterium | reverse complement strand
CGATGTCGATGAGCTTGATGCCGATGAACGGCACGACGAGGCCGCCGAGCCCGTAGATCGCGAGGTTGCGGCGGAGCAGCGCGCCGGCCCCGACGCCCTGTAAGCGACGCCTCGCAGTGCCAGCGGGATCAGCGCGACGATGACCAGCGCGTTGAAGATGATCGCCGACAGGATCGCGCTCTCGGGCGTCGCGAGGCCCATGATGTTGAGCGCGCCGAGCTGCGGGTAGATCGCGACGAACATGGCCGGGATGATGGCGAAGTACTTCGCCACGTCGTTCGCGATGGAGAAGGTGGTGAGCGCGCCGCGGGTCATCAGCAGCTGCTTGCCGATCTCTACGATCTCGATGAGCTTGGTCGGATCGCTGTCGAGGTCGACCATGTTGCCGGCCTCGCGGGCGGCCACCGTGCCGGTGTTCATCGCGACGCCGACGTCGGCCTGGGCGAGTGCCGGCGCGTCGTTGGTGCCGTCGCCGCACATGGCGACGAGCTTGCCCTTGGCCTGCTCCTGGCGGATCAGCTTGAGCTTCGCCTCGGGCGTCGCCTCGGCGAGGAAGTCGTCGACGCCGGCCTCGGCGGCGATGGCGGCGGCGGTCATCGGGTTGTCGCCGGTGATCATCACCGTGCGGATGCCCATGCGGCGGAGCTCGGCGAACCGCTCGCGGATGCCGCCCTTGACGATGTCCTTGAGGTGCAGGACGCCGAGCAGGCGCCCGTCCTTCGCCACGGCCAGCGGCGTTCCGCCGGCCTTGCCGATGCGTTCGGCGATCGCCTGCACCTCGCGCGCCGGGCAGGAACTGTGCCGCCCGCCGGGCGGCCGCGGGAGCGGGCTGCCGACATGGGCGAGCACCGCGTCGACGGCGCCCTTGCGGATCGAGGCGCCGCCGATGTCGACGCCGCTCATCCGGGTCTGGGCGGTGAAGGGGACGAAGCGCGCGCCGAGTGCGGCCATGTCGTGCTCGCGCAGGCCGAACTTCTCCTTGGCGAGGACGACGACCGAGCGGCCCTCCGGGGTCTCGTCGGCGAGGGAGGCGAGCTGCGCCGCCTCGCCCAGTTCGCGCTCGGTGACGCCGGCGACGGGGAGGAACTCGGTCGCCTGGCGGTTGCCCAGCGTGATGGTGCCGGTCTTGTCGAGGAGCAGCGTGTCGACGTCGCCCGCCGCCTCGACGGCGCGGCCGGACATGGCGAGCACGTTGAAGCGCACCAGCCGGTCCATGCCGGCGATGCCGATGGCCGACAGCAGCGCGCCGATGGTGGTCGGGATCAGCGTGACAAAGAGCGCCACGAGGGAGATCGACCCCGATTGCGCCGCCGGCATAGGCCGCGAAGCTCGGGATCGAGGCGACGGCGAAGACGAAGACGATGCTGAGCCCGACGAGCAGGATGTTGAGCGCGATCTCGTTCGGGGTCTTCTGCCGCTGCGCGCCCTCGATCAGGCCGATCATCCGGTCGAGGAAGGTCGAGCCCTGGGCGGCGGTGATCCGCACCATGATCCAGTCGGACAGCACCTGGGTGCCACCGGTGACGGCCGAGCGGTCGCCGCCGGATTCGCGGATGACGGGGGCGGATTCGCCGGTGATCGCCGCCTCGTTGACCGAGGCGACGCCCTCGATCACCTCGCCGTCGGAGGGGATCAGGTCACCCGCCTCGACGATCACCACGTCGCCCGGGGCGAGGCTGAGCGCGGGAACCGCCTCGACGGCGTCGCGGCGCGCGGGGTCCCTGAGGCGCTTCGCGACGATGTCGGTGCGCGTCGCCTTGAGGCTCGCCGCCTGCGCCTTGCCACGGCCCTCGGCCACGGCTTCGGCGAAGTTGGCGAAGAGCAGGGTGAACCAGAGCCAGAGCACGATCTGGAAGGAAAAGCCGATCCCCCCGGCGCCGGTGGCAAGATCGCGCAGGAAGAGGACGGTGGTGAGGATCGCGACGACCTCGACGACGAACATCACCGGGTTGCGGACGAGCGCCCGCGGGTCGAGCTTGGCGAAGGCCGATCCGAGCGCCGGGACGAGGATGTCCGGCGCGAGGAGGGCGGTGGCGGTTCTGGCCATTGTCATGGGTCCTGGGATCAGAAGGTCTGGCCGGCCGTCATCGCCAGGTGCTCGACGATCGGGCCGAGGGCGAGGGCCGGGAAGAAGGTGAGGCCGCCGACGATCAGGATGACGCCGACGAGCAGCCCGACAAAGAGCCCGCCGTCGGTCGGCAGGGTGCCGGTCGAGGCCGGGACGCGCTTCTTGGCGGCGAGCGAGCCGGCGATGGCGAGCGCGGGGATGATGACGAGAAAGCGCCCCATCAGCATCGCGACCCCGAGCGTCAGGTTGTACCAGTCGGTGTTGCCGGTCAGCCCGCCGAAGGCCGAGCCGTTGTTGGCCGCCGCCGAGGTATAGGCGTAGAGGATCTCCGAGAAGCCGTGCGGGCCGGGGTTGGCGATCGAGGCGACCGCGCCCGGCAGCACCACGGCGATGGCGGTGAAGCCGAGCATGGCGAGCGGCAGCGACAGGATGGCGAGCATCGCCATCTTGACCTCGCGCGCCTCGATCTTCTTGCCGGCGTATTCGGGCGTGCGCCCGACCATCAGCCCGGCGATGAAGATCGCGACGAGCACGAAGATCAGCATGCCATAGAGCCCGGCGCCGACGCCGCCGACGATGATCTCGCCGAGCTGCATGTTGATGAGCGGGATCATGCCCCCGAGCGCGGTGAAGCTGTCGTGCATGGCGTTGACCGCGCCGCAGGAGGCGGCGGTGGTGATGACCGCGAAGAGCGCTCGACATGGCTATGCCGAAGCGGACCTCCTTGCCCTCCATGTTGCCGCCCTCGATCCCGAGGGCGTGGACGAGCGGGTTGCCCGCCGCCTCGGCCCAGTAGGCGACGGTGACGCCGGCGAGGAACAGCAGCCCCATCGCGGCGAGGATCGCCCAGCCCTGGCGCTCGTTGCCGACCATGCGGCCGAAGACGTTGGTGAGCGCCGCGCCGAGCGCGAAGATCGACAGCATCTGCAGGAAGTTCGCGATCGCCGTCGGGTTCTCGAACGGATGCGCGGCGTTGACGTTGAAGAAGCCGCCGCCGTTGGTGCCGAGCATCTTGATCGCCACCTGGCTGGCCACGGGGCCGGTGGCGATGGTCTGGCGCGCGCCCTCGAGCGTGGTCGCGTCGACCGCGCCGGCGAGGGTCTGCGGCATGCCCTGCGCCACCAGGACCAGCGCGAGCACCGCGGAGATCGGCAGGAGGACGAAGAGCGTGATCCGGGTGAGGTCGACCCAGAAGTTGCCGACGCTGCGCGCCGAGGCGCGGGCGAAGCCGCGGATCACCGCGACGGCGACCGCGATGCCGGTGGCGGCCGAGACGAAGTTCTGCACCGTCAGGCCGGCCATCTGGGTGAGGTGGCTCATGGTGGTCTCGCCGCCGTAGTTCTGCCAGTTGGTGTTGGTCATGAACGAGACGGCGGTGTTGAAGGCGAGCGCCGGCGGCACGGCCGCCATGCCGCCGGGGTTGAGCGGCAGCGCCGCCCTGCAGCCGCTGCAGCGCGTAGAGCGCGAGAAAGCACGCGAGGTTGAAGGCGAGCAGCGCGAGGGCGTAGCCGAGCCAGGACTGTTCCTCGTCCGGATCGGTGCCGGTAAGGCGCCAGATCGGCCGCTCGATTGTGGCGAGGGCGCGGACATCGCCGTCGAGCACGCGGGTCATCCAGCCGCCGAGCGGCCGGGCGAGGGCGGCGACGATAGCGCAGAAAAGCAGGATCTGGGTCCAGCCGATGAGGGTCATGGCGGGGTCCTCAGAACCGCTCGGGGCGCACGAGCGCGTAGCCGAGGTAGCCGAGCAGGCCGACCATCACGGCCGCGGCGAGCAGATAGTCGAAGGTCATTTCCGTCGTTCCTTCAGAGCCGGGCGCAGAGCGCGGCATAGGCGCCGAGGAGCGCGAAGCCGCCGACGCCGAGGGCGACCATCACGAGGTCCGTCATTTCTCTCTCCTTTCCGGCGGGGCCGGTGCCGCTGGATCTGGCAGGAGGGGCATAAGGAAGCGAGAGAGGAGGACGGCCGTCGGTATAAGGATGTCATAAGGAAACGCGGGTGGGGCCGTGGACGGACTCCGCTCAGTTCTTGCCTGTCTTTGTCCGCCTCCCGCTCCGAGCCGCCGGCGCTTGGATGTCGGAGCGCCGGACGATGGAGACGGGCAGGATCGGGAATGAAGGCAAATGAGAGGTCGCTCGGCGAGAACACAACCTGCCGCAATAACGGGCTGGTGTGGATCGACATCCCATTTGACCCCCGATAGGCGCCCAATCGTGACCCTGGCCGATGCTTGATTTGTTTCGTTGGGCCAAGCAGTTGCAAGCCGTTGTATGGGGTCACGGTTCGGAGCCGAAGGCGTCATCCGACGGCGTCGATCCACAGCTCGGTCCCGATTGCGGTTCAGAAGCCCCGATCACCCTGACTTGGCTTGAGCTGCGGCTATTTCTTCCCGCTGGCCGGCGCAGCGTGGATCGCTGGGCGGTGCGCTGCATCCGAAGCAACAGGAATCCGAACAGCGGATCAGGATGTCCTTTAGAAGATCACGCCGGCATTGCCCGGCGCGAAATTGTGCTGCGTGACCATCTGGTTCACATTGCCGACCGCGGCCACGAGCATGAAGAAACTCGGCCCGACGATCGCCGCGAGGCGCAAGTCGAAGCTTCGGAACGCCGCGAGAAAACCGACCACGGCGCGCGAGACGGGCGGTCGCCACCTCGAACTGGAACGGGCTGTCGGCCCAGCCGATGAAGGCCGCCCTCATCCGGTCGCGCAGCTGGCCGCGAATGCCGCGCCGAGCGTAGCATATAGGTCGTCGCGCTCGTCGTTCACCTTGAAGCGCGGGCCGTCCGGCCGGACGCCGGCGAGGCCGACGTCGTTCGTCAGATCCGTCCCGCCGGGGAAGGCGCGCAGGCCGGCGCTCAGGGTCGCCTTCGACGCCATCCCGAAAAGCGCCAGCGCCGTGCCCGCCTCGAGGGTCGGCGCGATGGAGGCGAGCGTGTCCTCGATGGCGCCGACGCGCAGACCATAGTCGCCTGCGCCGGTCTCGTCATAGCTGTCCTGCCGGAGGTGCTGGACGCCGAGGTCGATCCCAAGGCTTCAGGTAGGACCTTTCGCCGATACCGATGACGTGAGACACCCGCGCATGGGCGGTGAGCCAGCGGCCGTCCGGGTCGCTGAGGGCGGTGGCGATCTCGCTGGGCGGATGACCTGGCGAGAGAGGCTGAAGTCGCTGATCGCACCGGAAACCGATGCCGACAGCGTCGTCGCGCCAAGCTCGCGCTTCAGCGTTGCGCCGACGTGGAACCGGTCGCCGTCGCGGCTGAGGCCTTCGCCGGACAGGTCGGCGGAGCGCTGGTAGCCGAGCGCTCCGCCGACGGACCAGCCGTCGGCGGCAGCCGCCTGAGCCCCCTCGGAGAGAACGAACGTCGTCTCGTCGGTGCGGCCGCCGGCGAAGTCGCTCCGGTAACTGCTGCCGCCGAGTTTGCCCCAGACACATGAGCCCTCGCGGGTGAAGACGACGGCGCCGTCGGTCTGGTCGGGCCAGGACCTGAGCGCCTCGGTAAAGCGCAGCGACGTGAATTCCGGCAACTTCCGCCGGGTTGTCTTCATGATTACTTAGCAGCGACCATCCGGCAAGGCGATACGACTTGCGGCTGGCGTGCAAAAGGCTCGCTCGCCGATTTCTTCCATCCCGCAAGTAAAGTCTTCAGAGGCAGGGAGAAGGCCGTGACCGTCCTCGTTTTCATCGTCGGCTCGAGAGCGCGCATTGGCGGTCTTACTGAATGGCCGCGAACCACCGCGCCCGATGCGATCCCAACCAGCCGACCGCTGCGGCCATCGGAATCGGGAAACTCGGAAGTTACCTCCGTCTCGCCTAGGTTGCCCGTCGAGCCGCGCGAGGATGTTTCGAAGCCAGCCCTACCTCAACATGAACCTTTTCAAGGGCAGAGTAATTTCACCCTCGGCGAGGCCGCATGGAGTTGACGCCGCACGCATCTGAAGAGCTTGACGGGCAAAATTTTGACCCAAACGCCCGGTCCCATGCCGCCCGTCTTGTTGCTCCGCTTTTGCCGGCCCAACCAGCCGATTTTCGGTAGTCAGGTCGACGAGATCTCTGCGAGATGAATGGCCGCAACAGGATCTTGCGCCGCTACACCGTCCACACGGCGAACGGCGGCAATCGGCCGTCAACGTCGGATCGCACAACGCGGTGACGCGATCGTCCTGACGGTAAGTATGTCCCCAAAGCAAATTGCCTTAGCTACGCAAGAAGATTGACTTGGTTGTGACTTGGACCGCGCTTAGGGTCACGCCGCCACGCTACCGTCGTCCTCGACGCCGATTCTGCCCACTGCGCTCGGATTTTGACGCAGGAAGGCGCGCGCCGCCTCGCGGCCTTGGCCGATGCGCTGGTCACCGTAGGAGAACCAAAAGCCCGACTTCTCCACGACGCCGAACTTGACGCCGAGGTCGAAGGAACACCGTGGCGATCCGGGCGACGGCGGGCATCGGGACGACCGGCACGCTCCTGCGGCTCCTAGGAGAAAACGCTGTCCCTCTCGGCGCTCGGTCATGTTCAGATCATGGTGCCGACCCACGACCTCGCCGCAGAGTTGCAGAGGCGCAGGCGCAGGCGCAGAGGCGGCTTCGCGAGATTCCGACTTCAGACACATCGCTGTGCCGGTGTCCGGATTGATCGCGTCCCGTCCCCGCGGAACCATGGAGGGGACATCGGGGAAGAGCGCGCGAACTCCTTCGGCGGCAATGTCACCGAGGCGTGATCTCAATAGATACATGCCTGCCGACGTTCGGACACGTTAGGCCGCTTTAGCCTACAGTTTCGGAGCCATAATTTCTAAGCGCACCATGGCGTGTGCGTCGAGGCCACGGTTTTTCAGCAGTCTGCTAAGCGTGGGTCAGCTCCACCAGCAGATCCTTCGCATCGACCTGCGAGCCCGGCTGCACGTGCAGCGTCTTCACCGTCCCGGCCTTGTCGGCGTACAGGCCGGTCTCCATCTTCATCGCCTCGATCGTCAGCATCAGGTCGCCCGCCTGCACCGGCTGCCCGCTCACCACGGCCACGCTCGCGATCACCCCCGGCATCGGCGCCGCTACATGGCCGGGGTTGCCCGCCTCCGCCTTCGGCCGCTTCGGCGCGCTCGCCAGCGCCTTGCGATTGGGCACGCGGACAGCGCGCGGTTGGCCGTTGAGTTCGAAGAAGACGCGCACGTCTCCCTCCTCGTTGGTCTCGCCAACGGCCTGGAGGCGCACCTCCAGCGTCATGCCCGGGTCGATCTCGATCGCGGTCTCCTGACCCGGCTGCATGCCGTAGAAATAGATCGGCGTCGGCAGCGTCCGCACCGGCCCATAGTCGCGATGTCGATTGAAGTAGTCGCTGAAGACCTTGGGATACATCAGGTATCCGTTGAAGTCCTCGTCGTCGATCTTCTCTCCCTCGCGGACGAGCTTCTCCGCCTCGGACCGCAGCTTCCCGAGGTCCGCCGGCGGCATCACGGCGCCCGGCCGCTCGGTCGAGGCCGGCTCGCCCTTCAGGATCTTCTTCTGCAGCGCCTCGGGCCAGCCACCCGGCGGCTGGCCGAGGTTGCCCTTCATCATGTCGACCACGCTCTCGGGAAAGGCCACCTCGACGCCCGGATCCTCGACCTGCGCACGGGTCAGGTTCTGCGCCACCATCATCAGGGCCATGTCGCCGACGACCTTGGAGGACGGCGTCACCTTCACGATGTCGCCGAACATCTGGTTCACCTCGGCGTACATATGCGCCACCTCGTGCCAGCGCTCCTCCAATCCCATCGACCGCGCCTGCCCCTTGAGGTTGGTGAATTGCCCGCCCGGCATCTCGTGGAGATAGACCTCCGACGCCGGCGCCTTCAGCCCCGCCTCGAACGCCGCGTACTGGTTGCGCACCGCCTCCCAGTAGTCCGCGATCTGCCGGATCGCCTCGATGTCGAGCCCGGTGTCGCGCTCGGTCCGCCGCACCGCCTCGACGATCGACCCGAGGCAGGGCTGCGACGTGTTTCCCGAGAAACTGTCCATCGCGGCGTCCACCGCGTCCACGCCGGCGCGCGAGGCCGCCAGAATGCTCCCCGCCGCTACACCGCTGGTGTCGTGGGTGTGGAAGTGAACCGGCAGCCCGATCTCCTCCTTCAGCGTCTTGATCAGGGTGTAGGCCGCCGAAGGCTTCAGGAGGCCCGGCCATGTCCTTCAGCCCCAGGACATGCGCGCCCGCGTCGCGCAACTCCTTCGCCATGCCGACATAATATTTCAGATCGTACTTCGAACGGGCGGGGTCCAGGAGATCGCCGGTATAGCAGATCGCCGCCTCGCAGATCTTGCCCGACTCGATCACCGCGTCCATCGCGACCCGCATGTTCTCGACCCAGTTCAGCGAGTTGAACACCCGGAACACGTCGACCCCCGACGTCGCCGCCTGCGCGACGAAGGTCTGCACCACGTTGTCGGGATAGTTGGTGTAACCCACGCCGTTCGACGCGCGCAGCAGCATCTGCGTCATCAGGTTCGGCATGGCCGCCCGGAGGTCGCGCAGCCGCTGCCACGGGCATTCCTGCAGGAACCGGTAGGCGACGTCGAAGGTCGCGCCGCCCCAGCACTCGACGCTGAAGAGCTGCGGCAGCATCTGGGCATAGGCCGGCGCCGCCCGGATCATGTCGTAGGAGCGCATCCGCGTCGCCAGCAGGCTCTGGTGGCCGTCGCGCATCGTCGTGTCGGTGATCAGCAGCCGCTCCTGCGCCAGCATCCAGTCAGCGACGGCCTTGGCGCCCTTCTCCTCCAGGAGCTGCCGCGTGCCCGGCGGCGGTGCGTCGAGCGAGACCACCGGCGGCTTCGGCGCCCGCGCCTCCGCCGGTGGCATCGGCCGGCCGGCGGTCTCCGGGTGTCCGTTGACGGTGATGTCGGCGATGTAGGTCAGGATCTTGGTGGCCCGGTCGCGGCGCGCCCTGAACTGGAAGAGCTCCGGCGTCGTGTCGATGAACTTCGTCGTGTAGGAATAGTCGAGGAACGTCGGGTGCTTCAGCAGATTCTCGACGAACGCGATGTTCGTCGAGACCCCGCGGATCCGGAACTCCCGCAGCGCGCGGTCCAGCCGCGCGATCGCCATCTCCGGCGTCGGCGCCCAGGCGGTGACCTTCTCCAGCAGCGAGTCGTAGTAGCGCGTGATGACCGCGCCCGAATAGGCGGTGCCGCCGTCCAGCCTTATCCCGTGACCCGTCGCCCCACGATACGCGGTGATCCGGCCATAGTCCGGGATGAAGTTGTTCTGCGGATCCTCGGTGGTGATGCGGCACTGGATGGCGTGGCCGTTGAGCCGGACCTCCTCCTGGCTCGCCTTCCCCGTCGCCTCGGCCAGCGTCTTGCCCTCGGCGATCAGGATCTGCGCCCGGACGATGTCGATTCCGGTGACCTCCTCGGTCACCGTGTGCTCCACCTGCACCCGCGGGTTCACCTCGATGAAAAAGAAGTCGCCCGAGTCGCGGTCCATCAGGAACTCGACGGTGCCGGCGCATTCGTAGTTGGCCGCCCGCGCGATCTTCAGCCCCAGCGCGCAGACATAGTCCCGCTGCTCCTGGGTCAGGTACGGCGCCGGCGCCCGCTCCACGACCTTCTGGTTCCGCCGCTGCACCGAGCAGTCGCGCTCCCAGAGGTGATAGATCGTCCCGAACCTGTCGCCGAGGATCTGCACCTCCACGTGCCGCGCGTTGAGGATCATCTTCTCGAGATAGCCCTCGCCGTTGCCGAAGGCGGACACCGCCTCGCGCCGCCCCTCCAGCACCTTGTCCTCGAGCTCGTCCGGCCCCATGATCGGCCGCATCCCGCGCCCGCCGCCGCCCCAGCTCGCCTTGAGCATGAAGGGATAGCCGACCGCCTCGGCCATCCTCGCCACCTCGGCCATGTCGTCGGGCAGCACCTCCGTCGCCGGAATCACCGGCACGCCGGCGCTGATCGCCACCCGCCGCGCGCTCGCCTTGTCGCCGAGCATCCGCATGGTCTCGGCCTTCGGGCCGATGAAGGTGATCCCCGCCTCGCCGCAGGCGTCGACGAAATCCGGGTTCTCCGACAGAAGCCCGTACCCCGGGTGGATCGCATCCGCCCCGCACATCTTCGCCACCCGGATGATCTCGGGAATGCTCAGGTACGCCGCGACCGGCCCCAGTCCCTCCCCGACGCGATAGGCCTCGTCCGCCTTGAACCGATGCAGACTGAGCTTGTCCTCCTCCGCGAAGATCGCCACCGTCCTCTTGCCCATCTCGTTGGCGGCGCGCATCACCCGGATGGCGATTTCCCCGCGATTGGCAATCAGGATCTTGCTGAAGTTGGGCATGGAGCGTTGCGTCCTCGACCGGAGATGACTGACGAAAACGTTAATGCCGGGAATGCTGCATTGCAACGCCGATGCCGCGGCGCGTCAGACAGTGGGAGAGGGCTCGAGCATTACGCCGGCCATGAGTTCTTCCACGAAAAGGCTGAGGAGCTGGGCCCGGTTGTTCACACCCGCCTTACGATAGACCGCGGCGCACTGTGCCTTGACCGTGCCGTCCCGGGTCTGTCTCAGCCGCGCGATCTCGCTGATCGGCAATCCCTTCACAGCCAGGAGCGCGACGTCGCGCTCGGACGGCGTGAGGCCCCAGCGGGCGAAGCTCTCCTCCAGAAGCTCGAGGAACGCGCCGCTTGCCGCCCGCAGCCGGCTTTCCACGTGCCTGTTGCGGTCAATGATACGGCGGATCTCGATGACGCCGAGAATCGAACCGAGTCCGAGGGCAGCCACGGCAGCCGCCTCAAGGATCGGATGGATCGAATTCTCGCGCAGGGCCGGCAGTTCGGAAACGACATCGATCAGAAAGTAGAGCCCGCATACCGCCTGCAGGACCGTGACCGCTACCAGCAGCGGACGAGCGGCAAGCAGAGCAGAAAGCGACGTCATGCGGGCTCCGGTCGGCGGAGGCCCTCAGCGACGCTTGAGCCCCGTGATCATCGCAGCCACCAGGTTTTCGCCATGGCGCCGGCTTTCCCAGAGTACGCCTGCCACGTGCAGCCCCACAAGGCCGAGCGCCAGATTTGCGACGGTCTCGTGAAGCTCCTCGAGCCAGGTGGCGCCCCAGTAGGCGTCGAGGCCCATCATCCAGCCGGTGAGCCCGAGTAGCGTCACCATCGAGAGCAGCGCGACTACCATCGCGCCTCCCGCCGGATTGTGGCCCAGGTAACGCCGTTCGCGCCCCATCGACATGTCGCGGAAGTATCCGAAGAACGTCGCGGGCCGCGGGACGAAGCCGGCGAATCTCGCATGCCGCGTGCCGACGAAGCCCCAGACCACCCGCAATGCCACGGCCCCTGCCGCGACGTATCCGAGCGCCTGATGCAGGTCGCGCGGATCATCGAGGAAGAAGGCGCCGAAGAAGGCCGTGGCCAGCGTCCAGTGAAACAATCGAACGACCGGGTCCCAGACGCGGACCCCGCCGACCGTCTCCTGCGCCTCGCTCATCACTCCTACTCGCGCTCGAGCTCGGTGCCAGTCTGCGGGTCGTAGAAGACCTCGACGCGCTGCCGAGCTTGCTCGCCATAGATCTCGTAGCAGCCATTCGCGGTCTTCATCTCGCGGATCGCGCCGCCTTGCTCCTCGAAGCTCTTGGCCACCTGCCACATGGGCACTTTGGCCATCTCGCCCTTGCAGCTCGGCTCAGCCAGAACCGGGCCCGCAAGGAGCACAAGCGGAAGGCCGACGACATACAACAATTTCATTCGAGTATTCCTCTGGATCGCCCGCGGCACCTCGCCGGGGTGGTCGGCACCTGGACGAGTCGGTCAGGCAGGGCCATTGGCCCCGGGCTTACTCGCGTGCCTCTAAGCCCGGGCTTACGGCCGCTTCCGCCTGCGTCGCGGCGCGACTCGCCGCGCGGCTGCGGAGCGCAGCTTCGATCGCCGCGTACTGCTCCCGTTCCCGGGCGAGATAGGCGGCGTTGCGCTCGTTGGGGATTTCCGGGTTCCAAAGCGCGGCTAGTTCCGCCAGCATCCGGCTGTCGTGGCTCACAAAATCGGCGGCAACCTCCTCGATCTCGTGGTGGTGGTGACCGAGCGCGGCGAGGGCGGCCTTTCCCGCCTGCACCGAGCCGTCGAAGAGTTCGCGCACGATCTCATGCGCCCCGGCGGCATGCAGTTGATAGACGTGGTGCCGGTCGCGCGCCCGCGCGATGATCCGGACGTTCGGATAGCGGCGGCTGATGAACTCGGCCAGCCGCACGTTCCCCTCGGGATCGTCGGTGGCCAGCACCACCGCCGACGCCTCCGCGATGCCGGCCGCTTGCAGCAGCTCCGGCCGGGCGACGTTCCCCAGATACGCCTTGATCCCGAGCGCCCGCATCCGGTCCACCGTCTCCGGGTGGCTGTCGATCACCACGGTCCGATGCCCGAGGCCCGCGACAACGCGGTTCGCGACCTGTCCGAACCGGCCCATGCCGGCGATGATCACCGGGCCCTTCTCGTCGATGGCATCGGCGACCGTTCCCGGCCGTTCGCCGAGCCGCCGTGCAAGTACACCATAGAACCCGAAGAACGCGGGCGTCGCCATCATCGACAGCGCGATGATCAGGAGCAAGGTCCCCGCCTGGTCCGGCGACAACACCCGGCTCGCCGTCGCGAAGCTCAGCAGGAAGAAGCCGAACTCCCCCGCCTGCGCCAGCGACAGGGTGAAGAGAAGCCGCGCGCGCGCCGGCAGCCCGAAGAGGATCGACAGGGACCAAAGGACCAGCATCTTCAGGGCCATGAGCAACGCCACATAGCCCAGGATCGGCAGCGGATCCTCCGCCAGCCGGCCCAGGTCAATCCCCGCGCCGACGGTGATGAAGAAGAGCCCCATCAGGATGCCCTTGAACGGCGCGATGTCGGCCTCGAGCTGGTGGCGGTATTCCGACCCGGCCAGCACCACCCCGGCGAGGAACGAGCCCAGCGCCGGCGACAGCCCGAGCGCGCTCATCATCAGCGAGATGCCGACGATCATCAGCAGCGCGCCGGCAACCTGGATCTCCGGCAGCCGCGCCCAGCTCAGGAAGTGGTAGACCGGGCGCGTCAGGTAGCGTCCGGCCAGGATCACCACCGCGCCCGCACCCACCACCAGCGCCGCCCGCAACCAGGGCGAGACGTGCTCCAGCGCCTCGGCGCCCTCGAGCGCCTCCTCCCCTCCAGCCGGGGCGGCCCCGAGTGCCAGCAGCGGGAGGATCGCGAGGAGCGGGATCGCCGCCACGTCCTGGAACAGCAGCACCGCAAAGCTCGCCCGCCCACCTTCGGTCCGCACCAGCTTCTTCTCGGCCAGCGTCTGCATCACGATCGCGGTCGAGGAGAGCGACAGGATGATCCCGACGGCCACCGCCTCGTTCCACGGCAGGCCCACCAGCCGCGCGATGGCCGCCAGCAGCGCCAGCGTCACCCCCACCTGCAGCCCTCCGAGGCCGAGGAGCCGATGCCGCAGGTCCCAGAGCATCCGCGGCCGCATTTCCAGCCCGATCAGGAACAGCATCAGCACCACGCCATATTCGGCGTATTCCTGGATGTGCTCGCTCTCGGCCACCACAAGCCCGAGCGCGGGTCCGATCGCCATCCCGGCGGCGAGATATCCCAGGACCGATCCGAACCCCAGGCGCTGGCTGATCGGCACCGCGACCACCGCCGCAGCGAGATAGATGGCCAGCTGGACCAGGACGTCGTACACGGCGAACTCCGCAGCAATACCCCATCCTAAGGGGTTCGGCTGAGTTCACAACGCATGATATAGCGGTTGGCGCGAACACACCGCGAACGCAGGTCTTTCCTTTTCCGCGGCGGCGCATTACCTTCGCCGGCCATGGGCACATGGACCAGCGACGAAGCAGACGCCTTCGAGGCCGCGGACAGGGTGGTTGCAGACCGGCCCCTCTCCGCCCGCGCCGTCGCCGCGCGGCCCACGCCCTATCTCGATGACCTCAACCCCGCCCAGCGCGCCGCGGTCGAAGCCCTCGACGGCCCCGTCCTCGTCCTCGCCGGCGCCGGCACCGGCAAGACCAAGGCGCTCACCGCCCGCATCGCCCACCTCCTCAACACCGGCCGGGCGCGGCCCAACGAAATCCTCGCCGTCACCTTCACCAACAAGGCCGCCCGCGAGATGAAGACCCGCGTCGGCCACCTGGTCGGCGGCGTCATCGAGGGGATGCCCTGGCTCGGCACCTTCCACTCGCTTTCCGTCCGCATCCTCCGCCGCCACGGCGAACTCGTCGGCCTCAAGTCGAACTTCACCATCCTCGACACCGACGACCAGCTCCGCCTGCTGCGCCAGCTCATCCAGGCCGCGAACATCGACGAAAAGCGCTGGCCCCCCCGCCTCCTCGCCAGCCTCATCGACGGCTGGAAGAACCGCGCCCTCTCCCCCGAGCGCGTCCCTTCCTCGGAATCCTCCGCCTTCGACCACCGCGGCAGCGAGATCTACGCCGCCTACCAGGACCGCCTGCGCACGCTCAACGCCTGCGACTTCGGCGACCTCCTCCTCCACGTCGTCGTCATCCTGCAGAACCACCCGGACGTGCTGGCGCAGTACCAGCGCTGGTTCCGCTACATCCTCGTGGACGAGTACCAGGACACCAACGTCGCCCAGTACCTCTGGCTCCGCCTCCTCGCCGGCAGCCACCACAACATCTGCTGCGTCGGCGACGACGACCAGTCGATCTACGGCTGGCGCGGCGCCGAGGTCGGCAACATCCTCCGCTTCGAGAAGGACTTCCCCGGCGCCCAGGTCATCCGCCTGGAACAGAACTACCGCTCCACCCCGCACATCCTCGCCGCCGCCTCCGGCGTCATCGCCGCCAACGAAAGCCGCCTCGGCAAGACCCTCTGGACCGACCTCCCCGACGGCGAAAAGGTCCGCCTCATCGGCCACTGGGACGGCGAGGAGGAGGCGCGCTGGATCGGCGAGGAGATCGAGGCGCTCGCCCGCGGCACCCGCGGCCTCAAGCCCGTCAGTCCCGAAGGCATCGCCATCCTCGTGCGCGCCTCCTTCCAGATGCGCGCCTTCGAGGACCGCTTCCTCACCATCGGCCTGCCCTACCGCGTCATCGGCGGCCCGCGCTTCTACGAGCGCCAGGAAATCCGCGACGCCATGGCCTACTTCCGCGTCGCCGTCTCCCCCGACGACGACCTCGCCTTCGAACGGATCGCCAACCTCCCCAAGCGCGGCCTCGGCGACAAGGCGATGCAGGACATCAACCGCGCCGCCCGCGGCAACGGCGTCAGCCTCCTCGAAGGCGCCCGCCTGCTGGTGGATCAGGGGGGCCTGCCCCCCGCGCCCGCTTCGCCCTCGGCCACCTCGTCGCCGGCTTCGACCGCTGGGGCGCCGCGATCCGCGAGGAGCGCAACGCCCACGTCGAGATCGCCGAGACGATCCTGGAGGAGTCCGGCTACACCGACATGTGGGCCGCCGAGAAATCCCCCGACGCCGCCGGCCGCCTGGAAAACCTCAAGGAGCTGGTCAAGGCGCTGAACGAGTTCGAGAACCTCCAGGGCTTCCTCGAACACGTCGCCCTCGTCATGGACAACGAGCAGGAGGAAGGCTCGGCCAAGGTCTCCGTCATGACGCTGCACGCCGCCAAGGGCCTGGAATTCCCCGCCGTCTTCCTCCCGGGCTGGGAGGACGGCCTCTTCCCCTCGCAGCGCTCCATGGACGAAAGCGGCCTCAAGGGCCTCGAGGAGGAGCGCCGCCTCGCCTACGTCGGCATTACCCGCGCCCAGCGCCTCAGCACCATCTCCTTCGCCGCCAACCGCCGCGTCTACAACCAGTGGCAGTCGCAGCTCCCGTCGCGCTTCATCGACGAGCTGCCCCCCGCCCACATCGAGGTCCTCACCCCGCCCGGCCTCTACGGCGGCGGCTACGGCGCGGCAGCGCCCGCCGGCGCCTACGGCGGCCCGACGCTGGCCGAGACCGCCGCCAAGGCCGACGTCTACAACTCCCCGGGCTGGAAGCGGATGCAGACCCGCGCCGGCACGCGGCCCGTGTCGCAGCCGCAGGAGGCGCGCAACATGGTGATCGACGCCACCGCCGCGCCGGCGCACGACCCCGGCGCGCGCGTCTTCCACCAGAAGTTCGGCTACGGCACCGTCACCGCCGTCGAGGGCGACAAGCTCAACATCGACTTCGACAAGGCCGGCGCCAAGAACGTCATCGCCCGCTTCGTCACCGCCGCCGACAGCGTCCCGTTCTGAGCTTCAGCGCCGAAGGCGGGTCGCAGTCCCCGGCGGCGTCTGGTCGGGCCACGTGGTCGCAACGAAAAAGACGCACGAAAAAACCCCGCCGGTCGGTGACCGGCGGGGTTAATGGTTCGCGCCTCAGATATCAGAGGCTCCGTCAGCGCGCGTCCGGCCTATTCAGGCCAGCGTCTGCGCCGAGTTTCAGTAGCCGTAGACGCTCTGGTGGGCGATGTCCCGGACGGAGAGCCGGGAAATCCCGAGGTCGGCCAGCTCGCGGTCGTTCAGCGAGGCCAGCTCATCCAGCGTCTGCCGGAACATGCGGTAGTCGGCGAAGCTCTTGCTGATCCGCGCCAGGAGGCCCGACACGCCGGTCTCAACGGTGTTGCCAAGCTCGTAAGTCATCGTGGTAGCCATTGTCGTATCCTTTCCATTCACCAGGGACGGGCCGCGCCGCGCCCCCATCATCGTCCGTAGACAGCCCGGCGGGCCGTCTCCTTGAGCGTCGAGCGGGTCATCCCCACATCGCTCAGTTGTCTGTCTGTCAGTGCCCGCAGATCGGCGAAGGTCGCGCGATAGGCCTGGTATCTCTCCAGGGTCTGGATCAGCCTCGCCGAAACGGTATCAATTCTCTGCTCGGCGCCGGCAGCCAGAACGCGGGTGGCATTGTGCGCAGCGTTTGCTGTCGTCATGTCCGTGTCCTTTCCTTTGCATTCGGTTTTGAGCGTTTCCTTGTTGTGCACTGCAATATAGCAAGCCGCGGAAATCCAGCAACGCCACATCCGGAAACCCCGCTATGCGCTTTATGCATGGCTATTAACCAATTGTTATTTCGTGATTAAGCTTTGTGCGCAATGCCTCCTTCCGCGCCGTTTTACGCTGCCACGGCCGCCCCGGGCCGCGGACTTTCACATTCGCGAGAACTCGAACATCGCACAGGGTTGGGCGCGCGCGCCCCCTTGCCACCCCCCGCCGCGTGGCCGATCTAGGGCGCAGGACGCCATCCGCGGCGCCATGCTTGCAGGAATGCCGATGACCGTGACCCGTGACGCTGTCCTCGAGGCGCTCCGCGCCGTGCCGATGCCCGGCACAGGCGTCAATGTCGTCGACGCGGACCTCGTGCGCGCCCTCACCGTCGAGGGCGACCGCGTGCGCTTCCTGCTCGAGGTGGACCCGGCCGAGGGCTCGAGGCTCGAACCCGTCCGCGCCGCCGCGGAGGCCGCGGTGGCCGCCCTGCCCGGCGTCGGCGCCGTTTCGGTGCTCCTGACCGCGCACGGACCCGCGCCCAAGGCCGCTCCACCGCCGGATCTCAAGATCGGCCGCCACCCCACCCCGCAGGCCGGCCCCGCCGCCGTCGCCGGCGTCAAGCGGATCATCGCCATCGCCTCCGGCAAGGGCGGCGTCGGCAAATCCACCGTCGCGGCCAACCTCGCCGTGGCGCTGGCCCGCGAAGGCAAGCGCACCGGCCTTCTCGACGCCGACATCTACGGTCCCAGCCAGCCGCGGATGATGGGCGTCAGCGATCGCCCGAAGTCCCCCGACGGCAAGACGATCCTGCCGCTCTTCGCCCACGGCGTGACGCTCATGTCCATCGGCCTCATGCTCAAGGAGGGCGAGGCGGTCATCTGGCGCGGCCCCATGCTCCAGGGCGCGCTGCAGCAGATGATGGGCCAGGTCGCCTGGGGCGAGCTCGACGCGCTCATCGTCGACCTGCCCCCCGGCACCGGCGACGTGCAACTCACCCTCAGCCAGAAATACGCCATCACCGGCGCGATCATCGTCTCCACCCCGCAGGACGTCGCACTCCTCGACGCCCGCAAGGCGCTCGACATGTTCGTGAAAACCCGCGTGCCCGTGCTCGGCCTCATCGAGAACATGTCCACCTACATCTGCCCGAACTGCGGCCACGAGGCGCACATCTTCGGCCACGGCGGCGCCCGGGCCGAGGCCGAGCGGCTGGACCTGCCCTTCCTCGGCGAGATCCCCCTCGACCTCGCCATCCGCGTCGCCGGCGACGCCGGCATCCCCGTCGTCGCCGCCGAGCCGGACGGGCCGGAAGCACAGGCCTTCCGCCGCATCGCCCGCCGGCTGGTGGCCGGAGGCATTGTCTGAGGCCGTCACACCCGCGTATAACCTTGGTTAATCCGACGGGGGGCGCAGGCTTGCCATGAATAGGCAAAGATATAACGTGCTTACAGGTGATTCTAAGCCTCCGTCCGGGGTGGGCGCGGCGCCGTCGGGCGCCGGCAAGAACGAGAAACAACTGGGAGAGAAGCAATGAAGCGCATATTGCTCGCGTCTGTCGCGAGCGCCCTCATGGCCACGTCGGCCTGGGCGCAGGAGCCGGTCAACGTCGGCATCATCCTCGGCTTTACCGGCCCGCTCGAATTCGATCACGCCGGGCATGGCCGCCTCGGCCGAGCTCGCCTTCAAGGAAGCGTCCGACTCCGGCAAGCTTCCCGGCGGGATCACCCTGACCCCGTCCCGCGCCGATTCCACCTGCATCGACGCCGCCGCCGCCACCACCGCGGCGCAACAGCTGATCAGCTCGTCGAACGTCGCCGCCATCGTCGGCGCCGACTGCTCGGGCGTGACGACCGCCATCGCCAACAACGTCGCGATCCCCGCCGGCGTGGTCATGGTCTCGCCCTCGGCCACCTCGCCCGCGCTCTCGACCATCGAGGATGACGGCTTCTTCTTCCGCACCGCCCCGTCGGACGCCCGCCAGGGCGAGATCCTCGCCGCGGTCGTCAAGGAGAAGGGCATCGACGAGGTCGCCGTCACCTACACCAACAACGACTACGGCAAGGGCTTCGCCGACGCCTTCGCCACGGCCTTCGAGGCCGCCGGCGGCAAGGTGCTGATCAACGCCGCGCACGACGACGGCAAGGCCGACTACTCCGCCGAGGTCGCCGCCCTCCAGGCGTCCGGGGCCGGCACGCTGGTCGTGCTCGGCTACGTCGACCAGGGCGGCGTGGGCATCACCCAGGCCTCGCTGGACACCGGCGCCTTCGAGAGCTTCTTCTTCGGCGACGGCATGTACGGCCAGAGCCTGATCGACTCGATCGGCGACGAGATCAACGGCAAGGTCATCGGCACCCTGCCCGGCACCTCGGGCGAGGCGGCCGACAAGTTCGCCGCCGTCTCCACGGCCGCGGGCCAGGACCCGACCGGCACCTACGTGCCCGAGAGCTACGACGCCGCCGCGCTGATCGCGCTCGCCATCGCCGCCAACGGCTCCGCCGACCGCACCGGCATCCGCGACAAGCTGATGGAGGTGGCCAACGCCCCCGGCGAGCAGATCTTCGCGGGCGAACTCGCCAAGGGCATCGAGCTTGTCGCCGCCGGCACCGACATCGACTATGTCGGCGGCACCGGCGTCGAACTGGTCGGGCCGGGCGAGGCCGCGGGCTCCTACCGGGTCTACGAGATCAAGGACAACGCCGCGTCCACGCTCGAATACCGCTGATCCTGACACGGCCGGCCCCTGCCCGGGCCGGCCGCCCCTGCGGGAGCGCCGAATGATCCGTGTCGAGGACCTCCACATGCATTTCGGCGGCATCCGCGCCGTCGACGGGGTCACGACCAGCATCGGCAAGGGCTCGATCACCGGCCTGATCGGCCCGAACGGCGCCGGCAAGTCCACCCTCTTCAACGTCATCGCCGGCCTCTTCCCGCCCACCTCCGGCCGGGTCTGGCTCGACGGCGAGGAGATCACCGGCCTCAGCCCGCACGAGCTTTTCCACAAGGGCCTCCTGCGCACCTTCCAGATCGCCCACGAGTTCTCCACCCTCACGGTGCGCGAGAACCTGATGATGGTCCCCGGCAACCAGCCCGGCGAGATGCTCTGGGACACCTGGTTCAAGGGCGGCCGCGTCCGCGCCCGCGAGGCCGAGGTGCGCGCCAAGGCCGACGACGTGATCGCGTTCCTCGAGATCTCCCACGTGGCGGACGAACTCGCCGGCAACCTCTCCGGCGGCCAGAAGAAGCTCCTCGAGCTCGGCCGCACCATGATGGTCGACCCCAAGATCGTCTTCCTCGACGAGGTCGGCGCCGGCGTGAACCGCACCCTCCTCGGCACCATCGGCGACGCGATCCTCAAGCTCAACCGCGAGCGCGGCTACACCTTCTGCCTCGTCGAGCACGACATGGACTTCATCGGCAAGGTCTGCATCGGCCACCCGGTCATCGTCATGGCCGAGGGCAAGCTCCTCGCCGTGGGCGAGCCCGACCAGGTGATGAAGAACGAGGCGGTCATCGAGGCCTATCTCGGCCGCGGCCTCAAGAACAAGCCCGTCCGCGCAAAGGTCCCCACATGACCTTCCTCGTCGGCGAGACGATGACCGGCGGCTACGGCAGCGGCGCCGACATCCTGCACGCCTGCACCATCGCGGTGGACCGCGGCGAGATCGCCGTCATCGTCGGCCCGAACGGCGCCGGCAAGTCCACCGCCATGAAGGCCGTCTTCGGCATGCTGCCGCTCCGCTCCGGCCGCGTCACCCTCGACGGCCGCGACATCACCGCCCTCTCGCCGCAGCAGCGCGTCCATGCCGGCATGGGCTTCGTGCCGCAGACCTCCAACGTCTTCGTCTCGATGACCGTCGAGGAAAACCTCGAGATGGGCGCCTACATCCGCGACGACGACTTCTCCGAGACCATGGAGCAGATCTTCGCCCTCTTCCCCATCCTCAAGCAGAAGCGCAGCCAGCCCGCCGGTCAGCTCTCCGGCGGCCAGCGCCAGCAGGTCGCCGTCGGCCGCGCGCTGATGACCAAGCCCTCGCTCCTCATGCTCGACGAACCCACCGCCGGCGTCTCGCCCATCGTCATGGACGAGCTCTTCGACAAGATCCTCGACGTCGCCGCCACCGGCATCGCCATCCTCATGGTCGAGCAGAACGCCCGCCAGGCGCTCAACATCGCCGACCGCGGCTACGTGCTCGTCCAGGGCCGCAACCGCTTCACCGACACCGGGGAGGCGCTCCTCGCCAATCCCGAGGTCCGCCGCACCTTCCTCGGGGGCTGACGATGGAGAACCTCCTCAACGCCCTCGTCCTCTTCGCCAACTTCGTGCTCGTCCCCGGCATCGCCTACGGCTCCCAGCTCGCCCTGGGCGCGCTCGGCGTCACGCTGATCTATGCCGTCCTGCGCTTCTCCAACTTCGCCCACGGCGACCTCATGGCGCTGGGCACCATGGTGGTCATCCTCGTGACCTGGTGGCTCCAGGGCCTCGGCGTCAACCTCGGCCCCCTGCCCACGGCGCTCATCGCACTGCCCATCGGCATCGTCGCCGCCGCGATCCTTGCGCTCCTCACCGACCGCTGGGTCTACCGCTTCTACCGCAAGCAGCGCAGCGCGTCGGTCATCTTCGTGATCGCCAGCGCCGGCGTCATGTTCATCTACAACGCGCTGACCCGCTTCATCATCGGCCCCGACGAGCAGCGCTTCGAGGACGGCGCCCGCTTCGTGATCCGCGCCCCCGACTTCAAGGCGCTGACCGGCCTGGAAGAGGGCCTGGCGATCCGCAGCTCGCAGGTGATGACCGTCGTCGTCATGCTCGTCACCGTCATCGCGCTCTTCTGGTTCCTGCAGAAGACCCGCACCGGCAAGTCCATGCGCGCCTATTCCGACAACGAGGACCTGGCCCTTCTCTCCGGCATCAACCCCGACCGCGTGGTGATGATCACCTGGATCATCGCCGCCGCGCTCGCCACCATCGCCGGCACGCTCTACGGCCTCGACAAGTCCTTCCGCCCCTTCACCTACTTCCAGCTCCTGCTGCCCATCTTCGCCGCCGCCGTGGTCGGCGGCGTCGGCCAGCCGCTCGGGGCCATCGCCGGCGGCTTCATCATCGCCTTCTCCGAGGTGACGGTCACCTACGCCTACAAGGGCGTCCTCGCCTACATCCTGCCCGAGTCCTGGCAGCCCGAGGGCCTGGTGCAGATGCTCGGCACCGACTACAAGTTCGCCGTCTCCTTCATCATCCTCGTCGTCGTCCTGCTGGTTCGACCGACCGGCATCTTCCGGGGGCGCATCATATGAAACCCGCCGCCCGCGCCCTCCTCCTCTACGCCGTCATGGCGGCGCTCATCGTCGGCGTCGGCCTCGCCCAGGGCTGGACCGTCGCGCTCACCATCCTCAACCTCTGCCTGATCTCGGCGGTGATGGCGCTCGGCGTGAACATCCAGTGGGGCTACGCCGGCCTCTTCAACGCCGGCGTCATGGGCTTCGCCGCCCTCGGCGGCGTCGGCGTCGTGCTCACCTCGATGCCCCCGGTCAAGGGCGCGCTCTCGGCCGGCGGCGCGAATCTCGGCCTCGCGGCGCTCTTCATCGTCCTCACCCTCGCCGCCGCCCTCTTCGTGCGCGAGCGCGTGCCCGCCTACCTCCGCGGCCCCGTCGGCCTCCTGACCGTGCTCGTGGGCTACCTTCTCATGCGCATCTTCCTCGACCCGGCCTCCGAGGCCATCGAGGCCATCGACCCCGCCGCCGCCGGCTACCTCGGCGGCCTCGGACTGCCGGTCCTGATCGGCTGGGGGGTGGGCGCGCTCTTCGCCGCCGGCGCCGCCTACCTCGTCGGCAAGGTCGCCCTCGGCCTGCGTTCCGACTATCTCGCCATCGCCACCCTCGGCATCGCCGAGATCGTGCTGGCCATCCTGAAGAACGAGAACTGGCTCACCCGCGGCGTCAAGAACGTCACCAACATCCCCCGCCCGCTCCCCGACGAGCGCGCGCTGCAGGGCGCGCCCTGGATCGCCGACCTCGCCGAGCGCTTCGGCAGCGACATCGTCACCACCACCTCGATCGTGCTGCGCCTCGGCTACGCCGCGCTCTTCGCCGCCGTCCTCCTCGCCCTCCTCTGGCTCGCCGAGCGGGCGCTGCACTCGCCCTGGGGCCGGATGATGCGCGCCATCCGCGACAACCGCGACGCCGCCGAGGCCATGGGCAAGGACGTGACCCGCCGCCACCTGCAGGTCTTCGTGCTCGGCTCGGCGGTCATCGGCATCGCCGGCGCCATGCTGGTCACTCTCGACGGCCAGTTCACCCCCGGCTCGTACAACCCGCTGCGCTACACCTTCCTCATCTGGGTCATGGTCATCGTCGGCGGCTCCGGCAACAACTGGGGCGCCGTGCTCGGCGGCTTCCTCATCTGGTACGTGTGGGTGATGGCCGAGCCCGCCGGCTCCTGGCTCATGTCGACGCTCACCCAAGGCATGACCCCGGGCAGCTTCTGGCAGACCAACCTCCTCGCCGCCGCCCCGCACCTGCGCCTCTTCCTGATGGGCCTGATCCTGCTCCTCGTCCTGCGCTTCGCCCCCCAGGGCCTCATCCCCGAACGCAGCGCCCGCCGCCACTAAGCTCAGTCGGAGCCGACGCCGCACGGGCGGCGCGGCGTCGGCTCCGCGCGAGCGCCTCAGTCCGGCATCGGGCCGAGGATCTCGATGCCATGCCTGCCGGCCGCCGCCACGATCCGTTCGATGTCGGGCTCGGAAGGGGGCGGCAGGGTATCGCCGGCAGCCGGTTCGCTCAGCTCGCGCACGAACTCGGCGAAGTCGCGGTCGCCGGTCATCATCAGCAGCCGCGCCGGGCCGGACTCCGGTGACGCGGTAGCCATGCGCGACACCGCGCGGGCCGAAGGCGAAGTCGCCGGGCCTGAGCACCACGCGTGCATCGCCGACCTGGGCGGTGACCTCTCCTTCGAGGATGTAGAAGTACTCGTCGTGCGTCTCGTGCATGTGCCACGGCGTCGCCCAGCCGGCGGGAGCCAGGATCTCGATCAGGCTCTGGGTGCCGGCGGTTCCCGCCCCGTCGGCCTTGATCCAGACCAGGGTGGAGAGGAACTCGCGCGGGGGAACGGCGGCCACGGCGGTTGCGGCGTCGGCCTTCACTTCAGTCATCAGCATTGGAATCCTCCTGTGGACATTGCGTCGGTGAGGGTGTAGGTTTAGTGAGAGAGTATATTTCACGAAATGATTCTCTCGTCAATAGGAGAGTTGCCATGGCTGGCCGAGAATACCGGATGCGGAAGCGGGCCGAGGGCCTCGACGCCACCCGTGAACGCATCGTCGAGGCCACCGCCGCCCTGCACTACGAACAGGGCGTGGGCGCCACGTCCTACGTTCAGATCGCCGAGCGCGCCGGCGTCGGTCCGGCGACGGTCTACCGCCACTTCCCGACGCTCGGGTCGCTGGTCCAGGCCTGTGGCGCTGCTGTCTCGGACGGAGATCCGGCCGCCGCAGCCGGAGGACGCGCCGGCCTTGTTTGCCGGCCTCGAGTACCCGACAGGAGCGTCTGGAACGCCTCGTCGCCGAGCTGGACGCGTTCCACGACCGCGGCCGCCGTCTGGCTTGCGATCGCGGCCCGCGACCGGGATCGCGTTCCCGAGCTCGACGCGTTCCTGCGGCAGGTCGACGCCGGCCTGCAGGCGCTTGTCCGGGAGGCGATTGGCGCCGAAGTTCCGGAGGCCGCGATCCGGCTCGCAACGGCGCTGGCCGATGTTTCCGTGTGGCGGTCGCTGAAGCGGCTCGACGCGCCCCCGGACGAGTTCCGGCGCACGATGGTCCGTCTCCTGACGTGCGCGATCTCGGTCAGCCGATCGGAGCCGGACTGCCTGGAACTCCCGGACGGGTAAACGCGCGCCGCCCCGGTGAAATCGGGATTTACCCCGCTCCGAGCGACTTTTCTTCCGCCCGTGTAAAGCCGTTCACAGAGCCAGCCGCGCGAATTGCGCAGTCTTGCCTCAGGGCCAACCATGCACTTTCGCATCGGGTGCCGCGCAAGGAGAAACGGCCATGCTCCACGACCCTCGTCCTTCGAGGCCCTCGTCGAAGAGCTCGGGCCAACGCGCTCTTCGCTGTCCCCGATGCGCACCATCACCCACGCCGCCTGCGCCCGCCACCGCGCCCGCCGCACCATCTCCCCGCGACTGGGCTCCGACGCCATCCTCCGGGCGATCCTCGGTGGAGCCGCCGCCGAGGCTCCCGGCACCGGCCAGAAGAATTCTCACTGACCCTGTGACCGACCTCACAGGCCGAGCCCCGCGACCCCGCCTATCCTGCCGTCAGAGCGAACCCGAGCCCCGGAGCCAAGCCATGACCGACCTTCCCGCCGCCACCGTCTCCCTCGAAACCGCGCTCCTGCGCCTCCATCCGGTCAGCTCGCCCTTCCAGCGCATCCGCGACGCCCTCGGCGCCTCCCGTCCCCGCAACGAGACGCGGCGCGGCTCCCGGTACCTCCGGGAACACGACGATTGGTCGCACAACATCAGTGCCCTGACAAACCAGGCCCTCGCTGCGAAGGGCTGCGCTGATCCCGCATTCGCGACCGAGCGCGACCTACCCCAGCTTGTAGTCTCGCGTCGCCTCCGGGTCGTCGGTGGCGAAGGGAAGCGCCAGCAGCTCGTCCCAGACCTCGTCGCCGATCGGCCATGCCGCCCAGTCCAGCGTCTCCTGCACCCGCTCCGGCCTGGTGACGCCGCAGATCGTGGAGGCGATCCGCGGGTCCCGCAGCGAGAACTGCAGCGCCGCCGCTCCCGGCGGCACCCCGTGGCGCGCGCAGATCTCCTCGACCCGCCGCACCGGCTCCAGCATCCCCTCCGTCGCCTCCTGATAGACATAGCGCCCGTAGGTCGCCCCCTTCGACAGCGCCCCCCCGGCATAGGGCGCCGCGTTCAGCACGGCGATGCCCAGCTCCTGCGCCAGCTCGATCATCGGCTCGGCGTTGCGGTTGACCAGCGTGTAGCGGTTGTGGGTGATCAGCGCGTCGAAGTCCCAGTCGCGCAGCAGCGGCATCATCACGTCGATCCTCCCCGCCGCCAGCCCCACCGCATCGGCCAGCCCCTCCTCGCGGATGCGGAAGAGCTCGGCCAGCGCACCGTCCTTGCCGATGATCTCGTCCATGCTGGGCGCATGCTCCGGGTCGTGCAGGTGCAGGATATCGACCCGGTCGACGCCCAGCGCCGCCAGGCTCTCCTCCAGCGACTTCCGCACCTGCCCGGCGTCGAACCGGCCGGTCTCCGGGTCGCGGTCGAGCTTGGTCGAGAGCACCCGCCCCTCCGGCCAGCCGCCGAGCTCGCCCACCACCTTCCCGACCCGCTCCTCGCTCCGCCCCATCCCGTAGAGCCGCGAGCTGTCCAGGAACCCGTCCGGCATGCGCCAGGACCGCGCGAACCGTCGCCAGCGCCCGCTCCTCGCCGACGTCGTAGCCGTAGGTGGCGGGCATCCCGCCGATGCCCGACGTGCCGAACCCGATCGCCGGCACCCACACCCCGGTCCCGCCGATCTCGCGCTTCTCAACCATGCCTGTGTCCTGCCCTGTGATTTTCTTCTGTCAGTAGAGATAGACCGCCTGCAGCAGCGCCAGCGGATTGCCCCCGCCGTCCAGCAACTCCAGCGTCCGCCCGTCGATGCGCCAGTTCGCCGTGTCCCGCACGACCTGCCCCAGCTGCTCGTCCCATTGCTCCAGCTCTTCCGGGCACGCCACGGCGGCGGCGTCGCCCGGGTCGAACACCAGCCGGTCGCCATCGAGCGCATAACTTCCGGCGATCTGGCGGCAGCCCACCGTGGCGGTGAAGCGCGGATCCCCCTCGCGCAGGATCAGGTTCGGCTCGCGCCGGTCCTCGCCCGGCGACACCTCGGTCGCGCCCATCCGCAGGATCTTCCAGTAGGTGTTGGTCAGGCTCGCCTTGTCCGTCGACCGCTCGCAGGTCTCTTCCGGCCAGACCCCGACGAAGCGCTCCACCAGCACCTTGGGCACCGTCCCGGTGCCCTCGTCTTCGGGCGCCTGCACGATCCCTCCGTCGAAGCTCGTCATGATCGGCCCGCCGGCCTCGGCCCCCGCGGCAAGGTAGGCGTGCTCCAGCGCCTCGTAATCTCCTTCGCGGACGAGGGGATAGTCCCGCCCGGTCAGGCACTCGGTGAAGCGCGCGTCATCCGCGCCGTAGGTCAGCATTCCCCGGAGCGGCAAGTGCAGGTCAAAGGGCCGGACATCCTTTTCCGCCGTCAGGGATGGGCCTCGCCATCCGTCCCGGCCAGGCGCAGCTCGTCCGGCCCCGCGATCCGCAGCTCCAGCTCCTCCTCGGCGCCCCGCAGCTTCAGCACATGCCGGTCGGGATCCACCGACCAGCGGCCGATGGAATCGCGGTACGCGTTCGTGCCCTCCCAGGTGCGGCGCAGGTGGAAGACCTGGTCCGGCCAGAGGTTCAGCCGGTAGCGGAGCTCCTCGCAGTCATGGCACGGAACGCCGCCGACGAAGCTCGCCGGCAGGCGGAGCCCATGCGCGCCGATGGCGGTCGGGGCCTCGCGCGCCTCGGCCTCGGTGTCGCCGACCTTGATCATCCAGACCTGCACCTGGTCCGGCGCACCCTGGGTGAGAACCGGGTTCATCGCGTCCGAAACGAAGATCAGCCGCCGTCCGACCGACACCTGCGCCCGCACGGAATAGACCCGGTCGGGCTCGATGGCTTCGGGATCAAAGGCGATCTCGAACTCGAAGGGCGGATTGCCGGGGTCGGCGACCGTGGCCCGGCCGAGTTCCGTGGCCGGCGCGTCGGCCACGCTGACGTCCTCGAGCACCACCTCGAAGACCGCGCCGGGCGGCAACGCGATGCGCTCGCGGTAGCTCGCCGAGCCGGTAACATGACCCGTCTCCGCAAACGCGCCCTGCGCGGTCACGGCAGCCAGAATCGACACCAAAAAAACCGCAACCCAGCGCATTCGCTGTCGCACCTCACTCCACAACCCCCTTACAACTTGGCAGGAAATCCGAACAGGCCAAGAGCGCTGGACGCGAAGCCGGCCCGTCGACCGTAACATTTAGTTGCGGCGACGCGTCCGTACGGCGGGGGCCCGCCAGCTCAGAGCTGCGCCATCACCTCGTCGGAAATCTCGAAATTCGCGGTCACCGACTGCACGTCGTCATCGTCCTCGAGCGCCTCGATCAGCCGCATCAGGCTCTGCGCCGTCTCGAGCTCGACCTCGGTGGTGGTCTGCGGCCGCCAGACCAGCTTGGTGTGCTCCGCCTCGCCCAGCAGCGGCTCGAGCGCCGCCGAGACCTCGCCGAGGTCGGAGTCCGCGGCCAGATCACGTGCCCGTCCTCGCCGCTCTCCACGTCCTCGGCGCCGGCCTCCAGCGCCGCCATCATCACGTCGTCCTCGGACCCCGCCTCGGGCGGATAGACGATCTGGCCCTTGCGGTCGAACATGAACGCCACCGACCCGGTCTCGCCGAGGTTGCCGCCGCGCTTGGTGAAGGTCGAGCGGATGTTCGACGCGGTGCGATTGCGGTTGTCGGTCATCGCCTCGACGATGATCGCGATCCCGTTCGGCCCGTAGCCCTCGTAGCGGACCTCCTCGTAGTTCTCCGCCTCGCCGCCGATCGCCTTCTTGATCGCCCGCTCGATGTTGTCGCGCGGCATGGAATTCGCCCGCGCTTCCTTCACCGCGAGCCGCAGCCGCGGGTTCTTGTCGGGATCCGGGTCGCCCATGCGGGCGGCCACGGTGATCTCCTTGGAGAACTTCGAGAACAGCTTCGAGCGGGCAGCATCCTGCCGCCCCTTGCGGTGCTGGATGTTGGCCCATTTGGAATGCCCGGCCATGGCGCGGCTCCGTCGGTCAGAATAAGGGTTCGGGTTGTCTGGCGCGCCTTATAGGTCACCGCGCGTACGGGCCTCAAGCCCCGACGTCACGCCGGCACCAGCGGCCAGAAGACCGGGATCAGCAGGCAGACGGTGATCCCGGTGACGATGTTGAGCGGCAGCCCGATGCGGGTGAAGTCGAAGAACTTGTAGCCGCCCGGGCCGAAGACCATGGTGTTGGTCTGGTAGCCGATCGGCGTCGCGAAGGCGAGCGTCGCCGCGAACATCACCGCCACCACCAGCGGCCGCGGATCGAGGCCAAGCGCTGTGGGCGAGCGCGATGGCCACCGGGGTGACGATGACCGCGACGGCATTGTTGGACAGAATCTCGGTCATGATCTGGGTCAGGAAGTAGAGGACGAACAGGACGGCCAAGCGGCGACATGTGCATCAGGCTCGGCGAGATCGCGTCCACGATCATTTGCGCCGCACCGGACCGATCCATCGCTTCGCCCACCACCAGCATCGCGAGGATCAGCACCAGCAGCGCCGCGCTGACGCTCTTGTACGCCTCCTCGGGCTCGATGGTCCGGGTGACCAGCAGCGCGACCGCTCCCAGCATCGCGAGGATCTGGATCGGAGCGAGCTCGATCGCCGAGCAGAACACGATGGCGCCGAGCACCAGCAGCACCAGCGGGCGCGCGCCCGCGCTTGAACGGCTTGGTGGTGGTCTCGCTCAGGTCGACCAGATCCATGTCGGCGGCGAGCCGGCGGATGTCGTCCGGCGCACCCTCGAGCAGCAGCGTGTCGCCGACCCGGACCACCACCTCGTCGAGCTTGCGGCCGATGTTCTGGCTGCGGCGGTGCACCGCGAGCGGATAGACGCCGTAGCGGCGGCGCAGGCGCAGGCTGCCGAGCGACCGGCCGACGAAGCGGCATTCGGGCAGGATCAGCGTCTCCACCGTCGTGGTGGCCTTGGCGCCCACCCGGTCGACGAGCGTCACCTTGTTCGAAGTCCTTCAGGCCGAGAAGCTCCTGCATCTCGGTGCGCAGCACCACCCGGTCCCCCTCGGCCAGCTCGACATCGGGAAACTGCCGGCGCAGCGACTCGTCGCCGCGGATGACGTCGATGACCCGCATGCCATCGCGCTTGAAGGTCGCCACGTCCATCACGCGTGAGCCGATCAGCGGCGATCCCTCCGGCACCACCACCTCGGTAAAGAACTTCATGCGCTTGCGCGGCCCGAGCAGGTCCGCCATGGAGTCCCGGTTGGGCAGGAAGCGCGGCACCAGCAGCCACATGGTGATGAACCCCACCACCGTGACCGCGATCCCGAGCGGCGCGATCTCGAAGAGACCGAACGGGGCCAGACCCTGCGCACGCGCCACGCCATCGACGAGCAGGTTGGTCGACGTGCCGATCATGGACATCATGCCGCCGAGCACCGTCAGATACGACAGCGGAATCAGCAGCTTCGACGGCGCCAGCCCCATGGTGTGGGCGAGCTGCACGGTCACCGGGATCATCAACGCGACGAGCGGGGTGTTGTTGGTGAAGGCCGAGCTCACCGCCAGGACGAGCCCCACCAGCGACAGCACCAGCACCTTGTTCTGCGCCGCGCGGCGCGACACGAAGCGGGCGAAGGTATTGATCAGCCCGGTTCGAACCAGGCCGCCCGAGACGATGAACATGGCGGCGATGGTCCAGGGCGCGGGGTTGGAGAAGACCTTGAGCACCCCCTCCGAGGGCACGATGCCGAGCACGACCAGCGTCGCCGCCCCGAGCATCGCCGTCACCTCGACGGGATAGATCTCGAGAATGAAGACGACGAACATGGCGGCTATGACGCCGAGCGTGAGATACGCCGGCAGGTCCGGGTTGGCGAACAGTTCGGTCAAGCACGATCCCCTTGCAGGCAATCCGACCGCGCGGCCATGTCCGGCCGCCGGGCCGGCCCTCCCCCCCCCGCCGGACCGGCGCCACCATGGCGCAAGCCCCCACCACCCTCAAGGGTCCTTCCGACAGGGGATTAACGCCCGTTCCGCGCCGCAGCCGCGCACTCACGGCCCGGCCTGCTCCAGCCGGCCCCCGAGCCGCACCGGCAGCGCCCGCAGCGCCCGGCCGGTGGCGTCGGTCTCCACATAGACGCCGCAGAGCGTCGCCTCCCCCTCCGCCGGCACGAAGCGCCCCTTCGCCATGCCGGTGACGAAGCGCGAGATCGGTTCGAGCTTCTCCATGCCGATCACGCTGTCGTAGTCGCCGCACATGCCGGCGTCGCTCTGGAAGGCCGTGCCGCGCGCGAGGATCTGGGTATCCGCGGTCGGCACGTGGGTGTGCGTCCCCACCACCAGGCTCGCCCGCCCGTCGCACCAGTGCGCCAGCCCCATCTTCTCCGAGGTCGCCTCCGCATGCACCTCCACGATGACGGCGTCCGCCGACCCGCCCAGCACGGCGGGCTTCAGCGCCGCGTCGATCGCCGAGAACGGGTCGTCGAACGGACGCTTCATGAACGCCTGCCCCAGCACCTGCGCCACGAAGACCCGCCGCCCGCCCGGCGCATCGAAGAACCGCGCGCCGCGTCCCGGCGCCGTCCGGGCGAAGTTGAGCGGCCGGACGATCCGCGGCTCCTCCTCGATGTAGCCCATCATGTCGCGCTGGTCGAAGGCATGATCGCCCAGCGTCACGCAGTCCGCGCCCGCCTCGAACAGGAGCGCCGCATGCGCCCCGCTCAGCCCCATGCCGCCGGTCGCGTTCTCGCCGTTCACCACCACGAAGTCGAGCGCCCACGCGCGCCGGAGCCGCGGCAGGTGCTCGGTGACCGCCGCCCGGCCGCTCCGGCCCATCACGTCGCCGAGGAAGAGGAGTTTCATGGCGCCTCGCATAGTCGCGAACCGCATTGGTGGCAAGGATCGGCCCCCGCCCGGCGCCGCACGGGCATTCATCGCGTCGGACCAAGGTCCGTAGGCAACTTCCCCCTTTCCCGCTATGGCTCGCCGGCCATGCACCGCCCAAGGCCAGAACGGTGACCCAACTCGCGCCATGGCGCGACCAGTCTCTCGTCGTCCGCTTCGTGACGGCGGGTGGTGCCGTCATGCTCGCGGCGATGCTGCTGATCGGGAGCTGGATCACCGCCCGCATCGAGGACTCGGTCGTCGCCAACGCCGCTTCCGTCGGCGCGCTCTACCTCGATAGCTTCGTGTCCCCGCTCAGCCAGGAACTCGCCGCCGGTGACCGCTTGTCGGAGCCGGCAGGCCGCGCGCTGGCCGAGGTCTTCGGCGCCTCCGGCATGGGCGAGCGCATCGTCTCCTTCAAGATCTGGAAGCCGGACGGCCTCGTCGTGCACGCCTCGAACCCCGACATCATCGGCGAGCGCTTCGCCCCGACGCCCGAACTCGAGGCGGCCTTGCGCGGCGAGGTCAGCGGCAGCTTCGAGGACCTCGATGACGACGAGAACGCCGCCGAGGCGGCGCTCGGCCTGCCGCTCCTCGAGATCTACTCCCCGATCCACGAGGTCTGGTCGGGCAAGATCATCGCCGTGGCCGAGTTCTACGAGGTCGCCACCGACCTCGAACGCGACCTTGCCAGCGCCCGGCGCGCCAGCTGGCTGCTCGTCGCCGGCGTCTTCCTCGCCAGCGGCCTCATGCTCCTCGGCATCGTGCGCGCCGGCGGCCGCACCATCGCGCGGCAGCAGTCCATGCTCGAGGCGCAGGTGGCCGAGAGCCGGCGACATCGCCGCCCAGAACGTCGAGCTGCGCCGCCGCGCCGTCGGCGCCTCCGCCCGCGCCGCCGCCCAGGCCGAGCGCAGCCTGCGCCAGGTCAGCGCCGACCTGCACGACGGGCCGGCGCAGTACGTGGCGCTCGCCGCGATGCGGCTCGAGAGCCTGGTGCCCGACACCGAGGCCGGCCGGGCCGAGGCCGAAACGCTGCGCCTCGGCCTCCAGTCGGCGCTCGCCGAGATCCGCGCCATCTCCCGCGGGCTCTCCCTCCCCGAACTCGACGGACTGCCGCTCGCCGAGGTCGCCCGCCGCGCCGTGGCGGCGCACCTGCGTCCCACCGGGTGCCCGGTCGCACTCGCCTACACCGGCCTGCCGGACCCCGAGGTCGACGACTCGCTCAGGATCTGCCTCTACCGCTTCCTGCAGGAGACGCTGTCCAACGCCACGCGCCATGCCCCCGGCGCCGAGGTGCGCGTCGACGTCGAGGTCACGCCCGACCGCCTGACCGCGACCGTCCGCGACGACGGCCCGGGCTTCGATGCCGACGCGGCCCGGGTCCCACGCCCTGACGGCGGCCTCGGCCTCGCGGGGCTCCGCGACCGGGCCGAGAGCATCGGCGGCGCCGTGCAGCTCGAAACCGCGCCCGGTGCCGGCACGCGGCTGGTCCTGACCCTGCCCCTCGGCAAAGGCGAGACATCATGAGCATCCGCGTGGTCCTGGCCGACGATCATCCCATCTTCCGCGACGGCCTCGTGCGGACGCTGGAGGAACGCGGCGTCTTCACCGTCGTCGGCAGCGCCGCCAGCGCCGACGAGGCGGTGGCGCTGGTCGAGCGCCACGCCCCGGACCTCGCCCTTCTCGACATCTCCATGCCCGGCGGCGGCATCGAGGCGGCGCGGCGCATCCACGCCGCCGCGCCCGCCACGCGCATCGCCATGCTCACGGTCTCCGAGAACGAGCAGGACGTCGCCGGCGCGCTGCGCGCCGGCGCCATCGGCTATGTCCTGAAGGGCGTCTCCGCGCGCGAGCTCACCGACATCCTCGCTGGCGTGGCGCGCGGCGAGGCGCACGTCTCCCCCGCTCTCGCCGCCCGCCTCCTCGGCGACGCTGGAGGCGCGCCCGCGCAGGCAGCCCCGCCGGCCCATCGACGACCTCACCCGGCGCGAGGAGGACATCCTGCGCCGGGTCGCCAAGGGCATGAGCAACCGCGAGGTGGCCGAGGCGCTCTCCCTCCAGGAGAAGACCGTCAAGCACTACATGACCTCGATCCTGGGCAAGCTGCAGGCGCGCAACCGCGTCGAGGCCACCCTGATCGCCCGCGAGACCTGGAAAGAATAGCAAAACGCCGCGGCACCCTGGGGTGCCGCGGCGCTGTCTTCGTCGGGATCGACCGTCAGTTGCCGGTCAGCGCGAGGAGCCGGCTGCGATCCGCGCCAGTCGCGGGCCGCTGGACCACCGTGTTGTTATTGGGGTCCTTCAGCTCGTAGCGCCCGGCCTCGATCTCTTCCTTCCACCCGGTGTTGTAGACGACCTCGATCGCATCCCCGGCGACCTCGACCTTCCGCGCCTGCGACCCGCCCGGGACCGCAGCCGCCCGCCCGGACCCCGCCGCTACCGCCCCCGGCGCGATGCCGGACGCCCGGGCGTTGGAATTGATCCGGGTCAGGTCCGCCTGCGTGGCCGCGCGCTCCATGACGGTTCGTCCGGCCGGGTTCTTCAGCTCGTAGCGCCCACCCTCGATCTCTTCCTTGATCCCGTTCGAGTAGACCACCTCGACACCCGCGGCCGTCCGCTCGATCTTGACGACCTGCAGCCCGCCACCGCCGCCGCCGACGGCGCCCAACGCTCGCGTGCCGCCGCGCCGACCGCCCCCGTTGTCATCGTCCCCGCCGCGACCGCGCCCGCCATGATCGTCGCCCGCAGGATCATCGGATCCGCGCCCACGGCCACGGTTGTCGTCGCTGGACCCGTCATCCGATCCGCGCCCACGGCCGCGGTCGTCGTCGCTGGAGGAATTGTCCGACCCACCGCCGCCGCTCCCCCCACGACTGCCGCCGTTGTCGTCGCTGACCGCCGCCACCTCCCGCTCTTGCCGCTGCCGCTGTTGCCACCACCCCGGCTTCCGCCATCGTCGTCGCTGCCGCCACCGCTCTTGCCGCCACCGCCGCTCCCGCTCTTGCCGCTGCCGCTGTTGCCACCGCCGCGGCTGCCGCCGTCATCGTCGTCGCCGCCGTCATCGTCGCCGCCGTCCTTGGCGAATGCCTTCGCCACGCTCACGCGGAACCCTTCGCCCGCATGAAAGCCGGCAGCCACCGGCATGGTCGCCAAGAACGTGCCTGCCGCCAGAATGGCGATGCACCGGTTCACAGTCCTGGAGGTTGTCATATCCGTATCTCCCCGATCGAAGCTCGATCCGCTTCACACCGGGAGATCATCACGCCGCCTGCCGCCGCGCATCCGACCAAGGTCGGGCCATCCTTCGGACCCGAGTCCCGGGCCCTTCGGACGCGGCTTCGCAAGGCCCCGAGGGCCTAACCGCCGTTTGGCCGCATCAGTCCCGCTTCCGTCACGATCCCGTCCAGCCGCATGTCGGTCGCGCTGTCCGGAACGGCGGGAACCTCCTGCGCGGCATAGGCGAAGCCCAGGGCGTGCACGTCGCCCCGGTCCCGCAGCGCGGCGATCGTCCGGTCGTAGAACCCGCCGCCATAGCCGAGACGGTGCCCCCGCGGATCGAACGCCAGGAGCGGCACCAGCAACACGTCGGGTTCCTCCGGAGCACCCGCCACCGGCACCTCGACCCCGAACGCCCCGCGCTCCGTCGCCACCCCCGGCGTCCAGCGCCGGAACGCCAGCGGCCGGCCGCTTCCCTCGACCACCGGCACGGCCACCCGGTACCCGAGCCCCGCCAGCGCCAGCATCGCCGGCCGCGGATCGATCTCGCTGCGAATGGGAAGGTACCCCGCCACCGTGCCCACGGCGCGTAGCCGGCTGATCACCTGCAGCACATGCCCCGCCGCCAGCCGCGCCGCGCCCGCGCCCGCCGCGTGAGCGGCCGCCCGCGCCATGAGCGCCGCCGCCCGCGCGGCCGCCTTGCTTTCGGGAATCTCGTTCACCGCCCGGGGAGCGGAGTGGCGGGCCCGGCGCGACCGTGGAGGCGTGCAATCCTTGAGAGCCTGTTTGACCAGGTGGGCACCGGGTGCGATAGGCCAGGGCCAGTCACAGAGCCGGCTCCCTCAAGAATGTTTACGGCCACTAGGATTTGGCCTCTCACGGGAAGGCTAGAACCCGCCACCCTCGAATGTAGCGCGCCCCGCCCCGGATTTGAAGCCCTCACCCCGCGGGCTTCACCATCAGCACCCACTCCCGGCCCGCGCCCTCCCAGCCGTCCTTGACCATGGCCGCCCGCGCCGCCTCCGCGAAGCCCCAGGCCTCGTAGAGCCGCCGCGCCGCCATGTTCGCGTCGGCCACGATCAGGCTCAGCCCGCGCGCCCCGAGCCCCTGCCGCTCCGCCTCGGCGAGCAGCCGCGAGGCCACCCCGCGCCGCCGGAACTCCGGATAGGTCGCCAGCACGTTCACGTAGTGCGTGCCGGGCGCCTCGGTTCTCCAGCGCCTGCAGCGGCCGGAAGACAGGCGGAAGCGTCTCGAGCGGTCGCGGCTCCGGCCCGATCCGATAGGTGACCAGCGCGCCCACCACCCGGTCGCCGATCTCCGCAACGAACACGTTCCGCCAGGAGAAGACCCCCTCCCCGCCCGCGATCCGCCGGATGCCCACCGCCAGCGGCGGCTCGCCGGGTTCGGCCATCCCCGCCCAGAAGTGCGAAGGCAGCCCCTCGCCCGCAATGTCCACCAGGCGCGCGATGTCCCCGGCGTCGGCCGGCCGCGCCCGCCGGACCGTGGGTGCGTCAAACCGCATGAACATGGCCGCACGCCCCGCTGATCGCATCGACATGCCGATGATCGGTGCCGCAGCAGCCCCCGAGCACCCGCAGGTTCGGCAGCACCCGCATCAGCCGGCGATAATCCTCCGCCAGCTCGTCCGGATCCCCGTCATCGAGCTCCGGCGCCTCGTCGAGCTCGTCATGGCTCATCTTCGAGGCATTGGCCCGGATCCCCCGATCCGCTCCAGCCACCGCCCGCCCGAAAGGCTGCCCGCGAAATGCGTCGGATGCGCGCAGTTGACCATGTAGTACGCCGGATACCCGCCCGTCGCCGCGTCGCACGCCTCGATCGCCGCGCCGAGCTCCATCCCCGAGCGCAGCCGCCCGTCCGTCTCCACCGTGAACGAGACCACCGCCGGAATGCCCGCCGCCTTCGCCGCCCGCGCCACGCCGATCCCCTCCTCGACATACGTCATGGTCATTACCGTCACCAGGTCCGCCCCCGCCGCCTCGAAGACCCGCACCTGCCGCCCGTGATAGGCCTCGGCCTCCGCCGCGCTCATGAAACGGTCCGGCGCATAGCCGTCGCCCCGCGGCCCGATGTTGCCGCTCAGCACGATCGGGCAGCCCGGCGTCTCCTCCCGGTCGCGGATCGCCCGGATGAAGTCGATCCCCTCGGCGTTGATCGCGTCCAGCGCCTCGGGCGAATACCCGAGCTTCGCCCCCCACTCCGGGTTCGACCGCCAGGTGACGCTCTCCAGCACCATGCCCCGCGCCGTCGCGCCTGGCGATCTCCAGGTAATGCGCGAAGTACCGCTCCAGCGCCGCCCGCCCCTCCGGCGTCGCGCATCAGCCCGAAGGCCGCGAAATGCGGCAGCTCGAAGCCCTCGAAAAAGACCATCGTCGTCTCCAGCCCGCCGTCCGTCAGGAACAGCGCATCGCCCAATTGCGGCAGGGCATGCCGATACTTCGCTCGCATGGCTCATGTCCTCTGGTCTCGTGGATTGGCGCCAAGGTGCCGAAAATCGGCTGGCCGGACTAGGCGGATTGCGGTATAGTGCGCGCGTCAGAATTAGCCCAACCGTTTCAACGCATTGCGCCGCGAGCGTCGCGTGCGCCGATCTTTCCGCCGGAGAAACCGTACCATGGGTACAGTCGCAACGCTGCCGAGAGCCTCCGCCAAGGGCGGCCAGACCCGCCGGCGCATCCTCGAGGTCGCCCAGGACGCCATCCTCGCCAAGGGCTTCGACGCCACCTCGATCGAGGAGATCGTCGCCGCCGCCGAGATCACCAAGAGCGGCTTCTTCTACCATTTCCGCGACAAGAACGAGCTCGCGCGCGCGCTGCTCGAATGGTCCATCGACGTCGACCGCGACCTGCTCACCGACGTCTTCCGCCGCGGCCACGAGCTCAGCGAAGACCCGCTGCACGCCTTCCTCATCGGCCTCAAGCTCTTCGCCGAGGTGATGGCCGACATGCCGAACGGCCACCCCGGCTGCATCGTCACCACCGTCTGCTACCAGGAGCGCCTCTTCGACAGCGAGGTCCGCGCCCTGAACCGCCAGGTGGTGCTCAACTGGCGCGCCCACTTCCTCGCCGAGATCGAGGCGGTGGCCGAGCGCTACCCCCCGCGCGAGCCGGTGGACCTCGTCTCCCTCGCCGACATGCTCTCCACCACCGTCGAGGGCGGCATCGTCATGGCCAAGGCGCTCGGCCAGCCGCACGCTGCTCGCCGAGCAGATCCTGCTGCAGCGGACCTACATCAAGCTCCTGTTCTCCCCGAATTGAGCCCCGCCGGCCCGCCGTTCCTCTGCGTCGGGGCCGCGCACTGGGACATCATCGCGCCGCACCGCCGCACCGCTGCCCCCCGGCGCCGACGTCCCCGGCCGCGTCTCGCGCCAGCCCGGCGGCGTGGCGCAGAACGTGGCGCGCGCGCTCGCCGCCCTCGGCCGCCCGGTCGCCCTCCTCGCCGCCATCGGCCGTGACCGCGCCGGCGACGAGCTCGCCGCCGGCCTCGCCGCCGCCGGCATCGACTGCGCCGGCCTCCTCCGCCACGACGGCCCCGCCGACTGCTACCTCGCCATCGAGGGCGCGGGCGGCGCGCTCCACGCCGGCGTCGCCGACTGCACCGGCCTCGAGCGCGCCGGCCTCGCCCTCCTCGCCCCCCTGGACGACGGCCGCCAGCGCGGCCCCGCCGTCCTCGACGGCAACCTGCCGCCGCCCGTCCTCGAGGCCGCGCTCCGCCACCCCGCCCTCGCCGCCGCCCCGCTCGCCCTCGTCCCCGCCAGCCCCGAGAAAGCCGCCCGCCTCGCCCCCTTCCTCGCCCTCCGCCCGGCGACGCTCTACCTCAACCGCCTCGAAGCCGAGGCGCTCTGCGCCCGCCCCTTCCCGGACAGCCGCGCCGCCGCCGAAGCCCTCCGCGCCGCGGGCGCGGCGCACGCCATCGTCACCGACGGCGCACGCCCAGCCGCCTCCGCCGGCCCCGACGGCACCATCACCCTCGCGCCGCCGCCCGTGACGGCCGCGAGCGTCACCGGCGCCGGCGACGTCTTCGTCGCCGCCCACCTCGCCGCCCGCGCCGACGGCCTCGACCCCGAGACCGCGCTCCGCACCGCCCTCACCGCCGCCGCCCGCCACATCACCGCGAGGCCCCATGACCCCACCGCTCGCCTTCGCCACCGAGGCCGCCGAGGCCATCGCCGCCCGCCGCCCCCTCGTCGCCCTCGAATCCACCATCATCACCCACGGCATGCCCTTCCCGGCCAACCTCGACACCGCCCGCGCCGTCGAGGCCGAGGTCCGCGCCGCCGGCGCCACCCCCGCCACCATCGCCATCCGGGCCGGCCGCATCCAGCATCGGCCTCGAACCCGCCGAGCTCGACGCGCTGGCCGCCGCCACGGACGTCCGCAAGCTCTCCCGCGCCGACCTCGCCGTGGCGCTGGCCGCAGGGCTGGACCGGCGCCACCACCGTCGCCGCCACCATGATCTGCGCCCGCCTCGCCGGCATCGAGGTCTTCGCCACCGGCGGCATCGGCGGCGTCCACCGCGGCGCCGAGTCGAGCTTCGACATCTCCGCCGACCTCCGCGAACTCGCCCACACCCCCGTCACCGTCGTCGCCTCCGGCGCCAAGGCCATCCTCGACCTGCCCAAGACCCTCGAAGTCCTCGAAACCCTCGGCGTCCCCGTCATCGCCTACGGCCAGGACGCGCTCCCCGCCTTCTGGTCCCGCTCCTCCGGCCTGCCCGCCCCCCTCCGCCTCGACGACCCCGCCGCCATCGCCCGCGCCCACCGCATGCGCGCCCGCCTCGGCCTGCCCGGCGGCCAGCTCGTCGCCAACCCCATCCCGCGCCGAGGCCGAGATCCCCGCCGCCGAGATGGCCCCCCACATCGCCGCCGCCCTCGCCGCCGCCGAAGCCCAGGGCATCGCCGCCAAGGAGGTCACCCCCTTCCTCCTCTCCCGCATCGGCGAGGCGACGGCAGGCGCCGCCCTCGCCGCCAACATCGCCCTCGTCCTCAACAACGCCCGCCTCGCCGCCCGCATCGCCACCGAACTCGCCACCCTCCCCGCCTA
Organism: uncultured Alphaproteobacteria bacterium; assembly: GCA_963844375.1. Lineage (GTDB taxonomy): Bacteria > Pseudomonadota > Alphaproteobacteria > Rhodobacterales > Rhodobacteraceae > Amaricoccus. Next base: position 152,204 of record CAWJOI010000023.1, on the reverse strand, counting down.
GCGGAGCGCATCCTCGCTCAGCCGGTCTTGAAGCCGCCGAACACCTGCGCTAGTGATATTTCGATACTTGTAGAATTGTTTTATCATGGACGAGCGCCAGGCCCTCACCGCCTTCGCGGCCCTGTCGCAGCAGACGCGGCTGCGTATCCTGCGGCATCTCGTTGCTGCCGGCCCCGAGGGGCTTGCCGCCGGCGCCATCGCCGAACGGGTGGAGGCCTCGGCGTCGAACGTGAGCTTCCACCTCAAGGAGCTCGAGCACGCCGGGCTCGTGAGCGCGCGCCGGGACGGCCGCTCGATCATCTACTGCGTGGAGTACGGCGAAATTTCCGACCTGATCCGCTTTCTGATGGAGGACTGCTGTTCCGGCCATCCCGAAGTGTGCCTGCCGGCCGCCCTATGGCGGCATTTTCCACCTCACCGGAGACAGGATGATGAGCAATAGCCCGTACAATGTCCTCTTTCTCTGCACCGGCAACTCGGCCCGGTCGATCCTCGCGGAGGCCATCCTCAATCGCGAAGGGGCCGGACGGTTCCGGGGCTTCTCCGCCGGCTCGCATCCGAAGGGCGTGGTGCACCCCTACGCGCTCGAACTGCTGAAGCGGCTCAACCATGATACCGCCTTCGCGCGTTCCAAGAGCTGGGACGAGTTCGCGGCGCCCGGAGCGCCCCGGCTGGACTTCGTCTTCACGGTCTGCGACCAGGCCGCGGCCGAGGAATGTCCCTACTGGCCCGGCCAGCCGATGACGGCACACTGGGGCCTGCCCGACCCGGCGGCGGCCACAGGCAACGAGGCAGAGCGGCATCTCGCCTTCTCCGAGACCTACCGCATGCTCAGGAACCGCATCTCGATCTTCGTCAGCCTGCCGCTCTCGTCCATCGACAAGCTGTCCCTGCAGCGGCGTCTGGACGACCTCGGTCGCGCGCCCGCGCGGGCCGATCTCGAGTGACGCCCGATCCGGCACGCCGACTCGCCGCCGAGGCGCTCGGTACAGGGTTGCTGGTCGCCACCGTGGTCGGTTCCGGGATCATGGCGGATGCACTTTCCCCGGACGACGGTGTGGCGCTCCTCGCCAACGCCATCCCGACCGGCGCGATCCTCGTGGTCCTGATAACCATCCTCGGCCCGATCTCCGGCGCCCACCTCAACCCCGTGGTCAGCCTCGTCTTCGCGCTCCGCCGCGATATCACGCCGGCGCTGGCCGTGGCATACACGCTGGCGCAGGTGTCGGGCGGGCTGCTGGGCAGCGTCGTGGCTCACGCCATGTTCGAGCTTCCGCTCATCGAGTTCGCCACCAGGGTCCGGAGCGGCGGCGGCCAGTGGCTGGCGGAAGCCGTCGCCACCTTCGGGCTGATCGCCGCCATCCTCGGCGGCCTGCGGTTCCGGGCGGACGCCGTCCCCTGGCTTGTCGGCCTCTACATCACCGCAGCCTACTGGTTCACCGCCTCGACCAGCTTTGCCAACCCGGCGGTTGCGATCGCCCGCGGCTTCTCCGACACCTTCGCCGGCATCCGGCCGCAGGACATTCCCGCCTTCGTGCTCGCCGAGACGGCCGGCGCCGTGGTCGCCCTCTTCGTGATGGGCTGGCTCCTCGCGGCTCCGGCGGAGGACGCCGAACCCGTGCTCCTGGAGTAGGCCGGGGCGCCCGCATCGCCACCAACTCACCACCCTCCCCGCCTGACCCACTTTCCGCCCTTGCAGGGCAGGCGTCTTCTCCGCCAGAACTCCGGGCCAGACCCACCGGAGTACGCCATGCCCGCCGGTCCGTTCGGCACCGCCCTCGGCCTGATCGCTTCCGGCGATCCGCAGCTCATGGAGATCATCCGGCTCTCGCTCGGCGTCACCCTGACGGCGCTGGCGGTCGCCTGCGTCATCGGGCTGCCCCTCGGCGCCGCGCTGGCGCTGGCGCGCTTCCCGGGACGTGGGGCCCTCATCGTGGTCTTGAGCGCGCTCATGGGCCTGCCCCCGGTGGTGGCGGGGGTGGTGATCTACCTCGTGCTCTCCCGCTCCGGGCCGCTCGGCGACCTCGGCCTCCTCTTCACCCCGCCGGCGATGGTGCTGGCGCAGGCCATCCTGATCCTGCCCATCGTGCTCTCGCTGACGCGCAGCGTCATCGAGGACCTCTGGGCCGAATACGCCGAGCAGCTCCGCTCGCTCGGCTCGTCGCGGCTGCGCGCCGTGCCGACGCTGCTCTGGGACGGCCGCTTCAGCCTCGTCACCTGCGTCCTCGCCGGCTTCGGCCGCGCCATCGCCGAGGTGGGCGCGGTGCTCGTCGTCGGCGGCAACATCGCCGGCCACACCCGCACCATGACCACCGCCATCACGCTGGAAACCGCGCGCGGCAACCTCGCGCTGGCGGTGGCGCTCGGGATGATCCTCCTCGCCATCACCCTCGCCCTCAACGCCGGCGCGCTCGGGCTGGCGCAGTGGGCACGACGGGCGACGGGATGAGCGCGCCCGCGTCGATCCTGCCGCTCCGCATCGAGGGCCTCGGCTTCGCGGTCGGCGCCCAGCGCCTGCTGGCGCTCGTCGACCTCACCGTGCACGCCGGCCGCCGCCTGGTCATCCTCGGCCCGAACGGCGCCGGCAAGAGCCTGCTCCTGCGGCTCTGCCACGGCCTCATCCGCCCCACCGAGGGCCGCATCGCCTGGTCGCTGCCCGAGCGCGCCGCGCGGCGCGCAGGCGATGGTGTTCCAGCGCCCGGTGATGCTGCGCCGCTCCGCCCGCGCCAACCTCGTGCACGCCCTCGCCCTCGCCCGCGTCCCCCGCGCCGAGCGCACCGCCCGCGCCGACGCGGCGCTCGCCCGCTTCGGCCTCGTGCCCCTCGCCGATCGCCCGGCGCGCGCTCCTCTCCGGCGGCGAGCAGCAGCGCCTCGCGCTGGCGCGCGCCTGGGCGCTGCGCCCCGAGATCCTCTTCCTCGACGAGCCCTGCGCCCAGCTCGACCCCGGCGCCACCCGCAGCATCGAGGGCATGATCGAGGGCCTCACCGCCGACGGCATCACCGTGGTGATGACCACCCACGACCTCGCGCAGGCCCGCCGGCTGGCCGAGGACGTGGCCTTCCTCCACCGCGGCCGCCTGCTCGAGTCCGGCGCCGCCCCCGCCTTCTTCGCCGCCCCGCAGATCGCCCGAAGCCCGCGCCTTCCTCGACGGCGGCCTGCCCTGGTGATGCACCGAAAGGAACCGACCATGCTCCGCGCCCTCCTGACCGCCCTCACGCCTTGCCGTCACCCTGCCGGCCGCGGCGCAGGAGTTCATCACCGTCGCCTCGACCACCTCGACCGAGAACTCCGGCCTCTTCGGGCACATCCTGCCGCTCTTCCAGGAGAAGACCGGGATCGAGGTGCGGGTGGTCGCCCAGGGCACCGGCCAGGCGCTGGAGACCGGCAAGCGCGGCGACGCCGACGTCGTCTTCGTGCACGCCCGCGCCGCCGAGGACGCCTTCGTCGCCGAGGGCTGGGGCGTCGCAGCGCTTCACGGTGATGTACAACGACTTCGTCGTCGTCGGCCCCGAAGCCGACCCCGCCGGAATCAGCAGCGCCCCGACGCCGCCGCCGCGCTCGCCGCCATCGCCGCCGCCGAGGCCCCCTTCGCCTCGCGCGGCGACGATTCGGGCACCCACCAGGCCGAGAAGGCGCTCTGGCTGGCCGCCGGCATCGCGCCCTCGGGCGACTGGTACCGCGAGACCGGCAGCGGCATGGGCGCGACGCTCAACACCGCCGCCGAGCTCCAGGCCTATTCCCTCACCGACCGCGGCACCTGGATCGGCTTCCAGAACAAGGGCGACCTCGCCATCCTCTCCGAGGGCGACCCCGCCCTCTTCAACCCCTACGGCGTCATCCTGGTGAACCCCGAAAAGCACCCGCACGTGAAGGCCGAAGCCGGCCAGCGCTTCATCGACTGGCTCACCGCGCCCGAAGGCCAGGCCGCCATCGCCGGCTTCCGGATCGACGGCCAGCAGCTCTTCTTCCCGAACGCCGAGAACCTGCCCCGCACCGGCACAAGCGGCTGACGGGTCCGGCAGCGTTAACCTTTCAATCCTGACTCTTTCAGGTGCCATATGAATTCCATACGATTGCCATACGCTTTCCATACGCGGCGATTCCCCGTAAACCTTTGTCCCTGACGGGTTTCATTCGCGACCCGGACACCCATCCGAAAGCGCGGGAAAGCACCATGGAAACCGATCTGCCCGCCAGGGTCTGGCTCTCCCCCGACGACGGCCCGTTCGAGTCCTTCCGCCGCCTCGTCGACCGCGCCACCGACCCCGCCGACTGGCCCCTGGCCACCCGCATCGACCGCAACGTCCTCATCTACGACGGCGCCCGCGTCCGCCACGCCGCCGCCGACCCCACCACCCGCCGCGCGCTCATGGCCGAATGGGCCACCGCCTTCGCCACCGGCCCCGGCGTCATCGTCATCTCCGGCGCCTACGCCGACACCGCCCCCATCGACCGCGCCACCGACCTCTTCACCAGCCTCATCGAGACCCAGCACCGCGCCGGCACCGGCGGCGGCGACCACTTCGCCAAGCCCGGCGCCAACGACCGCATCTGGAACGCGCTGGAGAAGCACTGCCTCGCCGACCCCGAAGGCTTCGCCCTCTACTACGGCAACGAAGCCATTGCCCTTGCTTCCGAATCCTGGCTCGGCCCCGGCTACCAGATGACCGCCCAGGTCAACCGCGTGAACCCCGGCGGCGCCGCCCAGACCGCCCACCGCGACTACCACCTCGGCTTCATGACCCCCGAGCAGGCGCTGCGCTTCCCCGCCCATATCCACCGCCTCTCCCCCGCCCTCACCCTCCAGGGCGCCGTGGCGCACGGCGACATGCCGGTCGAGACCGGCCCCACCATGCTCCTCCCCTACAGCCAGCTTTTCCCGGAGGGCTACCTCGCCTTCGAGCGCGCGCCCTTCCAGGACTGGTTCCGCGCCCACCACGTCCAGCTCCCGCTCGCCAAGGGCGACCTCCTCTTCTTCAGCCCCGCGCTCATGCACGGCGCCGGCACCAACCGCTCCGCCGACCGCTTCCGCATGGCCAACCTCCTGCAGGTCTCCTCCCCCTTCGGCCGCGCCATGGAGGCCATCGACCGCACCCGCATGACGCTCGCCCTCTACCCCGCCCTCGCCAGCCTCCTCGCCTCCGGCCAACTCACCCCCGCCCAGGCCGACAACGCCATCGCCGCCGCCGCCGAAGGCTACGCCTTCCCCACCAACCTCGACACCGATCCCCCCCTCGGCGGCCTCGCCCCGAAGACCCAGGCCGACCTCACCCGGCGAAGCCCTCCGCGCCGGCGACCGCCCCCGCATCCTTCGCCACGCAGCTCAGCGACCACGCCGCCCGCAGGCTTCCCTGACCGGCTTGTTCCGTCCCGCCCCGCGCCTTAGGTTCGCGCCGAACGCGAGGATTTCCGCATGGCCCAGAAGCCCGTCCGCCGCCCGAAAAAGCCCGAGACCGCCCCTCCTCCAGCGGCTGCGCAACGATTTCCTGACCGGCCTCGTCGTCGTCCTGCCGCTGTTCTTCACCGCCTACATCGTCTGGTGGTTCGTGGGCTTCGTCGACGACAAGGTCGTGCCCCTCGTCCCGCGCCGCTACGACCCGCAGAACATCTTCGGCCGCAACATCTTCGGCTTCGGCCTCCTTCTCTTCGTCAGCTTCACCACCCTCGTGGGCGCGCTGGCCAAGAACCTGATCGGCCGGCAGATCCTGCAGTTCGGCGAGTCGATCCTCAGCCGCACCCCTATCGTAAGACCGATCTACAACGGCCTGAAACAGATAGCGGAAACGCTGTTCACCAACTCGGGCAACACCTTCGAGCGCCCCTGCCTCGTCGAGTACCCGCGCAAGGGCGTCTGGTCGGTCGCCTTCATGTCGACCCGCGTCAACGCCGAGATCGCGGAGCGCATCGGCGAGGACCTCGTCTCGGTCTTCGTCCCGATGACGCCCAACCCCACGACCGGCTTCCTGCGCTTCGTGCCGCGCAGCGACGTCATGCCCCTCGACATGAGCCTCGAGGACGCCACCAAGCTCATCATCTCCGCCGGCCTCGTCACCGAGCCCACCCCCTCCACCGGCGGCCGCAAGCCCAGGGCCGCCGCGCCGCTGGCGCCCCCGCGGCCAAATCGCTAGCATGGGGCGTCGTCGCCGGACCGTCACGAACCGGCGATAAGACACCGGAAACAGGGAGGTCGGACCTCATGAAGATCGCGGTACTCGGCGGAGACGGCTTCTGCGGCTGGCCCACGGCGCTCCACCTCAGCGACAGCGGCCACGAGGTGCACATCCTCGACAACCTCTCGCGCCGCTGGATCGACACCGAACTCGGCGTCCAGTCGCTGACGCCCATGGACTCGATCCAGGAGCGCACCCGCATCTGGCACCAGGAGACCGGCCGGCGCATCCGCTTCCACCTCCTCGACCTCGCGAAGGACTACGAGATCCTGAAAGGCTGGCTCGCCGAGCACCGCCCCGACGCGATCATCCACTTCGCCGAGCAGCGCGCCGCGCCCTACTCGATGAAATCCGACCGCCACAAGACCTACACCGTCAACAACAACGTCTCGGCCACCCACAACCTCCTGTCGGCGCATGGTCGAGACCGAGCTCGACGCCCACCTCGTCCACCTCGGCACCATGGGCGTCTACGGCTATTCCACCATCGGCGCCGCCATCCCCGAGGGCTACCTCCCCGTGGGCATCCAGACCCTCGACCGGCGAGGTCCGCGAACAGGAGATCCTCTACCCGACCCGCCCCGGCTCCATCTACCACATGACCAAGAGCCTCGATCAGATCCTGTTCCAGTTCTACGCCCAGAACGACGGCCTCCGGATCACCGACCTGCACCAGGGCATCGTCTGGGGCACCCACACCGAGCAGACCCGCCGCCACGTCCAGCTCATCAACCGCTTCGACTACGACGGCGACTACGGCACCGTGCTCAACCGCTTCCTGATCCAGGCCGCCATCGGCTATCCGCTGACCGTGCACGGCACCGGCGGCCAGACCCGCGCCTTCATCCACATCCAGGACTCGGTCCGCTGCATCGACCTCGCGCTCTCCGACTCGCCCAAGCGCGGCGACCGGGTCAAGATCTTCAACCAGATGACCGAGACCCACCGCGTCCGCGACCTCGCCGAGCTCGTCGCCGAGCTCACCGGCGCCAAGATCGCCTGGCTCCCCAACCCGCGCAAGGAAGCCGCCGAGAACGACCTCGTGGTCAGGAACGACCAGTTCCGCGCCCTCGGCCTCGACCCGATCACCCTGCGCGCCGGCCTCCTCGACCGAGGTGGTCGAGGTGGCGAAGAAATACGCCTACCGCGTCGACCGCTCGCGCATCCCCTGCGTCTCCGCCTGGACCAAGGAGATCGCCAAGATCGTCGAGCGCGACCCCGAGCACCGGGGGCTCAAGTCGGCCTGATGACGCAGCACCCCCGCGCGCTATGCTTGCGCTGGCAGACACGGGTCTCTCCATGAACCAGCACGCCGCGACCGAACGCCGGCCCGCCACCTACCAGGACGTCCTCGACGCCCCGGAGCACATGGTCGCCGAGCTGATCGACGGCGCGCTGCACCTGCAGCCGCGCCCGGCCTTCCGCCACAGCCTGCGCCAGCTCGTCGCTCGGCGTCGAGATCGGCGGCCCCTTCGACAGGGGCCGGGGCGGCCCCGGCGGCTGGTGGATCCTCGACGAGCCGGAGCTGCACTTCGGCCCGGACGTGCTCGTCCCTGACCTCGCCGGCTGGCGCCGCGAGCGGATGCCCGAGCTCCCCGACGCGCCCTGGTCCGAGCTCGCCGCCCGACTGGGTCTGCGAGGTCCTGAGCCCGAGCACGCGCCGGATCGACCTGACCGCCAAGCGCCGCATCTATGGCTCCGCCGGCGTCGCGCACCTCTGGTTCGTCGACCCCACGGCCCGCACCCTCGAAGCCTTCGCGCTCAAGGACGGCGCCTGGACCCTCATCGCCGCCCTGAAGGACGCCGAGGACGTCCGCGTCGCCCCCTTCGACGCCATCTCCTTCCCGCTCTCGGCCCTCTGGCCCGACTGACCCCTCGATGCCGGACGGCGCCCCCAGCCTCGACCGGCCTCCCGCCGACGCGCGCGCCTACGTCACCCTCGTCACCAACGCCGACTACCTCCCCGGCGCCGTCGCGCTGCTGAACTCGCTCGCCCGCACCGGCACCACCGCCGACATCGTCGTCCTCCACACCGCCGGCGTCCCCGGCGACGCCCTCGCGCCGCTGGCCGCCCGCGGCGCCCGCCTCGCCGCCTGCGACCTCCTGCCCACCTCCGACCCCTTCAACGCCGCCCACTCCCGCCGGAGCATCACGCCCGCGCCCCCTTCACCAAGGGCGAAAAACCCGCCTTCCACACCCCGCTCGACAACTTCGTCAAGCTCCGCCTCTGGCAGCTCCCCTACCGAGCGCGTCGTCTTCCTCGACGCCGACACCCTCGTCCTCCAGCCCATCGACCGCCTCTTCGACTACCCCGAGTTCTCCGCCGCCCCCAACGTCTACGAGACCCTCGCCGACTTCCGCCGCCTCAACTCCGGCGTCTTCGCCGCCCGCCCCTCCGCCGAGACCTTCGCCGCCATGCTCGCCCGCCTCGACGCCCCCGGCGCCTTCTGGAAGCGCACCGACCAGACCTTCCTCGAAGCCTTCTTCCCCGACTGGCACGGCCTGCCGATCTACGACAACCTGCTGCAATACGTCTGGTTCAACCTCCCCGAGCTCTGGGACTGGCGCCAGGTCCGCGTCCTCCACTTCCAGTACGAAAAGCCCTGGGACCCGGCCAACCCCAAGGCCGACCGCCTCGCGCCCGCTGATCGACCTCTGGCGCGCCTTCCACGACGACGCCGCCCTCCCCGACCTGCCCGACCCCTGATGCACGTCCTCCTCACCGGCGCCACCGGCACCGTCGGCCGCTTCCTCCTCCCGGCGCTTCCGCCGCCGGCCACCGCGTCACCACCCTCGGCCGCCACCCCGGCGACCACCCCTGGGACCTCGCCGACCCCGCCCCGCGCCTGCCGCCCGCCGACGCCCTCGTCCACGCCGCCCTCGCCCACGCCCCCGGCGCCTACCGCGGCGGCGAGGGCGACGACCCCGCCGCCTTCCGCCGCCTCAACCTCGACGGCACGCTGCGCCTCTTCGACGCCGCCGGCCCCGCCCGCATCGTCTTTCTCTCCACCCGCGCCGTCTACGGCGACCACCGCCGCGGCCAGACCCTGCGCGAGACCGACCCGCCGGCCCCCAATTCGCTCTACGGCGAGATCAAGCTCGCCGCCGAGCACGCCCTCGGCCCCCGCGGCGTCTCCCTCCGCCCCACCGGCGTCTACGGCGGCCGCCCGCACAAATGGGAGTCCCTCTTCGCCGCCTACCGCCGCGGCGATCCCGTCGCGCCCCGCATCGCCACCGAGGTCCACGGCGACGACCTCGCCGCCGCCGTCCTCCTCGCTCCTCGACGCCGCCGACGACCGGCCCGCTCAACGTCTCCGACCTCCTCCTCGACCGCCACGACCTCCTCGCCCGCGTCCAGGCCCTGACCGGCTGCCCGCACCCGCCGCCGCCCCGCGCCGAAGGCCCGCCTCCCGGCGTCATGGAGACCGCCCGCCTCGACGCCCTCGGCTGGCGCCCCGGCGGCGCGGCGCGCCTCGACGCTTCCTGCGCGAGGAGTTTCCTACGAATTCTGAATGGCTTCCGGTTCAGGTCGCCTCGGTCAGGGTCGCACCCTCACTCGTGCCACCAGACCTCCGGCAGCCAGCCGATCCAGTCGCCATAGACCGGCAGCCGCTCGGGATACGCCAGCTCCGCCTTGTACGCGATGAAGCTCCGGTCCGCGAACCAGAACGGGATCACGTAGCGCCCGGTCGTCAGCACCCGGTCCAGCGCCTGCACCGCCGCCTGGAACTCCGCCGGATCCCGCGTCGCCAGCATCTCGGCGATCATCGCCTCCGCCGCCGGGCTGTCGATCCCCATGTAGTTCCGCGTCCCCGGCTCGGTGACCCCGGCCTTGCCCCAGTAGAGCGTCTGCTCGTTGCCGGGCGACAGCGACATGTTCCAGGTGTTGACGATCATGTCGAAGTCGTAGTCGTTGCGCCGCTCATTGTACTGCGCCTGGTCCACCAGCTTCACCCGCGCCGCGATCCCGAGCTGCCGCAGCGCGTCGGTGAAGATGTTCGCCACCGCCTCGCTCTGCCCCGACGTCAGCAGGATCTCGAAGCTGAACGGCGCCCCCTCGGCGTTGCGCAGCACGCCGTCCTGCACCGTCCACCCCGCCTCCTCCAGCAGGTTCGCCGCCGCCCGCATGTTGGCCCGGTTGCGCTCCGACCCGTCCGACGCCGGCAGCGCATAGGCCTCCAGCGCGTCCGGCGCGCAGGTCCGTCCGCGAAGGGCTCCAGCAGCGCCCGCACCCGCCCCTCCGCCGGCCCGCTCCCCATCCCGAGCTCCGAGTTGGCGAAATAGCTCGCCCGCCGCGGAAACGCCCCGCCGTTCACCGTCTGGTTGACGAACTCGAAGTTGAACGCGTGCAGCAGCGCGTCCCGCACCCGCCAGTCCTGGAAGATCGGCCGCCGGGTGTTGAAGACGAATCCCTCCATCCCCGAGGGCCGCCCGTGCGGGATCTCCGCCTTGACGATCTCCCCCGACGCCACCGCCGGGAATGCCGTACGCCGCTCTGCCACTTCGCCGGGCTCAGCTCGCGGTAGACCGACAGCTCCCCCGCCGTGAACGCCTGGAACAGCACCCCGGCATCGACGAAGTAGTCGTAGCGGACCGTGTCGAAGTTGTTCACCCCCCGGTTGATCGGCAGATCCCTCGCCCCAGTAGTCCGGGTTCCGCTCGAAGGTGATGAACCGCCCCGGCTCGAACGCGCCGATGGTATAGGGCCCCGACCCCACCGGCACCCGCAGGCTGCTCTCCGCGAAGTCGATCCCGTCCCAGTCCGCCTTCTTCAGGATCGGCCGCAGCCCGATGATCAGCGGCAGCTCGCTGTCGGCCGCGTTGAAGGTGAACCGGACCGACCGCTCGCCGGTCTGCTCGACGCTCGCCACCTTTTCCCAGGCATTGCCGATATCTTGGCAGCCCTTTCTCCGCCAGCGTCTCCATTGACCAGATCACGTCCTCGACCGTGACCGGGCTCCCGTCGGAGAACCGCGCCTCCGGCCGCAGGGTGAACTCGACCCACTCCCGCTCCGGCCCGGTCTCAATCGATTCGGCCAGCAATCCGTAGAGCCCGAACGGCTCGTCCCAGTTCCGCGCCATCAGCGTCTCGAAGACGTGGCTCCCCACCGCCGCCGGCGCCCTCCCCTTGAGGATGTATGGGTTGAGCGAGTCGAACCCGCCCGTTTCGCCGAAAACGATAGTCCCGCCCTTCGGCGCATCGGGATTGGCGTAGGGCAGCGACACAAAATCCGGTGGCAGCGCCGGCTCGCCATACATAGCTATGCCGTGGCGAGGCTCCGCCGCCGCCGCCGCCGCCATGAGCGCAGCCGCCGCGAGCGCCAGCCGCAGCGCCCGGAGCAAGCGTGTCATATCCGTCACATCCTCGCGATCGATTTACCAAGGCCACCCTAAACCAGCCCGCGGGGCGCCGCACGCAGATTTTTGTCTTGGCGATAGGCCTTTGATTTTGTATAAGGGTTCCACTGCTCGATAGGTTTCTTGCCTGTATGAAACCTGCCTCAACGACTTGACGCCCTCCTCGTGAGGGCGTCTTTTTTTTGGCCCGCGCAATCCCACCGCCTTGTTCTCTCGCAACCGCGAAACGTATGCTTTTCGCGTGTACTCAGGGGGACGGAGCATGTCGGTTGGCGGAAAGTGTGCGGTTGTCACCGGATCCAACTCCGGCATCGGCCTCGGCGTGGCCGAGGAACTGGCGCGCCTCGGCGCCAACGTCGTCCTCAACTCGTTCACCGACAGCCCGGAGGACCATGCCCTGGCCCGCCGGATCGCCGACGAGCACGAGGTTCGCGTGGTCTACATCCAGGCCGACATGTCGAACGGCGATCGACTGCCGCCGGCTGGTCGCCACGGCCAACGAGCGCGCTCGGCCGCGTCGACATCCTCGTCAACAACGCCGGCGTCCAGCACGTCGCGCCGATCCCGGACTTCCCCGCCGCCAAGTGGGACCAGATCATCGCGATCAACCTCTCCTCGGCCTTCCACACCACCGCCGCCGCCCTGCCGCTGATGCGCGCCCAGGGCTGGGGCCGCATCGTCAACATCGCCTCCGCCCACGGCCTGACCGCCTCGCCGTTCAAGTCGGCCTACGTCGCGGCCAAGCACGGCGTGGTCGGCCTGACCAAGGTCGTCGCGCTCGAGACCGCCGAGGAGCCGATCACCTGCAACGCCATCTGCCCCGGCTACGTGCTGACCCCGCTGGTCGAGGCGCAGATCCCCGACACCATGAAGCAGTACGGCATGGACCGCGAGACGGTGATCCGCGAGGTCCTGCTCGAGCGCCAGCCCTCGCGCACGTTCGCCACCGTCGAGCAGATCGGCGGCTGCGTCGCCTTCCTCTGCTCGCCCGGCCGCCGAGCAGGTCACCGGCACCACCCTCTCGGTCGACGGCGGCTGGACCGCGCTGTGAAGCGGGCCGGCAAGACCGTCATCAACCTCGCGCTCCAGGGCGGCGGCGCGCACGGCGCCTTCACCTGGGGCGCCCTCGACCGGCTCCTCGAAGAGGACGACATCGAGATCGAGGGCATCTCCGCCACCTCCGCCGGCGCGATGAACGCCGCCGCGCTCAAGCACGGCTGGGTGCTCGGCGGCAACGCCGGCGCGCGGGAATGGCTCGACACCTTCTGGCTGCGCGTCTCCGGCCTCGACGGCGTCTTCGGCGAGGCGATCATGGACTGGCTGCGCGCCGTCTCGCCCTCGCCCGCCTTCACCGCCCGCATCCTCGAAGCCAACCCCGTCGGTCCTCGCCGCCGAGGCGATGACCCGGATCTTCTCGCCCTACCAGTTCAACCCGGCGAACTACCACCCGCTCCGCGGCATCGTCGAGGAGATGCTCGAGGGCGACGCCGTCTGCTCCGCGAAGGGCCCGAAGCTCTTCATCAACGCCACCAACGTCCGCGACGGCAAGCCGCGCATCTTCCAGGGCGACGAGATCACCGCCGACGCCATCCTCGCCTCGGCCTGCCTGCCCACGCTCTACCAGGCCATCGAGATCGACGACCCGAGGACCGGCCGCCGCGAGGCCTACTGGGACGGCGGCTACACCGGCAACCCCGCGCTCTACCCGCTCTTCTACCGGACCAAGACGCCCGACATCCTCATCGTCCACATCAACCCGCTCCATCGCGAGGAGCTGCCCAAGACCTCGTCGGAAATCGTCAGCCGCCTCAACGAGATCAGCTTCAATGCTTCGCTGCTGCGCGAACTCCGCAACATCGAGTTCGTCAACCGTCTGATCGACCGCGGCGTCATCGCCGAGGGGGTCATGAAGCGCAACAACGTCCATGCCGTCAGCGACGACGTGCTGATGAACCAGCTCGGCATGGTCACCAAGATGACCATCAACCGCGCCCTCCTCCTCCAGCTCAAGGACGCCGGCCGCGCCGCCATGGACACCTTCCTCGCCGAGCGCCGCCAGGACATCGGCGTGCGCTCGTCGGTCGACCTTCGCGCGGTGGTGCGCTCCGAGGGCGCCATGGTCTGAACGGCGGTCACCCATATGGATCCCATACGGATTCTGGGTCGGGAATCAGGCCTCTTCCAGCGCCTTTCCCAGCCGCGGCAGCCCCGCCCGCTTCAGGAGCGCCCGCACCGCCTGCGGCCGGCCCGAAGCCCGCTCGGCCCGCGCCCGCACCCCCGCCGCCACGGCCCGCAGGTCCACCCCCTCGGCCAGAAGCTCGCTCAGAAACCCGTCCGGCTCGCGCAGGATCACCCCGTGCCGCGCCAGCGTCCGCGTCGGAAAATCCACCCGATTCAACGTCATAAGCACCTCCGCGCCGCCAGCGATCGCCGCCGCCAGCACATGCCGGTCGTCCGGATCCGGCAGCGACAGCCTCTCCACCAGGTCCTCGTCGACCGCCACCTCCGCCGCCGGCCACGCCGCCCGCATCGCGGCGATCTCCCCCCGCGCCACCGCCTCGGCCCCCTCCGGCAGCCGCCGCGTCGCCCGCGCCCATTCCTCCAGAATCCGCGCCGACCAAACCGGCACGAACCCCCCCGCCCCCGCCGCCCCCAGCAACATCTCGCGCATCACCGTCGGAAAGAGCACGCACGCATCGAGCGCAACCCTCAAGGGCCCAACCGCAGGAACAGCGCCTTGAGATACGACGTCTCCGCCAGCGCCGCATGCACCGGATGGTCCGGCCCCGCCCCGCCCACGTGCAGGATCTGCGCCGTCCGCCCCGCCCGCACCACGCCCCGCAGGCTCGCCTCGCGGAACCGGGCGAGATCCGCCGCGTGGCTGCAGGAGCAGAGCACCAGAAACCCGTCCGGCTCGACCAGCGCCGCCCCGAGCCGCGCCACCTTCTCGTAGGCCCGAAGTCCCGCCTCCAGCGCCGCCTTGTTCGGCGCGAATGCCGGCGGGTCGCAGACCACGACGCCGAACCGCCGCCCCTCGGCCGCGAGCCCCGCCATCGCCTCGAAGGCATCCGCCCGCCGCACCTCCAGCAGCCCCTCGACACCGCCCGCCACTGCGCCACGCACCGCCAGCTCCAGCGCCGCCGCCGATCCATCCACCGCCAGCGCGCTCTTCGCCCCCGCCGCCAGCGCCGCCAGCGCGAAGCCGCCCACGTGCGCGAAGACGTCGAGCACGCTCCGCCCACCCGCCAGCCGCGCCGCGAAGGCATGGTTCGGCCGCTGGTCGTAGAAGAGACCGGTCTTCTGTCCCTCGGCCAGGTCGGCGAAATAGACCGCACCGTTCATCGGAACCGCGACCGGCCCCTCGATCCGCCCCGCCAGCACCGCGAAGTCGTCCCCGAGCCCCTCCAGCCCGCGCGTCCGCCCGCTGGCGTTCTTCACCACCGTCGATACCCCGGTGACCGACAGCAGCGCCTCGACCAGCGCCGGCAGCCGCGCGTCCGCCCAGGCGGCGTTCGGCTGGATCACCGCCGCGTCGCCGTAGCGGTCGATCACCACCCCCGGCAGCCCGTCCGCCTCGGCGTGCACCAGCCGGTAGAACGGCGCGTCGAAGAGCAGTTCGCGCAGCGCCAGCGCCCGCGACAGCCGCGCCGCGAACCAGCCGCCGTCGATCTCGGCGGCCGGGTCGGGGTCGAGCAACCTCAGCGCGATCTTCGACCCCGCGTTGAACGCGGCGCATCCCAGCGGCCGGCGCTCGCTGTCCTCCACCGCCACCACCGCCCCGGCCGGGATCGCCCGCGTACGCCGGTCGAGAACGACCTCATCGACATAGAACCAGGGCGCCCGCAGCAGCGCGGGACGGCCGGACTGCGGCCGCAGGCGCACGATGGATCGAGAGGTGGGAGGAGGCTGGGACATGGCGACCCGATCTCTGCCGCCTGGCGGCCGGGAAGTCCACCCGCCCCGGCGCTACTCCAACGCGCGGATTCTGCCGGTTCGCCCGCCGGAGCCGGACCGAGAACTCCCGGGACAGGTTGGCGAGGATCGTCGCCAGGACGTTCGGATGGTCCACCGAAAGCTCGCGCACAGCCTCCACCGCCATCCCGTAGCAGATCACGCCTTCGTCGGCGATCACGTCGGCCGAGCGCGGCCCGCCGTCGAGCAACGCCATCTCGCCGAACGTCAGCCCCGGCCCGATACAGGCGATCCGCTTGCGCCGCGCCTCCCCGACCGCCAGCGACACTGTCACCGACCCCCTCGCCACCACGAAGAAGAGCCGCGCCGGATCACCCTCGCGCAGAATGACCTCGCCCTTCTCGAAGTGCATCGCCTGGACGATGCCCTCGAGCAGCCGACACTCCTCGCGGCTGAGCCCGCTGAAGACATCGAGGCGCGACAGGGCAAACGGTCCGCTCCGAGGTGTCGGGGTCCGCCGCCAGCATCGCCTCCTCGCACCACTCCATGGCCGCATCGGTGTCCGGAAACAGAAGCACCCGCCCGGCGGTATCGATCCGGCTGATCGCCGCGTGCAGCGCGGCGTGAGCACCGCCGCTCTCCAGGTGGCTGAGCAGTATCGTGCACCCCGCAGGCTCCAGTTCGGCGCAGACGCGAGCCAGCAGCGCCACCGCCGCCGCGTCCACCGCATGGACCCGCTTGAAGTCCAGCACCAGGAACTGCAGCTCGCTCATCAATTGCGAAGCCCGGCGGAGCAGTCGCTCCACCGACCCGAAGAAGAGCGCCCCCTGCAGCTCCAGCACAGCCGTCATGTGCCCGTCCCGATCCAGAACGGCCAGCTCCTTGATCGTTCGAAGCCGCGTCGAGCCTACCGCGTCGCCGCGAAACTCCCGCCGGATCACCGCGCTCACGTTCGGGCGATGGCTGAAGGCATGCAGCTCGAAGAGTCTCGAGATCGTCTGGCAGGCGCGTACCCCGCGAACGCTGTTGCCGTACTCGTCGAGAGGCGGCGAGAACGCTCCGATGCCGATCTGGCCGGGGATCACCGCCATCACCGCACCCGATACGCCGCTCTTGGCCGGCATGCCCACCTCGAACGCCCACTGCCCGGCGTAGTTGTACATCCCGCAGCTCATCATCACGCTCAGCACATCGCGCACCGCGTCCGGTCCCAGCACGCGCTCTCCGGTGACCGGATTCACCCCGTCATTGGCCAGCGTCGCCGCCATCACCGCCAGGTCATGGGTGGTGACGATGGTCGAGCACTGCTGGAAATAGACCTCCAGCACATCGTTCGGATCGCGGTCGATCATGCCGGAGTTCAGCATCATGTAGGCGATCGCCCGGTTCCAGTGCCCGGTCGCATCCTCCGACTCGTAGATCTTCCGGTCGATCTCCATCCGGCGCCCGGCAAACTGGCCGAGAAGGTCCAGCATGTTGTCCCGCCGTTCCGCGCCGGTTTCCCCCTTCATCAGCGCCGCCATGGCAATGGCCCCGGAATTGACCATCGGGTTGAAAGGGCGGTTGTTCACCTTGTCGAGCACGATGGAATTGAACGCCTCGCCGGTCGGCTCGACGCCCACCCGCTTCATCACGAAGTCCTGTCCGAACTCGCGCAGGGCGTAGCCATAGAGGAACGGCTTCGACACCGACTGGATCGTGAACGGCTGGGCGGCGTCGCCGACATCATAGACCCGCCCGTCGATGGTCGCGACCGAGATGCCGAACCACTCGGGCCGCGCCCGCGAGAGCTCCGGAATATAGGTCGCGACCTCTCCGTCACTGACCGGGCAGAGGTCCCGGTGCACCTCGCCCAGGATGGTCGCGATGGCCGGGTCGCGCGTCCCGGCGGTATCGAGACGCATGTGTCCGGTGTCGGGCGGCATTCATCCTCGATTTTCTGTCCCGCGACCGACATTGATCGCCGGCAAGCGCCGCAGGACAACAGCCCTGTGCCTGCCAGACCCTGCACCTCGCCGCTGGCACTTTCCAGCGTTCAGCGAATAGGCAGTCTGACCGAAGACTGGGCACTCTGAAATTGCTCTTCCGGCCGGATGACCTACGTTGTCGCTCCGGCGCCGGCGCACCCCCCGTTCGTGGCCGCCAAGGGTAGGGAACGCACGATGCCGACAATGGTCGCGATCGAGAATCTTCGCAAAATCTACGAGTCAGGCTTCGAGGCGCTGAGCGGCGTCAGCCTCGACATCGAGGAAGGCGAGATCCTGGCGCTCCTCGGACCGAACGGCGCCGGCAAGACCACGCTCATCTCGGCGATCTGCGGCATCGTGGTCCCGAGCTCCGGCCGGATCACCGTCGGCGGCCACGACGTGGTGACCGACTATCGCGCCACCCGGTCGCTCATCGGCCTGGTCCCGCAGGAGGTGAGCCTCGAACCCTGGGAGACCGTCCTCAACACCGTGCGCCTCAGCCGCGGCCTCTTCGGCCGGCGGCGCGACGACGCCTATGTCGAAGGGGTCCTGCGCCAGCTCTCGCTCTGGGACAAGCGCGACACCCCCACCAGCCAGCTCTCGGGCGG
This sequence comes from uncultured Alphaproteobacteria bacterium, assembly GCA_963844375.1. GTDB lineage: Bacteria > Pseudomonadota > Alphaproteobacteria > Rhodobacterales > Rhodobacteraceae > Amaricoccus. The sequence goes on along the minus strand of CAWJOI010000023.1, from coordinate 134,188 downwards.
CATGCGCCGGCGGGTGCTGATCGCCAAGGCGCTCTCGCACGAGCCGAAGGTGCTCTTCCTCGACGAGCCGACCGCCGGGGTCGACGTGGAGCTCCGCAAGTCGATGTGGGAGACGGTCGACCAACTGCGCGCCGCCGGAACCACGATCATCCTCACCACCCACTACATCGAGGAAGCGGAGGCCATCGCCGACCGCATCGCCGTGATCAGCGCCGGGCGCATCCTCCTGGTCGAGGACAAGGCCAAGCTGATGCGCCGCATGGGCCAGAAGCAATTGACCATCGAGCTTCAGGCGCCGATCGACGCGATCCCACCCACCCTGACGCCGTTCCACCTGGATCTCGGCGACGGCGGACGCAGCCTGACCTTCTCCTACGACCGGTCCGCCCAGCGCACGGGCATCGTCACGCTGCTGCGGGCGCTCTCCGACGAGGGGCTGACGCTGCGCGACATCCAGACGCGGCAGCAATCGCTCGAGGACATCTTCGTGAACCTGCTGAAGGAAGACGCATGAACTGGCTGGCCGTCCTCGCGATCTACCGCTACGAGATGGCGCGCGCCTTCCGCACCATCTTCCAGAGCCTGGTCGCCCCGGTCGTCTCGACCGCGCTCTACTTCGTCGTCTTCGGCACCGCGATCGGCTCGCGCATCGAGACGGTCGAGGGCGTGGAGTACGGCGCGTTCATCGTCCCCGGGCTGATCATGCTGACGGTGCTGATGCAGAGCATCTCGAACGCCTCCTTCGGCATCTACTTCCCGAAGTTCATCGGCACGATCTACGAGATTCTCTCCGCTCCGGTCTCCTTTCTCGAGATCGTCATCGGCTACGTCGGCGCCGCCGCCACCAAGTCGTTCATCATCGGCCTCATCATCTACGCGACCGCGAACCTCTTCGTGTCGCTGCCGGTGGCGCACCCCGTGGCCATGCTCGGGTTCCTCGCGCTGACCTGCATCAGCTTCAGCCTGTTCGGATTCATCATCGGCATCTGGGCGAAGAACTTCGAGCAGCTCCAGCTCGTGCCGCTCCTCATCGTCTCGCCGCTCGTCTTCCTCGGCGGCGCCTTCTACTCCATCTCCATGCTTCCGCCGGTCTGGCAGAAGGTCACCCTCTTCAATCCGGTCGTCTACCTGATCTCGGGCTTCCGCTGGTCCTTCTTCGGCACCGCCGATGTCGCCGTCGGCCTCAGCCTCGCCGCGATCGCCGCCTTCACCCTGGTCTGCCTGGCGATCGTCTGGTGGATCTTCCGCACCGGCTACCGGATCAGGAGCTGACCGTCCCCGATCGGGGTCAGCCGCCAGCCTCGGGTCCCGCAAGCCCGACCCTGGAGAGCTCGGCCTCGAGGCGCTGCAACTCCTCCGCCCTGGGCTTGGAAAGGCCCGCCAGCAGCAGGTAGGCCACCGGCGTCAGGAAGAGCGTCAGCAGCGTGGCGAGCCCGAGCCCGCCCACGATCACCCACCCCAGCGCATGCCGCGCCTCGGCGCCGGCGCCCGACGAGATCAGCAGCGGCACGCCGCCGAGGATGGTCGATGCCATGGTCATCATCACCGGTCGCAGCCGGATGTGGCAGGCTTCCTCGATCGCCTCGCGAACCGAGGCGCCATGATCGCGAAGCTGATTGGCGAACTCCACCACCAGGATGCCGTTCTTGGCGAGGATGCCGACCATGAGCACCAGCCCGATCTGGCTGTAGACATTCAGGCTCGTCCCGGTCAGCACCATCGCGATGATCGCGCAGCCGAGCCCGAGCGGCACGGTCGCCATCACGATCAGGGCGCTGACGAAGCTCTCGAACTGCGCCGCCAGCACCAGGAGGACGACGAGGAACGCAAAGCCGAAGGTCATGAAGAGCCCGCTCGAGGTTTCTCCCAGCGTGGCGGTCTCGGCCAGCGGCACGATCCGCGACCCCGGCGGCAGCAGCGGCTCCGCCAGGTCCTGCGCGGCGGCATAGGCCTGCCCGAGCGCCATTCCGCCCCCGAGGCTCGCGGTGATCGTGACCGCACGCATCTGGCTCTCCCGCGTCAGCTCCGGCGCGATCGCCCGCTCCTCCAGCGTCACCACCGTCGACATGGACACCATCTCGCCCGACCGCGTCTGCAGGAACAGGTTCTCGAGGTCGGTCGGGTCACGCACCGGGGTGGTCAGCGAGGTGAGCTTGATGTCGTAGCTGCGGTCGTCGATGAACACCGATCCGACCGACCGCCCGTCGAGCACGGCCTGCAGCGTCTCGCCAAGCCCGTCGATGTCGACACCGAGATCCGACGCCCGCTCGCGGTCCACCCTGATGAAGAGCTGCGGTTGCGTGGTCTCGTAGGAGACACGCACCTGTCCGAAATCCGGGTTCGCCTCCATCCTGTCGACCAGCGCTTCCGACGCATCGGCCAGCGTTTCGAAGTTGCTGCCGAGGATCGCGAACTGGAGCCCCTGCCCGGCCCCGCGGATCCCGAGCGAATTCGGCTGCAACGCGAAACTCCGGATACCGATCACACCGCTCGCCGCTTCGGTGATATCGGCCATGATCTCCTGCTGGCTCCGCGTGCGTTCGTCCCAGGGCGCAAGGGTGAAGATCATGAACCCGCTGTTGTCGCCCCCGGAACCCGCGATCGAGAAGAGCCCCTCCACCTCGCCGGACCCGCGCAGGCTCGCCGTGCGCTCCTCCACCTCGCGCAGCTTGCTGGCGGTATAGTCGAGGCTCACCCCCTGCGGCGCGCTCACGCGCAGCAGCACGACGGACCGGTCCTCGGGCGGCGTCACCTCCTGCCGGATGCCGGAGAACATCAGGAACGCGGTGACGCCAAGGATCGCGCCCAGCGCCACCACCACCATCGGAGCGTTGAGCGCAGCGTGCAGCGCGCGGAGGTACGCCGCCTCCAGGACGCCCCCGAACCTGCCGAGAACGCCAGCGCGCGCGCCCTGATCCTCGCCATCCCGGAGCATGCGAGAAGCCATCATCGGGCAGAGCGAAAGCGCCACCAGCGCCGAGATGGCGACGGCCATGGCCAGCGTGATCCCGAACTCGCGGAAGAGCGCACCCGCCTGCCCGGGCAGGAAGGACAGCGGCACGAAGACCGCGGCCAGCGTCGTCGTCGTCGCCACCACCGGAAAGAACACCTGCTGGGTGCCGAGCACCGCCGCCGCCCGCGGGCCCATTCCCTGCGCCCGGCGGCGCACGATGTTCTCGAGCACGACGATCGCGTCGTCGACCACGAGGCCGGTGGACAGCACCAGCGCCAGCAAGGTCAGGATGTTGACGGAGAAGCCGACCGCATAGATCGCGGCGAGCGTTCCGATCAGCGCGACCGGAATGGTCATCGCCGGGATGAGCGTGGCGCGCCAGTCGCGCAGGAAGAGATAGATGATCGCCACCACGATGATCACCGACAAGCCCAGCGTCACCAGCACCTCATGGATCGAGCCGTTGATGAAGACCGCGTCGTCGCCGGTGATGAAGATGCTCACCCCGTCGGGCAGCGTGCCGGAGAGGTCGTCCACGATGGTGCGGATGTTGCGCGAGATCTCGAGCGTGTTGCTCTCCGCCTGGCGGATCACGCCGATCCCGAGCCCGCTCTGGCCGTTCGAGCGCAGGATGGAATCGCCCGAATCCGGCCCCAGCGTGACCGTGGCCACGTCCGAAAGCCGGGTGTTCTGGTCGAGCAACAGCGCGCCGAACGCCTCGGGCGTGTTGACCGTCGCCGTCGTTCGCACGACCAGGCTCTGGTTCGAGGCCGTCAGCGATCCGGCGGGACTGTCGAACGCAACCGTCGCCAGCGTGTCGCGCACGTCGGCGAGCGTGAGGCCGCGGCTCGCCAGCGCCGTCTGGTCGACGTCCACCCGAAAGATGCGGTCCCGGCCGCCGTAGATCTGCAGGTCGGCGACGCCCGGCGCGGCGATCAGCCGGTCGGAGATCATGTTGTCCACCAGGTCGGAGAGGCTCTCCACCGACATGGTCTCGGACGTCACCCCGATGCGGATGACCGCCTCCGAATTGGCGTCGGCCTTGACGATCCGCGGCTCTTCGGCGGTGTCGGGCAGCTGGTTCAGCACGCGCCCGACCGAGTCGCGCGCGTCCGACGCCGCGACGTTCAGGTCGGTGGAGTCGTTGAACTCCACCGTCACCCGGCTCCGTCCGAAGGACGAGCGCGACGAGATGGCGCTGACCCCCGAGACGCGGCCCATCGCGCCCTCGATGACGCCGGTGACCTCGCGGTCCAGGGTCTCCGGTGCGGCGCCATCGTAGTCCGTCGTGACGGTGATCACCGGCCGGTCGACGTCCGGCAACTCGCGGACCTCGACCCCGAGCAGCGCCGCCAGGCCGGCGATCACGATCAGGCTGTTCAGCACCACCGCCAGGATCGGGCGGCGAACGAACAGGGCGGTAAACCCCGCAGCCGTCCCGCCGGTGTCTGCCCGCGACGCCACGCGTCAGGTCCGGGACGGACGCGCGGGCGCCGGGCCGCCGCTGGCGTCGTCCGCCGGCCCGCCCGCGCTCACCGGCGGCTCGTCCCCCTCGAACCGGAAGGGGAGGTCCGTGCGCAGCATCTGCACGCCCTGGGTCACCACCACGGACCCGGGCGCAAGCTCGGCCTCCACCAGCACGGAGTCGTTGTTGCGCTGGACGATGCGGACCGGCACCTGCTTCGCCAGGCCATCCACGCCGACCCAGACAAACGCGCCGTCGGCGTTCCACTGGATCGCCAGCGGATCGACGGCCGCGAAAGTCTCCCCGGCGAAGCGCATCGCGATCGAGAACGCCATGCCGGCCCGCAGCAGATCCTCGGTGTTGTCGAGGCTGGCGCGAACCCGGAGCGTGCGCGTATCGGCGTCGATCCGGCTGTCCACCGTCACCACCTCGCCGACAAGGTCGAGGTCGGGGCGGGCAAGCGGCCGGGCCTCGACGGGCGCGCCCACCTTCACCTTGCCCACGAACCGCTCCGGCACGCGGAAATCCACCAGGATGTGCGACCGGTCGTCCAGGGTCGTCACTTCGGTCGCGCTCGTCACCTGGTCGCCGACATCGACGCCGAGGATCCCCACCCACCCGTCGAACGGTGCGCGGATGGCGCGATGCTCGACCTCCAGCTCGGCGTCGCGCACGGCGAGCTCGGCCTGGGCCAGGGCGAGCTGCGCGGTGCGGAGCTGGCTCTCGCTCACCGCCTGCGAGCGAACCAGCGCCTCGTCGCGGGCGAGCGTCGCCCGCGCGTCCTCCAGCGTCAGGCGCGCACGGTCCAGTGCGATCTCCTCGGCTTCCGCATCCAGCCGGACCAGAAGCGCACCGCTCTCCACGTAGTCGCCCGAGGCGACCTCGATGGCCACCACCCGGCCCGAAACGTACGGCGTCACCGAAACCGACCGCGCCGCCCGCCCGTCCCCGATCGCCGAAATGGCGTCGTTGATCGCGGCCTCGGCAACCTCGACGCCGATCACCACCGGCGCGCTGCCACCACGGGGGCCCCCACCCCGGCCGGCAGCCTCGGGCTCGACCGACGCCGTCGCGATCCCGACCCGCTCCAGAAATCCGGACGCAGCCGGCAAGTAGCGCGCCCAAACCGCCGCCGCCACGGCCAGCAGCACCGACGAGACGATCGCTTGCTTCCAGATCCTCATTCTCGCCCGGTCTCCGCCGTCCCACGCGCCGCAGTGGATCTCGAGCAAATCCGACCTGCCCATTGAGCAGATAGGGGCCGCAGGACGAACGGAACAGCGCGATCATACCGAAGTCACGAAAGATTTGTTAGTCACTGTTGCCGCGACGGAATCCGCTTCGTCCACCGTACGCCCGTTTCCGAACGAGACTCCTTGCCGTTCGTAAACCTGCATGGTCAGGTCCGGATCGGATAAGGAGCAGGTGACGGCGTGGCCGCAGCGGCGATGGCGATCGACAGGGACACGGCGCCGGCGCGGCTGGCGCTCAGCGGCGATCTCCGTCTCGAGGGGGTCGAGAGCCTCGTGGGTGCCCTCGGCGAGGTCACCGGCCCCGGCCCCATCGTCGTCGACGGCTCCGGCATCGAGGCCTTCGACACCGCCGGCGCCTGGGCGATCGCAACGCTGCGGCGACGCCTCCTGGCGGAAGGGGTAGAGGTCCGTGTCGAGGGGCTCGCGCCGGAGCGATCCGCCCTGCTCGAAACCGTCGAGAAAAGCCTGCCGGTGGAGGAAACGGCGGCCCCGCGGCAAGGGGCCTTCATCCTCTGGCTCTCCCGGTTCGGCGAAGGCGTGGCCGACGGCTGGACCACGGCCATCGAGATCACCAGCCTGCTCGGCGCGGTCATCACCCGGCTCGCGGGCAACCTGATCCACCCGGCCCGGCTGCGACTGACCTCGGTGGTCTACCACATGCAGGAGGCCGGGCTGAACGCGGTGCCCATCGCCGCGCTGATGGCCTTCCTGATCGGCGTCGTGCTCGCCTACATGGGCGCGGTCCAGCTCCGCCAGTTCGGCGCCGAGATCTTCGTCGTCGACCTGATCGCGATCGCCGTGCTCCGCGAACTCGGCATCCTCCTCACCGCGATCATCGTGGCCGGCCGCTCCGCCTCGGCCTTCACCGCGTCGATCGGGTCGATGAAGATGCGCGAGGAGATCGACGCCATGCGCACGCTCGGCCTCGACCCGGTGCAGATCCTCGTGGTGCCGCGGGTGCTGGCGCTCCTAATCACCCTGCCCCTGCTCGGCGTCATCGCAAACTTCGCGGGCCTGCTCGGCGGCGCGGTCATGGCCTGGCTCGAGCTCGGGGTCTCGCCGGCGATGTTCTACACCCGCCTCGTCGACCAGGTGAACGTCTGGAACTATCTGGTGGGATTGATCAAGGCGCCGTTCTTCGCCATCATCATCGCGATGATCGGCTGTCACCACGGGCTCAAGGTCGGTGGCAACGCCGAAAGCCTCGGGCGGCTGACTTCCGCCTCGGTCGTGCTGGCGATCTTTCTTGTCATCGTGGTGGACGCGATCTTCGCAATCTTCTTTGCCACGGTGAACCTCTGATGACGGGGCGGAAGCGCGCGTCGCAGCGCCGGCGGACGCGCCTGATACGCGTGAAGCGATCATCAAGGTGCGGGAACTCGTCAATCGCTTCGGCACCCAGACCGTGCACGATGGCCTGGACCTCGACGTCTATCGCGGCGAGGTGCTCGGGATCGTCGGCGGATCCGGCACGGGGAAATCCGTCCTCCTCCGCTCGATCGTCGGGCTCAACCGCCCCGCGGCGGGCTCCATCCGCGTCTTCGACGTCGATGTCCTGAGCGCGAGCCAGGAGGAGCTGGCGGCGGTCAGTCGCCGGTGGGGCGTGCTCTTCCAGCAGGGCGCGCTTTTCTCCGCGCTGAGCGTCCAGCAGAACGTCGAGGCGCCGATGCGCGAGCTCGCGCACGTCGACCCGTCGTTGCGCGCGGCGCTGGCCCAGCTCAAGGTCTCGATGGCCGGCCTGCCGCCCGGCGCCTGCGACAAGTACCCCTCCGAGCTCTCCGGCGGCATGCAGAAGCGCGCCGGCCTCGCCCGCGCGCTGGCGCTCGACCCCGACATCGTCTTCCTCGACGAGCCGACGGCCGGCCTCGACCCGATCGGCGCCTCGGCCTTCGACGACCTGATCCGCCAGCTCAAGGAATCGCTCGGTCTGACCGTCTTCATGGTGACCCACGACCTCGACAGCCTGCACGCGATCTGCGATCGCATCGCGGTGCTCGCGGAGAAAAAGGTGCTTGTCTCCGGCACGATGGCGGAGATGCTGAAGGTGGACCACCCGTGGGTGCGCGAGTACTTTCACGGACCGCGCGCACGGGCCGCCCTCGGCACGACGAGCTAGGAGAGACCATGGAAACCCGCGCCAACTACGTGCTGATCGGCGCCTTCACGCTCGCCGGCATCGTGCTCGGGCTGGTCTTCTTCGTGTGGCTGGCAAAGTTCCAGATCGACCGGCAGTACGCCTACTATGACGTCCTCTTCGAAGACGTCTCGGGCCTGAGCCGCGCCGCCGACGTGCGCTTCAGCGGGCTCTCGGTCGGGCAGGTGGTGTCGCTCGACCTCGACGACCAGGGATCCGGGCGCGTCCGGGTGCGGATCGAGGTCGCCTCCGGCACGCCCATCCACGAGGGCGCCACCGCCCAGCTTCAGTCCCAGGGCGTGACCGGCGTCTCGCTCGTCTCGGTGTCGGGCGGCGACGCCGACAAGCCGCTGCTGCGCGAGACGGCGGCGGGCGGCGTTCCCGTCATCCCGGGCGAGCGCTCGGTGGTGCAGTCGCTGACCGAGGACGCCCCGGACCTTCTCACCGAGTTCGATCAAGCTCGTCCGCGACTTCCAGGGCATCGTCGGCAGCGAGAACCAGGCGAAGGTGGCCGGGATCCTCGCCAACGTTGAGGCTGCTTCGGGTGAGTTCGAGACGGCGCTGTCGGACTTCTCGTCGATATCGCGGTCGGTGGCCTCGGCGACGGGCCAGATCTCCGATTTCACCGACAAGCTGCAGCCCATAGCCGACTCGGTCGAGAGCGCCCTCGGCGAGGCGGAAAAGACGATGGTGGCGATGACCGGCGCCTTCAATCAGGCCGGAACGACACTCGGCACCGCCGACACCACCCTGAAGTCGGTCGACGGTGTGGCGATCGCCGCCGGCGACCTGGTCCGCGAGGACGGGTCCGCCGCGATCGCTTCCTTCAAGGAGACCCTCGTCACGCTCCAGGGCCTCGTGGACGCGCTCGGGACCGAGGCGAAGACCGTTCTCGCCGCCTACGGCGATACCGCGACGCTCGCGAGCGCCCGGCTGACCGACCTCGAAACCACCATCGCCGGGCTCGACAAGGCCATCGACGGCGCGACGACGACGCTCGCCTCGGTCGACTCCGCCGCGACGAGCTTCGACAGCCTGGTCGAAGGCGACGGCACGCTGCTCGTGTCCGAGGCCCGCGCCACGCTCGCATCGGCCCAGGCGCCCCTCGCCGCCATCGAAAAGGCGGCGACCACCGACCTGCCGGCGATCATCGCCGACGTCCGCCGCGCGCTGCTGACGGTCAACGACACCGTCGACAAGGTGTCGGCCGACATCACGACCTTCACCGGCGACCTCGCGCCGGTCGCCGAAATGGCGACCACCACGCTCGACGCGGCCACGGCCACCTTCCGCGACGCCAGCGCCGCCCTCGATGCGCTCGAGCCCGCCATCGCCTCGGCGGAGCGGACGCTCGCGGCCGCCGAGACCGCCTTCACCGGAGCCGAGCGGGTGATCTCGGAGGACGTGGCGCCGGCGACGGCGGACCTGCGCGCTTCGGTCGCCCGCATGTCCACGGCGGTCGATCAGGTCTCGGCCGACCTGCCGGCGGTCACGGCCGAGCTCCGCTCGACGCTGGCCGCCGCCACCGCGACCGTCACGCGCATCGATGGCCTGGTGCAGCAGAGCGCCGCCCCGGTCGGCCAGTTCGCCACCCAGGGCCTGCCGCAGTTCGTGCGCTTCACCGCCGAAGCGCAGGCGCTCGTCGCCCGCATGGACCGCATCGCCGCCCAGCTCGAGCGCGACCCGGCGCGCTTCTTCCTCGGCGCGCCCGCGCCCAACTTCAGGAGATAGGCATGCCGCCAAGGCCGCCGCGCCGCCCGCGTTTCCGCATCCCGGCCGCTGCCGCTCTCGTCGCGCTTGCGCTCGCGACCGCCGGCTGCTCGACGGTCTCCTCGCTCAACAGCGCCGCGCGCAACCTCGACGCCTTCGAGCTCAACCCCTTGCCGCCGCAATCCGGCGCGCGCTCCGGCGCGGTGCTCCTCTTCGTCGCCGAGCCGACGGCCCCCGGGGCCATCGGCAGCGACCGCATCGTGCTGAAGCCGAACGCCCTGCAGGTCACCCTCCTCGGCGACGGCCGCTGGGTCGAGGCCGCGCCGACGCATATCCGCAACCTCATCGCCCGGTCGTTCGCGAACACCGGCCGCTTCGCCTTCGTGACGACCGCCACGGTAGGCCCGCTTCCGGACTTCACCGTGCTGACCGACGTCGCCAGCTTCGAGGCCGAACTGCAACCTCCCGGGAGAGCGCCGGTGCGTGTCGTCGTATCGCTGACGCTCTCGGTGATCCGCGATGCCGACAGTCGCCTGCTGGCGAGCCGCACCTTCACGCGAACGGCCGAGGCCCTGGACACCGACGCCCTGTCCATCGTCTCCGCCTTCGAAGCCGCCAACGGCGCCCTCCTGCGCGAGGCAATCCCCTGGGCGACGGCCACGATGACCGGCGCCCCCGGCGTCTGAGCCCCAAGGCGCCTACCCATAAACGGAGCGGGCCGGGTCGGCCATGCGCCACGCGCGACAGCCTCCCCCGGCCCGCTGCTGTGCGAGGCGCCCTGCGCCTCGCACAGCAGAAAACGCACCGTCGAGCGAAGCAAAGACAGAACGCCCCCGGCACCGTCCACGAGGTGCGCGACGAAATGTCGCGCAGCACCGTTTCACCTTATTTTCACTTATTTGGAAATATATTTCGAAATATACTTCACCCGACATCTCCCCGCGCGCACAGGCCACCCGCGCACCCTTCGCGACTTGATCGCACCATGAGCGTTGCTTGAGGGAGCGCAGCGTCGGGCCAGTGGCACCTCGACCGCCCAAGGTCGCCAGTCGGAAGAGCCGTGTAGGGTAGCCTCCGCTCTCGGGTACCGAGCGGCAGTTTTGCACCAGGAGCGGACGTCAGCGTCTCGAACGTGCGCACACTATGCGGCCGAAGCGGTCGGCCCGCCGCCTTCAAGGGACTCCGGCCCCGGGACGTTCCCTGTCTTGGAGAGGAGGCGGCCTGCGTCTCGGGTTGCAGGCTCCTCCCCGCCAACGTTCAAGCGCGAAACCGCGAGGACACAGGCCGCGGGGCCGACAGCACGAGCCACGCTCCGACGGCCCCCAGGAGCGCAAGAGACCATGCGGGGGAAACTTCGAGAGCTATCGGCTTTTCGGGCGCGCTGGTGTCGTCGAGGTCCCGCCACTTCGGGCCTTGGTCGAGCGAGAAGATTGAGAGAGGCGTTAGCATCTTGGCGGCTCCTTGTCGGGTTGTCCTCCCGCGAAGGTGCCGGATACGCCCGCTTCATGTCCTTTGGCGGACGGTGAAAAGCTCCAAAATTCCCCAAAGCACTGGACACCTGCGGCAGACACTTGAGCCGAAGGCTGTCGAGCACCGCCTCTCCCGGCTCGGGTCGTCGTCTGGTTGCCCGACTCGTCCCGTCAGCTATTCTCCGAGCATAGCGCGCGGGCCGGTCAGGCGTGCGCTACTTCTCGGGCAGCCCGGCCAGCCGCAGCCCCTGGAGGATCGGCTCGATGCGGCCCGGGTCCTTCGCGGGCTGGCCGGCGCGGATGCGCGCGATCGTGACGTCGGGGGAGAGCTCCAGCAGGGCGGCCAGGAAGTGGCGCGCCTCTTCCAAGCGCCCGAGATTTGCGTTGGCGGCGGTCAGCATCCAGAGCGTCGCGTTGAAGTTCGTATTCAGCGCGCGGGCCCGGGCCGCCGACTCCAGTGCGTCGGGGTAGTCGCCGCGGACGATGTGCGCATGCGCCATGCCGGTATGGGCGATATGCGCAAACGGATGCCGCGGGTTGAGGCGTAACGCCCGCGCGTAGAGCGCCAACGCGGTGTCGAGGCTGCCGCAATGCAGGTGCCCGGTAGCGGCGGCGGCCGAGGCGATCAGGTCGTTTGGGTTGTCCTCTACGGCGGCGGTGAGAACGGCCATGCCCCAGTCGTAGTCCTTCACGCATTGCACCAGCGCGATGCCGCAATGCGCCATCACCGTCACGTCGCCGGCCGCGTTCTGGACGCCGCGGCGGGCGAAGTCGGCGCATCGCTCCCGGTCGTCCGGCCCGAAGGGCGGCCATCCCATGGCACCGCGATGCTCGATCGCGCCGGCGGCAAGCGCAAGCATCCGGGCGTTGTCGGGCTCGAGCGCCAGCGCGTCGGTGATCAGGCGGTAAAGCTCGGCGTTCCCGAGCTCGGAATCGTCGAACAGTTTGGCGCGCGCCTGCAGGAAGATGTCGTATGCTGCGACGCTCCTCGGCCGCTCGCGGCGGAAGCGCCCGAGCTCCGCCGCCTGGATCTGCGGCTCGATCGCGGTGGCGACACTCCCGGTGATGCGGTCCTGGAACTCGAAGACGTCCTCGGCCGCCCCGTCGAAGGTCTGCGCCCAGAGATGGGTGCCTGGCATAGCGTCGACCAGCTCGGCGGTAATCCGCAGCCGCTCGCCGGCACGCCGAAGGCTGCCTCGCAGCACGTACCGAGCGCCGAGTTCCTGCGCCACCTCTTGGGTCGGTCGGTCGCGCAACGGCGAGGGACGCGGCCGTCAGCACCGTGACCGACCGGAAGCGTCCAAGCGCGGTGATCATGTCCTCAGTCACGCCGTGGGCGAAATAGGCGTCGCCGGCCGCCCCTTCCAGCACCTGGAAGGGCAGCACGGCGAGCCCCGGCCGCTCGCTGCCCACGCCTGCCGCAGCGGACCCATCGTCCCGCACGAGCCGGTATCCGATCCGCGGCACCGTCACGATCCAGTCCCGCCCATCCGGCCCCGGCCCCAGCGCCTTGCGTAGCGCCGCGATCTGCACCGTCAGGTTGCCCTCCTCGACGATGGTCCCGGGCCAGGCGCGGGCGAGAGATCCTCCTTGGCAACGGTCCGGCCGGGTGTCTCCCCCAGCGCGGCGAGAACGGCAAGCGCCCGCTGGCCGAGGGCGACGGGGGCGCCGTCCCGCAGCAACGCGCCGCGTGCCGCGTCGAGCATGAACGGACCGAAGGCGAGATTTCCGTAAGCCATGCCCGGAGCATAGCGCACCGGACCGGTGGCGACTATTCATCCGTCCAATCGGATTGGCAGAAGCAATGCTCGTCAGAACTCCCAGCTTCCCAATCGTACTCCCGAGACTTCGACCGCTTTGGGCCGCCTTCAACCTCGGAGCGAGGGGCGGACACCGTACGTTCACAGTGATCTTCGCAGGAGACCGAACAAGGAGCGGACGTTCGCGTCTCGCTGTGGATCGGCACGCGTTCTAACCCCCAACGGTTTCAGCCGAGCCCCTCGCCTCGGCCTACAATCCTCCGCCAGCGCTGCACGTTGTCAGTCCCCTCGTACGCCCCCACTTCCGGGCCGATCCGGGTCCCGGCGTGTGCCAATCCACTGTTCAGCGACTCCGAGCGTGGAACTTCATGAGTGTACGCCTTGGGAGCCATACGTTTTCCATACGCTTTCCATACGCCTCCCAACGAGCGATTCGACTTGTCCGCACGCCGCTCTGCCCTTAACTGGTGTGATGAATGGGAGGGCAGGTGCGTCGCCAGAAGCTTTCCGAGGAGGTCCGCCGCCAGCTCCTTGACCTGATCAAGAGCGGGTCCGTCGGTCTCGGCCAGCCGCTGCCTTCCGAGCGTGAGTTGATGGAGCGGCTCGGCGTCGGCCGCCCGGCGATCCGCGAAGCGATGCAGTCGCTCGAAACGATCGGCCTGATCGAGATACGCCACGGCGGGCGCGCCCGCGTCGCCGAGCCGTCGATCGGCCGCATGGTCGACCAGATCAGCGAGACGATGAAGCACCTGCTCGCCAATTCGCCCGCCTCGCTGGAGAACCTGAAGGAGGCGCGCGCCACCGTCGAGCGCGAGATGGCTCGGCTGGCCGCCCGCCGCCGGTCGGCGGCCGATCTGGAGCGGCTGACGGAAATCCTTGCGGAACAGTTGGTTGCCATCCACGACCCGGTCCGGTTCCGCACGCTCGACGGGCGCTTCCACCGCGAGATCGCCTCGATCAGCGGCAACCCGATCTTCAGCGCGCTGATCGACGCGCTGTTCCGCTGGCTCTCCGACTTCCACGTCGACCTCGTTTCCGTCCCCGGCCTCGAACAGCTCACCCTCGCCGAGCACCGCGACATCCTCGCCGCCATCGCCCGCGGCGACGCCGAGGCCGCCGGCGGCGCCATGGGCGACCACCTGATGCGCGCCAACGACCTCTACCGCCAGTCCCACCTCGCCCGCGGCTGATTTCTTTGCGGCGACACCCGTTGCTCCAATTCCCTGACTGGTATAATGAGTCAGAAAAACGGGGAGAAGCATGGCCGTCCAAAACGTCTCCACCGCACCTAACACCACCCTCGACGCAGGCCCCCTGCAAATCGAGGTCTCCGAAGGCCGGCTGCGCGTCTACTGGGCGGGAACCGAAGTCATCCGCCAGATCGAATTCCCCCATCCGCGACCCCGACTGGCGCACCCTTCGCACCGAGGAAATCGACACCGACGCCCGAGAGACGCCCGGCGGCTCCAGTTGGCGCCGCAGCTTTCGCACACTCGACGGCACCTTGTGAATCCCGAAGACAAAGTGGACCACGGAAGCGGTCGGATGTTCTGACCGCCGCGGAGTAAAACTCCGCCACTTTTTGCGCCTGATGCGAACGTGCTGAAGGCGGCGGGGAGATGTACTCTGTGGAGTGTCATCATCCTCGTGCTCACCCTCGCCAACAGAGGGGCGTCCCGCCGCTGATACCGCCTCCCTGTGATCGCCTCGCATTAACAGCCCGTCAAAAAGTGGCAAGCCGGATTCCAGCCGGATTCCAGCCGCCTTCCAGCCCGGATTTTTCTTGGCCCTCCAAAGGGATGACCGCCGCCCGAGCCCTCACGTCTCGCCGGCACCCACCTCGACGATTTCCGCCCCCTCGACGCCCGCCACCCGGGCGAGCTGCCGCAGCCGCGTCTGCACCGCGTCGCTGTCGGGAACATGCTCGGCGTTCAGCACCTCCAGCCGCACGGCGGTGGTGCCGATCCGGAGCCGCACGTGCTCGAGGATCGCCGGCACGCTGGCCGAGAAGCGGTGGCCGAGGAGCAGCACCCGCCCGAGGATCTCCGCCCGGCGAAGCTGGCTCACGCTCAGGAGGTCCTTCGTCGCCGCCCGCACCCCATCGTCCACGCTGCCGCCATAGCGCGCCATCACCGCCACGGCGACGAACGCCCGCTCCGGGTGCGAGATGCCGATGAAGGGGAACTGCAGCAGCCGGTGGAAGCTCTCCATGGCGCGCACCTTCTCGTGGTCGCGCCAGGCGAGGTCGGTCAGCGCGCAGACCGCGAGCCTGAGCCGCCGGTCGGCCTGGGTCTCGCCGGGGAAGAGCTCGTCGGTCCAGCGCGCCAGCGCCGCGCTGAACTCGGGCACCCGCGCCTGCGGCAGCCCGATCGCCTGCGCGCCTTCGAGCAGCGGGTCGCGGTACTGCTCCTTCGCGTCGAGCTGGCCGTAGAGCCAGCCCTCGCGCAGCCCGAGCATGGAGAAGACCACCCGCTCCGGCCTGAGCTGCTTCAGCACCCGGTGCATCACCAGCGCCGCCGCCGGCAGCGTGTCGGCCCGCCGGGTCGGCACGTCGGGCAGCGCCGCCACTTCCTCCGGCCCCATCCGCGCAATCCGCCGCGCCAGGCCGCGCAGGTCCTCGGCCTCCACGTCGTAGCCGTGCACCACGCTGATCGGCGCCTTGCTCATGGCGATGTGCACCCGCGCCAGCGCCCGCCAGCCGCCGCCGATGGCGTAGAACACCGGATCGGTCAGCAGCGGCGGCAGCGAGGCGTCGAGGATTTCGTCCACCCGCTTCTTCGCCGCGTCGACGCCGTCCTGCAGCATCGCCTTCACCGGCAGCGCGCCGATCGGCATGCTGGCGGTGCGTTCGCCCACCCGGTCGGCCAGCACCTCGGCGACCTCGAGGCTGCCGCCGCCCATGTCGCCGGTCAGCCCCTTCGGCTGGAAGAAGCCCGAGATCACCCCGAGCGCGGCGTAGGTCGCCTCCTCCACCCCGCTCAGCAGCCGGACCTCGAGCCCCGTCGCCGCCTTGATCGCCGCGATCAGGTCCGCCCCGTTCGTCGCCCGCCGGGTCGCCTCGGTGGCGATCGACGTGCACCCGCTTCACCCGCATCGCCCGCGCGATCGTGGCGAAGCGGCCGATGGCGTCGACCGCATGCGCGATCGCAGCCTCCGAGAGCCGCCCGGTTTCGTCCATGCCGGCGCCCAGCGCGCAGAACGACTTCTCGTTGAAGCGCGGGAAGGGCGCGCGGCTCAGGTCGTCGTAGACCACGAGGCGGATCGAGTTCGAGCCGATGTCGATGACCGCGAAGTGATGCTGCTTGCGGGCGAGGATCCGTTTGGTGTCGATCTCGATGACCCTGGCGTCGGTGGATCTCGCCTGCTGAGGCTTCTTCGCCATGGCCGCCTCCCCCGGATGCCGCACCCGCCGATGGTGGACCGCAACCTCGGGCCGGTCCACCCCTGTCTCGAGATTCAGGTCCGCCTCGACATCGCGATCCTGACGAAGAGCCGCTCCACCACCGCCGTGCCCGGCAGCGGCCGCGACGAGCGCAGCATCAGCTCGGTCTCCATGATCTGCGACAGCGCCTGCTCGATCCGCTCCGGCCCGAGCGCCCGCGCCTGCGCCGCCATCCGCGCCCGCTTCGGCCCGAAGACCGGCGGGCGCGCGCGGGCCAGCGCCGCATCCGGCCCCTCGCCGGAGCAGGCGGCGGCATAGAGCGTGCGGAAATAGCGACCGGCCGCGATGGTCAGCCCGGTCGGGCTGCCCCCGCGGGCGGCCAGCCCGCCGAAGGCCGCCGCCAGCCGGTCGGCCGCGCCGTCCGCCGCCAGCATCACCACCTCGTCGAGGTCCTCGGCCACCGGCGGCGCGCAGGCCGCGATGTCGGCCGTCCCGAGCGGCGCGGGATCGCCCCGCTTGTAGAGCGCGAGCTTGGCGACGAACTGCGCGAAGTCGCCCGGATCGAGCGCCTGCGCCAGCGCCTCGATCTCGCCCATCGCCTCGCGGTCCGGGCGCGCCAGCCCCGCCGCCGCCAGCGCCGCCTCGATCTCCTCGCGCCCGGGCGGATCGTCGTAGATCCCGACCGCCACCGCGTTCCGCGCCGCCTCGAAGCCCTTGCGCAGGCTGCTCCCGGCCGTGAGCCCCCCGCGGTGACCACGATCCGCGCGTCCCCCTCCCGCCAGTCGCCGAGCGCCGCCGCCACGGTCGCGGCCAGCGCGTCGGTCGCGTCCTCGACCAGCACGACCCGCGCGCCCGGAAAGAACCCCACCGCCTTCACCGCGTCGGAGAGCAGCGCCGGATCGCGCCGCAGGTCGCCCCCGGCGATCCGCGCCAGCCGCATCTCGGCCGCGCCCTCGGGACCGATCAGCGCCTCGACCAGCGCCGCCCGCTTCAGCGCCACCCGCATGGCGTCCGCCCCGAACAGAAGCACGCCCGCCGGCCCCGCATCCGGCCGCGCGAGGAAACGCGCCGCCTCGCGCCCGGCCAGCTTCACGTCCAGTCCCCGGCGGCCAGCGCCAGCCGCTGCAGGATGCGGTCGGCCAGGTCGATCGCCAGGCGACGCTCGGCGTCATCCTGCGCGGCCTGGCTGGCGAAGGCCGAGGCGACGGGCGACTCCGGCGCACTGTAGCCGGTGATCGAGCGCACGACGCCGCTGGCCGCCACGGGCCCGCCGTCGAGCGGCACCAGGGTGTAGCTGGCGGTCCCGATCACGTCGAAGCGGGTGGTGACGTCCTGCTGGGTCAGCGCCACGCCGGTGCTGACGAGCTGGAGATCGATGTCCAGCCGGTGGGTGGGCTCGACCGCCGGCCCGAGCCGCCCGGTCAGGCGCTCGCGCAGCATCGAAGCCCGGCCCGCCCTCGATGATCGACACCTCGACGCTGTCCGGCCATGCGGCCGGCCGGCGCGCCCGGGGCATAGAGCGGCGTGAAGCCACAGGCGGCGAGCAGCACGGAAGCGGCGGCCGCGCCGAGAAACGCCCGGCGGCCGACGCGGCCTCGTCGGCTCAGACCACCACATTCACGATCCGGTCGGGCACCACGACCAGCCGCCGCGGCGCCGCGCCGTTCAGCGCCCGGCGCACGGCCGGGTCCTGCAGCACCAGCGCCTCGATGGTCGCGGCGTCGGACCCCGCCGGCACCTCGATCTCCGCCCGCCGCTTGCCGTTCACCTGCACCGGCAGCGTGACGCTCGCCTCGACGAGGAGCGCCGGGTCCGCCTCGGGCCAGCGCGCGGCGGCGACCAGCCCCTCGCCCGCCCAGCATCGCCCAGACCTCCTCGGCCAGGTGCGGCGTCATCGGCGCCATCAGCTGCGCCAGCGTCCGGAGCGCAAAGCGCCGCTCCGGCGCACCGGCCGGCGCGCGGCCGATCGCTCCGGTCAGCTCGTAGAGCCGGGCGATCGCCTTGTTGAACGCGAACCCCTCGATGTCGGCGGTCACGTCGCGGATCGCCCGGTGCGCCGCGCGAAGCAGCGCCGCGTCCCCGGCGTCGCCGGCCGTCGCCCCCGCGGTCTCGTCGGCCAGCCGCCAGACCCGCGCCAGATGCCGGTGCGCCGCCTCCGCGCCGGCGGCGGTCCACTCCACGTCGCGCTCCGGCGGGCTGTCGGACAGCACGAACCAGCGCGCGGTATCGGCGCCGTGGCGGGCGATGATGTCGTCGGGGTCGACCACGTTCTTCCGCGACTTCGACATCTTGCTGGTCGGGCCGACCTCGACCGGCGTCCCGTCCTTCGAGGCGCGCCCCGCTCTCGTCGCGGACCACCTCTTCCGGCGAATACCAGACGGTGCGGCCGTCGACGCTGCCGGCGTAGGTCTCGTGCGTCACCATCCCTTGGGTGAAAAGCGCGTCGAACGGCTCGACCGCCTTCTCAGGCAGATGCCCGGTGATCTTCATGGCGCGCGCGAAGAAGCGCGAGTAGAGCAGATGCAGGATCGCGTGCTCGACGCCGCCGATGTACTGGTCGACGTTCATCCAGTAGTCGGCGTCCGGCATGCTGGTCGGCGCCGCGGCGTGCGGCGCGGTGAAGCGCGCGAAGTACCAGCTCGAAGTCGACGAAGGTGTCCATCGTGTCGGTCTCGCGCCGGGCCGGGCCGCCGCAGGCCGGGCACTGCACGTGGCCCCAGGTCGGATGCCATTCGAGCGGGTTGCCCGGCCTGTCGAAGACCGCGTCGTCGGGCAGCCGCACCGGCAGGTTCTCGTGCCGCTCCGGCACGATCCCGCAGGCCGGGCAGTGGATCACCGGGATCGGGCAGCCCCAGAAGCGCTGGCGGCTGAGGCCCCAGTCGCGCAGGCGGTACTTGGTCACCCCGGTCGCCGATGCCCGCGGCCTCGCACCAGGCGATGGCGGCGGCCACGGCCTCGTCGCCGGTCATGATCCGCGCGCCGGCGACCGGGCGGAGGTACTCCACCGGCTCCGACTTCGGCGGCACATAGGCCTCGGCCTCCACGCCCGCGCCGGTCCCCGGGGGCACGTAGACGTCGATCACCGCCAGCCCGTACTTCCGCGCGAAGTCGAGGTCGCGCTGGTCATGCGCCGGGCAGCCGAAGATCGCGCCGGTGCCGTAGTCCATCAGGATGAAGTTGGCGATGTAGACCGGCAGCTCCCAGGCGGGGTCGAGCGGATGCACGACGCGGATGCCGGTGTCGTAGCCCTTCTTCTCGGCGGTCTCGAGCTCCTCCTCGCTGGTGCCGATCTGCCGGCACTCGGCGAGGAAGGCGGCGACCGCCGGGTCGCCCTCCAGCGCCTTCGCCAGCGGATGCTCGGGCGAGACCGCGGCGAAGCTCGCGCCCCACAGCGTGTCGGGGCGCGTGGTATACACCTCGAGCGACTCGAAGCCCTCCGGCGCGCCGCGCGTGGCGAAGCTGAACTGCAGCCCGCGGCTCTTGCCGATCCAGTTGCGCTGCATCAGGCGCACCTTCTCCGGCCAGTGCTCCAGATGGTCGAGCGCCTCGAGCAGGTCCTCGGCCATGTCGGAGATGCGGAAGAACCACTGCGTCAGCTCCCGGCGCTCCACCGGCGCGCCCGAGCGCCAGCCCTTGCCGTCGATCACCTGCTCGTTGGCGAGCACGGTCATGTCGACCGGGTCCCAGTTGACCACCGCAGCCCGGCGCGTCACCAGCCCCGCCGCCAGCATGTCGAGGAACAGCGCCTGCTGCTTGCCGTAGTACTCGGGATCGCAGGTGGCGAACTCGCGGCTCCAGTCGATGGAAAAGCCCATCGGCTGCATCTGCGCCCGCATCGTCGCGATGTTCTCGTAGGTCCAGGCCGCCGGGTGAACGCCCTTCTCGATGGCGGCGTTCTCCGCCGGCAGGCCGAAGGCGTCGAAGCCCATGGGATGCAGCACGTTGAAGCCGCAGGTCAGCTTGTAGCGGGCGATCACGTCGCCCATGGTGTAGTTGCGGATGTGGCCGAAGTGGATGCGCCCCGACGGATAGGGGAACATCTCCAGCACGTAGTACTTCGGCCGCGAGGGGTCGCGCACGGCGCGGAAGAGGCCGGCCGCGTCCCAGGCCTCCTGCCATTTCGGCTCGATCCGGCCGGCGTCGTAGCGCGACATGAAGCCCCGTCCTACCTGCTGTCCTGTACCCTGCCGCCCCGGGCCGCTACCCGGCCTCGGCGATGCGGAGCTGCCGCGCGCGGGTCAGGATCGCGTCCTCGAGCGCTCTGTTGGCGGCGGCGTCCACGGGGACGGCCCGCCCGCCCGGCTTGCCGGAACCCGGCCACCTTGAGCGAGCTGGCGTCGAGCGCGGGATCGTCGATATAGACGGTGACCCTGTAGGCGGCGCCGTCGCCGGCGACCCTGCCCCAGCCGGTCACCAGAAGCCCCGAGAACGGATCGGCGCCCTCGATCGGCAGGAACGACAGGATGT
This sequence comes from uncultured Alphaproteobacteria bacterium, assembly GCA_963844375.1. Lineage (GTDB taxonomy): Bacteria > Pseudomonadota > Alphaproteobacteria > Rhodobacterales > Rhodobacteraceae > Amaricoccus. The sequence continues at coordinate 113,595 of CAWJOI010000023.1, read as the reverse complement.
CGAGCGAGGCCTGCCAGAGGAAGCGGTTGACCGCGACCTGCTGGTCCGGCTGGTCGCGGTTGCGGAAGAGATCGAAGAAGCTCTCGTCGCTGATCTCGTTCTCGACGGCGCGCCGCTCCTGCGTCCGCTGCTGCTGCAGATCGGCGTCGCCATTGCAGCCGGCAAGCACGCTCAGCGCGGCGACCGTCAGGCAGATTGCACGCAGTTCGATCACGGGCCGGCGAGGTCCTCTGGCATACTCGCGCGGGTGTGTAAAGTGAAGCCCGCCGCCCGGCAAGTGCAAAGCGGGACTGCGCCCCCTGAGCCACTGTGGCAAAGCTGCATCATTGCTGGCAGCAAAACGAAAACGCTCCCGCCATTTGCTTGACCATCGCCGGGCGGATGGGAGATGAAAGCCTTACTTGGTCCGGATCACCCGGATTTGAGATGGGTTTCAAACAAGAAACACGAGGAAAAGCGATGAAAAACGTACTCTTCGCGACCACCGCGACAGCCGCCCTTCTGGTCGGCGGCATCGCCTCCGCTCAGGGCATCACGCTCTTCGGCGACGCTCGGCTGGGTCTCGGCTACAACATCAACAACGAAGGCGGCGTCGTCATCGACGAGGACGGCGATCACGGACGACGACCTCCGCGCCGTCTCCCGCGTCCGCTTCGGCGTCAACATGACCGGTGAGACCGACAGCGGCATCACCTTCGGCGCCACGATCCGCGCCGACAACGCCGTCGGCGGCCAGGGCGGCACCACCGGCCATGCGCGACGGCAGCGTGTTCGTTTCGGGCAGCTGGGGCACCCTGACCATGGGCGACACCAACGGCGCCGACGAGCAGTGGGTCGGCGACGTCCCGGGCAACTACTCGCTGACCGGCCTGGGCGACATCAACGAGACGCAGTACATCTCGAACGGCGGTTGCTTCGGCAACGACACCGGCAACAACTTCGCCTCCAACCCGGCGGCCCGCCCGACGATCCGCTACGACTTCGACATCGCCGGCTTCGGCGTGTCGCTGTCGTCGCAACCGCGACCTGAACGACATCGGCGTCGGCGCCGGCTACTCGGCCGACTTCGGCGGCGGCTCCTGGAGCTTCGGCGTCGGCTACTACGACTTCGACGCGTTCGACGTGGTCGGCGATGCGCGAGCTGTTCGAGGTCACGACCGACACCGGCGAGGATCGTCGAGGTTGCCGGCGCGCCGGTCATCTTCGAGGCCGGCAACGGCGAGCAGTGGTCGGTCGGCTTTAAGGGCACCTACGACGCGTTCGGCTTCGGTCTGACCTACGTCAAGATCACCTCCGACAGCTCGGACTTCGGCGACCAGGAAATCGACAACATCCTCGTCGGCGCCTCCTTCGGCTTGGACGCCTTCGCGGTCGGCGCCTTCTACGGCAACATCCTGAGCGCCGAAGGCGATGGCCTCGAGGACGTCGACGGCGACGATGCCTTCGGCTCTGACCGCCCAGTACGACCTCGGCGGCGGCGCGACGGTCAACGGCGGCGTGGCCTACACCTACGGCGGTGTCGGCGACGACGGCCAGGACCAGGCGACGGTCGCCGACTTCGGTATCAAGATGGCGTTCTGATCTCGTCAACGGGACAGTGAGAGGGAAAGGCGGGCTTCGGCCCGCCTTTTTTCGTTTTAGGACAACGGGAAAGGGGGCAATGCGATGAACCTGGCCACCACGGCGTTGGTGACCGCGATCGGGCTCGAAAATCGCGGACATGGGCTTCGAGCTCAGCTTCTGACCCCTCGCCTTCCCTTCCCCGGCCGCCCCCGCTAGGTCGGCCGGCTCCCGCGACCCGGATCGCCGCCCATGCCCCTCGCCGACATCCGCTCCCGCATCGCCGCCGCCCTGGCGCGCGCCGGTCGCCCCGCGGACGCCGTCACCCTCATCGCCGTCTCCAAGGTCCAGCCGCTCGCCCGGATCGAGGCGGTGCTCGAAGCCGGCCAGCGCGTCTTCGGCGAGAACCGCGTGCAGGAGGCCGAGGGCAGATGGCCCGACCTCCGCGCCCGCTTCCCCGGCGTCGAGCTGCATCTCGTCGGCCCGCTGCAATCCAACAAGCTCGCCCGCGCCCTCGAGCTCTTCGACGCGATCCACAGCCTCGACCGCGACAGCCTCGCCCGCAAGCTCGCCCAGGCGGTGCAGGCCCGCGGCGCCTGCCCGACCCTCTTCGTCCAGGTCAACACCGGCCTCGAGCCGCAGAAGGCCGGCATCGACCCCGACGCGCCTCGACGCCTTCCTCGCCGCCTGCCGCGGCAGCTACGACCTGCCGGTCTTCGGCCTCATGGCCATCCCCCCCGCCGACGCCGACCCCGTCCCGCACTTCGAGCGCCTGCGCACCCTCGCCGCCCGCCACGGCCTCCCCGGCCTCTCCATGGGCATGAGCGGCGACTTCGAGGCCGCCATCGCCTGCGGCGCCACGCACGTCCGCATCGGCTCCGCCATCTTCGGCGAACGCACGCCGGCGGCCTGAGCCGTCACACAAGCTTCACTTTCCTCGCCCGCGCCAGACGATAATACCGAGGCGACGCCTGCCCGAAAAATGCTGCGGAGCGACACGATGCCCGAACCTGAATCCAACGCCGCCGACTGGCTCGCGGCCGAACTCGCCGACACCCTCGACGAGGACTACGAGCTCGAGATCTCCGAGCCCGCGCTCTCGGACGAGGTCCGCCGCATCTACCGCCAGAGCCATCCGCCCTCGATGCCGCGCATCGCCTACTTCCGCGCGCTCCTCGCGCTGCAGGCCGAGCTGATCAAGCTGCAGGACTGGGCCGTCTACAACAAGGAGCGCATCGTCGTCATCTTCGAGGGCCGCGATTCCGCCGGCAAGGGCGGCGCCATCAAGCGCATCACCCAGCGGCTGAACCCGCGCGTCGCCCGCGTGGTGGCGCTGCCCGCACCCAACGACCGCGAGCAGACGCAGTGGTACTTCCAGCGCTACGTGCCGCACCTGCCCGCCGGCGGCGAGATCGTGCTCTTCGACCGCTCCTGGTACAACCGCTCCGGCGTCGAGCGGGTCATGGGCTTCGCCACGCCCGACCAGGTCGAGCAGTTCTTCAACGACGTCCCCGAATTCGAGCGCATGCTGGTGCGCTCCGGCATCCGGCTGGTGAAGTACTGGTTCTCGATCACCGACGAGGAGCAGCAGCTCCGCTTCCTCATGCGCATCCACGACCCGCTCAAGCAATGGAAGCTCTCGCCCATGGACCTGCAGAGCCGGGTGCGCTGGGAGGCCTACACCAAGGCCAAGGAAGAGACCTTCGCCCGCACCAACATCCCCGAGGCGCCCTGGTACATCGTCGAGGGCAACGACAAGAAGCGCGCCCGCCTCAACTGCATCGACCACCTGCTGGCGCAGATCCCCTACGGCCCGGTGCCGCACGAGGAGATCACCCTGCCCGAGCGGGTGTTCAACCCCAACTACGAACGCAAGGTGCTCCCGCCCGAGCTCTACGTGCCGCAGAAGTACTGACCCCACTTGCGCCTCTCGAAGGCCATGGTGGATTGTCGCCCCCGGGGCGGCTAGCATCCGTCGCCATGGCCAAGCCGGACGCCATACCCGCGGTCAGGGCCATCCCCCGGTGGATTTCCCGCCTTTCGCCGGCCCGGGTGCTCGCCGTCCTCGCGCTCTACCTCGCGATCATGGCGCTGCAGGCTGCGCTCCTCGCGCCGTCCGGGCGCAGCGACGACAGCGAGACCCTCCTCCTGTCGCAGTCGCTCGCCTGGGGCTACGAGTTGAAGAACCCGCCCGCCTTCTACTGGGTTGCCTGGGCGGCGACCCACGTCTTCGGCGCGTCCCTGCCGGTGATCTACGCGCTCCGCCTCGCCTGCGTCTTCGCGGCCTTCGCCGGGCTCTACGCCATCGCCCGCCGGCTGCAGCCGGACCCGCTGCTGGCGGCTTGCGCCGGCCTCGCCATGCTCGCGACGCTGCACTTCCATTGGTACCTGCTCTTCTATCTCACCAACACCACCTTCGCGATGGCGCTCGCCCCCCTCGCCGTCCTCGCGCTCTTCCGCCTCCGCAGCCACCCGACCCTGGCCTCCTACGCTATCTTCGGCGCCGTGCTCGGCCTCGGCATCCTCAGCCGCTACAACTTCGCCATCTTCGCGGCGGCCCTCGTCGCCGCCGCCTTCGCCGCGCCGGACTGGCGGGCGCTCCTCCTCCGCCGCCAGGCGCTCCTCTCCCTCGCCATCGGTGTCGCTCGTGCTCCTGCCGCACATCGTCTGGGTGGCGCAGAACTGGAGCACGCTCGCCGGCCACGTGCAGGGCCAGATCATCGGCCCCGAGGCGCCGCCCTACGCCCGACGGGTGCTGGACGGCCTCGGCCGGCTCGCCGAGGCCTCGGTCAGCATCCTGATCGCCCCGCTCGGCATCATGGCCGCCGTCCTCCTCCCGCGCGCCTTCCGGCCCATCACCGTGCCCGACCCGGAGCGCGCCTCCGGCCTCGCCCTCGTGCGCCGCCTCGTCCTCTTCTGCCTCGGCCTGATGCTCGTCTACGTGGCCGCCGGCGCCTCCTACGTGAAGCCGCACCACCTCTTCTTCCTGGCCTTCGCGCCGCTCTGGCTGATCGCCCGCCTCGACGCCGCCACCCTGGCGCCCTGGCGCAGCCGCGGCTTCGCCATCGGCCTCGCCGCCTGCGCCGCCTTTGCCGCGGTGGCCTATCCGTTCGACAACCTGGCCGACGCGCGAAGCTGCGACGCCTGCGAGGAATTCCAGCCGATCGACGACTACGCCGCCGCGCTCGGCGCCGCCGGCTTCGAGCGCGGGACCATCCTCGCGCTCTCCCGCCGCCAGGACTTCCCCACCGCCGCACTGCGCGCGTTCTTCCCGGAGGCGCGCGTGGTCGCCTCCGACTACCCGGTCTACGCGCCCCCGCCCCTCGCCCTTCCCGGCGACTGCCTGCTCGTCTGGAGCGGCGCAGAGGAATGGCCGCGCATCTGGGATGGCGCAGCCGGCGCGCCCGTCCCGCGCATCGGGCTGCCCCTTCCCCCCGATGCGCTGATCGGCCACGCGACCGGCACGGTCCACCTCTCCGGCCGCGACGCCCACGGCGTCCGCTTCGCGCTGGTCAAGGGCGGGCTCGGCGACTGCCGCTGAGCACCGGCGCGGACACCCGAGGCCGTCCCGGAGCCCGAGACCCCTTCTCCCGCGCTGGGTCCATCCACGCTGAAGGCAGGCCGCATCAGGGGCGCTCAGGCCGCTTTACAAAAAGTGCAAAAGATAGATCAGTGGGCGCATGACCGACAAACGCACCAGGTCGCTCTCGTCAGGGATCCGCGTGCACGTCATCGGCGCCGGCCCTGTTGGTCTCTTCCTCACCGCCCTGCTTCAGTCGCTGGAGGGCTTCTCCGTCCGGCTCTACGAGAAGCGGCCCGAATACACCCGGACGCGCATGGTCAGGCTCGCGCCCTACCTCGCGGCGGACTCGCTCGAGAGCTACCAGACCGACGCCATCGACCGCGACAACATCGCAGCCGCTCTTCGATGCGCAGGAGCTCGAGGAGGGCCTCGCCTTCCGGCAGTCGATCCCTTCCGACCTGATGTCGCTGCTGCGGGAATGGACGCTCGGCTTCTGCCCGCTCAACACCATCGAGCAGGCGCTCAGCGATCTCATCGACGCGCGCGGATCGGACGGGGTGGAGCGCGTTCCGACGGCGCTCACGGCGGAGAACGCCGTGGAGATGCTCGAGCCGGGAGACATCCTCATCGACTGCACCGGCTGCAAGTCGCTGCTGCGCGATCACCTCGACCCGGAGTCGGGCACGGGCGTCGAAGGATCCAACACGGTCAGCTTCCAGCTCGAGAACGCCATCGTCGTCACCTTCCTCTACGGCGGCCGCTACGCCTGCAACGAGTTCTGCAAGTACTACAAGAACGCCGAGAACGCGGCCTACAAGTTCATCCCGGCCGTGGACAGGACCCACTACGACGGCGACGTCAGCCACGTGACCGGCATCGTCGTCATCAGCCCCGAAGAGTACGCGGCGATGCCCGCACGGTTCGACGGCGCATGGCTCCGCGCCCACTTCCCGCACGTCGCGGCGTCGATGGACCGCTTCATCGACAAGGTCAGGCAGGAAGCGACGGGCGACGTCGTCGGCGACCTCGAGATCATCCGGATACCCTTGATGCTCTACCGGGCCCGCAACGCGACCAGCCGCAAGTGGCACAACGCGGCCCCCGGCGGCCACCCGTTCACCGCAGCGCCGGTGTTCCTGGCCGGGGACTCGGCCATCGGCACGCCCTACTTCCAGGCAATCTCGCTCGGCTTCGAGTGCGCCATGTCGCTCGCCGGCCTCATCGCCCGGCGCGACCTGCCGCTCCGCGACGTGTTCGACCGCTACGAGCTGCTCATCTACAAGCAGTGGCTCCGCGTCTACATGCGCAGCAAGATGATCAAGCACAACAAGGACCTGTTCGAGACCCTCGACGACAAGCTCGCCCTTCTCGGCAAGCTGCACATCTACTGAGCCACGCCCCGCTCGACTTTGTCGACGGAGAAAGCCCCGGCCCTACTCGGGCAATCCAAGCTCGCGCAAAGCGCCCGCGAGCGGGTCCATGCGCTCCACGCTGGTGATGTTGCCGGCGACCAGCCCGCTGACGGTGAAGCCGGGCTGCAAGTCGAGGAGGATGCGCGCCGCCTCGCGCGCCTCCTCCTCGCGGCCGAGGCGCAGGAGCGCCGCCGCATGTAGGTAGCGGGGGACGCTGAAACGGGGATTCGCTGCCGCGGCTCGGCCGGCGGCGTCGGCGGCCTCGGCGAAGCTTCCGGCGAAGAAGTGGGCGTAGGCGAGGCCGACGCAGGGCAGGTAGATCAGCGGATCGTAGGGGCTGAGCCGCAGGCCGAGCGTGGCGTGGGCGATCGCCGTCGGCGTGTCGCCCATCCAGGCGCGGATGATCGAGCTGAAGCCGAAGGCGAGCGCCGAGGACGGGCTGAGCGCCAGCGAGCGGTCGAGCGCCTCCAGCGCGGTGCGGTAGTCGCGCTCGATCACGCCGACGACGAAGCCGCCCATGGCCAGCGCCAGCGCGTCGTCGCCGCCCGCCTCGATCGCGGCACGGGCGTGGCGGCGGGCGGCATCGCGTGTCTCGGCATGCAGCCCCCCGCGCAGGTAGCGCTGCTCATGGCACCAGGCGATGAAGCCGTGGGCGGCGGCATAGTCCGGCTCGAGGCGGATCGCCGCCTCGAGCAGCGGCAGCGCCCGGTCGGCGTCGTCGGGCATGGCGGTGCCGGCAAAGGGCAGCGCGCGCAGGAAGAGGTCGTAAGCGTCGAGGCTGTCGGGCCGCTTGCGGCGGGCACGCTCCACCTCCGCCCGGCGCAGCGTCGGCTCGACGGCGCCGATGACACTCATGGTGATGGCGTCCTGCAGCGCGAAGATGTCGCCGAGCGTGCCGTCGTAGCGGTCGGCCCAGACGTGGGTGGCGGTCTCCGTCTCCACCAGCTGCCCGGTGACGCGGACCTGGTCGCCGGCCCGGCGCACGCTGCCTTCCAGCACGTAGCGGACGCCGAGCTCGCGGCCGACCGCCTTCACGTCGACCGACCGGCCCTTGTAGGTAAAGGTCGAGTTGCGCGAGATCACCAGCAGCCACTTGATCCGCGACAGGCCGGTGATGATCTCGGCGACCATGCCGTCGGCGAAATAGTCCTGCGCGCGGTCGTCGCTCAGGTTGGCGAAGGGCAGGACCGCGATGGACGGCCGGTCCGGCGGCGGTGCCTGGGCCGCGGCGGCCTGATCAACGATCTCGCCGACGAAGCGGATGCCCTTGCGCGCGACGGTGCGGATCAGGCGCTGCGCCTCGCCGCTGTCCCCGACCGCCCGGCGGGCGGCGTTGATCCGGCTGTCGATGGTGGAGTCCGAGACGATGCGGCCGCCCCAAACCGATGCGATAAGGTCGTCGCGGGTCAGCACCCGCTCGCGGTTCCCGATCAGGCAGACGAGGAGGTCGAAGACCTGCGGCTCCAGCGCAATTGGCGCGCCGCCGCAGGAGAGCTCGCGGCGGTCGACATCGAGCAGGTGATCGGCCGAAACGGAACTGCATGCCACGCGATCTCGCGAACTGCGATCTCAAGCTAAAATCATGCGCCTCTCAAGGCGGCCTGCAAGTCTTTCCGCGCACCTGGGTGCACACTGGCGACGCCGGCGGCGCACGTCGCCGGACACCAAGGAGAGGACCATGCAGATCAATGACATCGACCCCGCCAGGACGGCGATGATCGTCGTCGACATGCAGAACGATTTCGTGGCCGCCGGCGCCCCGATGGAGACGCCGGCGGCGCGGGCGATGGTGCCCCGCCTCGCCGAGGCGCTGCGGCTCTGCCGCGATGCCGGCGTCCGGGTGATCTACACAGCGCACGTGCACCGCCGCGACGGCTGCGACATGGGCCTGTTCGACGACCTGCACCCGCCGATCGCGGCCCGCGCCGGCCTGGTGGACGGGACGCCCGGCGTCGAGATCTATCCTGACCTTACGCCGGCACTGGGCGAGCACGTCATCAAGAAGCACCGCTACAGCGGGTTCTTTGGCACCGACCTCGACATTATCCTCCGCGAGTGGGGCGTCGATACGGTGATCGTCTCCGGCACCACCACCGAGAACTGCTGCCAGGCGACCGCGCGGGACGCGATGTTCCGCAACTACCGCGTGCTGTTCCTCTCCGACGCCACGGCCACTTACGACTACCCCGACCGTGGCTTCGGGCCGATGCCCAACGAGGAGGTGCACCGCGCGACCCTGGTGATCCTCGCCGCCTCAACCGCGCACGTGATGTCGGTCAACGACCTCGCCGCCCGGCTGAAGCGGGCGGACGGCTCCGCTTCGCGCGCGGCCTGACTGGGTGCGCTCGAACCGGAGCAGGCGAAGCCGCTGCTCGCCCGGCTCATCGCCGGCAGCGCGAGCCGAGGAGGTGCGGCTCGCGCAACGCCCCGTACGACGCGCCCGTTGGCGTCTATGCCCGCACCGCCACCCGGTCCCGCGGCGTCCACCGTGCCAGGATCCACGCCAGATCCCCCCGCCGGAACGCGATGCACCCCGCCGTCGGCTGCCGCGGCCCGCGCCAGACGTGCAGGAAGATCGCACTGCCCCGCCCCTTGACCGGAGGGTGCCGGTTCCAGTCGGTGACCGCGACCAGATCGTACATCGGATCCGCCCGCCGCAGCGCCTCGCACCCGAACCGGTGCGGCCGGCGCACGGGCTTGTTGTAGTCCGGATCCGCCGGATCGTCCGACCATCCGTCTCCTGGCCGGATAACGCCTGAGCAAGATCGGAGCCATACGGATTCCATACGCTTTCCATACGGAACCCATACGCGGTCCGGACGCCGCAGAACCGCCTCGATGCGGTGCCGCCCCACCGGCGTGATCCCGTCGCCCTCGGCCCGCTTCTCCCCGATCCCGCCCCACCCGACGGCACAGGGAAACCACCGCCCGCGGAACCGCGCCCCCCAGCGCCCGACCACCAGGTCGCGGCTCAAAGCAGGTGCCCGCTCTTCGCCGCCTTGGTGTCGAGATAGCCGGTGTTGAACCGCGTCCGCCCCACCCGGAGCGGCACCCGCTCGACCACGTCGAGCCCGCACCCCTGCATCATCGCCACCTTGGCGGGGTTGTTCGTCAGCAGCCGCACCTTGGAAAAGCCCATCCCCGTCAATATGTTGGCCCCGATGCGGAAATCCCGCTCGTCGTCCTCGAACCCCAGCCGGTGGTTCGCCTCCACCGTGTCGAACCCCTGGTCCTGCAACGCATACGCCCGCATCTTGTTGGCCAGCCCGATCCCCCGCCCCTCCTGGTTGAGGTAGAGCAGCACCCCCGCCCCCTCCGCGCCGATCTGCTCCAGCGCCGTCCGCAACTGCGGCCCGCAGTCGCATTTCAGGCTGCCGAGCAGATCGCCGGTGAAACAGGCCGAATGCAGCCGGCAGAGCACCGGCTTCGCCCGGTCCGGCGCGCCGATCTCCACCGCATAATGCTCCTCGCCCCCATCCAAGGGCCTGAAAACCCTCACCCTTCCCGCCTCCGACACCTGCAGCGGCACCCGCGCCGCGGCAATCTCGACCATCTCCGGCGCCGCCGCGCCGATCCGCACATCGCACACGTCGACCACCGACAACCCGTCCCCCACCGCCGCCGCGCTCCTCCAACGGCACCACCAGCGCCGCCGGCAGAAGATGCGCCTGCTTGCAGAGCGCGATCGCCGCCCGGTGCAGCCCCGCCCCGCCCCCGCGCCGCGTGACGAACGGCCCCTTCAGCGGCCAGTCGAGATCCGCCGAGGGGTCCGCCGTCGCCCGAACCCAGTCGAGATCGGCGTCCCCCGGCAGCACCACCCGCGCCACGTCGCCGTCGTACGCCCGCGCCTTCAGCGTCGCCGCCCGCCAGTCGGTCAACGCCAGGTCCACCGGCCCGAGCGCCCGCAGCGTCGCCAGCCGCTCCGCCGTGGCGGTCTCCGCCGCAAGCGCCAGCGCCGCGCCGTCGTCGTCGCGCAGCACCACCGCCACGCCCATGCGCAAATCCGACCGGGCCCGGGCGAGCCGCTCCAGCGATGTGAGCGCGAGGCCCATGACACGTCCCTCCCGGAGCACCGGCCCGATCCTCGCCCGCCCGTGACAGCCTTGAAACAATCGCCGCCGTCCGGACACACTGCCGTGAGCCTCCGACGAGAAATATTGCGCCCGCCGTAGGAAACCAACAGTCCGATGACGAAAAGGAGAGCGACGATGGCGGCGGTGAAGCGAATTCTTCTGGTGGACGACGATCCCGACCTGCGCGAAGCGCTGGCCGACCAGCTGGTGATGACCGAGGAGTTCGACGTCTTCGAGGCCGGCGACGGCGAAGGCGGCCTGACCCGGGCGCGCGCCGAGCACTACGATCTCGTCATCCTCGACGTGGGCCTGCCCGACATGGACGGCCGCGAGCTCTGCCGCCTGATGCGCAAGGAAGGCGTCAAGTGCCCCATCCTGATGCTCACCGGGCACGCCACCGACAGCGACCAGATCCACGGGCTCGACGCCGGCGCCAACGACTACATCGCCAAGCCCTTCAAGCTCCCCGTCCTTCTCGCCCGCATCCGCGCCCAGCTCCGCCAGCACGAGCAGTCCGAGGACGCGGTCTTCGGCGTCGGCCCCTACAGCTTCCGCCCGGCCAACAAGCTCCTGCTCGACGAGGCGGAAAAGAAGATCCGCCTGACCGAGAAGGAAACCAACATCCTCAAGTACCTCTACCGCGCCGGCAACGCCGTGGTGCCGCGCGACATCCTGCTGCACGAGGTCTGGGGCTACAACGCCGGCGTGACCACCCACACCCTCGAGACGCACATCTACCGCCTGCGCCAGAAGATCGAGCCCGACCCCACCAATGCGCGGATCCTCGTCACCGAGCCCGGCGGCTATCGCCTGGTGCCCTGACGGACTTGTGGGCGCTGGGCGCAACGCGTGACCGGCGCCACATCAGCGGCGCCAAACACCTCGCCCCGCCGCCGATCAACCCGCCGGTCGCGGCGACGCGGGTACCACCTCCATGCGCGAGGATATGCCACAGGGCAGGCCGAAAGCTGTCGCGCCGCCCACATCGGCTTGACTTCGCCAGCGCGCACGCGCACCGGTTCGCCGACCTGTCCCGGAGGTGCCGCCAATGCCCGATGACCGCCTGATCGTCGGCCTCGACCTGCCCGACGCCGACGCCGCCCGCGCCCTGGTCGCCACCCTCGGCGACGAGATCGGCTTCTACAAGATCGGCCTCGGCCTCCTCGCCTCGGGCGGGCTCGACCTCGCCCGCGACCTCAGGGCGAGCGGCAAGCGCGTCTTTCTCGACATGAAGCTCTTCGATATCGGCGCCACCGTGACCGCCGCCACCCGCGGCATCGTCGCCTCGGTCGCGCCCGATTTCCTCACCGTCCAAGGCGACCCGCACGTGGTCAGCGCCGCCGTCGCCGGGCGCGGCGACGCCCCCACGCGCCTCCTCGCCGTCACCGTCCTCACCTCGCTCGACCGCGCCGACCTCGACGCCGCCCTCATCCGCGAAGGCGCGCTCGGCGACATCGTCGTCGAGCGCGCCCGCCGCGCCTTCGCGGCAGGCGCCGACGGCGTCATCGCCTCGCCCCACGAAGCCGCCCGCCTGCGCGCCCTCCCCGAGGCGCGCGGCAAGCTCATCGTCACCCCCGGCGTCCGCCCCGCAGGGTCCGTCCCCGGCGACCAGAAGCGCATCGCCACCCCGGCCGCGGCGCTTGCCGCCGGCGCGGACCACCTCGTCATCGCCCGTCCCATCTGGGCAGCCCCCGATCCCCGCGCCGCCGCCCGCGCCATCCTGGCCGAGATGGCCGCCACGGTCCCCGCCGAGGCCGGCGCCTGATGCCCGACCCCCGCCCGCTCGCGATCAGCGCCCCTTTTCCGCGCACCCTCGAGCTCATCTTCACGCCCGAAGCGCGCGACCGCCTGCACGCGCGCTACGAGGTCCTCGAGGCGGACCCCGAGCGGATCGGCGCCCTCTACCCCGCCCTTCTCGCCCGCGCCCGCTACATCATCGGCCAACCGCCCCTCTCGCGCGAGACGGTCGAAGCGATGCCGGCGCTGCGCTGCGTCTTCAATGTCGAGAGCAACCTCCTCGACAACATGCCCTACGACCTCCTCTTCGAGCGCGGCATCCACACCGTCACCACCGGCGCCGTCTTCGCCGAGCCGGTGGCCGAAATGGGCCTCGGCCTGGCGCTCGACCTCGCCCGCGGCATCACCGACGCTGACGTCGCCTTCCGCGAAGGCCGCGAGCTCTGGGGCGGCGACGGCAACCGCGCCGCGCGGCTGCTCAGCGGGTCCGAGATCGGCATCGTCGGCTTCGGCGACCTCGGCCGCGCGCTGAACCGCCTCCTGACCGGCTTCCGCGCCCGTATTCGCGTCTTCGACCCCTGGCTGCCGCCCTCGATCCTCGCCGAGCATGGCGTCGAGCCCGCCGCCCTCGACGACGTGCTCGCCGCCAGCGACTTCGTCTTCGTCGTGGCCTCGGTCACCACCGAGAACCGCGGCTTCCTGGGCGCCGACGCCTTCGCCCGCATGCGCCCCGGCGCCGCCTTCATCCTGCTCAGCCGCGCCGACGTGGTCGACTTCCCCGCCCTCTTGGCCGCCGTCCGCTCCGGCCACATCCGCGCCGCCAGCGACGTCTTCCCCGAGGAGCCGCTCGCCCCCGACCACCCGGTGCGCGCGCTCCCCGGCTTCATCCGCTCCGCCCATCGCGCCGGCGCCCTCGACATCGCCTTCAAGCGCATGGGCGACATGGTTCTCGAGGACATGGACCTCATCGACCGCGGCCTGCCGCCGCTCCGCTGCAAGCGCGCCGAGCGCGAGACCGTCTCCCGCATGCGCTCGCGCCCCGCCAGCATCAACTGATCCCGGCACCTTACCGGGAGCAGCACCCCGCGCCACCCCTGGTGGCGTCAGGTGCCGCCAACGAGGTTAAGGCCCGTCGTCGTATCGAACCCGTGCAGCTTGGCCTGGTCCAGCGCGAATGGAACCTCCTCGTCGATCCGCAGCTTCGCCACCGCCGGCGCTGTCGCCTTGAACAGGCTGTCGCCGGCGCGCAGCGTCACCACCAGCTCGACACCGTGGTTCTCCACGTGATGCACCCGCGCCGTGGCATCCCCGTGCCCGCCGACCTCGATGTCCTCCGAGCGGATGCCCACCGTCACCGGCCCCGCGTCACGGCCCAGCCGCGCCCGCCCGGCATCCGCGATCGGCACCGAGAAGGCCCCGGGCACGCTGAGCCGGCCATTCTCCACCACGCCCTCCAGGAGGTTCATCGCCGGCGATCCCACGAACGTCGCCACGAACGTGTCGCGCGGCGCATTGTAGATCTCGTTCGGCGTGCCGACCTGCACCAGCCGGCCCTCGTTCAGCACCCCGATCCGGTCGCCCATCGACATCGCCTCGATCTGGTCGTGCGTCACGAACAGGAACGTGGCCCCGAGCGAGGTCTGCAGGTTCTTCAGCTCCGAGCGCAGCGCCTCGCGCAGCTTGGCGTCCAGGTTGGACAGGGGCTCGTCCATCAGGAAGACGCTCGGGTCGCGCACGATCGCCCGCCCGATCGACACCCGCTGCATCTCGCCGCCCGACAGCTTGTCGGTCTTGCGGTCGAGCAGGTGCTCGATGCGCAGCATCTTCGCCGCCCGCGCGACGCGCCGCTCGATCTCGTCCGGCGCGAAGTTCCGCACCCGGCTCTTCAGCGGAAACGCCAGGTTCTGCCGCACCGTGTAGCGCGGATAGAGCGAGTAGTACTGGAAGACCAGCGCCACGTCCCGCTGCGCCACGCTCCACCCGGCGGTGTCCTCGCCGCCGATGCTGACCGTGCCGTCGTCCGGCCGCTCCAGCCCGGCGACCAGACGCAGCGTCGTGGTCTTTCCCGCACCGGTCGGCCCCAGCAGCACGAAGAACTCGCCATCCGCGATCGTGAGCGTCAGCGCGTCGACCGCCGTCTGCCCGCCGAACCGCCTGCCGACGCCGTGAAGCCCGATCTCAGCCATTCGCCAGCCCGATATCCAACACATCCCCCGTGGTCGCATCGAAGAAATGCACCTGTGGCACGTCGAGCCGCGCCCAGACCGCATCCCCCGGCTTGCCGACGAACCCGCTCGGGGTGCGCGCCTTGAGGAACCGCTCGCCCACCTTGAGGTCCACGATGTCGTAGGCCCCGAGCGGCTCGATGAACTTCGCCTCCACCGGCCGCAGCCCCTCCCCCGCCTCGCGCGCCACTTTGACCGCCTCGGGCCGCACCCCCAGCACCAGGTCGTGCCCGGCCGGCAGCGCCGCCTCCAGCCGTGGCGCCAGGTCGCCCGGGAACCCGAACGCCTGCCCGCTCCCGAACGAAACGGCCGTCTCTCCGCCCTCGACCCGTACCTCGGCCGGCATGATGTTCATCACCGGCGAGCCCACGAACTGCGCCACGAAGAGGTTGACCGGATGCAGGTATACCTCCGACGGCGAGCCCACCTGCTGCAGCACCCCGTCGTTCATCACCGCCACCCGGTCGGCGAGGCTCATCGCCTCCACCTGGTCGTGGGTGACGTAGACGCTGGTGGTGCCGTTCTCGATGTGCAGCCGCTTCAGCTCCGCCCGCATGTCCTCGCGCAGCTTGGCGTCGAGCGCGCCGATCGGCTCGTCCATGAGCAGCGCCTTCGGCCGCCGCACCAGCGCCCGCCCGATCGCCACCCGCTGCATGTCGCCGCCCGAGAGCTGCGACGGCCGCTTGCCGAGCAGCGCCTCGATCCTGAGCGACGCCGCCACGTCGCGCACCTTGCGGGCGATCTCGCTCGCGGCCCTCGCCGGTGGCGCGCAGCGGAAAGGCGATGTTCTCGAACGCCGTCAGGTGCGGATAGAGCGCGAAGAGCTGGAAGACGAAGGCGATGTCGCGCTCGCCCGGCGGCAGGTCCTGCACCGGCCTCCCGTCGATCAGGATGTCGCCGGTGTCGATCGTCTCCAGCCCGGCGATGGCGCGCAGCGTCGTGGTCTTGCCGCAGCCCGAGGGCCCGAGCAGCACCACGAACTCGCGGTCGGCGATCTCGAGGTTCAGCTTGCGGATGACGTAGTTGGCGCCGAAGAACTTCTCGACGTCCCGGAGCGTGATCGCGGCCATCAGCTCTCTCTCCCGGCCGCGACTTGATGTGGATGAAGATCGAGAAGCCGACGAGGCCGATCAGGATGATCGTCACGCCGTAGCGGTGGAAGAAGAGGCTCCATGGCTGCAGCAGCGCCACGATGCCCGCGACCATGATCCACTGGAAGATCATCTCCCAGGTGCGCGGTCCGATCCGGCCCATCACCCCGCCCCTACTTGCGGATCGCGCCGAAGGTCACCCCGCGCAGGAGGTGATGGCGCAGTGCGAAGGTGAAGATCGCGACCGGCAGCAGGAACAGGACCGTCCCCGCCGCGATGGTCGTCCAGTCGGTCAGCCCCGAGCCGACCTGCGCCGGGATGAAGGGCGGCGCGGTCTGCGCCCGCCGGTTGGTCATGATCAGCGCGAAGGCGTACTCGTTCCAGGCGATGATGAAGCAGAAGACCGCCGTCGCCGCGATGCCGGTCACCGCCTCCGGCAGCACGATCTTCCAGAAGGCCTGCATGCGGGTGTA
This sequence comes from uncultured Alphaproteobacteria bacterium, assembly GCA_963844375.1. GTDB lineage: Bacteria > Pseudomonadota > Alphaproteobacteria > Rhodobacterales > Rhodobacteraceae > Amaricoccus. The sequence continues at coordinate 97,501 of CAWJOI010000023.1, read as the reverse complement.
GCCGTCGACCAGCGCCGCCTCCTCGTACTCCTTGGGGATCTCGTCCATGAACCCCTTCATCAGCCAGACCGCGAAGGAGAGGTTGAAGGCGGTGTAGAGGATGATCAGCCCGACGTGGCGTGTCGGTCAGGCCGACCGCCCGGTACATCAGGAACATCGGGATCGCCACCACCACCGGCGGCAGCATGCGGGTCGAGAGGATGAAGAACAGCCAGTCGTTCTCCGCCGGCACCCGGAAGCGCGAGAAGCCGTAGGCGGTCAGCGTGCCCATGCCCACCGCCAGCACCGTGCTGGTGACCGCGACGATCAGGCTGTTCATGAACCGGCTCGGATAGGCCGAGAGCTGCACCTCGCCCTTGACCCGCAGCACCCGCTCGCCGCCGTCGAAGATGCGCTGCTCCCACCAGGGCGCGGCGGCATAGACCTCGGGCTCGACCGGCTCGCGCAGCTGCACCCGCTTGGTGAAGAGCTTCACGAAGGCGGTGGTCTCGGGCTGGAAGAAGACGGTCGGCGGCACCGACGTCGCCACGTCGCGCGGCTTGAAGGCGGTCGAGCCGATCCAGTAGATCGGCGCGAGGAAGATCAGCGTGACCACCAGCACCGCGGCGATGGCCAGGCGGTTGCGGATGCGCTTTCCGGCGGAGGAGACCATCGCCATCTCAGCGCTCCTTCACCTTGTTGAGGTACTTCACGTAGATGTTGGTGATCGCCACCACCACGATCAGCACGATGTAGGCGAGCGCGCTCGACCGCCCGGTCTGCCACTCCTGGAAGGCCATCTTGTAGAGCCGGATCGAGATCGTCTCGGTCGTCGGCTGGCCCGACATGATGTAGGCGAGGTCGAAGGTCTTGAACGCCTCCATGGTGCGGAAGATGATCGCGATCAGCAGGATCGGCGCCACCAGCGGCAGCGTGATCCGCGTGAAGCTGTACCAGCCGCTCGCCCGGTCGATCGCCGCCGCCTCGTAGAGGTGCTGCGGCACCGCCGACAGCCCGGCGAGCGACAGCAGCATCACGAAGGGCGCCCACATCCAGATGTCGGTGATCGCCACCGCGTAGAGCGCGACGTTCGGGTCCGACAGCCACTCGAACTTGCCGAGCCCGAGCGCATAGTTGATCGGCCCCCAGGACGGGTCGTAGAGCAGCTTCCAGAACAGCCCCACCACCGCCATCGACATCATCATCGGCAGGAGCAGCAGCGTGGTGACGAACCCCTTCATCGGGAAGGTGCGGTTGAGCAGCATGGCGAGGCCGAAGCCCACCACCACCTGCCCGGTCACCGAGACGATCACGTACTTCGCCGTGACGGTGAAGTTCCGCCAGACGTTCGGGTCGTTGAGCAGCTCGCGATAGTTCTGCAGCCCGACGAAGCGCGCCGGCTCGTTCACCGAGGCCCGGAAGTCGGTGAACGAGTAGCCGAGCGAGTAGATCAGCGGAAACACGTTGAAGATGATCAGGAAGGCGATCGTCGGAATGATGAACATGTTCCGGATCGCGAGATCGCTCCAACCCTGGGCCGCCGCCCGGGACCGGGTGTCGAGTCTTGCCAGCACGCGGGGGTCTCCGTTCCCTGTCGGACGTTTCTTTGTTGGGAGGCCGGGCGACGCGCGCCCGGCCCCGTTGCGCCTCAGCCGGCCGTCAGCTGCGGCCGTACTTCTTGAACGTCTCCTGCCAGTCCTGCGACAGGCCGTCGAGCGCCTCCTTGGCCGTCCCCTCGCCGCCGACGACGTACGGATAGATCCGGTTGTTGATCTGCGTCAGCAGCTCGGCGTACTCCGGCACCGCCCAGAAGTCCTTCACCATGAACATCGACTGGTAGAAGGCCTCGTTGTAGGGCGTGGCGTTGCGGAACTCCTCGGACTCGAGGATCTTCGCGCTCGCCGTGTAGCCGCCGAGCTCGGCCCAGCGCTTCTGCACGTCGTCCCGGATGAACCACTCGAGGAACTTCATCGCCTCTTCCTGGTTCTGCGAGTAGGAGACGACCGAGATCCCCTGCCCGCCCAGCGCCGCATGCTGCTGCCCGTCCGGCCCGGCCGGATTGGCGAAGTAGCCGGTGTTCGTCCGCGTGCGGGTTGATCGCCGGGTTGTTCAGCGCCGGGAAGAAGGCGAAGTAGTTCATGCTCATCGCCGCCAGGCCCTCGGTGATGGCCTGGTTGTCCTCCTGGAAGAAGGACTTGCCCCAGTTCGGCGGGGTGAACTGGTAGAGCTCGCGGTACATCTCGAGCGCCTCCACCGCCTTGCTCGGAGTTCACGATCCCGTCGACCTGGTAGGTCGAATAGTCGCCGAGGTCGCCGCCGTAGGAGAAGAGCGCGTTCTCGTAGCCCATGACCAGCGCGTCATAGGAGTTGTCGGTGTAGATCGCGATGCCGTAGCGGTTCTCGTCCGGGCGGTGGAAGAACTCGGCGATGTCGCGCATCTCGGCATAGGTCTTCGGCACCGCCAGGTCGTAGCCGTACTTGGCCTTGAACGCCTCCATCTCGGCCGGGTCCTCGAACCAGTCCTTGCGGTAGGCCCAGCCGGTGGCGTCGCCCTCGGCCGGGACCGCCCAGTAGCGTGCCGTCGTACTCGGCGTAGGACTTGACCGTGGCCGGCGCCATGATCTCGTCGACCTTGTTCGCCTTGAACCAGTCGGTCAGGTCGACGTAGTGCCCGCCGGTCGAGCCCGCGCCCAGCCACTGGCTGTCGCCCACGACCATGTCGTAGCTGTCGCCCTTGGCGTTGAACTCGGTGAAGGCCTTGGTCTGGAAGTCCGACCAGGGCGTCGTCTCCACCGTGACCGTCACGCCGGTCTCCTCGGTGTACTCGTTGACCAGCTCCTGCAGGTAGTTGGCCGGATCCCACTCCGCCCAGAAGATGGTCAGCTCCTGCGCCGAGGCAGGCGCCGCGGCCAGGCCGATCGCGAGCGCGCTCGAGGCGCCCGCAAGAAGTCCGAACAGATGTCGTCTCTGCATTGTTCGTCATTCCTCCCGTTTTCCACACCTTGGTTTGCCGCGTGGTGCGGCGCGCCGATGCTCGTTTTGTTTGGTTACCTGTTGCTAAACACGCCTGCCGGCCGTCCGCGCCCTCCCTGCCATTTCGGCCTCAGCCACCGCGGCGCGGACCAGCGCGTGCGCCGACCAGATCGCCACGTCGCGCGCCTGGCCCGCCGTCCAGCCCCCAGATGTCCTTCAGCACCACGAACGCCTCGGTGCCGAAAACCAGCGACAGCGACTGCCGCAGCCGGTCGAACGCATCCGCCGCCATCTTGCCGCGCAGCGGCGCCAGCGCGTTGTAGAGCACCGCCTTGCGGTTGCCGCGCACGATCGGCGCCTCGTCGCCCAGCGTCCCCGCCCGCCGCCGGCTCCACTGGTCCATCGCCTGCAACAGCGCCGCCCGCAGCGTCGCCTCGTACTCGTCGAGCCGCGGATAGGCGAAGTCCGAGCAGCCCGTCGATCCGATCCTCGGCATCCGGCAGGTCCGAGCGCCACTCGAGGATCGGCCCCAGCGCCTCGTCCACCGCCGCCTGCACCAGCGCCGCCTGCGTCGGGAAGTACCGGTACGCCGTGGCCCGCGACACCTCCGCCGCCTCCGCCACGTCGGTCACCGACGGCACCTTGCCCGACTGCATCAGCTGCATCGCCGTTTCGAGCAACAGCTTCCGCGTCCGAGCCCTGGCGCCCGGTCTCCGGCGCACTTCGTCGTCTGGCTTTCTTGACTTGAGACGTGCATGTCAATACGATACGGTCGTCTCAAAACGAAAGCAATCCGGTTTGCGCGCCGGCCCGCCGTCCGCGTAAACCTCAAGAAAAACGCCGGACTTACCGGCAGAACGGGAGGAAGCAGACCCCGGAAGTGCGCCCTCGCACTTGCGGCAGGCTCTGTTGCACTGCAAAATGGGCCACATCTACGTCATCGGTACTGCCGACACCAAGGGCGAGGAGCTCGCCTTCCTCGCCGCCCGCATCCGCGAGGCCGGCGGCGCACCCCTGGTCGTCGACGTCGGCACCCGCGCCCCGACCATCGCCCCCGACGTCCCCGCCCCCGCCATCCCCGCCACCGACGACCGCGGCACCGCCGTCACCGCCATGGCCGAGGCGCTCGCCGCCTGGCTCCCCACCCGCACCGACCTCGACGCCGTCATCGGCATCGGCGGCGGCGGCGGCACCGCCATCGTCACCGCCGGCCATGCGCGCCCTGCCCTTCGGCATCCCGAAGCTCATGGTCTCGACGCTCGCCTCCGGCGACGTCGGCCCCTACGTCGGCGTCTCCGACATCACCATGATGCATCCCGTCGCCGACCTCGCCGGCCTCAACCGCATCACCCGCACCGTCCTCGCCCAGGCCGCCGCCGCCATCACCGCCATGGCCGCCGTCCGCCCCGGCCACCACGACCAAGCCCGCGGTCGGCCTCAGCATGTTCGGCGTCACCACCCCGTGCGTCACCCGCGTCGCCGATATCCTGCGCGCCACCCACGACCCGCTGGTCTTCCACGCCACCGGCACCGGCGGCCGCGCGCTCGAGATGCTCGCCGACAGCGGCATGCTCGAAGGCATGATCGACGCCACCACCACCGAGATCGCCGACGAGGTCGTCGGCGGCGTCCTCACCGCCGGCCCCGACCGCCTCGGCGCCGTCGCCCGCACCGGCCTTCCCTGGGTCGGCGCCCCCGGCGCCCTCGACATGGTGAACTTCTGGGCCCCCGACACCATCCCCGCCCGCTTCTCCGGCCGGCACTTCCACCGCCACAATCGCCAACGTCACCCTGATGCGCACCACGCCGCAGGAGTGCCGCGCCATCGCCGCCTTCATCGCCGCCAAGCTCAACGCCGCCTCCGGCCCGATCCGCTTCCTCATCCCCGAGCGCGGCGTCTCCGCCCTCGACACCGAGGGCGGCCCCTTCCACGACCCCGCCGCCAATGCCGCCCTCTTCGACACCCTCGAGGCCGAAATCCGCGCCACCCCCGACCGCCAGGTGATCCGCCTGCCCTGTCACATCAACGACCCGGAATTCGCCGACGCCCTCGTCGCCGCCTATCGCAACATCGCAGAAGGCTGATCATGCCCGCCATTCCCCGCGCCGAGATCCTGACGAGGTTCCACAAGCTCATCGCCGAGGGCAGGCCCATCATCGGCGGCGGCGCCGGCACCGGCCTCTCGGCCAAGTGCGAGGAGGCCGGCGGCATCGACCTCATCGTCATCTACAACTCCGGCCGCTACCGCATGGCCGGCCGCGGCTCGGCGGCGGGGCTCCTCGCCTACGGCAACGCCAACGAGATCGTCAAGGAAATGGCCGCCGAGGTGCTGCCCGTCGTCCGCCACACCCCGGTCCTCGCCGGCGTCAACGGCACCGACCCCTTCCTGCTCCTGGGACCCTTCCTCGCCGAGCTCAAGGCCATCGGCTTCTCCGGCGTGCAGAACTTCCCCACCATCGGCCTCTTCGACGGCACCATGCGCACCTCCTTCGAGGAGACCGGCATGGGCTACGCGCTCGAGGTCGACATGATCGCCGCCGCCCACGCCCTCGACCTCCTCACCACGCCCTACGTCTTCACCCCCGACGAGGCGGTGCGCCATGACCCGCGCCGGCGCCGACATCATCGTCGCCCACATGGGCGTCACCACCGGCGGCGCCATCGGCGCCACCTCCGCCCAGCTCGCTCGACGACTGCGTCGCCGACATCGACGGCATCGCCGCTGGCCGCGCTCACCCAGCGCCCGGACGTCATCGTGCTCTGCCACGGCGGCCCCATCGCCGATGCCCGACGACGCCGCCTACGTGCTCAAGCACGCCGCCACCTGCCACGGCTTCTACGGCGCCTCCTCGATGGAGCGCCTGCCCGTCGAGCGGGCGCTCACCGACCAGACCCGCGCCTTCAAGGCCATCTAGGAGACCGCCATGCCCGGCAAATTCGTCGTCCGCGCCGACGTCGCCCCGGAAGTCCTCGACTGGGGCCAGCTCCGCTGGCTCTCCAACCCGCCCGCCACCGGCGCCAGGGACCTCACCGTCATCGACGTCACCCTCGACCCCGGCAAGGGCCACAACTTCCACAAGCACCCCGACCAGGAGGAGGTGATCGTCGTCATCGCCGGCCAGGTGGAGCAGTGGCTCGACCGCGAGAAGCGCCTCCTCGGCCCGGGCGACTCGGTCTTCATCCCCGCCGGTGTCGTCCACGCCTCCTTCAATGCCGGCAGCGGCGAGGCCAAGCTCGCCGCCATCCTCGGCCCCTGCGTCGGCGACATCGGCTACGTCTCCGTCGAAATGGGCGCCGAAGCCCCCTGGAACACGCTCCGCTAAGAGGTCGATCATGCCCAACAATTATCCCAAGCTGCACAACGCCATGTGGCCCGGCATCGTCGGCAAGGGCGCCCCCGACTCCGAGCCCATCATCCCCCTCGACACCCTGCTCGAGCTCACCGCGAACGCCGAGGCCGACGGCCAGAAGTTCGACGGCGTCGACCTCTTCGTCGTCGCCCCGCATTTCGACATCGACAGCGACCTCGACGCCGTGAAGCGGATGACCGACCACATCGCCTCCTACGGCCTCAAGGTCGGCTCCTTCGTCGCCCCGATCTGGGGCGGCGCCGGCGGCGGCTCGGCCATGGGCTCGCCCGACGAGCGCAAGCAGTTCCTCGACCCAGGTCCGCAAGGCCTCCGAGATCGGCCGGCAGATGCGCGAGCTCGGCATCCGCCCGACCGGCGGCATCCGCGTCGACTCGTCCACCTCCGTCGAGGCCTGGGACAAGGACCCGAAGGCCAACTCCGCCCTCATCGCCGAGACCTTCCGCGAGGCCGGCGACATCGCCGCCGACCACGGCGAGTTCGTCGTCGCCGAAGGCGAGATCTGCTGGGGCGGCATGCACTCCTGGCGCACCATGCGCGACCTCTTGGAGGCGGTCGGCATGCCCGGGCCAGGTCGGCTACCAGGCCGACATGGCCCACTCGATGCTCTACACCCTCGGCTACAACGCCGAGGCCGACCGCATCCTCCCCGCCGACTACGACTGGAACGACACGGCGGCGCTCGACGCCGCCTACCGCCAGGTCGCCGACGCGCTCCGCCCCTGGACCCTCGACTTCCACGTCGCCCAGAACGACGGCACCGTCTTCGGCTCCGGCGACCACGAGAAGACCGGCCGCCACTGCCGCATCGACGATCCCGAACGGCCGCCTCGACGTCGTCAAGCACGCCGGCTTCTGGCTCCGCGACGAGAACGGCGCCCTGACGAAGAAGATGCGCCACATCTGCTGGGACGCCTGCATGCTCCCGAACGCGGTGATGGAGGACCAGGAGACCTGGAACAACGTCCTCGCCGGCATGGTCAAGGTCCGCGACGCCCACGGCTGGACGGAGTGATATGATACAGCCTTCGGCAGATTGCTTCGGTGCAGTCCGCGCCACTTCCGAACCGACAAGGCGACAGTCCAGTGGACTGTTGCCCGGTTCGGTTGGCCCCGCCCAGGCGGGGGCCAAGGGGTGCAAGCGCTTGCCCGGACGCCTGCAATCGCGGCGCGCCTGCCTGGGCGGCGCGTTTACGCGCCTGCCAGGGGCAGGCAGGCGCGGCGCGATTTGTCGACGGACAAATCGCGCGGGCTCCTGGCATGGGTCGAGGCCATCCTCGTCCGCATGAAGGCCCAGGGCCTCACCCGAAAGGAACCTCGAGCCCGCCCCACCGTCGGCCACCAAGCCCGCCTGACCCTAACCTAGAGGCTCCAAATGACCCGCGACCTCAACATCGGCATGATCGGCTACGGCTTCATGGGCCGCTGCCACTCCAACGCCTTCCGCACCGCCCCGAACTTCTTCGACCTGCCGCGCCGCCCGGTCCTCAAGGCCGCCTGCGGCCGCGACGCGGCGAAGACGCAGGCCTTCGCGGACCGCTGGGGCTACGAATTGACCGAGACCGACTGGCGCAGGCTGATCGAGCGCCACGACATCGACCTCGTCGACATCTGCGTCCCCAACGACCTCCACGCCGAGATCGCCATCGCCGCCGCCGAGGCGGGCAAGGCCGTCATCACCGAAAAGCCCCTCGCCCGCACCGCCGCCGAAGGCGAGAAGATGGTCGCCGCCGTCGAGAAGGCCGGCGTGCCCAACCTCGTCTGCTACAACTACCGCCGCATGCCCGCCGTCAGCCTGGTCAAGCAGGTGGTCGACTCGGGCAAGCTCGGCCGCATCTACCACTACCGCGCGAAGTTCCTGCAGGACTGGACCATCTCGCCCGACGTCCCCCAGGGCGGCGCCGGCACCTGGCGGCTCGACGTCGAGGCCGCGGGCTCCGGCGTCACCGGCGACCTCCTCGCCCACTGCCTCGACAGCGCGATCTGGATCAACGGCGCGATCACGAGCCTGACCGCCATGACCGAGACCTTCGTCAAGGAGCGCACCCACGCCGAGACCGGCAAGATGCAGCCGGTCGGCATCGACGACGCCGCCGCCGTCCTCACCCGCTTCGAGAACGGCTCGCTCGGCACCTTCGAGTTCGACCCGCTACGCCCGCGGCCACAAGGCGGCCTACACGCTCGAGATCAACGGCGAGCACGGCTCGCTCGCCTGGGACCTGCACGACATGAACCGCCTCGCCTGGTTCGACCACCGCACCGAGGGCGCCTTCCGCGGCTGGACCTCGATCCTCGTCACCGACGGCGAGCACCCCTACCTCGGCAAGTGGTGGGTCCCCGGCCTCATCATCGGCTTCGAGCATTCCTTCGTGCACACCATGGCCGACTTCATCGCCGCCATGGACACCGACACCCCCGCCGGCCCCACCTTCCGCGACGCACTGGAGACCAACCGCATCTGCGACGCCATCATCGCCTCGGGCAAGTCCGGCGCCTGGCAGACCCTCTGAACGCGCTTGGCCGGCGGGCTCCGCCGGCCAGGACAACCCATACGAACACCCATATGGATTCCATACGGATGCCATACGCATTCCATACGCGCGGAATCCGCGCTGAATCAGAAGCTTAGCGCCTTCGCCTGCCGGATCTGCGGCAACTCCGCGATCTGGCTCAAAACCCCCGGCGCGATCGCCTCGTCCACCCCGAGGAGCGCGATCGCCTCGCCGCTCTTGCTCTCCCGCCCGAGCGCGAAGGTGGCGATGTTCACGCCCAGCGCGCCCGAGCTTCGTCCCCGAGCGCGCCGATGTAGCCCGGCGTGTCGGTGTTGGTGGTGTAGAGCATGAACTTCATCGGCTCCGCCTCGAGGTTGATCCCCTTGATCTGGATGAAGCGCGGCTTGCCATCGGAATAGATGGTGCCCGCCACCGCCCGCGTCTGCTGCTCGGTGGTCACGATCAGCCGCATGTAGGACCCGAAGGCGCCCTGCGGATCCTTGCGCGTCTCGGTGATGTGCACCCCGCGCTCCCGCGCCACCAGCGGCGCGGAGACCATGTTGACGCCCCCCTGGCCGACCAGCGGGATCAGCAGCCCCGCCGTCAGCGCCGCCGTCAGCGGCTTCAGGTTCAGGTCGCCCACCTCGCCCACATACTCGATCTCGATCTCCTTGATCGCGCTGTCGGTCACCTGCCCGGCAAAGCTCCCGAGCATCTCCGCCAGCGCGATCCACGGCTTCAGGATCGGCGCCTCCTCCGCCGTCACCGACGGCGCGTTCAGCGCGTTCGAGATCGCGCCCTGCATCAGGTAATCCGACATCTGCTCAGCCACTTGCAGCGCGACGTTCTCCTGCGCCTCCGACGTCGCGGCCCCGAGGTGCGGGGTGCAGACCACGTTCGGCGCGCCGAAGAGCGGGTTCTCCTTCGCCGGCTCCTCCGAGAAGACGTCGAACGCCGCCCCCGCCAGCGCGCCCGACTTCAGCGCCTCCGCCACCGCCGCCTCGTCCACCAGCCCGCCGCGCGCGCAGTTGATCAGCCGCGCCCCCGGCTTCATCCGCGCGATCCGTTCCGCCGAGAGGATGTTCGCGGTCTTCTCGGTCTTCGGCACGTGCAGCGTGACGAAATCCGCGCGGGCGAGCAGGTCGTCCACCTCGTCGATCCGCTCGATCCCGAGCGCCTGCGCCCGTTCCGCCGAGAGGAACGGATCGTAGGCGATCACCTTCATCTTCAGCCCGATGGCGCGGGTGGCGACCACCGAGCCGATATTGCCGGCGCCGATCAGCCCCAGCGTCTTGCCGGTGATCTCGGTTCCCATGAACTTCGACTTCTCCCACTTCCCCGCCTGGGTCGAGGCGTCCGCCGCCGGGATCTGCCGCGCGCAGGCGAACATCATCGCGATGGCGTGCTCGGCGGTGGTGATCGAGTTGCCGAAGGGCGTGTTCATCACCACGATGCCCTTGGCGCTGGCCGCCGGGATGTCGACGTTGTCGACCCCGATCCCCGCCCGCCCGATCACGCGCAGGTTGCCCGCCTTGGCGATCAGGTCCGCGGTCACCTTGGTGGCCGAGCGGATGGCGAGGCCGTCGTAGTTGCCGATGATCTCGGCCAGCCTGGCCTTGTCCTTGCCGAGCTGCGGCTGGAAGTCCACCTCGACCCCGCGGTCGCGGAAGATCTGCACGGCGGCGTCGGAAAGCTCGTCGGAAATCAGAACCTTGGGCATGATGTACGTCTCCGTTGGCGAGCACTCGGGCCCGCCGGATGTTCAGAAGGGAAGAGGAAATCAGGACGCGGCGGTCGCCGCGAAGGCCCAGTCGAGCCAGGGCCCCAGCGCCTCGACGTCGGCGGTCTCCACCGTCGTCCCGCACCAGATGCGCAGCCCCGGAGGCGCGTCGCGGTAGCCGGCGATGTCGTAGGCCACGCCCTCGCTCTCGAGCAGTTTCGTCATCCGCTTGACGAAATCCCGCTGCGCCGCATCGTCGAGCGCCGCCACCGCCGGATCGACGATCCTGAGGCAGACCGAGGTGTTCGACCGCGCCGCCGGGTCGGCGACCAGGTTCTCCACCCAGCCGGTCCGGTCGACCCACGCCTGCACCGCCGCGGCATTGGCGTCCGCCCGCGCCCGCGTGGCCGCGAGCCCGCCGATGCCCTCCATCCACTCCAGCGCGTCGACCGCGTCGGCGACGCAGAGCATCGACGGCGTGTTGATCGTCTCGCCGGCGAAGATGCCCTCGATCAGCTTTCCGCCCTTGGTCATGCGGAAGATCTTCGGCAGCGGCCGGGGCGGCACGAAGGTCTCCAGCCGCTCCACGGCGCGGGGCGAGAGGATGATGACCCCATGGCCACCCTCCCCGCCCATGGCCTTCTGCCAGGAGAAGGTCACGACATCGAGCTTGTCCCACGGCAGGTCCTGCGCGAAGGCCGCCGAGGTGGCGTCGCAGAAGGTCAGCCCCGTGCGGTCGGCGGCGATCCAGTCGCCGTCCGGCACCCGCGCGCCGGAGGTGGTGCCGTTCCAGGTGAAGCAGACGTCCGCGTCCCTGCGCACTGCGCGCGAGGTCGGGAAGCGCGCCGTAGTCCGCGGTCAGCACCCGGCAGTCCGCGAGCTTGAGCTGCTTGGTCGCATCCGTCGCCCAGCCTTGCCCGAAGCTCTCCCAGACCAGCATGTCCACGGCGCGCGCGCCGAGCATCGACCACATGGCCATCTCGAAGGCGCCGGTGTCCGACGCCGGCACGATGCCGACGCGGTAGCCCTCGGGCACGCCGAGCACGCGGGCGGTGCGGTCGATGGCGTCCTTGAGCTGCGCCTTCGGCTTCGCGGCCCGGTGCGAGCGACCGAGGAACGCGCGGGCGACCACCGCCTCGGCGGTCCAGCCGGGGCGCTTGGCGCAGGGCCCCGAGGAGAACTCGGGACGGGCAGGCTTCACGTGAGGTTTGGCGGGGGCCGCCACGAGGGCGGCTTGGGGATGGCTCATCGGCCAGCTCCATGGTCAAGGGCGAGGTCGCTGAGCACGCCCCGCTCGCCCTTCATCGGGGTCGCGCCCGGAGCCCGGATAGTCGATTCCCGGACCGCCTGCCAAGGGGGATCCGCGCGCGCCTACTCCGTGACGTCCGACGCCTCCGCGCGCAGCGTCTCCTTCTGGGTGATCAGCCGGGCGCTGTGCTGGCCGCTGACGAAGGACCAGAGCCAGCTCATCGCCACCGCGATGCGGCTGCGGGTGCCGATCAGGAAATAGATGTGCGCGATGCCCCAGATCCACCAGGCGAGCCACCCCGTCAGCTGGACCCGGCCGAAATCGATCACCGCAGCGCTTCGGCCCACGGTGGCGAGGTTGCCGAAGTGGCGGTAGCCGAACGGGGGCGGCGCCGGCCTGCCGGCGAGGCGCGCCCGGATCACCCGCGCCACGTAGGCGCCCTGCTGCTTCGCGGCCGGGGCGATCCCCGGCACCGGCCTGCCCTGCGACACGACATGCGCCGTGTCGCCGATGACGAAGACATCCGGCAGGCCCGGCACCGTCAGGTCGGGCCCGACGATGACGCGGCCGGCGCGGTCCGCCGGCGCGTCCAGCCAGCGCGCCGCGTTCGACGCCTGCACCCCCGCCGCCCAGATCACCGTGCGGGCGGGCACGAAGCGCTCGCCGATCGTGATGCCGGTATCGTCGCAGCGGGTGACCGGCGCGCCGCACTGGACCTCCGCGCCGATGCGCTCCAGGGCGCGGGTGGCATAGGCCGAGACCTTCTCGCTGAAGGCCGGCAGGACGCGCGGCCCGGCCTCCACCAGCAGCACGCGGGTCTGCCGGGTGTCGATGCTGCGGAACTCGGCGGGCAGCACCTTCTGCGCCAGCTCGGCGATGATGCCGGTCAGCTCCACCCCGGTCGGGCCGCCGCCGATCACGCAGAAGGTCATCAGCGCCTTCCGCGCCTCGGGGTCGGTCGCGCGCTCGGCGTGCTCGAAGGCGAGGAGCAGCCGGCGGCGGATCGTCGTGGCGTCTTCCAGGGTCTTCAGGCCGGGGGCCGACGGCTCCCATTCGTCGTGGCCGAAGTAGGCGTGGCGCGCGCCCGTCGCCAGCACCAGCGTGTCGTAGGGGACGCTCTCCCCGTCCCGGAGCAGCACCTCGCGCCGGGAGCGGTCGACGCCGCGCACCTGCGCCAGCAGCGTCGTCACCTCCGGCCGGTCGCGGAACAGGCGGCGGATGGGCCAGGCGATCTCCGAGGTCGCCAGGAGCGTGGTCGCCACCTGGTAGAGCAGCGGCTGGAAGAGGTGGTGGTTGCGCTGGTCGATGACGGTGATGGCGACCGGCGCCCGCCGCAGGTCGTGCGCGAGCTTCAGCCCGGCGAAGCCCGCCCCGACGATGACAACGCGATGCTCGGCCATGCCCGCTCTCTCCTCCCGCCGGGCGCAGGTTGCCCAATTCCCCGGTTCAACACCACCGCTTCGCTCTGGCCTCCGCGCACGAACCCGGGCATGCAAGGCCCATGTCGACGCGCCCCGCCCCGCCGCCGCTGGCCTGGCTGCTGCTCTTCCTCCTCGGGCTGACCTGGGGCGGCTCCTTCCTCGGCGTGGCCAAGGCTCTCACCGGCTTCGGTCCGCTGACCATCGCCGCGGCGCGGATCGCCATCGCCGCCGCCATCCTCACCGTCATCGTGCTGGCGACCGGCCAGGGCCTGCCGTCGCGGGCCACCGCCATCGGCCGCCGTATCTGGCTCCACTGCCTCGGCATGGGCATCTTCTCCAACGCGCTGCCGTTCGCGCTCCTCGCCTGGGGCCAGGAGCGGGTCAGCTCGGGCTTCGCCGGCATCACCATGGCGGTCGTTCCCCTCCTCGTCCTGCCGCTCGCCCACGTCTTCGTCCCCGGCGAGCAGATGACGCTGCGCAAGGCGGCGGGCTTCGTCATCGGCTTCCTCGGCGTGGCGCTCCTCGTCGGGGTCGGCGACGGCGGCTCGGCCGGCGGCGTGGGCCTCGCCCGCATCGCCTGCGTCGCCGCCTCCTGCTCCTACGCCGTCGGCGCGATCATCACCCGCCTGGCACCACCCGGCCCCACGGTCTCCTTCGGGGCCGCGGGCCTCCTCATCGCCTCCGCGATCTCCGTCCCGCTCGCGCTGGTCTTCGAGGGATGGCCCGCGTCACCGCCGCTGCCGGCGCTCCTCGGGGTCCTCTACCTCGGGATCTTCCCCACGGCGCTCGCCACCATCGCGCTGGTCTACGTCGTCCAGTCCGCCGGCCCTTCCTTCATGAGCCTCGTCAACTACCAGGTCCCGGTCTGGGCGGTGATCCTGGGCCTCGTCGTCCTCGACGAGGATCTGCCGCCACAGTTCCTCGGCGCGCTCGCCCTCATCCTCGCCGGCCTCGCGGTGTCGCAGCTCCGCACCAGTCGGCGCAAAACCGAACCGTGATACGGCCTTCGTGTGAACATCCTCGCGTTAACAGCCCGTAAAAAAGTGGCAAGCCGGATTCCAGCCGGCAGCGCTTCCAGCCCGGATTTTTCCAGCCGTTCCAAAGGGATCACCGCCGCGCGCGAAACTGTGCGAGATGCTCCGCTTCGCACCTCACGCGAAGCGCGCAACCTCGGCCTCGATCTCGCCCACGATCGAGCGCAAGAGGTCCGGGTCGTCGCATTCGCCCATGATCCGCACCAGCGGCTCGGTCCCGGACTTGCGGATGACCAGGCGTCCGCGCCCGACCATCCGCGCCTCGCCGGCGGTGATCGCCGCGCGCACGCTCGCCTCGTCGAGGGGCGCCGCCCCCTTGCGGAACCGCACGTTGGTCAGCACCTGCGGGAAGGCGGGGAAGACCTGACTGAGCTCGCTGGCGCGCCTGCCCGTCTCCACCATGGCCGAGAGGAACTGCAAGGCCGCGATCAGCCCGTCACCGGTGGTGACGTGGTCGGTCATCACGATATGCCCCGACTGCTCGCCCCCGAGGTTGTAGCCACCCTCGCGCATCGCCTCGACGACATAGCGGTCGCCCACGGCGGTGCGCAGGAGCTTCAATCCCTGCGCCTGGAGGTGCCGCTCCAGCCCGAGGTTGGACATGACCGTCGCGACCAGCGTTCGCTTGGCCAGCCGCTCCTCGGCCGCCCAGCGGTCGGCGATGAGCGCCATGAACTGGTCGCCGTCGGCCACGACGCCCTTCTCGTCGATGATCATCACCCGGTCCGCGTCGCCGTCGAGGCTGATGCCGAGGTCGGCGCCGTGCACCAGCACCGCGTCGATCGCGGCGGCGGTGTGGGTCGAGCCGCACGCGCGGTTGATGTTGAAGCCGTCCGGGGACACCCCGATCGGCACGACCTCCGCGCCCAGTTCCCAGAGCACCTCGGGCGCCGTCCGGTACGCGGCGCCGTTGGCGCAATCCACCACGACCTTCAGGCCGTCGAGCCGCTGCCCGCGCGGGAAGGTGGTCTTGGCGAACTCCATGTAGCGCCCGCGCCCGTCGTCGATGCGGGTGGCGCGTCCGATCTTCGCCGGCTCGGCGAGGTCGGGGTCGCCTTCGAGCAGCGCCTCGATCTCCTCCTCGACGGCGTCGCTGAGCTTGAAGCCATCGGGGCCGAAGAACTTGATGCCGTTGTCCTGATACGGGTTGTGCGACGCCGAGATCATCACGCCGAGATCGGCCCGCATCGAGCGCGCCAGCATCCCCACCGCCGGCGTGGGCACCGGGCCCACCAGGAAGACGTCCATGCCCACCGAGGTGAAGCCCGCGGTCAGCGCGTTCTCCAGCATGTAGCCCGACCTGCGGGTATCCTTGCCGATCAGCACGCGGTGTGCATGGCCGCCGGTGGTGAAGTACCGCCCCGCCGCCTGCCCGAGGCGGAGCGTGGTCTCCGCCGTCATGGGCGCGTCGTTCGCCCGGCCGCGCACGCCATCGGTCCCGAAGAGCTTTCTTGCCATGCCTACACCTCGTCCCCGTTCAGCGCCGTCCAGAGCCGGACTGCCTGTCGGGTCTCCTTTACGTCGTGCACGCGTATCACCTGCGCGCCCTGCCGCAAAGCCTCGAGCGCCACCGCGATCGATCCCGCCATGCGGTCCGCCGGCGCGGAGGCCTCACCGACCGTCCCGATGAAGCGCTTGCGCGAGGCGCCGAACAGGATCGGGCAGCCCGTGCCGTGCAGGATGCTCAGCCCCCGGATCAGCGCCAGATTGTGCGCCGTGGTCTTGCCGAAGCCGATGCCCGGATCGACGAGAATGCGCGCGCGGGGAATTCCGGCCGCCTCGGCGGCGGCAATCCGCGCCTCGAGGTAGTCGAAGACATCGAGCAGGACGTCGTCATAGGCGGGCGCATCCTGCATCGTCCTGGGGTCGCCCTGCGCATGCATCAGGCAGACCGCACGACCCGCCCCGGCGGCCACGCCGAGACTGGCCGGGTCGTGGGAAAGCGCCGAGACGTCGTTGAAGAGATCGGCGCCTGCGTCGAACGCGGCCCGCGCTACCTCGGCGTTGCGGGTATCGATGGAGATCGGGAGCACGAAACCATCCGCGCGGAGCGCCGCGATGACCGGGACCACACGGGCGATCTCCTCGGCCAGCGGAACCGGATCCGCCCCGGGCCGGGTCGATTCCCCGCCGATGTCGAGAATGTCGGCGCCCTCCGCTGCGAGCTCCCGGGCACGGGCGAGCGCCTCCGGCAGGCGGTGGTGCAAGCCACCGTCGGAGAAACTGTCCGGCGTCACGTTCAGGACGCCCATCAGCCGCGGGCGATCGAGGGTCAGCCCGCAGAGCGGCGCGCGCGGACCGCAAAGCCGGGCGACGATGTCCGGCGGCACCGCCGCGAGCGGCACGAGCCGCGGCGCGGCGCCACGCCGATGCTCGGCCACCTCGGAGAACCAGAGCGGGCCCCCGGCCAGATCGCGCGCCGCCTCGGGACGCGGACCACCGCTCCGCACGATCGGCCGGTAATGGACGCTCATGCCCGCGGCAAGGCTCCGGTCACGCGGCCTTCCACTTGATCGAGCAGCCGATCGCCGGCCACTGCTCGCGCGGGCCCTGGCCCGTGTCGGCCACCTGCCGCATCGCGTCGTAGAGCTCGCGCCGTGCGCCGGGATGCGGGCTGGCGCCGCTGTCGTCCAGACGCCCGCGGTACTGCAGCTTCAGGTCGGAATTGAACCCGAAGAAATCCGGCGTGCAGGCAGCGCCATAGGCGCGGGCGACGGACTGGGTGACGTCATGCAGGTAGGGAAACGGCAGATGGTGCTGGCGCGCGAAGGCCGCCATCCGCTCGTAGCTGTCCTCGGGGTAGGCCGCCGCATCGTTCGAGCAGATCGCCGCCACGCCGAAGCCGAGATCGTGCAGCTCCTTGCCCTGCCGGGCGAGTTTGTCAATCACGGCGAGGACATAATTGCAGTGATTGCAGATGAACATCAGCACCAGCCCCTTTGGCCCGCGCAACTGGTCCGGCCCCCACACACGGCCCTTGGTGTCCGCCAGCCTGAAGTCGGGGGCGCGCCAGCCGAAGTTGACGAGCGGTGGCGATGCGGCAGTCATCTGCATCCTCCTATGCCAGGGCTTCGAGTTCCTTCGGGCCGACCGCCGAACGCACCGGCAATCCGGCGCGCTGAGGCGGCGCGTCCGCGCCCGCGACGACGAGCATCTCGGCGGCCGAGCGCCTCCGCCAGCCAGGCGGCGAGCGCGACCGGTTCGCTGGCGTCGGCCGTCACCCGCCGACGGCCGCCGCCGCCATGTGGGACGGCGCCCATACCGAGAGCCGGCCCGACTTCATCGCCCAGTCAAGCTCGGTGCGGGTCGATGCGACCGCGAAGCGCGTGTCGCCGTCGGCCAAGGCCCAGGCGGCCTGCTCGATCTCGAGGAGGCCGATGCGCCGCTGCGCCTCGCTCCGCGCGGCGGGCTGCGGCGCGGCGGTGCCGAGGCAGAGCACGAAGGGGTGCTTCCACGCCGCCAGCGCGTCGCGCCACTCCCGCGCCGCGGCAAGCGCAGGCGCGAGGTAGACCACGCGCGGACGGGGTGCTGTCTCCGCGAGGGGCGCGTCGACCGGCCGGAGCCGAAGCGCCTCGTCGCTCAACCGGGTCCGCACGATCTCCACCCCGAGCGCGCCGGGGATGCGGTCGAGCTTCTCGATGCGGACGAAGGCGCGCACCGACCGGCGATCGGCGAGACAGCGAGCGGCGACCCTTTCCGCCAGGGTCTCGAGAAGGTTGATCCGCTCGGCGGCCAGCTCGTGCTCGATCGCTTCGGTGATGGTGTCGTAGGAGATCACCTTGTCGACGTCGTCGTCCTGCGCAGCGGTGTGGTGGGCGACCTCGAGGACCACGTTGAACCGGACGCGCTGGGTGATGCCGCGCTCGATGCTGAAGGCGCCGATCTCAACGTCGCGGACGTAGTCGCGCACCGAGATCCGGTCGAGCGGCGGGCCGGCGTGGGTCGCGAGCGCCCGGACGTGCGGCAGCTCGAAGGCGATCGCAGTCTCGTCCATGGCACCCCCCTCGGCACCCCGCTCTTGCCCGGTGGTGATAGCGCCCAAAGCCCCGTCGTTCAAGGGCGAGAGCGAACCGTTAACCCTCAGATGATTCACAGGCCACGGAGCCTTGTCCCGTTAATCCGCTGAAAAGCCTGAGCCTGCGATGCTTCCCGCGACCGGCCGCCCTCCGGGGTGGAGTTCCGACATCGGAGGGGAACGATGCATCGAGCCTTGAGGGTACTGGCCGCAGGTCTTGTCGTGGTTGCTGGCGGAATGGCAAACGGCATGGACGCGGGTGGCCGCCTGAACCAGCCGGTTGCGCTCGACCGACCCGACCAAAGCCTGTTCAACGAGGCGGTGCTGATCTATTCGAACGCGGTGCGCCGCCAGCACGGCCGGCCCGCGCTCAAGGCCGATCCCGGGCTCTCGCGCGCGGCGGTCGATCACGCCCGCAACATGGCCCGGCTCAGGACCCACAGCCACGTCCTGCCGGTCCGCGGCCAGGCGGACCTTTCGCAGCGCATGCACCGCCAGTCGCTCGAGTTCCGCAAGGCGGCGGAGAACATCGCCATGGACAAGGTCTATCGGCTGCTCGGCCGCCCGATCTCGACCGCGCACCAGGGGTGCCAGTTCACCTACGGCGACACCAAAGAGCCGGTTCCGGTCCACACATACGCCAGCCTCGCGCAGGAAGTCGTCGCCCGCTGGCTTGCGTCGCCGAAGCACCGGACCTCGCTGTTGTCGCGCAGCTTCCAGAGGCTCGGCGCCGGTGTGGGCGTCGACCCGAGGGCCCGGCCTGCGGTGACTTCTACCTCGTTCAGACCTTCGCCGATTAAGTCGGCGGCCGCGACCTGGGTCGCCGGGCGGTAGAAGTAGTGGTGCCCGATCGAGGCGGTGCGCGTCATCCGATGCGACCAGCTGGGCCGGACCGAGCGAGTGTGGAAATAGGTCGCGCCGTCGGTGATGGTGCGGGCACGACCGGCCAGCATCAGCGTCGCGAGCTTCTCGGCCCGTTGCCGCGGGACCGGCGCTTTTCATCGTGTCCGAGTTGCCGTCGCAGGCGTAGGAGAACTGGCAGCCGCGTCCCGAGCCCACGCCTTGCGTGGTCACCCCGCAGACGGTGCCGGGGAAGCGCCTGTCCTGCACGCGGTTGAGCACGACTTCGGCAACCGCCACCTGCCCTTCCAGCGGCTCGCCGCGCGCCTCGAAATAGATCGCCTGCGCCAGACACCCCCACTCCGCATCTCCGCTCGTATGCGGCAGCGCGATCCAGCGTGCGGAAGTCGAGGCGCTCCGGCGCCGAGGCAAGCTCGCGGGTGGCGGCGGGCGCGCCATTACGGCTTGCGACGACAATCTCGTCAGTGCGGGCGCGAGGACGCATCGCCTCGGTCAGCGCAGTCAGTCGCTCCGAGGAGGAATCAAGCGAGGACTGCTCGTGGCTGATCGCGCGCGCCGCGGCGGCGCTGGCGGTGCCGGCGGCGGCCGGGAGGGGCATGACCAGTGCTGCGGACAGCGCAAGACACAGGGCCGCCGAGGAGGCCTGGCGGCATCGAGTTCAGGTTCATCTTTCGTCCGTCGTTCCGGCCCGGCGACGGTCGCTCGGGCATCTCGGTTATTCTCAGGCACACATTCTTTGCCCGGTGGGTGTGCCAGTTGGGCCAGCGGATAGTCCAGCCATTTCAATATGTAAGCGGATTGTCGCCAATCGGAATGGCAACAGCGGCGTCTCGCTCAGGGCGAAAGACGTACAGATTCAGAAGTTTTTAAGACATTCGTGAACCGCCGAGCGGGCGCGTGTTTCCACCTCGAGCAAGCGAGGCGAACGGTGGTCCGGTCTGAGGAGAGCCGGGGAAAGGGCGGCATGACCGACAGCTCCCGAACGATTCGAGCAGCCGGGCGCCGGCCCAGCCCCGGACCTGCTCGGCCGCCGGTCTGCAAGATCGCCGGTGGCTTCGTGCGGCATTCGGCGATCAGGTCGACGACCTCTTGCAGCCCCTCGCCCGTATGCGCCGACACGAGCACGATCGCTCGGCGGCTCCCGCCCGGTGGCAAGCGAGAGCGCGCCGCGCAGGTCGCTGGCGGCACGGCGGGCCGGGGCGCCGAGATCGCCCTTGGTCACCAGGACCAGGTCGGGAACCTCCATGACCCGGCCTTCATGAACTGCAGCGAGTCGCCCGACCCGGCTGCACGCAGAGCAGCACGAGATCGGCGCACATCGGTGATCTCGGTCTCCGATTGGCCGACGCCCACGGTCTCGACCAGCACCCAGTCGAAGCAGGCCCGCATCAGCACCAGGGCCGGGAACGCCGGCGCCGCCAGGCCGCCGAGGTGGCGGCCCGCCGCCATGGAGCGGACGAAGATGCCCGCGTCGTCACGGTCGGTCTCGATGCGCGCACGATCGCCGAGCAGCGCGCCACCCGAGATCGCGGATGACGGATCGACCGCCACAACCGCCACGGTCTGCCCGTCGCGCGAAACTCGCGCGATCAAGCCGTTGGCAAGGGTGGACTTTCCGACGCCCGGCGGGCCGGTGAGCCCGAGGGCGATGCCTTTCGGCGACCGCCAGGCCGAGTCCAGAAGCGCGACGAGCGCCGGGTCTTCCCTCGCACTCTCCAGCGCGGACAGGCAGCGCGCGAGCGCCGCCTTCCCGCCCGCCACCAGTGCCGGCAGGTCGCCGGGGAGCGCCTTCATTCCGCGGAATCCGCCTCCTTCGCTGGCTTTCGCCAGCAGCGTTGCCTGCGCTGCCGCGAGCCTCGCGATGGGCACCCGGAACGGCGAGCAAGAGACGTAGTCGAAGCCTGCGACCTTGCAGAACCGCACCGAGGACGGATCGCCGCCGTGCTCGCCGCAGAGGCCCAGCACGACGTCCGGGTTGCTTTCCCGGCCGCGCTTGGCGGCGATCAGCATCAACTCGCCCACCCCCTCGAGGTCCAGCGAGTGGAACGGATCCTCGATGAAGACGCCGCGATTGACGTATTCGCGCATGAAGCGGCCGGCGTCGTCGCGGCTGAGGCCGTAGGTCATCTGGGTGAGATCGTTGGTGCCGAAGCTGAGGAAGGCGGCGGAGGCGGCGAGATCCCCCGCCCGCAGCGCAGCACGCGGGGTCTCCACCATCACGCCGAGCTTGTAGGCGAGCGTCGGCGCCCTGCTCCTTGCTGGACCGCGGCGGCGATGGCGTCGATGCGGGCCTTGACCAGCTCGACCTCGCGGAAGGCCGAGACGAGCGGGATCATCACCTCGGGCACCACGGGCTCGCGGGCGTTGCGGTTGACCTCGATGGCCGCCTCGAAGATCGCGCGCGCCTGCATGTCGTAGATCGCCGGCATGACGACCCCGAGGCGGACGCCGCGCATGCCGAGCATCGGGTTGACCTCGGCCAGTTCGCGGGCGCGGGCGGTGACCTGCGCGGCCGGACAGGCCGATGGCTTCCGCCAGGGCCTGGATGTCCTCCGGCTCCTTCGGCAGGAACTCGTGCAGCGGCGGGTCGAGCAGGCGGATCGTCACCGGCAGGCCGTGCATGATCTCGAAGAGTTCAATGAAATCCGCGCGCTGCATCGGCAGGAGCCGGTCGAGCGCGGTTTGGCGCTCGGCGTCGGTATCGGCGAGGATCATCTCGCGCATCACCGTGATGCGCTCGGCGGCGAAGAACATGTGCTCGCTGCGGCAGAGGCCGAGGCCGTCGACGCGGAACTCGCGCGCCATGCGCGCCTCGGCGGGGGTGTCGGCGTTGGCGCGCACCCCGAGGTCGCGGACGGCGTCGGCCCAGTCGAGAAGCTCGGAGAAGGCGCCGCCGAGCTCGGGCGGGATCATGGCGGGGGCGCCGGCGATGCACCTCGCCGCGGGTGCCGTCCAGCGTGATGAGCGCGCCTTCGTGGAGGATGCGGCCGTCGGGCGTGATCAGCGCGCCGGCCTCGGAGTCGATGCGCAGCTGGCTGGCGCCGACCACGCAAGGAAGGCCAAGACCGCGCGCTATCACCGCGGCATGGCTGGACATTCCGCCGCGGACGGTGAGGACGCCGCGCGCCGCGTGCATGCCGCGGATGTCCTCGGGGCTGGTCTCGAGGCGCACGAGGATGGTGGCCTCGTCCTGGGCGGCGGCGGCCTGGGCGGCCTCGGCGGTGAAGACGATGTGGCCGGTGGCGGCGCCGGGGCTGGCGGCGAGGCCTTTGGCGAAGACGTCGCGGGGGGCGGCGGGGTCGATCTGGGGGTGGAGGTGCTCGATGAGGCTGCGCGGCTCGATGCGGAGCAGCGCCTGCTCGCGGGTGATGGCGCCGGTGTGGGCGAGGTCGACGGCGATGCGCACGGCGGCGCGGCCGGTGCGGCGCAGCGGGGTGGCGTCGAGCGATGGCGACCTGGCCGTTCTCCACGGCGAACTCGAGCTGGTGGGCGTCGCCGAGGGCGCGGGCGGCTTCGGAGGCGGCGGAGTCGAGGGTCTCGATCGCGTCGCATCCGAGCTCGTCGAGCGGGCGCGACGTCGTGGGCGCCGAGGCGGGCGCCGCTGCCCTGGGCCTGCGGGCGGAAGTCGCCGGCGCGGCCGGGAACGCCGGTGCGGCTGCTGACCGCCCTGCATGTGGCCCGAGCCGCAGAGGCCCGGCCCGAGGCCGAGCGCCAGCCGCTGGACCACCAGGCCGAGGCCGGCCGCCTCGGGCGCGCCCTTGGCCTGGCGCAGGATGCGCGCCGAGGCGCCGGCCCAGGCGCGGGCCATGGCGCGGGCGGCGGCCTCGAGCTGCAGGGCCGGGTCCTGCGGCCAGGGCTCGCCGGTTTCCTCCTCGAAAAACGCAAGCATCTCCGCCACTTGCGCCGGAGAGGTCGCCCGGGTGGCGGCGGATGGCCGGGTCGAAGTCCTCCGGGTCGAGGCCGTGAACGGCATGGGCGAAGGCGGGGATGAAGCGGCGGTAGAGGCCGAGGGCGGCGGGGGCGCCGATGCGCTCGGACGAGGACGGCGACGCTGCGCGTCGGTGAGGCCGATGTTGAGGATGGCGCTGGCGCCGCCCCAGGCGCGTTCCTCGGGGCTGCAGCGGAGGGCGAGCAGGGTGCCGGGCGGCAGGGCGCGCGGCAGGTCGGGCATCGGGCCGCCGGCGGCGAGGTCGGCGACGCAGGCGAAGGAGAGGGCGATGCCCGGCGGCACCGGCAGGCCGAGGGCGGTGAGGCGCGCGAGATCGGCGGCCCGGCGGCCGTAGCGGTCGGCGCGGACCGCCTCGCCGGCATCGAGGCCGATGACGGATCCGGGCGGCACCGGGATGATCTCCTGCGGTTTCATTGCAGTGCAGCATAGCGCGGAAAGGGGGGCAGGGAAACCAAATCGTAACGGTTTCGCGACACCGGGGTTTTTCGGGCTTACCCCGATGGAATGCTTCGGTTTTTCCGATATGGAATCCGTATGGAATCCATATGGCTTCTGTATGGCTGATCTCGGCCTCAGCCGCCCTCGACGGCGGAAAAGACGGCGACGCGGTTCATCACGCTCCGGATGCGGTTGAGCAGGCAGAGCCGGTTGCGGCGGACCGCCGGGCTCGGGGCGTTGACGGTGGTGGTGTCGAAGAAGGCGTCGATGGGGGCGCGCAGGCGGGCGAGCGCGGTCATGGCGGCGGCGAAGTCCTCGGCGGCGAGGGCGGGGGCGAGCGCCGCCTCGGCGGCGTCGAGGGCGGCGAAGAGGGCCTTCTCGGCGTCGGTCTCGGCGAAGCGGAGGTCGGGGTCGAGGGAGTATTCGACGCCGTCCTTCTTCTCCTCCTGGGTCGAGGATGTTCACGGCGCGCTTGTAGCCGGCGAGGAGGTTCGCGCCGTCGTCGGTGGCGAGGAAGTCCTGCAGCGCGCGGACGCGGGCGACGAGGAGGACGAGGTCGTCCTGGCCGCCGAGCTGGAAGGCGGCGTCGATGACGTCGTGGCGGATGCCCTCGGCGCGGAGGTGGACCTTGAGGCGGTCGGCGAGGAAGGCGAGCGAGGTCTGAAGTGCGCTGAGCGACGCAACTGCTCGCGATCGCCTCAAGCACATCAGAGCGCTACGCATCTCCTCGAATGTCGCTAGCTCTACGAGCATCGCATCTATGCTCGAGCCTGCGATCTGAGCATCTGTCCCATCGATCCGACGCTGTATCCGAGCGTGAGCCTTCGATGCGATACCTCGTCAGCGCATTCGAGCTTCGCCTTCGATCCAGGAAGTGCTCAGACTGATACAAGTCCGTCAATTAACGCTCTGCATAGGTCAGAAGACCACATGGCCGCAGACGACGCGAATGTCTGAGCCAAGTGGAGCCGCAGCCAATTGACGAGATCCGAATGACGCCCAAGCGCGGCGCGGCGGAGGGCGAAGGGGTCCTTGGAGCCGGTGGGCTTCTCGTCGATGGCCCAGAAGCCGGTGAGGGTGTCGAGCTTGTCGGCGAGCGCCACGGCGACGGAGAGGGGGGCGGTGGGGACGGTGTCGGTGGGGCCGAGGGGGGAGTAGTGCTCGGCGGCGACGGCGGCGACGGCGGGGGGCTCGCCGGCGCGCTCGGCGTAGTAGCGGCCCATGGTGCCCTGGAGCTCGGGGAACTCGTAGACCATCTGGCTGGCGAGGTCGGCCTTGGCGAGCTTCGCCGCGCGCTCGGCGAGGTCGGGGTCGGCGCCGACGGCGGGGCGATCTCGCGGGCGAGGGCGGCGATGCGGGCGATGCGCTCGGCCTGGGTGCCGAGCTTGTTGTGGAAGGTGACGGTGGCGAGCTTCGCCGCCATGTCGGCGAGCGGGGTGCGGAGGTCGTTCTGCCAGAAGAACTCGGCGTCGGCGAGGCGGGCGGTGAGGACGCGGGCGTTGCCGGCGAGGATGGTGGCGCCGTCGTCGGCGGTGTCGCGGTTGGCGACGAGGAGGTAGGCGGTGATGCGGCCGGAGACCGGGTCGCGCAGGGAGAAGAACTTCTGGTTGGCGCGCATGGTGGTCTGCAGCACCTCGGGGGGGAGGTCGAGGAAGCGGGGCTCGATGCGGCCGAGGAGGGTGACCGGCCATTCGGTGAGGCCGGCGTTCTCGGCGAGGAGGCCGGGGTCGTCGACGAGCTCGAGGCCGGCGGCGAAGGCGAGCTGGGCGGCGTCGTGGGCGATGCGGTCGGCGCGGGCCTGCGGGGTCGAGGATGACGTGGGCGCGGCGGAGCTTGGCCTCGTAGTCCTCGAAGGAGGCGACGGGGAAGGCGTCGGGGGCGTGGAAGCGGTGGCCGCGGGTGGTGTTGCCGGCGGCGATGCCGTCGATCGTCGAAGGGGACGGTCTCGGCGCCGGCCTCGCGGGTGAGGATGCAGAGGATGGCGTGCAGCGGGCGGACCCAGCGCAGGGGGCCGTCGCCCCAGCGCATGGATTTCGGCCAGGGGAAGGCGCGGACGGTGGCCTCGACGGTCTCGGCGACGATCTCGGCGGCGGGGCGGCCGGGCTGGTCGATGAGGGCGACGAGGATGTCGCCCTTCTTGTCGGGGCGGGTGACGAGCTGGTCGCGGGTGAGGCCGGTGGCGCGGAGGAAGCCCTCGATGGCCTGGGCGGGGGCGTCGGCGCGGGGGCCCTTGCGCTCCTCGCGGGTGTCGGGGGAGCGGTCGGTGAGGCCGGTGAGCGCGAGGGTCAGCCGGCGGGGCGTGGCGAAGGCGGCGGCGTGGGCGTAGGTGAGGCCGCGCTCGACCAGGCCGTCGGTGACGAGGCGGCGCAGGTCCTCGGCCGCCTGCCGCTGCATGCGGGCGGGGATTTCCTCGGAGAAGAGTTCGAGCAGGAGGTCGGGCATCGCGGGGCCTCTGGTGGCGGGACGGGCAAACCGGAAGCGGTGCGGGAGGTCAAGGGGGGAATGCTGTCCGGCTTGAATGGCGCGGGGCGTTCACCGGCGTCCCGCCCGGGCGCATGCCCGGGCAGCGACCGGCCCGCCCCCCCCGGGGCGGTCGCTTCGCGCCCTTCCCGCGGGCCGGCCGCTGCCCTTGTCGCGTGAAGCGGGCCGCAGGCGGTGCTGACGTTGGCCGGGCGGTGTGCTTGAATGCGCGCGGACCGGCAGGGGGACGGGGGCGATGCAGCGGCTTCAGGGTTATTCCGAGGAGCGGGACCGGGAGATCCGCGTGTTCCTGCCGTCGCTGCACGAGCGGGTGGGCCGGGCGCTGGCGAGCGGCCAGCGCTTCGTGCACTACACCGGCGCGGCGGCGGCGATGAGCATGATCCGCAACGGCGAGATGTGGCTGCGCAACACCCAGTGCATGAACGACTTCTCCGAGGTGCGGCACGGGCTGGAGCTCTTGTCGCGGGCCTATCGCAGCAGCCACGGCGAGCGGCTGATCGGCTTTTTCGACGGGGTCTATCCCGGCATCCGCAAGGAGGTGGCCGAGCGGATCGACGCGCTGGCCGACACGGTGGCCTACGACACCTACATCGCCTGCGTCTCCGAGCACGACCCGGGCGAGGACAAGATCGGGCGGCTCTCGATGTGGCGCGCCTACGGCAGCGGCGGCGTCGCCTTCGTGCTGCGCAACCCGCCGCTGGTGGCCGCGGGCAGCGACGCGCTCGGGGTGTTCACCGGGCCGGTGGAGTACGCCGGGCGGCGGGCGTTCTTCGAGCGCTTCGCGCGGTTCGTGGACGGGGTGCTGGAGGAGGGCGACTACATCGCCGGGCTCGGGGCGGAGCGGGCGTGCCGGGCGCTGGTGGGGAGCTACCACTTCGCGGCGCTCTCGACCAAGCATCCCGGCTTCGCCGAGGAGCGCGAGTGGCGGATGGCGTTCACCCCGGCGCTGCAGCCGGCGGGGGACCTGGCGCGCTCGGTGGAGATCTGCCGCGGCGCGCCGCAGGTGGTCTACAAGCTGCCGCTCCTCCGGCGCGAGGGGCCGGAGGGGGCGAGCACGGCGCTGGCCGACATCCTCGAGGCGTTCATCATCGGCCCGTGCAAGTCGCCGCGCGCGGTGCGCGACGCGTTCGTCGAGCTCTTGGCCGCGGCGGGGGTGCCGGGGGCGGCGGAGCTGGTGCGGGTCTCGGACATCCCGATCCGCTGAGTCTCAGCGGGTGAAGAGGTCGAGGAAGCCCTGGGTCACCAGGGCGTTGGCGATGTCGACGAAGACGGCGGAGACCAGCGGCAGCACGATGAAGGCGTGCTGGCAGGGGCCGTAGCGCTTGGTGACGGCGGTCATGGTGGCGATGGCGGTGGGCGTGGCGCCGATGACGAAGCTGGCGTAGCCGGCGGTGAGGACGGCGGCCTGGTAGTCGCGGCCGAGGAGGCGGAAGGCGAGGAAGAGCGAGACGGCGACGCCGAGGGCGGTCTGCACGGCGAGGACGGCGAGGAGCGTGCCGGCCATGCCGGCGAGCGCCCAGAGCTGCAGCGCCATCAGCGAGACGGCGAGGAAGACGCCGAGGGCGAACTCGGAGACGAGCGAGAGCGCGGCGGTGTGGCTGACCGGCCGGATGAAGGGGACGAGGGAGAGGAGGTTGCCGACGAGGAGGCCCATGAGCAGGCAGGGGACGAAGAGCGGGAGCATGAGGCCGAGCCCGAGGACCGCCTGCTGCACGCCGAAGCCGAGGATGATGCAGATGAAGACGACGAGGAGGGTGCGCATCAGCGCGTTGCGGGTGATGGGCTCGGGCGGCGGGGCGGAGAGGCCGACGGGGTTCGGCTCCTCGTCGGTGGAGGTGAGGCCCCTGCCCTCGATCAGGTAGCGGCCGATCGGGCCGCCGATGACCGAGGCGACCACGAGGCCGAGGGTGGCCATGGCGATGCCGATCTCGGGGCCGCCGGTGAGGCCGCGGGCGGTGAGCTCGGGCGACCAGGCGATGATGGTGCCGTGGCCGCCGAGGAGCGAGGTGGAGCCGAGGACGACGCCCATGCCCATGGGCAGGCCGGCGATCCAGGCGGCGAGGCCGCCGACCACGTTCTGCAGGAGGAGCAGGACGGCGGTGAGGCCGACGAGGATGGCGAGGGGGCGGCCGCCCTTCACGAGGTCGGAGATGCGGGCGTTGAGGCCGATGCCGGTGAAGAAGATCAGGAGGAGGAGGTCGCGGGCGTGGGTGTCGAAGCCGATCTCGACGATCTCGAACTCGTGGAGCGCGAAGAGGAGGACCGCGACGAGGAGGCCGCCGGTGACGGGGTCGGGGATGTTGAAGCGGCGGAGCAGCGCGACGCGGTTGTTGATCGACTCGCCGATGAGGTAGGCGACCAGGCCGCAGGTGATCGCCATGAAGTCGGGGAACTGGACGACCGGCATGGCTGGAGTTGTGCGCTTTCCTTGGTGTCCACTCGGACCGGGCCGGGGACGCTGAGGGTTTCGAGGCTTCGGATTCTGACGCGAGGACCGAACGGACATGGACAGCATGCCCGCCTGACGCCGCGCAGTCGAGCCCGAGCAGAGACGGGCCTGCCGGTTCCCCCGTGCCGCGCGACCGGATAGCGTCCGGGGTGTATTGACTGGCAGGTGGTCCCGATGACGACACCCCCGATCGCCCCCTACGACGAGAGCGTGCTGCACCAGGTGCGGATACTGACGCGGGCGGTGAACCGGACGGCGGGGCGGGGGCGGCTCTATCTACTCGCCGGCGCCATCGTGCTGGTCATCATCGGCACCGCCTTCATGCAGGTGCAGCTCAACGCGTGGAACCAGCCCTTCTACGACGCGCTCGAGCGCCGGGACCTGCCCGAGTTCACGCGCCAGTTGGGCGTCTTCGCGGTGATCGCGACCGTTCTGCTCATGCTCAACGTGGCGCAGACCGGGCTCAACCAGTTCATCAAGGTGAAGCTGCGCGAGCTGGCGACAAAGGACCTGATCGGCAACTGGATGACCGGCAAGCGCGCCGTGCGGATCAGCCGCGCCGGAGAGATCGGGGTAAACCCCGACCAGCGCATCCAGGCGGACGCGCAGACGCTGACTGAACTCACCACGGACCTCGTCATCGGGCTGGTGCAGTCGTCGATCCTGCTCGCGAGCTTCATCGGCGTGCTCTGGATCCTCTCCGAGGGGGTGGTGATCCCGGTGGGCGGCCGCGATCTAGCGATCCCGGGCTACATGGTCTGGGCGGCGCTGCTCTATGCGCTTACCGGCTCGCTTCTCTCCTGGCGGGTCGGCCGGCCGCTGGTCAACCTCGGGTCCGAGCGCTATGCGCGCGAGGCCGAGTTCCGCTTCGTCCTGGTGCAGGGCTCGGAGCGCGCCGAGGGCATCGCGCTCAGCGGTGCGGAGGCGCAGACCCGGGAGGGGCTGGAGGCGGGCCTCGGCACGCTCACCGGCATCCTCCGCCGGATGGTGATGGCGCGGGTGCGGCTGACCTGGGTGACGGCCGGCACAGGCTGGATCGGGCTGGTCTTTCCGATCATCGTGGCGGCGCCGGGCTACTTCGCCGGGCGGCTGAGCTTCGGCGAGCTGATGATGGTGGTGAGCGCTTTCAACCAAGTGCAGAACTCTCTGCGCTGGTTCGTGGAGAACACCAGCACCATCGCCGACTGGCGCGCCACGCTGCTGAGGGTGATGAACTTCCGCCAGGCGCTCCTCGATCTCGACGCGGTCGAGGCGGGCGCCGGCGTGATCGAGCGCCGCGAGGACCCGGAAGGCCGCTTCACGCTCGACGCGGTCCGGGTGGAAACCCGGCACGGCCGCATTGCGCTAGACCCGCCGCATCTCGAGGTCGGGCCGGGCGAGCGGGTGCTGATCCTCGGCAAGCGGGCCTCGGGCCGCACCAGCTTCTTCCTGGCGATCGCCGGGCTCTGGAGCGCCGGCTCCGGCCGCATCGGAATGCCGGCCGAGGGCGAGGTCGCCTACCTCACGCAGCGCCCCTTCCTGCCGCCCGGGCCCCTGCGCGCGGTGCTGACCTGGGGCGGCGGGGCGTGCAGCGACGAGGAGGCCCGCGCGGCTCTGGTGCGCGTCGGCCTCGACGAGCTGGCGGACGCCCTGGACACCACCGCCCGCTGGGATGTCGAGCTCGGCCTCGGGGAGCAGGAGCGCCTGCGCTACGCGCGGCTGCTGCTCACGCGGCCGAAGTGGCTGATCTGCGACGAAGGCCTGGATCCTCTGGACGAATCCAACCGGCAGACGCTGCTGTCGATCCTGGCGGACGAGCTCGCCGGGAGCGCGGTGATCAACATCTCGCAGCGGCGGGAACCGACCGAATTCTACGACAAGGTCGCGGGCATCGCAGCGTCTCCGACGGTGCCGAGCCAGCGAAGCGAGCCCGCACAGAGGCGACGCTAGTCCCGGAACTTCAGGTTGAGCTGGCGCCAGACGTAGCCGCGGGAATCGGGGTAGACCGCGAGCATCAGGTCGAAGCCGTCGGGGGAGTTCTCCTCGATGCGGTAGGCCTGGGCGTTGCCGGCGGCCAGGTCGCGGGTGAGCGCGCGGGCCGAGAAGCAGCGGAACCAGAAGGGGGCGGTGAGCGGGGTGGCGTCGGCGGCCGGCGTGAGGGCGGCGACGGCGGCGGGATCGATGCGCAGGCAGCCGCGCAGCTTGAGCGGCGAGGACGCGGAGTCGATGCCGTCGTAGTCGGAGACGGGCACCGCCTGACCGTCGATGGGGAGCGCACCGACCCCCTCGGCGCGCTCGTAGTAGGCGAAGAGCTGGAACCAGACGAGGGCGGCGGCGAAGACCGCGAGGAAGGCGGTGAAGGCGAGGATCAGGCGGCGGCCGCTCATGCCGCGTCGGTCGCGGGGTTCCCTGAACGGACGAAGGCGTCGGCGCACATCTTCGCCAGCGCGCGCACGCGGCCGATGTAGGCCTGCCGCTCGGTGACCGAGATGACGCCGCGGGCGTCGAGCAGGTTGAAGAGGTGGCTGGCCTTGATGCACTGGTCGTAGGCCGGCAGGGCCATGACGATGCGCCGGCCGGTCTTCGGGTCGAGGTCGGGCTGGGCGAGGATGCGGGCGCATTCGGCCTCGGCGTCCTCGAAGTGGCGCAGCAGCATGTCGGTGTCGGCCACGTCGAAGTTCCAGCGGGCGTATTCCGCCTCGGCCTCGCGGAAGACGTCGCCGTAGGTGAGCGGGATCGGGGCGTCGGGGTCGTTGAACGGCATCAGGTTGCCGTCGTCGTAGCCGAGGACGTACATGGCGAGGCGCTCGAGGCCGTAGGTGAGCTCGCCCGAGACCGGGCGGCAGTCGTGGCCGCCGACCTGCTGGAAGTAGGTGAACTGGCTGACACCTCCATGCCGTCGCACCAGACCTCCCAGCCGAGGCCCCAGGCGCCGAGGGTCGGGCTCTCCCAGTCGTCCTCGACGAAGCGGATGTCGTGCAGGTCCATGTCGATGCCGATGGCGGCGAGCGAGCCGAGGTAGATGTCCTGGAAGTCGGGCGGCGAGGGTTTGATGATCACCTGGAACTGGTAGTAGTGCTGCCAGCGGTTGGGGCTGTCGCCGTAGCGGCCGTCGGTGGGGCGGCGCGAGGGCTGGACGTAGGCGGCCGACCAGGGCGCGGGGCCGAGCGAGCGCAGCGTGGTGGCGGGGTGGAAGGTGCCGGCGCCGACCTCCATGTCGTAGGGCTGCAGGATGGCGCAACCCTGGGCGGCCCAGTAGGCCTGCAGGCGCAGGATGATCTCCTGGAAGCTGCGGGGGGTGTCGAGAGGCATGGCGCGGGTCCGGTTCCGGGTCGGCGCGCTTGTAGGCAGCGGCGGCGGCGGGGTCAATCAGGCGCGCCAGAAGGCGGCGGTGAAGAGGACGTAGGCGGTCATGATCTCCAGCCGCCCCACCAGCATCAGGAACGAGCACAGCCATTTCGCCGCGTCGTTGAGGCTCGCGTAGTTGCCGACCGGCCCGATCACCGGGCCGAGCCCGGGGCCGATGTTGGACAGGCAGGCGGCGGCGCCGGAGATGGCGCTGACCGGGTCGAGGCCGAGCAGGACGAAGGCCACCGCGCCGATCCCGAGCGTGAGGAAGAAGAGCATGAAGAAGGCGATGACCGAGTCGATCACGTCGTCGGATACGACCGCACCCTGGAAGTGCGGGGTGAAGACGGCGTTCGGGCTGTGCAGCCGCCGCACCTCGCCCGAGACCGCCCCGGCGAGGAGCTGGTAGCGGAACACCTTGGGCCCGCCCGCCGTCGAGCCGGAGCAGCCGCAGATCATCATCGCCGAGAAGAAGATCACCTCGGCCATGGGCCCCCAGAGCGAGTAGTCGGTGGAGGTGAAGCCGGTGGTGGTGATGATCGAGGAGAGGTTGAACAGCACCTCGCGGACCGCCAGCTCGTCGATCACGTCGCCGTTCATCGAGCGCGCGAGGATCAGCCCCAGCGCGAAGGCGGCGTAGATGGCGAGGAAGGCGCGGATCTGCGTGTCGCGCAGAGCGCCCCGGGCTCGCCGCGCGCGACCTGGACGAAGCGGATGAACGACATGCGCCCCGAGCAGCATGAAGACGGTGGCGATGTACTGCGCCGCCGGGCTGAAGCTCGCGAACGAGCTGTCGTAGTTGCCCATGCCGCCGGTGGCGAGCGTGGACATGGCGTGCACGATGCGCGTCGAAGCCCGACATCCCGGCCCAGGAGTAGCCGAGCGCGCAGGCGAGCGTCAGCACCAGATAGACCGCGCCGATGGAGAACGCGATCGACTTGGCCCGCGGCATGATCTTGCCCAGCGTGTTGAAGTCGGCGTTGCGCAGGAGCTGCATGCCGCCGATGTTGAGCACCGGCAGCAGGATCATCGCGAGGAGGATCACCCCCATTCCGCCGATCCAGGTGACCATGCCGCGCCAGAGCAGCACGCCGCGCGGCAGGTCGTCGAGCCCGACGATCACCGTGGCGCCGGTCGTGGTCATCGCCGAGGTGAACTCGAAATAGGCGTCGGTGAAGCTGAGGTGCGGCGCGCCCAGCATCAGCGGCAGGGCGGCGACGGCTGGGAAGATCGCCCAGGACGCCGGTGGTGAGCAGGAACCCCTGCTTGAGGCTGAGGTTGCGGGCGCCGGCGCTGGCGCAGGCGGCCGAAACGGCGGCGCCCGCGACCATGGTCAGCACCGAGGCGAGCGCGAAGGCCTGGGCGTTGTGGTCGCCGTCCAGGAGGTCGAGCAGCAGCGGCAGCAGCATCAGCGCGCCCAGCAGCAGCACGAGCCAGCCGATGATGTAGCCGACGGGTCGGATGTCGATCATGACAGGCGTCGGTCCCGGGCGCTGGCGTCGCCCGCAGCGTTGGCCCGCACCCGGCCGGGTGTCAAGGCGACGCCGGCGGAGGGGGGCTTGATGCCCTCCGAGGCCGGGTCAGCCGCCGGCGCCGTGGCAGACGGGGCAGTCGGGGCGGGCGCTGGTGCGGATGCGCCGGGTCTCGGCGTTGAGCGCGTCGTAGATGAGCAGCGCTCCCGCGCAGCGGCGTGCCGGCGCGGGCGATGAGCTTGATCGCCTCGAGCGCCATCATCGCGCCCATGACCCCGGGGAGCGCGCCGATCACCCCGGCCAGGGCGCAGGAGGGGATGAGCTCGGGCGCCGGCGGTTCGGGGAAGAGGCACTGGTAGCAGGGGCCGCCGCGGGCGGGGTCGAAGAGGGCGATCTGGCCCTCCCACTGGCTCATGGCGGCGGAGACGAGCGGCCGGCCGGCGGCGACGCAGGCGGCGTTGACGAGGTAGCGGGTGGCGAAGTTGTCGCTGCCGTCGAGGACGAGGTCGTGGGCGGGGACCAGGCGGGCGGCGGCGGCGGCGTCGAGGCGGAGCGGGTGCGGCTCGATCGCGACGTGGGGGTTGAGCCGGGCGAGCGCGCGGGCGGCGCTTTCGGTCTTGGGCTGGCCGATCTCGGCGGTGGCGTGCAGCACCTGGCGCTGCAGGTTGGAGAGGCTGACGGCGTCGTCGTCGACGATGCCGAGCGTCCCCACCCCGGCGGCGGCGAGGTAGAGGAGCGCCGGGCTGCCGAGGCCGCCCGCGCCGATGACGAGCACGCGCGCGGCGCGCAGGCGCTGCTGGCCGGGGCCGCCGATCTCGTGCAGCACGATGTGGCGGGCGTAGCGGTCGAGTTCCTCGGGCGCGAGGCTCACGGCCTCAGCCGGTGCCGGTGGAGCCGAAGCCGCCGGCCCCGCGGGCGCTCTCCGAGAGCGCGCCGGCCTCGGCCCAGGCGATGCGGGCGACCGGGGCCAGCACGAGCTGCGCGATGCGCGCGCCGTGGGCGATGGTCACCGGCTCGCGGCCGTGGTTGATGAGGATGACGCCGACCTCGCCGCGGTAGTCGCTGTCGATGGTGCCGGGCGCGTTGAGGAGCGTCAGCCCCTCGCGGAGCGCGAGGCCGGAGCGGGGGCGGAGCTGCACCTCGTGGCCGGGCGGGATCTCGAGGGCGAGGCCGGTGGGGACGAGGGCGCGGGCGCCGGGCGCGAGGGTGAGGCCGTGGGCGCGGTCATCGGGCGCGAGGTTGGCGGAGAGGTCCATGCCGGCGGCGCCGGCGGTGGCGTAGGCGGGAAGCGGCAGCGCCGGGTCGCGGGCGGGGAGGCGCAGGATGCCGACGGAGACGGTCACGCCAGCGCCTCGGCGATGCGGTCGGCGAGCGCCTCGGCGGTGGCGGTCTTGGACATGCGCGGCCAGGGCTCGGCGCCCGTCGGCGGTGATCAGCGTGACCGCGTTCTCGGTGCCGCCCATGATGCCGGTGGCGGGGGAGACGTCGTTGGCGACGATCCAGTCGGCGCCCTTGCGCGCGCGCTTGGCGGTGGCGTTGGCGACGAGGTCGTCGGTCTCGGCGGCGAAGCCGATGACGAGGCGCGGGCGGCGGTCGGGGCTGCTGGCGACGGTGCGCAGGATGTCGGGGTTCTCGGCGAGCGCGAGC
Organism: uncultured Alphaproteobacteria bacterium; assembly: GCA_963844375.1. GTDB lineage: Bacteria > Pseudomonadota > Alphaproteobacteria > Rhodobacterales > Rhodobacteraceae > Amaricoccus. Next base: position 62,625 of record CAWJOI010000023.1, on the reverse strand, counting down.
GCCGGGGGGCGGCCCGATGCGTCCTTCTTCACCTTCGAGCCGCCGGCGCCGACGACGCGCCAGTCGGCGACGGCGGCGGCGAAGACGGCGGCGTCGGCGGGGAGCGCGGCCTCGACGGCGGCGAGCATCTCGGCCGCGGTCTCGACCTCGACCACGGCGCAGCCCTGCGGGCGCGGCGCCTCGGCGGGGCCGGTGACGAAGGTGACGCGCGCGCCGCGCCGGGCCAGCGCCGCGGCGATGGCGCTGCCCTGCCGGCCGGAGGAGCGGTTGGCGATGTAGCGCACCGGGTCGATGGGCTCGTGGGTGGGGCCGGAGGTGACGAGCACGTGCCGCCCGCGCAGCGGCCCGCCGGCCGAGGGCGGCGTCGATGGCGGCGACGATCGCCGGCGGCTCGGCCATGCGGCCGGGGCCGAACTCGCCGCAGGCCATGGCGCCCTCGTCGGGCCCGACGATGAGCGCGCCGTCGGCCAGCGACGGTGGCGAGGTTGCGCCGCGTCGCCGGGTGCTCCCACATGCGCACGTTCATCGCCGGGGCGAGAAGCACGCGCTTGTCGGTGGCGAGCAGCAGGGTGCTGGCGAGGTCGTTGGCGATAGCCGTGCCGCCAGCTTGGCGATGAGATCGGCGGTGGCCGGCGCCACCACCACGAGGTCGGCGCTGCGCGACAGCTCGATGTGGCCCATCTCGGCCTCGGCGGTGAGGTCGAAGAGCGTGCGGTGGACGGGCTCGCCGGCCAGGGCGGAGACGCTGAGCGGCGTCACGAACTCGGCGCCGCCGGCGGTCAGCACCGGCACGACCGCGGCGCCCGCCTTCTGCAGCAGGCGGATGAGCTCGAGGCTCTTGTAGGCGGCGATGCCGCCGCCGATGATCAGGAGTATCCGGCGGCCGGCCAGCATGGTCCCAAGTTCCCGATCCGTGGGTGCGGGCGATCCCGCGGACGCGGAGTTCTAAGTGCCGCCGCGGGCCGGTGCAAGGCGGGGCCCCGCCGTTTCAGGCTCGGGTTGTGCGCCAGCGAGTTCCCCGTTGCGGGATTTCCTGCCAGCCCCTTAGGACAGGCGCGTCCTGCCCTGCCCGCCCCGGAGACCCCATGCCCCAACCGCTGCGCATCGGCCTCGCCGGCCTCGGCACCGTCGGCGCCGGGGTGGTCAAGATGCTGCAGGCGAACGGGGACGCCATCGCCGCCCGCGCCGGCCGGCCGGTGGAGATCGCCGCCGTCTCGGCCCGCTCGCGGCACCGCGACCGCGGCGTCGACCTCTCGGCCTATGGCTGGGAGGACGACCCCGTGGCGCTGGCGCGGCGCGGGGACGTCGACGTCGTCGTGGAGGTCATGGGCGGCGAGGACGGGCCGGCGCGCGCCACGGCGCTCGCGGCCATCGGTAGCGGCAAGCACTTCGTGACGGCGAACAAGGCGATGCTCGCCCGGCACGGCCAGGCGCTGGCCGAGGCGGCCGAGGCCGCGGGGGTGGCGCTGCGCTTCGAGGCGGCGGTGGCCGGCGGCGTGCCGGTGGTCAAGGCGCTGACCGAGGGGCTGGCGGGCAACGCCATCACCCGGCTCATGGGGGTGCTGAACGGCACCTGCAACTACATCCTGACCCGCATGGAGGCCGAGGACGCCCCCTATGCGGTCGTGCTGGAGGCGGCGCAGCGGCTCGGCTACGCCGAGGCCGACCCGGCCTTCGACGTGGGCGGCACCGACGCGGCGCAGAAGCTGGCGCTCCTCGCCGCCATCGCCTTCGGCACCCGGGTCGATTTCGACGGGATCAGCGTCGAGGGCATCGAGCGGGTGAGCCTCGCCGACATCGAGCACGCCGCCGAGCTCGGCTACCGCATCCGCCTGCTCGGGGTGGCGCGGATGACGGAAAAGGGCCTGGAGGCGCGGATGCAGCCCTGCCTCGTGCCCGCGGCCTCGCCGCCGGGGCAGTTGCAGGGCGTCACCAACATGGTGGTGATCGAGGGCGACTTCGTCGGCCGCATCGTGATGAGCGGCCCCGGCGCCGGCGAGGGACCGACCGCCTCGGCGATCGTGGGCGACGTCATCGACATCGCCCGCGGGTTGGTCATCCCGCCGTTCGGCCGCCCGGCGGCCGAGCCTCGCGACGCCGGCACGCGCCGGCGACGGCGCGGCGGCGGCCTACTACCTGCGCTTCCTGGTGGCCGACGCGCCGGGCGTCCTGGCGCAGGTGGCCGCGGCGCTCGGCGACGCCGGGATCTCGATCAACCGGATGCGGCAGGTGGAGCACGCCACCGAGGAGGCGCCGGTCCTGATCGTCACCCACCGCGCCGAGCGGGCGGCGCTGGACCGCGCGCTCGGCCGCCATCGCCCGGCTCGACGTCTGCCGCGCGGCGCCGGTGGCGATCCGCATCGAGGAGGTGTGATGCCCGAGGCCCGTCCGGCGATCCGCCCGGCCCGCGATGCGGATCTCGGCGCGATGCAGGCGATCTATGCGCACCACGTGCTGCACCGGTCTCGCCACCTTCGAGGAGGTCCCGCCCGACGCCGCCGAGATGGCGGCGCGGCGGGCCGACGTGCTGGCCCGCGGGCTGCCGTAGATCGTCGCGGAGGACGCGGGGCGGGTGCTCGGCTATGCCTACGCCGCCCCCTACCGCGCTGCGCAGCGCCTACCGCTTCGCGGTGGAGGATTCGATCTACCTCGACCCCGCCGCCACCGGCCGCGGCATCGGCGGCCGCCTGCTCGCCGCGCTGATCGAGGCGAGCACCGCCGTGGGCGCGCGGCAGATGCTGGCGGTGATCGGCGACAGCGGCAACGCCGCCTCGATCGCGGTGCACGCGAAGGCGGGGTTCGCCCATGTCGGGCAGCTTCCGCTCGGTCGGCTTCAAGTTCGGCCGCTGGGTCGACACCGTGATGATGCAGCGGGCACTCGGCCCCGGCGACGGAACGCTGCCCTGAGGGTCAGAACTCCTGCCGGGTGGGCCGGAACAGGATCTCGTTGATGTCCACGTCCTCCGGCTGGGCGATGGCGAAGGCGACGCCCGCGCGAAACTGTCGGCCGGGATCGCCACCTCGGCGTAGACCTTGCGCTACCCGCTCGGCGGCCACCGGATCGGTGACGCTGCTCGGGCAGCTCGGTCGCCACGGCGCCCGGCGAGATGATGCGTGGTCCGGATGTTGTAGGGCCGTCATCTCCTGGCGCAGTCCCTTCGGAGAGGGCGCGCACCGCGTGCTTGGTCGCCGCATAGACCGCGCAGCCGACGCCGACCTTGTGGCCGGCGACCGAGGAGACGTTGATGACATGCCCGGATTTCTGCCGCTGCATGTGCGGCAGCGCCGCGGCGATGCCGTAGAGCACGCCCTTGATGTTGACGTCGATCATCCGGTCCCAGTCCTCGACCCGCAGCGCGTCGAGCCGCGACTGCGGCATCAGGCCGGCGTTGTTGATGATGACGTCGATGCGGCCGCAGGTCTCGACCGCCGCCGCCACCAGCGCCTCGACCTGCGTCGCGGTCGACGACGTCGGTCTCCACGGCCGAGCGCCCTGCCGTCGCCGCCGCAGTCGGCGCCAGCGCCTCGATGCGGTCGACGCGGCGGGCGCCCGAGGACGAGCCCGCGCGCCTTCGGCCGCGAGCAGGCGCGCCGCCGCCTCGCCGAGGCCGCTGCTGGCGCCGGTGATGACGACGACCTTGCCGTCGATGCCCTGGGTCGTTCGTCCCTGTCCGCTGGTGGAGCCACCGGTCAAAGACCGGAGCGCTTCATCATCTCCTCGGGGTAGCGGTCTCCCTGTACCTTGAAACCCGCCGAGAGGCGGTCGATCTCGGTGAACTCCTCGGGCGAGAGCGTCACGCGGGCGCCGCCGAGGTTCTCGTCGAGGCGCTCGACCTTGCGGGTGCCGAACAGCGGCACGATCCAGGGCTCCTTCGCGAGAAGCCAGGCAAGCGCCGCCTGGGCAGGCGTCGCGCCCTTGCGGCGCGCGATCTCGCCCAGGCCGTCGACCAGCGCCTTGTTGGCCTAGCCGTGCCTCGGGGGCGAAGCGCGGGATCCGGCTGCGGAAATCCGATTTGTCGAACTCGGTGGTCAGATCGATCTTGCCGGTCAGGAACCCCTTGCCCAGCGGGCTGAACGGGACGAAGCCGATGCCGAGTTCCTTCAGGACCGGCATCACCTCGCGTTTCGGGATCACGCGTCCAGAGCGAGTACTCGCTTTGCAGGGCGGCGACGGGATGCACCGCATGCGCGCGGCGGATCGACTGCGGTCCGGCTTCGGAGAGGCCGAAATGCCGCGCCTTGCCCTCGGCGATCAGCTCCTTGACCGTGCCCGCCACCTCCTCCATCGGCACGTCGGGGTCGACCCGATGCTGGTAGAGGAGGTCGACGCACTCGACCCGGAGCCGGCGCAGCGAGCCCTCCACCGCGCGGCGGATATGCGCCGGACGGCTGTTGACGCCGCCCCGGTTGATGCCGGTCGCGGGATCGATGTCCCAGCCGAACTTGGTGGCGATCACCACCCTTCCCCGAAGGGCGCCAAGGCCTCGCCGACGACCTCTTCGTTCCGGAACGGACCATAGGACTCGGCCGTGTCGAAGAAGGTGATGCCGCGGTCGACGGCGGCGCGGATCAGGTCGATCATGTCCTGCTTGTCGTGCGGCCTCGCCGTAGCCCATGCACCCGAGCCCCAGGGCCGAGACCTCGAGGCCGCCGTTTCCGAGTTTGCGCTTCTGCATGTCTTCCTCCTGTCATGGCGCATCGTCTGCTGCTTGGTCACGACGTCGGACAAGGCAAAGGCGAGCGTCGCCAGCACGACGAGCAGGATGCCCTTCAGCGGCTGAGCGCGGGGCGGAACCGTCTGGGCCAAGACGGGCATCAGCCATCATACTCCCGGTCGGTGACGTGCTCCAGCCAGTCGACGGCCTTGCCCCCACGGCCTCGTGGATGGCGATGTGCGTCATCGCCGTGGTCGGGGCGGCGCCGTGCTCGAAGGTGACGCTGACGGCGTTCACCCGCGCCGGGGCCGGCGCCTCGACCAGCGGGTCGCGGCGGACCGCGCCGGTGAAGTATTCGGCCGGGTCCCCGGCTCAAGGGCTGGGTGCCGTTTCCAAAGGCCACGCCGAGGAGGGTCTCTTCCCGTAGCATGTCCCCGATGTAGCATCGATCGCGAGAAAGGACGCCAACGCAACGAGGTCCATCCAGACCACTGCCGAGTCTCCTGCCTTGCCATCCGCACGGACCCGAGAGATATCGCGAACCTCCGGTCGATCCAGCGATCCTGCCATCAAAGTTGCCCGGCGCCTGCGTCGGAGATTGATTGCCCGGCCGCCCCTACCCATGGGAGCGGGACGCTCTAGAACCCTCTCATCGGACAGGGACCCGCTGGGGCGGAATGGCCGGGATCACACTACACGACACGGGGGTGGCTGAGGGTGGCAGGATCGATTTACCGGACGACTCCGTTGCAAGGATCGTCCATGTCGCATCAAGCCGTCGCCGCCCTCTCCCGGATGCTACGAGGCCACATCGGCCTGGGCAAGTGCCGCCTCGAGACGCTCTGCATGCTGGTCGTGGGCATGATCGGCGCGCGCACCGTCAACCTCGGCCATATCGCCACCGAAGCGGGGAGAGGCGTGCTGATCGCCTCGACCTACCGCCGGCTGCAGCGGTTTTTCCAGCATGTCGACCTCGGGCCGGACTGGGCGGCTCCGATCGTCGCGCGGCTGATCGGGGCGACCGGCCCCTGGACGCTCGCGCTCGACCGGACGAACTGGAAGATCGGGACGCGCGACGTCAACTATCTCGTGCTCGCCGTGGTGACCCGGAGGTTCCGGGTCCCGCTGTTCTGGACCCTGCTCGACGGACCGGGCAACAGCGCGACCAAGACCCGGATCGCGCTGATGACGCGCTATCTCGCCCGCTTTCCGGCGTTGACGGTCCGGCTCCTGCTGGCGGACCGCGAGTTCATCGGGGCCGAGTGGCTGAAATTCCTGAATGATAACAATATCAGGTTCGCGATCCGCCTGCGCGAGGACCTGCGGGTGGCCACCGAGGACGGCTGCGACCTCACACTCTTCGCCCGGCTCCGTCTCGCCCGGCGCACCCAGTTCTTCCAGGCGTGTCTGGGCGCGCGCGAGGATGCCGAGGCGCCCGACGCCCCGCTCCTCAACTTCGCCGCCACGCGTCTCAAGGGCGAGTGGCTGATCATCGTCTCCAACATTCCCGCCCGCAAGGCCCTCGCCGCCTACCGCAAACGCTGGGCCATCGAATGCATGTTCGGCGACGCCAAGACCCGCGGCCTCAACATCGAGGACACCCGCCTCACCGACCCGCGCAAGCTCGCCCTGCTCATGGCGCTGGTGGCGCTCGCAATCGCCTGGGCCGGGCGCGCAGCCGCCGACCTGCTCGGAACCGGCTCGCCCAAGCGCAAGTCGCACGGGCACTTTGCTCAGTCCTGGTTCCGTACCGGCCTCGATCGGATCCGAAACCTCATCGTTTCCGATCCCAACGCCGCAACCGAAGCATGGCGGAAACTCGGAAAACCCAAGCTAAAGCCCGGTCAGCATGCGGGAGTCGTGTTAGTATGGCCGGGATGGACGGGAGGTCCGGCGCATTGCTGAAGCATCCAGGCTGTCTCGCACCGCTTTCGCGGCCCGCACCGCCAGCGCCGTGACCCGACCCGACCAAGGGCCTGCGCGCGCACTGTTCTTGCCGCCTATGCCGCGCCCGCGCTGCCGCTGGCGGCGATGTATTTCCCGGTCTACGTGTTTCTTGCGGAGTTCTACGCCACCGCGCACGGCCTGCCGCTCGGCGCGATCGGGGCGGTCTTCATCGCCGCGCGCCTGTTCGACGCCGTGAGCGATCCGGTCGCCGGCATCGCCAGCGACCGGTGGTCCACCCGCTGGGGCCGTCGTCGCCCCTGGCTCGCCGCGGGCGCGCCGCTGGTGATGCTGTCGGCCTGGATGCTCTTCGTACCGGGCGCCGGGGCCGGTCTGGCCGGCTTCGCGGTCTGGCTGTTCCTGCTGACCCTCGGCTGGACCGTGATGCTCACGCCCTATTTCGCGTGGGGCGCGGAACTGACCGGGGACTATGCCGAGCGCGGACGGGTCTCGGTCTGGCGCGAGACGGCGGGCCTCGTCGGCACGATCCTCGCGGCGGTGCTCTATTCCCTGGGCGCGGATGCCGCCGAGGGCATGCGCAACATCGCCCTGCTCATCGTCCTGGCAATGCCGGTTGCCTGCATCCTCTGCCTCGCCATCGTTCCCGAGCCGCGCAACTTCAGCCGCGTCAGCGCCAGCCTCGGCTCGCTCGCCCGCGTCCTCACCGGCGAGCCGCTGTTCGGCCGGCTGATCCTGGCGTTCTTCGTCAACAGCGCCGCCAATGCCCTGCCGGCCGGGCCTGTTCCTGTTCTTCGTCGGCCAGCGCCTCGGGGCGCCGGCGTGGGGCGGACCGCTGCTGATCGTCTACTTCGGCGCCGCCGTGCTCGCCGCGCCGCTCTGGCCGTGGCTGGTGCGGCGGCACGCCAAGCACAGGATCTGGTGCTGGGCCATGCTCTATGCCTGCGTGGTCTTCGCCGCCGCGCTCCTGCTGCGCGAAGGCGACCTCGCTGGCCTTCGGGGTCATCTGCGTGCTGAGCGGTGCCGCGCTCGGCGCCGACCTGTCGCTGCCGACGGCCATCCAGGCGGACGTCGTCGATCTCGACACCGCGCGGTCCGGCGACCAGCGGACGGGCGCGTTCTTCGCGCTGTGGTCGCTGGCGCAGAAGTTCGCCCTGGCCGGCAGCGGGGGCGCGGCGCTGATCGTGCTGGGATGGATCGGCTTTTCCGCGAGCGGCGAGAACACGCCGTTTGCCCTGACCGGACTGTCGCTGCTCTACGCCCTGGCGCCGATCGTGCTGAAGCTCGGCGCGGTCGCGCTGATGTGGAACTTTCCGCTCGGCCCCGAGGCGCAGCGGGACCTGCGCCGGCAGATCGAAGGCCGCGACTGACGCGCTCAGGCCGAGAGCGACGACACGAGGAGCGCGCTCCCCGCCGTCGCCACCAGGACGCCGGCCACGACCTGCAGCGCCGGCACAAGCCGACCTCCCAGGCGCCCGACGTTCAGCCGCGCCAACGCCTGCGCGCGGCCGAAAACGGCGAGCACTGCGACGGCCACGGTAAAGAGGGCGGTGCCCAGCCCCATCGCGAGAACGCCCGCCGCTCCCGCGCCGGCGACTCCCATTCCCCAGGCGATCGCGAGCAGCATCATCGCGCCGGTGCAGGGCCGCGCGGCCATCGCCCCGACCAGGAGGAGCGTCCCCGGCAGCCCACGGGCGTCCGCGACCTCATGTGCGTCAGGCCCGTGGTGATGGCCGCAGTCATGGGCGCCGTCGTGGTCGCCGCCATGCCCGTCGGCATGCCCGTGCGCGCGCTCGGGCGACCGCCGCCGCCAGGCGCCGACACCGCGGATGACGATCCAGGCTCCCACCGCGGCGACGGCGGCATGGCCCGCCGGCAGCGCCCAGGCTTCCGAGGTGGCGACGGTCGCCCGCGCCGTGGCGCCGACGAGGAAGAACCCCCCGTAGATCAGGACGATGGCGACGAGCGACTGCGCCACGCTGCCGGCGACGGCGATCGCGGCCATGCGCCGCGCCGTGGCGTTCGTGGCGATCGCCGCCGCCCCGACCAGCACCTTGCCGTGACCCGGACCGACCGCGTGCAGGAACCCGTAGAGGGCGCAGAAGCCCACGAGCGTCGCCAGAGCGCCCGGCTCGCCGTTCCGCAAGGCGGCGACGTGCGCGCCGAGGATCGACTGGAGCTCGCGCTGCAGGCCCATGAGCCACCAGCCGAGGGCGGTGAACCCCCCCGCCTGCCAGAGGAAGAGGAGACCGGCCGCGGCGAGCACGACGGCGATCAGTCGCATGTCAGATGCACCTTCTCGGCGAAGAGCGCGCCGACATCGTCCTGTTCGGGCGTGGCGTCCGCCGGAAGCGCGAGCAGGCTCTGCAACAACGGCGCCATCGCGTCTGTCGGCGTGAACGGCTCGACCCGGGCGCTGCACCCCTCCGCCGCGCCTTCCAGCCGCGGCGCGTCCGTGATGGTGTAGGCCATGTAGTAGGTGGGGTCGTAGACCTCCACCCGGGCGCCCTGCGCCGGCCGGAACGGCGTGGCGAGATCGCGCAGGAAGCGGATCGTCACCTTGCCGTCGCGGAGGTCCGCCTCCGGCGCCCGCGGCTCCGACAGGCCGACCCGGCGATCGCCGTCCCAGAGGTAGCTGTCGCCGTCGTACCCCTCGTCCCACTCGGTATCGTACTGGGCCAGCCGCGGGCGGTCTGCGTCCGCGAGCGGCTGCCCGGGGTCGATGCCCAGATCCTCGAGCATGAAGAGCGACGTCAGCGGGTCGTAGATCCAGGTGACGCGCAGTTGCGCCAGCTGGCCGTCGTCGTCGAAGACGAAATCGACGCCGCCGTCGATGAAGACATGCGGATGCGCCCGGGCGGGAGCGGCTGCCATCGCGCCCGCGAGCACGAGCAGGACGGCCGCGAAGGCGTCAGCGCCGATCCACCCTGTCCCCCGATCCCGCAAGGCGCCCCGCCGTCCTGTCAGTCCGTTCGCGGCGGCGCGCTGTCTCCAGCCCGCGGCCCCGGCCTCAGCTCGAGAGGTTCAGCGCCACGAAGCGCGGCTGCCCGTCGCGGCGGACGAGGAGGAGGATCGAGTTGCGCCCGGCCTGCTCGGCCGCCTCGATGCGGCTGCGCATCTCCTTGGGGCTGCCGACCGCCTCCTGGCCCACCTCGGCGATCACGTCGCCCTCGCGCATGCCCTTGGCGTAGGCGTCGGTGCTGGCGTCGAGGTCGGTGACGATGAGGCCCGTGACCTCCCTGTCGAGGGCGAAGCGCTGGCGCAGGTCGTCGTTGATGATGGCCACGGTCATGCCGAGCACGGTCTCCTCGCGCGCCGGCGGCGTGTCGGCGGGCGGCTCGGCCCCGGGCGCGGCGGCCAGCGTCGCCTCCTCCAGCAGCCCGACCTCGACCTCGAGCGTGGTCTCGGCGCCGTCGCGGAACACGACGATCTCGACCTTCTGCCCGACGGGCGTGTCGGCGACGATGCGAACCAGTTCGCGGGTGTCGTCGACCTCCTCGCCGCCGAAGCGCAGCACCACGTCGCCCGACTTCAGGCCCGCCTCGAGCGCCGGGCCCTCGGGAACGTCGGTGACGAGCGCGCCCTTGGCCTCGGTCGAGGCCGATGGCTTCGGCCACGTCCTCGTCGACGTTCTGGATGCGCACGCCGAGCCAGCCGCGGCGGGTCTCGCCGAAGTCGCGGAGCTGGTCGACCACCCGGGTCACCACCGCCGCCGACATGGCGAAGCCGATGCCGATGGAGCCGCCGTTGGGCGAGAGGATGGCGGTGTTCACCCCGATCACCCGCCCGTTCATGTCGAAGAGCGGGCCGCCGGAGTTGCCGCGGTTGATGGCGGCGTCGGTCTGGATGAAGTCGTCGTAGCTGCCCTGCAGCGTGCGGTTGCGCGCCGAGACGATGCCGGCGGAGACCGAGAAGCCCTGGCCGAGCGGGTTGCCGATGGCGAGCACCCAGTCGCCGACCTTGGCGGTGTCGACTGTCGCCGAACTCGACGAAGGGCAGCGGCTCGTCGCTCTCGACCTTGAGCAGCGCGATGTCGGTGCGGGTGTCGCGGCCGACGAGGCGCGCCTCGAGCTTGCCGCCGTGGTAGAGCTCCACCGAGATCTCGTCGGCGCTCTCGATCACGTGGTTGTTGGTGACGATGTAGCCGTCGGTCGGAGATGATGAAGCCCGAGCCGAGCGCGTTCGAGCGCTGCTGCCGGCGCGGCTGGCCGTCCTGGCGCTCCATGAAGTCGCGGAAGAACTCCTCGAACGGCGAGCCGGGCGGCAGCACCGGGCCGCATGCCGTCGTCCACTTCCGGCGACGTTGGTGGTGGTGGTGATGTTCACCACCGCCGGGCTCAGCCGGTCGGAGAGCTCGGCGAAGCTCTCCGGCACGAAGCGCGGTCCGGGATCGACCGAAAGCGGCTCGGTCTCGCGCCCTCGGTCTGCGCCGCCACCGGCTGGCAGAAGGCGAGGCCGAGCGCGACCAGTGACGCCTGCAGCGCCGCGCCGGTCCGGCCATGCGCAAAGAACTCGGTCCTGCGTTGCCATCACGGCGTCTCCCTCTGTCGGCGGGCGCCGGCGATCCGGCTCCCGCAGTGAATCTCGGGTCCGCCGGCCAGCGGGGCAAGTCACGCCTTCGTGCGCCGGCGGCGCTCGGAGGATTTCACGCCCGCGACGCCCAGACAAGGGCGATGCCGACGGTGACCGCCAGAAGCCCGACCAGCCGGCGCCGCTCGGGGTCCATGCGGGCGATCGCCTCCAGCGCCTCGCGCATCCGGGCTGGCGCGAGCGCCAGCGCCAGCCCTTCGATGATCGCCACGAGCCCGAGCCCGAGCAGCAGCGCGTCAGCCATTCGGGTCCGCGCCGGCGCTGGCGGATGGCACCGGCGCGGGCGCGGCGGGCGCGGCCGGCTCCGGCGCCGAGCCGCGCGCATCGGGCGAGTGCAGGTAGTCGAAGAAGGCGCTGTCGGGCTCGATCATCATGGTGGCGTTGTCGGACGTGAGCGCGCCGCGATAGGCGTCGAGCGAGCGCATGAAGGCGAAGAACTCCGGGTCGGCCCCGTAGGCCTCCGCCAGGATGCGGTTGCGCTCGGCGTCGGACTCGCCGCGGATGATCTGGGCGTCGCGCTCGGCCTCCGAGACGAGCTCGATGGCGGTGCGGTCGGCCTGGGCGCGCAGCCGCTGCGCCGCCTCGTTGCCGCGGGCGCGCTCGTCGGCCGCCTCGCGCTCGCGCTCGGCCTTCATCCGGTTGAAGGTCGCCTCGAGGTTCTGCTCCGGCAGGTCGGCGCGCTTCAGCCGCACGTCGATGATCTCGATGCCGAGGTCGCGCGCCTCGATGATCGCGGCGTCGCGGATGCGGTTCATCAGCCCGACGCGGTCGGCCGAGAGCACCGCCTCGGAGCGGACCGAGCCCAGCGCCTCGCGGACGTTGGCGTTCAGGATCGCCTCCAGCCGCTGGGTGGCCGCCTGCATGCCGCCGACGCCGACGGCGCGGCGGAACTGGCTGACGTCGGCGATCCGCCAGCGGGCGAAGGCGTCGACGATCAGCCGCCGGTCGTCGAGCGGCGTCACCTCCAGCGCGTTGGTTTCGAGGCCCTGGATGCGGCTGTCGTAGTAGACGACGTTCTGGATGAACGGGATCTTGAAGGCGAGGCCCGGGTGCTCCTTGACGGCGCGGACCTGGCCGAACTGCAGCACCATGGCCTTCTCGCGCTCGTCCACGGTGAAGATCGAGTTCAGGAGCAGGAAGCCCACGGCGACGAGGACGGCGATGAGGATGGGAAGGCGGCGCATCACTGGGTTCCTCCGGTCGTCGCGGCCGGGGCGGGCGGCGCCGCCTTGAGCTCGTTGAGCGGCAGGTAGGGCACGATGCCGTTGGCGTTGCCCGAGGGCGTGTCGACCACGAACATCCGGACGTTGCCCAGCACGTCCTGCATGGTCTCGAGGTAGAGCCGCTTGCGGGTGACCTCGGGCGCCTTGACGTACTCCTGCTGCACGGCGGTGAAGCGGCTCGCCTCGCCCGCGGCGGCGTTGACCACCCGGGCGCGGTAGCCCTCGGCCTGCTGCAGGATCTGCGCCGAGTTGCCGCGCGCCTCGGCCAGCGTCCGGTTGGCGTAGGCGTCGGCCTGGTTCTGCAGCGTCGAGCGCTCCTGGCGCGCCGCCTGCACCTCGCGGAAGCTGTCGATCACCTGCTGCGGCGGGTCGGCGCGGTCGAAGTTGACGCGCACGATGTTCACGCCCGAGCCGTATTCGTCGAGGGTCTGCTGGATCAGGTCCTGGACCTCCTGGCTGATGATGCCGCGGTCGCGGCTGAGGATCGGCGAGAGCTGCGAGCGCGAGACCACCTCGCGCATCGCCGACTCGGCGACCGCCTGGATGGTCGAGGTCGGGTCGGAGAGGTTGAAGAGGAATTCCGCCGGGTCGCGCACGTTCCAGACCACCTGGAAGGTGATGTCGACGATGTTCTCGTCCCCGGTCAGCATCAGCCCCGCGCGGTGCCGCGGACGGTGCCGGAGCCGATCTCCTCGGTGTTCTCGCGGGTGACCTGCACGACCTCGTGGGTGACGATCGGCCAGGGCGCGAAGTTGAGGCCGGGCTGGCCGATGCAGTCGCCGCGGCATTCGCCGAAGGTGAGCTCGACCGACTGCTCCTCGGGCCGCACCGTGTAGAACGACATCAGCAGCCAGAAGCCGACGAGCGCCGCCGCCAGCGATGGCGAAGCCGCGCCGCCCGAAGCCGCCGCCGCCGCCGCCGGCCGCCGGGGCCGCGCGGGCCGCTGCGGCCGCCCATCAGGATCTTCAGCTGCTCCTGCCCCTTGCGGACGATCTCGTCGATGTCCGGCACCGGCGGCTGCCCGCCCGGGCCCTTGCCGCCGCCGCCACTGCCCCAGGGTCCCCGGCCGCCGCCTTTCTTGTCGTCGCCGCCACCGCCGCCGCCGCTCCCCAGGGACCGCCGTTGTTGCTGTAGGGCATCCGTTCTCCTTCACCGTCTCTGCCTGCCGGGCTCACGGGCGCATGTGACCCCTCGCACGGCGATTTCAAGATGTCACGCCGCTCGCTCGCAGGCGTGTTCAACTGCGCGCCATCAGGCGGCCGAGGCGTGCATGGTCACGAGTTCCTCGGCCGAAGTCGGATGCACCGCCATCGTGCGGTCGAAGTCGTCCTTGGTCGCGCCCATGCGCACCGCGACGGCGGCGAGCTGGATCATCTCCGCGGCGCCGTGGCCGACGATATGCACGCCGAGCACCCGGCGGCTGCCCGCCTCGACCACGAGCTTCATCAGCGTCCGCTCCTGCCGCCCGCGCGAGCGTGTTCAGCAGCGGGCGGAAGCGGGCGCGGTAGATCTCGACCGCCCCCCGCGCCCGCGCCTCGGCCTCGGTCAGGCCCAGCGCCGCCGCCTCGGGCTGGGTGAAGATGGCGGTCGGGATCAGCGCGTGGTCCGAGCGGCGCGGGCGGCCGGCGAAGACCGTCTCGGCGAAGGCGTGGCCCTCGTGGATCGCCACCGGCGTCAGCGCGACCCGGTCGGTCACGTCGCCCACCGCGAAGATCGAGGGCACCGCCGTCTGCGACCAGTCGTCCACCGCGACCGCGCCGTTGGCCGCCGATGCCGACGCCCAGCGCCTCGAGCCCGAGGCCGGCGGTGTTGGGATCGCGCCCGGTGGCGAAGAGCACCTGGTCGACCACGTGCGTCTCGCCGTTGTCGAGCTGACCGCGAGGCCCGCGTCGATCCGCTCGATCCCGGTCACGTCGCGCTGATCTCCAGCACGACGCCGCGCGCGCGCATGGCGCCCGCCACGTGGTCGCGCAGGTCGTGATCGAAGCCGCGCAGGATCTGCTCGCCGCGGTAGCACTGGATCACGTGCGTGCCGAGGCCGTTCATGATCCCCGCGAACTCGCAGGCGACATAGCCGCCGCCGACGATGAGCATGCGCTTCGGCTGGGTGGGCAGGTCGAAGATCTCGTTCGAGGTGATGCCGAGCTCGGCGCCGGGGATGTCGGGCACGAACGGCCGTCCGCCGGTGGCGATCAGGAGGTGGCTCGCGGTGTACTCGGCGCCGTTGGCGAGGCGCACCCGGTGCGCGTCGGCGACGACCGCCCGCGCCGCGAAGAGCTGCACCCCGGCCCGGCGCAGGCGCTCGTGATAGACCGCCTCGAGCCGCGAAATCTCGGCGTCCTTGGCGGCGATCGAACGCCGGCCAGTCGAAGCGCGGCGCGCCCACGCTCCAGCCGTAGCCGCGCGCGTCGTCGAAGGCGTCCGCGAAGCTGCTGGCGTAGACCAGGAGCTTCTTCGGCACGCAGCCGCGGATCACGCAGGTGCCGCCGTAGCGGTATTCCTCGGCCAGCCCCACCCGGGCGCCGGCTTCGGCGGCGATCCGGGCGGCGCGCACGCCGCCGGAGCCGCCGCCGATGACGAAGAGGTCGAAGTCGAAGGCGCGGCCGTCTCGCCTCGGTCGCGCGGTCGGTCTCTGGCACGCCCGTCTCACGCATCCTGGTTGCGCATCAGCTCCGCGATGTCCACCGGGTTGGCGCCGCGGGCTCCGGGCCGGTAATAGATGTCGGTGCGTGCCGTCGGGATGGCCGAGCACCGCGCAGTGCGCCATGTCGATGAAGAGCCCGTGCTCGACGACGCCGGGCAGCATGTTGAGCGCGGTGGCGAGCGCCGGCGCGTCGCCGATGCGGCCGAGATGCAGGTCGAGGATGAAGTTGCCCTCGTCGGTGACGAGCGGGCCGTCCTTGCCCATGCGCACGTCGGCCTGGCGGCCGTCCACGTCCATCGAGGCGAGGAGCTCGGCCACCAGCCGGCGGGTCGCCGTCCAGCCGAAGCGGACGATCTCGACCGGCAGCGGGAAGGCGCCGAGGTGCGCCACCCGCTTGCTGTCGTCGGCGATCACCACCATGCGCGAGCTCGCGGCCGCGACGATCTTCTCCTGCAGCAGCGCCGCGCCGCCGCCCTTGATCAGGTTGAGCCTGCGCGTCGATCTCGTCGGCGCCGTCGACCACGAGGTCGATCTGCGCCACGTCGTCGAGCCGGCGGAGCGGCACGCCCAGCTCCTCGGCCAGCCAGACGGTGGCGCTCGAGGTGGCGACCCCCTCGACCGTCAGCCCTTCGCGGCGGATGCGATCGGAGAGGAGCCGCACGAACCAGCCCGCGGTCGAGCCGGTGCCGAGGCCGAGCATCATGCCGTCCTCCACCATCTCGAGGGCGCGTGCGGCGGCGGCGCGCTTGGCATGGTCGGAGGGGGAGAGCGGCATGACAGGGTACCTCCGGGAAGAGTGCGCCGCTGTATAGGCCGATTGCCGGGCCACCGAAAGCCGAATTGCCGCCAGCGCCTGCCCCGGCGTCGGAATCGGCCTGACAACGTCGCGGAAACGGGGTCTTAATGCGCGCCATGTTCCTCAGCGTCTTCGACATCTTCAAGGTCGGCGTCGGGCCCTCCTCCTCGCACACCATGGGCCCGATGGTGGCGGCCGGCCGCTTCCTTTCGGCGCTGCGCGCGGGCGACGACCGCATCCCCGGCTCCGGCGCGCCGGCGCGGCTCGGCTGCCGCCTGCACGGCAGCCTCGCCTTCACCGGCAAGGGCCACGCCACCGACCGCGCGGTGATCCTCGGCCTCGCCGGCTTCGACCCCGGCGCCTTCGACGCCGAGCGCGCCGCCGAGGCGCTGGCGGCGATCGAGGCCTCCGGCGGGATCGCGCCGGCCGGCCTGCCCGTGATGGCCTTCGACGCGGCCCGCGACCTCGTCTTCGACTACGGCCCCGCCCTGCCCGGCCATGCCAACGGCCTCGTGCTCTCGGCCTGGGACGCGGCGGGCAACCTGCACATGCAGGAGACCTACTATTCCGTCGGCGGCGGCTTCGTCCTGACCGCCCGCGAGCTCGCCCGTCCGCCGCGGGACGCCGACGGCCCGTCGGTGCCCGCATCCCTTCCGCTCCGCCGCCGAACTCCTCGCGCGCTGCGCGGCGACCGGCCTCGGCGTCGCCGAGCTGCAGCGCGCCAACGAGCGGGCGCTGCGATCCGCGGCGGAGATCGACGCCGGGCTGACGCGGCTCTGGGCGGTGATGACCGACTGCATCGACCGCGGCCTCAAGGGCGAGGGCATCCTGCCCGGCGGGCTCAAGGTCCGCCGCCGCGCCCGCGGCATCCACGAGCGCCTGCTCGCCGAGCGCGGGCAGAACCTGACCGCGCCGCACACCATCAACGACTGGATCTCGGTCTACGCCATCGCGGTGAACGAGGAGAACGCCGCCGGCGCGCAGGTGGTGACCGCGCCCACCAACGGCGCCTCGGGCGTCGTGCCGGCCACCATCCGCTACTTCCTCGACCACGTGCCCGGCGCCTCGCGGAAGCGGGTGCCGGAGTTCCTGCTGACCGCGGCCGCCGTCGGCGCGCTGATCAAGTCCAACGCCTCGATCTCCGGCGCCGAGGTCGGCTGCCAGGGCGAGGTCGGCTCCGCCGCCGCCATGGCCGCCGCCGGCCTCGCGGCCGTGCTCGGCGGCACGCCCGCGCAGATCGAGAACGCCGCCGAGATCGCGCTCGAGCACCACCTCGGCATGACCTGCGACCCGATCGCCGGCCTGGTGCAGGCGCCCTGCATCGAGCGCAACGGCCTCGGCGCGATCAAGGCGGTCTCCGCGGCGAGCCTGGCGCTGCGCGGCGACGGGCAGCACCTCGTCAGCCTCGACGCCTGCATCGAGACCATGCGCCAGACCGGCCGCGACATGGACGCGCGCTACAAGGAAACCTCGCTCGGCGGCCTCGCGGTGAACGTGCCGGCCTGCTGACGGGACGGCTCGACAAGTTCCCCAGGCTCCGTTAACTGGCGCCGGCGGACGTTCGAGCCGCACAGTTCGGGGAAGATGAGAATGCGAACCCAGACACGCGATCGGCCTGATGGCCGCGCTCCTGCTCATGGCCTGCTCGGAGATGGGCGATCGGCGCCCGCCAGGGCGGCACCCAGGAGACGCTGCAGACGTCCAGCGCCACCGTCGAGGCGATCGACCAGACCACCCGCGACGTGCGGCTGCGCGACAACGCCGACGGCACCAGCTTCGTCGTCACCGCCGGGCCCGAGGTGCGCAACCTCGACCAGGTGCAGGCCGGCGACCAGGTCACGGTCGACTTCTACCAGTCGGTCACCGCCAGCATGGCCGACCCCGCCGACACCGGCGAGGCCGTCACCGCCGTCGTCGCGGGCCGCGCGCCGGAAGGGTCGATGCCCGGCGCCGTGGCGATGACCGAGCGAGAGCATGGTCGTCACCGTCATCAACTACGACGACAACACCGGCATCGCCACCTTCCGCACGCCGGACGGCTTCACCCGCACCGCCGCGGTCCCGCCGAACCTGCGCGACCTTCGCCGCAGTCCCGCGGCCCCGGCTCGCGCGTCCTCGTCACCATGACCGACGCGGTCGCCGTCTCGGTCACGCCGGCCAGCCTGACCGGCAGCCGGCGCGCCCCGGAGGCAGTCCACCACCCGCCCGAGCAGGGCGGCGGGCAGGATCACCAGCATCCGGGGCGCGTCGAACGCCAGCCGCACCGCGCCCGCCGATGGCCGATGTTCGAGGTGCCGATGCGCGCCGTCCGGCGCGGAACGCGAGCCCGTGACCGGCCAGCGCAGCCCCTCCGAGGCCATGCCCCGCGACCGGCGCCCATGGGGAAGAGCGACACCCGCGTCCCGGCCGCGAGCTCGATCGCGAAGTCGCGGCGGGCAGAGAAAGCAGAGATCCGCGCCGCCGATCAGCACCACGGGCCTGGCTGGATGCCTGACCAGCGCGTTCATCGCCGCGAGGTGATGATCGATCCGGCCCCCGAGAAAGCCGAGCCCGATGAAGAGCGGCGCCTCCACCGAGTAGAGGCACTTCTCGAGGTCGGTCGAGTCCTGCTCGGCCGACCTCGAGGATCGCCACGCCCGCGGCGCGCAGCGCGCTCGCGGATCGCGGAGCGAATCCATGTCGCCGATCACCGCCCGGAAGGCGTGCCCCTCCGGCAGCGGGTGATCGCCGCCGCCGTCCGCCGCCACCGCCTCGGGCGCCAGCGCCAGCGCCTGCGCCAGCTGGCGCGCCGCCACCGGCCCGCCGCCGACCAGCGTCACCGGCCCCGCGGCGCGGACGAGGATGCGGCTCACGGCGCGGGCGGCTTGCCAATCGCGGATCACCACGGCCGAGATGCTGTTCTTGGGCGAGCCCTCGATCACCCTGTCGGAGTAGGTGAGGTAGACCAGCGCGTTGCGCGTCCTCGTCGAAGAAGCGCACCACCTGGACGTCTTGAAGATCAGGCTGGCGCGGCGCGAGAACACCTCCTCGCCCTCCTCGAGCTCCTCGCGGAACTTCACCGGCCCGGTCTGCGCGCAGCTCGATCGAGGCGTCGGAGGTGTCCTCGGCGATGCCGAGGCTGCCCTTGATCCCGCCGGTGCGCGCCCGGCTGAGGAAGCAGGAGACGCCCTGCGACCTTCGGGTCGTCGAAGGCCTCGACGACGATGCGTGGTTGGCGCCGAGGATCTTGATCGCCGTCGTCACCTCGCCGATCTCCTCGGCCGCCGCCGGGGCGGCCACGGGCGCCACCGCCAGCACCGCCGCCGCCAGCATCGCACTTCAGCATCGTCACTCTCCTCCGGGCCTCTCGCCCCGGCTGCGCCTCCGGGTCGGGCCGCGCCACGCCGCGGAAGACGAAGCGGAACGGCAGCGCCCAGAGGAAGCCGAGGCCGACATAGATCGCAAACTCGGTCAGCATCGCTCGGCCGCTCGAACCGGCGAGC
The DNA here is from genome assembly GCA_963844375.1 of uncultured Alphaproteobacteria bacterium. Lineage (GTDB taxonomy): Bacteria > Pseudomonadota > Alphaproteobacteria > Rhodobacterales > Rhodobacteraceae > Amaricoccus. The sequence goes on along the minus strand of CAWJOI010000023.1, from coordinate 43,333 downwards.
AGGCTGACGGCAGCCACGACGTACAAGCGGCATTCCGACCAGCAGGATCAAGAGCGACCAGCGCCGCCGCGCGCGCCAGCTCAGGCTCATGCCGCGAACGGATCGGTGACGAGGATGGTGTCGTCGCGCTCCGGGCTGGTCGAGAGCAGCGCCACCGGGCAGCCGATCAGCTCCTCGATGCGGCGCACGTACTTGATCGCCTGCGCCGGCAGCTCGGCCCAGGAGCGCGCCCCCGCCGTCGTCTCCGACCAGCCGGGCAGCGTCTCGTAGATCGGCGTCACCCGCGCCTGCCGCGCCGCCGCGGTGGGCAGATGGTCGAGCCGCTGCCCGTCGAGCTCGTAGCCGACGCAGATCTTCAGCTCGTCGAAGCCGTCGAGCACGTCGAGCTTGGTGAGCGCGATGCCGGTCACGCCCGCCCGTGGTGCAGGTCTGCCGCACCAGCACCGCGTCGAACCAGCCGCAGCGGCGCTTGCGGCCGGTGACGGTGCCGAACTCGCGGCCCGCGCTCGCCGAGCTTCTCGCCGGTGGCGTCCGTGCAGCTCGGCCGGGAACGGCCCCTCGCCCACCCGCGTGGTGTAGGCCTTGACGATGCCGAGCACGAACCCCACCGCCCCCGGCCCCATGCCGGTGCCGATGGCGGCCATGCCGGCCAGCGTGTTCGAGGAGGTGACGTAAGGATAGGTCCCGAAGTCGATGTCGAGGAGCGACCCCTGCGCCCCCTCGAAAAGGATGCGCCTGCCGTCGCGGCGGGTCTCGGCCAGCACCTTCCAGACCGGCGCCGCATAGGGCAGCACCTTCGGCGCCACCTCCATCAGCTGCGCCTTCAGCTTCGCGCGATCGATCGGCGTCGCCCCGAGGCCCCTGCGCAGGGCGTCGTGGTGCGCGAGCAGCCGGTCGAGCCGCGTCTCCAGCGTCGCCTCGTCGCCGAGGTCCGCCACGCGGATGCTGCGCCGCCCGACCTTGTCCTCGTAGGCCGGCCCGATGCCGCGCCCGGTGGTGCCGATCTTGGCCGCGCCGGCCGCCTCCTCGCGCATGCGGTCGAGGTCCTGGTGCAGCGGCAGGATCAGCGGCGCGTTCTCGGCGATCATCAGGCTTTCCGGCGCGATCGCCACCCCCTGCCCGCGCAGCTTCTCGATCTCGGCGAGCAGCGCCCAGGGGTCGAGCACCACGCCGTTGCCGATGATGCTGAGCTTGCCCGGCCGCACGATGCCGGAGGGCAGCAGCGACAGCTTGTAGACCGCGCCGTCGATCACCAGCGTGTGCCCGGCGTTGTGCCCGCCCTGGAAGCGGGCGATCACGTCGGCGCGCTCGCTCAGCCAGTCGACGATCTTGCCCTTGCCCTCGTCGCCCCACTGCGCGCCGACGACCACAACGTTGCCCATGCCGGCGTCCCCTGCCCCGTTTCGGGTGGGTTATATCGCCCCGGCCCCCGGGCCGAAACCTCCTTTCGCGCCGGCCCGTCCTCGGGCCGGATCGCCTCCCTCACGGGACGAAGGCGGCGCCGAGCGGTCACAGGCCGCCGCGAATTCCGTCCAGGGCCCGGCGAACGTCGTCGCGCGAGACGCCCACGTCGCGCAGGATATCCTCGTTGTCGACGATCCGCCGGTAGTCGTGGCGTGCCTTGGCGCGGGCCATCGCGCCGGCGATGGCGGCGGTGACGCGGGCCATGACGCCCGAGCCATGGCGGGACGTGGCGAAACCGGTGGTGGTGGTGATGGTGATGGCCATGGCGCTTCTCCTCGCGGGCGGTGGGGCTGGGTTGTTCCTTCCCCGATGACGCCCACTATCGCCAATTCGCCGGACGCAGCCTGTGCGCGGCGTCACACCCCGGCACCCTATGAATAGTGGTGCAGATGCTCCGGTGCCGGACGCCGCTAGCGGCGGAGCGTCATCGTGTCCCCGGCGATCTCGATCCCCGCGAAGCGGTTGAGATAGGACATGCCGAGCAGCGACGATCCGAGCGCCCCGTCGGTGACGCTGGCCGGGACGTTGGTGTCGGTGAAGCTCCCGAGCTTCACCAGCCCCAGCCGCACCGGCGCGGTGCCCACCGGCCCGTTCGCGGTCACCGCCCGCCCCGCATAGTCGAGCGAGCCCGGATCCAGCCCCACCCGCTCGGCGTCGCGCAGCGACAGCACGATGTGCGAGGCGCCGGTATCGACGAGGAACCGCACCGGCTCGCCATTGACCTCGAGCTCCGCATGGAAATGCCCGTCGCGGCCCCGGCGGAGCTCGATCGCATCCGGCGCCACCTGCACCATGGCCGACGGCAGCAGCTCCTGCGCGCAGCGTGTCGCGAAAGCCGTAGGCGATCACCACCATGGCGAAGATCAGCGCCCAGATGGCGAGGTCGCGCAGCGACCGCCCCATGCGCCCGCGCCGGCCCCAGAGGAAGAAGCCCGCCACCCCCACCAGCAGGATGACGAGATAGACGAGCCGCATCAGCGTGTCGGGATCGCGCGGCATGTCAGCCTCCGGCCACCAGACCGTACTCGCGCAGCCCGTCCAGCACGAACTGCACCGACAGCGCGGCGAGCAGGATGCCGAAGAGCCGCGTCAGCACCACGATGCCGGTCTGGCCCAGCGCCCGCGCGAAGAGGTGGCTCAGGCCGGAACGACAGGTAGGTCATCAGCAGCACCGCCAGCATCACCACGTTGATGCCGATCAGCGCCGGCACGTCGCCGCTGTTCTGGCTGGTGAGCAGGATCATCGTGGTCAGCGCCCCGGGCCCGGCGATCAGCGGCATCGCCAGCGGGAAGACCGAAGGATCCGCCGGCGCCTCGCCCGCCCGGCGCTCGCGCCGGTCGGTCCGCCGCTCGAACAGCATGTCGAGCGCGGTCAGGAACAGGAGCAGCCCGCCCGAGATGCGGAAGGCCGGCAGCGAGATGCCGATCGCGGTCAGCAGCGACTCGCCGAACAGCCCGAAGACGGCCAGGAGGCCGAAGGACAGGATCAGCGCCCGCCGCCCCACCCGGTCGCGCTCCTCCAGCGTCATCCCGTGCGTCAGGGTGATGAAGAGCGGCGACAGCCCGATCGGGTCGATGATGACGAAGAGGGTGACGAACGCCGGGACGAGGATGTCGAGCATCAGCCGCGCGCCCCGGCCGTCTCGACCCGCTCCAGCGCGGCCTCCCACATCGCCTCGGCGCGCGCCAGCCCCTCCTCGACCTCGGCGCGCTTCTTCTGCAGCCGCGCCACCTGCTCGGTCTCGCCCCGCGAGTAGAGCAGCGGATTGGCCAGCCGCCCGTCGATCTCCGTCCGCATCGCCTCGAGCTTGGCCACCCGCGCCTCGCACTTCGCAAGCTCGGCCTTGAGCGGCGCCACCTCGCCCCGCGGCGCCGGCCGCGGCCGCGGCTTGTCGTCCCGCGTCCGCAGCGGCGTGCCGTTCCGCTCCGCGAGCAGCTGCCGGCGATAGGCGTCCATGTCGTCCTCGAACGGCCGCACCCGCCCGTCCTTGACCAGCCACAGCCGGTCCGCCACCAGCTCCACCAGGTGCGGGTCGTGGCTGACCAGGATCACCGCCCCGCCATACTCGGTCAGCGCCTCCACCAGCGCATCGCGGCTCTCGATGTCGAGATGGTTGGTCGGCTCGTCGAGGATGATCATGTGCGGCGCGTCCAGCGTGGCGAGGAGCAGCGCCAGCCGCGACTTCTGCCCCCCCGACAGCCGCCCCACCTCGGTCGTCACGATGTCCGCGCCGATCCCGCCGCCCGCCAGCCGCCCGCGCAGCTTGCCCGGCGGCTCGTCCGGCCGCAGCCGCTGCAGGTGCTGCAACGGCGACTCGTCGAGCTCCAGCTCGTCCACCTGGTGCTGCGCGAAGTAGCCGACCCGCAGCTTCGAGGACGCCACCTTCCGCCCGGTCATCGGCGCCAGCCGATCCGACAGCAGCTTCGCCAGCGTCGACTTGCCCTGCCCGTTCTGGCCGAGGAGCGCGATCCGGTCGTCCTGGTCGATCCGCAGGTCCAGCCCCTGCAGCACCGGCCGCCCGCCGTAGCCGACGGTGACGTTCTCCATCCGGATGATCGGCGGCGACAGCTCCTCGGGCGTCGGGAAGTTGAACGCCGCCACCTGGTCCTCGACGATGGCCGCGATCGGCTTCATCCGCTCCAGCGCCTTGATCCGGCTCTGCGCCTGCCGCGCCTTCGAGGCCTTGGCCCGGAAGCGGTCGACGAAGCTCTGCATGTGCGCCCGCGCCGCGTCCTGCTTGCGCTTCTCGGAGACGAGCTGCTCCAGCCGCGCCCGGCGGGTGTCCTCGAAGGTGTCGTAGGGGCCCTGGTAGAGCACCAGCTTCCGGCGATCGAGATGCAGGATCGCCCCCACCGAGCGGTTGAGCAGATCCCGGTCGTGGCTGATCACCAGCACGGTATGCGGATAGCGCGCCAGGAACGTCTCCAGCCAGATCGCGCCCTCGAGGTCGAGATAGTTCGTCGGCTCGTCGAGCAGCAGAACGTCGGGCCGCGCGAACAGCACCGCCGCCAGCGCCACCCGCATCCGCCAGCCGCCGGAGAACTCCGCGCAGGCCCGCGCCTGCGCCGCGCGCGTCGAACCCCAGCCCGTTCAGGATGGACGCCGCCCGCGCCTCGGCCGAATGCGCGTCGATGTCCGCCAGCCGGGCGTGGATCTCGGCGATGCGCAACGCGTCATGCGCCTCCTCCGCCTCCGCCATGAGCGCGGCCCGCTCGGTATCGGCCGCCAGCACCGTGTCGATCAGGCTGTCGCGCGTCGCCGGCGCCTCCTGCGCCACGCCGCCGATGCGCGCCCGCTTCGGCACCTCGATCTCGCCGCCGTCCAGCGCCATCTCGCCGCGGATCAGCCGGAACAGCGTCGTCTTGCCGCTGCCGTTCCGCCCGACGAATCCCACCTTGTGCCCCGCCGGGATCAGCGCCGAGGCATCGTCGAAGAGCTTCTTCCCCTCGATGGAGAAGCTGATGTTCTTGAACGCGAGCATGGACAGGGCATGTGACGCCGCGCCACCCGCTTGTCAACCGAGCCACCCCTTTGCCGCTTGCCTTTGGCCGCAACGCCGGGCACCTCTCGCTTCCGTCAGGAACCTGAGGCACCCGGCTTGCGAAAAATCCTCCTCCTCGTCATCGCCGCCGCCGTGGGTGCGACGGCGTTCTTCATCTTCTACCACCCGCCCATGCGGCTGATGCCGCCGCCGCTGCTGTTCCAGGAAGGCGGCGACCGGGTCTTCGACATCGCCCCCGCCATGGCCGGCAGCGAGATCGAGCTGTTCTATGCCTCCAGCCGCCTGCCGGTCGGGCCGCGCGACAACCGCGTCTACAGCGTCGCACCCGACTGGCGCCTGCACCTCGGCAAGTCGTCGCTGCGCATCGGCGAGGAGGAGACCACGATGGACCAGGTCCGCGAATGGACCACCCGGGTCGACGGTTCCGACCGGCCGTTCATCCGCCTCGAGCGGATGCAGGAATACGCCACCCTCGCCACCGGCGAGCCGCCGGACGCCGAGGCGCAGGCCTGGCTCGCCGAAATCGACGCCGCCCTCGCCGCCAGCCGCGCGCGCGACATCCTCATCTACGTCCACGGCGCCAACACCACCGTCGAGCGCGCCGCCGGCCAGGCCGCGCAGCTCCGCCACTTCGCCGGGCGCGAGGCTGTCGTCGTGCTCTTCGTCTGGCCCACGGCGGAGAATTTCCTGCGCTATGCCCGCGACATCCGCACGGCGCTCGGCAGCGCGCCGCAGTTCGCCGAGCTGATCCGGCTTCTCGGCGCGCATACCGAAGCCGAGAGCATCGACGTCTTCACCTACAGCGCCGGCGCCACGGTCGGCAGCGACGGGCTCGCCCTGCTCGCGCGCGAGGACCCCGCGACGGCGGACCGGCTGGGCGAGATCTATCACGCAGCACCGGACGCCGACTTCCGCGCCTTCGTGGACGATCTCGGCGACTACGCCCCGCACGCGCGCCGGGTGACCGCGGCGGTGAACCTCGGCGACAGCGCGCTGCGCCTGGCGCAGGCGGTCAACCGCGCGTCGCGCGCCGGCCGGCCCGACATCCGCGAGCTCACGCCCGAGACCGCCGAGCGGCTCCTCGCCGCCGCGGCCGACGGCGAGGTCGAGATCGTGCAGGTGCACCCCGAGCGCATGCCCGAGCTCTCCGCCACCTCGCACACCTTCTGGTACGACCACCCCTGGGCCAGCAACGACGTGATCCTGACCCTGCTCTTCCACCTGCCCGCCGCCGCCCGCGGCCTCGACCCCGGCACCGCCCCTTCGGGCGCGCGCTACTGGACCTTCCCGCCCGACTACCCCGCGCGCATGCCGGCGGTCAGGGATGCCGTGCGCGCCGAGCTCGCCGCGCGGCAGTGACCGCGGCCGCAACCCGAGGTCAGCGCGGCGCCTTCCGATAGATCGAGACGTGCATCGTGCTCCCCGCATCGAAGGCGCGCCGGTCCCATCCACCCCATCGCTCCGCGAGCGACAGACCCGCCAGCCGCGCCATCAGGTCGATCTCGGACGGCCAGGCGTACCGCATCGGCAACGGGGCGAGCCGGACGCCGCCCTCGCCGATCCTGATCCTCTGGTACTCGATCACCTGCCGCACCGGGTCGTGCACCGCCGCTTCCAGCCAGACCGAGGTGCCGTCCAGCCGTGTCGTCCGGACCCGCTGCCCGCCGGCAAACCCGGACAGGTCCGGAACGAACGCCTCCACGAGGAAGGTGCCGCCATCGGCCAGGCGGCTGGCGACGTTGCGAAAGCACCTGACCTGATCGTCCTGGCTCGGGAGATTGAACAGGGTGTTGAAGACCAGGAACACGTGCTCGAACGGGCCCTCGACCGCGACCGCGGCAAAATCCCCGATGGTGACCGGAATGGCCTCCCCGCCCGGCTTCCCGCGCAGCTTGGCCACCATGTCCGGCGAGCCGTCGATGCCTGCGATCCTGTGCCCGGCGCGCGCCAGCGGCAGTGCGATCCGCCCCGTCCCGATCGCCAGCTCGAGGATGCGCCCGCTGCCGGCCAGCTCCGCGATGACCTGGACCGTCGCCTCGGTGGTGCCGGGATCATGCAGCGCGTCGTACTCGTCCGCGTAGAGTTCGCCAAAGGTCTCCGGGCCAAACTCCATTCCAGCCCTCCGCCGCCGCTGCCCGCGCAGACTTGCGCGGCCATGCCGCGAAGACAAGGCTTCAGCGGAACAGCACCGGCGGTCACCGCCGGTCGGCGCGCTTGTCCTGCGACATGAGCTGACGCATGACCGCGTCGGGGATTGCATCCTCGGCGTAGGAGAACGTGCCGAGCGACTTCACCTCCTGCGCCGCCCGCAGCAACCCGCCGAGCGCGGCCCGGGCGAACGAGCCGCCCACGCTGATGCGGCGAACCCCGGCCGCGGAAAGCTCGGCGACGGAATAGCTTCTCCCGCGAAGGCCCATGACCACGTTCACCGGCTTGTCCACGGCGCGGCACACGGTTCGGATCGCCTCGATGTCGGGAAGGCCCGGCGCGTAGAGGACATCCGCCCCCGCTGCGGAAAAGGCCTGCAGCCGCGCGATGGTATCGTCGAGATCGGGCCTTCCCCAGAGATAGTTCTCCGCCCTCGCCGTCAGCAGAAACGGCAGGTCGCGCGCGGCCTCGGCCGCCGCCTCAATCCGTTCGACCGCCTGGGTGATCCCGTGGATCGGCGCATCCGGATCGCCCGTCGCGTCCTCGATCGACCCTCCGACCAGCCCGGCCTCGCAGGCCAGGCGAACGGTCGTCGCACAGTCCTCCGGCGCGGCCCCGAACCCGTCCTCGAGGTCGCCCGAAACCGGAAGATCCGTCGCGGCGACGATCTCGGCGGCGTTCGCCAGGATCTCGCCCCTGCCGAGGCCCGCGAAGGAATCCCGCTTCCCTCTCGCGAACGCATATCCCGCGCTGGTGGTCGCCAGCGCCTCGAAGCCCAGGCTGGCAAGCAGACGCGCGGAACCCGCGTCCCACGGGTTGGGAATGACGAAGGCCCGCTCCCCGTCATGCAGCGCCCTGAAGCGCTCGAACCTGGCCTTCTGATCCGACATGATCGCCTCCGCGATTTTCCTACATCAGAGCTAACCGCTGTCGCACGTCGCAGCAAACCGATGGCTCAGGCCTCGCCGCCCTTGTCGACGTCGAAGATCCGGCCCGTCAGCCAGTCCGGCCAGTCCCGCTCGAAGAACGACTTGGCGCCCTCGTCGAACGACGGTTCGGTCGCGTCGTGATGGTGAGGGCTCCGCCGTCGAGGCGAACGAGCATCTGCTCCGTCCGGTCGGCGTCTCGCTCCGCGCGGAAGCGATAGTCCTCCAGCGGGCCCTTCCCCGTCGCGGGCAGGAACTGGCCGGCGGGATCGCGGATGGCGCGGGCGCCGCGGCTGCCGCCGCCCTGGCGGATGAAGTGGTCGAGCGCGCCGAGCACCGCCTCCGACGCCAGCGCCATCTGCTGCCACTGCAGGGCTCGGGCGGCCTCGGCCGGGCGGCCGCAGGCGATGCCGTTCGGCGCGGATGTCGGCGTTGAGCGCCCGCGCCTCGACGAGCGCGTCGCGGACGCCCTCGGCGTCGCAGATCATGCCGGCGCGGTCGCTCATCCGGTCCTGGACGCTCGCGCGCACCGACCGAACGGTCAGCGGGCTGTCAGGCCGCAGGACGGCGCGGACGGCGGCGATGCCGGTCTCGGCTGCGGCGCGGACGTCCGCGCCGGCAGCCGCCTTCGCCCGGCCGCTGGCGGCGATGTGCTCGGCGGCGCGGGTGCCGAAGACCTGGCCGGCGTTGAGCGCGGCGCCGCCGGGCCGGGTGACGCCGTGGGTGCCGGCGGCCTCGCCGACCGCGTAGGCGCCGGGCAGGCTGCTGCGGCCCCAGGTGTCGACGGCGATGCCGCCGTTCATGTGCTGGTTGTTGACCGCGAACTCCAGCGGCTCGGCGGCGATGTCGACCTTGTAGCGGCGGTAGAGCTCGATCGCGAGCGGGTTCATGTGGCGCAGGCGGTCGATCGGCAGCGCCTGCGTCGCGCCGGCGCTGCCGAGATAGGCGCGCACGTCGTCGTCGAGGCGGTCGAGGCTGAACGGCGCATCGCCGGGGACGGGCAGCGGGTTGCGGTTGAAGTCCATGAAGACGCGGCGCCCGGCCTGCGTCTCGCGGTAGATCGCGAGGTCGACGAGGCTGGAGCCGAAGTCGAGCATCCGCGTGGCGTGGAACGGCCACTGGTAGCCCTTGCGGAAGACGTTGGAGGCGAGCTCCTGCGTCGTGCGGTAGTAGTCGCGCGAGGAAGGGGTGCTCGACGCCGTTCCGCGTCGACCGAGTAGATGTGCGGCAGCGCCTGGACGTAGGTGCCCGAGAGGTTCCAGGGGAAGCCCTCGCGCCGGGTGCCGATGCCGAACTGGCTCTCGGTCAGGTTGACGAGCTCGATCCCGGCATCGAGCGCGAGGCCGAGCGAGCCGAAGCAGCCGTTGGGATAGACGCTGTCGCGGTAGAGCTCGCCGGGACCGCCCGCGGCGAGGACGAGGACCGGGCACTGGAAGAGAACGAGGCCGTAGGGGTTGCCGGGGCCGGCGCTCCTTGGGCCGGACCGTCAGGAGGCCGCAGACCCGGCGCGACGCGCCCTCGCCCTCGGTCAGGATCTTCACGGCGGTCGTGTGGTTGCAGATCGGGATGCCGAGGCGGATCGCCTCCTCGGCCAGCACCTTCACCATCAGCCGCGAGGTGCGCGGCCCGCAGCTCGTCGCGCGGCCGACCTCGTCGTGGTCGGTCTGGTAGCGCAGCGTGCCGCCGAACGGGTCCTGCGGCAGCGGCAGGCCGAGATACTGCAGCGAGGCCATCGCCCGCGAAGAGCCGACCGCCTCGACGTAGGCGGTGTCCTCGTCCATCGCGCCGCCGGCGCGGATCGCGTGCGCCATCGCCTTGTAGTCGTCCCCGCGGTCGGCGTGTTCGCGGTGTGCAGCGTCTGCTTGTCCGACCCGGAGCAGGCCGAGGTGCCGCCCCAGGCGCTCTGGCTGACGACCACGACGTCGCCGCCGCGGCGCTTCAGCTCGACGGCGGCGCGCAGGCCGGCCGCCCCGCTTCCGACGACGACGCAGCCCTGGCGGTAGACCGGCAGGCGGATGCCGGCGACGTCGATCGCCTCGGCCGCGGCGCGCTCCGGCGGCAGGCGGGGCATGGCGACGTCGGTCAGGGCGTCCAGGATCTCCTGTGGCACATCAACTGTCATGGTGCGGGTTCCAGTCTCGTCAGAAGATCGGGGCATGGGGCAAGGCGGATCCGCGGGCACCCAGACGAGCGCCCCGGCCCACGACTTGGTCAGGAGCCGCGGAAGCTGGCCTTGACCTCATCGGGGAGCGGTGTGGATCCGAGCCGGCCGGTGTCGGGGTCGCGGCGGGTCCAGACGCGGGTCTCGAACCCCTCGACGCAGGCGTCGCCGTCCTTTTCGAGGACATGGGCGACGTCGAAGCTCGATCGTCGCACGTCGGCGAAGCTGCTGGTGATCGTCACCCGGTCGCCATGGGCACAGGGCGCGCGGAACGCGGCGCGGGTCGCCACCAGCGGCCAGCCGAGGATGCCGAATTCCGCCGCCGCCTCCGCCAGCGGCCACCCCGCGGCCTCGATCAGCATCGAGGTGGCGTCGTCGAAGAAGGCGAAGTACCGCGGGTTGAAGACGATGCCCGCCGGGTCGCAGTCGCCCCATTCGATCCGGCGGGCGAGGGTGTTCGTGCGCAGCGTCATCCCGCCACCCCGCTGCTCGACGCCCGGACGATCAGCTCGACCGGCGCGCGACGCGTCTCCGGCGGCCGCTCGCCGCCTTCGAGCCAGGCGAGCATGGCTGCCGCCGAGTCGCGGCCGAAGCGGGCGACGTCGCAGCGGACCGAGCTGAGCTGCGGCCAGGTCAGGGCGCATTCCTCGATGTCGTCGAAGCCGACGAGGCGGACGTCCTTGCCGACCCGCACGCCGGCCTGCGCGAAGCCCGCCAGCATCCCGAGCGCCACGAGATCGGAGAAGCAGATCACCCCCTCGATCTCCGGGTGGCCGGCGTGAAGGTTGAGCGCCGTATCGCGGCCGAAGGCCCGCGACGGCCGCCCGTGGACCGCGACGGTTTCCAGGCCGGCGTCGGCCATCATCGCGCGGTAGCCGGCCATGCGCTCCTCGGTCACCGGCCGGTTCTCGAGCCCGCCGATGAATGCGATCCGCCGGAGCCCGAGGCCGAGCAGGTGCTCGGTCGCGAGCCTGCCCGCCGGTCTCGTAGTCGAGCGAGGCGAAGGGAAAGGCATCGGTCCGCGCGTCGATCCGGCGGAGCACCTGCATCGCCGGGATGCCGGCGCGCGTGATCGCCTCGAGGCCCTCCGCCTCGTCGACGTAGGCGGGCGAGATGAGGAAGCCGGAGACGCCGTGCTCGATCATCGAGGCGATGACCTGCGCCTGCACCGCCGGCGTCTCGTCGGTGTTGGCGATGACGGTAGCGTAGCCGCGCTCGGCGAAGGTCATCTGCGCGCTGGCGGCGAACTCGGTGAAGAACGGGTTGCGGAGGTCGTTGATGACGAGCCCGATCAGCCCGACGTCGGCGCCGCGCAGGTTGGCGGCCGAGCGGTTGTAGACGTAGTTCAGCTCGTCCATCGCCTTCTCGACCAGCTCGCGCGTCGTCTGGCCGCACCAGCGGGCTGTTCTGCAGCACGTTCGAGACCGTCGATTTCGAGACGCCCGCGGCCCTCGCCACGTCCACGATCGTCGGCCGCTTGTTCATCAGGTCCTCTCGGGGCTCCGCCGCTGCCGCGGACAATGCGTGATCTCGCGCGGAGACGGGAGTCATCATCGCCCCCCGTGGTCGGCCCGGATCATGTCCGCGGCCTTTTCCGCGATCATGATCGTCGGCGCGTTGGTGTTGGAGGAGACCACCGTCGGCATGACCGAGGCGTCCACGACCCGCAGCCGCTCGATGCCGTTGAAGCGAAGCCGCGGGTCGACGACGGCCGCCGGGTCCGACCCCATCCGGCAGGTGCCCGCCGGGTGGTGGTCGGTCTTCGAATGCCGGCAGGCGAAGTCGAAATAGTCCTGCTCCGATCGCACGTCCGGCCCCGGCAGGCGCTCGGCGAGGACGAAGGGCTTCAGCGGCGCCTGCGCCATGATCTCCTGCGCGAGCTTCAGGCCCTCGATCGACATCTTCCGGTCGTGCGGGTCCTCCCAGTAGTTCGGATCGATCAGCGGCGCCGCCGCCGGATCGGCGCTCGCCAGCCGAACCGTCCCCCGCGAGCGCGGCCGCAGATAGGCGGAATTCAACGTCACCCCGCCGTTCGGCATCGCCGCCACGCCGGCCTCGATCCCGGAACCGAGCCCGAGGTGGAACTGGATGTCGGGCGAGCGCGCGTTCCGGTCGGCGTACCAGAAGCCGCCGGTCTCGAAGAGGCTCGACGCCACCGGCCCGCGCTTGGTCAGCAGGTACTGCAGCCCCGCGACCGCCGACCAGTGCGGCTTGGCATAGCGGTCGTAGGTGTGCGGCCCCGTCACCTCGCAGATCACGAAGAGGTCGAGATGGTCCTGGAAGTTCGAACCGACGCCCGGCTGGTCGAAGACCGGCCGGATGCCGACCTCCGCAAGGTGGTCCGCCGGCCCGATCCCCGACAGCATCAGCATCCGCGGCGAGCCGATCGCACCCGACGAGAGGATGACCTCCGACGCCGCCGCGATCCGGCTCCCGTCCATCATCTCCACGCCGATGGCCCGGCCGTTCTCCACGACGATCCGCTTCACCTGCGCGCCCGTGCGCACGGTCAGGTTCGACCGTCCACGGTTCGGCGCGAGATAGGCCATCGCCGCCGAGGAGCGCCGGGCGTTGCGCTGGGTGAGCTGGTAGTAGCCGACGCCGTCCTGGCTCTCGCCGGTCATGTCGTCGTTGCGCGGGATGCCGAGCTCCGCCGCGGCCGCGAAATAGGCCTCGCAGATCGGCAGCGGCGCGCGCGGCTTCGACACCCCCAGCGGGCCGCCCTTGCCGTGGTAGCGGTTCTCGTAGGTGTCGTTGTCCTCCGCCTTGCGGAAATACGGCAGCACGTCCTCGTAGGACCAGCCGTCGCAGCCCATCTGCCGCCACTCGTCGTAGTCGAGCGCGTTGCCGCGGGTGTAGATCTGCGCGTTGATCGCCGAGCCGCCGCCGATCACCTTGGCCTGGGTGTAGCGGATCGTCATGCCCTGCATGTGCCGCTGCGGCACCGTCGACCAGCCCCAGGAGCCGATGCCCTTGGTCATCTTCGCGAAGCCCGCCGGCAGGTGGTAGAACGGATGCCAGTCGCGCCCGCCCGCCTCGAGCAGCAGCACCCGCGCGGCCGGGTCCTCGGACAGCCGCGCCGCGAGCACCGAGCCCGCCGAGCCGCCGCCGACGATGACGAAATCGTAGCCTTCAGCCGCGACGGGTGTCATGCCGCCAGGTCCTTTCCGATGATGTGGTCGGCCGTGCGCAGCGCCTGGGCGGCGATGGTCAGCGCCGGGTTCACCGCCGCCGAGGTCGGCAGGAAGCTCGCGTCGACGACGAACAGGTTCGGGTGGTCGTGCGCCCGGCAGAAGATGTCGACGACGCTCGTGGCCGGGTCCGTCCCCATTCGCGCCGTCCCGCACTGGTGCGAGGGCGTGCGCCGGTCGAACGGCTTCGACAGCACCACGGGGAAGCCGGCCCGCCGCAGCACCGCCTTCAGCTTCGCCACCAGCGCCTCGTGCGCCTCCCAGTTCGACCGCCGCCAGTCGAGCACGATCCGCTCGCCCTCGACCGTGACCCGGCTGCGCGGGTCGGGCAGGTCCTCGCTCATCGCGTAGAAGTCGACTGCGTGGTTCGCGAGCCAGCCCGCCACGGGTCGGGGCACGCCGCCGGCAGCGGCGAGGATGCGCCCGGAGACCTTGCCGAGCAGTTGCATGTTGCCGAGCGGCGCCCCGTCCGGGCCGCCGGTCAGGTAGAAGTCATTGACGAGAAAGGTCTTCTGATAGACCGCGCCGCTGCGGCGGAACGGATGCACCGCCATCACCGCCGAGCAGTTGTGGTTCATGAAGTTCCGGCCGACCTGGTCGGATCGGTTGGCGAGCCCCGAGCGCAGCAGCAGCACGGCGGAGTTCACCGCCCCGGCCGCAAGCACCACGGTTCCCGCCGACAGCCGCCGCGTCTCGCCGTCCTTGCTGTATTCGACGGCTTCGATCCGGCCGTCCGCGTCGGCGAGCAGCCGGGTCACCAGCGCCCCCGTCTCCAGCGTCACGTTCGGATGCTGGAGCGCCTTTGCGATACCCACCGTCTCGCCGTCGCGCTTGGCGCCGGTCGTATCGGGAAAGGCGTCCCAGGGCGTCGCCGCCCGCTTCAGCCAGCCGTCGAGGTCGATCCCGAGCGGCAGCGACGACGGCGTCACGCCGGCGGCCTTGAGCCGCGCCCGCACCGCGGCGATGCCCGGCTCGTCCGGCACCGGCGGAAACGGATAGCGTCCCGAGTGTCTCGGCTCGGTCGGGTCCTGCCCCGCGTCGCCATGGACGCCATAGAGCTCCTCGGCCGCCTGGTACCAGGGTTCGAGCTCGTCGTAGGAGATCGGCCAGCCGGGGGTCGTGCCGCCGAGATGGCGGATCGGCCGGAAGTCCTCGGCGCGGTAGCGGATCAGCACCGCGCCGTAGAGCTTCGAGTTGCCGCCGACGTAGTAGTAGTTGCCCGGGTTGAACGCCTCGCCCTCGGGCGTGAACCAGGTCTCGTCGGGGCGGAAGTGGCCGCGCTCGAAGATCGCCCGGTCGTCGCGGGCCTCGGGGCAGTCGGCGAGCCGCTCGCCGCGCTCGAGGATCACGATGCGCCGCCCGGAGGCGGCGAGGGCCGCCGCCATCGTGCCGCCGCCGATCCCGGAGCCGATGATCACGATGTCCGGGCCGTCGCTCATCACGCGATCCGCATCTCGGTCTTGGGGTCGAAGGCGACCGCCTTCTCCATGTTGATCGCGAAGGGGAAGGTCTGGCCGGGCTGCACGTCGACGTCGGCCCGGAACCGGCCGGTGACCTCCTTGCCGCCGAGATGGGTGACGACGAAGGTGTCCGACCCGGCGGGCTCGGTCACCTCGACCGGCGCCTCGACCACGTGGACCGCCTTGCTGTGACGGTCGGCGCCGTCCCGGTCGGTGATCGCCTCCGGGCGCAGGCCGAGCACGATGTCCCGCCCGGCATGCCGCTCGAAGCCGCGGCCTTCGGCGAACGGCAGCGTCGCCTCGCTGCCCGCCCTGCAGCGTCGCCTTCGCGACCGGGCGGCCGTTCTCGACCGCGATCTTCGCCGGGAACAGGTTCATCGACGGCGAGCCCATGAAGCCCGCGACGAAGATGTTCGCCGGGTTGTCGTAGATCTCCTTCGGCGTGCCGAGCTGCTGCACGTGCCCGCCGAACATCACCGCGATCCGCGTCGAGAGGGTCAGCGCCTCGATCTGGTCGTGGGTGACGTAGACGATGGTGGTCTTCAGCTTCTGGTGCAGCTTCTTGATCTCGGTCCGCATGTCGACGCGCAGCTTGGCGTCGAGGTTCGACAAGGGCTCGTCGAACAGGAAGACGTCGGGGTCGCGCACCAGCGCCCGGCCCATGGCGACGCGCTGGCGCTGGCCGCCGGAGAGCTGGCCGGGCTTGCGGTCGAGCAGGTGCTTGATCTGCAGCAGGTCGGCGACCTGGTTCATCGCCTTCTCGCGCTCGGGCTTCGGCACGCCGTGCATCTCCAGCCCGAAGACGATGTTCTGCCCGACGTTCATGTTCGGGTAGAGCGCATAGCTCTGGAACACCATGGCGATGTTGCGGTCGGCCGGCCGCACCCCGACCATCGAGCGGCCCTTGATCGCGATCTCGCCGGTGGTGATCTCCTCCAGCCCCGCGATCATGTTGAGCAGCGTGGACTTGCCGCAGCCCGACGGGCCGACCAGCACCAGGAACTCGCCCTCCTCGATGGAGATGTTGGTCTCGTGGAGGATCTTCACCGCGCCGTAGGATTTGGTGACGCGATTGATGTCGAGAAATCCCATGATCTTATCCTTTCACGGAGCCCGCCATCAGCCCGCGTACGAAGTAGCGGCCGGCGACGATGTAGACGAGGAGGGTGGGCAGGGCGGCCATGATCGCCCCGGCGAAATGCACGTTGTATTCCTTCACGCCGGTCGAGGACTGGACGAGGTTGTTGAGCGCCACCGTCATCGGCTGGCTGTCGAAGTCCGAGAACGAGGCGCCGAACAGGAAGTCGTTCCAGATGTTGGTGAACTGCCAGATGATGCAGACCACCGCGATCGGCCCCGACGAGGGCAGCATGATCCGCCGGAAGATGGTGAAGAACCCCGCGCCGTCGATCATCGCCGCGCGCACCAGCTCGGTCGGGAACTGCTGGTAGTAGTTCTTGAAGTAGAGCGTCGAGAAGCCGATGCCGTAGACCAGGTGCACGAAGATCAGCCCCGGCACGGTGCCGGCGATCCCCATCAGCCCGAGCAGCCGCGCCATCGGGATCAGCACCATCTGGAACGGGATGAAGCAGCCGAACAGCAGCAGGCCGAACACCCAGATATCGCCGCGGAAGCGCCACTTGGTCAGCACGTAGCCGTTGAGCGCCCCGAGCACGGTCGAGATGGCGACGGCGGGGACGACCATCAGCAGCGAGTTCAGGAAGAACGGCCGGAGCCCGGTGGCTTCCACGCCGATCTGCGCGGTCGACCACGCACTGCCCCAGGGCGCCAGCGTCCACTCCCGCGGCAGCGACATCATGCCGCCCGCCTGGATCTCGCTCAGCGGCTTCAGCGAGTTCACCGCCATCACGTAGAGCGGCAGCAGGTAGTAGAGGCAGAAGATCGCCAGGATCGTGTAGATCACGAAGCGGGCGCCGGCGCCGGTCCGGATGACCTGGGTCGCGGCGGCGGTCGAGGCGGTCTGCCATCACTTCTTCTCCCTGAGCTCGGACCAGATGAAGGGCACCATGATCGCCGCGATCGACATGAGCATGATCACCGCCGAGGCCGCGCCGATGCCCATCTGGTTGCGGGTGAAGGTGTAGGAGTACATGAACGTCGCCGGCAGCTCGGTCGCCGTCCCCGGCCCGCCGCCGGTCAGCGCGATGACGAGGTCGTAGGACTTGATCGCCATGTGCGCGAGCACCACGAAGGCCGACATGAACGCGGGCCGGAGCTGCGGGATCACGATCCGCCGGTAGAGCGCGAAGGTCGACGCGCCGTCGATCTGCGCCGCCTTCATCACCTCGTTGTCGATGCCGCGCAGCCCGGCGAGGAACATCGCCATGACGAAGCCCGAGGTCTGCCAGACCGCGGCGATGACGATGGTGTAGATCGCCATGTCGCTGTCCTTGATCCACTCGAAGGTGAAGCTCTCCCAGCCCCAGGTTCGCACCACCGCCTGCAGCCCGATGCCCGGGTCGAGGAACCACTTCCACGCCGTGCCGGTGACGATGAAGCTCAGCGCCATCGGGTAGAGGTAGATCGTGCGGATGAACCCCTCGGCGCGGATCTTCTGGTCGAGGAAGATCGCCAGCAGCAGCCCGATCGCACAGGAGATGACGATGTAGAGCGAGCCGAAGATCAGCAGGTTGTTGACCGCGATCCCCCAGGCCCGCAGGCTGAACAGCTTCCGGTAGTTCTCGAGCCCCACCCAGCCGAACGAGGGCAGGATCCGCTGTCGGTGAACGACAGGTAGAGCGTGAACAGGATGAAGCCGTAGACGAAGACCAGCACGATCGCGAAGCTCGGGCTGAGCACCAGCTTCGGCAGGTTGTCGCGCAGCCAGTCGTTGCCGCTCCTGCGGACATGGGTGGCCTCGGCCATGGTCGTTTCCCCTCGGAAAGGCGGGAGGACGGCGGACCGTCCTCCCGGTGGCACTACTGCGACAGCTCGACGGCGCTGACCATTTCCTGGACGGCGGCCTCGGCGTCGTACTCGCCGTTGAACTCGGCGGTGATCACGTCGTAGAGCGCGTTCTTCACCGACGCCGGGTTGGCGTGGCCGTGCGCCATGGACCCGAACAGGTTGCCGGACGCCGCGGCGGCCTTCAGCTCGCTCATAGGCCTTCTGGCCGCAGGCATCGAAGCTCTCCACCGACACGTCGGTCCGCGCCGGCACCGAGCCCTTCACCTTGTTGAAGGCGATCTGGAACTCCGGCGACATCGACGGCCTCGGCGAACGCCGTCTGCTCCGGGGTCAGGCTGTCGCCCTGCTTGAACACCGCGAACTGGTCGGTGTTGAAGGTCACCTGGTCCTGCGGTGCCGGGGAAGCGGAAGCAGAGGAAGTCCTGGTCCGGCACCTTGCCGGCGTTGAGGAACTCGCCCTTCGCCCAGTCGCCCATGAACTGGAACGCCGCCTCGCCGTTGATCACCATGGCGCTCGGCGAGGTTCCAGTCGCGCCCGGAGAAGTTGTCGTCGACGTAGCCGCGGATCACCGTCATCCGCTCGAAGACCTCCTTCATCGTGTCCGAGCCGAGCGTCTCCGGATCGAGGTCGATGAACGCCTTCTTGTAGAACTCCGGTCCGCCGGTCGACATCGCGACCGCGTCGAAGATCGTCGCGTCCTGCCAGGGCTGGCCGCCATGCGCCACGGCGACCTTGCCCGCCGCCTTCACCTTCTCCATCGCCGCGACCAGCTCGTCCCAGGTCGTCGGCTGGGCGATGCCGAGCTCGTCGAGCAGCGCCTTGTTCGCCCAGACCCAGTTGGTCGAGTGGATGTTGACCGGCGCTGCGACCCAATGCCCGTCATACTTCGAGAACTGCTGCAGCGCCTCCGGCACCACCGCGTCCCAGCCGCCCGGCCCCGCGACCGGGTCGAGGTTGGCGAGCGCGCCCTCCTTGGCCCAGTCGGTGATGTCGAAGCCGAGCATCTGCACCGCCGACGGCGGGTTGCCCGCGGTGACGCGGGCGCGCAGCACCGTCATCGCCTGCGTGCCGCCGCCGCCTGCCACCGGCATGTCCTGCCAGCCGATGTCCTGCGCCCCGAGGTCGTCCTTCAGCACGTTGAGCGCCGCGGCCTCGCCGCCGGAGGTCCACCAGTGCAGCACCTCGACGTCCGCTGCGGCGGCCAGGCTCGCCGACGTGGCGAGCGCGGCGGCGGCTGCCAGTGTCCTTCCGAAAAACATACGCATGCGATTCCTCCTTGTTTGCGTCGTCTTAGTCCCGGCTGACTTCGATCAGCCGTTGGTCACCCAGGGCGCCCGCGTGCGGCCGATCCGCATCTGCACGGTCTTCACCTCCAGGAATTCCTCCAGTCCGTAGCGGCCGAGCTCCCGCCCCTGGCCGCTCTCCTTCACGCCGCCGAACGGCAGCTCGGCAAAGCCGTCCATCCAGCTGTTGGTCCAGACCGTCCCCGCCTGCGCCCGGCGGGCGAACTCGAGGCAGGTGTGGACGTTCTCGCTCCAGACCCCGGCCGACAGGCCGTAGGACGCGGCGTTGGCGAGGCCGATCGCCTCCTCGAGCGTGCGGAAGGTCAGCACCGAAAGCACCGGCCCGAAGACCTCCTCGCGGGCGATCGCCATGTCGGGCGTGACGCCCGCGACCACCGTCGGCTGGTAGAACTGGCCGCCGAGTCCCGGCACGTCGAGCGGCGCGCCGCCGATCCGCACGCTGGCGCCCGCCGCCACCGCGCCCCTGCACGTACCCGTCGATCTTCGCCTGGTGCTCGGGCGAGACGATCGCGCCCACCTGGGTCGCCTCGTCGAGCGGATCGCCGAAGGCGACCTTGCGCGACAGCGCCACCACCCGCTCCGTCACCTCCTCGGCGATGTCCTCGTGCACGATGATCCGCGAGCCGGAGTTGCAGCACTCGCCGGCGTTGAAGTAGACGCCGAAGACGATGGCATCGACCGCGCTGTCGAGGTCGGCGTCCGGGAAGATCACCTGCGGGTTCTTGCCGCCGAGCTCCAGCGACACCTTCTTCAGCGTCGGCGCCGCCGCCGCGACGATCGCCTTGCCCACCGCCGTCGACCCGGTGAAGGTCACCATGTCGACGCGCGGGTCGGTGGTCATCATCGCCCCCACGGGCTGGCCGTAGCCGAGCACGATGTTGACCACCCCCGCCGGCAGCCCGGCCTCGACCAGCAGCTCGCCGAGGATCACCGTCGTCGACGGCGTCATCTCCGACGGCTTCACCACCGCCGTGCAGCCCGCCGCCAGCGCGAACGGCAGCTTCTGGCTGACGATCAGGAACGGGAAGTTCCACGGGCAGATGATCGCCGCGACCCCGATCGGCTCCTTCAGCACCACCCCGAGCATGTCGCGCCCGAGGCTGTTGTGGCTGTCGCCCGCCATGCGTCCGCGCCAGCGCCGCCGCATAGCGCCAGAGGTCCGCCGCCCCCTCGATCTCGGCCCGCGCCTGGGCGATCGGCTTGCCGGCCTCCAGCGTCTCGACCCGCGCGATCCGCTCGCGCTCGCCGGTCGATCAGGTCGGCGACCTTGAGGAGCAGCGTCGCCCGCTCCTTGCCGGCAGGTCCGCGCCAGCGGCCGTCGTCGAAGGCCGCCCGCGCCGCCGCGATCGCCGCCTCGGTCTCCGCCGCGCCGCCCTTCGCCGCCCGCGTCACCAGCGCGCCATGCGCCGGCGAGACGCGGTCGAAGGTCGCGCCGTCGGCGCTGTCGCGCCAGACGCCGTCGATCAGGTGCCGCACCTCGGCGGGCTCCGCCGGCAGCGCCGACATCGCTCGCGGCCACGAGGGTAAGGTCCAGCATCGTCATCTCCCCGGAAACTCAGGCTTGCGCTTGTCGCGGAAGGCGCCGACGCCCTCCGCCCGATCCTCGCTCGCGGCGATCATCCCGCCCCCAGCGCCTCGATCAGCGCCGCGCGGTCCTCGCCCACGCCCGCCTGGATCATGTACTTCGCCACCTCGACCGCCCGCGGCGACAGCGCCACCGCCTTCTCCGCGATCGCCCGCGCCGCCGCGCCCACGTCCTCGGCGACCTCGGCGCAGAACCCGAGCGCCACCGCCCGCTCCGCGCCGATCCGCCGCCCGAAGAGCGCCATCTCCTTCACCACCGGCTCCGGCAGCAGCCGCGCCAGCCGCTGCGTCCCCGACCAGCCCGGCACGATCCCGACCCCCGCCTCCGGCAGCGCCAGCGTCGCCCTCGGTGCCATCACCCGGATGTCGCAGGCCGCCGCCAGCTCCAGCCCGCCGCCGAACGCATGCCCGTTCAGCGCCGCGATGGTCGGCTTGCCAAGCCGCGCCAGCCGGTCGAAAATCCGGTGCCCCTCGCGCACCCAGTGCCGTGGCGAAGTCGAACGGCGCCATCGGCCCCCAGGCGGCGATGTCGGCCCCGGTGCAGAAGGCCTTCTCCCCGGTGCCGGTGACGATGACCACGCCGCACCTCCGGGCTCCGCTCCAGCGCCGCGCAATGGGCGTCGAGCGCCTCCAGCATCGGCACGGTCAGCGCGTTGAGCTTCTCCGGGTTGTCGAGCCGCAGCTCGGCGACGCGGCCCTCGACGGTGAGATGCAACGCGCTCACGACGCCACCGCCACCGCTTCGCCGACCGTGGCGCCGTGCGACGCCACCACCGGCGCGGGCTTCGGCGCCAGCTTCAGCCCCATGGGACCGGCATTGAGCAGACTGGCAGGCAGCACCTTCGCATCCGGCGCAAGGCTCACCCGGCCGAGCGACGCCTCGACGATGTCGCGCTGCGGATCGATCCCCGGCATGATCTCGGTCGCGACGAGCCCCGCGTCGGTCAGCCGGATCACGCAGCGCTCGGTGACGTAGAGCACCTCCTGCCCGAGCTCCCGCGCCCGCCGGCCGGAGAAGGTCACGTGCTCGACCTTCTCGACCATCTTGGGGAACTTGCCCGGCTTCGCGACCCGGATCCCGCCGTCGGCGATCTCGAGCTGCGGCGCCGGCCTCGAACTGCCCCGCGAAGACGATCTTCCTGGCCCGCGCGGTGATGTCCACGAACCCGCCGCAGCCCGCGGTCAGGTACGGCTTCTTGCCGAGCTTCGAGACGTTGACGTTCCCCTCGAGGTCGATCTCGAGGAACGACAGGAAGGTCACGTCGAACCCGCCGCCCTGGAAGTAGGTGAACTGCTGCGGCGACGGCATGAAGGCGTCGGCGTTCGAGGCGCAGCCGAAGGCGAAGCCCATCAGCGGCATCCCCCCGACGGCGCCCTGCTCGATCGCCCAGGTCACCGCCTGCGGATAGCCTTCCTCCAGCAGGATCCGCGGCACCATCGAGCAGATCCCGAACCCGAGGTTGGCCGCCATCCCGTCCTGCAGCTCCATCGCGGCGCGGCGGGCGACGACCTTCTCGACGCCGTGCTCGGCGATGTTGAAGCTCGACCAGGGCCGCATGATCTCGCCGGAGATCGCCGGATCGTAGTGCGTCTCCGTGGTCTGCCGCTGCTCCGGATCGAGCACGACCAGGTCCACGAGGTGCCCCGGCACCCGCACGTCGTGCGGCCGCAGCGACCCCGCCGCCGTCACCCGCTTCACCTGCGCGATGACGAGGCCGCCGTGGTTGCGCACGCGATCGCCTGCTCCAGCCCGCCGAGATAGGCCCCCTCGTGCTCGTAGGTCAGGTTGCCGCGCTCGTCCGCCGTGGTCGCCCGGATGATCGCCACGTCCGGGACGATGTTGGGGAAGTGCAGCCAGGTCTCGCCGGCGAACTCGACCCGGGCCACGATCGGCTTCGCCGCCGCCGAGGCGTTCATCGCGCAGCCCTCGCGGATCGGGTCGGCGAAGGTGTCGAGCCCGACCTGCGTCAGCACCCCCGGCCGCCGCGCCGCCGCGTCGCGGTGCATGTCGAAGAGGATCCCCGACGGCACGTTGTAGGCCGCCACCCGGTCCTCGGTCAGCATCCGCCAGATCTCCGGCATCGGCAGCGACGACGGCCCGCTCGGGTAGGACCCGCCGATGATCGTCGAGAGCAGCCCGTCCTTGGCGATGTGGTCGACGCCCTTGATCCCGTACATGTCGCCGGCCGCGATCGGATGGATCGTCGTGAGGTTGCGCGGGATGCCCCTCCGCGTCGAAGCGCGCGCCGATCGCCGCCAGCACCTTGTCCGGGCAGCCGAGGCCCGAGGAGGAGGAGACGGTCACCACCGCCCCGTCGGGATCCGCGCCACCGCCGCCTCGGCGGAGACAATCTTCGAAGCCATCGCTCAGAACTCCCTCGTAGTCGACGCGCACCGCGCGTCCCGTCCGCGCCGCCTCGCGGACGGCCATCGCCACCGCCAGCGACTTCACGCCGTCGACGCCGTCCGCCGCCGGCCGCCCGCGCCCCGCGACCGCCGCGGCAGAAGAGGCCGAGCGAGCGGGCATAGAGATCGTGGCGCTCGAACGCGATCGCGTGCCGGCCCGACGCATCGACCAGCTCGACCTCGCCGACCGGCCGCTGCGTCATGATCCCGCGCCCGAAGATCGAGCCCTCGGTGCCGTGCACCTCGACGCCCGAGCCGGCGAAGGGGTGGGTGAAGCTCTCGTGCGTCTGCACCATCGCGCCCGAGGGCATCGTCCAGACCGACATCACGCTGTCCTCGACGCCCGCGCCCATGCCCGAGGCGCCGGCCATCGCCACGACCTCCGCCGGATCCTCGTCGAGGTAGAAGCGCACGGTGTCCGCGTCGTGCACGGTGATGTCGGGGATCACCCCGCCGCCGGCCGCCGCGTCGTTGATCCGCCAGCCCTGCAGGTGCGGCGGCAGATGCACCGCATGGAACACCCGCACGCTCAGCACCCGGCCGATCCGCCCGCCGGCGATCAGCTCGCGGATCGCCAGGTGCGAGCCGGCGTTGCGCAGGTGGTGGTTGGTCGCGAAGACCACGCCCTTGTCAGCCGCCGCCCGCACCATCTCGGCGGCGTCGGCAACGCTCATCGCAAGCGGCTTCTCGCAGAGGACATGCTTGCCCGCGGCGATCGCCGCCATCGCCTGCGGGAAGTGCTTCTCGTTCGTCGTCGAGATGTAGACGGCGTCGACGCCCGGGGTCGCCAGCAGCGCGTCGAGGTCCGTGGTGCTCGCCGGGATCGCGTGCCGGGCCGCATAGTCGGCCCCGCGGCGCGCGTCACCGCTCATGACGGTGACGATGCCATCGCCCTGCGCCCGGATGGCGCCGATCACATGCTCGGACGCGATCGTGCTCGCGCCCACAAGGCCCCAATCCATCGGCTCGCTTCCCCCTCCGATTGGTTCGTTCCAATCTGCAGATTCGTATAATGGAACGTGACAAATGCGTCAACGGCAAATTTGGAACGTGCCATATCGGTGAAGACGCACCCGTTCGTCAGGGGCTTGGTCGCCGGGTGACCCGCCCGTTGTGGTGGCTTCCCGCGGACCGAAAAGGCGAGGCTCCAGTGGAGCCTCGCCCGGTCCGTCGCCCGGAGCCCATGGCGGAGGGCGAGGGGGTGCGGGCTTGCCCGGCGGTTGCAATCGGGGCGCGGCTGCCCGGGCGGGCGCGGACTCGCGCCTGCCCCAGGGAGGGCAGGCGCGGCCCGATTTGTCGACGGCCAAATCGGGCGGGACGGTGGGGAGGTCCTCGTGTCACGCCGACCGGGTTCGGGGATCACCCTAATCCGGAGCCTGACTCGGCCCAACAGCGGACGGCTCGCCCGCCCTGCGATCGCGAGGCTTCCTCTGCGGCCCCCTACCGCCGCGTCGCCCGCCGCAGGAGATCCCCCAGCGTCAGGTCGGGATCGAAGCGGCCGGTCTCGAGAAAGCCCACCACCTGCGCGATGACCAGCGGGTTGTTCATCAGGAACGTGTGCGTCACCGGCAGCACGATGTGGTCGGCCATCCCCTCGACCCGGGTGCTCTCGACCGACACCGCGCCGTCGTCGGGCCCGGGGATCATGGTGGAGAACAGCGGATTGACCGACCGGTTGCCGGCGATGACGCCGAGTTCGAAGTCCACCGGCCCGAGCCGGCCGGCGATGCCGTCCGGCGTGGTGCCGAGCTCCTGCCCCGCCGGTCCGGTCAGCGCGTCGAAGATCGCGAGATCGGCGAAGGCGTCCACCACCTCCGACCCGTGGTTGGGCGGCGCCAGCATCACCACCCGGCCCATGTTCTCCGGCCGGTTCAGCCCGAGCCAGCCCCGCGCCAGGATCCCGCCCATGGAGTGGGTGACGAAGTTGACCCGCTCCTCGCCGCACTCCGCCACCGCCGCGGAGACGTAGTCCATCAGCTCCTCGATCGTCATCTCCGTCGAGGGATAGCCCCGGTTCACCACCCGGAAGCCCACCGTCCCGAGCATCTCCTCCATGACGAGGAACGAGGACCCGCTCCGCCCCAGCCCGTGCAGCAGCACCACGCACTCGCCGGCCCCCGGCGCCGTGTCCTGCGCACGGGCGACCGGCGGCGCGACGAGGCCCGCCAGCAGGAAGAGCACGAGGAGAAACGAACGCGGCATGGCGGACCTTAGTCCGGCCCGCGTTAACGATTCAATCCTGAACTCTTTTAGGTGCCATATGGAAGCCATACGATTTCCATACGCTTTCCATATCGAGCGAAATCCCCGTTAACCTCTGGCCTCCCACGACTAATTCGCAAACCGCCGGCCCGCCCCAGGACGCCCGAGCCACCACTCAGCACACCGTCCGGAAGCGCTCCACGCAGGTCCGCAGCACCTCGTCCCCGTCCCGCTTCCACCAGTTCTCCGCCGAGAAAATCTCCACCTCCTGCGGCCCGTGAAAGCCCGCCGCCTCGAACCAGCCGCGAATGCGCTTCAGGTCCACCACCCCGTCGCCCATCATCCCGCGGTCGTTCAAGGGGTCGCGCGTCGGCACCAGCCAGTCGCAGATATGATGCGCCAGGATCTGCCCCGCCCGCCCCGCGCGCATCAGCTGCGCCTCCAGTTCCGGGTCCCACCAGACGTGGTAGACATCGATCGCCGCCCCGGTGCCCTCGCCGAGTTCATCGCAGAGATCAAGCGCTTGCCCGAGCGTATTCACGCACGACCGGTCCGCCGCGTAGATCGGGTGCAGCGGCTCGATCGCCACCGGCACCCCCGCCGCCCGGGCGTGCGGCAGCATGGCCGCCAGCCCGTCCCGCACCATCTCCCGCGCCGCGCCGATGTCCTTCGACCCCGCCGGCAACCCGCCCACCACCATCACCAGGCAGTCCGCCCCGAGCGCCGCCGCCTCGTCCACCGCCCGGCGGTTGTCGTCGATCGCCGTCGCCCGCTCCGCCGCCGTCGGCGCCCGGAAAGAACCCGCCCCGGCAGAGCCCCGTCACCCGGATCCCATTGTCCCGAATAACTTTTTGCGCCGCCCCCAGCCCCACCGCCGCCACCTGGTCCCGCCAGGGTGCGATCGCGCTGATCCCATGCCGCAGGCACCCCTCGACCGCCTCGGCCAAGCCCCACTGCGCCCGGACCGTGGCCAGGTTGATCGACAGCCCCTCCACCGGCGTCATCGAATGCCCTGCACCGCAAGGATCCCCGCCATCCGCGCCGCCGCGAGGTCGGGGTCGCTCAGCACCCCCGCCTTGTCCGCCAGCCTGAAGAGCTCGGCCAGATGCACCAGCGACCGGGCGCTCTCCTGCCCGCCCACCATGACGAAGTGGTCCTGCAACCCGTTGAGATAGGCGAGAAAAACGACCCCCGTCTTGTAGAACCGCGTGGGCGCCTTGAAGATGTGCCGCGACAGCGGCACGGTCGGCGCGAGGATGTCGAAGAACCGGTTCTCCCCGCCCTCCGCCAGCGCCGCCAGCGCCGCCGAGGCGGCCGGGGCGATGGCGTCGAAGATGCCGAGAAGCGCATCGGAATGCCCCTCCGCATCGCCCGCGATCAGCTCGGCATAGTTGAAGTCGTCGCCGGTATACATGCGCACGCCCGCGGGCAGCCGCCGGCGCATGCTGATCTCCTTCTCCTTCGACAGGAGCGAGATCTTGATCCCGTCCACCTTGTCGGCATGGCTCCCGATCACCTCGAGGCAGGTCTCCATCGCCGCCGCATGATCGTCCGCCCCCCAATAGCCCTCCAGCGCCGGATCGAACATCTCGCCCAGCCAGTGGATGATCACCGGCTCGCGCACCTGGCCGAGAATGCGGTCATAGACCCGCACATAGTCCCCCGGCCCCGTGGCCGCCGCGGCCAGCGCCCGGCTCGCCATCAGGATGATCCGCCCGCCCATCCCCTCGACCGCCTCGATCTGCACCTCGTAGGCGCGGATCACGTCGTCGACCGTCACCTCCGGCCCCGGCGCCAGATGGTCGGTCCCCGCGCCGCAGGCGATCAGCGCGTCGGGGCGCCCCTTGGCCGCCTCCAGCGCCCGCCCGATCAGCGCCTTCGCCTCCGGCCAGCCGAGACCCATGCCGCGCTGGGCGGTATCCATCGCCTCGGCGACCCCCAGCCCCAGGTCCCAGAGGTGGTGGCGAAAGCGGATCGTCGCCTCCCAGTCGATCGCCGGCGTCACCCAGGGATCGCCGTCCGCCAGCGGATCGGCCACCACATGCGCCGCCGAGAACGCGACGCGATTGAAGGCCACTCCGTTGGACCGGTCGAACACCAGCGGCGCGCCCATCTCGTAAGGCTCGATCCGCCGGTCGCTCGTGGGAAGCCGCAGCACCGGCATCGCCTCAGATCTCCAGGGCCGGCACGTCCTGCCAGCTCCGCGTCTTCCAGCTCTTCAGCCCCGTCTCCACCAGCTGCACCCCCTTCACCCCCTCGACCAGCCCGTACCGCCAGGGCCCATCCTCGACGATGTGGCGCAGGAACATCTCCCACTGCACCTTGAACCCGTTGTCGTAGGTGAGGTTGTCCGGCACCTCGTCCCAGCCGGCGTAGAAGTCGATGGTCTGCGGCGTGTCCGGGCTCCAGACCGGCTTCGGCGTGTTGACCCGGTGCTGCGTCCAGCATTTCATCAGGCCCGCCATCGCCGAGCCATGCGTGCCGTCCACCAGGAACGTGACCAGATCGTCCCGCCGCACCCGCGTCGCCCAGGACGAGTTGATCTGCGCGATCACCCCGCCCTCGAGCTCGAAGGTGGCGTAGGCGGCATCGTCCGCGTCGGCGACGTACGCGTTTCCCCGCTCGTCCACGCGCTTCGGAATATGCGTTGCCCCGAGGCAGCTTACCGCCTTCACTTCACCGAAGAGATTGTCCAGCACGTAGCGCCAGTGGCAGAGCATGTCGAGGATGATCCCGCCGCCGTCCGCCTCGCGATAGTTCCACGACGGCCGCTGCGCCGGCTGCCAGTCGCCCTCGAAGACCCAGTAGCCGAACTCGCCCCGGACCGAGAGCATCCGCCCGAAAAAGCCGCTGTCGCGCAGCATGGCGAGCTTCCTCAGGCCCGGCAGGAACAGCTTGTCCTGCACCACGCCGTTCTTCACCCCCGCCGCCTTCGCCTTGCGCGCCAGCGCGATCGCGTCGTCCAGCTTGTCCGAGATCGGCTTCTCGCAATAGATATGCTTGCCGGCATCGATCGCCCGCGACAGCAGCCCGGCGCGCATCTGCGTCGTCCCGGCATCGAAGAACAGCGTGTCGTCGGGATTGGCCAGCGCCGCGTCGAGATCGTCGCTCCACCGCTCGATCCCATGGGCGCGCGCCACCTCCTCGACCTTGGCCGCGTTGCGGCCGACGAGGATCGGGTCGGGCATCAGCCGGTCGCCGTTCTCGAGCAGGACCCCGCCTTGGGCGCGGATGGCCGCGATCGAACGCACGAGGTGCTGGTTGTAGCCCATGCGGCCGGTGACGCCGTGCATGATAAGGCCGAACTTGCGCGTGCCCATTGCTTCGATCCCTCCCCGCGGCAGCGCTTTCGCCGGCGCATAACCATTTGGTTACATCGTGCGTGCCGCGCCCCTCCCCGTCAAGTGCCATCGGGATTGCCGCCGCCGCGACTGCCGATAGACTCCCGGTCTTCGCTTGGGAGGATGACCATGACCGACCTCCTCCGGCCGCTCGCGCCGGGGACACCGCTCGGCTACTGGCAGGTCTCGGAAATCACCGCGACGCGCTACGACGTGCCCGACGCTCCCATGCCGGGCGGGATGGATTCGGCCTTCTTCCTCACGCGCGACAAGAACTTCATCCCGCACGAGTATCCCTGCCGCACCCGCTTTGCCGCCGAGCACCGCGACCGACGCCCGGACGTGCGCGGCTCTCGCGGCTGCATCCACGCCCGCCTGCCCTTCGGCGCCCCCGCGCTCGACCTCTCCGGCTTCTGGTTTCGCCCCACCCGCATCGCCGCCTGGGCCGAGACACGGCTTCTGGTCGAGGCCCCCGGCACCGCCCGGCTTCCGGCTCGCCACCTGCGGCGGCGCGGTGCTCTTCGTGAACGGCGCGCGAGGCGGGACACCTCGCCCCCTACACCCGCAACAAGGAGGCGAGCACCGAGATCGCCGTCGCGCTCGCCGCTGGCGACGCTCACCTTGCGGTCTTCTTCGATGACCTTGCGGAACGCGACACCCGATTCGGCATCCAGCTCGACTGGCTGGACGGCCCGCCCACCCGCCAGGCTTCGCCCTTCGCCGCCGCGCCCGAGGCGGTCGCCGAAATCGAGGCCGCGCTCGACCTCGATGCACTTCGAGCCGCCCCGCCTATGCCGGCGGCGACGTCTCCCTGATCCTGCCGCGACCCCTCTCCCGGCCCGGCCGCGCGCGGATCACGGTCGAAGGGGAAGGCATCCACGGCAAGCATCTGTCGATGACCCGGGACCTCGCGGCCAACGCTGTCGAGATCCCGCTCGGCCCGGCCGCCGACCTCCCCGCCGACTTCCGCCGCTACCACGTCTCCCTCGAGCGCGACGGCTTCTCGGCCCGTCGCACCCTCGGGCTGGAAGTCTCGCACGCCGAAGCCCAGGGCCCGGCTCCGGCCGACCTCCCGACCGCATCGCCGAGGCCCTGGCGGCCGTCGCCGCGACAGGGCGAGCCCGACACCGTCACCGCCCTCGCCCGCCTCGCCGTCGGGCAGCCGGGACCCGAGACCGAGGCGATGATCGCCGCCTACCTTCCCCCGATCGCCGACTGCTGGGACTGCGCCGACTTCTTCCTCGTGCCTCTCCTCTGGATCCGCGCCCGCTACGCCGCCGCTCTCTCCCCCGCCCTCCTCGCCGAGATCGACCGCACCATCCTCGGCTACCGCTACTGGCTCGACGAGCCCGGCAACGACGTCCAGTGGTACTTCTCCGAGAACCACGCGCTGCTGTTCCACACCGCCGCCTACCTCGCCGGACACCTCCTGCCCGACCGCCCGCTTCGTCCGCTCCGGCCGCACCGGCGCCGAGCAGTCCGCCATCGGCCGCGACCGCGTCCGCGCCTGGCTCGACCACTTCGAGCGCTGGGAGATGGCCGAGTTCAACTCCGCCCCCTACTTCCCCATCGACCTCAAGGGCCTGACCGCCCTCTTCGCCCTCGCCCCCGACCCCGACATCCGCGACCGCGCCGCCCGCGGCATCGCCCGGCTCGCTGGAGATCGTCGCCAACTCCGCGCATCACGGCATCCTCACCGCGGCGCAGGGCCGCTCCTACGAGCACTCCCTCCGCTCCGGCTGCCTCGCTCGAACTCTCCGCCATCGCCCGGCTCCTCTGGGGCCGCGGCAGCTACGGCGCCCGCTTCCACGCCCTGCCCCAGCTCGCGCTCTGCCTGCGCGACCACGGCCTCGCCCTGCCCGACCTCGCCGCCCGCGCGATCTGGCAGGGCGAGGGCGCGCAGGAGTGGTGCTTCCGCCAGGGCGAGAACGGCTTCGCGGCGCTCTACCACTACAAGACCCGCGCCTATGCCATGGGCTCCGCCGCCCGCTACCGCTGGTTCGAATGGGGCTATCAGGAGACGCTGATCCACGCCCGCCTGGGCACCGAGCCGCAGGCGCAGATTCTGGATCAACCACCCCGGCGAGCTCATCCACGCCGGCTCCGGCCGCCCCTCCTACTGGGGCGGCAGCGCCTCGATTCCGCGCGTGCAGCAGTACCGCGCTCTCGCCGTCGTCGCCTTCGATGGCGTGGCGCCACAGCCGGACCTCACCCACGCCTGGTTCCCGCGATCCGCCTTCGACGAAACCGTCGTCACGGCCACCGCCGCCTTCGCCCGCTCCGGCGACGGCCTCGCCGCCCTCCTCGCCGACGGCCCCCTCCACGAAGTCACCGAAGGCCCCAGCGCCGGCTGCGAGCTCCGCCGCGCCGGCCGGCACGGCCGCTGGCTCCTCCGCCTCGGTCACGGGCGACGCTTGCTCCCGCTTCCGCGCCCGCTTCGCCGGCCTGACCCTCCGCGACGGCCCCGACGGACGCATCGTCGTTGACGATCCCGACTACGGTGTGGTCGAGTTCGAAGCGGACGGCCGCGTCACCGCCGAGGGCCGCACCCTCGACCCCGCCGCCTGGACCATGGCGGGCACGCGGACCGAGATCTGACAAGAAAGACAAGGGGAGGAACTCAGCCATGAAGACCCACATCCGATCCTGACCGCGGCGCTGCTCGCCACCGCCACCGCCGCGCCACGCCGGCGACGTCCGCGTCATGTGGTACTCCGACGGCGTCGAGGGCGCCGTCATCGAGGACCTGCTGAAGCGCTTCATGGCCGACAACCCCGGCATCAACGTCATCCTCGACAACGTCGCCTACCAGGTCGTCCAGGAGCAGCTGCCGATCCAGCTCCAGGCCGGCCAGGGCCCCGACATCGCCCGCGTGACCAACCTCAAGGAGCAGGCCGACCACTGGCTCGACCTCACCCCCTACCTTGCCGACCCCGAAGCCTGGCGCACCAACTTCGCCGACACGCTCGACTGGATGCGCCCCGACGGCTCGCAGGCCATCCCCGGCTTCATGACCCAGCTCACCCTCACCGGCGGCTTCGCCAACGCCACCCTCTTCGAGCAGGCCGGCGTGGCGCTGCCCGGCGACAGCGCCACCTGGGACGACTGGGTCGACGCCTCCGCCGAGGTCGCCGAGGCGCTCGACCTTCCCGCCGCCTTCGCCATCGACCGCTCCGGCCACCGCATCTCCGGCCCGAACGTCTCCTACGGCGCCAACTACGTCGCGCCGGACGGCATGCCCGCCCCGGTCGACGAGGGCGTCCGCACCTTCGTCGGCAAGCTCGTCGGCTGGACCGAGGAGGGCAAGATGCTGAAGGAGGTCTGGGTCTCCGCCGCCGGCTCCACCTACCGCGCCGCCGCCGACGACTTCATCAACGCCCAGATCCCCTTCTACTATTCCGGCAGCTGGCAGGTGGCGAACCTCTCCACCAAGATCGGCGACGCCTTCGACTGGGTCGCCACCGGCTCCCCCTGCGGCCCCGCCGCCTGCTCCGGCCTGCAGGGCGGCGCCGCGCTCGTCGCCATCAAGTACACCAAGAACCCCGAGGAGGTCGCCAAGGTCCTGGAGTACCTCGCCAGCGAGCCGGTGGTGAAGGAGTTCACCGAGCGCACCCTCTTCCTGCCGGCCCACGCGGGCGTCATCGCCAACGGCGGCCTCAAGTTCGTCAGCGACGACCCGAACGTCCAGCCGGCGCTGGAGAAGTTCGTCGCCGCCTCCCAGCTCGTCGCCCCGGCCGCCGCAGCTCCTGCCGCCGTGGAAATGGGCCAACGCCTACTACGCCGCGCTCGTCACCCGCACCAGCCAGGTGATGGCGGGCGAGCTCTCCCTCGACGACGCCTTCACCCGCATGGACCAGGACATCGCCGACCAGGTGACGCAGGCCGGCCAGTAGGCCATGTCTCGGCCGGTTGGTGCGATGCCCGTTGCCGCACGTCCCGCACCGTCTGGCCGTCGACGAATCGGGCCGCGCCTGCCCACCGGGGAGGTCATGCGCGCGCATGCGCGCGACTGCGCCCCGCGCGCACGGGGCTCCGGGCGACCGATGCGACTGCCTCGTCGTTCCGGGGCCTCCGATGACCCCCGCCACCCTGTCACCGCCCCCCTCGCCGCCGCGGCCCGCCTCCTCGACCGCCCGCTCCGCGCCCTCCAGCGCACGACCGGCACCCGCGGCATGATCGCCTTCTTCCTGCTGCCGAACATGGCGATCTTCGGCGTCTTCGTCCTCTTCCCGATGCTGACGAACTTCGTCTACTCGGTCACCGGCGGGAACGCCCTCTTCCTCGCCGACCGCTCCTTCGTCGGCGCCCAGCACTACGCCCGCCTCCTCGACTGCGCGAACCACCTCGACCCGATGACCTGCCGCGACGACAAGTTCTGGACCGCCGTCTGGAACACCGCCCGCTTCGTCGTCCTCCAGGTCACGCTGATGACCGCCGCCGCCATGGTCACCGCCCTCATCCTCAACCGCAGACCTCCCCGCCCGCAGCTTCTGGCGCGCCGTCTTCTTCTTCCCCGTCCTCCTCTCGCCCGTCGTCGTCGGCCTCATCTGGCGCTGGATCCTGCAGCGCCAGGGCCTGCTCAACTGGGCGATGGACAGCCTCGGCTTCGAGACCGTCAACTGGCTCACCGAGCGCACCTCCGCCTTCGCCGCCGCCGTCGGCGTCTCGGTCTGGGCGCACATGGGCTTCTACGCCCTCATCCTCCTCGCCGGCCTGCAGGCGATCCCCAAGGACCTCTACGAAGCCGCCGAGATGGACGGCACCCGCCCCACCCGCGTCTTCCTCCGCATCACCCTGCCGCTCCTCCTCCCCAACCTCCTCGTCGTCATCGTCCTCGCCCTCATCCGCGCGGTGCAGATCTTCGACGAGGTCTACGTCCTCACCGGCGGCGGCCCCGGCACCTCCACCCTCTTCCTCACCCAGTACATCTACGAGATCGGCTTCGCCTCGCTCCTCCGCAACCCCGGCCTCGCCGCCGCCGCCTCGATCCTGATGGGCGCCGTCCTCGTCCTCCTCACCCTCCTCCAGCTCGGCCTCGCCCGCCGCGCCGAACGCCGATGAACCCCCTCGCCTTCCTCACCCGCCGCCGCGGCGGCCCCGGCTGGCACTGGACCGACATCGTCACCTGGACCTGGCTCGTCGGCGGCCTCCTCCTCATCTTCGGCCCCGCCCTCTGGCTCGTCGCCTCCTCCTTCAAGTCCCCGCAGCAGCTCGCCCAGTTCCCCCCGACGCTCCTCCCCTACGTCGCCCAGACCGCGACCGTGAACGGCGAGGAAAAACCCCTCTACCGCGTCACCTTCGAGGACGGCACCACCCGCACCCTCGCCGAGCTCCGCCGCGTCGGCATCGTCGCCCAGATGGTCGACCCCGCCGCCCCCGACGAGACCCTGCGCGTCCCCATCGCCGACCGCACCCCCGTCCGCTCCCTCGGCTTCGCCTGGACGAACTACACCGAGCCCTTCCTCCACTTCGACTTCCTCACCTACCTCACGAACTCCGTCTTCGTGACCGTCGCCGCCACCCTCATCACGCTTCTCACCAACTCCATGGCCGCCTTCGCCCTCTCCAAGTACGACTTCCGCGGCCGCGGCGCGGTGATGCTCCTCATCATCGCCACCCTGATGATCCCGCTCTCGGTGATCCTCGTCCCGCTCTACTCGGTCATCTCCGCCCTCGGCCTCTTCAACTCCCTCTGGGGCGTCATCCTCCCCACCGTCGCCACCCCGACCGGCGTCTTCCTCCTCCGCCAGTACATGCTGACCATCCCCGACGAGCTCCTCGACGCCGCCCGCATGGACAAGGCGTCCGAATGGCAGATCTACTGGCGCATCGTCCTCCCCCTCACCGCCCCCGCCCTCGCCGTCCTCGCCATCTTCTCGGTGGTCTGGCGCTGGAACGACTTCCTCTGGCCGCTCATCGTCCTCTCCCGCAAGGAACTCTACACCCTGCAGGTCGGCCTCAACACCTACGCCGGCGAGCTCAACGTCCAGTGGCACTACATCCTCGCCATGACCGTCGTGACCATGATCCCCGTCGTCCTCGTCTTCGTCTTCCTGCAACGCTTCATCACCACCGGCATCGCCTCCGCGGGGATCAAGTGACCATGCCCACACGCGCCCCCCACCGCCCCCCTGCCGCCCGCCGGCGCCGGCCTTGCGGCCAGCCCCGCCGGTTGGCGGAAGCGCCGCGCCGGCCGCCCGCCTGCGGCGGCGTCACGCCCGCGGCGCGCGTCTCCGCCAGCGCCGGCGGCACCGTCTCCCACCCCCCGGCGTCCGGAGCGCCCCGTCGCCGGCGCCGCCCCCGCTCGCGCCTCCCTTCCCTATCGGGCAGGTTCCCCCGCCCCTGGGGGCGGGGGAAGGGGGGTGGGGAGAACCGCGCGCAACAGCGCGCGAGGGGCCCCGCGCTTGCGCGGGGAGACCGACTCCCGGAGCGCAAAGGCGCTCCGACCGCGGATCCCCCGCTGATGGCCCGCATCTCCCTCACCCACATCCACAAGTCCTTCGGCCCCACCGAGGTCATCCGCGACGTCTCCCTCGACATCGAGGACGGCGAGCTCGTGGTCTTCGTCGGCCCCTCCGGCTGCGGCAAGTCCACGCTCCTGCGCCTCATCTCCGGCCTCGACCGCCCCACCTCCGGCAGCATCGCCATCGACGGCCGCGACGTCACCCAGACCGGCGCCGCCGACCGCGGCCTCGCCATGGTCTTCCAGTCCTACGCCCTCTACCCGCACATGAGCGTGCGGCAGAACCTCGCCTTCGGCCTCGAGAACACCCGCCTCCCCCGCCCCGAGATCGCCGAGCGCATCGCCGCAGGCCGCCCGCATGCTCGAGATCGACCAGCTCCTCGAGCGCCGCCCCGGCCAGCTCTCCGGCGGCCAGCGCCAGCGCGTCGCCATCGGCCGCGCCATCGTGCGCAACCCCGTCGCCTTCCTCCTCGACGAGCCCCTCTCCAACCTCGACGCCGAGCTCCGCGTCTCCATGCGCGCCGAGCTCGCGAGCCCTGCACGCCCGCCTCGGCACCACGATGATCTACGTCACCCACGACCAGATCGAGGCGATGACGCTCGCCGACCGCATCGTCGTCCTGCGCGCCGGCCGCGTCGAGCAGGCCGACACCCCCCTCGCCCTCTTCAACCGCCCCGCCAACCGCTTCGTCGCCGGCTTCATCGGCGCCCCGGCGATGAACTTCCTGCCCCGCCGCCCGACGGCACCACCACCGGCATCCGCCCCCAGCACCTCCGCCTCGCCGCCCCCGACGACCCCGACGCCATCGCCGCCCAGGTCACCCTCGTCGAGGCGCTCGGCACCGAAACCGTCCTCCACGCCGCCACCGCGCAGGTCAGCGCCTCCTCGCCGTCCTCCCCGGCCAGGCCAGCCTCCAGCGCGGTGACACCGTCCACCTCGCCTCCGACCCCGCCCACCGCCACCATTTCGACCCCGAAGGCCGCCGCATCTCCTGACCCTGCGCTCCCCCCGGGCGACTCGCAGCCCCATCGGATCACCCCAGCGCCTGCTCCAGGAAGGCCATCACCGCGGCGCGCATCGCCGGCGTCTCCTGGTGCCCCACCCCAGGCTCCAGATGCACCCGCAGCGCCGCCTCCGCCCCGGCCGCCGCATAGGCCGCCCGCAGCCGATCCAGCGCCGGCGCCACCGCGTCCGGAGGAGTCAGCGCATCCGCCTCGCCCAGCCCCACGAACTGCGCCCGCGGCGCGATCAGCCCGGCGATCTCCCCGTTCGAGGCGACCCCCAAAAGCCCCGGCACCGTCAGGTAGTGCCCGTGCCGGTCATGCGCCCCGCTCGCCACCAGCGGCGCGAAGTCCGCAAAGCAGCAGAGATGCGCCACCGCCTTGAGCCGCGGGTCCACCGCCCCCAGCCAGTAGCCGAGCGTCGCGCCCATGGAGAGCCCATAGACCCCGATCCGCGCCGCGTCCGTCCCCGGATCCGCCGCCAGCCAGTCGAGCGCCGCATGAAGCTCCCCCAGCATCTGCCCCGCCAGCGACCGCCCGTACCACTGCGCCGCCTTCGCCGCCGCCCCCTCCTGCGTCCCCGCACGCCCGCCGAAGCAGGGCATGTCGAGCGCCAGCACCCGGAACCCCGCCCGGGCCAGCGCCGGCCCCGCCGGCCCGGCCAGCGACTCCCGCCCGTCCAGCACCTCGCGCGCCCCGATGTCGTACCGCCCGCCGTGGGCATGGATGTAGAGGATTGCCGGCGCAGGCCCCCCGCCCTCCGGCTCGAGGAGGAACCCCTCCACCGCCTCCCCTGCGGCAGTGGCGAAGCCCACCCGCCGCACGCCGTCGCGCAGCGTCCCCGCGCCGCGAAAGGTCAGCGGATGCCCCCCGATCTCGAAACGCCGCGCGAGCTCCGCCCTCAGCATGGTTAACCCCCTTCGGTCCGGCGCATTGACAGGTTTTCCCGCCCGGCCTAACCATTAAGCCGCCCGGGGTGGGAAACAAGCGAAGCCCGAAGTGGCTGCAACGGGGCCGGCGATCGGCCAACCCTCCCAGGGCGGGACGCGGCAGAAGCCGCGATTGGGAGGAGACACGACATGACTTCAGCTCGCTCGCGTGAGCGCCTCTTCGGCGTCTGCATATCCGCCGCGATCCTGGCCGCCTCGGCAGGTGCGGCGCTGGCCGATCCCGAAATCGTATCCGGTCCGGCGTCCGACCCGGAATGCATGGAGCCCTGGGCCGCCGACACCCAGTTCTTCCAGTTCCCCAAGAAGGAAGGCCCCTACCGGGTCGCGCTGGCCAACGGCTACATCGCCAACACCTGGCGCATCCAGATGATCCAGACCGCCAAGGCCTACGCCGCGCAGCCCGAGGTGGCCGAGAAGCTCGCCGAGTTCAAGGTCGTCTCCACCGGCGAGGACGTGCCGGCGCAGATCTCGGCGATCAACAACTTCATCGACTCAGGCTACGACGCCATCGTCGTCAACGCGCAGAACCCCACCGCCTTCGGCCCGGTCATCAAGCGCGCCAAGGAGGCCGGCGTCGTCCTCGTCGCCTTCGACAACATCCTCGACACCACCGACGCCATCAACGTCAACGTCGACCAGAAGGGCCTGGGCGAGCTCTGGGGCAACTGGCTGATCAAGCACATCCCCGACGGCGGCAAGATCCTCGAGGTGCGCGGCGTCTCCGGGACCTCGGTCGACACCGACCGCCACAACGGCATCCACGAGGTCTTCGCGGCTTCCGGCAAGAACTGGGAAGTCACCGAGGTCATGGGCAAGTGGGACGACCCGACGGCGCAGAAGGTGACCGCCGACGCCATCGCCACCAACGGCCCGTTCGACGGCATCACCGGCCAGGGCGGCGACACCGGCATCGTCCAGGCGATGATCGACGCCAAGCATCCCTGGGTGCCCTTCGGCGGCGAGACCGAGAACGGCTTCCGCAAGTTCTGCGCCCAGTACGCCGCCGAGGGCCTGAAGTGCTCCTCCGCCGGCACCGGCCCGGCGCAGGTTGCGGTGGCGATCAAGGTGGCGCTCGCCGCGCTCGACGGCCAGGTGGTGCCGCAGTCCGTCCGCCTGCCCACCGCCATCGTCGAGGACCCGAACTTCGTCGAGAACCAGGACTACTACCCCGACCAGTCCGACAACTTCTTCGTCGGCAACGCCTTCCCGACCTGCGACATCAACTTCACCGCACAGGAGATCATGGGCCAGACGCAGGCCGACATGTGACCTGCTGACCCGCGAAGCGCAGGCCGCCGGCGGACCGGCCGGCGGCCTTCTCCATCCGGTGGAGCCAATGACAGCGAGCGAGCCGCTCTTCCGCATGGAGGGGGTGTCCAAGCGCTACGGCGGCGTCGTGGCGCTGGCCGACGCCGAGCTCGCCATCCACGCCGGCCGCATCCACGCCGTCCTGGGCGAGAACGGCGCCGGCAAATCCACGCTGATCAAGATCATGGCCGGCGTGGTGCAACCCGACGGCGGCACGATGACCATGGACGGCCACGCGGTCAGCTTTTCCTCGCCCGCCGCCGCCGGCGACGCCGGCATCGTCTGCGTCTTCCAGGAGCTCTCGCTCATCCCGGACCTTTCGGTCGCCGACAACATCGTCATCCGCAAGCCGCCCACCCGCCTCGGCATGATCGACCGCCGCGCCCAGCGCCGCCTCGCCGAGGAGGCGCTGGCCCGCGCCGGCGCCGCCGACATCCACCCGCTGGCGCTGGTCAAGGACCTGCCGCTCTCCCGCCGCCAGATGGTGGAGATCGCCAAGGCGCTGGCGCAGAAACCTCGCATCCTCATCCTCGACGAGGCCACCTCGGCGCTCACCGCCGCCGACGTGGAGAAGGTCTTCGCCGTCCTGAAACGGCTCCGCTCCGAGGGGCTGGCGCTCGTCTACATCTCGCACCGCATGCACGAGATCGCCGAGCTCGCCGACGAATGCACCGTCTTCCGCAACGGGCGCAACGTGGCGACCTACACCGCCGGCACCAGGTCCGACCAGGAAGTGGTCGAGATGATGATCGGCCGCGAGTACAGCCACGTCTTCCCGCCGCGCACCGCCCGCGCCGAACTGCCCGAGACGATCCTCGCAGCCCGCGGCCTCACCTGGACCGACCGCCTGCGCAACGTCTCCTTCGACGTCGGCCGCGGCGAGGTTGTGGGCCTCGGCGGCCTCGACGGCCAGGGCCAGCGCGACCTCCTCCTCGCGCTCTTCGGCGTCCTGCGCGACCTCAAGGGCACCGTCGAGGTGAGCGGCCGCGCCGGTCCGCATCTCCAGCCCCACCCAGGCGCGCGCGCCGGACATCGGCATGGCGCTCATCCCCGAGGACCGCAAGACCGAGGGCCTGATGCTGCCGATGACCGTGGGCGAGAACCTCTCCTTCGCCGCCTTCGACCGCATCGCGCCGCACGGCATCATCGACCGCGCCACCGAGGAGCGCCTGATCGAGGAGATGGTCAAGCTCCTCGGCATCCGCACCGCCGGCCCCGACGTCCCCGTGGGCGCAGCTCTCCGGCGGCAACCAGCAGAAGGTGGTCATCGCCAAGTGGCTGATGAACCGCCCGCGCATCATCCTCCTGAACGACCCGACCCGCGGCATCGACGTCGGCACCAAGCAGGAGATCTACCAGCTCCTGCGCGGCCTCGCCGACGCCGGCGCCGCCATCCTCTTCTACTCCACCGACTACGCCGAGCTGATCGGCTGCTGCGACCGCGTCCTCGTCATGTACGACGGCGCCGTCATCCGCGAGCTCGCCGGCGCAGAGATCACCGAGCGCGCGCTCATCGCCAGCGCCCTCAACATTCCGGAGTCCGTGGCATGAGCGGGCGACTCGTTCGTGAAGGAAAGGCCGAAATGGCAAGCCTAATTCCAGCCGCTTTCCAGCCGGATTCCATCCCGGGAAAATCAAGCGTTATCATCCCCTTGATCGCCCCTCCGCCGCCCGCGCGCTTTGCCCCGGGATTGCCGGGCAGTCCTGCGCATGAAAGACTGGCGCTACTGGCTGACCGAGCAGCGCGGCACGCTGATGGCCGTCGGCATCTTCGCCGCTGATGTTCGTGATCTACACCTCGAACCACCCGGCCGGCTTCACCGCCAACGTGGTGCAGACCGCCGCCAACAAGGCGACGCTGCTCGCCTTCGTCGCCGTGGCCCAGGCGCTCGTGGTGACCACCGCCGGCATCGACCTCTCCGTCGGCATGGTGCTCACCCTGACCAACTGCCTCGCCTCCTGGCTGGTGGTCGGCACCGCGCTCGAGACCGGCGCTCGGCGTCCTCGCCGTCCTCGCCGCCGGCCTCGCCTGCGGCGCGCTGAACGGCCTCATCGTGATCTACGGCCGGCTGCAGCCCATCGTCACCACCATCGCCACCGGCGCCATCTTCTACGGCCTCGCGCTGATGCTGCGCCCCTTCCCCGGCGGCTCGGTCAACGAGGACCTCGCCGACGCGCTGACCGGCCGCGTCTTCGGCGTCGTCCCGGCCAGCCTCGTCGCCCTCGGCGTCGCCGTCCTCGTGATCTGGATCCCCTACC
This sequence comes from uncultured Alphaproteobacteria bacterium, assembly GCA_963844375.1. Taxonomy (GTDB): domain Bacteria; phylum Pseudomonadota; class Alphaproteobacteria; order Rhodobacterales; family Rhodobacteraceae; genus Amaricoccus. Next base: position 2,732 of record CAWJOI010000023.1, on the reverse strand, counting down.
GCCGCTCGGTGATCGGCCGCGCCGCCTACGCCGCCGGCTCCTCCGAGGTCGCCGCCTACATGTCGGGCATGCCGATCAAGCTCGCCAAGTTCACCGCCTACACGCTGGCCGGCCTCTTCGCCGCGCTCGGCGGGCTCTTCCTCACCTTCTACTCCTACACCGGCGAGGCCGCCTACGCCTCCGGCAACGCCTATACCCTCTACTCCATCGCCGCCGTGGTCCTCGGCGGCATCGCCGCTCTCCGGCGGCCGCGGCAGCGCCATCGGCGCGATCTTCGGCGCGCTCGCCTTCCGCACCATCGGCGACCTGCTCTTCGTCTTCGACTTCGACCCGCTCTGGCAGCCGCTCTTCCAGGGCGTGGTGCTGGCCCTCGCCGTCAGCATCGGCGCCTTCGGCCTCATGCGCGTGCGCAACCGCCTGGACTGGTTCGAATGAGCGACGCCTCCGCACCGCGGCTTCCGCAGCCGCCTGCCCGGCCCGCTGCGCCGCGCCGATCCGGCGGTGCTGATCTCCTTCGGCTGCATCCTGCTGCTGCTGCTCATCGGCAGCCTCTACTCGCGGAACTTCCTCTCCTTCGACTACCTGATGCAGCAGCTCAAGGTCGCCTCCTTCCTCGGCGTCATCGCCACCGGCATGATGCTCGTCATCCTGCTCGGCCAGATCGACCTCTCCATAGCTATGCGCTCCTCGCCGACCGGACAAACAAGTGTAGACGTGTACGATTGCGTTGTTTTGTGTACCGGTTGGACGAAGACACCGCGCTCGAATTACCGCTATTGGGTCCTCAACTGAAGTGCCGTATCAGCAAGAACGAACCCCCGACGGGTATGCGATAGCGTGGGATGGACCTGATGATCGAATGATATTCATCCAATCACAGAACAAGAAAACTCACGGATTAGGTGACGCAAGCTTTGTGACAGCGCCTGGTAGAAATGCCTCCATCCTAAATTCCGTCACAGGAAAGGAGATTTATAGAATCGACCATAGCGACCGATTGGTGGCCCTTCGTTAACTGAGGACGCTTAGGGCACTCTATGTCCAATGACCCCCTTAAGTCTTGGAGTGATGAGTTTCACAAAATCAGCCATACTGAATTTCGTTAATGTAACGGAAGAAGAATCTCCCGATTTCGTACCACCCGCGAAGCGCATTGCCGTCTTCGACAACGATGGCACGCTTTGGCCCGAGCGCCTGCCTATATCCAATTGGTGTTTGTGTGCGACAGAGTTAAAGCGCTTGTTGCCGAGCATCAGGAGTGGAGGACGAGGCAGCCATTCCAAGATTGTCGAAGAATGTGAAGGCGCTTGTGAAGTTTAGATGAAAGAGGGCTACGCGATATCATCACCGCCACCCACTCCGGCATGACCACCGATCAATTCAGTGCGATCGTTGCCGATCGGCTTGCCACCACCAAGGACAGACGCTTCAAGCGCCTTTATACGAACCTGGTCTACCAACCCATGCTGGAGCTTCTGGCCTATTTGTGAACCAATGGGTTGAAGACCTTCATCGTCTCGGGTGCCGGCCAAGATTTCATACGCGTCTTCGCCGACAAGACCTATTGTGTTTCACCTGAGCACGTCGTTGGCTTGACCACTGCGACGCAGTATCAGGTGCAGAGTTCGAGCCCGGTCCTTTTAAAAATGCCTAGTGTGGAGCCCGTCGAAGACGGACCGGGCAAACCTGTGGCCATTGAGAGGTTCATTGGACAACGCCCCGATCTTCGCTTGTGGCAATTCTGACGGAGACAAGGAGATGCTCAATGGACGCGAGCGGGCGGTGGCTTACACTTCATGGGCATCGTGCATCACACCGATGCTGACCGCGAATGGGCCTACGATCGCGATTCCGACGTGGGCCGTCTCGACAAAGTTCTCGATGAAGCAAATGCTCAAGGTTGGACGATCGTCGATATGAAGCGTGACTGGAATGTCGTTTTTCCAATTGAAGAGCTATGAGCACATTCGTCACGTTGGTTGGTCTCCTGCGGCAGCGTGCACGATGGGAGCAAACTTGCCACAGCTCAAGAAGGCTTGGACTGGCCAATGGTTAGCAGTGGAAAACCAGTGCAGGCAAGAAACCCGGCTGTTGTGGATGCAAGCCGGGCTTCCTGTTAGTGAATTAGTGCTGATGCCGGGTGCCTGGTTTTCCGAACCAACCAGCCGGACTTAACCCGCGATAGGATCGGGTGTTCCTGGGGTACAATAGCTAATGGCCCGTCAACTTATTGGCCTTGATCCTGTGACATTTCGAGCACTCGAACTGCTCTCACGCGACAGTGGCCAGAGCGTCCAGCAGCTTGCGGACGAGGCGTTCGCCGACTTACTAACTAAGCACCGTCGCCCTCGAACGCTGAAGGATGCGCTAAAGCAAAGTTCGCGAGCCGAACCCGCGAACGAGAACAAGCCGCAGAAGAAGCGGGGTCCCTAAGGCGTCGACTTCGGCCGGCGCCCTTTTTACTGCACCGTCCCGGCCCCTGGTGGCTGGCCCGCGGCGAGAGTTGCTTCGCTGCTACAACAATTCACTTCGTGTTACGCCGACACAATAGGCATCGAGGGGGGAACTCCATTATCGATGCCATGATGGTGTTGGCGGCCGTAGGTTTGCTGCTCGTTTTCATCTGGCTTGTCCCGACTGAGCGATCCGGGAGAGTTCATGGCACTCACCGTCACACTTGCTGTTAGCGTCGCCGCCGTCCTGCTCGTGCTCGCCGTTGTGGTGGTGACGAG
>CAWJOI010000022.1:0-294397 GCA_963844375.1 uncultured Alphaproteobacteria bacterium | reverse complement strand
GTTCACGCCGGTGCCGTCGGGCATGGCGGCGGTTATCGCAACGATGCGGGATCAACCTCGGCCTCGCGCACCAGTGCTTTGCCGAAGACGGACGTGTAGCTCGGCGCACCCGGCTTCGACTTCGCCTGGGCGCCGGAGGCCACGTCGAACTTCGCCACGCCGATGGTACTTGTCGGCCCACTTCTCCGCTGGCGCGTAGCCCTTGCCCTTCACGGTCATGCAGTGGATCAGCACTGGCCCGGTCGCGCGCGCCCGCGCGGCGCGCAGCACGGCAGCAGCTGGCCCATCGAATGCCCGTCGATCGGCCCGAGTGGGAGAAGCCCAGCTCCTCGAACAGTGTGCCGCCGGTGCCGGCCATCCCGGTCACCAGGCTGTGCGCCCGGCGCGCACCGGCGCGGAACGGCTCGGGCAAGGTGCGCGCGAACCCGTCAGCGATGTCCTTGAGCGTATGGAGCCGAGTGTTGGCGTAGAGCCCGAGGTACTTCGACATCGCCCTCGACCGGCCGCGCGATCGACATCCGTTGTCGTTCAGGATGACGAACATCGCCGCCGCCGCGGCCGGCGTTGTTCATCGCCTCGTAGGCCATCGGCCGAATCGCGCCATCGCCGATACCCACCACGTCGCCGGTCGCCTCGCCCAGTCGCGCGCCACCGTGAAGCCGAGGCCCGCCGAGATCGAGGTAGAGGAATGCGCCGCCCCGAAGGGTCGTAGGGGCTCTCGCTGCGTTTGGTGAACCTGAAAGCCCGCCGCCCTGCCGCAGGGTCGGATGCGCCCCCGCCGGCCGGTGACGATCTTGTGCGGATACACTGGTGGCCGACGTCCCAGATCAGCTTGTCGTAGGGCGTATTGAAGACTGCGTGGATCGCCACGGTCAGCTCGACTACCCCAGGCTCGACCCGAGATGCCCGCCGGTCTGCGACACCACCGAGATCAGCTCCTCGCGCAGTTCGCCCGCTACGGCGGAGAGCTCGCCGTCCGACATGCGGCGCAGGTCGGCGGGGCTGTTCACGCGGTCGAGCAGCGGGGTCTTCGGGCGATCGGCCGCGACATGGCGGGCACCCCGATAGGCTGCTCGCGGCCCCGGCAGGGGGCCGCGATGTACCGTCGTTCGTAAACGGGGGTCCCGAGGCGCCGAGTTCCGGCCAGTCGGCGATCACCGTCAGGCCGTTCAGGGCTTCACTCGCCCTTGTGGCACGTCGCACAGCCGACCTTGGGCGCATCACGCATGCGTGGCGCCAAGACGGTTGGCGGGACAGGATTCGCCCAGCGGCGAGAGGGTACCGTTGTTGAATCGAGCGCCATGCCGATGCCGAGCTGCGCCTGCGCCAGCTGCGGCGTCGCCTGGTCGATGTCGTGGAGCGCCCGGGTGTTCTGGCAATAGGTGCAGTTGGTCCCGAGCCAATTGGAGAAGTAGTCATCAGCGAGAAGGTGCGCTCGGCATCCTGGACGGAGGCGGTGCCAGCATTATCCACCCGTGGCTCCAGGTCGTGCACCGGATCGGCTCATAGTCGACAAGGAACTTCTGCAGCGCGTCCGACGGCAGCGACGTCGACTGGCTGAGCGCAGTCACCGGGTTCTGGTTTCCGCGACCAGCCCTCGAAGAACTCCACCACCGGCGAATGTCGAACCAGATGTTCGATGGGACGGGCTCTCCGCGGTGGCAGGTGTAGCAGGTGACGCCCGCGGGGCGACGTGGTCGCCCCAGGTCTCGTTGATGCTCTGGGTCATCTGGATCATCTGTCGCGCCACGACATCTGGTAGGTCTCCTCCTCGCCGTCGAACAGGCCCGGGATGCCCGTCCAGACCCGCATCGCCTCGACCAGGCGGTCATAGTTCCCGACCGTCAGTTCGCCGAGCAGCGGCTCGGCATTCCCATAGGCGTCCCTGGCCAGACCTAACCCGCCCGCCGGAGCAATGGCGGGCTGGGTGTAGAACGCCGCGGCGTCCGGATCGGAGCGGCCCGGTCGCTCGCGAACTTGATGACCTCCATGCCGGTGCCGCGTGGCCCGGTCTGGACGCTCGAGTATTCGCCGGATACCCCAGGTGACCACCAGCGCCGCGACGACGACCGCCCCGCCGACCGCTCCCACCACATAGGCCGGGCCGAAGATATTCGTCGGGTTGTCCCGGTTCCATTTCGAGAACCACTTGAAGTCGGCCATGGTCAGTTCCCCGCCGAATAGGATTCGTAGCCGTAGGACCGTCGTACATCGGCGCGAAATTGTGCTCCTGCGCCCAGAGGAACCAGTTGTCGACCACCGTGCCGGTCAGCAGGATCCCGATCCCGCCGGTGAGCGGGTCAGCACGGCGAACCACCACGCCCAGCGGTGGACGCCCTCCATCGTCGCGTTGAAGCCCATGGTCCAGCGCCAGAACAGCGCCGCCCGCTCGGAGGCGGTGCCGCGGTCGACGATCTGCTCGATCTCGCGGTCGCCGCCGAAGCGGGTGACGGCGAGGATCGTGGCGCCGTGCATCGCGAAGAGCAGCGCCGAGCCGTAGAGGAAGGCGATCGAGAGGCGTGGAACGGGTTGTAGAAGAGGTTGCCGTAGGTGATCGAGAAGCAGCGGTCCAGTCGAGGTGCGGGAAGATGCCGTAGGGCACCATCTCGGACCAGCTGCCCATCAGGATCGGCCGGAAGAGGCCCAGCACGAGGAAGAGCCAGATCGCCGAGGCGAACGCCCAGGAGACGTGCTTGCCCAGGCCCAGCGCCGCGGCGCGCAGGTAGGTCCGCACCCACCAGGTCAGCACCGAGATCAGCAGGAAGAAGCAGGCGATCAGGTAGTAGCCGCCCTCGCCCATCGGCGGGATGGGCAGGCCGTATTCGGGCGCGGCGGCTCGAGCGCGAGCCAGAACAGCTCGCGGAGGAACAGGGCCGGATTGCAGTCGACCTGGTGCCAGAATGAAGGCCGACCATCACGAACCAGATGGTGCCGGTGGCGAGCGAGATCGAGCCCGAACGTGCCGAGATAGATCGGCCCGAGCTGGGCGTTGCCGACCAGCCCGATCAGCCGCGAGAAGCGGGCGTTCCGATCCGCGCGGCGGCGAGGCCCGCGGCCGGCCATGCCGAGCTCGGGCGGGCCCTGGACCTGCACCTGGGTGAAGATGTTCTGGTACTGGGCCATGTCAGGTTCCCCGCCAGGTCGGCCAGAAGGGCAGGTAGCCACCAGTCCCACCAGGCGATCCACTGGTCCAGACCGTGCCCGAGATGACGATGCAGACCGCGCTCCAGAACCCGGCGTTGAGCGCCAGCAGCAGGCCCAGGCGGTGGATGCCCAGCGGGCCGACCGAGTAGCCGATCAGGTCGCGGAAGTAGGTGTCCTCGTGCTCGGGGGACTTCACCTCCTCGCCCTTCGCCGGGTTGACCGCCGACAGGACCAGCGAGCCGTGCAGCGCGAGCGCGAAGCAGGTGGTGAAGAAGAACGTCACCGCGATCATGTGCGCGGGGTTGTAGTGGAAGTTCCGGTAGGCGTAGCCGGTGTTGTTCACCCAATCGAGGTGGCTGCAGATCCCGTAGGGAAAGCCCTGGCCCCACGCCCCATCAGCACGGGGCGGATCACGTTCAGCGTGACGTAGGCGAGGATGGCGAAGCCGAAGGCGACGGGCACGTGGTAGCCGATGCCGAGCTTGCGGCAGATCTCGACCTGCCGCAGCGCCCAGCTGACGAAGGCGCCCACGGCGCAGATGGTGATGATCTGCCAGAGGCCGCCCTGGCGCAGCGGCGCCATGCCAGGCCGTACTCAGTCGGGGGGCTCGATGCAGATGAGCCAGGGGTTCCAGGTGTCCCCAGGGCCGCGCCGTAGAGGATCAGCACGTGCCGAGCACCGCGAAGAAGATCGTCGTGACCCCGAAGAAGCCGACGTAGAAGGGTCCGAACCAGAAGTCGAACAGGTCGCCCCCGATGAGGGTGCCTCCGCGCACGCGGTACTTCCTCTCGAAGCTGAGCAATGCCATCACTCTCCTCCGGTCGCCGGCCCGCGGCCGCGATCTCGCGGTGATCTGTTTCCGCGGCGGCGCGGGCGGGACCGCCCCGCCCGCGGCAGGGTCTCGCGCTCATCGGTCGCTTAGTCGGCGCGCGGCATCGGCGCACTGCGTCGAGCCCGAAGGCCCGGCGTCGAACCAGTTGGCGGTCGGTGCTGAGCAGGACGAGGTGGATCATCACCGCCAGCAGGAACAGGAACACGCCTCTGCGCCACGAACACCGGCGCGGGTCGAAGATCAGCCAGATTCGATACATTGCTCGACTTCTCCTACCCGCTGAACCAGGGAGCCTGATGTACGAGGACGTGGGCCACGACCGCCACCGCCGTGAAGATGGCGAAGCCGTTCATGTAGACCGAGTGCAGTTCCTGGGCCTGCTGGTCGGTGAGCCCTGTGAAGGACAGGTCCGTTCGGTCAGCCATGGGTACCTCCGGATGTTTGACCGACGCCGCGAGGCCCTCGCGGCCTGGTCGCCGGCGGCGGAGTCCCGGCCGGCTCTCGTCCCGGGAGGGGCGATTTCGCACTGCCGCGTCATGCGGAAAGATCGTCGTCGTGGATGATGCGCGCCTCGCTCAGCGCGCCGCTGCAGCGGCCGCGGCGTCGGCGCAGTCCGCGGCTGAGCAGCGCCCGCCGTCCAGGCCGACGCAGCGGCAGGCGATCAGCAGCGAGATCGCGTGAAGTAGGCGCGGTACTCCCAGTTGTCGCCGCGGCGCCGCCGGTCGCGACGGCCTATCGGTCGTGAGCGTCGCAGGCCATGTCGGTTCCTCCATGTGCGCAGGCGTCGTCGCCGGGCCGCCGCGGTCCAGCGCCGCCACGGTCCCAGCACGCCGCGCTCCGCGCCTCGTCGAGCGCCGCCCTCGGCGGCGTCGCGCAGCGACTTGGCGGCCGAGATGCGGGTCAGGACGGGATGGGCGGCCACGATCCCGTCGAGCCGCGCGCTGCGCCTCCGCATCCCAGGGCAGGCGCGGTGCAGCCGGGCGGGCGTCGGCGGGCCCGCGTCCATCTGCGTGCCCAGCGGCAGGATGTGGAAGAGCGCGTCGAAGAGCGCGTTGCAGACCTCCTGCACGAGGTAGGTCGCGCCCGCGTAGCCCATGAACGGCGTCCCCGTGGCGCGCCGGATCGCGGCGCCGGGGAAGCTAGGCCGGGATGAAGCGCGGCGCGGCCCGTGGCCCTGCCGCCAGCTCGGCCAGGTACATCTTCTCGTTGACCGACCCCAGCACCACCAGCGGCGCTGTGCTCGGCGAGCAGCCGCGCGCACCGCGTCGTTGTCGGTCTTGGCGCCGGCCGTGCGGCCACGGCGAAGGCGCAGGGCAGGCCCATCTCGTCCTCGAGGAAATGGCGGATGCCGCGCGCGTAGGTCTCGTTCGCGACGATCGCGAAGGAGGCGGTGGCGAAGAAGTCCTGCGTGACCGAGCGCCAGAGGTCCCAGACCGGCTTGATGGTCGAGTGCTTCTCGCGCGCGATGAAGGGCTCGGGGTCGAGCCCGAGGATCTCGCCCAGCGTGCGCAGGAACGCGGTGTCGAGGCGATGCCGATCGGCGCCTGCAGGTAGGGCTTGCCCAGCACCTCGGCGAGGCCGCGGCCGAACTCGCGGTACATGCAGACGTTGACGTCGGCGTTGACCAGGTGCGCCATCTCGGCCACGTGCGCGCCGAGCGGCATGCACCATGTTCACCTCGGCGCCGATCCCCTCGACCAGGCGGCGGATCTCGTGCGAGGTCCGAGGGCATGTTGAAGGCGCCGTACATCGGCCCGAGGATGTTGACGCGCGGCTTCGCGCCCTCGGGCCGCTTCGTCTCGGGCGGCATCCGGCCCTTGGTCATGCCGAACTCGGTGAAGATCCAGGTCATCGCCCGGTCGGCCGCCTGCCACTGGTCCTCGTCGATGGTGCGCGGCAGGAAGCGCTGGATGTTGGTGCCCTTCGGGCGTGACGCCGCCGCCGATCATCTCGGCGATCGAGCCGGTCACCACCACCGCCGGCAGCGCCGGGTCGAGCGTCTTCCAGGCGCGCCTCATCGCGCCCTCGGTGCCTCGCGCCATCTCCGCCTCGGCCGAGCCCGGTCACGACGATGGGCAGCTCGTGCGGCGGCAGCGCGTCGGTGTAGTGCAGCACGCTGGTCACCGGCAGGTTCTCGCAGCCCACCGGCCCGTCGATCACCACCTGCAGGCCCTTGACGGCGCGGAAGGCGTAGACCGCCCCCCAGTAGCCGCCCGCCCGGTCGTGATCCCGCACCAGCATCAGATCATCTCCGCCGCTTTGGCGGCCAGCGCCTTCTTTTCCAGCTTCTTCTGGTTCAGCGCGCGGAACTGCGGCTGCCGGTTCGGCGTGCCCTCCCAGACGCCGGCGGTGTCGCCCTCGCCCACGCCCTCGAAGAACGCCTTCATCCGGTCCATGCGGCCCTTGTTGGCGATCGCGGCGTTGACGACCTCCGCCAGGCTGCCGGCCCCCGCCGCGCCCATCAGCGGCCGCGCCGAGATGAGGTTGGTGAAGTAGAGCGCCGGGATGCCCAGCCTCCTTGGCCGCGCTGCACCACCGGCGTCGTGCCGATGGCGAGGTCGGGCCGCACCGCCTCCATCGCGGCCATGTCCTGCTCCAGGCGGCGCGGAACAGCGACGCGCACGCCATGCGCCTCCAGCCAGTCGCGGTCGGCCTCGGATCCACGCTGCGCGCGCAGGCGGTGCCGACATAGGGCACGTCGCGCGCCGCTCTCGATCAGCAGCCGCGCGACCAGCAGCTCCGAGCCCTCGTAGCCCGAGAGGGTGATCGTGCCGCGGACGGGAGTGGCGGCGAGCGCAGCCTCGATCGCGGGGAGGAAGCGCGTTCTGCGCCGCCGCCACTTCGCGGCGCCGAGGCCGAAGGCGTCGCCGACGCCTGCAGCCAGGCCGCGGTGCCGTCATCGCCCGACCGGCGCCGAGCCGAACACGGCCGGCCGGCCGCCTGGAACTCGCGGATGGAGGCGGTGTAGAACGGATGGATCGCCGCCACCGCGCGCAGTCCAGCGCGCCGTAGAGCTCGCGGCCATCCCGCGCACGGCACGACCTGGCCCGGCCGCCAGGCCCAGCGGCTCCAGCAGCGCGCCGATGATCATCGGGTCCGCCGGGAACATCTCGCCCAGGAGCGCCATCGTCGGCCGGTCCGACCGCCGCCGCTCGGGCGCGGCCACCGGCCCCGCCTCGACCTCCGCGCGGGCATAGGCCAGCATCGCGCCCGCCAGCACGTCCTTGGCCTCGGCATGGGTCGGGATGCCGAAGCCCGGCACGTCGATGCCGATGATCCGCACGCCGTCGATCGTCTTCGGCAGCAGCCGCAGCGGCACGCCCGAGGCGGTCGGCACGCAGAGGTTGGTCACGATGATCGCGTCGAGTGCGCCGGGTCGGCCAGCTTGTGCACCGCCTCGCGGATGTCCTCGAAGAGCTTGCCGGTGACCAGCGTCTCGGAGTTGAACGGCACGTAGCCGACCGACCGCCGCGCCCCGTAGAAATGGCTGACGAAGGTCAGCCCGTAGACGCAGCAGGCCGACCCCGACAGCACCGTCGCCACCCGCCGCATCCGCAGGCCGACGCGCAGCGAGCCGAAGGCCGGGCACATGCTCTGCGGCTTGTCGTGCGGCCCCTGCGGATAGTCCCGCGCGAAGCCCTCCAGCAGCTCCGCGCTTCCGGCATCGATCGCCTGCGCCCGCAGCTTCTCGGCGCCCGAATGACAGCCGGCCCCGTCCGCGCCTTCATATGGCGTGTCGAGCGTCGATGCGAGCGCGCACCCCGGTCAGACATCGTCGTAGACCACTTCCAGCGACACCTTCGGCTTCGCGTACTTGCCGCGCATGTCCTCGTCGCTCGCCGGCATCAGCACGTAGTCCGCCCCGGTCACCGCACTGGAGAACAGCCCCAGCAGCTCGTCCTGGGTCAGCGTCTTCGGCCGCACCGGCGGCGCCTCGCCGACGTTCGCGGCCAGCTCGCGGAACATCGGCGCCCACTGGCTCGAGGCGGTGCCGACGATCTGGTAGTTCGCCGACTTGCGCCGGATGTCGTCGTCCGCCGGGATCGCCGCCAGGATCGGGATGCCCGCCGCCGCCGCGAACGCCGCCGCCTCGCCGGTGCCGTCGTCCTTGTTGATGACGATGCCCGCGACGCCGACGTTGCCGCCGAGCTTGCGGAAATACTCCACCGCCGAGCAGACGTTGTTGGCCACGTACAGCGACTGCAGGTCGTTCGACCCGACGATGATCACCTTCTGCGCCATGTCGCGGGCGATCGGCAGGCCGAAGCCGCCGCAGACCACGTCGCCGAGGAAGTCGAGCAGCACGTAGTCGAAGTCCCAGTCGTGGAACCCCAGCTTCTCCAGCAGCTCGAACCCGTGGATGATCCCGCGCCCGCCGCAGCCGCGGCCGACCTCCGGCCCGCCCAGCTCCATCGCGAACACGCCGTCGCGCTTGTAGCAGACGTCGCCGATCTTCACCTCCTCGCCCGCCAGCTTCTTGCGGGTCGAGGTCTCGATGATCGTCGGGCAGGCCTTGCCGCCGAACAGCAGCGAGGTGGTGTCGCGACTTCGGGTCGCAGCCGATCAGCAGCACCCGCTTGCCGTCCTCGGCCATCATGTGGCTGAGGTTGGCCAGCGTGAACGACTTGCCGATGCCGCCCTTGCCGTAGATCGCGATGATCTGGGTCTTCTTGGTCGGCGGCCGCGCCTCGATCTCGTCCATCGGCGCGCTGGCCTCGTCGCGCAGCCGCGCGTGGTGCGCGCCCATCGCGTCGTCGGTCAGCTTGGGAATGTCGAGGCTCATGCGATCGCGCTCCAGTCCAGGGTCATCTTCAGGCAGGCCGGATCGGTGAAGGCCTTCGGATAGGCCGTCATCGCCTCCGCCGCCGGAGCGGCGTGGGTGATCAGGCCGTCGAGCGACAGCGCGCCGGAATCGATCAGCGCGCGCGTGGCGATGAGGTCGTCGCGCGTCCACTCCGCCGCGATCCGCAGCCGCGCTTCCTTCATGAAGGCCGGCGGAAACGCGAAGGTCAGCGGCTCGGCATAGAACCCGGCCAGCACGATCTCGCCGCCCTTGGCGATCCGCCCCACCAGCGTGTCGAGCAGCCGCCCGTCTCCGGTCGCGTCGTAGATGCAGCCATAGTCGCGCCGCATGTCCTCGTCCGGGTCCATCACCGCGTACCCGGCCGCGCCGCTGCGCCGCTGCGGGTTGATTTCCCAGACCGTCGGCGTGCGCCCACCGGCCGCGATCGTCAGCCGCGCCAGCAGCCGGCCGAGCACGCCGTGCCCGACGATGAGATCAGGCAGGCTCCGGCCGACGCCCGGCGATCGCGTGCCGCGCGGTAGCCGCCAGGGCGATCAGCGTCGCATCCGCGCCGAGCGCCGCATCCACCTTCAGCGCGCGGTCGGGGTGCGTGACCAGCCGCCGGACAGCGCCGCCGAACAACCCGCGCACCGGGCCGTAGCAGCTGGCGCCCGGCACGAAGACCGTGTCGCCCGTCCGCAGGACCGACCCGGCGCCGGCCTGCACCACCTCGCCGACCGCCTCGTAGCCGGGGATCAGCGGATAGCCCATGCCGGGAAACGGCGGCATCGTGCCGGACCAGAACAGCTTCTCGGTCCCGGTCGAGATGCCGGTGTGGGCGATCTCGACGACGATGTCGTCCGGGCCGGGATCGTCCAGCGGCACCGATCCGAGCTCGATCGCTCCTGGGTTCCTGAGGATCACGGCCACGGTTTCGATCGAGGTCTCTCCCAGCTCTGCGCCGCAAACTCGGGGGTCTCGCCAGCGCCATCTGTCATTCTAAACTTACACTATCCACTGTCAACTGTAATGGACGATCATCCGTTCAGCCCGGCTTCCTCGCCGTGACGACCCCGGTGACGAAGGGGCGCAGCGTGCGGGGAAACTCGATCCGGACAAAGCCGGCCGCGGTCAGCAACTCGGCGATCCGCGCGGAACTGCGAACGCGCCCGGTCCGCATCGCCATGGTATAGAAGGCGAAATAGGCGTCGCCGAACCGGGACGGCCGCGCCCCGCCCGACATCGGCTCCGCGACGATCAGCCGTCCGCCGGGCGGCAGCGCCGCCGCGACCCGCGCCAGAAGCTCCGCGACGGTATCGTCGCCGTGGTCATAAAGCACCCGCACCAGGCTGATCGCGTCCGCGCCGCCCGGCAGGCGGTCGGTCCGGAAGTTCCCCGCTTCCAGGGCGATACGGCGATCCAGCCCCAACGCCGCCAGGGCGGGCCTGGCCGCGCCGGTCACCGCCGGCAGATCGAAGAGCGTCAGGCGCAGGCCGGGATAGGCGTCGGCGACGGCGGCCAGAAAGGCGCCGGTGCCGCCACCCACGTCCATGAGGTGCGAGACGCCATCAAGCCGGACGCTGCGCAGGATCTCCTCGGCAACCAGCGCCTGCGAGGTCGCCATCAGCTCGGAGTACCGTCCCGCCGCCTCGCCGCCGATCTCCGCATCGGCCCCGAGCACATAGGGCCAGAACCGGGCGAGTTCCGTTTCGGTCTCGCCGCGCAGCAGGCCGACAGGATCGGTGACGTCGCGATAGAACATCCGGTGATGCCGGATCATCGCCTCGAGCCCGGGCACCCCGACCACCGCCGCGCCGAGCCGCCCGAGCTGGAAGCGCCCGTCGCGCCGCCGCTCCAGCAGATCGACCGACGCGGCCGCCTGGCACAGTGCGGCAGCCCGGTCCTCCGCCAGTCCGAGGGGTATCGCGAGATCGGCCGGATGCATCGGCCCCGCCCGCAGCCGCTGCAGCAGCCCCAGTTCGACGCAGGCCGACAGCGTCTGGGAATAGACGAAGCCGGCCATCAGGTCGAACAGCCGCTCGCCGTCACGCCGCGCCAGCCTGCGCGTCAGCGGCAGAGCCGCCGCCCACCGCTGGAACCGGCGCGACCCGATCAGCCGGTTGCGCCAGTCCGCCGCCGTCGCCGAAAAGTCAGGGAGTGCGAGACGCCAGCTCTGTCCCGCCGCAGCCATCGCTCATGCCACGCTGCGCGCGGGCGCCACGGGCGTCAGCCTTTCGGCCTGCTTGCGCACCACCGCGCACAGCGCCGCTTCGCCGGGACAGGCAGGGATCGAGGCGATCGCGCCCCCGAGGATGTCCTCGAGCCGGCGGATGGCGCCCGCCACCCCGAAGTCGGCCACCGCGTTCGGACGGCCGTGCGCGGCGTCCTGCCCGCACGGCTTGCCAAGCTCGTCCTCGCCGTGAAGCACGTCGTGCAGATCGTCCGCGACCTGAAAGGCCTCGCCGATGCGCGCGCCAAGCTCGGTCCAGGGCTCCGGATCGGCGCCGGCGGCGATCGCGCCCATGCGCGTCGCGGCGACGAACAGCGATCCGGTCTTGGCGCGATGATAGGCCGCCAGATCGATCTCCGCCTCGCTCTCCCACGCCTGCCCGGCGCAGATGCCGCCGGGCATCCCCGTGGCCCGGGCGAGCGCCAGCGTCAGGCCGGCCGCCCTGACGGGCTCCCCCTGCGCCGCGCGCGCCAGAACCTCGAAGGCCATCACGATCAGCGCGTCGCCCGCGAGCACGGCCAGCGGCTCGCCGAACGCGCGATGCACCGAAGGCTTGCCCCGCCGCAGGTCGGCGTCGTCGAAGCAGGGCAGGTCGTCGTGGACGAGACTGGCGCAATGGATCAGCTCGATCGCCGCGGCGGCCGCGTCCGACATCTCCGGCAGGTCATCGCCGCAGGCCTGCGCGACCGACAGGCAGAGCTGCGGCCGCACCCACGCGCCGCCCGGCAGCACCGCGTGCCGCATCGCCGCGGCAAGCCGCGGCGGCGCGCCTTTCCCGTGGATCCGACCGACCGCATCCGCGAGCGCCGTCTCGATCCTGGACGTAAGCGTCATGGGCCGGTCTCCGCAAAGTGTCATTAATTACGGACATGCATTATGTAAATCATACTGGACATGCCCTCCGCGTCTGTCAACAATCCCTTGCCAAGGCAGGAGTGCCCGCGGTGCGAAGGGCGGATCGGGACAAGGTGGTGGTCATCGGGGCCGGCCTCGGCGGCCTTGCAGCCGCGATCTGCCTCGCCCATGCCGGCCTCGACGTCACCGTGGTCGACCGCCTCAAGACCCCGGGCGGCAAGCTTCGCGCCGTCCCCAGCGCCGCCGGCCCGGTCGACGCCGGCCCGACCGTCCTCACCCTGCGCGCCGTCTTCGACGCGCTCTTCGCCCACGTCGGCGCCTGCCTCTCCGACCACCTCACGCTGGTCCCCGAACCCGTCCTGGCCCGCCACTGGTGGCCCGACGGCAGCACCCTCGACCTCCACGCCGACCCCGCCGCCAGCGAGGCCGCCGATCCGGGACCTCGCCGGTCCCCGCGCCGCCGCCGAGTTCCGCGCCTTCCACACCCGCGCCGGCCGCCTCTACGCCGCCTTCGACGCCCCGATGATGCAGGCCCCCGACCCCGACCCGCTGGTCATCAGCCGCGCCGTCCTCCGCCGCCCGTCGCTGATCGCCGACATGGCCCCGAACCGCACGCTCGCCGCCTCCCTCGAAGCGCAGTTCCGCGACCCGCGCCTCCGCCAGCTCTTCGGCCGCTACGCCACCTACGTCGGCGGCTCGCCCTACGCCTCCCCCGCGCTCCTCGCCCTGATCTGGCGCGCCGAGGCCGGCGGCGTCTGGCGCATCCCCGGCGGCATGCACCGCCTCGCCGGCGCCCTGCAGGACCTCGCCACCGCCCGGGGCGCCCGCTTCCTCTTCGACACCGAGGCCGACCGGATCGACCTCGCCGGCGGCGCCGTCTCCGGCGTCCGCCTCGCCGGCGGCAGCCACCTCCCCGCCGCCCGCGTCGTCTTCAACGGCGACCCGCGCGCCCTCGCCACCGGACTGCTCGGCCCCGCGACCCTCCCCGACGCCGCCACCGAGCCCCGCAGCCTCTCCGCCACCGTCTGGAGCTTCGCCGCCACCCCGCGCGGCGCCCCCCTCCACCACCACACCGTCTTCTTCGCCCGCAACCCGCGCGCCGAGTTCGACGACCTCGCCCAGGGCCGCACCCCCGCCGACCCCACCCTCTACGTCTGCGCCCAGGACCGCGGCACCGGCCTCGACCCCTCCGGCCCCGAACGCTTCGAGATCATCCTCAACAGCCCGCCCGCAGCGCCCGGCGCCGCGCCCGACGCCACGGAGTTCGCCCGATGCCAGACACGGACCTTCGCCACCCTCGACAAGATGGGCCTGACCTTCTCGCCCCTGCCGGGCCGCGAGACGCTGACCACGCCCCACGACTTCGCGGCGCTCTTCCCCGGCTCGCAGGGCGCCCTCTACGGCCGGAGCCCGCACGGCCTGATGGCCCCCTTCCGCCGCCCCCGGGCGCGCACGACCCTGCCGGGCCTCTACCTGGCGGGCGGCGGGGTCCACCCGGGCCCGGGCATGCCGATGGCGGCGCTCTCCGGCCGGCACGCGGCCGCGGCGATTCTGGCGGACCTCGCTTCGACCTGACCGTCCCGCCCGACGGCTACGCCTGGTGGTACGTCGACGGCATCTCCCGCGACGGCGACCATGCCGTCTCGGTCATCGGCTTCATCGGCTCGGTCTTCTCGCCCTGGTACGGCTGGAGCGGCCGCCGCAACCCGGCCGACCACTGCTGCATCAACGTCGCCCTCTACGGCCGCGGCGGCCGCTGGACGATGACCGACCGCGGCGAAACCGCCCTGCGCCAGTCGCCCGCGACCTTCGAGGTCGGCCCCAGCCGCATGCACTGGGACGGCACCGCCCTCACCATCCACATCGACGAGCGCACCGTCCCCCACCTCGACCGCCTCCGCGGCACCATCCGCGTCCACCCCGCCGCGATCACCGGCGTCGAGCTCCCGCTCCACCCCGACGGCGCCCACGTCTGGCGCCCCTTCGCCCCCGTCGCCGACATCGAGGTCGCCCTCGACCGCCCCGGCTGGCGCTGGACCGGCCACGGCTACCTCGACGGCAACTTCGGCACCCGCGCGCTGGAGGCCGACTTCCGCACCTGGACCTGGGCGCGCCTGCCCACCCGCGCCGGCGCCACCTGCCTCTACGACGCCACCCGCCGCGACGGCTCGACCCTCGCCGCCGCGATCCGCTTCGACGCGCAGGGCAGGGCGACCGCCTTCGACCCGCCGCCGCCGGCCCCGCTCCGCCGCTCGCGCTGGGCGCTGCCCCGCACCACCCGCGCCGACCCGGGCACCACGCCGGTGCAGGTCAAGGCGATGCTCGACGCGCCCTTCTACTGCCGCTCCGCCATCCGCACGACGATCGACGGCGAGACCAGCGTCGGCGTCCACGAAGCCCTGGACCTCGACCGCTTCCGGAAACCGTGGCTGAAGCCGCTGCTGGCCCTGCGCGTGCCGCGCCGGGCGCGCTGGCGCTTCGTCTGATCAGCCTCGCGTTAACAGCCCGTAAAGAAGTGGCAAGCCGGATTCCAGCCGGATTCCAGCCGCCTTCCAGCCCGGATTTTTCTTGCCGTTCCAAAGGGATGACCGCCGCCCGAGGCGCGCGAGCAGATCAGGCGTCCGGGTTCATCCGCCAGAGCGCGAAGTTCAGCGCCGAGGCATAGCTGACCCACACCAGGTACGGCACGAACAGCCACCCCGCCAGGCTGTCCAGCGTGAAGAACGCCAGCGTGGTCGCCAGCACCGCCAGCCACAGCATCACGATGATGACCAGCCCCGCGCCGATCCGGTGCTTGCCGAAGAACACCGGCGTCCAGATCGCGTTGAGCGCGATCTGCAGCGCCCAGAAGGCCATGCCGAAGCCATTGCCGGGCAACAGCGCCACCCGCGCCGCCGCCACCGCGATGATGACGTAGAGCACCGTCCAGGCGATCGGAAACAGCCAGTTCGGCGGCGTCCAGACCGGCTTGCGCAGCGCGACGTACCACGGCCCGGTCGGAAAGGTCATTCCGGTCGATCCGGCCGCGGCGCTGGCGCCGAGGAAAGCCAGGAAAAGAAGAACACCCGTCATGTCAGACCGCCAGCCCTTGCCCGTGTCCGCGGTCCTGCGCCTCGAGCTGGGCCAGGATCCCGATCACCGTCCCGGTCCGCCCGTCGCCCCATGCGGTCGCCGGGGCACGGTCAACCGCTGCGGCCTCCACCAGGTACGCCGCCTCGGGCAGCGGCGGCGCATGCAGCACCGCCGATCGCGGCATGACGCCGGTGCCGACCGAGCGCGCCAGCGCGAGACCGGCGAGCGCAAGCTTCTCTCCGCCCGACGTGCGCGCCCGCCGCCGCAGCAGGTCGTCGCCTGCCGCCTCCACGCGCCGGCCGATCGCCGCATAGATGTGCCGCGCCGCCAGGATCCCCGGCCGGCAATCCGCGGGCAGAACCGCGACGCCTGCCTCGCCGCGCGCATAGAGTACGGACGCCTCGCCCAGCAGCCGCCGCACGATCGCGACCAGCTCCGGGCCGGGGCAGGGCGCGGCCACGAACGCCTCGGGATCGATGCCAGCCTCCGCCATCCAGTCGAGCGGAAGGTAGATGCGCCCGGCGGCGGCATCCTCGCCAACGTCCCGCGCGATGTTCGTCAACTGCATCGCCACTCCCAGGTCACAGGCCCGCGCCAGCGCGTCGCGGTCACGCACCCCCATCAGCACGCTCATCATCGCACCAACCGTGCCGGCGACCCGCACGCAATAGGCCATGAGGTCGCAGAGCGTCTCGTAGCGCCGTCCGGCAGCGTCCCACGCGAACCCCTCCAGCAAGGCCTCCGGCAAGGCCCGGGGCAGCGCATGCGCCGCCACGACAGCAGCAAACGCCCGGTCGGCCGGAGCGTTCCGCGGGCGCCCCGCATAGACCCGGTCGAGCCGATCATGCAGCGACGCGACCGCTCGCCTCGCATCGCCGCCATGGTCGACCGCGTCATCGGCCAGGCGGCAGAACGCATAGAGCGCCAGCGCCGGGTCGCGCACCCGGCCCGGCAGCAGGCGCGACGCCGCGTGGAACGAGCGCGACCCCTGCCGGATCGCCGCGCGACACGCCGCGAGGTCGTCGGGCGGGATCACCCGACCGCCCCCGGCATCCCGACGGGCACGGCATCCGGCACCAGCTTGCCCACGACCTCCGCCGAGGCGATGACCCCCGGGAGGCCCGCGCCCGGATGCGTTCCCGCGCCGACCAGATACAACCCCGCCACCTCCTCCGACCGGTTGTGCGGCCGGAACCAGGCGCTCTGCAGGATGCGCGGCTCGATCGAGAAGCCGCAGCCGTGCGGGCTGAGATAGCGGTCGCGGAAGTCGTCGGGCGTGAAGACGAGGCTCGCCGACACCCGCTCCTTCAGGCCGGGCAGCACCGCTTCCAGCGCCGCCGCCACCCGCTCGCGATAGGGCTCCGCCGCCGCCGACCAGTCCACCGCTTCGGCAAAGCCGAGATGCGGCACCGGCGACAGCACGTAGAAGGTGTCATCCCCCGACGGCGCGGCGCTCGGATCGGTGACCGTCGGCCGGTGCAGGTAGAGGCTGAAGTCCTCGGCAAGCTTGCCCCGCACGAAGATGTCCTGCACCAGCTCGCGATAGCGCGGCCCGTTCAGGATGGTGTGGTGCCCCACGTCGGGCCACATCCCGCGCGTTCCCCGGGTGCCGAAGTACCAGACGAACAGCCCCATCGACCAGCGCTGCCGCCCGAGCCGTTCCGGGCTCCACCGCTTCCGGCGCCCGCCCAGGAGCCGCCCGTAGGTCTGCCCCGGATCGGCGTTCGACACCACGACGTCCGCCGCGATCGTCTCTCCACCGGCGGTGCGCACCCCCCGAACCCGTCCGTCGGCGGCAACGATCTCGTCCACCTCGGTCGCCAGCCGGATCTCGCCGCCCTGGTCCTCGATCACCCGCGCCATCGCCGCCGCGATCGCGCCGGTCCCGCCCATCGCGTAGTGCACCCCGAAGCAACGCTCCAGATGCGACACCAGAATGTAGATCGAGGTCACGTGGAACGGGTCGCCGCCGATGAACAGCGGATGGAACGACAGCGCCATGCGCAGCCGCTCGTCGCGCACCCGCAGCGCCGCATGGGCATGCACCGACCGGTCGGCCCGCAGCCGCGCGAAGGTCGGCAGCACCTTCACCAGATCCTTCAGCCGGTCCATCGGCCGCCGGCCGAGGTCCTCGAACCCCACCCGGTAGCGCCGCTCGCTGTCCACCAGGAACCGGTCGTACCCGGCCAGGTCGCCCGGCGACAGCCGCTCCACCTCCGCCCGCATCGCGTCCGCGTCCTGCCGGGCGGAGAAGGTCGAGCCGTCAGGGAACCGGATCTCGTAGAACGGGTCGAGCGACCGCAGGTCGACGTCCGCGTCGAAGTCCCGGCCGCAATCCGCCCACAGCGCCCGGAACACATGCGGCACGGTGACGATCGTCGGCCCGAGGTCGAAGCGGTGGCCGTTCACGCTGATGGCGCTCGCCCGACCGCCCGGCATGTCGAGCCGGTCGATCACCGTCACCCGGTAGCCCTTGGCGCCCAGCCGCATCCCCGCCGCCAGCCCGCCGAGGCCCGCGCCGATCACCACCGCATGCGGCCGCAGCGCCTTCGCGAGCGCGTCGGACAGGTGCGGCGTCGATTCTCGTCAACATGTCCGGACGATACCGGTGTCAGAAGAATCTGACAACAGGACGCTCGCCGGCGCCCTTCCACGCGCGGGAACGCACACGACACGCATACGCGTTGTGCATACTTTGTGCATATGTTGTGCATCGCATAAATCCCATGGCTCCAACAGCTTGCATCGCTTTTGAGCGGGCCGCCCGATGGACGGGCGCAACCCCGCCATCCTGTCAACCCGGCTTTGCATCCGGCGATTTCCGTGTAAGTGTGACCTGACACACCCTCCACCGGAGCCAGGACAATCCAGACCGTCAGCCTCACCTTCCACCGCTTCCCGAGCCCCGGCGCCCGCCTCTGGGCCTTCAGCCAGATGCTCCTGGCCCGCTTCAGCATGCCGCGCGTCGACGGCCTCGATTTCTGGAAACTGCTCGGCTCCGGCATCGGCGAAGGCTTCACCCCGCTCCCCAACACCGCCGTCTACGCCATCCTCGCCACCTGGCCCGACCGCGCCACCGCCGAGCGCCAGCTCCGCGACGCCCCCGTCTTCCGCCGCTACCGCCAGCACGCCAGCGAGACCTGGACCGTCTTCCTCAACCCGGTCTCCGCCCGCGGCGCCTGGAGCGGCCGCAGCCCCCTTCTCCCCTGAAAAGACGGCACATTCCGGCCCGCTCGCCTCCCTCACCCGCGCCACCGTCAGGCTCGCCAGCCTGCCGCGCTTCTGGCGCCGCGTGCCCGACATCAGCCGCAGGATCGGCTCCGATCCCAACGTCCTGTTCAAGATCGGCGTCGGCGAGGTCCCCTGGCTGCACCAGGTCACCTTCTCGATCTGGCCCGACGAATCCAGCATGGCCGCCTTCGCCCGCCACGACGGCCCGCACGCCCGCGCCATCCGCGCCGTCCGCGAAGGCGGCTGGTTCGCCGAGGAACTCTACGCCCGCTTCCAGGTGGTCGGCGAGGCCGGCTCCTGGGGCGGATCGAGCCCGCTCGCCCGACCCCAGCCGATGGCCCGCTGCGCATGATGCAGCCCTTTCCCTTCACCGCCATCGTCGGCCAGGAGGAGATGAAGCGCGCCCTCGTCCTGACCGCCATCGACCCCGGCATCGGCGGCGTCCTCGTCTTCGGCGACCGCGGCACCGGCAAGTCCACCGCCGTCCGCGCCCTCGCCGCCCTCCTGCCCAACATCCGCGCCGTCGCCGGCTGCCCGGTCAACAGCGCCACCGCCGCCGACGTCCCCGCCTGGGCCGAGGTCACCTGCCTGCGACATCGTCGAGCGCCCGACCCCCGTCGTCGACCTCCCCCTCGGCGCCACCGAAGACCGCGTCGTCGGCGCCCTCGACATCGAGCGCGCCCTCACCCGCGGCGAAAAAGCCTTTCAACCCGGCCTGTTGGCCCGCGCCAACCGCGGCTACCTCTACGTCGACGAGGTCAATCTGCTCGAGGACCACATCGTCGACCTCCTCCTCGACGTCGCCGCCTCGGGCGAGAACGTCGTCGAGCGCGAGGGCCTCTCGATCCGCCATCCCGCCCGCTTCGTCCTCGTCGGCTCCGGCAACCCCGAGGAAGGCGAGCTCCGCCCCCAGCTCCTCGACCGCTTCGGCCTCTCGGTCGAGGTCGCCTCGCCCACCGACATCGACGACCGCATCGAGGTGATCCGCCGCCGCGACGCCTACGAGTCCGACCACGCCGCCTTCATGAAGCGCTGGCGCACCGCCGACACCCGCCTGCGGCAGACGATCCTCAAGGCCCGCGAACGCCTGAGCACCGTCGCCGTCCCCGAAGCCGCCCTCCGCGACTGCGCCACCCTCTGCGTCGCCCTCGGCTCCGACGGCCTGCGCGGCGAGCTGACCCTGATCCGCGCCGCCCGCGCCCTCGCCGCCCACGACGGCGCGCCCTGCGTCGGCCGCGAACAGCTCCGCCTGCTCGCCCCCGCCGCCATGCGCCACCGCCTGCGCCGCGACCCGCTCGACGAGGCCGGCTCGACGTCCCGCGTGATGCGCGTGGTCGACGAGATCCTGCCGTGACCGAACCCGCCGAGGCCTGGACCCGCGCCTGCCTGGCGCTGGACCTCCTCGCGATCGACCCCGGCGGCCTCGGCGGCCTCCGCCTCCGCGCCCGCGCCGGCCCCGTCCGCGACCGCTTCCTCGCCGCACTCCCCCGCGCCCTCGCGCCCCGCCCCTGCCGCCGCCTGCACCCCGGCATCTCCGACGAGGCGCTGTTCGGCGGCGTCGATCACCTGGCGACGCCTTGCGTCCGGATCGCTCGTCCGCTCGCAGGGCCTGATCGGCTCCGAACCGCTGGCGCTGATCCTGCCCATGGCCGAGCGCGCCGAGGCCGGCCTCGCCGCGCGCCTCGCCATGACGATCGAGGCCGGTCATTGCCTCGTGGCGCTGGACGAGGGCGACGGCACCGAAGCGACGCTCGCGCCCGCCCTGGCCGAGCGTCTGGCGCTTCACCTCGACCTCGACGGCCTTCCCCAAGGCGCTTGCCCCGAGATCGCCGTCGAGCCGGACTCTGCACGCCGCTCGTTCCCGGCTGCCCGAGTGTGCGGAACGGTGCCACCGCCCTGGCCGCCCTGACCGCGCTGTCGGCACAGCTCGGCATCGGCAGCCTGCGCGCCCCCTGGCTCGCGCTCCGCGCCGCCCGGGCGTCGGCAGCCGCTGGCGGGCGCGCGACGAGACCACCGAAGCCGACCTGCTGGTGGCGGCCGTCCTCGTGCTCGGCCCGAGGGCGGTCGCCGTGCCGCCACTCGACGCCCGAGACGAGCCGCCGCCGCCGGAGGAAAGCGCCGCTGAAGACGTCAGGCCCGCCCGAGTCTGCGTCCGGAGGGCCCGACCGCGCGACATCCTGCTGGAGGCCGCCAAGGCGACGCTGCCGAACGGACTTGCTCGAGCGGCTGGCCACCGGGGCGGTGGCGTCGGCGCGCGGCGGCGGCGGCGGCGCGCGCCGACGCGGCAATCGGCGGGGACGCCCGCTGGCCGCGCGGGCCGGTCGGCTGGACGGGGCCGCGCGCATCGACCTCGTCGCGACGCTGCGGGCGGCGGCCCCCTGGCAGCCGCTGCGGCGGCGCGCCGCGCCGGGCCGCTTCCTCCTGATCACGCGCGACGACATCCGGGTGCGCCGCTTCGAGGAGCACAGCGACCGGCTGCTGATCCTCTCGGTCGACGCCAGCGGCTCGGCCGCGGCCGCGCGCCTCGCCGAGGCGAAAGGCGCGTGCGAGCTGTTGCTGGCGGAAGCGTATGTCCGGCGCGACCATGTCGCGCTGATCTCGTTCCGCGGCACGGCGGCGGAACTGCTGCTTGCCGCCGACCCGGTCGCTGGTCCAGGCGAAGCGGCGGCTGGCGGCCTTGCCCGGCGGCGGGACCACGCCGCTTGCGGCCGGGCTGCGCGCGGCCCTGGACGTCGCCGAAGTGGCCCGCGCGCGCGGGTTGACGCCGACCCTCGCCGTCCTGACGGATGGCCGCGCCAACGTGGCGCTGGACGGCGCCACCGACCGGAGCAGCGCCGACGCCGATGCCATGCGGATGGCGCGGGCGCTGCGCGCGCGGGGTATCCCGGCGCTGGTGATCGACATGAGCCAGCGCCCGCAGCGGCAGCTTGCCGAGCTGGCGGGTGCCATGCGCGCCGTCTATCAGGCGCTGCCGCGAGCGGATGCAAAGCGGATTTCGGCCTCCGTCGCGGCGGCGCTGTCGAACGGCGATGAACTGGGAGGCGTCGCGCGGCTTCTGGCCCAACGCGCAGCACAGCCGATTCATCGAGGCGGCGGGGCACCGTTGGCACGTGCAGGACGCGGGCAGTCGGGCCGTGCCTGCTGCTGCTGCACGGCGCGGGCGCCTCGACGCACACCTGGCGCCGGCTCCTGCCCGATCTCGCCCGCGACTTTCGTGTCGTCGCACCGGATCTCCCGGGGCAGGGGTTCACCCGCCTCGGGGACCGGCGCTGCAGCCTTGCCGAAATGAGCGCGGACATCGCGACCTTGCTCGCCGCACAGGGCCTGGCGCCGGACGTCATCGTCGGCCATTCCGCCGGCGCCGCCATCGGTCTGCGCCTTGCGCTCGACCTGCCCGCCAGGCCGAAGGCTGCGATCTGCATCAACGCGGCGCTCGAGGACTTCCGCGGTCCCGCGCGATCGGTGTTCCCGGCGCTCGCCCAGATCCTGTCGCTCACACCGCTGCCGGCGTACGCGTTTTCCCGCGCCGCAAGGCTTCCGTCGACGGTCCGCAAGGCCATTGCCACGACCGGCAGCGTGATCGACGCGACGGGCCTCGATCTCTACCGGTGGCTCCTGATGGACAGCGGGCACGTGGACGCCACGCTCTGCATGATGGCGAACTGGAGGCTCGACGAACTCCTGTCCGATTTGCCCAGGCTCGGTTTGCCGACCCTCTTCATGGTCGGCGCCAATGATCGTGCCGTCCCGCCGGACATATCCTGTCCGCGCATCCCGGCGCATCAAGGGGTCGAGGGTCGAGGCATTCCCGGGCCTCGGCCATCTTCTTCATGAAGAAGCGCCGGACCTGACCGCGCGCGCGGTCCGGGAGTTCCTGTCGTCCGAAGTCCTTGCCTGATCGCCGAAACCGGGCTGGCCCATTGGCCCGCGATTGGTCATGGTCTCACCCTGGAGGCTGCCGACACGATCGGGCCATGAAACCGCCGCGGCCGGCGCCGGCCTGGCGGCGAAGACAAGAGGACAAAGCTCATGATGGTGACCCGTCTTTTGGCCGCAGCCCTTGTCGCCGTGGCGCTCTCCGGTTGCGTTCAGCCAAGCGAAGGCATCGCGTTCGCCAGCCGATCGAGCGTGCATCACCCCGAGGCCCTGTTCGACGTCGCGCGCCGAAGCGATCAGCTTCGAATCAAGGAGCCGCGCAGGGGCCAAGCCCTGGGCGCGCCGATCTGCCCGCGGGAAAGCGACCTGAAGCCCTACGACGACCTCATGGTTCAATCGATCGCCGCGATGCGCGGCCCCGGAAAGGCGGAATACTCCAAGGTGCCGCGTCAGTTCGCCCACGAACTGACGGTCAACGCCTATCGGACCCTTATGGATCTCGACATGGCCCGGACCCGCCGCGACATCGACTCGCTTCGTGCCCACGCCGCAGCCAACGCGTGGATTCCGGGCCAGAACTCGAACGGGGCAGCCAGCGCGGCGATCGAGGCGTTGGGGGCGGTGCTCCCCGCTTGGCTGATTCTCCGCCAGACCAGCGTCGCGACCGACGACGACCGCGCCGTCGTGGAAGATTGGTTGGTCCGTGTGTCCCGGTTCACCGAGATTTACCCCGGCGGCGCCAGTGTCGGAACCCAGCGCGGCACCAACGAGATGCTGCTGGGGCTGATCGTGGGCGATGACGCCCTCTATCAGGAAGGGCTGCGCGAGGGCTTTTACGCACAGTTGCAGGCCATGCGTCCCGACGGGAGCTTTCCGCTGGAAACCGATCGGGGGCGCAAGGCGCTGGAACACACCGGCCGCAATATCTCGCTCATGGTCTACGCGGCGCAGATCGGCCTGTCGCAGGGAATGGACCTCTATGCAACCGAAGTCGGCGGGAAGCGCCTCGAAGACGCCATCGCGTTTCTGCTCAGGGCTGACGACGACAACGCCCTGGTCGACGTCTACGCTCAGGCCAACCGCAACCCGGGTCGCGACGTCGCGGAATTTGCGCCGAACGCCCAGGTGACACCGTTCGCCGGCTACTCGCGCGGCTGGATCAAGCTCTACACCGAGCGCTTTCCAACCGGCGCGATGTCCAGGGCGCTGGAAGACAAGATCGACCTCGGCCGCCGCATCTTTTCCGATACCACCGGCGGCTCGGTGAGCTGCTACGCCACGCGTCTCTGACGGCACTCAGAGCACCAGGTCGAGGTTCCAGAAACGGCGGACCTGGTCCTCGCAGGCGGCGCGGGCCTCCGGGCTGTCGCCCGAGACGCGCTCCACGCGGAAGCCGAAGCGCTCGAGCCCGCTGCGATCGCTTTCACTCAGGACCACGATCTGCACATCGCGCTCGATCGCGAACGCGGCGAGGCGCATGGCGCGATCCGAGGCGCCGGCGTCGTCAGCCGAAGCGCGCACCCCGACGCACACCGCATCGGCCCGCTTGAGCGCCGTCTGCGGCATCAGCACCGCCTCGGGCAACGGAAACACGTCCCGCCCTGGAGTCAATTGGCGAGGAGCGAAGGCCGCGAGCAGATCGTCAAGATCATCGGAGTCGTGCGGGCCGATCCGCGACAGCGTCGCGCTCCACTGCTTCAGGTCCATAGTGAGTTCCTCTATCAACTTTGCCAGCGCGGCGATCATCACCTTGCAGATCGTGGCGGAACCGGCGGAATTCGACCTGCCTCGCTTTCGTAAATCTCACCATCCGTGATGACCCCCGCTTCGACGACGCTGAGTCAAACCACCGCGCCACGACCAACCATCTCGACGACTGCTGCCACACTGAGGAGGTGGGCGGTCTTCCGAAGCCCGTGCGAGAGAGACCGGGGGTCCGCGATCTCGGCATCGACCTTCGCAAGATCCTCACCGGTGAAGAACTTGGAAACCTCGGATCGGTTCACCGCCGCACAGCGCGCCCGGATGGCGCCAAGGAAGTCGGCCTGCTCGCACTTCGTCTCCAGGAAGGGGAGGTGCAGTTCAGCCGCTGGCTCGGGAACATCCCACGCGCCCCAAACCTGCATCGCCTTTGGCTGTATCGGTCCTGCCTTGGCGAGGGGCGAGGCCGCGATCAGTTCCTCCGGGAAAGCCTTCTCTTCGGTCTCGAACGGCATCCTGAGCAGATCCGGATTTGTCGCCAGTAACACATCGCAGTAGACCTTCCGCCGGTCCGATCCTTCCCTGCTGGCAAGCATGTCCAGGATCACCATTGCTGACGTGCATAGCGGTGTATGTAGTCGGTTCTGCCCGAGTTCGCGGTACCAGTGCCGCCCGCAATGCGCCCGCGATCGGAACATATTGTAGAAGAGTTCCATTGCGCCGGGTTCCTGCCGGTCAAGGCCAACCCTTTCGAACGCCGCGAAGTAGTCCGCCACGACGTTCTCCACGTGCGGCCTGCCCTTGAGGAGGCGGGCGATGTCTGATGCAACCTTGTCGGGACTGCCGTTGAGCGGCCCGATGCCGTGAAAATGGTCCCAGCTGGTGGCTGTATCGCCGGTCAACCTGAGATGCATACCCTTGCGCGGATACAGGTTCTGAACAGGGTAGAAGGGCAGATAGGTTCCGAGGCACGACAGGTCCCAAACTCTGAGCGCCTCACCCCCAGAGAGCATTCGGTAGGTCGGGTAAGGGCTATTGAGAGGCATGTCGTAGCGCTCGCAGATCAATGTCGCCGCCCTCAGGTCGAGTTCCTTGTGAGCATGCGACTGCACGGAGAACCGCGTTCTCGGATTGGCCACATCGAAGTCCTGGCCCATGACTAGGGCGAGCACCAAGCGGCTGTCGTAGCCTCCCGAAAGCTGGCATTGCACGGAAGGTGCCATCGGCAACAGCGCGGCCAATACCCCCCGGGCCTGCGAAATGAAATCGAAAACGATCTCCTCGTAGCTTCGGCCATTGCCTATAAAAATATCCATAATAGGAATATCGAGTATTTCCGCGTGATTTGTGCCCAAATCCACGCAAATCTCCGAAGTGGCTGGGAGCATCCGCACTTCTTCGACCAGAGTATTAAACGACGCAAGTTGTTCGCCCATGTGCACGCCGCCCTTGAGGTGAAAGGCGATTGCGGCGGGGGGTAAACGGATAGGCTCCGCTTGGCAGACGCTCTCGCGACCAGAAGCGCGAAGGAGTTCGAGACGGCCCAGAAGCCGCCTTCGAGAATGTAGTAGATAAACTCCTGACCGGTAACGTCGGTGCGAATGCGCAGGGTCTCCGCGCGTGTCTGGTTGGACGGGAGGGAGAGGGTTCCGCTGGACGTCTCGCGCAGAACACACGCGAATTTGCCGTCCATTGCCGGAAAGGCGATCTGCGGATTGTCGCGGCGCCACTCCGCAAGACCACTGGACCCGAGCACGATGCCGTCCTCGAGTATTGCGTAGCCGTAGAGACTATCCATCGCACGGGCCGCGCAATCGGCGTCTAGGTAGAAACAGTTGTGTGGCAGCATGAGGTCAGAAAACCAAGTCAAGGTTCCAGAAGCGCCGGATCAATTCCTCGCACTCCCGAATCCATTCCGCATGGACTCGAAGGCCTTCGCTATGGTCAGCCTCGATCCGGAGAGCGTCGCACCCGGATTTGCCAGGCGGGCAGGGGGCTAGCAGTTCGCCAAGATTATCAGACTCGTGCAGGTCCATCCGCGGCGGGGTGGCGCTCCACTGTCTCACGTCCATAGGACATCTCCTCTATCAAACGGGCGGCCCGCGCCGTGCCCGGTTCCGGCAACTCGACCGCTTCCAGCCGCGCGCGCACGGTCTCCGCCTCCCCATCGTCGAGATACCGCACGATCAGCCTTTCGAGCTTCATCAGTTCGTTCGCCTCCAGAGTCGCCGCGAGGCCCCGGTCCGAAGCGGCCCGGGCGCGCGCCTGCTGGTCGTCCATGAACGTGCCCATCTGCGGCAGGAAGATCGCCGGGATCCGGTTGTAGAGCACCTCGTGGAACGAATTGTACCCGGCGGCGGTGACGACGAGGTCCGCCGCCGCCGCGAGCATGGCGGCGTGCTGGGTCCGAACGACGCGCGACCTGCGCCAGCCGAACCAGCCGGGCTCCAGCGTCGCGCTCGGCCAGGCCACCACGAGATGAAGCGTGTCCGAGCGGCGCTCGAACAGCGCCGCAGAGCGCCTGGATCTGCGCGCCGCGATCCGCCGCCACGCCGCCACCGAGAAGCGATACGGTCAGCCGCTCGAAGCTTCGTCCGAACCGCTCGGCGAGGCCGGCCCGCAAGTCGCACCTGGCCTGCGGCGAAAGCGTCACCCTCTGCACCACCGGACCCACCGCATGGAGGTGGTCCCCGCGCGAATAGGGCGTGTTCAGCTCCTCGAACGCCTCGCTCGGCACGATGACGCGCTCGAAGGCCTTCTCCCGGTCGAGGGCGACGGAATTGTCCTGGCTCCCCTGCCACAGGCCGCGGCGGATCCAGACGCCGCTGACGCCCCCTTCGAGCACGGTGCGATAGACCGAGTCGAAGATGTATCCGCCGTCGAAGACCAGCGTGCGCGCCCCGGCGCAGAGGGCCCGAAGCCGCAGATAGTTGGCGAGGTCCTGCTCGTGGCCCTGGGCATGGAGCGGCGAGCGCCCGATGAGCGGCATCACGTCGAAGCCCTGCGACTTGATCCGACGCATGCAGCTCGGGTACGCGGCGAACGTCGGGCGGGGCCGCCCGGGGTCGAGGGCGCCGGCGATCAGCGCGCAGCGCTGGGCATGGCCGAGCCCGACGCCATTCGTCGGCATGAAGACGATTTCCGCGGGGGCGGGGTCCACCTTCGCCGACCGTCGGGGCGCCGAC
Source organism: uncultured Alphaproteobacteria bacterium (assembly GCA_963844375.1). Lineage (GTDB taxonomy): Bacteria > Pseudomonadota > Alphaproteobacteria > Rhodobacterales > Rhodobacteraceae > Amaricoccus. The sequence continues at coordinate 267,488 of CAWJOI010000022.1, read as the reverse complement.
CGGGGCGCTGCCTCGGATCCGAGCTGGTTCAGGACAGGCCCGGCCGCCGCCTCGACCGCGGCTCGGCTTCCCCGCACATGGTCGGCGATCCGGCCCAGGTTGGGAAGGATCTCGGCATAGAGGAACCCGTCGAGCCCGAGGACGCCGGGTGGCGCCGGAATGAAGGCGTCGTTCTCACGGGCAAGCCGATGGTCGGCGCTGCCGTCGAGGAGGGGCACCCCGGCGACGAGCAGGTTCGCCACGAGCGTCTGCAGACGATAACTGCGGCGCGTATCGCCGAAGACGACGCAGATATCGGCACGCGCGGCGATGTCGAGCGGCAGGACCTCGCCATAGTGGAACGCCGGAAATGTCCCGGCCGTGCGCGGCGATCCAGTCGCGTTTGCCCTCGCTGTTGGTGAGGACCGTGAGCCGGAACCTGCGGTGCGGCGCGAGCGCCGCCAGCGCCGCGACCTGCAGCGGGTCCTTCAGATCCGGCCCGACAAGGAGGATCCGCGGCGCTTCGCGCAATGCCTGCCATGAATGCGGCGTGCGCCGGGGCACTCCGAAAACCGGCCCGGGACGTCGGGCGTCGGGGTCGGAAGGCGTGACGTCCAGCATCTCGGGCTCGCGGCCAAAGACATAGGACAGCCGCGCCCGCACGCCGAGAGCGACGTGCGGGCGCGAGAAGCAGCCGAAGGCGCGGACCGTCACCTCGACCCCATCGGCGAGACGACGCAGGCGCACCAACGTGTCATCGGTCAACCGGTCGGCGGCGAGAAGTGCCAGCCCGTCGCCCGGGCGCAATCCTCCGTCCGTCAGCCTCGGAGCGAGATCGAACTGCAGGTTCGGTCCCGGCTTCTCCGGCGCCGAGTCCACGGAGATCCGAGCCGGCACCCCGAGCGCCGCGAGCTGGCTGGCAAAGACTGCGAGATCCTCGGCGTCGCCGACGTCGCCGCCCGTGGTCTCACAGAAGAGCATGCGCGGCCACTTCCGGTTCGAGGAGGGCCATGAGCCGGGCAACGACCGGCTCGGGTCGGTAACGGGCCAGATCGGCCTGGGCGCGGCTCACCGCCGCCGCATAGCGGCGGGGATCGGCGACATGCTCGGCGATGATGCGGTCGATGTCGTCGCCCTTGTCGGCGACGACTCCGGGGCCGAAGGGTTCCGCCGTCGCCGGGTCCGTGATGACGAGCTTGCCGGCGGCGATCGCCTCGGCAATCGCCCTGCCGAAGCTCTCACGCCAGAGCGGATGGGTGAAGTAGACGAAGAAGTCGATGCTGGCGAGGAAGTCGGGCACCTTCATCGCCCCGAACCGCAGCAGCTGCCAGTGTCGCGGCATGCTCTCCACGTCGCGGAGGAGGGTATCGGCGCCCAGGATCGCGCATCGCTCCGCACGTGCCGGGAACTGGGCATGCAGCGCCGCGAGCGGCGGGAATTTCTCGAAGCCGGGACGCGAGTGGCGGCCCCGACGATCGCGCGGCGTCGATGTCGGCGGCAGGAAGGGCTGATCGCAGATGTTTGGCCAGTTGTCCGCGGCGAGGTGCCAGCCCGGGTCCGGGCGCTGACCGAGCCAAGTGGCGACGCTCGCCCGATTGGCCGGCGAAACCGGGGCGAGCAGCCGCTCGCCGCCCGCGATCCGCCCGGCGACGAGGCCGAGGCAGTGGCCCACATCGAACCCCTCATGGCCCCCGGGACGCAGGAAATTCTCGTGCGTGACGACAATGGTGCGGCCGGCGCTGAGCCGCGGGCCGAGCCGGCGGTCGAATCGCAGGCAGGACGGGTTGTGCAGGACGATGGTGTCGGCATGCACCACCGACGGCTCCGGCAGGAGCGGCAGTCCCAGCTCCGCCAGAGCGCTGGCGATCGCCGGATTAGTCGGTCGTCCGGGGAACATTTCCGTTGCCAGGGCGAACACCCCGAGGTCGACGTGCGGCGCAAGGGCGCGAATTTCCGAGGCAACGGCACCGCCGGTGCCGCCGGGAAAGCGGGCGTCGACGAGAAGCGCCACGCGACGCTTCGCCCGCGCCTTGGCGGGCAGGGATGGCACGAGGTGGATGACGGTGGCCGGATCGCCCGGGAAGGTCATCGCCCACCACCCCCGCCGCCGGCCGCACGATCTGGCACGATGGTCCGATCGGGCGAGCGCAGCCCGCGATCTCGAGGCAAATCGCGGCGGAGGCATGCCGGCAGATGCAACATGCTCAATAGACAGACTCGGCCGGCTCATCGGGCTCATCGGGTTCGTCGGGCTGATCGGGCGCGTCAGTCGAGCTGGTGTCCGTGGACGGCCCGTCCTGAGAACCGCCGGCGCTGTCCCCCAGGTTGGGAACGAAACGAAAAAAGGTGTCCGCGGCGATGGATTCCACCATGAACCGGCGCAACAGCAGCGCGAGGGTCGTTTCCCCCTCGGTGAGTTCCGGGTAGAGCGTGATATAGTCGCGCAGCCCCTGAACGTCGTTGACCTCCAGATAGTCGGCGATGGCGGTGAGTTGCTCGGGACTTGGCTGGGCAGCCGAAAGCGGGCTGCCAAGCGGAGCGGCGAGCATCATGGCCGTCACCGTAACCAGTACCTTGCGTCGCACCCGTCCGTTCCCCACAGGAGCCGCTTCGCGGCTCCCATCCCTGCTGTATCTCGGCCCATGCAACCGGGCCCGATGACGGCTACTTTTCCAGCATGAAACTCTATAGCGTCCGGCAGGCGGGAGCAAAGTGCCGGAATCTTATCGCATAACGATCCTTCAGTTCCCGAGGATCCGGTCGCGGAGCATGTCCTCCACGGTGCGCTGCGATACGACCCGCTTCACCGCCGTCGCAGCGGCGACGCGCGGGGTCTCCGCTGGCGGCCTTGCCCTCTGCCGAGCGCTGCTGACCGGCGTCGTCTTGGAAACCTGGGGCTTCCCGGACGCGACGGCGCGCTCGGGTGACGCGGCCCGAGGCTCTTGCGACGCGTGTCTGACGTCCGTCGGGAAATCCAGACGAGCGCCCGGCAAGGCAAGCTCGATGCGATGGTGGCTATCGCTCCGAGCGGCCAGTCGAAGCGCTGGTCGAGCATCGAGTCGCGCCGCCTCTGCCGAAGTCCTGGCGGGCGGCAGCCCAAATCGCACGGCGACCACCTCCGGCGGCGGTGCCTGCACATCATGGCTGGCGAGCGCATAGTTCGCCGTCTGGTCGCTTGTAAGGGCGATTCTCAGGTCGACCGGGGTTTCGGTCGGCGCGGTGGGGACGCGCATCGCCGGCAAGAGGACGAGCCTTGCTTCAGTCGGGACCGCCGGGCGCTCTGCCGGCAGGCCCGCGGTCGGAATCGCTGCGATCGCGGGCAGGCCTGCTTCCAAAAGCCCCACGTTACCGCGCTGAAACTCACCGAGCGAAACGCCCACATCGCGCGCAACCGAGGGGACGCGAACCTCTCGGCAACGATCCGGGGAGCGCCACATCAATCGGGATTGCAGCAGGGTCCTCCTCCACGATTCGATCCGGCCAGGAGGATGCCTGCGGGGCCAGGGCGCCGCCGCGGCTGTCGCGACGTCGACAGGCGATGTGCTGGCAGGGCCGTCGGGCGCCGCGCTGGCCGGGGGATCGAGGTATCCGGCGCTCCATTCCCACAGCGAAAGCGGCGCCGTCACCAGCGCCGCGGATGCTCCGAATACGCCCACCGCGAACCCGAGCAGAAGCACAATCGCTCCGGGATGGCGCTGAGGCCATGGCAGCACCGCTTGGCCTGTCTCCGGCCCGCGCGGCGGAGGCGCGACGCCCCGCGGGCTCAACCACTGTCGCAACTCGCGACCGTGGGAAACCAAGCCAGCGCTAGGGAGCGACGATGGCGCCAGGCGATCGCCGATCGCCGGCGCGAAGTCTGCCAACAGCGGCGAAGAAGATCTCCCGACGCGAGGATCGCCGGCGTCCGCCGAACGACCCATGGCCCCCGCTGACATCTCGCGCACCGGCGGCGGACGCCGGCCGGGAGGCGAAGGCCCGGAACCCTCGTTGCCGGCGCGCCGGGCGATCGCCTCGGCCCGCCGGGTCCGCGCTTCCACCAGCCGCGCCTCCAGGGAGACAGGATCGAGGAGTTCGTCCAGACTCCGCTCCGTCATCTCCTGCGGTTGCTGCGGCCTGTGTTGGAGCATCGACCCCTCCTGCGGCTTGCCCTGCCAGGCTGCACGCCGGGCCCCACAGCCAATGGCGTTCGCGCGTGATCTGAATGTCCTGCCAATGTAGGCCACCGACGCGTTCGAGCGCAACCACATGCGCTGTCAGCGAGCCTGGATGGAGGCAACGAAGTCGTGAGACTTGCTCGATGGGGCGCAAGCCCAACTCTAGGAGCCATATGGATTCCATACGGATTCCATATCGAACAAACCTGCAATTCTGCCGCGTTCACCCACGACCCGGCCCGATCCGATTCAGGTCCGCAGCACCCGATAAATTGCCGGAATGACAAGCACGGTGAGCAACGTGGACGAGGCAAGCCCGAACAGGAGCGAAATGGCAAGTCCTTGAAAAATCGGGTCTGTCAGGATCACGCCGGCGCCGATCATCGCCGCGATCGCAGTAAGCAGGATCGGCTTGAACCGGATCGAGCCCGCCTCGATCAGTGTGTCCGTCAACGCCCTGCCCGGCGCCCCCTGGCGGATGAAGTCGACGAGCAGGATCGAATTGCGCACAATGATCCCAGCCAGCGCGATGAACCCGATCATCGACGTCGCGGTAAAGGGCGCCCCGAACAGCCAGTGCCCTCCGAGAATACCGATGAACGTCAGTGGGATAGGCGTCAGGATGACGAGCGGAACCCGGAACGAGCCGAACTGCGCGACGACAAGGATGTAGATCCCGAGGAGCGCTACCGCAAAGGCCGCGCCCATGTCGCGGAACGTCACCCACGTCACCTCCCACTCGCCGTCCCAGAGCAGGGTCGGATGGCTCTCGTCCTCGGGCTGTCCGTGGAGCTTGATCACGGGCTGCGGCAGGTCGGTCCAGTCCTGAGCGTCGAGCGCCCGCTGCACCGCGAGCATGCCGTAGAGCGGTGCCTCGAAGTCCCCCGCCAACTCGGCAGTCACCATCTCGGCCGCTCGTCCGTTGTGCCGGAAGACCGGGAACGAGGCCCGCTCCTCGCTTACGCGCACCACATCGCCGAGTTCCACCACGCCTCGGTCGCCCGGCAGCGCGTTGGCGGGGATCGGCGTGGTAAGAAACCGTTCGTCCAGGGTCTTGTCGCCGGCGGGCCGTTCGATCCGGATCGAAATGGGCTGCCGCCCGTCGCCGCGGTGCGAATAGCCCACGGTCGTTCTACCGCCGAGGATCGCCAGGGTGTCGAAGACGTCCGACTCCTGCACGCGGTAGAAGTCCGCGTTGTCCGTGGAGACGACCGCCCGCAGTCGTCGGGCCGGCTCGCCATAGGAGTTGTCGACGTCCACCACGAATGGCGCCGAGCGGAAGGCCGCCTCGACCCGCTCAGCCACTGCGCGCCGCGTCTCAGGGTCCGGGCCGTAGATCTCGGCCAGCAGCGTCGCCATCACCGGCGGTCCCGGCGGTGGCTCCACCACCTTGAGCGAGGTGCCTGCCGGGACGTCGATCGCGCCGATGCGCTCGCGGATGTCGAGGGCGATGGCGTGGCTAGCCCGGTCGCGCTCGTTCTTGGGCAAGAGGTTGATGGCCACGTCGCCCTGCTCCGCTTGCGAACGCAGGTAGGAATGGCGCACCAGCCCGTTGAAATTGAAGGGCGCCGCGGTACCGGCGTGAACCTGTACAGAGTGCACTTCCGGAAGCTCGAGCACCACGCGGGCCACCGCCTGTGCGACGGCGTCGGTCGCCTCGACCGACGCGCCCTCGGGCAGGTCGACGACGACCTGCAGCTCGGATTTGTTGTCGAACGGCAGGAGTTTCACTGTCACGTGCTGGGTGTAGAAGAGCGTGAGCGAGCCGAGGGTCAGCGCGCCGACGGCGAGCAGGAACAGCCAGCTCCGCGCCTTCGAGGCGAGGAGCGGCCGAGCCACTGCGGCGTAGGCACGGCCGAGCAGCCCGCCGCTCGAATGACCATCGTCGTGATGGACCGACGGCGTCCGCCCGGCGATCTTCAGCATGAGCCAGGGTGTGACCGTCACGGCGATGAAGAACGAGAAGATCATCGCCGCTGAGGCGTTGGCCGGGATCGGGCTCATGTAGGGGCCCATCATGCCGGAGACGAAGAGCATCGGCAGCAGTGCCGCCACCACGGTCAGGGTGGCGACGATGGTGGGATTGCCGACCTCGGCGACCGCCTCGATCGCCGCCTGGCGGCGGTCGCGGCGGTCGGCCATGCCCCAGTGCCGGGCGATGTTCTCGATGACGACGATGGCGTCGTCGACCAGGATGCCGATGGAGAAGATCAGCGCGAAGAGCGAGACGCGGTTCAGCGTGTAGCCCATCAGCCACGAGGCGAAGAGCGTCAGCAGGATCGTCACCGGGATCACCACCGCGACGACGACGCCCTCGCGCCAGCCGATGGCGATGACCACGAGGCCGATGATCGAGACGGTGGCGAGGGCGAGGTGATAGAGCAGTTCGTTCGCCTTCTCGTTCGCGGTCTCGCCGTAGTTGCGGGTGACCTCGATGGTGATGTCGGCCGGAATCAGCGGGCCCTTCAGCGCCTCGACCCTGTGGAGAATTGCCTCCGCGACCGTCACGGCGTTGGCGCCGGCGCGCTTGGCGACGGCGAGTGTTACCGCCGGCGTCCTTTCCGCGGCCTCGCTGGAAAGGCTCGAGACCAAAAGATCGCCGCTTGCGCTGGCGAAGCCCACGTCCGCCACGTCGCGGACATAGACCGGCCGCCCGTCGCGGCTGGTTATCAGGAGGTTGCCGATGGCTTCCGGCGTCTGCAGCGTCTCGCCGGCAAGCACCGCCAACTGCTCCCCGCCGTCGCGCACCCGTCCGGCCGGGAAGGTTCGGTTGGCGCCCTCCACTTTGCCGGCGAGCTGCTGGAGGGTGATTCCGTAGAGCGCGAGCCTGTCCGGGTCGGGCGCGATTTGCAGCATCTCCGCGGCCTCGCCCACGAGATAGGTTAGTCCCACGTCCTCGACCTTCGCGACTTCCGAGCGCACTTCGCGCGCGACCCGCGTCAGGTCGTTCGCCGTGATCCGGTCGGCCGCATCCGGCGTCGGCGAAAGGGTCAACGCCAGAATCGCCACGTCGTCGATGCCGCGGCCGACGATCAGCGGCTCGGGAATGCCGACGGGAATGCGGTCGATGTTGGCGCGCACCTTCTCGTGCACGCGCAGGATGGCCGCGTCCGACGCTGTTCCGACCTCGAAGCGCGCGGTCACCATCACCTGGTCGTCGGCCGACTGCGAGTAGACGTGCTCGACGCCGTTTATGCCCTTGACGATGGTCTCGAGCGGTTCGGTGACGAGCTTCACCGCGTCCTCGGCCCGGAGCCCGTCGGCGCGGACGATGATGTCGACCATCGGCACGGAGATCTGCGGCTCTTCCTCGCGCGGGAGCGAGGCAAGCGCGAGCAGACCGAAGACGAAGGCCGCGATCAGGAAGAGCGGCGTCAGCGGCGAGGTGATCGTCGCGCGCGTAAGCTCGCCTGCGATGCCGAGGCGCGGCGCGTCGCTCACGGGACGACCACCTCGTCACCGGGGCTGAGGCCGGTCAGCACCTCGATCCTCTCTCCGACCGCCTCGCCAAGGACCACCGCCCGGGCGACCTCTGCGCCGGCCTCCACCACCGTCACGAAATCGATGCCCGAGCGGGTAGCGACGGCCGCTGCGGGGACCAGCAGCGCCCTCCGCTCGCCGACGGGTAACGCGACCGGCATGCGGGCGTTGACGAAGGCGCCGGGCAGGTCCGCGATTTCCACGTCGGCGGTGACGCGGCCCCCCTCGATCTGCGGATAGACCTTGGCCAGGCGCCCCTCGCCGGCGGCCCCGACGCGGATCGCGGCTCCCTCCTCGAGCATCGCCGCGTGCCGCTCGGGCACTGCGAGCCGCAGGAACAGCCCACCGCTGCCAATGCGCGCCACCGGCTCGCCGGCGAGGACCACGGCGCCGCGCGTGACGGGCAGGGTCAGGACGCGCCCATCCTCGGGCGCGATCACGTCGCCCTCGGCACCCTGCTGGACGACTACGGCGCGTCCCGCCTCGGCCGCTGTAATCTGGCTGCGGGTGACCTCGACTGTCGTGCGAAGCTGGTCGAGCTGCTGCGCGGTGGCCACGCCGCGCGTGACCAAAGTCTCGCCGCGCTGTAGCTCGGTCTCGGCGGTGGCGAGCTGCGAGCGCAGCGCAGCAACCTGCGCGTCATAGGCGGCGATCTGGAAGCCGATCTTCTCGTCCCGCACCGTGGCAATGCGCTGGCCCGCGGTGACGCTGTCGCCCTCGGTCACCAGGAGCTCGTCGATCAGGCCCCCGATGCGCGCGCGGACGGGAACGTCGTTGCGCGGCTCCACCGTGCCGTAGATTGCCTTCCACTCGACGATGGTCTCGGGTGCCAAAGTCACCGTGCCCGCCCACCCCGGGCCAGCGGCGAGCAGGCTGGCGATGAGAAGATCGACGCGCATCAGATCAGAAGGCCGTGCCGGGCTTTACACCGAGCTTGCGGAAGACGGCTGCGGCGGGACAGAAGCCGGTGAAGGCCGACTGGAGCAGGTTCAGGCCGATGAAGACTGTGAACCAGCCAAAGTATGGCGACACCCAGGCGGTCAGCGCGACCGAGAGCAACACCATGGCGCCGGCGAATGCGAGGACGGAACGGTCGAGGGTCATAAGGGATTCTCCTTTGGGTTGTAGCGTCTATCGGTTCGTCTGGTCGAATTTGACGGCCTTGAGCTTGTCGATCCCGAGCGCCTGCAGGGCGAGACGCTCGTAGAAGGGTTCGGACTGGCCGGAGCGAATCTTGTGCAGGAAGTACTTCTCGAAGCCGATCTTGGCGGCGTGCACCCACTTGCCGGAAGCGGACCAGTTGACGTTGCGTGGCGGAATCTGCGGCTGCGCCACGAAGGCTATGCCGCCATCGCCGAAGTCGGCGAGGCAGACGGCGTTCCAGGTTGCCTGCGCGTCCGGCTCCTGCCCCGCGATCAGCCGCTCCAGGTTCCGGACAGTTGCCGTCACCATCGATTCGATCATGAAGCCCGTCTTCGGGACACCGACCGGAACCGGCGTCTTGCCCATGGGCGAAATCGCCACGCAGACGCCGACAGCAAAGATCTCCGGAAATGCCGGATTGCGCTGGTGCTTGTCGATCAGGATGAAGCCGCGCGGGTTGGTTAGGCCTTCGATACCGCGCACGGCGGCGATACCGCGAAAGGCCGGGAGCATCATCGAGAACACCTGTGGCAGCTCGTGGCTGCGAGCGACCGAGCCATCCTCGGCGATCTCGGACACGTGCATCCGGTCGGCCTCGACCTTGTCGACCCGCGCGTTGGTGATCCACTTGATGTGGCGCTGGCGCAAAGCGCTCTCAAGAAGCCCTTTGGTGTCGCCGACGCCATCGAGCCCGAGGTGACCGATGTAGGGCTCGGACGTGACGAAGGTCATCGGCACCCGGTCCCTTACCTTCGCGTCGCGCAGTGCCTTGTCGAGGATGAAGGCGAACTCGTACGCCGGACCGAAGCAGGAGGCCCCTTGTACCGCGCCGATGATCGCCGGGCCCGGGTTCGCCACTAGGGCGTCGAACCCCTGTCGTGCCGCCAGCGCATGATCGACCTGGCAGACCGATCGGGTGTGACCCTGGGGGCCGAGCCCTTCGATCTCGTCGAAAGCGAGCTCGGGTCCGGTCGCGATGACGAGGTAATCGTAGTCGACGAACCTGCCGTCGTTCAGTTCGATCCGACGCTCGTCCGGCTGTACACGCCTCGCTCCCTCTGGATGGAGGGCGATGCCGCGCTGTTTGAAAGGCGACACAAGGTCGACCTCCACCGCCGCCCGGTCGCGCCAGCCCACCGCGACCCACGGGTTAGACGGCACAAAGCTGTAGGTGCTGCCGTTGGTGACGACCGACAGCCGGTGCTGGTCCCCGAGCTTTTCACGCAGCTCATAAGCGAGGATCGTGCCGCCGAGGCCCGCTCCAAGAACGACGATATGCGCCATTGTCGCCACCCCTCCCTGCCGAAACACCAGTCCGACGCCTCCAGGGTTCCTCGATTTAGCCTCTGGATCGCCGCGTCTAACTCATATATGATTAATGACTAAATTAGCAATCCCTAATATGAGTAATCAATGATGCCCTTCGACGATATCGCGGACCTGCAGCGCAAGAGCGCCGAGGTCAGCGCCACTCTGCGGATGCTCTCGCACGAGAAGCGGCTGCTGGCGCTATGCCGGCTCGCGATCGCCGGAGAGATGTCGGTCGGCGCGCTCGCCGAGGCGGTCGGCCTCAGCCAGTCCGCCCTGTCGCAGCATCTCGCGAAACTTCGCTCCGACGGCCTCGTAGAGACCCGCCGCGAGGCGCAGGTGCTGCACTACCGGATCAGTGACCCGCGCGTGAGCCGCCTTCTTGCCGCGCTGTACGAAATCTACTGTTCAGCCCCGGAGACCGCCCCGGACCACTCGTAGGCTCCTGATGGCGCCACGGCCCCGGCATCGGATGGGGCGAGTTGGCGCATCGTCTGGCAAGATCATGCGTGGACATCTCAAGGCTACACTGTGCGCTACAGCATGGATATCAGCCGCTTCGACGAGCAGCCCCAGTTTTAGACCGAAGGCTTCTCGGAGAAGGCAATCCGGCCAGCCTGCACCTCAGCTCGAGCGTTCCTGCCAGTAGTCCCGGGCTATGCTCTGATTTCGGCGCAACATCTGCGCCATTGCGTCCCGGGCGGCGGGGCCATCGCCGCGGACGATCGCCTCGGCGACGACGATGTGCCCCTCCCGCGTGACCGGGCCATTCTCCGGATGCATCACGCCGAACTCGTACGAGACACGCAGCATTGTCAGGATGATCTGACGCAGCTGCCACATGACCTGGTTCTGCGTCGCCTCCAGAATCGTCACGTGAAACCGGCAGTCGGCGTCGAAGAGCGCCTGCACGTCCTTCGATTCGGGTCGCATGGCGTGGGCGGCGGAAAGGATGGCCTCTCTCTGGCCGTCGGTCGCCCTCTGCGCGGCGAGTTCGGCGGCCGACGGCTCCATGATGGCGCGGAGCTCCGTTGTCTCGGCGAAGATCCGGCGCATCCGGGGATGCTCCGGCTCGTGCCAGTCGATGACGTCGCCATCAAGCAGGTTCCAGGATTCGACGGGGGTGACGCGGGTGCCGTAGCGGCGAGCCGTGCGTACCAGTCCCTTGCCTGACAAGACCTTTATCGCATCGCGAACGGTCGTCCTGCTGAAACCCAGGGCGACAGCGAGCTCCGGCTCGGTCGGCATCGCCACGGCCGTCGCGAACCGATCATTCACGATCCAGCGGCCCAGCGTAGCGACCGCCTCGCGCGCCAAGCCGGTCGGCAACGCCGGCTTCGAGTCGATCCCCGCGAGCAAATCCAGGCGCTTCATACTGAACCCGTCCGAAACACCGCATTCCTCTTTACATACGATTTAGAGACCGGCATGCTGCAAGCTTGCAAAAGAACGACGGCGAAGCAAGCCGTTGCATCCAGGGGAGGAAGACCGATGCGCTTGTGGCGATCACTTGCCTTATCCACTATCGCGCTGATGGCGGCGGCACCCGCGTTCGCGCAGGGCCCGGCCGACGTGCCGCGCAACGAAACCCTGATCGTCGAGAACCCGGAAGGGACGATCAAGAACGCCGGCTGGTTCAACATCTGGGCGACCAACGCCGGCGGCCAGTCGACCGGGCTGCACCAGCTCGCGATGGACACCTTCTGGTACATCGACCCCGACCACGGCCTCGACGGGGTATTCGACAACTCGCTCGCCTCCGAGCCGCCGATCTACAACGACGACTTCACCGAACTGACCGTCAAGCTGCGCCCCGGCATCTACTGGAGCGATGGCGTCGAGTTCACCGCCGATGACGTGGTGTTCACGACCGAGACCCACCTCAACACCAACGGCCTGGTGCGCAGCGCGCAGTACCAGTTCAACGTCGAGAGCGTCGAGGCGCCGGACAAGTACACCGTCGTCTTCAAGCTCAAGAAGCCGAACTCGCGCTTCCATTCGCTGTTCACAGTGCGGTGGAACGCAGCCTGGATGATGCCCAAGCATATCTTCGAGGGGCAGGACCCGCTCACGTTCGACTTCAACCCGCCGGTCTCGCTCGGCGCGTACACGATGCACAGCTACGATCCGAACGGCCAGTGGTTCACCTGGCAGAAGCGCGACGACTGGGAGCGCACGACGCTCGGCCGCTTCGGCGAGCCGGGGCCGAAGTTCGTGACCTACCTCGATCCGGGCCCGCCGGACAAGCGCGTGATCGCCCAGCTCAACCACGACCTCGACATCATCCACGACACCTCGCCCGAAGGCGTCTTCACGCTGGTCGAGCAGTCGCCCGAGTTCGATCGGCTGGTTCCCCGGCTTCCCCTACGGCCATCCGGACCCGACGCTGCCGCAGGTCATCTTCAACCACCACAACGAGAAGTTCCAGGATCGCGACGTCCGCTGGGCGCTGGCGCTGGCGCTCGACATCAAGCCGATCGTGATGGCGTCCTATCGCGGCGCGGCGACGATCTCGGCGATCGCGGTTCCGCCGACCGGGACTGCGCCGGACTTCTACCACAAGCCGATGCAGGAGTGGCTCACCAACTTCGAGCTCGACACCGGCAAGCAGGTGATCAAGCCGTACGACCCGACCGTCGGCCAGCAGATCGCCGAGATGCTGCGGCCCAGCGTCGGCGACCAGATCCCGACCGACCCCGAGGAGATCGGCGCGTCGCTCGGTCTCGGCTGGTGGAAGCAGGACCTGACCGCGGCGGCGGAACTGCTCGAGCGCGCCGGCTTCACCCGTCAGGGCAACGACTGGTACATGCCGAACGGCGAGCGGTTCAAGATCACGGTGATGGTCGAGGGCGAAGCGCGCCCGGTGATGACCCGCGCCGGCTCGCAGATCGCCGAGCAGTGGCGGCGGTTCGGCATCGACGCCACCACCGAGTTCGGCGCAGGCGGCGTTCCTGACCCGGCGCAACGGCGGCGACTTCGAGGTCGCGATCTCCTGGAGCGTCGAGACCTGGGGCGGCCATCCCGACCTCAGCTTCTTCCTCGACAGCTGGCATTCGGAGTTCGTGAAGCCGGCCGGCGAGGTGCAGACGCCGCGCAACTGGTCGCGCTGGTCGAACCCCGAGCTCGACGGCATCATCGAACAGATCCGCGCGATCGGGTTCGATGATCCGAAGGGCGTGGAGCTTGGCAAAGAGTATGTGAAGATCGCGGTGCAGGAAATGCCGGTCATCCCGCTCATGGCGTACAACGTCTTCACCATGATGGATCAGACCTACTGGACCGGCTATCCGACCTCGGCGGACCCCTACACCAACCCGGTGCCGAACTGGGGCAACTCGCGCTACATGATGGTCAGGCTGAAGCCGGCACAATAACGCGGCTCCAGCAGATCGGATTCGGCCAGTGAGAAGCTACGGCCTCTATGTCCTCAAGCGGTTCCTGCAGTTTCTCCTGGTCGTGTTCGTCGGAATCTCGCTGACCTTCTTCATCACGCACCTGACGCCGATCGACCCGGTCGAGCAGATGGTCGCCTCCATGACGGCCTTCGGGGACACGAGCCCGGAGGCCGTCGACATGATGCGCGAGGCGCTGCGCGAACTCTACGGCGTCCAGGGCAGCCTCATCGAGCAGTATTTCACCTACTGGGGACGGATGATCGTGCTGGATTTCGGCCCGTCGCTGTCTGCCTTCCCGACGCCGGTGTCCGTGCTTATCGCCAGAGCGTTGCCCTGGACCATCGTGCTTCTCTTTACCTGCACGCTGATCGGCTGGGCGCTGGGCAACCTGCTCGGCGGCCTGTCCGGCTACTATCGCAACAGCCGCACCCTCGGACTGCTCGGCGTGGTCGCGATGGCGCTGCACCCGGTGCCCTACTACATCATCGCGTTCATCCTGCTCCTGACGTTCGGCTACCTCTGGCCGGTGCTTCCGATCAGCGGCGGGGCCGGGCAGAACATCCCTCAGGCCTTCACGCTGGCCTACATCGGAAGCGTGCTGCTGCACTCGATCCTGCCAGCGCTGTCGCTCATCCTGGTCGGGATCGGCGGGTGGTTCCTCGGGATGCGCGCGCTGGTGTCCAACATCGTCACCGAGGACTATGTCACCTACGCCGAACTCGCCGGCGTGTCGGAGCGGCGCATCCTGCCGTTCTACGTGATGCGCAACGCACTGGTGCCACAGGTCACCGGCCTCGCCATGTCGCTCGGCGGGATCTTCAACGGGGCGATCATCGTCGAGCAGGTGTTCAGCTATCCCGGCCTCGGCCGGCTGCTGTTCGGCGCGGTCTATTCCGCCGACTACAGCCTGGTGCTCGGCGTCACCGCCATCTCGATCGTCGCGGTGGCCGGCTCGGTCTTCCTGATCGACGTGCTCTACCCGCTCTTCGATCCGCGGATGCAGCTGGCGTGACGTTCCTCACCGTCATCCGCGACCTGCTGCGTTACAACCGGCAGTTCGCCATCGGCGCCTTCCTGACCGCCGTCGTGGTGGTCATGGCGGCGCTGTCGGCGGTGTCGCCCTACAACCCGCTCGACACCTATGTCGTTGCCCTCGATGCGCCGCCGTCCTGGGCGCATCCGTTCGGCACCACTTCGCGCGGTCAGGACACCTTCTGGCTGCTGACCTTCGCCATGCGCAACACGCTGCTCTTCGGCCTGGCCGTGGCGATCCTGTCACGCATCTTCTCGCTCGTGGTCGGGCTGATGGCGGGCTATCTCGGCGGCTGGACCGACCGGGTGCTGATGTCGATCAACGACACCTTCATCGTCATCCCGCTCTTCCCGCTGCTGGTGCTCTTCTACTTCGTCATGCGCGACTACATGTCCTGGGCGCTGCTGGCGCTCGTCATGGCGAGCCTCGGCTGGGCCTACGACGCGCGGCTCATCCGCTCGCTGATGATGAGCCTGAAGACCCGCGAGTTCACCCGCACCGCAATCTTCTCGGGCATGCCGGCGCACGAGATCATGCTGAAGGAGCACCTGCCGTTCGTGCTGCCGATCGTGTTCTCGACCACGCTCAACAATATGAACTGGTCGATCGGCCTCGAGGTGACGCTCTCGGTGCTCGGCTTCACCGATCTCGACACCCCGACCGTGGGGACCATGCTGTTCTGGGCCAACCAGCACTCGGCGATGGTCTCGGGGGTGTGGTGGTGGTACACTTTCCCGACCCTCTTCATCACCCTCACCTTTATCGGGCTCTTCCTGCTCGCGGTGTCACTCAACGAGTACATCGACCCGCGCAGCCGGCTCTCGCGCATGGGAGGAGGATCGGCGTGACGGAGGCGGCCGCGCCCGTCCTGCGGGTCCGCGACCTGCGGGCCTACTACCAGATGCGCGTCTTCGGCATCGTTCGCGAGGTGCGCGCCGTCGACGACATCACGCTCGACATCAACAAGAACGAGATCTACGGCCTCGCCGGGGAATTCGAGCTCGGGCAAGACGTCGTTCATCAAGACGATCGCCGCCGCGAACCGCCCGCCGCTGAACGTCGTCGGCGGATCGGTCGAGTACAGCTTCCTCGATCGGGACATCCACAAGCTGAGCCCCGCCGCGCTCGCCGCGGTGCGCTGGCGGCACATCTCGTATATCATGCAGGGCTCGATGAACGTGCTCAACCCGGTCCGCCGGGTGCGCCACAGCTTCATCGACTTCGCCTTCCGCCACATCGCGAGGCCGTTGCCCGAGTTCAACCGGATCGTGGCGGGACATCTCGAGCGGCTGCACCTCCAGCCAGCGGTTCTCGACGCCTATCCGCATGAACTGTCGGGGGGGATGCGGCAGCGCCTGGTGATTGCGTTGGCGACGATCTGCCGGCCCGACTTCATCATCGCGGATGAGCCCACCACCGCGCTCGACGTGGTGGTGCAAAAGGACGTGCTGGCGCTGATGCGCGAGATCCAGCGCGAGATGGCCTCCTCGATGCTGTTCGTCACCCATGACATGTCGGTGCACGCCAACATGGCCGACCGGCTCGGCATCATGTACGCGGGCCGGCTGGTCGAGGAGGCGCCGACGGCGGAGCTGTTCGCGCAGGCGTTTCACCCCTACTCGCAGCACCTGATCCAGAGCCTGCCGCAGATCGGGGATTCCACGCCGCGCAAGGGCCTGCACGGCGCGCCGCCGAACCTGTCCGCGCCGCCGCCGGGCTGCCGCTTTCATCCGCGCTGTCCGGTCGCCATGGACATCTGCCGGATCGAGCGGCCGGCGCTTACGACGCTTTCGCCCGGGCGCCGCGTCGCCTGCTTCGCGGCGAGCCCGGCGGTCAAGCCCGCGGACGACAAGACCGCGCCGGCGGCGGCATGAGCGGCGATCTTCTCAGTGTCGAGTTCGGTGACCCGCACCTACGCGATGGGCGGCCTGTTCGGTCGCGAGGTCTTCGACGCCGTCCAGGACGTCAGCTTCGCGCTCCCGAGCGGCACGCCCGAAATCTTCACCGTCGTAGGGGAGTTGGGCAGCGGGAAGTCGACCCTCGCGAAGATGATCCTGAGCCTGGTGCCGCCGACCCGGGGAAGGATCTGCTTGCGGGGAGCCGACATCGCGCAGGTCGGCACCGGCAGGCTGCGCCACAAGTTCATGGCGAGCGTCCAGCCGATCTTCCAGAACCCCTTCGAGGCGTTCAATCCGCTGAAGCGCGTCGATCGCTACCTGCTCGCCACGGCGCGGAACTTCACCGGCGCGCGGGACAACCGCGAGGCGCAGGCGGCCGCCGACACCGCCCTGCGCCAGGTCGGCCTTTCCTTCGCGGAGGTGACGCGACGGTTCGCCCATGAGCTGTCCGGCGGACAGCTCCAGCGGGTCGCCATCGCGCGCGCGCTGATCCCAAAGCCGTCGCTGATCGTCGCCGACGAGCCGGTATCGATGGTGGACGCCTCGCTCCGCATGTCGATCGTCAACCTGTTCAAGACCCTGCGTGACGACCTCGGCGTCTCGATCATCTACATCACCCATGACCTCGCGACCGCCTACTACATCTCCGACCGCATCATCGTGATGCAGACCGGCAAGGTCGTGGAAGGCGGCGACGCCCGCACGGTGCTGGACAACCCGCAACATCCCTACACCCAGCGCCTCAAGGCATCGGTGCTCTCGGTCAATCCGCCGGAGCATCTGGCGCCTGGGCTCGTCCACCCTTCGACCGTGGCGACCTGACGCCCGTACTCAATCCATTCGAACCGCCTGACCAAGAGGGACATAATGCTTGAAGCGAAGCTGACGTTCGACCGATCCGACGCCATTGGGACGACCGACCCGCGCCTGTTCGGGGCCTTCGTGGAGCATCTCGGGCGGTGCGTCTACGGCGGCCTCTACGAGCCGGACCATCCGACAGCGACCGAGCAGGGCTTTCGCGGCGACGTGCTGGAACTGGTCCGTGAGCTGGGGCCGACGATCATCCGCTATCCCGGTGGCAACTTCGTCTCCGGCTACGACTGGGAGGACGGCGTCGGACCGGTCGAGGACCGACCCAAGCAGCTCGACCTCGCCTGGCTGACCATCGAGCCGAACAGCTTCGGCACCAACGAATTCATCGACTGGTGCCGGCTCGCGAACCTCGAGCCGATGCTTGCGGTCAATCTCGGGACGAGGGGACCGGACGGGGCGCGGCGGCTGCTCGAGTACTGCAACTTCCCGGGCGGGACGAAGTACTCCGACATGCGGCGCGACCATGGCTGGGAAGCCCCGCACGCCGTCAAGTTCTGGTGCCTCGGCAACGAGATGGACGGCCCCTGGCAGATGGGGGCGAAGACTGCGACCGAGTACGGCCGCGTTGCCACCGAGGCGGCGAAGCTGATGAAGATCATCGATCCGTCGATTGAACTCGCCGCCGTCGGGTCGTCCGGGCGCAACATGCCGACCTTCGGCGCCTGGGAGACGGAAGTCCTCGAGCACACCTTCGCGCATGTCGAGTTCATCTCGCTGCACACCTATCTCAACGACTACTCCAAGGACACGCCCGCCTTCCTCGCCAGCCCGGACCTGATGGACGGCTTCATCGAGGAGGTGGTCGGGATCGTGGACGCGGTCGCCGAGCGCCGCGGCTCGTCCAAGCGCATCCAGCTCAGCTTCGACGAATGGAACGTCTGGTACCGGACGCGGCGCGGCGACGACCGCAAGGAGCCGGGCTGGCCGATCGCGCCGCCGATCCTCGAGGAAGTCTACACGATGAAGGACGCGCTTGCCTTCGGCGGCGCCTGCATCTCGCTGCTCAATCATGCCGACAGGGTGAAGTGCGCCTGCCTCGCCCAGCTCGTCAACGCGATCGCCCCGATCCTGACCGAAACCGGCGGCCCCGCCTGGCGGCAGACGATCTTCTGGCCGTTCGCCGACTTCGCCAAGTTCGGGCGCGGCGAGGTGCTGCGCTGCGAGGTCGACTCGCCGACCTATGCAACCGTCTATCATGACCCGCGGGGAGCGACCGACCTCGAGTTCCCGATGCCCGCGGTGCCGTACCTGAAGGCGTCGGTGGTGCATTCGGCGGAAGACGGGACGGTGACGCTGTTCCTGCTCAACCGGAGCCTCGACCAGGAGCTGTCGGTCTCGGTCAGCGCTTCCGGCTTCGACCGTCTCGCGCCGAGCGTCGCGACCACGCTGCACAACGACGACCTCGAGGCAGCCAACACCCGCGACTCCAGGCCCGTGGCGCCGACGCCGCTCGACGGGGTCGAGGTCAGCCGAGGGCGGGGTGCGAGTCACACTACCAGCCGCCTCGTGGAGCGTTGTCCGGCTGACCGCCGGCTGAACCGGATGCCCGCGGACGTGGCCGCGTGCGCACGCGCGGCCGCGATCCGCGCCGCAGGATGAAGCTCCGTCTGCACACGCGCGCCCAGAACTCCGCCGGCCAGCGGGTGCGGATCGTGCTCAACCTGAAGGGCGTGCCGTACGAATACGTCGCGATCCCGTCGTTGTCCTCCCAGGCCTATCGCGCGCTCAACCCGCAGGGCCTGATGCCGGCGTTGGAGATCGACGGACGTGTCGTCGCGCAGTCGATGGCGATTATCGAACTGATCGAGGAGCTCTTTCCCGAGCCCAGTGTCCTGCCGGCAGATCCGATCCTGCGCGCCGAGGCCCGGTCGTTCGCGCAGCTGATCGCCGCCGATCTCCATCCGATCAACAATCAGCGGGTGCGCCGCTACCTCGCCGAGGTGATCGGGGCGGACCCAAAGCAGGTCCTCGCCTGGTATCGCCACTGGGTGGCGAAAACCTTCGCCAGCCTCGAGGCCATGCTGGCCCGGCGGGCGGTCGCGTCACGCTACTGCTTCGGGGACCGGCCGGGGCTTGCCGAGGCCTGCCTCATCCCGCAGGTCGACAACGCCCGCCGGTTCGACTGCGACCTGTCGCCCTATCCGTTGCTCGTGGCTATCGACGCCGAATGCCGGGGGCACGAGGCGTTCGCCCGGGCTGCGCCCGCCATGCAACCGGACTACCGCGCTCCGTCGTAGCGCCGCCCTCCAGTCCTGCGTCTTCGCCGAACCGCCCTGCCGCAGCCCTGCCCGGCATACCGCTTGACAGGCGTTCCGCGCCTGCCCTATCGTGCGACTGCAATAAAAATCAGCCTATGAAATAAACTGCAGACCGGAACGCTCGTCGGTCGACAAGGGAGAGAAGACGCCATGACCACTCTACGGAAGACACTTGCCGTCGCCGCCGCCGCGGTGTCGGCCACCTTGCTCGCGCAGGCTCCGGCCGCGGCGCAGAGCAAGTTCGCCTGCGAACCGGGCGACACCTACATCATGAACGTGATGGTATCGGCCCACCCCTACTGGGTGCCGGTGTTCGAAGGCTTCAAGCAGGCCGCCACGGCGATGGGTTGCGAGGTGATCTTCTCGGGAACCCCCGACTACGACATCACCAAGCAGATCGCCTCCTTCGAGCAGGATCTGGTCAAGAGCCCGAAGGGCATCCTGCTGCACCCGATGCAGGCCGACCCGTTCATCGAGCCGATCAACCGCGCAATCGACAGCGGCGTCTCGATCGTCACCTTCGCGGCGGACTCGCCCAATTCGAAGCGCACCTCCTACATCACCTCGGACAACCTGGCCGAGGCCAAGTTCGCGGCCGAGGAGATCGCGAAACTGCTCGGCGGCAAGGGCGAGTATGCGGTGCTCGAGAACCCGGGCCAGAGCAACCACGACCTGCGGGTGACCGCCTTCATCGCCTACATGGAAGAGAACTTCCCGGAGATGAAACTGGTCGGGCGCCAGGCCTCGAACCAGGATTCGAACAAGGCCTACCAGGCCGTGCAGGCCATGCTGCAGGCCAACCCGAACCTCGGCGCGCTGTGGATCCCCGAGGCCGGCTCGGCCGAGGGCGCGGTCGCCGCGGTGCTCGAGGCCGATGCGGACGTGGTCATCATGCACGCCGACGTCACCCCGACCACGCTCGAGCATATCAAGGCCGGCAACATCCACATGGCGCTGAACCCCAACCAGGGCATACAGGGCTACATGGGCTTCATCGCCACCTTCATGGCGGCGCATCCCGACCTGATCGACCCGTTCAACGACTACAAGACCTCCGGCTACAACCCGATGGGCATCCCGTTCATCGACAATGGCTTTGCGGTCATCACCAAGGACAATGCCGACGACTTCGACCTGAACGTCTACATGGAAGGCCGCGGCTGACCCGCGCCTGCGCCCGCCGTCCCGCGAGGGCGGCGGGCGATCCTCAGCCACAATCGCCCTCGGGCACAGCCGGTGCGAAGGCGCGGATCATGTCCGACGAGATCGTCCTGAAAATCTCGAACGTCAGCAAATCGTTCGGCGCGATCCACGCGCTCCGCGGCGTGGACTTCGAACTGCGCCGCGGCGAGGTGCACGCCATCGCCGGCGAGAACGGCGCCGGGAAATCGACGCTGATGAACATCATCGACGGCATCCTGCGCCCGGACAGCGGCGAGATCGTCCTGAACGGCCAGCCGGTGGAGATCACCTCGCCGGCGCGCGCGCAGGAGCTCGGGATCGGCTTCGTCCACCAGGAGATCGCGCTCTGCCCGGACGTGACGGTGGCCGAGAACATCTTCATGGCCGAGATCAACTCGAGCCGGAAGTGGTTCATGAACTACGCGGCGCTGCACGACCGCGCCCGCGCGGCGTTGGCGCCGCTGAGCCCGATCGACCCGGCGGTGCTGGTAGGGACGCTGTCGATCTCGAGCCAGCAGCTCGTCGAGATCGCCAAGGCGCTGACGCTCGACTGCCGCATCCTCATCCTCGACGAGCCGACCGCAGCGCTGACCGAGCCCGAGGCGCAGGTGCTGTTCGGGATCATGCGCGATCTCGCCGCGCGCGGCATCTCGATCATCTACATCTCGCACCGGATGGTGGAGATCTTCGAGAACTGCGACAGGGTCTCGGTTTTCCGCGACGGCCGGCACATCGTCACCGCAGACGTGGCCGATATCACGCCGGACTTCGTCGTCAACAACATGGTCGGCCGGGTGATCGGCACGCTCTACCCGCCGAAGCAGGTGCCCGGGTCGCGCCTGCCCGGCGCGCTGCTCGAGGTGCGCGGGCTGGGCGACGGGCGGCGCTTCCGCGACGTTGAGTTCGCGCTCGGCCGGGGCGAGATCCTCGGCATCGCCGGGCTGATCGGCGCCGGCCGCAGCGAGATCGTGAGGGGCATCTGCGGGCTGCACCCCGGAACGACCGGAGAGGTCCTGCTCGACGGCAGGCCGCTGCCGATCCGCTCCTATCGCGAAAGCATCGACAACGGCGTCGTTTATCTCTCCGAGGACCGCAAGGGAGACGGCGTCTTCATCGACCTGCCGATCGCGGCCAACATCTCGGCGCTCGACCTCGATCAGGTATCGACGTCCTGGGGCACCATCGACGCCGAGAAGGAGGCCGCACAGGCGACCACGCTCGGCGACCGGCTGGGCCTCAAGCGCGGCAGCATCCACGATCCCGTCTCCTCGCTCTCAGGCGGCAACCAGCAAAAGGTCGCCATCGCCAAGATGCTGTCGGTGCGCCCGCGGGTGATCTTCCTCGACGAACCGACCCGCGGCGTCGACGTAGGCGCCAAATCGGAGATCCACCGCATCCTGCGCGACCTGGCGACGCATGGGGTGGGCGTCGTCGTGGTTTCCTCGGAGCTGCCGGAGCTGATCGGGCTCTGCGACCGGGTCCTCGTCGTGCGCGAGGGGCTGATCAACGGCGAGGTGGCGGGCGACGCGCTGACCGAAGAGAACATCATTCGGCTCGCGTCCTTCACCGAGCGCGCGACGCACGCGCAGCCGGAGTCACTCCATTGACGGAAGCGGCCGGCCAGGCGGCGGGCGGAACTGCGGTCGACCGCCGCGGCGGCCTCCTCCGGCGCCTCGTCCGCCAGCGCGAGGCGGGGCTCGTGCTGGTGATCCTGCTGCTCTTCGCCGTGATGAGCTTCGCGTCGCCCTACTTCCTGACCTGGGAGAACATGCGGGCGATGACCATGGCCTTCGCCATCGAGGGCATCGTCGTGGTGGGCATGACCATCCTGCTGATCTCCGGCGGCATCGACCTCTCGGTGGGCTCGGTGGTCGCCTTCTCGATGGTGCTGGCCGGCTGGCTGTTCCTGCAGGGCGTCGACCCCTGGGTCGCCTCGGGGCTGGCGATCCTCGCCTCCTCCGGCATCGGCCTCGCCATGGGTCTCTGCGTCACCCGGATCGGGCTGCACCACTTCATCGTGTCGCTCGCCTTCATGGTGATCGTGCGGGGCGCGTGCCTGCTCTTCACCGGCGGCCGCCCGCTCGGGCTCTTCACCTTGCCGCCGGAGTTCAAGTTCATCGGCCAGGGATCGATCGGGGTGATCCCGTTCGTGATCATCCTGTTCGTGATCTTCGTGCTGGTCTTTGACTTCCTGCTGCGCCGCTCGACCGCGTTCCGCAAGGTCTTCTACACCGGCAGCAACGTGAAGGCCGCCGCCTATTCCGGCATCCGCACCCAACGGGTGATCCTCGCCACCACCGTGCTCTGCTCGACGCTCTGCGGGCTCGCCGGGATCATCTACATGGCGCGCTTCGGCTCGGCGCAGCCGACCTTCGGCGTCGGCATGGAGCTCAACGTCATCGCCGCGGCGGTGATCGGTGGGGCCAGTCTTTCCGGCGGCCAGGGCACGATCTTCGGCGCCATCCTCGGGGCGGTGCTCCTGTCGGTCGTGTCGAGCTCGCTCGCGCTCCTCAACGTGTCGGTCTACTGGCAGGACATCATCCGCGGTTCGATCCTGCTCGCCGCCGTCTCATTCGACCTCTACCTTCACAAGCGCAAGACGACGTGAGGGCGTGATGCGGGTTTCCAACGACTTCCAGCGCTACGAGGCGGAGCGGCAAATCCACAGCGTGCTGGTCATGCACTTCCAGGAGGGCATCACCCAGGCCGAGATCGCGAGGCTCACCAACCTCTCCCATGCCAAGGTCAACCGGCTGATCAAGCAGGGGCGGGAGATGGGCATGGTGGAGATCAGCATCCGCAGCCAGTACCAGGCGCTCTTCGACCTGGAGGCCCGCTTCCGGGAGGCGACCGGCCTCGGCACCGTGCGGATCACGCCCACCGCCTCGACCAATCCGCAGACGATCCTGCAGCAGGTCGGCGCCGCCGCCGCCAACCTTCTGCTCGAGCTGGTCCAGGATGGCGACACCGTCTGCATCACCGGCGGCAAGGGCGTCAGCGCCGTGGTCGCGGCGCTCAGTCCCGATCGCGGCTATTCGGTCGAGGTCGTGCCCGCCACCGGCTGCGTGCAGGGCAAGCACTATACCGACGTCAACCACGTCGCCACCCAGATGGCCGAACAGCTCGGCGGCCATGCCTTCCTGATCCACGCGCCGCTCTTCGCCGACAGCGTCGAGGAGAAGGACATGCTCATGGGCATGAAGGCGGTCACCGACGTCTTCGACCGCGCACGCCGCGCCCGGGTCGCGGTGCTGGGCATCGGCTCGATCCTGTCGACCGATTCCAGCTACTACGACCTGCATCCCGGGTCCCGCGAGGACCGCGCCGGGATCGAGAAGGCGGGCGCCGCCGGCGAGCTGCTCGCGCATCTCATCGACCGGGACGGCCGGCTCTGCGACTACGAGCTGAACTCGCGCCTGGTTGCGCTCAGCCCCGAGGAACTCGACGCCATCCCCGTCAGCATCGGCGTCGCCGCCGGTCCCGACAAGGTGGCGCCGATCTGCGCGGCGCTGCGCGGCCGGCACGTCAAGGCGATGGTGCTCGACGAGGCGACCGCGAACGACGTGCTGAAGAGGATCGCGAAATGATGCAGGTCCGCGAGATCGGCAGGTCCGGCATCCGCGCCTCGGCGGTCGGCCTCGGCACCTGGGCCATCGGCGGCTGGATGTGGGGCGGCACGGACGAGGACGCGTCGGTCGCGGCGATCCGGGCGGCGATCGACGCCGGGGTGTCGCTGATCGACACCGCGCCCGCCTACGGCATGGGCCGGTCGGAGGAGATCGTCGGCAAGGCCATCGCCGGGCGGCGCGACGAGGTG
The DNA here is from genome assembly GCA_963844375.1 of uncultured Alphaproteobacteria bacterium. Classification (GTDB taxonomy): domain Bacteria; phylum Pseudomonadota; class Alphaproteobacteria; order Rhodobacterales; family Rhodobacteraceae; genus Amaricoccus. The sequence continues at coordinate 242,968 of CAWJOI010000022.1, read as the reverse complement.
GTGCTGGCGACGAAGTGCGGGCTGGTGTGGCACACCGACCGCGGCAACCACTTCTTCGACCAGGCCGGCCGACCGGTGCACCGCTTCCTGGGGCGCGAACTCGATCGCCCACGAGCTCGACGCGAGTCTGCGCCGCCTCGGCACCGACCACATCGACCTCTACATCACCCATTGGCAGGACCCGACGACACCGATCGCCGAAACCATGGACGCGCTGGAGGATCTGAAGCGCGCCGGCAAGATCCGGGCGATCGGGGCCAGCAACGTCAGCCCGGCGGACCTGGAGGCCTACGTCGCCGCCGGCACCCTCGACGCGATCCAGGAACAGTTCAGCATGGTCCACCGCGACATCGAGGCTGACCTCGTGCCGCTCTGCCTTCGCCATGGCGTCTCGATCCTGAGCTACTCGTCCCTGGCGCTGGGGCTGCTGACCGGCAAGATCGGACCGGAACGCACGTTCGAGGGCGACGACCTGCGCATCGCCGACCCGCGATACAGCGTCGAGAACCGGGCCAAGGCCGTAGCCTTCGCCGAAGAGATCCGGCCTGTTGCGGACGCGCACGGCGTCGGCGTCGCCGGGCTGGTCATCGCCTGGACCCTGCGCCAGCCCGGCATCACCTTTGCGCTCTGCGGGGCGCGCAGTCCGGAACAGGCACGGGAGAACGCGCGCGCCGGCGCGATCGAACTTGGCGACGCCGACATCGGCCGCATCAACGCGGCGGCCATGCGTCACCTGGCGGGAATACACGTCTAGCGGCGCGGACAAGAGGAAAGGGTTGCGCCGGCATCCGTGCCGGCAGGGGTTGCCTATGGCCAGAACGCGGGAAGACATGCTTGCCGACCTCAGGGCGAACCCGAAGGTGGCGGCGCTCGTCGTGGGCGGCGGCATCAATGGCATCAGCGCCTTCCGCGAGCTGGCGCTGCAGGGCGTCGACGTGCTGCTGGTCGATCGTGGCGACTTCTGCGGCGCCTGCAGCTCGGCGCCCTCGCGCATGATCCACGGCGGCCTGCGCTACCTCGAGAACGGCGAGCTTGGCCTCGTGCGCGAGTCGCTCCGCGAGCGCGACGCGCTGCTGCGCAATGCCCCGCATCTGGTGCGGCCGCTGCCCACGACGGTGCCGATCCAGCACCGCTTCAGCGGCCTCCTGAACGGAGCCTTCGGCGTGATCGGGCTGCGGAGCGCGCCGGCCGAGCGCGGCGCGCTCGCGGTCAAGATCGGCCTCGGCTTCTACGACCGCCTGTCGCGCCACCGCCGCGCCATGCCGCGGCACGTGTTCCGCGGCCGGGCCGAGACGGCGCGGCTGTGGCCGGACCTGCCGCCATCGGTCCGCTTCTCGGCCACCTACTACGACGCCTGGATCAGCTATCCCGAGCGGCTGGGGATCGAACTCATCCGCGACGGGCTCGACGCCCATCCGGCGGCGCTGGCGATCAACCACCTCGAGGCCAGCGGCCGGGATGGCGGGCGCATCCTGCTGACCGACGCGCTGACCGGCGCCACGCTGGCGGTGACGGCGGACGTCATCCTCAACGCCACCGGCGCCTGGGTCGACGAGACCAACGCGACTCTGGCCGAAGGCGGCATCCCCCCGGAGCCGCTGGTCGGCGGCACCAAGGGCTCGCACCTGATCCTGGACCATCCCGAGCTTCTGCGCGCCCTGGGCGGCCACATGATCTACTTCGAGAACGTCGACGGCCGGGTCTGCATCCTGTTCCCCTATCTCGGGAGGGTGCTGCTCGGCTCGACCGACATCCGCGTCGAGCGTCCGGGCAGGGTCCGCTGCGAGGACGAGGAAGTGGCCTACATCCTGAAGTCGCTCTCCTACGTCTTCCCCGGCATCCCGGTCGCCCCGGAGCAGATCGTCTACCGCTACAGCGGCGTCCGCCCTCTGCTCCGCAGCGACGCGAGCTTCACCGGCCGCATCTCGCGCGACCATTTCGTCGAGGAGATCGGCGGCGCACCACCATCCCTCTGCCTCGTCGGCGGCAAGTGGACGACCTTCCGCGCCTTCGGCGCCAAGGCCGCCGACCGGGCGCTCGCCATCCTCGGGAGGCGTCGCATCCACGACACCGAGGAGCGCCGGATCGGCGGCGGGGTTGGCTTTCCCGACCGACGAGGTCGGGCAGGGCGCGCTGCTGGCCGGCCTCGCCGCCGAGTTCGGCGTGGGCGAGGCGCGTGCCGCCCACGCGGTCTCCCGCTACGGCGCCGACGCGGGACGGGTGCTGGCCTTCTGCCGCGACGGGCAGGACACGCCGCTCGCCGATACCGGCTACACCAGCCGCGAGCTCCGCTACCTGGTGCGCCACGAGCACGCGCGGACGCTCGCCGACATCGTGCAGCGGCGCACCTCGCTTGCGATCACCGGAGCCGTCTCCTCCACGGCCATCGCCGAGACGGCGGCGATCCTTGCCGACGAGCTCGGCTGGTCGCCTCAGCAAGCCGCCGACGAGGAGCGCGCCTTCCGCGCGCTTCTCGCCCACGATCACGGGTTGACCGACGGCATCCTCGCCGAACGCGACCGGAACAGGACACGGAGCCTCGCATGCGCATGAGCCCGAAGGCGCGAATGAACCGCCTCTTCACCGACGGCCGCTGCCTCGACGTCGCCATCGACCACGGCGTCTGCAACGAGCCGAGCTTCATGGCCGGGCTCGAGGACATCGGCGGCGTCGTCGACCAGCTGATCGCCGCCAGGCCCGACGCCATCCAGATGAACTACGGCCAGGCCGACCTCCTTCAGTCGCGCCCCGAGAAGGACAAGCCCGCCCTCGTGATGCGCATCGACATGGGCAACCCCTACAACGACAGCCGCCACCGGGTGATGTGGGCCGAGCTGCAGAACCGCGAGGACCCGATCATCGGCGCGCTCGAGATGGACGCCGCCTGCGTGGTGGTGAACCTCTTCATGCTGCCCGACGAGCCCGACCTCTTCCGCCAGTGCGTCGCGAACATCGCCGCGACCCGCGCCGCCTGCGCGCGCTACGGCATGCCGCTGATGATCGAGCCGCTGGTCATGCTGCCGAACGACGTGCGCGGCGGCTACCAGGTGGACGGCGATGCCGACAAGATCGTCACGCTGGTGCGCCTCGCCGCCGAAATGGGCGCGGACATCATCAAGGCCGACCCGACCAGCAACCCCGATGACTTCCACCGCGTCATCGAGGCCGCCCGCGTCCCGGTGCTGGTGCGCGGCGGCGGCAGGGAGGATCTGCGCACCGTCCTCGACAAGTCGGCCGCGCTGCTCGCTCAGGGCGCGCGCGGCCTCGTCTATGGCCGCAACATCTATCAGCACGAGAACCCCAGGCGCGTGGTCGCGGCACTGATGGCGATGATCCACCGGGGCGTCTCGGGCGACGAGGCCTGGGAGATCTACCAGCATGGCTGATCCCGGGCTTCTGCTCGGCCTCGACGCCGGCAACACCGTGATCAAGGCGGTGCTGTTCGACCGGACGGGCCGCCAGCTCGCGGCGAGCCAGCGCCACGGCGCCTCGCACACGCCCGCGCCGGGGCACGTCGAGCGTGATCTCGGCGGAACTGTGGGCCAACGCCGCGGTGGTGATCCGCGAATGCCTCGAGCAGCGCCGGGGTGGGCCCTGAGGCGGTGGCGGCAGTCGGCTGCGCCGGCCACGGCAACGGGCTCTACCTGCTCGACCGGCAAGGCGCCCCGCTCCTCGCGATCCAGTCGCTCGACATGCGCGCGGCGCGTCTTGCCGAGGAGCTGCGCGCCGGGGGCAACGGCGCCCGTCTGCACGCCATCTGCCTGCAGGAACCCTGGCCGTCGCAGACGCCGACGCTTCTCGCCTGGGTGCGACGCCATGCGCCGGAGATCTACGCGCGCTGCGGCACCGCCTTCTTCTGCAAGGACTTCATCACCTTCCGCCTGACCGGCCGCCGGGTCTCCGACATCTCCGACATGAGCGGCGCCGGGCTGATACGCCTGCCCGAGGCCACCTACGACGCCGACCTCTTCGACCGCTACGGCCTCGCCGACGCCCGCGACATGCTCCCCGAGCTCGTCGGCCCGACCGACATCGTCGGCGGCGTCACCGCCGAGGCCGCGGCCGCGACCGGCCTCGCCGAGGGCACGCCGGTGGTGGGCGGGCTCTTCGACGTGGTGGCGAGCGCCCTCGGCTCGGGAGCCAGCGCCCCGGGCGAAGCCTCGATCATCGCCGGCACCTGGAGCATCAACCAGGTCATCGCCGCCGAGGCGATCGTCGATCCGGGCATGTTCATGGTCTCGGCCTTCGGCCCGGACCGCTTCATGGCGATCGAGTTGAGCGCCACTTCCGCCGCCAACCTCGAATGGTACGTGCGCGAGCTCGTCGAGCGCGGCGCCCATCACGAGGATCCGTTCGGCGCGTGCAACCGCCGCGTGGCGGAGGTCGCGCCGGCGGCGGACGACCCCTACTTCCACCCGTTCCTCTACGGCTCGCGCGAGGGCGCCTTCATGCGCGCGGGCTTCTACGGTCTCGCCGGCTGGCACGGCGAGGGCCACCTGCTGCGCGCGCTTTTCGAGGGGGTCGCCTTCGAGCACCGCCGCCACATCGATGTCCTGCGCAGCTCGGGCGTCCGCTTCGACAGCGCCACGCTTTCGGGGGGCGGCGCCCGCAGCACGGTCTGGCCGCAGATGTTCGCCGACGTCCTCGGCATCCCGATCACGGTCGGCGCCTGCGCCGAGACCGGCGCGCTCGGCGCCGCCATCGCCGCGGGGGTGGGTGCCGGGGTGTTCCCGGACGTTGCGGCGGGCGTGCGGGAGATGACCCGCAGCCGCGCCGCATTCACCCCCGATCCCGCCATGGCGCGTCACTATGGCGAGCGCTACCGCACGTACGGCATGCTCACCGCCGCCATGCAGCCCCTGTGGCTGCGCATGGCCGAAGCACGGGACGAGGCTTGAATTCGATGAGCCGGTGGGGACGGGATCGGGCCGGCTCGATATGGAATCCGTATGGGTCTGTAGCGTGCCCGCTTGAACACCTGAGTCGAACCGCGGATAAGGGCTCATCCTCAGACTGCGTGATGGCTGATGTCAGCTTCGAGACCTCTTTGAGAACGCGGCGCTCGCCGGTCGACCGGTCCGGCGGGCTTCGGATCACGGTGCCGCACCGACCGTCCGGCTCTGCCGGATGCCGCTGTGACGTCCTGGCTCCACGAACAGAGGCTCGCCGCCGCGCGTGACGTGGTGCTGTCGAGCGGGGCGGCCACCATCCTCGATCTCGGCTGCGGCGACGGCGATCTCATGGTCCGCCTCGCGGACGAGCCGCACATCACCCGCATCGTCGGCGTCGACATATGCGAGGCGGCTCTGGACCGGCTTCGCAAGAGGCTCGACGCGCTCGGCGAGCGCCCCGCGCGCAAGGTCGACCTCGTGCGGGGTTCGATGAGCGATCCGGACCCGTCCTGGGCCGGCCTCGATTGCGCCGTGCTGATCGAGACGATCGAGCACCTCCCGCCGGAGCATCTCTCGGCCCTGGAACTGTCGGTCTTCGTCGAGGCTCGGCCGCGGACCGTGGTCATCACCACCCCCAATGTCGAATTCAATCCGCTCCTCGGCGTGCCGGCGCACCGGTTCCGCCATCGCGACCACCGGTTCGAGTGGTCCCGCCGCAAGTTCCGCCACTGGGCGGAAGGCGTCGCCGCCCGTCGCCGTTACCGCGTCGCCTGCTCCGATATCGCCGGGCGCCATCCCGAGTTCGGCGGCGCCAGCCAGATGGCCGTCTTCCGATCCATGGCTGGTCTCCCGGAGCCCGCCCTGGCGTCACGCGCTGCGGACCGGTCCGAGCCGATATGAACGAGAATACCAAACGCCCGACGCTTCGCATCCGCATCGTCTTCGGCGATGAAGAGATGATCGGGCCCGGCAAGGCCGAACTCCTCGAACGGATCGACCGCTGTGGTTCCATCGCCGCGGCGGGGCGCGAGATGAGCATGAGCTACAAGCGCGCCTGGCAGTTGATCGGCACGCTGAACGCCATGTTCCGGGAGCCGCTGGTGGACAGCACCCGCGGCGGACCAGGCGGCGGCGGGGCGGTGCTGACCGAGGCGGGCTGGAAGGTCCTGGGCCTCTATCGCGCCTTCGAGGCCGATGCGGCGGAAGCGGGTGCATCGCGCCTGGAGGCGCTGCAGGCGCTTCTCAGGGATCGTCCCGGACAGGAATAGCGGTTGACCCTCAGACCATGCTCCTACGATATGTTTCGTGAGACATATCGTGAAAGATGTTCATGCGGATGGTCTTCACCCGGCGTCCGGTTCTCGCGGCCCTGGCCGCGCTCGTCCTCGCCTCAGGTCCTGCGGCGGCGCAGGACGACTCCCCGGTGGTGGCGGCGGCCTCGGACCTGCAGTTCGCCGTGACCGAGATCGCGGAGGCGTTCACCGCCGACACCGGCATGAAGGTGCGCCTGTCCTTCGGCTCGACCGGCAACTTCGCCCGCCAGATCCGTGAAGGCGCGCCGTTCCAGATCTTCATGGCCGCCGACGAGCGGTTCATAGCCGACCTCCACGCCGACGGGTTCACCCCCGACGAGGGTGACCTCTATGCCGTGGGTCGCATCGTCATCATGGTGCCGAACGGATCGACGCTGACACCGGACGAGAACCTCGACGACCTGGCCGAGATGCTGGCCGCGGGGCGGATCACCCGCTTTGCCATCGCCAACCCCGAGCACGCGCCCTACGGGATGCGTGCGCGCGAAGCCCTGCGTCACCAGGGGCCTCTGGGACGAGCTGCAGCCGGTGATCGTCCTGGGCGAGAACGTCAGCCAGGCCGCCCAGTTCGCGCTGTCGGGCAATGCCGAGGGGGGCATCATCGCCTACTCGCTGGCCCTCGCGCCCGAGATTGCCCCGCGCGGCGCCTACGCGCTCATCCCCGAGGACTGGCACACGCCGCTGCGCCAGCGCATGGCGCTGCTGAACGAGTGCGGGGCCCGTGGCCGCGGCGTTCTACGCCTACATGATGGAACCGGCGGCGCGGGAGATCATGGAGCGCTACGGCTTCGTCCTGCCCGAAGGCGAGTGATCCATGGACTGGACGGCGCTCTGGCTGTCGATGCGGCTGGCGGGGTGGACGGTCGTCATCCTCCTGCCGGTCGCGATCGTCGCGGGCAGGTTCCTCGCCTACCGGAGCTTTGGCGGAAAGGGACTTGTCGAGGCGCTGGTGATGCTGCCGCTGGTGCTGCCACCGACGGTCTTCGGGTTCTACCTGCTGGTGGCGTTCGGGCGGAATTCGCCGGTGGGCGATCTGTGGCAGGGCCTGTTCGGCCATCAGCTCGTGTTCAGCTTCGAGGGGCTGGTGGTGGCCTCGGTCATCTTCAACCTGCCCTTCGCGATCCAGCCCGCGCAGCGCGGGTTCGAGGCGGTGCCGGTCGAGGTGCGCGAGGCCGCCGCCTGCTGCGGCATGTCTCCCGCGCGCAGCCTCTGGAAGGTGGAGTTGCCGCTGGCCTGGCCGGGCGTGCTGACGGCGATGGTGCTGACCTTCGCGCATACGCTGGGGGAATTCGGCGTCGTGCTGATGGTGGGCGGGTCGATCCCCGGCGAGACCAAGACCATCGCCATCGCGATCTATGACCGGGTGCAGGCCTTCGACGCCCGGTCGGCCGCGACGATGTCGGCGGTGCTGGTGGCGATCTCGCTCTTCACCATCGCCGTGACCTACTGGCTGTCGGCCCGCGTCGGGCGGAGGCTTACCTGATGGCGCTGGAGGTGATGGCGCGGGCCGCAGCGCCCATCCCGCTCGACATCGCGTTCCGGGTGGAGCCGGGCGAACTGCTGGCGCTGGTGGGCCATTCCGGCGCGGGCAAGACCACGCTCATGCGCACCATCGCAGGACTGTGGTTCCCGCAGGCGGCACGGGTGCAGGTGAACGGCACCACATGGCTCGATACCGCGGCCGGGATCGCGCTGCGCCCCGACCAGCGCCGGGTCGGCGTGGTGTTCCAGAACTACGCGCTGTTTCCCCACATGACGGCGGCGCAGAACGTGGCCAGCGCCATCGACCACCTGCCAAGGTCCGACCGTGCGGCCGAGGCCGGCCGCCTGCTCGATCTGGTCAACCTGCATGGGCTTGGCGCGCGCAAGCCGGCGCAACTGTCGAGCGGGCAGCAGCAGCGGGTGGCCGTCGCCCGGGCGCTCGCCCGCCGGCCCGGAGGCGCTGCTGCTGGACGAGCCGTTCTCGGCCGTGGACCGCGCAACGCGGGACAGGCTCTACGGCGAGATCATCGGCCTGCGCGCGCATCTGGCGATGCCGGTGGTGCTGGTGACCCATGACATCACCGAGGCGCAGCTGCTCGCCGACCGCATGGTGGTGATCGATGCGGGCCGCATGGTCGCCGAGGGGCCGACGGGCGCCGTCATGGCCGACCCCGTCGCCTTGCGCGCGATGGGCATCCGCGACGTGGCGGCGATGCTGCCCGCGTCGATGTCGAACGGACGGTAGCTACCGCTGGAACTCGCCCAGCTGGATGGGTGTCTCGGCACTGCTCTCGAGGCGAAGATCCAGCACCCGGCGGACCTTCGATGCCAGTTCCTGCCGCGTGTAGGGCTTCCGGAGCAGATGCAGGCCCCAGACGATCTCGCCATGAAGCGTGACGGAGCTTTCCGCATAACCGGATATGAAGAGCGTCGGCAGTTCCGGCCGGATCGCCTGGGCGAGCGCCGAGAGCTGCCGGCCGCCGAGTCCCGGCATCACCACGTCGGTGAGGAGCAGATCGATACGCGCCGGTCCCTCGATCAGCTCCAGCGCTGCATCACCCAAGTCGGCGACGAGAACCTCATAGCCGAGCGAGCGCAGCTGCATCCCGACATGGCCGCGCGCCATGTCGTCATCCTCCACCATCAGGATCGTCTCCTTGCCCGTACGGGTCCTCGGGGCCCTCGGCGGCATGGGGAGCGTGCCGGCGGCACGGATCCCTTCCAGGGGTTGGGTCGACATCTGAACGGGCGCATGCAGCGGCGTGACGTTGAAGTCGAGCGCGCGGTCATCCGAGGACGCATCCTCGGTCGCGCGCGGCAGGTAGAGGCGGATCGCACTGCCCTTGCCCAGGCGCGACAGGATGGACATGTGGCCCCCGGATTGGCGAACGAAACCGTACACCACGCTCAGGCCGAGACCGGAGCCCTGGCCATGCTGGCGGGTGGTGAAGAACGGATCCAAGGCGCGGGCGCGGACCTCGGCGCCCATCCCGAGCCCGGAGTCGGTGACGGCAACCATGACGTAGTCGCCCTCCGTGATACCCGGATGCTGGGCTGCGTACAGGGAATCGAGATGCACATTCTCGGTTTCGATGCAGAGAACACCGCCTTTGGTCATCGCTTCGCGGGCGTTGATGCAGAGCTGGAGCACGGCGCTTTCCATCTGGATCGGGTCGACCAGAGCCGGCCACGATGGCCCATGCTGGATGACGTCGAGGGTCATTTCGGCGCCGATGATCCCCTCGATCAGGTCCTGCATGGACAGCACGAGCGCGGCAACGTCCGTCACCTGGGGTCGGAGAGTCTGACGCCGCGCGAACGCCAGCAGGCGGCGGATGAGCCAGCCACCCTTTTGCGCCGCGCCGATGATCTCGCGCGCCAGCGTGCGGCGGTCTTCGTCGGGAACTCCTTCCTCGGCGAGGAGCCGCGAATTGCCGGGGATGACGGTCAGCAGATCGTTGAACTCATGCGCGATCCCGGCGGTGAGGTCCCCGATGAACTCAAGTCGCTGCGACTGTCTCAGCTCTTCCTCGCCGGCCCGCCGGGCCGTGACGTCGGAGAGGTGCCCGACAAGGCGACGGCACTGGCCCGAGGGGGTGCGCAGGATCGCGGCCCGGGCCTCGACGAGCGCCACCGATCCGTCGGCGCGATGAAGCCGGAATTCGTCCGTCCACTTCTCGGCGGAGCCCGAGAGCGCTCCGCGCAGTCCCGCCAGGACCCGCGTGCAGTCCGCCGGATGAATGCGGCTCGCCCAGAACCGCGGGTTGAACGTCCGCGATCCGACGGGGTAGCCGAAGGTCGTCGTCGCACCTTCGCTCCACCAGATCGTCTTGCGCGCGCGGTTCCAGTCCCAGGAGACGTCGGCTGCCGCCCGGGCCAGCAGGCGGAAGCGCTCCTCGCTCTCGATCAGCGCCTGCTCGGCCTTCTTGTTTCCGTGGATGTCCGTCGCGGTGTCCTCTGCGACCTTTGACGACCGAGACTGAGCCTGCGGGGAAGTAAGCTGCTGCTCCATCTCGACACTGGCCATGCGGGCGAGCCGCGCAATCAATTCCAGCTGGTCCGCCGACAGGGTCCGTGGCGCGGTGTCGGCGATGAAGAGCGAGCCGAAGGGCGGGCGGTCGTCCGTCGCCAGCGGCGCCCCTGCCAGCATGCGGAGCCCCGAAGCCCCCGCCACCAGCGGATGCTCGCGCATGACGGGGTCCGCCCGCGCGTCCTGGATCACGAACGGACCGGTGCCGTGCAGCGGCGCTGAGCACATACCGGCCAAATGTTCGAGGTCGAGGCCCTTGATGTCGCTGCGGACCTTCGTATAGACGCGCTCGCCGTCAACCAGGCTGACGACTGCGATCGGAGCATCGAGGAGGCGGGTAACCAGCCAAAAAATCCTGTCGAAGGTGCTTTCCCGTGGGGGATCCACCACCCCGATACGGCTCAGATCGATCCCATGGCTTGCTTGACGATCATCATGCACGCGCGCAATCTCTCTGGGTCAACGCTTTGCAGCCTGGCGTTCCAAGGTCGTCCGCGGGCTAGGAGCCGGGCGCTGCGCAGCTGCCGATATGTCCACGGTACAGCCGGACATCGCATTGGGCTGTTCCAAATTGCACAGACGCCATGCGATGGCTCGAAGCACATACCTTATTGGCGGAGCGCTTCGCGCCAGACGAAGAGGTGTGTCGAATTCGACGGAATACCCAAGGCCGGTGCATGGCGAACCCGTCGGCACGTCTGCGCGAGTCGTAAGCCTGCGCGCTCCTCGACGCATTTAATCATCCTGATCGGAGCCCGTGCTGGAACTATGCCATGACAATACCGAGATCTCCCCGATTCAAGCCAAGCTCCCTTGTCGCCCGGCTCGGCACAGCCCCGCTGAAGGTCAACTTTCCCGAGGGCCATGTCTTCTACGCGCAGGGAGACCCCGCCGACGCGGTCTTCTACATCCAGCGGGGCACGGTGAAGATCACCGTCGTCTCGGATCAGGGAAAGGAGGCGGTCGTCGGCCTTCTCCACGCGGGCGACTTCTTCGGCGAGGGCTGCATTGCCGGACAGAAGATCCGCGTGTCATCGGTCACCGCGATGTCGGACGTCACCGTCGTGCGCATGGAGAAAGCATCGGTCCTGCGCCTGCTTCACGAGGACTCCGAGTTCTCCGGCGCGTTCATTGCCCACCTCCTGGACCGTGCGGCCCGCGTCGAGGCCGACCTGGTCGACCAGCTGTTCAACTCGAGCGAAAAGCGGCTGGCCCGCCTGCTGCTCCTGATGGCGAATTTCGGCCAGGATGATGAGCCGCGGCCGGTGATCGCGAAGGTCAGCCAGGAGACACTGGCGCAAATGATCGGAACCACCCGGGCACGCGTCAACTTCTTCATGAACAAGTTCCGCAACCTCGGCCTGATCGACTACAATGGCGACATCCGCGTGCACCCGTCGCTTCTGAACGCCGTGCTGCATGAGAAGCCGGGGATCAACTCGGAATGAACCTTGCAGGAACGGAAACCGGACCATACTCGGGTGAGCCGGTTGCGCACAGGTCGTGCATCCCTTCCTGGTGGAGCCATACGCTTTCCATACGCTTTCCATATCCCGGAATCGCCCCTGTCGCTCGCTCCAGACCGGCGCTATAACGCGCCACCGCAACCCCCGGCCGCCGGTCCGCCCATGTCCGAAGACTTCTACCGCATCAAGCGCCTGCCCCCTTACGTCTTCGCCGAGGTGAACCGGCTGAAGGCGCGCTACCGCGCCGAGGGCATGGACATCATCGACTTCGGCATGGGCAACCCGGACATGGACACGCCCGCCCATATCGTTGAAAAGCTTGTGGAAACCGTGCGCCGCCCGCGCACCCACCGCTACTCCGCGTCCAAGGGCATCCCCGGCCTCCGCCGCGCCCAGGCCGGCTACTACGCCCGCCGCTTCGGCGTGAAGCTCGACCCCGAGACCGAGGTGATCGCCACCCTCGGCTCCAAGGAGGGCCTCGCCAACCTCGCCATGGCGATCACCGCCCCCGGCGACGTCATGCTCGTCCCCAACCCCAGCTACCCCATCCACCCCTACGGCTTCATGATCGCCGGCGGCACCCTCCGCCACGTCCCCGCGCTGCACGACGGAAAGTTCAATCCTTCCGAGTACTTGCGCGCCCTGGAACGCGCCGTCGTCCACTCGGTCCCGAAGCCCGTGGCGATGGTGGTGTCCTTCCCGTCCAACCCCACCGCGCAGGTCTGCGACCTCGATTTCTACCGCGACCTCATCGCCTTCGCCAAAAAGCACCACCTCTGGGTGCTCTCCGACCTCGCCTATGCCGAGATCTATTTCGACGGCAACCCGCCCCCCTCGATCCTGCAGATCGACGGCGCCCGCGACGTGGCGGTGGAGTTCACCTCGCTCAGCAAGACCTACGCCATGCCCGGCTGGCGCATGGGCTTCGCCGTCGGCAACACCCGCCTCATCGACGCGCTGACCCGCATCAAGTCCTACCTCGACTACGGCGCCTTCACCCCCGTCCAGGTGGCGGCGGCGGCGGCGCTCAACGGCCCCGACGACTGCATCGCCGAGATCCGCGGCATCTACAAATCCCGCCGCGACGTGCTGGTCGACTCCATGGCCCGCGCCGGCTGGACCATCCCTTCGCCCCCCGCCACCATGTTCGCCTGGGCGCCGGTGCCCGAGCCCTACGCCGCCATCGGCTCCATGGGCTTCTCCAAGATCCTGCTCCGCGAGGCCGAGGTCGCCGTCGCCCCCGGCATCGGCTTCGGCGAGTACGGCGAGGGCTACGTCCGGCTCGGCCTCGTCGAGAACGAGCACCGCATCCGCCAGGCCGCCCGCGGCGTCCGCCGCGTCATGCAGAACGCCGACGCGCTCCTCGCCAAGCACCACGCCGAGGAAGCCGCCGCGTAGGCCTGCGGCCGAACGCACCCCTGAAACGCACCGGGCCCCCGACGGACAGTGTCCGTGGGGGCCCGGGTTCGGCGGGTCGTCGCGTCAGGTCGTCACATCAGGAAGGCGATGATGATCACGACCAGCAGCGGGGCGCCGAGCAGCCAGGCGATGATGGCGGGCATGGGCGTTTCCTTTCCTGTGCTTCAGCGGCGGGCGAAGGTGCCGAACGGCACGTTGCGGTCACGGTGGTCGCCGCCGACCCCCGCCGCGAGGTAGGCGGCCGCGGCGCTGGCCATCAGCGTCGCCGCGATGACGAAGGCGGCGATCGCGCCGGCCATGCGGGCCTGCTCCGCGGCATCGACGGCCTCGGCGTAGAACTGCCGCGCCTCCGTGACCGCGGTGTCGACGGCCTCACCGGCCGCCTCGGGCGTCTGCCCGGTGCGCTCGGCCACCAGCGACACGAGATAGTCGCGATCCTCGGCGGACATCTCGCCGTCGCCGAGGTTGCGGGTCAGCACCGCCGCCGCATCGCCGCCGTCGCCGCGCAGCAGCCGCGAGCCGAGATAGCCCACGTCGCCCTCGACGGCCTCCGAAGCGGTCTGCGCGGCGGCGCCGGCGGCATTTCCGGCCGCACCCACGACGCCGGTGACGCCGCTGGTCGCCAGCATCGCGCCGACGAGCGCGCCCAGGGCCCAGACCACGAGGCCGTTGGCGCCGTCGCGAACCTCGACCTCATCGACGCTGGAGCCCGGCACCGGCCGCCGCATCCGCCCGGCCAGATAGCCGCCGGCGGCGAAGCAGGTGACCGCCACCCAGAGGAACCAGATCCCCGAGGCGATGCCCAGCCAGCGCAGCGAAACGCCCTCGCCGGCCTCGAACGACGTCACGGACAGGCCGATCGCCGACCCGAAGGTCAGCAGCACGAAGGAAAGGGCGACCGCGAGCGCGGTGCCGGCGAAGATGGCCGGCCAGTCGACGTAGCCGATGTCGGACGGGACGGTGCGGGCGATGGCCTCGGCGCGGAGGGCCTCGGCGGATGTCGGTGGTGTCACGGATTTCGCTCCTCGATGCGGATTCAGGCGAGGCCGACGAGCGACAGGACGGCCAGTACGACGACGATCAGTCCGATGATGTAGATGATACTGTTCATGATTAGCATTCCCCTTGCCGCCGCTGGCGGGTGCAGCGGCTCTGGGGGAACAATGCGAACCGTTACGGTTGGTTCCCTGCGGCGCCGGCCTCGAGCCGCGGGCGGGCCGCGGGATCGATGATCGGCGCCCCCATTGCGGCGGCGCGGGCGCGCAGCGCCGTCGCCCGGGCGGCCAGGTCAGCGGCGTCCGTCTCCAGCCGCCGGGCGTCGGGATCGGCGCGGGCCAGCGCGGCGTCGAACTCGGCCGTCTCGCCCAGGCGCGGCGGCGGGGCCGCGAGGGCCGCTTCCGAGACCGGGACGACCGCCGCTTCCGGCGCCCCGCACGCGGCGAGCGCCAGGCCGAGCACGAGGGCGAGGGGCGGGCGCCGGTCGGGCATTGCTCTCTTTCTGGGCAAACCTAGCATATTCCGGACGAGCCTGTAGTATCGGCGCCATGGACCCGCCGCAAGCAGGCCGCGGGCAGGAAGGGGGCACGCGATGGGCGAAAACAAGGAACCCGAAACCGAGACGCTGGCCGAGCAGGGCAAGCAGATCGCGCACAACATGGCCGAGGTCTTCGACGTCTCGAGTCAGATCTGGCAGCGGTTCCTGGTGAACCAGATGCAGGAGGGCTCGCCCATGCGGGCCGACCCGCTGAACACCTGGCCGACCTTCGCCGAGCTCTACCGGACCATGTGGGACAACCCCAAGCAGGTCGCCGACATGACCATCGAGTTCTGGGCGGCGCAGCAGCAGCTGTTCCAGAACTCGATGCTGAAGTGGCTCGGGGCGAAGGACGCGATCCAGAACCTCCAGCTCCCGCACATGATGAAGGCCGACAAGCGCTTCGCCCACAAGGAGTGGAGCGAGAACGCGCTCTTCGAGTATCTCAAGCAGTCCTACCTGCTCACCTCCGGCTGGATCCAGGACTCGGTCGGCACCGTCGGCGACATGGACCCCAAGTCCCGGCGCAAGGCCGCGTTCTATACCCGGCAGTTCGTCGAGGCGATGAACCCGGCCAACTTCTTCGCGCTGAACCCGGAGGTGCTCGAGGCGACCGTCGAGCAGAAGGGCGACAACCTCGTGCGCGGCCTCAAGATGATGCTGGCCGACCTCGATCGCGGCAAGGGCAAGCTCCTGATCCGCCAGACCGACATGGACGCCTTCGAGGTGGGCCGCAACACCGCCGTCTCGCCCGGGTCGGTGGTCTTCGAGAACGACCTCATCCAGCTCATCCAGTACGCGCCGCTGACCGAGAAGGTCCACGCCAAGCCGCTCGTCATCATCCCGCCCTGGATCAACAAGTACTACATCCTCGACCTCAACCCGAAGAAGAGCATGGTGAAGTGGCTGCTCGAGGAGGGGCACACCGTCTTCGTGGTCTCCTGGGTCAATCCCGACCAGCGCCACGGCGGCGAAGACCTGGGACGACTACATGTTCGAGGGCGGCCTCGCGGCGATCGACAAGGCGCTGGAGGAGACCGGCCAGAAGAGCCTGAACCTGGTCAGCTACTGCGTCGGCGGCACCATGGCCGGCACGCTGATGGCCTGGCTCGGCAAGCACAACGACAAGCGCGTCGCCTCGGCCACCTTCTTCACCGCCCAGCTCGACTTCCAGGACGCGGGCGAGCTGCAGATCTTCGTCGACGAGCACATCCTCGAGGTGGTCGGCGAGGACATGGACAAGGGCTACATGCCGGCCGACCGCATGGCCAACGCCTTCAACATGCTGCGGGCGAACGACCTGATCTGGGGCTACATGGTCTCGAACTACATGCTCGGGAAGGACCCGTTCCCCTTCGACCTGCTCTACTGGAACGCCGATTCCACCGCGATGCCGGCGCGGGCGCACCGCTACTATCTCGAGGAGTTCTACATCCGCGACGCCTTCGCCAAGGGCGAGCTGGTGGTGGGGGACACGCCGATCACCCTCGGCGACATCAAGGGGCCGGTCTACCACGTGGCCACCAAGGAGGACCACATCGCCCCGGCGGCGTCGGTCTATCGCGGCGCCAAGCAGATGACCAAGGCCGACGTGCGCTTCGTGCTCTCCGGATCGGGCCACATCGCCGGCGTGGTCAACCCCCCGGTGCTGCAGAAGTACCAGTACTGGACCAACAGCGACCTGTCCCCGGCGACGATCGAGGACTGGCTGACCGAGGCCGTCGAAATCCCGGGAAGCTGGTGGCCGGACTGGGACGCCTGGCTGAAGGAACGCTCGGGCAAGCTGGTGCCCGCCAGGGTCCCCGGCGCGAAGCTCGGGGCGATCGAGCCGGCGCCCGGCTCCTACGTCAAGGTGCGCTTCGACGCGCCGCCTAGGGCGGGCCCGAGCCCGCAGCCCGAGCATCGCCGCAACGGCCAGCGCCGCGGCGGTGCTCCAGCCGGTGGCGAAGATCCACCGGACGTAGCGCAGCAACCGTCGGCCGTCGTCGCGGTAGATCCCTTCCTCGAGCCGCGCATCCCGGGGGTAGCCAGCCTGCTGGCGCATGCCGCGGCCGAAGCTGTCGATGTCGTCGCACATCACCCAGGAGAACACCAGCATCAGCATCGGGATGAGAAGGAAGGCCCACAGGCCGAACAGGAGTCCCGGCAACTCCCGGGCCGTCGTAGCGGCCCGCGGGAAGCCGACGAGCGCATAGGCCCCGGCGTTCACCGCGAAGAGATGGACCGTAGCGGCGGCTCTTGCCGTTCTCGTAGAGCGAGAAATCTGCCAGTAGTTCGGGTTCTGCTTCGGTGGGTCGTCGTATTCCACCTGCCCGGCCGCCAGCGTCGGCCGATCAGATGCCGGCATAGACCGGGAAGCGGTCGCAGAGCGCCTTGGCCTGCGCCTTGACCGCGCGCCTCCACCGCGCCGTTGCCCTCCGGCCCGCCCGCGGCGAGCCCGTCGAGCACCTCGACGATCATCTCGCCCACCTCCCCGAACTCCGCCGCGCCGAACCCGCGCGTGGTGCCGGCCGGCGTGCCGAGGCGGATCCCCGAGGTCACCGTCGGCGGCTGCGGGTCGAACGGGATGCCGTTCTTGTTGCAGGTGATGTGCGCCCGCCCCAGCGCCGCCTCGGCGTCCTTGCCGGTGACGCCCTTCGGCCGCAGGTCGACCAGCATCAGGTGCGTGTCGGTGCCGCCGGTGACGATGTCGAGCCCGCCCTTCATCAGCGTCTCCGCCAGGACGTGCGCGTTCTTCACCACCTGCGCGGCATAGTCGGCGAACTCCGGCCGCAGCGCCTCGCCGAACGCCACCGCCTTGCCGGCGATGACGTGCATCAGCGGCCCGCCCTGCAGCCCCGGGAAGATCGCCGAGTTGATCTTCTTCGCGATCGCCTCGTCGTTGCTCAGGATCATCCCGCCGCGCGGGCCGCGCAGGGTCTTGTGCGTGGTGGTGGTGACGACATGGGCGTGCGGCACCGGGTTCGGGTGCTGGTGGCCGGCGACGAGCCCGGCGAAGTGCGCCATGTCGACCATCAGGTACGCGCCCACGGAATCCGCGATCTCGCGGAAGCGGGCGAAGTCGATCTGCCGCGGGATGGCCGAGCCGCCGGCGATGATGAGCTTGGGCCGGTGCTCGGCCGCAAGCTCGGCGGCGGCCTCGTAGTCGAGCCGGCTGTCCTGCCGGCGCACCCCGTAGTGCACCGGCTTGAACCACTTGCCCGACATGTTGGGCTTGGCCCCGTGCGTCAGGTGGCCGCCGGCCGAGAGGTCCATGGCGAGGAAGGTGTCGCCCGGCTGCAGCAGCGCCAGAAACACCGCCTGGTTGGCCTGGCTGCCCGAGTTCGGCTGCACGTTGGCGAACCCGGCGCCGAAGAGCCGGCAGGCCCGCTCGATCGCCAGCGTCTCGGCCACGTCCACGAACTGGCAGCCGCCATAGTAGCGCCGGCCCGGATAGCCCTCGGCGTACTTGTTGGTCATCACCGAGCCCTGCGCCTCGAGCACCGCGCGGCTGACGATGTTCTCCGAGGCGATCAGCTCGATCTCGTCGCGCTGGCGGGTGAGCTCGTTGCGGATGGCGCCGAAGATCTCCGCGTCGCGGGTGGCGAGGTCTTCGGTGAAGAAGCCGCTGTCGGGCAGGGTGTCTTTCACGGGGCGGGGCTCCTGGCTTGCGTTGCGCGTGAAATACTCCGAATGCCGCAAGCGGGAAACCCGAAATCGATCCGCCGGCGCCGGGCGACGAGACTTGAGTCTCAGCCCGCCCGCGCGCAAGAGTGGCGTCTCTCGAAGGGAGTGGCCTTGGCGTTCGAGCGGATCCATTTCGTGGCCAGCACGGTCGAGCTCGCCCAGGCGGCGCTGGCGCGGCTGGTCGCGGCGCACGGGCAGAGCCCGATCGAGGCGGCCGAGGTCATCGTGGCGCTGGGGGGCGACGGGCTGATGCTCTCCACGCTGCACGCGACCGAGGGCATGGCGATCCCGGTCTACGGCATGAACCGCGGCACCGTCGGCTTCCTGATGAACGAGTACTCCGAGGCCGGGCTCCCCGCCCGGCTGGAGGCGGCCGAGGAGGCGGTGATCAATCCGCTGCGGATGCGCGCCACCCGGGCCGACGGCGAGGTCATCGCGGCGCTGGCCATCAACGAGGTCTCGCTGCTGCGCGCCGGCCCGCAGGCCGCACGGCTCCGCATCCTCGTCGACGGCCGCGAGCGGCTGCCCGAGCTCATGGCCGACGGCGCGCTCCTCTGCACGCCGGCGGGATCCACCGCCTACAACTACTCGGCGCATGGCCCGATCCTGCCCATCGAGGCCGACATCCTCGCCCTCACGCCCATGGCCGCCTTCCGGCCGCGGCGCTGGCGCGGCGCGCTCCTGCCCAAGTCGGCCCGGGTGACCTTCGAGGTGCTGGAGCCCTCCAAGCGCCCGGTCTCGGCGGTGGCCAACTCCGCGGAGGTGCGCGACGCGATCCGCATCGAGGTCGAGAGCGTGCCGGACATCGAGCACCACATCCTGTTCGATCCCGGCCACGGCCTCGAGGAACGGCTGATCCGCGAGCAGTTCGTCTAGCCGACCGGCACTTGCCACGCCGGGGGGACTAGTCCCTATTCGGCCGCGCGCCAGCGAAGGATTCGGGCCATGGCCGTCGACCCCAAGCGACAACTGCAATTCTGGGGCATCGGGTTCGTCATCTTCGTCCTGGTGTTCTGGCTTCTCGGCTCGACGCTGCTGCCGTTCCTCATGGGCGCGGCGCTGGCGTATTTCCTCGATCCGCTCGCGGACCGGCTGGGACGGCTGGGCCTCAGCCGCACCCTCGCCACCGCCGTCATCGCGACGTTCGCCATTCTCGTCTTCGTCCTGGTCCTGGTGCTGGTGGTCCCGGCGATGATCAAGCAGATCCAGGGCCTGGTCGCGGCGATGCCCGACTACATCGCCGGGCTGGTCGAGTTCCTCGGCCGGCGCTACCCGGACATCTTCGGCGAGCAATCGCAGATCATGCGCAACCTCTCCGACGTCGAGACCATGATGCGCGAAGGCGGCCTCACGGTCATGAACCAGGTGCTGGCCGGCTCGCTCAAGGTGCTCGACTTCCTGATCCTGCTCGTGGTGACGCCGGTGGTGACCTTCTACCTCCTGCTCGACTGGGACAAGATGGTGGACGAGATCAACCGCGTCCTGCCGCGCCAGCACGCGCCGACCGTCCGGCGGCTGGCGCGGGAGATCGACCTGGTGCTGGCGGGTTTCGTGCGCGGCCAGCTCACGGTCTGCCTGGTGCTCGGCGTCTTCTATGCCGTGGCGCTCACCGCGATCGGCCTGCAGTTCGGCTTCCTCGTCGGCATCGTCGCGGGGCTGATCTCGTTCGTTCCCTACGTCGGCTCGGTGGTGGGCCTCCTGCTTTCGGTGGGGATCGCCACCTTCCAGTTCTGGGAAGACCCCTTCTGGATCCTGGCGACGGCGGGGATCTTCTTCTTCGGCCAGTTCGTCGAGGGCAACATCCTTTCGCCGAACCTGATCGGCAAGTCGGTGGGGCTGCATCCGGTCTGGCTCATCCTCGCCCTGTCGGTCTTCGGCACGCTCTTCGGCTTCGCGGGCCTTCTCGTCGCCGTTCCGGTGGCGGCGGCCATCGGCGTGCTGTGGCGCTTCCTGGTCGAGCGCTATCGCGAGAGCGCGCTCTACACCGGGCGCGAGCCGCCCGCGGACGGCTAGGTCCTTGGCGGGCGTGCGCCAGCTCGTGCTCGATCTGCCAGCCCGCCCGGCCCTCGGGCGGGCCGACTTCTTCGTCTCGCCGTCCAACGAGCTGGCGCTGGCGCAGGTCGAATCCTGGCCCGGCTGGCCGTCCGGCCGGCTGGCCGTCACCGGCCCCGCGGGCGCGGGCAAGACCCATCTCGCGCATGTCTGGGCGGCGCGGAGCGGGGCGCGGTTCCTGGGCGATCTCGCAGGCCTCGACCTCGCCGCACTGCCCGGCGACATGGCGCTCGTCGTGGAGGACGTGGACCGGCTGGCCGGCGACCGTGCCGCCGAGGAGACCCTCTTCCACCTCTGCAACCTCCTCGCCGCCGGCGGCGGCAGCCTGATGGTCAGCGGCCGCGAGCCGCCGGCGCGCTGGCCGCTGGCGCTCCCCGACCTCGCCAGCCGCCTCGGCGTGGCGGCCGTGGCCCGCCTCGAGCCGCCGGACGACGACCTCCTCGCCGCGGTGCTGGTCAAGCAGTTCGCCGACCGCCAGCTCGCGGTGGAGCCCGGCCTCATCCGCTACCTCGTCAGCCGCATGGACCGCTCCTTCGCCGCCGCCGAGACGCTCGTCGCCGACCTCGACCGCGCCGGCCTGGCGCGGCAGCGTCCGATCACCGCGCGGCTCGCCGCCGAGGTGCTCTTCGCGGATGAGTGACGCCGCCGGAGGCCCCCGCTCCCCGAGATTCGGCTGCTGCATCACCGGCCGTTCCTGCTCTATTTCGTCGGTCGCGGCTTCTCGCGCTTCGCCGCGCAGATGGCGACCGTGGCGCTCGGCTGGCAGGTCTACGAGAAGACCGGCAGCGCCTTCCACCTCGGCCTGATCGGCCTCGCCCAGTTCCTGCCGGTGGCGCTTCTCGTCTTCTTCGCCGGCCACGTCGCCGACCGCTATGACCGCCAGCGGGTGGTGCAGGCCTGCCAGGTGGCGCAGGCGATCGCCGCGGCCTTCCTCGGCTGGGGCAGCTACGAGGGCTGGCTGACCGTTCCGGCGATCTACGGCGCCGTGGCGCTGCTCGGGGTCGCCACCGCCTTCGAGTCGCCCGCCACCGCGGCGCTCCTGACCGGCGTGGCGCCGCGCGGGCAGTTCCAGCGGGCGGCGGCCCTCTCCACCGGCATGTTCCAGCTCGCGGTGATCTCCGGCCCGGCGATCGGCGGCTTCGCCTACGCCGTCGGCCCGGCCGTGCCCTACGCGATCATGGCCACCTTCTGGGTGATCGGCAGCGTCCTCAACGGCGCGATCCGCCTGGAGGCGCCGGTCGGCGAGCGGCCGCTGCCGCGTCTCGGCGATCTCTTCGCCGGGATCCGCTTCGTGCGCAGCGACAAGGCGATCCTCGGGACGATCTCGCTCGACCTCTTCGCCGTCCTCCTCGGCGGGGCGACGGCGCTGATGCCGATCTTCGCCCGCGACATCCTGCAGACCGGCCCCTGGGGCCTCGGCGTGCTGCGCGCGGCACCGGCGGTCGGCGCGCTGGCGATGACCCTGCTCCTCGCCCGCCGCAGCATCACCCGCCGGGTGGGCATGCGGATGCTTCAGGCCGTCATCATCTTCGGCCTCGGCACCCTGGTCTTCGCCCTCTCCCGCAACATGGCGCTGTCGCTCGCCGCCCTGGTGGTGATGGGCGCCGCCGACACGGTCAGCGTCGTAATCCGCCACAGCCTGGTGCAGCTCCGCACCCCCGACGAGATGCGCGGCCGCGTGGGGGCGGTGAACTACCTCTTCATCAACGCCTCGAACCAGCTCGGCGAGTTCGAGAGCGGCATGACCGCGGCGCTCTTCGGCACCGTCCCGGCCGCCGTCCTCGGCGGCCTCGGCTGCATCGGGGTCGCGCTCCTCTGGATGCGCCTCTTCCCCGAGCTCCGAAGGGTCGAGCGGCTGGAGTAGACCCATATGGATTCCATATGGATTCCATACGCGTTTCGCGCACCAATTCAGCCGGAAAAAGCCCATCCGCACGTGACGGTTGCGCCCCGCCGGATCTGCCATACACTCGTCCCCACGATCCCCGACGAAGGCGCCCCGAGAATGCTCGAGAAGGTCGAAACCACCCAGGACCGCGAGGTCGACGCCGACTTCCTCCACGCCGTCCCGCCCCAGGGCCGCGGCCTGCCCGGCTTCGACATCACCGGCCCCGAGCGCTTCATCAACCGCGAGCTCAGCTGGCTCGCGTTCAACTGGCGCGTCATGTCCGAGGCCGAAAATCCGGCCGTGCCGCTGCTCGAACGGGTGCGCTTCCTCTCCATATCCGCCTCAAATCTCGACGAATTCTACTCCGTCCGCGTCGCCGGCCTGCGCGGCCTCGTGCGCGAGGGCGTCCACATCCCCTCCGCCGACGGCCTCTCCGCCGGCGACCAGCTCCACCTGATCGACGGCGACTCCCGGGCGCTGATGATGCGCCAGCAGGAATGCCTCGGCGTCCTGCGCCAGCTCATGCGCGACGAGGGCATCGATATCCTCGCCCCCGCCGACCTCAAGGGCGCCGACCTCAAGCTGATGGAAGCGCACTTCTTCGACCAGGTCTTCCCCATCCTCTCCCCCCTCGCCATCGACCCGGCCCACCCCTTCCCCTTCATCGCCAACGGCGGCTTCGCCATGGGCCTCCAGCTCCGCCGCCAGGCCGACGACACCGTGCTCGAAGCCCTGCTGCCGGTCCCCGCCCAGGTCCCCCGCTTCGTGCGCCTGCCCGAGGGCCCCAAGGGCCAAATCCGTTTCCTGCCGCTCGAGGCGCTGCTCGAGGTCTTCCTCGGCAAGCTCTTCCCCGGCTACGCCTTGCTCGGCCACTGCGCCTTCCGCGTCCTCCGCGACAGCGACCTCGAGGTCGAGGAGGAAGCGGAAGACCTCGTGCGCGAGTTCGAGACCGCGCTGAAGCGCCGCCGCCGCGGCGAGGTGATCCAGCTCACCATGACCGCCGACGCCCCCGCCGACCTTCGCCGCCTGATCGTGCACGCCCTCGGCGTCGGCGCCGGCGAAGTCATTGATATCCCTGGCCTGATCGGCATGGCCGACCTCGCCGAGCTGACACGTGTGGGCCGCGCGGATCTCACGTGGCCGCCCTTCACCCCGCGCATGCCCGAGCGCGTGCAGGACTTCGAGGGCGACATCTTCGCCGCGATCCGCCAGAAGGACATGCTGCTGCACCACCCCTACGAGACCTTCGACATCGTGGTGCGCTTCCTGAACCAGGCCGCCCTCGACCCCGACGTGCTGGCCATCAAGCAGACGCTCTACCGCACCTCGCGCGACAGCCCGATCGTCGCCGCGCTCTGCGAAGCAGCCGAATCCGGCAAGTCCGTCACCGCCCTCATCGAGCTCAAGGCCCGCTTCGACGAGGCCGCCAACATCCGCCAGTCCCGCCGCCTGGAACGCGCCGGCGCCCAGGTGGTCTACGGCTTCATCGACTGGAAGACCCACGCCAAGATCTCGACCGTGGTCCGCCGCGAGGCGGGCCAGCTCGTCACCTACACCCACTTCGGCACCGGCAACTACCACCCCGGCACCGCCAACATCTACACCGACCTCTCGCTCTTCACCTGCGACAAGGCGCTCGGCCGCGACGCCACCAAGGTCTTCAACTACGTCACCGGCTACGTCCGCCCCGAGGCGCTGGAAAAGCTCGCGATCTCCCCGCACATGATCAAGCCCCGCCTCCTCGAAGGTCTCGCCGCCGAGATCGAGCACGCCAGGGCGGGTCGCCCCGCGCAGGTCTGGGTCAAGCTCAACGCCATCACCGAGCCCGAGGTGATCGACGCGCTCTACGCCGCCAGCCAGGCAGGCGTGCGCATCGACATGGTGGTCCGCGGCATCTGCGGCCTGCGCGCCGGCGTGGCCGGCCTCTCCGAGAACATCCGCGTCAAGTCGATCATCGGCCGCTTTCTCGAGCACAGCCGCATCGTCTGCTTCGGCAACGGCCACGGCCTGCCGTCCTCCGGCGCGCGGGTCTACATCAGCTCCGCCGACTGGATGGAGCGCAACCTGACCCGCCGGGTCGAGGCGCTGGTGGAAATCACCAACCCCACGGTGCATGCGCAGATCATCGACCAGATCATGGCCGCCAACCTGGCCGACCAGGCGCAGAGCTGGGTGGCGCAGCCGGACGGCGCCTACCGCCGGCACGACCTGCGGCCGGGGGAGCACCTCTTCTCCTGCCACCGCTTCTTCATGGAGAACCCCTCGCTCTCCGGGCGCGGCCGCGCCGGGGCGCGCGACGTCATCCAGCTGGTGCACGGTCCCGACTGACGTCCGTCGACGCAAGGTTGACGTGAGCCGGTCGCGATGCGACATCTCCACCGCTCCGGAAACCAGTGGGACGCGGAACCAGTGCCGACCCAGACCACCGGTGACGTGCCCCGGTTCCGCATCGACGACGCGACCAAGGCACGGCTGAAGCGCATCGGCGTGATCGACGTGGGATCGAACTCGGTGCGCCTCGTCGTCTTCGACGGCATGGCGCGGAGCCCGGCGTATTTCTACAACGAGAAGGTGCTCTGCGGCCTCGGAGCCGGCCTCGGCGACACCGGTCGGCTCAGCCCCGAGGGCCGGGTCAAGGCGCTGGCGGCGCTGCACCGCTTCGCGGCGCTGGCCAGCCGGATGGAGCTTTCCGGGATGATCGCGGTGGCCACCGCCGCGGTGCGCGAGGCGGCGGACGGGCCGGCGTTCTGCGATCAGGTCGAGCGCGAGACCGGGCTTCAGCTCCACGTGGCGAGCGGGGCGGAGGAAGCGCGGCTGGCGGCCAAGGGCGTGCTCCTTGGCTGGCCGGGGGCGGATGGGCTCGTCTGCGACATGGGCGGGGCGTCGATGGAGCTCGCCCACCTCTCGGGGGGAGAGATCCTCGCCTGCGCCACCGCGCCGCTCGGGCCGCTGCAACTCGCCGACATCCCCGACCCGTCGAAGCGCGACAAGGCGATCCGCAGGGGGGTAAAGGCGCTGCACAAGGCGGTCCCGGCGCCGGCGCCCCGGCTCTTCCTGGTCGGCGGCTCGTGGCGCTCGATCGCGCGCCTGGACATGGAGCGCACGGGCTACCCGCTCAAGGTGCTGCACGGCTACGCACCGCCGATCCCCCAGCTCCTCGACACGCTGAAGTGGATCCGCGAGCAGGACCAGGCGGGCCTCTCGGCGCTCACCGGCACCTCCACGGCGCGGCTGGCGCTGATCCCGCTCGCCGGCGAGGTGCTGGGAGAGCTCATCCGCCGCGTCAGCCCGGAGCGCATCGCCGTTTCGGCCTACGGACTCCGCGAGGGCCTGCTCTACCGCCAGATGCCCGAGGCGATGCGGATCCTCGACCCGCTGATCGAGGCATGCCGCCACATGGAGGCGGCCTCGTCGCGCAGTCCAGGCTTCGGCGAGGCGCTGCACCACTGGCTGCGGCCGTTCTACGCCGACCGGTCGCCGTCCGAGCATCGCCTCATCCTCGCCGCCTGCCTGCTGCATGATGTCAACTGGCGGGCGCATCCCGACTATCGCGCGGAGCTCTGCTTCGAGTTGGTGACCCGCGCCAACATCGCCGGAATCGGACACGCCGACCGGGTGTTCCTCGGGCTGGCGCTGCTGAACCGCTACAAGGCCGTCGCACCGGTCGAAGAAGTCGAGCAGTTTCGCGGTCTCCTTTCGCCGGACCGCGCGGCGGATGCGGCGGTGCTCGGCCGCGCCATGCGCCTGGGGGCGATGCTGTCAGGATCGTCGATCGGCGTCCTCGACCACGCGACGCTGATCCGCGAGGGGGGCGCATCGTCCTGACCCTGCGTGGCGCCGCGCGCGAGTTCGCCGGCGAGCCGGTGGAGCGTCGGCTGCAGACGCTCGCGGAGCGGCTGGACTGCAAGGGTGAGATCGTGCTCGAGGCTTGAGCGCGGTAGGCAAAATGAAAAGCGGCCTGCTATTACAGGCCGCTCTCAAGCTTTCCCCCCCAGACCTGGGCCAGCGCCAACGGGTCGTTTGCCTCACTCCGGTTCGAAGACTTCGCGGTTTCCCCGCGTCAGTATTCCGGAGGCATTCCCCTGTACGGCTGCGCGGACTAAACCAGCTTCATGCGTCGGATGCAACGCTGAAATGACCGGAGCGCAATGCTCCGGCCGATTTCATGCCTCATGCGCAGATCGCGCGCAGGGCGATCCAGTCTGAATCGGCCAGCGCGGGGGTGGGACCCTCCCAGCCGGCAGCTGCGGTGGGCGCAGCGCCTGCCGCCGATTCGGCCGCGCGCGCCACCGCCCGCTCCCCGAGGTGGCCGCTGAAGACGTAGCGGATGTCGGCAAGGATGCCGGCATCGCGAACCAGCGCCGCGACAGGGTCGGCGTCGAGCGCGCTGGCGGCCCTCCCGGCAACCTCGCCGGGCGTAGCTGTGGCGAGTACCTCGGGGTCGATGAGGATCGTCCGCCCCGGGCAACGCCGCGACCGTGCCGGCGCCGAGGTCCATCACCCGGAGCCGCGGTGGGTCGGACGGGTCCAGCGCCGCCGCCAGCCGCCCGAGCGCCCGCTCGCCATCCGGTCCCGCGCAGGGAGGGCCGTGCGCTTCGATCAGGGCGATCAGCATGCGGTCGCCGATCTCTTCCGCCTGCTCGGGAGGGATGAGGCGGACCGTCGCTGCCCGGATCAGGCGGGGTGCGAAGGCGAACAGCGCGATCGCGGCCGCCAGCGCCAGGATCGGCAGAACCGGCAAGCGCAGCCGCCGCGGCGGCGGTCCCGGCCATTGCCGCGACACGGCGGCGATCGCCTCGATCATGTCGGCATCGCGGATCCTCAGCGTCTCGCCGCCGTCGGCGGTCATGGCATAGACGGTGGCGCCGTCCTCGGCGCGGCCGAGCACGCCGCACGCCGGCGAGCGCCCAGTGGCCGAGCGGGTGCTCCTCGAGGTCGGTCAGCACCAGTGTGGCGGTGCCGAAGGAGACGACCACCTCGCGCGGATCGGCGCCGGGGGCCTCGCGCCATAGGCCCAGTGCCTCCAGCCGCACGTATCGTTCGAGGGCGGTCATTCGGCCGGTCGGGTCTCCAGCGGCGGATCCTCAGGCGGCTCGCAGGGCCGGCTGGAAGCGCCCATAGAAGCTCTCGCCCCGCTCCGCAAGTTCCCGCAGCAGCCCCGGCGCGGCGAAGCGGGGGCCGTGGCTGGCGGCGAGGGTGTCGCAGAATCTCCACCGCCCGCGCTGCCCCCAGGATGTCGAGCCAGGAGAACGGCCCGCCCGACCAGGGCATGAAGCCCCAGCCGAGGATCGCGCCCACATCGCCCTCGCGGATGTCGGTCAGCACCCCCTCCTCCAGCGCCCGCACCGCCTCCAGCGCCTGGATCATGGCGAGGCGGTGCTGCACCCCGACCAGCTCCGGCTGATCGGGAGCATGCGCCCAATGTTCGCCCAGCCCCGGCCACAGGCCCTGCCGTTTGCCGGCCTCGTCATAGGCATAGAACCCCGCCTTCGTCTTGCGCCCCAGCCGGCCCAGGTCGGCCAGGGTGAAAAGCACGCCATCCGCCGGGCTCTCCGGATAGGCATCTCCCATCGCCGCGCGCGTCGCCTTGGCGATGCGCACCGCGAGGTCGACCGAGGTCTCGTCCACCAGTTGCAGCGGCCCGAGCGGAAAGCCGAGCTGCTTCGCCGCGTTCTCGATCAGCGCCGGCTTCACCCCTTCGGCGACCATGCGCACCCCCTCGTTGAGGTAGGGGATGATGCAGCGGTTGGCGTAGAAGAACCGCGCGTCGTTGACGACGATCGGGGTCTTCCGGATCTGCCGCACGAAGTCGAGCGCCTTGGCGACGGCGCGGTCGCCGGTGGCGGGCCCGCGGATGATCTCGACCAGGGCCATCTTTTCCACGGGGGAGAAGAAGTGGATGCCGATGAACTGCTCCGGCGCGCGGCTGGCCCTGGCGAGCCCGGCGATGGGGAGCGTCGAGGTGTTGGTGGCGAAGATCGCCTCCGCCGGCAGGTGCGCCTCGGCGCGGCGGGTGGCCTCGGCCTTGACGGCGGGGTCCTCGAAGACCGCCTCCACCACCAGGTCGCAACCGGCGAGCGCGGCATAGTCGGGCGTGGCGGTGATGCGGGCCAGCACCTCGGCCTTCTTCTCGGGCGTCGTGCGCTTGCGCTTCACCCCCTCGTCGAGGAAGCCCTCGACATGGGCGCGGCCCTTGTCGGCAGCGGCCTGGTCGCGGTCGATCAGCACCACCTCTATCCCGGCCTGGGCGGCCACGGTGGCGATGCCGGCGCCCATCATGCCGGCGCCGAGGATGCCGAGCTTTTTCACGCTCTGGTCCGGCTGGGCGGGACGCGCGGCGCCCTTCTCCAGCGCCTGCTTGTTGAGGAACAACGAGCGGATCATCGCGGCGGAGGAGGGGTCGAGGAGCACGCGGGTGAACCAGCGCGCCTCGACCTTCAGCGCGGTGTCGAAGGAGACGAGCGCGCCCTCGTAGATCGCTGACAGCATCGCCTTGGGTGCCGGGTAGGCGCCCTGGGTCTTGCCGTGGACCATTGCCGGCGCGCCGACGAAGGTCATGAAGCCGGAGGCGTGATAGGGGGTTCCGCCCGGCATCTTGTAGCCCTTGGCATCCCAGGGCTTGACGATGTCGGCATCGGTCGCCCCCCGGACCCAGGCCTTGGCGGCGGCGAGGAGGTCGTCGGGCGGCACGACCTCGTCGATCAGGCCGCCGGCCCTGGCGGCCTTGGGCGCCATCATCTTTCCCTCGAGCAGGAAGGGTGCTGCGCCCATGACGCCGAGCATGCGGACGAGGCGGGTGGTTCCGCCGGCGCCGGGGAAAAGGCCGATGAGGATCTCGGGCAGGCCGACCTTGGCCGAGGGCTTGTCGGCCATGAAGCGGCGGTGGCAGGCGAGGCCGATCTCGGTGCCGATGCCGGCGGAAAGGCCGGGGGCGGCCCAGGCGACGGGCTTGCCGCCCTTCAGGGTCTTCGGATCCATCCCGGCGCGCTCGATCTTCCGGAGCAGGCGGTGGATCGACATGATGCCGTCGAACAGGCCGCGGGCCGGGTCGGCGCCGGCCTGATTCTTCATTTCGGCCAACAGGTTGAGATCCATGCCGCCGGCGAAGTCGGGCTTGGCCGAGGTGATGACGATGCCCTTCACGGCCGGGTCGGCGAGGGCCGCGTCGACGGCGGCGTCGAGCTCGGCGATGCCCTCGTAGGTCAGCACGTTCATCGAGCGGCCGGGCAGGTCCCAGGTGATGGTGGCGACGCCGTCGGCGTCGGTGGCGAGGGTGAATATCGGCATTTCAGGCCTCCGGAATGCCGGCGGATTGCGAGGCCGGCTTTTCTTGATTTTGGTCAGTCGGTTGCCAGAATCGGCGGGTATGGAAAGCGTATGGAATCCTTATGAATCCATATGGCAGCTATTTTTGTCAGGTATTCTCACCGCGGGCCGTTCCAGGGGGTGCCGTCGCGGTAGAAGTATTGCGCCGCGCCGTCCTTCACCTCGAGGATCAGGTCGACGTCGGAGTAGGTGGCGACCTCGTGCGGGGCCTTCGAGCCCACGACCAGGAAGCGCGCCTCGCGGTCGGTGCGGTTGAGGAAGCAGTGGCCGTTGGTGTCGCCGGCCGGCCAGGCGGCGCAGTCGCCGGGGCGCATGACGTACTCGCCCTCGTCCTGGACGCAGCACGAGCTCGCCCTCGGTGACCATGACGAACTCGTCCTCGTTGCGGTGCCAGTGCCGCAGCGAGGATCGTGCGCCGGGCTGCGAGGATCACGATGTTGGCGCCGAACTGGGTGAGCCCGCCGGCCTGGCCGAGGCGCAGCGACGAGCGGCCGGCCATCTGCGAGGCGTAGGGCTCGGGATAGATCGAGCCGGTCTTCACCGGGCACTTGGTCTGGTCGATGACGCCCATCTCAGACCCTCTCGATGATCGTGGCCGCACCCATGCCCGAGCCGATGCAAAGGGTGGCAAGGCCGGTTTCCTTGTCGGAGCGCTCCATCTCGTCGAGGAGCGTGCCGAGGATCATCGCGCCGGTGGCGCCGAGCGGGTGGCCCATGGCGATGGAGCCGCCGTTGACGTTGACGAGGGACGGGTCGACGTCGAAGGCCTGCATGAAGCGCAGCACCACGGCGGCGAAAGCCTCGTTGACCTCGAAGAGGTCGATGTCGCGGATGTCCATGCCGCTCTCGCGGAGGATCTTCTCGGTCGACCGGGACCGGGCCGGTCAGCATGATCGTGGGATCGGTGCCGATCTTGGCGGTGGCCTTGATGCGGGCGCGGGGCTTGAGGCCGTGGCGGATGCCGAAGTCGCGGTTGCCGATCAGGACGGCGGCGGCGCCGTCGACGATGCCGGAGGAGTTGCCGGCGTGATGGACGTGGTTGATCCGCTCGAGGTGCGGATACTTCAGGATCGCCACCGCATCGAAGCCGGGCATGGTCTCGCCCATGTCCTTGAACGAGGGCTTGAGCGCGCCGAGCGACTGCATGTCGGTGCCGGGGCGCATGTACTCGTCGCGCTCGAGGATGGGCAGGCCGTTCACGTCGCTGCACCGTCACGACGGACTTCGCGAAGCGGTCTGTCTCCCAGGCGGCGGCGGCGCGCTTCTGGCTCTCGACGGCGAGAAGGTCGCAGTCGTCACGGCTGAAGCCGAATTCGGTGGCGATGATGTCGGCGCTGATACCCTGCGGCACGAAGTAAGTCTTGAGCGCGACCGAGGGGTCGACGGCGATGGCGGCGCCATCGGAGCCCATGGGGACGCGGCTCATCATCTCGACACCACCGGCGATGTAGCCGTCGCCCGCGCCGCCGCGCACCTGGTTGGCGGCCAGGTTCACCGCCTCGAGGCCGGAGGCGCAGAAGCGGTTGATCGAGAGGCCGGGGACGCTCTCGGGCAGGTCGGAGAGGAGCACGGCGGTGCGGGCGAGGAGGCCGCCTTGCTCGCCCACCTGGGTGACGTTGCCCCAGATCACGTCCTCGACGGTGTCGGCCGCCCCGTTGTTGCGGGCGCGGATGGCGTTCAGCATGTCGGCGGAGAGGCGGAGGGCGGTCACCTCATGCAGGCTGCCGTCGGCGCGACCCTTGCCCCGCGGACTGCGGATCGCATCGTAGATGTAGGCGTCGGTCACGGTGTCTCCTCTGCGTGAGCGGCCCCGGCCGTGGCCTGGCGGCTCTCGATGCGGGCCGGGCCGCGGCCCGAGAGGCCGCCGGGCCGGGTGCGATACTCGGGCAGGCCGTCGGCAAAGCGCGCCCAGCCGAGCCGGCTCTCGATGCCATAGTGAAGGGCCGGGGCCACCGCCCCAGGGTCGTCGAGGGACCCGATCATCAGTTCGAGCTCGTCGGTGCCAACCGGCGCATAGAAAAGTGGCGTTCCGCAGTCCCGGCAGAAGCCGCGATCGGCGACGTCGGACGAGGCGAAGCGGGCGGGGGAGCCCACGAAGGCGACGCCCGCGGCGGTGACGAGGGGAGCGAAGGCGTTGCCGGTAGCGCGCTGACACATGCGGCAGTGGCAAAGGTTGGCGCGGCCCAGCCCGCCGGTCACCGCATAGCGCACGGCGCCGCACTGGCAGCCGCCGGTGACGGGCGAAGCCATCATGAAAGCGCTCCGGCCGGGATCGGGTGCCCCGGCATCAGATCGTAGGGGTGCTTCCAGCCGGGAAGGGCCGCGATCGCCTGCCGCCAGCGCTCGATGTTGGGATAGGCGGTCAGGTCGTGGCCGAACTCGTGGTCGTAGTAGAGATAGCCGACGCAGGAGAGATCGGCGGTGGTGATGCGGTCGGCCGCGACCCACTCCTGGGTGAAGAGGTGGCGGTCGAGCACCTTGAGCGCGGTGCCGGCGCGCTTGCCGAGCCAGGCGATGACGCCCTGGTCGGTCTTCTCCTCGGGCACGAACTTCATCAGGTAGCGCAGCGACGCGATGGAGCCGGTGAGCTTGTGGTTGTCCCAGAGCGTCCAGCGCAGGATCTCGCGGCGCTCCTCCTCGGACTTCGCGCCGAAATCACGGTAGCGCTGCGCGAGGTAGTCGAGGATCACGCCGGACTGGCTGAGCCTGAGTTCGCCGTGCTCGAGTACCGGAACCTCGCCCATCTCGTTCAGCTCATGGTACTCGGCGGTGCGGGTGGCGGCGTTGAAGAAGTCCACCCAGACCGGCTCCCAGTCGGCGCCGTTGAGCTCGAGCATGAGCGCCACCTTGTAGGCATTGCCCGACTGGGCGAAGCAGTGAAGCGTGTATTCGGACATCGGTCTGGTCCCCCTGATCCCTATTGCAGCGAACGTACCGGGACAACGCACGGAGGCGGCCCGCGTTCAGAGCGCGCGTGCGATGATCTCCTTCATGGTCTCGTTCGTCCATCCTGTAGCGGCTGCAGCTTCGGCCCGCGCCCATCGGTCATACACGCGGCGGCGAGCGGTGGGCATCAGAAGGCCTCCGCCGGCAGCGCCATGACCGGGTCGGCGCCGGACTGGATGCGGGCGAGGTGGAGCGCCGTCGCCGGGAGCTGGCGGGCCATGTAGTAGCGCCCGGTCGCGAGCTTGGCGGCGTTGAACGGGGTGTCGGCGGCCAGCGCCGCCTTGGCCATGCGCGCCCACATGTAGCCGAGGCAGGTGTGGCCGAAGAGGTGCAGGAAGTCGGTGGAGCCGGCGAGCGCGGCGTTCGGGGTCTTCATGTTCTGCAGGAAGAAGGTGGCGGCGGCCTGCAGGTCCTTCGACGCCGCCTTGAGCGGGTCGAGGAAGCCGGCCTTCAGCCGGTCGTCGGCCTCGTTCTCCTTGATGAAGGTCTTGACGAGGTCGAAGAAGGCCATGATCGGCTTGCCGCCGTCGAGCCCGAGCTTGCGGCCGACGAGGTCGAGCGCCTGGATGCCGTTGGCGCCCTCGTAGATCATGGCGATGCGGGCGTCGCGGACGAACTGGCTGACGCCGGTCTCCTCGATGTAGCCGTGGCCGCCGAAGACCTGCTGCGCCTGCACGGTGCACTCGAAGCCCTTGTCGGTGAGGAAGCCCTTCACCACCGGGGTGAGGAGGGAGACGAGGCCGTTGGCCGCCTCGTCGCCGGCGCGCATGTGGGCGTCGATGAGGGTGGCGGACCAGAGGGCGAAGGCGCGGCCGCCCTCGATGAAGGCCTTCTGGTCAAGAAGGACGCGGCGGACGTCGGGGTGGACGATGATCGGGTCGGCGGGGGCGTCCGGGTCGGCGGGTGGGATGGCGCGGCCCTGCAGGCGCTCGCGGGCATAAGTCGCGGCGAGCTGGTAGGCGCCGGCGGCCTGGGCGAGGCCCTGCATGCCGACCTGGGCGCGCGCCTCGTTCATCATGGTGAACATCGCCTTGAGGCCGGCGTTCTCCGGGCCGAGCAGCCAGCCGGTGGCGCCGTCGTAGTTCATCACGCAGGTGGCGTTGCCGTGGATGCCCATCTTCTCCTCCAGCTTGCCGACGGAGAGGGCGTTGCGCTCGCCGAGGCTGCCGTCGGGGTTGGGGAGGAACTTCGGGACGATGAAGAGCGAGATGCCCTTGACGCCTGCGGGCGCGTCGGGGGTGCGGGCGAGGACGAGGTGGACGATGTTCCCGGCGAGGTCGTGGTCGCCGGCGGAGATGAAGATCTTCTGGCCGGTGATGCGGTGGGAGCCGTCGGGCTGCGGCTCGGCTTTTGTGCGGAGGAGGCCGAGGTCGGTGCCCGCGTGCGGCTCGGTGAGGTTCATGGTGCCGGTCCATTCGCAGGACACCAGCTTCGGCAGGTAGGCGGCCTTCTGGTCCTCGGAGCCGTGGGCGTGGATGGCGGTGTAGGCCCCGTGGGTGAGGCCGGAATACATGCCGAAGGCCATGTTGGCGGCGGAGTGCATCTCGCCGACGGCGGCGTGGATGACGTAGGGCAGGCCCTGGCCGCCGTAGGCGGGGTCGCAGTCGATGCTGGTCCAGCCTCCCTCCCGCAGGAGGTCGAAAGCGCGCCTGAAGCCCTCGGGGGTGCGGACGACGCCGTTCTCCAGCACGCAGCCCTGACGGTCGCCGACGGCGTTCAGGGGCGCGAGCACGTCGCCGGCGATCTTGCCGGCCTCGTCGAGGATTGCGGCGGTGAAGTCGGGTTCGAGATCGGCGTAGCCGGGGATCGCCGAATCCTGGACCCGGAGCACGTCGTGCAGCACGAAGGCCATGTCGCTGAGGGGCGGGCTGTAGGCGGCCATTCGGATGGTCCTCGGGCTATTCGGCGGCGCTTTGCGCGCCGCGGTCGGCGAGCACATGCTTGGCCCATGTCATCTGCTTGCGGAGGTCGGCGATCGCAAGGTCGAGCTCGGCGCGCTGGGCCTCCATCGCCCGGAGGCGCGCCAACCCGAGATCGTAGGTGCGCGCGATCTGCGTCGTCTGCTGGTCGCCGATGTCGTACAGGTTCAGGAGCTGGCGGATCTGCTCCAGCGAGAAGCCGAAGCGCTTGCCCTGGAGGATGAGCGTCAGTCGTGCCCGGCAGCGGCGGGTGTAGAGCCGCCTCTGTCCTTCGCGGATCGGTGCGATGAGCTCCTTGGCTTCATAGAAGCGCAGCGTGCGGGGCGTGACGCCGAAGGCGGAGCACATCTCGCCAATCGTCAGGAGGTCGTCGGACACGAGGGTTCCACCTTGGGGCGCTGGGATTTTGACCGGGACCATGCCGGTGAGGACGAGTTGTTGCAAGGCGAAAAGCTGACGTTCGCGTCACCCTGACGCGACGTCACCGAGGCGGATCGCGGAGATGAGCCGTCCGTAGTCCGGCTCGCCCGCGTGCACGGACCGGCGGTACGAGAAGAAGCGGTCGGGGTTGGAGTAGGTGCACGCGCCGATCCACTCCGCCTGCGCGACCCCGGCGGCGCG
Source organism: uncultured Alphaproteobacteria bacterium (assembly GCA_963844375.1). Taxonomy (GTDB): domain Bacteria; phylum Pseudomonadota; class Alphaproteobacteria; order Rhodobacterales; family Rhodobacteraceae; genus Amaricoccus. The sequence continues at coordinate 207,914 of CAWJOI010000022.1, read as the reverse complement.
CAGGCGGCCGAGGACGAAGCCGGGCAGGTCGAAGCGGAGGCGGTCGCCCTGGCCGGGCGCGAAGTAGCGCTCGAGGCCGTCCTCCTCGGCGCGGAAGCGGTCGAAGAACTCGGGGCCGACCTCGTAGGCGCGCTGGCTGATGGTGGGGCCGACGACGGCGCGAACCGATGCGGTCCGGGCGCCGAGCCGGCCCATGGCGGCGAGCGTTGCCTCGATGACGCCATCGAGCGCGCCGCGCCAGCCGGCGTGCGCCGCGCCGATGACCCGGGCGTCCGGATCGTGGAAGAGCACCGGGGCGCAATCGGCAGTGAGGATGCCGAGCGCCACGCCCGGCACGTCGGTGACCGCAGCGTCGGCGCGCGGTCTCTCGGTCCACCCGTCCAAGCCGGCGGTGACCACCTCGGTGCCGTGGACCTGGTGGAGCGAGAGGAGGCGCGCGGGAGCGACGCCGAGGGCGTCCGCCACCCGGGCGCGGTTGAGCGCCACCGCCTCGCGCTGGTCGGCCGAGCCGGGACCGCAGTTCAGCCCGGCGTAGATGCCGGAAGACGCGCCGCCCCGGCGCGCGAAGAACCCGTGCCGTGTGCCCGCCAGCAGGTCCGAGGTCAGGATGTCGAGCGTCATGGGTCGAATCCGGGCGGGGGCGGCGCGTCGTCAGGCACGAGCGCGAGCACCTGGAAGAGGTGTCCCATTTCGTCCGGGTGGGTCAAGCGGCGATGCGCGGCGGCGATGGCCGCCTGTGCGGTGGGCGGCCGGCCGCGGGCGAGGGCCTGCGCCCGCGCGGTGATGCCGAGCCGCTCAAGGAACGCGCCCTGCGTCACGGTCCCGTGCGCCCGGGCCGGTCGGGCGGCCTCGGCGAGGGGGCGGAAACGGACATGCGCCGTCAGGTCCGCCTCGCCCGGTGCCGCCAGCGGGTCGGCGGGAGCGTGGCCGGCAACCGCCTGCAGGGTGTCGCCGCTGCCGTCCCAGGCGCCGTAGTCGATGAGGAGCGCCGCGCCGCCATAGCGCGCGATGCGGCCGCCGATCTCGGCTGCGAGGGCCTCGGCCGCAGGGCTGACCTCGGCGATGGCGCCATCGGGCAGATGCGGGAAGCGGGCGTCCAGGGCAGGGTCTGCGCGCGCGGCGGACCAGCAGAATGCGAGGCGGTCCCCGTCGAGGGTTATCATACGTTCGCGCCAGAGGACGTCGGCACGCTGGAACTGGCGGATCGGCAGGGCGTCGAGGAACTCGTTGGCGAGGAGGACGAGAGGCCCGGGCGGCAGCTCACCGGCACTCTCGACCCATTGCGGGGCGGCGTCAGCGAGCGTCGCGGCCTGGCGGGCGCGGAGCGCGGGGCTGGTCTCCACGAGCCAGGGGCGGGCGGCGGCGCGGAAACCGGGGACCGCGGCGGCGGCGCGCAGGGCGTCGTTCATGAGCGTCCCGCGGCCGGGGCCGAGTTCGGCGAGCACGATGGGGTCGGGGCGGCCCTGGTCCGCCCACACCTGGGCGGCCCAGAGGCCGATCAGCTCGCCGAACATCTGGCTGATTTCGGGGGCGGTGATGAAATCGCCCGACACGCCCAGGGGGTCGCGGGTGGCGTAGTAGCGGGAGACGCAGAGGGCCATGTAGGCGTCGAGGCGGAGCGGTCCTTCCGCCGCGATGCAAGGTGCGCAGGTGCGCCGCGAGCGGGGTCACGCGCGGCGGGCCGAGCGGACGAGGAGGATGAGGCCGGCGAGGAGCATCGGGAACGAGAGGAGCTGGCCCATGGTCAAACCCCAGTCCCCGAGGGCAAGGACGTAGCCGTGCGGGTTCGCGGCCGTCACGAACTGGGCGTCGGCCTGGCGGAAGCCTTCGATCGCGCTGCGGGCCAGGGCATAGCCGATGAGAAAGAGGCCGAAGACGCGGCCGGGCCGGGCGAGCGCGCCCGTCCGGATGGCGAACGCGAGGACGAGAAAGAGCACCGCGCCCTCGAGGCCGGCCTCGTAGAGCTGCGAAGGATGGCGGGCGCAGGGCATCGGCCAGTCCGGCGGGCAGGATTGCGCGGCCTCGCCGGGGAAGACCACCGCCCAGGGGGCGGTGGAGGGGCGGCCCCAGAGCTCGGCGTTGATGAAGTTGGCGAGGCGCCCGAAGAAGATGCCGATGGGTGCGGCGGCGGCCACGGCGTCACCGACGGAGAGGATGGGCAGGCGGTTCCTGAGGCTGAAGCCGACGACGCCCGCGGCCACGCCGAGGAGGCCGCCGTGGAAGGACATGCCGCCCCGCCAGACGGCAAGGATCTCGCCCGGGTTGGCCGCGAAGAACGCGGGCTGGTAGAAGAGGACATAGCCGAGCCGGCCGCCGAGGATGACCCCGAGGATCATCCATGTGAGCAGGTCGTCGGACTGTTCGGGGCGCATCGGCGCCGCGCCGCCCCACAGCGCCGGCCGGCGGCAGAGGTAGGCGACGTAGCGCCAGCCGAGCAGGAGGCCGGCGATATAGGCGAGCGCGTACCAGCGGATGGCGAGCTCGAGGCCGAAGAGGCGGAGCGAGAACAGGACCGGGTCGATGTCGGGGAACGGCAGGACGAGGGGCATCGCGGCCTCCGGGGACCAGGCGGCGCGGCCGGGCGGCCCTCTGAATCGAGGCCCCGGCGGTCGAAGTCAAGGCGGGGCGTTGAACACGGCCGGCGGGTGTGGTGAAACGGGCGGACAGCGGGGCAGGGGGAAGCGCGCAATGGAATACAGGTATCTCGGCCGTTCCGGCCTCCAGGTGTCGGTGCTGACCATGGGCACGATGACCTTCGCCAAGGGGGCAGGGTTCAAAGGGGTGGGTGCCAACGGCCTCGCCGAGGCGCGGGAGCAGATCGACCTCTGCCTCGACGCCGGGGTCAACCTGATCGACACCGCCAACATCTATTCGAAGGGCGAGTCGGAGGCGATCATCGGCGAGGCGCTGGACGGCAAGCGGCCGAACGACGTGCTGATCGCCTCCAAGGTCCGCTTTCGCATCGAGGACGGGCCGAACGGCGAGGGGCTGTCGCGGCATCACGTCATCAGGCAGGTGGAGGCCAGCCTGAAGCGGCTGCGGACGGATGTGATCGACATCCTCTACCTGCACGAGTGGGACGGCATGACGCCGCTGGAGGAAACCTTCGGCGCACTCGACACCCTCGTTCAACAGGGCAAGATCCGCTACGCGGGCGTATCGAACTATTCCGGCTGGCACGTGATGAAGGCGCTGGCCACCGCCGAAGCGCGCGGGTTCCCGCGGCCGGTGACCCAGCAGATCCACTACACGCTCGAAGCGCGCGAGGCGGAGTACGAGCTCGTCCCCGTCGCGGTGAGCGAGGGGGTGGGGATCCTCGTCTGGAGCCCGCTGGCGGGGGGCCTCCTTTCGGGCAAGTACGGGCGGGGCGTGCCTTCGGCGCGGCAGGCGGGCGGGCGCAACGAGCCACCGATCCGCGACGAGGAACGGCTCTGGCGCATCGTCGACGTGGTCAAGGAGGTGGGCGCGGCGCATGGCGTTTCCGGGGCGCAGGTGGCGCTGGCCTGGCTGCTCGGCCGGCCGGGCGTCGCCTCGCTGGTGATCGGAGGGCGGACGACCGAGCAGTTCCGCGACAGCCTGGCGGCGGCGGATCTGGTGCTGACGCCCGAGGAGCGCACGCGGCTCGACACGGTCAGCGCGCCGCCGGTGATCTATCCCTACTGGCACCAGAACTGGAGCGCGGCCGGGCGGTTCGGGCCGGCGGACTTCCGCGGCGAGCCGTGAGACCGGCGCTTTCGCAAGCGCCCGGGAGCAGGCCGGCATCTTGGCAAGCACCCCCACCGGACCCATATCCCCTGGATTAACCACGGAGTTCGCCCATGCAGACGAGAAACAAGGTTTTCGACGATTTCGCGCAGCTGATGTCGAACGCGATGGGCGTGGCGCAGGGAGCGAAGGTCGAGGCGGAGACGGCCATGAAGGGGCTGGTCGATCGCTGGCTGGCCGACCGCAACCTCGTCACCCGCGAGGAGTTCGACGCGGTCCGCGCCATGGCGCAGCAGGCGCGCGAGGAGAACGAGGCGCTGAAGGTGCGCCTCGATGCGCTGGAGAAGGCGGCAGGCGAATCACGGCCGGAGAGGGGTTGACGGGCCGTTAACGCTGTCGTCGATTTCTCTGTGCGTACGCACAATATATGCCTTTACAGGCTTCGCGGCTTCGACCACCATATGTTGTAGATCAACGGCTCACCCCGTTGATCTGTTGTTAACCTCACCGCCCCCCGCGCGGGGTGAAGCCCCGCCGGGTGGCCATAACGAGAGGGCACCGGGCATGGGCATTGTCGAGCGCGACTTCGACTGCGAAGAGCTTCACCCCATCGATATCGTCGAGACCCTGGCCGAAGAGCGGTCCTGGGATTTCGACCGGATCGCCGATGACCAGATCGCCATGGCGATCGAGGGCAGCTGGCGGACCTATTCGGTGACGCTCGCCTGGTCTCCCCGTGACGAGACGCTGCGGCTGATCTGCGCCTTCGACATGGCGCCGCCGGCGCGGCGGCTGAGTGCGATGCACACCGTGATGGGGCTGGCCAACGACAAGTGCTGGACCGGCGCCTTCGTGCTCTGGCGCGATCAGAAGCTCATGGGATACCGCTACGGCCTGAACCTGACCGGCGGGGCGCAGGCGAGTTCGGCGCAGATCAACGACATGGTGCGGGCGGCGGTGATGGCCTGCGAGCGATTCTATCCCGCCTTCCAGATGGTCGCCTGGGGTGGCGAGACGCCGGAGAAGGCGCTTGGAATCGCCATGTCCGAGGCCTACGGTCGCGCCTGATTTCTGTTGCTCGGCCCCTTTCCGGCTCGGTGGGCCGGAAAGGGGGACCGGGTGGATCTATCGGACATCTCGACGCGCGGACCTCGTCCTGCTGGGTTGCGGCAAGATGGGAACGGCTCTCCTGGAGGGCTGGCTGGCCCGTGGCCTGACGCCCGGCGCCCTCACGGTCCTCGAACCCAATCCCTCGCCACGATTGACCGAGCTCGCCGCAGGCGGCCTCGGGCTCAACGCCGATCTTCCCGCCGATCCGGCCGTCGCGGTGCTCGCGGTCAAGCCGCAGGCGATGGGGGCGGCGCTTCCGCGGCTGGCGGCGCTGGGAAACGGCGGGACGGTCTTTCTTTCCATCGCGGCGGGGACGCCGCTCCGTGCCCTCGAGGCGGCGCTGGGGGCGACGACGCCCATCGTCCGGGCCATGCCGAACACGCCGGCGGCGGTCGGGCGCGGCATCACGGCGCTGGTCGGCAACGCGCACGCCGACGCACGCGCGCTGGCGCTGGCCGAGGCGCTGATGCAGGCGGTGGGCCAGACCGTCCGGCTCGAGCGCGAGGCGGACATGGATGCGGTGACGGCGCTGTCGGGGTCGGGGCCGGCCTACGTCTTCCTGATGATCGAGGCGCTGGCCGCCGCCGGCGAGGCGGAAGGGCTCGATGCGGGTTTGGCGCTGCGGCTTGCGCGTGCTACGGTTGCAGGCGCCGGGGCGCTGGCCGAATCTGCCGGAGAGGGAGCCGGCGCAGCTGCGCATCGATGTGACGAGCCCCGGTGGCACCACCGCTGCCGCACTCGCGATCCTGATGCAGGAGTCCGAAGGCTTGCCCGCCTTGATGCGCCGGGCCGTCGGCGCGGCCGCTGCCCGAAGCCGGGAGCTCGGCGGCTGAGCGCCACGCCGGTCGCGTGGTCCAACCAGGGAGGACACCCGATGCTCGACCCCAAGACCTTCTCCTTCGACGTGGAGAAGATGACCGAGTTCTTCAAGCAGAACGACTTCACCAAGCAGTTGAGCAATCTCAAGATGCCCGGCCTCGACGCCGAGGCCCTGGTGAAGGCGCAGCAGAAGAACATGGACGCGCTGATCGAGGCCAACAAGGCGGCCGCCGCCGGGTATCAGGACCTCTTCAAGAAGCAGATCTCCATCTTCGAGGAGACAATGGCCGAGGCGCAGAAGCAGATGAAGGGCTTCGACGCCACCAAGATCGACGCCGAAACCGCGAAGGCGCAGGGCGCGCTGGCCAAGGCCGCGTTCGAGAAGGCGCTGAGCAACATGCAGGCGCTGGCGGAGAGCGCACAGAAGGCCAACGCCGACGCCTACGAGATCGTCTCCGCGCGGATCAAGGAGAGCGTCGCCGAGCTGCGCGACATGGCAGGCAAGGCAAAGGGCTGACCCATAATCGGTCCGGGAACGGAAAACCGCTTGCCCCGCGCGGTGGCCGGCGGTTTTCTGTTGCGCTGTGCAGCGGGGGCCCCGGATGGACGAGATCAGCTTCGACGACTTCCTCAAGGTCGAGATTCGCGTCGGGCGCGTGGTGCGCTCTGAGACCTTCCCGGAGGCGCGCAAGCCGTCGCTGAAGCTCTGGATCGACTTCGGCCCGGAAATCGGCACGCGCAAGTCGTCGGCGCAGATCACGGTGCACTACGCGCCGGAGGCGCTGGTGGGGCGGCTGGTGCTGGCGGTGGTGAACTTCCCGCCGCGGCAGATCGGGCCGTTCCGCTCGGAAGTGCTGACGCTGGGGCTGGCCGATCGGGACGGCGCGGTGGTGCTGGTGGGCCCGGACCACGAGGTCGAGGTGGGCGCGCGGCTGCATTGAGCGAAGGAGGGAGGCCATGTCTGCATATCTCGTCGTCGATACCCTCATCACCGATGCGGACGCCTACGAGACCTACAAGCTCCGCGCCAGGCCGATCGTCGAGCGGCACGGCGGCGAATACCTCGCGCGCGGCGGAGCGTTGCACGTGCTGGAGGCGGGCCTCTGGACCCCGGCGCGGCTGGTGATCATCCGCTTTCCCGACATGGCCGCCGCACGCGCCTTCGCGGACGATCCCGACTATCAGCCGGTAAAGGCGATCCGGCAGGGCGCCGCCACCTGCACGCTGGCGATCGTGGAGGGGTTGTGATGGCGGGACGGCCACGCGTCCTTGTCACCCGGCGGCTTCCGGAGGCGGTGGAGGCGCGGCTGGGGGACCTCTTCGAGGCGGAACTGAACGCGGAGGATCGGCCGCTGCCGCGCGACGGACTGGCGCGGGCGATGCGGGAGGCCGACGGCCTGCTCTGCGCGGTGACCGATGCAGTGGATGCGGAGATCCTCGGCGCCGGGGGGCGGCGGGTGCGGATCGTGGCCAACTTCGGGGTGGGGGTGAACAACATCGACCTCGCCGCCGCGGAGGCGGCGGGGGTCGTGGTGGGCAACACCCCCGGGGTGCTCACCGACGCCACGGCCGATATCGCGATCGCCCTGATGCTGAGCGCGACGCGGCGGATGAGCGAGACCGAGGCGATCCTGCGCGCCGGCGGGTGGGACGGGTTCCGCCCGACCGGGTGGCTCGGCATGGGGCTGCAGGGCAAGACGCTCGGGATCGTCGGCATGGGCCGGATCGGGGCGGCGGTAGCCCGCCGCGCGGCGCTCGGCTTCGGGATGCGGGTGGTCTACTTCAACCGCTCGCCCGTCGGGCCGTTCGAGTTCGAGGCGGAGGCGCTGCCGACCGTGGAGGCGGTGCTGGCGGCGGCGGACGTGGTGTCGCTGCACGTGCCGGGAGGGGGCGGCAACAGCCGGATGATCTCGGCGGAGCGGCTGGCGGGGATGAAGCCGGGGGCGTACCTCGTGAACACCGCCCGCGGTGACGTGGTGGACGAGGCGGCGCTGGCGGAGGCGCTGGCGAGCGGCCACCTCGCCGGCGCGGGTCTCGATGTCTACGCCGAGGAGCCCAAGGTGCCGGCGGCGCTGCTGGCGCTGCCGAACGTCACGCTGCTGCCCCACATCGGCAGCGCCACGCTGGAGACCCGCACGGCCATGGGGATGCTGGCCGTGGACAACCTGGCCGCCTTCTTCGCGGGAGAGCCACTGCCGGCGCGCGTCGTCTGAGGGTCGCTGCGCACCGGGCGCTCAGCCCGGCAGGGCGGCTGCGTAGGCGCGCGCTTCGGCGAGGAGGCTCGTCACCTCGGGGTCCTCGATGCCGAGTGCGGCGAAGTGGCCGGCGAGGTTCTCGATGTACTGCAGGCTGGTGCCGAGCATCCCCACCCCGGTGGCGAGGTAGCGCACCTGCTCGGCGCGGGTGAGGTCGGTGCGGATCGGCGGCGCGGCGTGGTCGGCGACCATCGCCAGCGCATCGACGGTCCCCCCCGCGGTGGCCGCGTCGAGGAAGACGGGGATGTAGCAGGGCGCCAGCAGCTCGCGCCGCCAGATGTAGCCGGTCTCCTCCTCGATCTCGGACGTGGCGATGCGGAAGGCGAGGCCGTCGCACCCGTCGCCGATGTCGAGCGCGGCCTGCAGGCCGGGCATCTCGGGGGTTCCCCGGCCGCCGAAGGTGTCCTCGAGGCAGAACCTGCGGGCATAGCCCGCCACCCGGGCGCGGCGGACCTCGGCAAAGCGGAAGGCCGGGTCCCACATCAGCGAGCCGTAGGCGAAGACCCAGAGGTCGCGGTCGCGCCGGCCGGCCAGCGACTGCGTGGCGCGAGGCCTCGATCGCCTCGTCGGGGAAACGCCAGTCGGGCGCGCGGCCGAGCGCGGCCATCCGCTCGTCGAGGTCGGCCGGGCGGAAGGTGCGGAAGAACGACTTCGACGGATCGAGGATCCTGTCGCGCAGCACCGGATGGTGCGCAAAGGGATCGGGGTCGCCGCCATCGCTCATGCGGCCATGCTTAGCGGCTGCCGGCGACGGCATCAAACATCTGCGCGCCCGCCGCCGCCCCCCGTGACAGGGCGCGGGCGATCCCCTAGATGAGGGTCACGCGAAAAGGAGCCCTCCATGCACTATGACGCCCGCGAACCCGCCGCCGCGGAGAACCTCGGCCCGCTGCCCGAATGGGACCTGGGCGACCTCTACGTCTCGCCGCACGCCTCCGAGCTCAACGCCGACACCGAATGGCTGCGCGGCGAGTGCCGGGCGTTCGCGCGCGACTACGAGGGCAAGCTGGCGGGGCTCGACGCGGCGGGGCTGCTGGGCGCCATCCGGCGCTGGGAGCGCATCCAGTCGGTGTCCGGGCGGATCATGAGCTACGCCGGGCTCAGGTACTACCAGAACACCACCGACCCGATGCGCTCGAAGTTCTTCGGCGACACCCAGGCCGCCCTGACCGAGATCACCACGCCGCTGGTCTTCCTCTCGCTGGAACTGAACCGCATCGACGACGCGGCGCTGGACGCGGTGGTCGCCGCTGACCCCGCCCTCACCCGCTACAAGCCGGTGCTCGACAACATCCGCAAGATGAAGCCCTACCAGCTGTCCGACGAGCTGGAAAAATTCCTGCACGACCAGTCCGTGGTGGGGGCCGCGGCGTGGAACCGGCTCTTCGACGAGACCATGGCCGGGCTGCAGATCGTCGTCAGCGGCGAGACGCTGAGCCTCGAGGCGACACTGGACCTCTTGTCGGACCCGGACCGGGCGCGGCGGCAGGTGGCGGCCGAGGCGCTGGCGGCGACGTTCACCGCCACGGCTGCCGCTCTTCGCCCGCATCACCAACACCCTCGCCATGGAGAAGGCGATCGAGGACCGGTGGCGCAAGCTGCCGACGCCGCAGACCGCGCGGCACCTCTCGAACGACGTCGAGCCGGAGGTGGTGCAGGCGCTGCGCGACGCCGTTGTCGCGGCCTATCCCAAGCTCTCGCATCGCTACTATGCGCTCAAGGCGAAGTGGCTGGGGCTCGACAAGCTGCAGGTCTGGGACCGCAACGCGCCGCTTGCCGCGCGAGGACGACCGCAAGATCGGCTGGGAGGAGGCGAAGGCGACCGTGCTCGACGCCTATGCCGGCTTCGATCCGCGCATGGCGGACCTGGCGAAGCCGTTCTTCGAGCGGGGATGGATCGACGCGGGCGTGAAGCCGGGCAAGGCCCCGGGGGCGTTCGCGCATCCGACGGTGGTGGACGTGCACCCCTACGTGCTGCTCAACTATCTCGGCAAGAGCCGGGACGTGATGACGCTGGCGCACGAGCTGGGCCACGGCGTGCACCAGCGGCTGGCGGCCGGGCAGGGGGAGCTCCTGTCATCGACGCCGCTGACGCTGGCCGAGACCGCGAGCGTCTTCGGCGAGATGCTGACCTTCCGGCGGCTCCTCGACGGGGCCAAGGACCAGGCGACCCGCAAGATCCTCCTCGCCTCCAAGGTCGAGGACATGATCAACACGGTGGTGCGGCAGATCGCCTTCTACGACTTCGAGTGCCGGCTGCATGCGGCGAGGGCCAAGGGCGAGCTGACCCCGGAGGACATCGGCGCGATCTGGATGGCGGTGCAGACCGAGAGCCTGGGGCCGGCGTTCGAGTTCATGCCGGGATACGAGACGTTCTGGACCTACATCCCGCACTTCATCCACTCGCCGTTCTACGTCTATGCCTACGCCTTCGGCGACGGCCTGGTGAACGCGCTCTATGCCGTCTACCAGGAGGGCAAGCCGGGGTTCCAGGAGAAGTACTTCGAGATGCTGGAGGCCGGCGGGTCGAAGCACCACAAGGAGCTCCTGGCGCCGTTCGGGCTCGACGCGACCGATCCCCGGTTCTGGGACAAGGGGCTCGGCCTCATCGCCGCGATGATCGACGAGCTGGAGTCGATGGAAGGCTGATCGAGACGGGGGCGGCGCGCCGCCCCCGCCCGCCGCCGTCAGGCCGAGAAGGCGGTGAGCCGGGCCAGGATGTCGTCGACCACCGGGCCGACCACCGCGGCGATCGGACCGTCTGCCTTCAGCCGCTCCGCGGCGGTCTGGATCGAGGGCAACGCCGCCTTCACCATCTGCTGCAGCGCATCGTGCCCGGCCTCGGGCAGCGCCGACACCGTGCCTTGGAGTCCGGCCAGGGCGTCGCGCGCCTCGGTCAGCTTCGGCAACGCGGCCTGGGCGGAGGCGGGGTCGGTGATGCCGCCGAAGGTCGTGCTCAGGCCCGCGAGCGTGGCGCTGACAGCGGCGCCGATGTCGACGCCTCCGACGAACAGCGGGGTCGCGGGCGCGGCCGCGGTGTCGCTGGGCGCGGTCGGCGCGGTGACGGGGGCCGCCGGTTCCGGCGCGGGCTGAGGTTCTGGCTCGGGCTGAGGCTCCGGCGCGGGCTGAGGCTCCGGCGCCGCGGGCGCCGCCGTCGTCTCGGCGGGCGGCGCCGTCTCGACCACGGGCTCGGGCGCAGGAGCGAAGAGGCGGGCCAGGAGCCAGGCGAAGAGCGCCAGCGCGACCAGCCACGCGAGCCACTCGGTCCAGCCGCGCTTCTTCGCCGGCGGCGGGGTTCGGACGTCGGCAGCCGGGGCCGGACGCCGCGGTGCGGCGGCCGCGGCCGCGGGCGCAGAAGCGGCAGGCAGCAGCCCGGCGGCGGCGAGCGCCCCGGCGAAGTCGGTGGGCAGCGCGCCGGTGATCTCGTCCCTGCTGTCTTCGAGCATGCCGAGCGCGTCGCGGGCGTCGATGCCCTTGCTGGCCGCCTCCTTGCCCATGGCGGCGAGCGCCATGGCGCCGGCGAAGCCGAGCAGCGAGCCGGCGTCGACCTCGGGCATTCCGGCGTACGAGCCGAGCGCGCCGGTCAGCGCGCCGGTGGCGTCGCCGCCGAGGAGCGAGGAGAGAAGATCGGAGCCCTTGGAGGCTGCGGCGGCGGGGTTGCTCGCGAGCAGGTCGGAAAGACCGCCCGCGTCGGCGAGGGCCGAGCCCAGCGCTTCGGTGATCCCGGGGCGCCCGGATGCGCCGAGAAGGCCCGCGAGAACGCCGGGGATCGCCGCGCCCAACCCCTTCTCCACCGCGCCCTGCGAAACGCCGAGGAGGCTGGCGAATTGCCCGAGGACCGCCGGCGTCGCGAACTGAGAGACGCGCCTGACGATATCCATCGTTCCCCCTGGTCCAGACCTCGGACTCGCTCATGGCGGCCGTTCGCGGACTCACTACCACGCCTTCAGGCGGGCGCAAGCGCATGCCGAGCAGGTCGCCGGGGTTGGTCCGGCGGCGTTCCGGGTCCATATCTTGCAGGCGGAGGGCGAAACGCCATGGCAGCTGTGGAGGATCCCGGCGGTATTCCTGCTTGCGCTGGCGCCGCTGGCGCCGGCCGCGGCCGATGTGGTCTGCCGCCCCAACGCGCTGGGGACGGTGAGCTGTCCCGCCCCGGGCCCGCGCCCGATGGCGCGGCCGGTCGGCAAGTCGGTTCAGGCGCTGGACCGGGTGCGCGAGCGGAGCGAGGTGCCGGCAGGCACCGAGTTCATTCCCGCGCGCCGCACCGACCGGCTGGGCGGCATTTCCACGAAGGGCGGCGCAAACTACTGCCGCGCCGACACGCTCGGCAACCTGCACTGCCGCTGAGGCGGAGCTTCACTCCACCGTCGTGATCCGCGCCTCGGTTCCAGGCGCGTAGTCGGGATGCTCGGCGAGGAAGTCGGCGAGCACGTCGTCGAGGCCCGGGCCGAAGTCGTAGGAATTGGTGGCGTCGTCACGCAGCGAAACGTAGCCGTCGCCGCCGGCGCGCATGAAGTTGTTGGTGGCGACCGCATAGGTCTTGGCCGGGTCGATCGGCACCCAGGCCTCGCCGTCGCGCACCTCGACCGACGTGATCCGGCTCATGGCGGGCGCCTTGGGGTCCCAGGTGAAGCGCAGGCCGGCGACCTGCGGGAAGCGGCCGGCCCCCTCCTCCACCTGGCTGACGCCGTTCTCGAGCGCCGCGACGATGCCCGCGCCGGGGATGTTGAAGGTCGAGAGCGTGTTCTGGAACGGCAGCACCGCCAGCACGTCGCCCATGGTGACGGTCCCGCCGCCGATCGAGGCGCGCAGGCCGCCGCCGTTCTGCAGCGCGATGGTGACGCCCTGCCCCGAGACGCGGGCGAGCATCGCGTCGGTGACGAGGTCGCCCATGGCGCACTGCTGGGCGCGGCAGGTCTCGCGGCTGCCGTCGATCCCGGCGGGGATCTCGGCCACGACGCGCGACTTCAGCTCCTCGATGGGCCCGGCGAGCTCCTTGATGCGGGCGAGCGTGTCCTCGTCGGGGGTGACGCTGGCGTCGAGGAGCTTGGTGTCGCCGGTGGCTTCGGTCACCACGCCCGCGTCGTCGAAGGTGAGCGCGACGTGGCCGAGGTACTTGGAGTACGCGCCGGCCTGCACGATGGGCACGGCATGGCCGTCGGGGCCGTCGACCATGTGCGGGTACTTGAACGGCGCGTCCTCGGCGGTGTTGGAAAAGAGCGTGTGGCTGTGGCCGCCGACGATGAGGTCGATCCCGGGCACCGCCGCGGCCACCGCCTCGTCGCCGAACTCGCCGAGGTGGCTGAGGAGGATGATCTTGTCCACGCCCTCGCCCTGCAGCGCTGCCACCTCGCCCCGGAGGTAGTCGATCGGCGCGCGGAAGCTGACGGTCGGACCGGGGGAGGAGATCTCGGCGGTGTCGGGCGTGACGGCGCCGAGGATCGCCACCTTCTCGCCGCCGACCTCCAGCACCAGGTGGTCGAGCGCGAGCGGTGCCAGCAGGGTGTCGCCGGAGACGTCGGTGTTGCCCGAGATCACGGGAAACTCGGCGGCCTCGATGAACTTGGCCAGCGGCTCGGGGCCGAGGTCGAACTCGTGGTTGCCGTAGACCATGGCGTCGAGGCCCACGCGGTTCATCATCTCGGCCTCGGCCTGGCCGGAATAGGCGGTGAAGAAGAGCGACCCCTGGAAGACGTCGCCCGCATTGAGCACCAGCACGTTCTCGCCCGCCTCCTCGCGCAGGCCCGCCACCGCCGTCACCAGCCGCGCCGCCCCGCCGAAGCACTCGCCCGCCGTCTCGTCTTCCGCCGAGCAGGTCGAAATCGAAGGCGTTGATCGCCTCGATGCGGCTGTGGAAGTCGTTGAAGTGCACCACGTGCAGCGTGAACGCCTGCGCGCCGGCGGCGGGGATCGCCAGGGCGACCGAAGCAAGAATAGGCTTGGCGAAGCGACATGGACGAACCTCCTCGACGCGCGGCTGGGGATGCCTTCACCATGACAGCGCGCACCCCCCGAGCGCAAGGGCGGGTTCGGTTGACCCGGCCCGCAGGCGGGTACAGGGTGCGCGCGACCTCCCCCGCATGGTGCCATCGATGAGCCAGCCGCTGTCCAACTTCCAGACCCGCGACGCCGAGGCGCTGCTGCATCCCTTCACCAACGCCGTCTGGCTGCGCGAGACCGGGGCGCAGGTGATCGAGCGCGGCGAGGGCGTGCGGGTCTTCGACCAGGCCGGGCGGTCCTACATCGAGGGCTTGTCCGGGCTCTGGTGCTGCGGGCTGGGCTTCGGCAACGCCGAGCTGGTCGAGGCGGCGCGGGCGCAGATGGAAAAGCTGCCCTACTACCACCTCTTCACCGGCAAGAGCCACGAGCCGGCGGTGGAGCTGGCCGAGAAGATCAAGGCGCTGGCGCCGGGGCGGATGGCGCGGGTCTTCTACCAGACCAGCGGGTCCGAGGCGAACGACACCCAGGTCAAGTTCGCCTGGTACTACAACAACGCCCTCGGCCGCCCGGCGAAGAAGAAGATCATCAGCCGGCAGAAGGCCTACCACGGCGTCACCATCGTCGCGGCCTCGCTGACCGGGCTGCCCAACAGCCACCGCGACTTCGACCTGCCGGTGGCGGGCATCCGGCACCTGAGCGCGCCGCACCACTGGAAGCACGCCGAGCCGGGCGAGACCGAGGCGGCGTTCTCGGCGCGCCTGGCCGCCGAGCTCGAGGCGCTGATCCTCGAGGAGGGCCCGGACACCGTGGCCGCCTTCATCGCCGAGCCGGTGATGGGCGCGGGCGGGGTGATCGTCCCGCCCGAGGGCTACTTCCCCGCCATCGCGGCGGTCTGCCGCCGGCACGACGTGCTGATGATCTCCGACGAGGTCATCTGCGGCTTCGGGCGGACCGGCGCGTGGTTCGGGGCGCAGGCGCTCGACTTCGAGCCGACCTCGATCTCCATGGCCAAGCAGCTGACCGCGGGCTTCCTGCCGCTGAGCGCCGTCGCGATCAACGGCGAGATGGCCGAGGTGATCGAGGCCAACTCGGGCAGGATCGGCACGCTGGGCCACGGCTACACCTACGGCGGGCACCCGGTCGCCTGCGCGGTGGGGGTGAAGGCGCTGGAGATCTACGAGCGCATGGACGCCCCCGCGCGCGTGCGCGGGCTGGCCCCGCGTTTCGCGGACCACCTCCGCCGGCACGCGGAGCATCCGCTGGTGGGCGAGGTGCGCGCCCTCGGCCTGATGGGGGCGCTCGAACTCGCGCCCGCGGGGACCAGGGGCTTCGCCGAGCCGGGCAAGGTCGGGCCGCGCCTCGCCGCCGAGATGGCGGCGCGCGGCGTGATCCCCCGGGCCATCGGCGACACCGTCGCCTTCTGCCCGCCGATGATCATCACCGAGGCGGAGATGGACGAGATGTTCGCCCCGCTCGGGCCGGCGCTCGACGCGACGCTGGACTGGGCGAAGGCGGAAGGACATCTGTCTTGACGCCGGGCACGGTCTTGTGAGACCGCGCGGGTCCACCCATACTGGCGATGGCGCCGTCCGCTGCGCCGTGTAGCAACCTTCGGAACGAGCCTTCATGAACCCGCTGCGCGGCATCGGCCTCAAGGTCCTGTCGGTCACCGTCTTCACCATGATGGCGATCTGCATCAAGGCCTCGGCGCCGCACGTTCCGCCAGGCGAGGCCGTCTTCTTTCGCTCGTTCTTCGCCATGCCGGTGATCATCGTCTGGCTGATCTGGCAGCACGACCTGCGGCACGGGCTGGAGACGCGGCATCCGCTCGGGCACCTCTGGCGCGGGCTGGTCGGCACCTCGGCCATGGGGTTCGGCTTCACCGCGCTGGGGCTCCTGCCGCTGCCGGAGGCAACCGCGCTCGGCTATGCCGCGCCGCTCCTCACCGTGATCCTCGCCGCCATGTTCCTCGGCGAGCGGGTGCGCGCCTTCCGGCTGACGGCGGTCTTCGTCGGGCTGATCGGCGTCGTCATCGTTCTTTTGCCGAACCTGACCCTGGTGAAGCCGGACGGCGCCGCTACGGCTGCGCAGACCGTCGGCGCCATGGCGGCGCTCCTCGGGGCGGTTTCCGCGGCGATGGCGCAGGTCTTCGTGCGCAAGCTCATCCACACCGAGAAGACCGGGACCATCGTCTTCTACTTCTCGCTGACCGCCTCGGTGCTGTCGCTCGTCACCCTGCCTTTCGGCTGGGTGGTGCCGCTGCCGCTCGAGGCCGTGCTTCTCGTCAGCGCCGGTGTCCTCGGCGGCGTGGGCCAGATCCTGCTGACCGAGAGCTACCGCCACGCCGAGACCGGGGTGATCGCCCCCTTCGAGTATGTCTCGATGCTGCTCGCACTCATCCTCGGCTACGTGATCTTCGACGAACTCCCCACGCGCTCGATGCTGATCGGAGCGGCGCTGATCGTGGCGGCCGGGCTCTTCATCATCTGGCGCGAGCGGCGGCTGGGCATCCAGCGCGCCGCGTCGCGCAAGGTGATGACGCCGCAGGGCTGATGGCCAGGGGGTGCCGATGCTGATCTACAAGGTCCTGCGCGCCGGGGAATGGGCCGAGCTCGAAGCCCGCGGCGAAAGCCTGGGCGCGCCGGTCGACCGCGCCGACGGGTACGTGCATTTCTCCACCGCCGGGCAACTGGCCGGAACGCTGGCGAAGCATTTCGCCGGCGAAACCGGGCTTGTCCTCCTCGCCGTCGAGGTCGAGCAGGCGGGTTCGGCCATCCGCTGGGAGCCGTCGCGGGGCGGGGCGCTCTTTGCGCATCTCTACCGGGCGCTTGCGCTGGCGGACGTGGTCTGGGCCCGGCCGCTGGCCGAGGTCACGCTGGAGACGCTGGAATGAGCCTGGGCGAGCGCCTGGCGCTGCCCTTGCTCCGGCGGCTCGACCCGGAGGCGGCGCACGGGCTGGCGCTGGCGGCGCTGAAGGCGGGACTGGGACCCCGGCGCGAGGCGGCGCGGTGGCCGCGCCTCCGCACGCAGGTGGCGGGCCTGGAGCTCGCCAATCCGCTCGGGCTGGCGGCGGGGTTCGACAAGAACGCCGAAGCGGTGGGGCCGCTGGTGGCGGCGGGCTTCGGCTTCGTCGAGGTGGGGGCGGCGACGCCGCTGCCGCAGCCGGGCAACCCGCGGCCGCGGCTCTTCCGGCTGGGCGAGGACCGGGCGGTCATCAACCGCTTCGGCTTCAACAACGACGGCGTGGCGGCGATCGCGGCGCGGCTGGCGGCGCGGCCGCCGGGCGGGGTGGTCGGGCTGAACCTCGGGGCGAACAAGGCGAGCGCCGACCGCGCGGCGGACTACGCCGCGGTGCTGGCCGCGGCGGGGCCGTTCGTCGACTTCGCCACCGTCAACGTCTCCTCCCCCAACACCGAGCGGCTGCGCGACCTGCAGGGCCCGGCGGCGCTCGCGGGGCTCCTCGCCGGGGTCGTCGCGGCCAACCGCGCGCTGGCGCGGCCGGTGCCGCTCTTCCTCAAGATCGCACCGGACCTCGGCGAGGACGAGCTCGCGGCGCTGGTCGAGGTGGCGCTGGCGGCGGGGATCGCCGGCATCATCGCCACCAACACCACCCTCGCCCGCGACGGGCTGACCAGCCGGCACGCGGGCGAGGCGGGCGGCCTCTCCGGCGCGCCGCTCTTCGCGCGCTCGACGGCGGTGCTGGCGCAGGTGCACGCGCTGACGCGCGGACGGCTGCCGCTGATCGGCGTCGGGGGGATCGGAACCGCCGAGGACGCCTACGCCAAGATCCGCGCCGGCGCCTCGGCCGTGCAGCTCTACAGCGCGCTGGTCTACGGCGGGCTCGCGCTGGTGCCGCGCATCCTCGCCGGCCTCGACGCACTCCTGACGCGCGACGGCTTCGCAAGCGTGGCCGAGGCCGTCGGGACATGAAACCCATACGATTCCCATATGCTTTCTGGGTCACCGAATCCGCCCCTCCAGCGCCGGATACCGCAGCCCGAGCGTCACCCCGCGGGTGGCGTTCAGGATCATCAGCGCCGCCCATAGCCCCTGGTTGCCGAACGCAGGCAGGAGCAGCGCCACCGCCCCGGCATAGACCGCCACCGACACCAGCATGGCGTTGCGCAGCGCGCGCGTCTCCGTGGCGCCGATGAAGATGCCGTCGAGCATCCAGGCGGCGATCCCGATCAACGGCGCGGCGGCCATCCACGGCAGGTAGAGCCGCGCCTCCGCCCGCACCTCCGGGGCCGTAGCCATGAGGTCGATGATCGCCGGACCGAGAAGGAGAAAGGCCAGCGAAATCAACAACGCACCCCCCGCGCCCCATTGCGAGGTGAGGATCGCCGCGCGGCGGAGCCCGCCGCGGTCGCGCTGCCCGAGCGTCTGCCCGACCAGCGCCTCGGCGGCAAAGGCGAAGCCGTCCAGCGCATAGGAGGTGATGGCGAGGAACTGCACCAGCACCTGGTTGGCGGCGAGCGTGACGTCGCCGAGGCCGGCGCCGAAGAAGAGGAAGCTGGTCAAGCTCGCCTGCAGGATCACCGAACGGATCAGAATGTCGCGGTTGACCGCGGCCATGCGGCGCAGCCGCGCCGGATCGAAGACCCGGCCCCAGTCGCGCCACTGCCGGCCGGCAAAGGCCGAGCGGCAGAGCCAGAGACCGAGCAGAAGCCCCGACCACTCGGCGATCAGCGTCGCCGCCGCCACCCCCGCCACGCCCCATCCGAAGCCGAGCACGAAGGCGAGGTCGAGCACCACGTTGACGCCGTTCATGGCGAGCTGCAGCGCCAGGACGCCGCGGGTTCGCTCCATGCCGATCAGCCAGCCGGTCAGCGCGTAGACCGAGATCGCCGCGGGTGCACCCCAGATGCGGATGGCGAGGTAGGTGCGCGCCAGGTCTTCCACCTCGGCCGAGGCGGGGGCGAGGCGGAACGCGCCCCAGAAGACCGCCGTCTGCGCGACGACGAAGACGAGGCCGGCGACGGCGCCGATCATCAGGCCGCGCATGAGCAGCGCCCCGGTCTCGGCGGCCTCGCCGGCGCCGCGCGCTTGCGCCACGAGACCGGTGGTGCCCATGCGCAGGAAGCCGAAGATCCAGTAGATCGAGGTCAGGATGATCGCCCCGATCCCGACGGCGCCGATCGGTGCCGCCAACCCCAGCTGCCCCACAACCGCGGTATCCACCGCGCCGAGAAGCGGGATCGTCGCGTTCGAGATCACGATGGGAACCGCGATCCCCAGCACCCGGCGGTGGGTGATCGGCGCAGGCGTCACGGGCGCCGACCCGGGGACGTTCATGCTGGCAAGCTTTCCTATCGGGCCGTCGCAGGGGCCCCGCGGCCAAAGCCGCGGGGAGAACCCGTCTCCTGCGGCCAAGGGGCCGCTCCGGCGCTTCCTTCCTCAGGCATCGCCGCTCGGCATCAGGAAATGGCCCGTCGCCTGGGCGAAGAGGCGCGCCCGGTTATCCTGCCATGCCTCCACGTGCACGCTGGCGTAGCGGCGGCCCATGCGGTTCACCCGGGCGCGGGCGTAGGCGTCGCGCGGCAGGCCCGAGCGCAGGTAGTCGACGGTGAAGTCGATGGTCTTGGGCAGTGGCGGGACGTCGCCGGCCTCGATGGCGGCCGCCGCCTCGCCGCCGCCCTCCATGCGCTCCCACACCTGCGCCCAGGCCAGCTCCATGATGGCGGTGATCTCGAGGAAGGCGCCGGTCGCCCCGCCGTGCAGCGCCGGCAGCAGCGGATTGCCGATCAGCTTGTCGGCATAGGGAAGCTGTGCCGTCAGCTCGTCGCCACGCCGGTCGAAGACGACGCCGAGCTCGCGGATGTAGGGAACCGCCGCCACCATACGGCGAGTGCTGCGTCACGGCGCTGCTTCAGCACCTGAACCGGTTCCGGGCGGGCCATCAGCGGCCGGGCTCCACGGTGAACGCGGCGCTTGCGGTCGCCACCGGTTCGTCCGGCGCCTCGGTCCAGGCCACCGCCCGGACGAAGGCGACGGTGCGCGTGATGCGGTAGCACTCGGCACGCGCGAAGAGCCGTCGCTGCGGCGGCGCGGCGCGCATGTAGTCGATCCGCAGGTCGATGGTCGCCGTGCCGCCGGGCGCCACGGGATGCGCCATCACGCTCGCTCCGCAGCAGGTGTCGAGGAGCGCGGTGACCACCCCGCCGTGCAGGACGCCGGTTTCCGGGTCGCCCACGAAGCGTTCGTCGTAGTCGAGCGCCATCAGCGCCCACCCGTCGCCGATCTCCAGCATCTGCATCCCGAGATGGCGCGAATGCGGGATCGCCTCGATGAACTGGCGTGCGATCCGGGCCTTCTGCGCGGCGGCGTCCTCGAGCATCTCAGTCCCGGACGCGGGCGCGGGCTTCGTAGATGTCGAAGGGCACCGCCGGATCGTCCTTGGCGCAGCGGATGACGAGGCTGGTCTTGACGCTGGCCACGTTGGGCGCCGCGGTCAGTTCCTCGGTGAGGAAGTTCTGGAAGGTGGAAAGATCGGGCGCCACGCACTTCAGGATGAAGTCGATCTCGCCGTTGAGCATGTGGCACTCGCGCACCAGCGGCCAGCTGCGGCATTTCGCCTCGAAGGCCGAGAGGTCGCGCTCGGCCTGGCTGGAGAGCCCGACCATGGCGAAGACCTGCACCTCGAAGCCGAGTTCGCGGGCGTTGATCCGGGCGTGATAGCCCTGGATCAGCCCGGTCTCCTCCAGCGTACGCACGCGGCGCAGGCAAGGGGGCGCGGAGATCCCGACCCGCCGCGACAGCTCGACGTTGGTCATCCGCCCGTCGGCCTGCAGCTCGGCGAGGATCTTGCGGTCGATCGGATCGAGCTTGGTGCTGGGCATGAGCTATCTCCTGTCGGCCAGCCGTTCCTTACGCATTCGCCCCATGCTTCGCAACAATATTTCGCCAATGCGCATTATTCGTAACGTCGGCTCGGTCGATCGCCAGGGACGCTTGATTCCCGGCGCGGGTCGCCTGAAAAGGCGCTACGCCCGAGACCGGCCGGGTTGGCCGCGCCGGATCAGGGTCGACAGCAAGTCTCGGGGGACTGCAAATGGAACAGGAAGTGATCGAACAGGGCGGGCATATCGGGGGCATTACCTTCGGAACGTTTCTCCTCGATGCGCTCTTCATCTTCTTCTTCGTCGTCTGGTTCTGGATCCTGATCAGGGTCCTCATGGACCTCTTCCGCCGCAAGGACATCTCCGGCGTCGCCAAGATCCTCTGGGTGATCCTTCTGGTGGTGCTGCCCTACATCGGCGTCTTCGCCTACCTCCTCACCCAGGGCTGGACCATGGGCGAGCGCGACGCGGAGCAGGCGGAGGTCGCCCGCGAGCATCTGCGCAGCGTGGTGGGCTTCAGCGTCGCCGACGAACTCATCAAGCTCGACAAGCTGAAGGCCGATGGGTCGATCAGCGACGCCGAGTACCAGAAGCTCCGCGCCAAGCTGGTCTGACGCGGGCCTGGGCGGCCGGCATGACGGCCGCCCTTCCCCCGCGGGAGCGCGGTACTATATAGCGTGGCCAAGCCCGAAAGGTGCCCATCCATGTCCGACACGCGCCACACGCGCCTCCTGATCATCGGCTCCGGACCCGCCGGCTACACCGCGGCGGTCTACGGCGCGCGGGCGATGCTGAACCCGATCCTGATCCAGGGCATCCAGCCCGGCGGCCAGCTCACCATCACCACCGAGGTCGAGAACTGGCCCGGCGACGCGGAGGTGCAGGGGCCCGCGCTCATGGAGCGCATGGAGGCGCACGCGAGGGCAACCGGCGCCGAGATCATTCCCGACCACATCGCCCGGCTGGAGCTGGACAAGCGGCCGTTCACCGCCATCGGCGACGGCGGCACGGTCTATACCGCCGACGCGGTCATCCTCGCCACCGGCGCCCAGGCGAAGTGGCTGGGGCTGCCGTCCGAGGAGCTCTACAAGGGCTTCGGCGTCTCGGCCTGCGCCACCTGCGACGGCTTCTTCTACCGCAACCGCGAGGTGGTGGTGATCGGCGGCGGCAACTCCGCCGTCGAGGAGGCGCTGTTTCTCACCAACTTCGCCACCAAGGTGACGCTGGTGCATCGGCGCGACGAACTCAGGGCGGAGAAGATCCTGCAGGAGCGGCTGTTCAAGCACCCCAAGATCGAGACCATCTGGCACCACGCGCTCGACGAGGTGCTGGGCGAGAAAGACCCGCGCGGCGTGACCGGCGTGCGGATACGCGACGTCCGCACCGGCGCCGAGCGCGTCGTGCCCTGCGACGGCGTCTTCATCGCCATCGGCCACGCCCCGGCCTCGCAGCTCATCGAGGGCCAGCTCGAGACGCATCACGGCGGCTACGTGGTGACGAAGCCCGGCTCGACCGCCACCTCGATCCCGGGCGTCTTCGCGGCCGGCGACATCGCCGACCCGATCTATCGCCAGGCGGTCACCTCGGCCGGCATGGGCTGCATGGCCGCGCTCGACGCCGAGCGGTTCCTCGCCGCGGTGGGCGAGGAGAGGGTGGAGCGGGCGGTAGCGGTGGGCTAAGGTTCCCGTTGGCCTCACGTCTGATCGGTGTTATGATACCGGACGAATTTTGATCTGAAGCCCCGGCATTTTTCGCCGGGTCCCCAGTCTGACAAACTGAACGGCGGCGCGCACCGCTTCTATTTCGGCGGTCCGCGGTCCCGGCACATGAGGGACTCGCGATGGACATCACTGCGCTTGCGGCGCTGTTCCTGGCGTCGACGGTCAATGCCGCCTTGCCGGGGCCTTGCGTCCTGATGACGGCAACCCGCTCCGCCGGCTCGGGCTGGCGCGCGGGCGCGGCGGTCACGCTTGGCGTGCTCACCGCGGACACCCTGCTGATCCTGGGCGCAACCGCGATGATGCTCGGCATGCTGACGCTTTCGGCGTCGGCGCTTGGCGCGATGAAATGGGCGGGGATCGCCGCGCTCGTGGCGCTGGCGGTGCGCAGCCTCAGGCCGCTGGCAAGGGTTCCCGCTGATAGACTATCGGCCCGCGACGGTGCCGCCGGGCTCGCCGTTGGGCTGTCGAGCCCCTACAACCTTGTCTTCTTCCTGGCGCTCCTGCCGCAGTTCCTTCCCGGCGGCGCGCCCCGATCTCGCGACTGTGTCGGCCATGGTCGCGGCGCTGCTTGCGGGAGCGGCCGTGGCGCAGGTCGGCGCGATCCTCGTCGGGCTCGGTTGCTGCCGTTTTGCGGCGTTCTCGGGTCCGTGGGTGGACCGCGCCTGCGCCGCGTGCCTCCTGGCCATCGCCGCCGTAGCGGTGACGGTGCCTTCGGGCGGGGCCGGCCTTGCCGTCGGCCCCGCGCTCGTCAGTGCACGCTGACCGGCGAGAACTCGTTCTGCCGGGCGACCACGAAGGCCTGCGCGCGGTCCGGGACCAGCGCCAGCACCTGCCCGGTCGGGGCGTGGATGGCGTAGAGGTGGTCGAGCGTCGTCTGTGCCCGAATCTCGTCGGGCAGATCGGCGGTCTTCACTTCGCGCACGTAGACGATGCGCTTGTCGCCGTGGACTTCGCCCTCGGCTTCGCCCTTTGCGGGCAGACTGGGATAGTCGGTCATGGGTGCCTCCTTGTAGGTTTCTTGCCGTTGATCGCGATGGTGCGCACGACCGTCTCCGGCTCGGCGCGGACGAGGTCGATGTGCAGCAACCCGTTCTCCAGGTCGCGCGCCCGAGACCTCGACGCCGTCGGCCAGCACGAAGCTGCGCTGGAACTGGCGGGCGGCGATGCCGCGGTGCAGGAAGACCCTGCCCTCAGCGTCGTCGTTCTGGCGGCCCCGGATCACCAGTTGGTTGTTCTCCAGTGTGATCGAGAGGTCGTCCTCGCCGAAACCGGCCAGGGCCAGCGTTATCCGGTAGGAGCTGTCGCCGCGCTGCTCGATGTTGTAGGGCGGATACCCGTCGTTGCCGGACTTGGCGGTGCGTTCCACCAGCCTGTCCAACTGCTCGAACCCCAGGAGATAGGGATGCGAGGCGAAGGTCACCTTGGTCATGTCCGTCAAGCCCTTGTCTCAAGCGACTTCTCGCGGGGTCCCGTGCGGCGGCCCTGCATCCTCGGAAATGGGAGCGGGCACACAAAAAAACAAGGGTGGCGGCACAGTGCTGGGACTAGTCTAGCGGGCCGCCCGCGCGGTATAAGCGGCGGAACTTGCAGGATGCCGCGCTTGATGAACCGTCCCCCCACGATGCCGCGCGAGGAGGTGTTGCGCATCAAGCTCGAGCTCCTGCTGCGCGAGCACCGGGATCTCGACGACGCCATCGCCGCGCTCGATACCGAGGCGCGGGCCGACCCGCTGACGGTGCGGCGGCTGAAGAAGCGCAAGCTGATGCTCAAGGACGAGATCCGCAGGATCAGCGACGAGGTCACGCCCGACATCATCGCCTGAGCGGATCGCGTGAGCCCCGGCTTGCGCGCCCGCAGCGCCCGGCTATAGTCGCCGCCTTCGCGCAACCGGGAGTTCCGCATGGCCGACCCGCTCATCGGCATCGTCATGGGCAGCCAGTCCGACTGGGAGACCATGCGCGCCGCGGCCGAGGTGCTGGACGAGCTCGGCGTGCCGCACGAGGTGCGCATCGTCTCGGCGCACCGCACGCCCGACCGGCTCTTCGCCTATGCCGAGGCGGCGGCGGGCCGGGGGCTTCTGGCGATCATCGCCGGGGCAGGCGGCGCCGCGCATCTGCCGGGGATGCTGGCGGCCAAGACACGGCTGCCGGTCCTCGGCGTGCCGGTGGCTCGAAGGCGCTCTCCGGGCTCGATTCGCTCCTGTCCATCGTGCAGATGCCCAAGGGCGTGCCGGTCGGCACGCTGGCCATCGGGCCGGCGGGGGCGGCCAACGCCGGGCTGCTGGCGGCGGCGTTCCTGGCGACACGGGATGCGGGCCTCGCTGCGCGGCTCGACGCCTGGCGCGCGGCGCAGACCGCCGCGGTGGCCGAAGCGCCCGATGGCGCCTGAGCCGCTGCCGCCGGGCAGCCGCATCGGCATCCTCGGCGGCGGCCAGCTCGGACGGATGCTGGCGATGGCGGCGGCGCGGCTGGGGATGCGTTGCCATGTCTTCGAGCCGGCGCCCGACCCGTGCGCCGGCCAGGTGGCCAACATGGTGACGCGGGCCGGCTACGACGACCTCGCGGCGCTCCGCGCCTTCGCGGCCGGGGTCGACGTCGTGACCTACGAGTTCGAGAACGTGGCGCTCGGCGCCATCGATGCGATCGCGCCGCTCGTCCCGGTGCGGCCGGGGCGGCGGGCGCTGGAGGTGGCGCAGGACCGGCTGGCGGAGAAGGGGTTCCTGAACGGGCTCGGGCTGGCGACGGCGCCGTACTGGGCGGTGGACGGCCCCGACGACCTCGCGCGGGCGCTGGCGGCCTGCGGCGGCCCCGGCATCCTGAAGACCCGGCGGCTCGGCTATGACGGCAAGGGGCAGGTGCGGCTCGACGCCGGCGCCTCGGCAGCCGAGGGTTTCGTGGCGGTTGGCGGGGCGCCTTCGGTGCTCGAAGGCCTCGTGACCTTCGAGCGGGAGATCTCGGTGATCGCGGCCCGCGGGCTCGACGGCACCGTCGCCGCCTTCGATCCGGGCGAGAACGAGCACCGGGACGGCATCCTGTACCGCACCACCGTGCCCGCGCGGGTGCCGCCGGCCGTCGCGCAGGACGCGGTGCTGATCGCCGGGCGCATCCTGAACGCGCTGGACTATGTCGGCGTGATCGGGGTGGAGCTGTTCGTGACCCGCGGCGGCCTCGTGGTCAACGAGATCGCGCCCCGGGTGCACAACTCCGGGCACTGGACCGAGGCAGGGTGCCTCATCGACCAGTTCGAGCAGCACATCCGCGCCATCTGCGGCTGGCCGCTCGGCGACGGGGCGCGCCACTCCGACGCCGAGATGCTGAACCTGCTGGGCGACGCCGCCGCCGAGGCGCCGGGAGATCCGCGGCGCCCGGGTGCACCTCTACGGCAAGGCCGAGGCGCGGCCCGGGCGCAAGATGGGCCACGTCACCCGCATCGCGCCGCGCTCGTCGTGACCGGGCCAAGGCTGGCGGTTCGCGCCGTCGTCCTCGACGCCGGGCGGCTTCTGGTGGTGAACGCCTATCCCGGCGAGGAGAGCGACCTCTGGTGCGCGCCCGGCGGTGGCGTCGAACGCGGGCACGACCTGCCCGACAACCTGCGGCGCGAGGTTGCGGAGGAGACCGGGCTCGCCGTCGAGCCGGGGAGGCTCCTGGCAGTCTCCGAGTTTCACAACCCCGACACCGACTTCCACCAGGTCGACCTGATCTACGCGGCGCGCCTGCTCGGCCCGGCCGCCGCCGCGGTGCTCCGCGACCCTTCCGGCGTGGTGAACCGCCTCCGCTGGGTCGATGCGGTCGAACTCGCGGCGCTCCGCTTCAAGCCGGACAGCCTCGCGCGCCTGGCCTTCGGCCGTGCGGGACCGGTCCTCTACGATCCGCTCGAACGCCTGGTGCGCTGAGGCAGCCTCATTCCGGCGCGCCGGCGCGCCACGCGCTGATCGTATGCATGCCTCGTGCATGAGTTGTGCATGGACAAAAGTAAACCGTTTCCGGCACTTACAGGGAAAATCCGCGCACTTGCGCTCGTAGCGATCTTGCGCTCAGTAGAGCCCGTCATACGGCCCTCCGTGCGATCGCCTCGCGTTAAAAGCCCGTAAAGAAGTGGCAAGCCGGATTCCAGCCGGATTCCAGCCGCCTTCCAGCCCGGATTTTTCTCGCCGTTCCAAAGGGATGACCGCCGCCCGAGGCGCGCGAGCAGATCAACCGGAGATCGTATCAGGCGTAGACGGCTTCCCGGCCAAAGTGCTTGGTGAGCAGGTAGTACACCACCGCCCGATGCTTGTTGCGGTTCGACCGCCCGTAGGTCTCGATGGCGCGGTCGAGCCCGGCCATGAGCTCCGGCCCGTCCCGCAGCCCGAGCTTGCGGATCAGGAAGTTGACCCGGATGGTCTCGCGCTCGGAGTTCCTGCGTGCCGGATACCACCGAGCTGTCGGCGTTATAGATCGCCGGTCCGAGCCCAATGGTCACCTTGGTCAGGAGCTCCATGTCCGGCGTGACGCCGCACTTCTCCTTGAGATCGCCAGCGTAGATCGCGATCAGGTCGTCGCGTTTGCTCATTCCACCCTCCCTTGCAGCCCGGCCTTTGGCCGTGGCGGCTCAGGATGGCGCGCCCGTCGCCGCGCTGCAAGTGCGGACCAGCGCCGAGGTTACCCCTTGCGGCCCTTGCCGGGGGCGGGAGGGGTCGAGAGGCGGGCGGTGAGGCTGGACGCCTCGGGCGCCTTGGTCTTCACCTGCTTCGGCTTCTTCGCTTCCTTGGTGCTGCGTTTCTGGCCCTTGGCCATGGCGGTTTCCTCACTGATTGGGTCGTCCCGGTCGGGGAAGGCGGATGGCGCGCCGGGTCGCGGTCCCTGCTCCTGAAGTGCGCCTCCGGGGGAAGGGTGTCAATGCCACAGTCGGATCTGGACAGAGCGCCGGGTTTGTCTGCTACGCTCGCGCGAACGACCGGGGGGCGCCATGGACTTTCTGACCACGTCTCCCACATGGGTTGCCGCGTTGCTGCTCGTGGGGGTGTTTTCGCTCGCGGCGATGGCCGGGCCGATCCTGGTGCGGCGGCGCTGGGCGTTGGAGCGGCTGAAGACGAACAACGAGGTCGCCGGCTTCAAGTTCGCCACCGTGGGCGTGCTCTATGCGGTCCTGCTTGCCTTCGCCGTCATCGTGGTGTGGGAGAAGTTCACCGAGGCCGACGACCGCGTCGCGGCCGAGGCCGGCGCGGCCGCGACGATCTACCGCCTGGCGGACGGCATGGGAGGCGTCCCGGGGGCCGAGCTGCGCTCGGCGGTCACCTCGTATCTCCGGGGTGCGGTCAAGGAGGACTGGGCAGCAATGGAGCGGGGCGGCGCCAGCCGCGCGGTGACCCAGACGCTCGACGCGGTCTATGCGACGCTGCTTCGCTTCGAGCCCGCGGACGCGCGCGGGGAGGTGGTGATGGCCGAGGTGCTGTACCAGCTCGACCAGCTGACCCAGGCGCGGCGCGCGCGGATCGTCCTGGCCTCGGGCGTCGTGCCGGGGATCGTGTGGGGGGTGCTCTTCTTCGGAGCGGCGGTGACGATCGGGTTCACCTTCTTCTTCGGGACGAGGAACCTCGTGGCGCAGGCGCTGATGACCGGCGCGC
Source organism: uncultured Alphaproteobacteria bacterium (assembly GCA_963844375.1). GTDB lineage: Bacteria > Pseudomonadota > Alphaproteobacteria > Rhodobacterales > Rhodobacteraceae > Amaricoccus. The sequence goes on along the minus strand of CAWJOI010000022.1, from coordinate 179,920 downwards.
TGGCGTCGCTGATCTTCTCGGGGCTGCTGATCATCGTCGCCGTGGACCGCCCTTTCTCCGGGACGGTGAAGGTCGGGCCGGAAGCGCTTGTCGCGGTCCTGGAGGACTTCGGCGGTTCGAGGCCGGAGTAGACGTCCGCGCATTTTGCGCCGCAAACGAAAACGGGGGCCTTTCGGCCCCCGTTCCGTATCAGAGCCTGGCGGCTCCGATCACATCATGCCGTCCATGCCGCCCATGCCGCCCATGCCGCCGCCGCCGCCGCCCATCTGGCCCTTCGGCTCCGGCTTGTCGGCGATCATCGCCTCGGTGGTGATGAGCAGGCCCGCGACCGAAGCGGCGTCCTGCAGCGCGGTGCGCACGACCTTGGCCGGGTCGATCACGCCGAACTTGAACATGTCGCCGTATTCCTCGGTCTGCGCGTTGAAGCCGAAGGCCTCGTCGTTGGACTCGAGCACCTTGCCGGCGACGACCGAGCCGTCCACGCCCGCGTTCTCGGCGATCTGCCGCAGCGGCGCCTGCAGCGCCTTGCGGATGATCGCGATGCCCGCGGTCTGGTCGGAGTTCTCGCCGGTCACGCCGTCGAGCTTCTTGCCGGCGCGGATCAGCGCCACGCCGCCGCCGACGACCACGCCTTCCTGCACCGCGGCGCGGGTCGCGTTCAGCGAGTCCTCGACGCGGTCCTTGCGCTCCTTCACCTCGATCTCCGAGGCGCCGCCGACGCGGATGACCGCAACGCCGCCGGCGAGCTTCGCCAGCCGCTCCTGCAGCTTCTCCTTGTCGTAGTCCGAGGTGGTGTCCTCGATCTGGCTGCGGATCTGCGCGACCCGGGCCTCGATCTCGGCCTTCGCGCCGAAGCCCTCGACGATGGTGGTCTCGTCCTTGGTGATCGAGATCTTGCGCGCCTTGCCGAGCATGTCGATGCCGACGTTCTCGAGCTTCATGCCGAGGTCGTCGGAGATCACCTGGCCGCCGGTCAGGATCGCGATGTCCTGCAGCATGGCCTTGCGGCGGTCACCGAAGCCCGGCGCCTTGACGGCGGCGATCTTGAGGCCCCCGCGCAGCTTGTTGACCACCAGAGTCGCCAGCGCCTCGCCGTCCACGTCCTCGGAGATGATGAGGAGCGGCTTGCCGGACTGGATCACCGACTCGAGCAGCGGCACCATCGGCTGCAGCGACGAGAGCTTCTTCTCGTGCAGCAGGATCAGCGCGTCCTCGAGCTCGGCCACCATCTTGTCGGCGTTGGTGATGAAGTAGGGGCTGAGGTAGCCGCGGTCGAACTGCATGCCCTCGACGACCTCGGTCTCGGTCTCGAAGCCCTTGTTCTCCTCGACGGTGATGACACCCTCGTTGCCGACCTTCTGCATCGCGTCGGCGATCTGCCGGCCGATTTCCGACTCGCCGTTGGCCGAGATGGTGCCGACCTGGGCGACTTCCTCGGTGCCGGAGACGGTGCGGGCCTGCTTCTTGATGTCCTCGACGACGATCTGCACGGCCTTCTCGATGCCGCGCTTCAGGTCCATCGGGTTCATGCCGGCCGCGACCGACTTCATGCCCTCGCGGACGATGGCCTGGGCGAGCACGGTGGCGGTGGTGGTGCCGTCGCCGGCCTCGTCGTTGGTGCGGCTGGCCACTTCGCGGACCATCTGCGCGCCCATGTTCTCGAACTTGTCCTCGAGCTCGATCTCCTTGGCGACGGTGACGCCGTCCTTGGTGATCCGCGGCGAGCCGAAGGACTTGTCGAGGATGACGTTGCGGCCCTTGGGGCCGAGGGTGACGCGGACCGCGTCGGCGAGAAGGTCGACGCCGCGGAGCAGGCGGTTGCGCGCGTCGGTATCGAATTTGAGCTGCTTAGCGCCCATGGGATGTTCTCCTCAGAATTTCGGTTGCTCAGGCGGCCTTGGCGGCGGACTTTTCCGCCACGATGATCCCGAGGATGTCGCTTTCCTTCATGATCAGGTAGTCCTCGCCATCGAGCTTGACCTCGGTGCCGGACCACTTGCCGAAGAGGATGCGGTCGCCGGCCTTGACGGTCATGGCGATCAGCTCGCCCGAGTCCTTGCGGGCGCCTTCGCCGACGGCGATGACCTCGCCCTCGGAGGGCTTTTCCTTGGCGGTGTCGGGGATGATCAGTCCGCCCTTGGTCTTCTCCTCGCCTTCGATGCGGCGGACGACCACGCGGTCGTGAAGAGGGGTGAATTGCATTGGGGATCGCTCCTTGGTTCGCGTTCCAACCTGGGGGTGGCGGCTTGGTTCGGTTAGCACTCGCCACCCATGAGTGCTAATGCGTGCGTTAGGTATTGAGCGATGGCGGCGCTGTCAAGCCTCGCGCGGCGCGATAATCGCTGCGTCGCCCTGACGTGCGCCCGCGGCCTCGGCGAGCATCCCGAGGGCGATCTCCCTCCGGCCGATCACCACTTCGTCGGCGCCGTGCTCGCGGAGGTGCGCAAGCTGGGGCTCGTCCTCGGCGCGCGCCACGATGCGGATGCCCGGATGGAGCCGGCGCGCCTTCTCGATGACTTGGCCGGCCTCGAAGACGTTCGGTATGGCGACGAAAAGCGTGGCGGCCTGGGCGATGTTGGCGGCCTGCAGCACGGCGTCGTCGGCGGCGTTGCCGACCACGGTGTCGACCCCCTCGGCCCTGAGCTTCGCCATCTCTTCCTCGCGGTCGTCGATGACGACGAACGGCCGGCCGGCGCTCCGGAGGTTGGCGGCGAGGTTCCGCCCGACCGTTCCGTAGCCGACCACGACGGCATGGCCGGTCGCCGACGACGGCTCGGGCAGATCCCGGTCGCGCTCGGCGGAGGCCTCCGACGCCGTCGCCCTGGCCTCCAGCCGGTCGAGGATCGTGAACAGGAACGGGTTGAGCACGATCGACAGAATGGCGCCGGCGAGGATGAGGCTCTGCGCCTCGGGCTCGAGCAGCCCGAGGGTGAGGCCGAGGCCCGCCAGAATGAAGGAAAACTCGCCGATCTGCGCCAGACTGGCGGAAATGGTCAGCGCCCGTGACCGCGAGTGCCCGAAGGCGCGGACGATGACGTAGGCGACGATCGCCTTGCCCACGACGATGATGAGGAGCGTCACGAGGACGGCCAGCGGCCGCTCGACCAGCACCGCAGGGTCGAAGAGCATGCCCACCGAGACGAAGAACAGCACCGCGAAGGCGTCGCGGAGCGGCAGGGAATCCTCGGCCGCACGGTGGCTGAGCTCGGACTCGGCCAGCACCATCCCCGCGAAGAAGGCGCCGAGCGCGAAGGAGACGCCGAAGACGCTGGACGCGCCGAATGCGATACCGAGCGCCAGCGCCAGCACGGCCAGGGTGAACAGCTCGCGCGACCCGGTGCCGGCGATCCGGTGCAGCAGCCACGGGATCAGCCGCCGCCCGACGACCAGCATGAGCGCCACGAAGACCGCGACCTTGCCGAGGGTGGTGGCGAGCGGCCAGAGGATGTCGGTCCAAGGCACCGCCTGACCGTCGTCGGGGCCCGAGAGCACATCGGCGAGGACCGGCAGCAGAACCAGCGTCAGGACCATGGCGAGGTCCTCGACGATCAGCCAGCCGACGGCGATGCGGCCGCGCTCGGTCTCGACCAGGTGGCGTTCCTGCAGGGCGCGGAGCAGCACCACGGTGCTCGCCACCGACAGCGCCAGCCCGAAGACGAGGCTGCCGCCGGGTGACCATCCGAGCCAGTGGCCGAGGCCGTAGCCGAGCAGCGTGGTGGCGGCGATCTGGCCGAGGGCGCCGGGAATGGCGATGGCGCGCACCGACAGGAGATCGGCCATGGAGAAGTGCAGGCCGACCCCGAACATGAGCAGGATCACACCGATCTCCGCCAGCTCCGGCGCGAGATGGGTGTCGGCGACGTAGCCCGGCGTCGCCGGGCCGATGAGCACGCCGGCGATGAGGTAGCCGACGAGCGGCGACAGCCGCAGCCGGTTCGCGAGCGCACCGAAGACGAAGGCGATGACCAGTCCGGCGACGATCGTCGTGATCAGCGGCGTGTTGTGCATCGCATCCGTCCCCTTTCCGGCGCGGGCTTCTTGCACCGGCACGCGGAGCGGCGCAACACGGTCGGCTCGCCTTGGGTGGAAGAATGGGCTAGGGCAGGGCCAACCAGCCAGCGGAGCCGCCATGACCGAGATCATCCGATCGCTCGACGAGATCGACCCCGGCTACAGCGTGCTTTTCTGCGATCTCTGGGGATGTCTGCATGACGGGGTGCGCGCCTTCCCCGCGGCGGTGGCGGCGCTGGAGCGGTACAGGGCACGGAAGGGCGCCGTCGTGCTCCTGACCAACTCGCCAAGGCCGGCGGGCGACGTCGCGCGCCAGCTCGATATTCTCGGGGCGCCGCGGTCGTCGTGGGATCTGATCGTCTCCTCGGGCGACGCCGCGCAGGCGGCGATGGCGGCGGGGCAGTTCGGGCGGCGGGTCTATCACATCGGGCCGGAGCGGGATCTTGTCTTCTTCCTCGACGCCGCCGGCCGGCCGTTCGACATCGAGCGCGTACCGCTGGAGGAGGCCGAGGGCATCGTCTGCACCGGGCTATTCGACGACCGGACCGAGACGCCGGCGGACTACCGGGCGACCATTCTCTACGGCAAGACCAAGGGCATGAAGCTGCTCTGCGCCAACCCGGACATCGTGGTGGACGTGGGCGATCGGCGCATCTACTGCGCCGGCGCCATCGCGGCTGCCTATACCGAGGCGGGCGGGCGCAGCTACTACTTCGGCAAGCCGCATCCGCCCATCTATGCCCTGGCCCGGCGCGAGCTGGCCGCGCGGCTGGGATACGACACGCCGGCCGACGAGATCCTCTGCCTGGGCGACGGGATCGGAACCGACATCCTCGGCGCCATGGGCGAGGGGCTCGACTCGGTCTTCGTCACCGGAGGGCTGGCTGCGGAGGAGACCGGCACCACGGCGGCAGCCGGGCCGGACCCGGCGCTTCTCGCGGTGTTTCTCGACGAAGCGAGAATGTCGCCACGGATGGCGATGGCGTTCCTCCGCTAGATCGGCTGGGTAATGAAGTTGCTTTCATCGGACTGATTGCGACGTAAAGTTGCGCAAGCATGTTGCGCGTTCGTGGCGAATCGCATACCTTTGCTGCGTTGCGGCAGCGGTGGAGTGACATGGTGCGGGACACACGCGAACATAATCTGCCCGTGGGAAGCATCTGCATCGAGGACATCTCGATCGGCATGGCGCGGTCGGTTTCGAAGACCATCGGCGACCGCGAGATCGCGATGTTCGCGGAGCTTTCCACCGACCACAACCCGGTTCACCTCGATGACGCCTATGCGCGGGACACCATCTTCCAGGGGCGGATCGCGCACGGGATGCTGACGGCGGGTCTGATCTCGGCGGTGATCGGCGAGCAGTTGCCGGGTCATGGCACGGTCTATCTGGGCCAGACGCTGAAGTTCCGCGCGCCGGTCAGGCCGGGTGACCGGGTGGAGGCGACGGTGGTGGTGCGCGAGATCGACCATGCGCGCCGGCGCGTGACGCTCGACTGCGCCTGCCGGGTCGGCGACACCGTCGTGCTCGACGGCGAAGCGCTGGTCCTGGCGCCAAGCCGCAGGTTCGATTGATGCCGGGGAAGCCGTCAAGCGCCCGTTGAGAGGACGTTAACGGCGAGAGAATTACCCTTTATGGACAGCCGATTGTCGGGAGTCGCACGCGTGCGACTCCCGACGTCGACAGCTACTGCGCCGGCGGCAGCGGGTCGGGGACCTTGTTCTTGATCGGCGGGATTGACTGGAGGTAGGCGTAGATCGCCTTGAGGTCCGCGTCGGTCTTCTGTCCGTAGGGCAGCCAGGGCATCGGCGGCAGGATCGGCCGTCCCTGCCCGAGGTGCCGCCCGGTGCGCAGCGCCTGGATGAACTGCTCCTCGCTCATTTCCCGCCAGATGCCGGTCTCCGGGTCGGGCGTCAGGTTGGGGGTGAAGCTCACGCCCCAGGGTCCCGTCCAGGCGGTGTTGGTGTCGTTCATGCCGCCGACCCAAGGCCCGGGAAGCGCCCCCGGAGCCTCGATCACGAGGTCCTGCGGATGACCGGACAGCGCCCGGGTCATGTCCGGCTCCGGGCCGTTCGCGCCCATGATCCACGGGGTGTGGCAGTCGTGGCATCCCGAGGTGTCCACCAGGTATTTGCCGATGGCCACCGGGTCGTCCTGGGCCAAGGCTGCGCCCGGCACCACCAGCGCGAGCGCAGCCGCCCGCATCGCGTGAGTAAGCGTCATTGCTTCCGTCCCTCTCCCGTTGTTTGCGCCTGAAGACCTTCCATGCCCGCGATCCATTGCCGGACCAGTTCGAGCGCCTGCTCGTCCACGAGGTTGCTGCCGAGCGGCGGCATCTGCAGCGCCGCCCAGCGCGAGCCCATGCGCTGCACCAGCCCGCTGCGATCCGGCTGGCCCGGTTCGATGCGGAGCACGGCCTCCGGAGACTGGCCGGGCGCCCGCTTGCGGATCGGCGCGCCGACGGTCGTCGCAACCCCAGGCGCCGGGTCCACATCCGTGCGATGACGGAGCCCGAGCCCGAGGGTCCGCAACGGCCCTTCGTCGTTGTGGCAGTGACCGCAGTTCGCGTGCAGGTACCCGAGCGCAGCCCGTTCGACCGGGGTGGCCGCGGCGATCCGCGGCGGCCTGGCGAGGAGCGGCTCCGGCAGCCCGACAAGGAGCCCGGCCCTCACGAGAACCTCGAGGTCGAGATCCGGGGTTGGCCGTGGCTCGGCGTGCAGCGCACCCGCGTCGCGATCGGGCGAGAGCTGAAGCAGGCTGAAGCCGAGCACGGGCGTGCGGCCGGATTCGTGGCAGACGCGGCAGTCGCTGGCCGCCGGGATCGTGTGGGAACGGCCCCCGACGAAGGCGTAGGCGCCGCCGCGGCCCCGTTCCGGCGCAAGCGTGGCCGTGCGCCCGTCCTCGCTCCATTCGTAGGCGGCGTAGAGCCACCCTCCGTCCGGCAGGTGTTCGATGTAGCGCGTCTCCACCCGGCGTTCGCCGAAGCTGAACTCCTTCCAGAACCGTGTCCCTGTCGGAAAGACCCAGGCCTCGGGATCGGAAGCGTCGATGGCGGTGCCGGGCGGCAGGGAGATCCAGCGTCGCTTGCTGGCCCCGTCCGTCCACAGTGCATACTGCGGCGCGAAGGCGAGGTTGGAAGGATCGATCTCCAGGCGCTCGAAGCTGGAATAGAGGCCGGTGTCGGCGAGGGTCGCCGGCGCCTGCGGCGCCGACGCCGCAAAGCCAGCGAACAGCGGCCATGCAATAATCGCGCAAGCCGCGAGGGCGACCCGACAAGCCCAGCCTGAAAACTCGCGAGTCGGCATGTTGAAGAGTGTCGATCGTTTCTGTCGCTTCCCCGATGCTAAGAATAGCGCAGTTCGCGCTTGCCGAGAAGAACATGGACATCGACCGCCGGCACCATGACACAATTGAAACGTATGTCTCGGCGGTAAGGCGCGGCGCAGTAATGGCGCAGAGGTCCGGCCGGGCGATGGTCCGGGTGCGGCGGCGGGGGAGGTCGGGTCGGCAGCGCGTGACCCTTGATCGCGCCGTTCGCGTCGGCGATACGGACGCTCGGAGGCTCGGCGCGGTTTCGTCGAGCACGGACATGCGGGACCGCGGTCGCGCCTAGGGGCCTCATGGATCGGTTTCGGGACTATGCGGGGCTGACGAGCAAGGACCGTGGGGCCGCGGTCGCCATGGGCAATTTCGACGGGGTGCATCTCGGCCACCAGTCGGTGCTGGCGCTGGCGCATGCGGCGGCGGCGGAAATCGGGGCGCCGTTCGGGGTGGTCACCTTCGAGCCGCACCCGCGGAGCTTCTTCGCGCCGGGCGCGCCGGACTTTCGGCTGATGACCGCCGATGCGAGGGCGCGGCGGCTGGAGAAGCTGGGCGTGGAGGTGCTCCACGAACTGCCGTTCGGCCCTGGCCTCGCGGGGCTGAGCCCGGAGCGCTTCGTGGCGGAGGTCCTCGCCGGGGGGCTCGGGGTTCGGCATGTGGTGGTCGGTGCGGACTTTCGCTTCGGCAAGGGGCGCGCTGGGGATGCGGAACAGCTGAAGGCGCTGGGGGCGGCGGCGGGTTTCGGGGTGACGGTCGCGCCGCTGGTGTCGGACGGGCGGGGCGACTATTCCTCGACCGCGATCCGCGAGGCGCTGGGCGGAGGGCGGCCCGAGGAGGCGGCGCGCATCCTGGGACATTGGCACCGGATCGAGGGGGCCGTCGAGCACGGCGCGAAGCGCGGCAGGGCCCTGGGCTTTCCGACGGCGAACCTCGCCCTTCAGGGGCTGCACCTGCCGCGGTTCGGGGTCTATGCGGTGCAGGTCGACGTGCTGACCGGGCCGCACAGGGGACGCTACGCCGGGGTCGCCTCGATCGGAGTGCGGCCGACGTTCGGCGAGAACGCCGCGAACCTCGAGGTGAACCTCTTCGACTTCGACGGCGACCTCTACGGCGAGGTGCTGTCGGTGGCCCTGGTCGCGTTTCTGCGGCCGGAGCTGAGGTTCGAGAGCGTGGAGGCCCTGGTGGCGCAGATGCGGCTCGATGCGGCCGAGGCGCGCGAGCGGCTGGCGGGGTCGTGACGCCGCCATGCTGGAGACCGACCGCCTCATCCTGCGGCGATGGGATGCGCGCGATCTTGCGCCCTTCGCAGCGCTCAACGCCGACCACGAGGTGATGCGGTATTTCCCGAAGGCTCTTGTCCGGTCCGAGAGCGACGCGTTTGTGGCTCGGCTGGAAGACCGCTGGACTTCGGACGGAATCAGCATTGCCGTGGCGGAGCGCAAGGTGGACGCAGCCTTCATCGGGATGGTCGGGCTGGCGCAGGTTCGATTCGCGCCGTTGGAGGGGGCGGTAGAGATCGGCTGGCGGCTGGCCCGGATGCATTGGGGCCAGGGATATGCGACCGAGGCGGCGCGCGGCTGGCTGCGCCACGCGTTCGAAGTAATGGGGTTGGCCGAGGTGATCGCCTTCACGGTGCCGGAGAACCTGGCCTCGCAACGAGTCATGGAACGGCTGGGGATGCGCCGCGATCCGGGGCGCGACTTCGAGCATCCGTCGTTGCCGGAGGGGCATCCGCTTCGGCCGCACCTGGTCTTTTCGATCCGCCGGGAGGATTGGGTCGGATGATCGAGACCGAGCGGCTATTACTGCGACCCTGGGTGGCGGATGACCGCGCGCCGTTCGCGGCGATGAACGCGGATCCGGCGGTGATGGACTTTCCCGGGCCGCTGACGCGAGAAGAGAGCGACGCGGAGATCGACAGCTTCGTGGAGCGTTGGCAGGGGGACGGGTTCTGCTTTGGCGCCGTCGAGCGGCGGAGCGACCGCGCGTTCCTGGGCATGGTGGGGCTGGCGCGCTGCGAGATGGATGTGCCGTTTTGTCCCTGCGTGGAGATCGGCTGGCGGCTGCCGCAGGCACATTGGGGCCGGGGCTATGCCAGCGAGGCGGCGCTGGCCTGGATCGACCACGGATTTGCCCGGCTCGGGCTGGCCGAGATCGTGGCATTTACCGATCCGAACCACGCCCGGTCGCTGGCGGTCATGCGGCGGATCGGGATGGAGCCCGATCCGGCCCGGGACTTCGAGCATCCGGCCATGCCGGAGGGGCACCCGTTGCGGCATCACGTGGTTTATGCCGTGAATCGGGATAAGTGGACGGAGGCCCGCGCGTGCGTCCGTTCCTGAACTGCATCCAGGGCGACTGAGACGAGACGGAATTGGCGGCGGCCAGATGATCGGGGTGGGTTGCGATGCGGACAATCGTCTACGGCGTCGGGGCGATCGGTGGGACAGTTGCGGCGGCCCTGGCGCTGTCGGGGCAGGAGGTCATCGGCATCGCCCGGGGCGGGCAGCTCGATGCGATCCGGGCCGCAGGACTATTGCTCCGGAGCACGGAGGGAGCTTTGCGCGCGGAGTTCCGCTGCGTGGGCGATCCCTCGGAGATCGACTGGCGGGCGGACGATGCGGTCCTCCTGACCATGAAGACACAGGACACGACCGAGGCGCTGGAGCGGCTGCGTGCGGCCGGAGTCACCGGACAGGCGATCTTCTGCGTGCAGAACGGCGTCGCCAATGAACGGATGGCGCTTCGGCGGTTTCCCAATGTGCACGGGGTGACGGTGATGATGCCGGCCACCTTTGCCACGCCGGGAGAGGTGGTGGTCTTCTCGACGCCGCGCTACGGCGTCTTCGACATCGGGCGCTTTCCGCGTGGGAGCGACGCTTCCGACCGGGGGTTGGCGGAGGCACTGGAGGCGGCCAACGTCGCCGCCTTCGTCAGCGACGACGTGATGGCGAGCAAGTACGGCAAGCTGCTGCTCAACCTCAACAACATCGTGGAGGCCGCGCTGGGGAGCGGAGCGGCGCATCAGGCGTTCCAGTCCGTGCTCCGCGCGGAGGGCGAGGCGGTGCTGGCCGCTGCGGGGATCGCCTGGCGTGACGTCGGCGCCGCCGACCCGCGCCGCGAGGCGTTGATGCGTCTGGGCGAGGTGGCGGGCATCGAGCGGACGGGCGGATCCTCGACCCAGAGCCTGGCGCGCGGCACCGGCTCGATCGAGACCGACTGGCTGAACGGCGAAATCGTGCTTCTCGGCCGGCTGCATGGCGTTCCAGTGCCGGCAAACGCCTGGTTCGTCGACCTGAGCGTGCGGCTGGTCCGCGAAGGGCGGCAGCCCGGAGCGATCTCCGCCGCCGAGGTCGTGGCCGGCCTGGCGTCGGTCGGGGTGGCTGTTCCGTGACGAAGCCAACTCGGCGCTCCGCCCCGAGTTCTGGCGCCGCCACGCGCTCGAGGACCTGACGCGCGCCGAGTGGGAGGCGCTCTGCGACGGGTGCGCCAAGTGCTGCCTGATCAAGCTGGAGGACGAGGATACGGGCGAAGTCGCCTATACCAACATCTCCTGCCGGTTGCTCGATCAGGGGACCTGCCGCTGTGGCAACTATGCGCTGCGGCGGCAGTTGGTGCGGGGGTGCGTGGTGCTGGACCGCGACAACCTGGAGAGCGTGCTCCCGTGGATGCCCCGGACCTGCGCCTACCGGCTGGTGCAGGAGGGGCGGGACCTCGAGCCGTGGCATCCGCTGATCTCGGGCGATCCCGAGAGCGTGCACCGGGCGGGGGTGTCGCTCCGCGGGCGCATGGTGGCGGAGTTCGAGGTCGCGCGAGGAGGACTGGCAGGAGTTCGTGATCGAGGAGGACATCTGATGTGGTTCGCTTCCGACAATACCGGCGCGGCGGCGCCGGAGATGATCGAGGCGATCGCGGAGGCGAACTCCGGGTACGCGCCCTCCTACGGCGCCGACGCCGGGATGGAGCGGGTGACGGCGCGGATCCGCGAGGTCTTCGAGGCGCCGCAGGCGGCGGTCTATCTGGTCGCGACCGGGACGGCGGCGAACGCCCTGGCGCTCGCCTGCCTTTGCCCGCCCTGGGCCACGGTCTACTGCCACCGCAACGCCCATGTGGAGGAGGACGAGTGCGGCGCGCCGGAGTTCTACACGGGCGGCGCGAAGCTGACGCTGCTCGATGGCGATCATGCGCGCATCGACCCGGCCAGCCTGGAGCGGGCGATCGGGCTCACCGCCAATGCCGGCGTGCACAACGTCCAGAAGGGTGCGCTGTCGCTGACCAACGCCACGGAGGCGGGGGCGGTCTATGACCCGGCGCAGGTGGCCGAGCTTGCCGGCATTGCGCGAGGCCACGGGATTCCGGTGCATATGGACGGGTCGCGCTTCGCCAATGCGGTGGCGCATCTCGGCTGTTCCGCGGCGGACCTGACGTGGAAGGCCGGCGTGGACGTGCTGACCTTCGGGGGCACCAAGAATGGCTGCCTCGGCGTCGAGGCGGTGGTGCTGTTCGATGCGGCGCGGGCCTGGGAGTTCGAGCTGCGGCGCAAGCGCGGCGGGCACCTCTTTTCCAAGCATCGCTTCCTCTCGGCCCAGATGGAGGCGTACCTCGAGGGCGACCTCTGGCTCGACCTCGCCGAGGCGGCGAACGCGCGGGCGCGCGAGCTGGCCGACGGGATCGCGGCCCTGCCCGGCGCGGTGCTGGTGCACCCGACCGAGGCCAACGCCGTCTTCGCGGCCTGGCCCCGGGCAGGGCACCGGGCGGCGATGGCCGCGGGGGCGCACTATTATCTCTGGCCGGCCAACCAGAGCCTGGAGGGGCCGGACGATGAGCCGCTGTCGGCGCGGCTGGTCTGCAACTGGGCGACGACCCCGGCCGAAGTGGCGCAGTTACTGGCGGTGCTGAAGGGGGCGAGGGCACATGCGGGAGTCTGAGGCGGGTCAGCTGTCGGCGAGGTTTGCGAGGTGGGCCTCCAGCAGCGGCAGACGGTCCTGGCCCCAGAAGATCTCCTCGCCCACCACGTAGGACGGCGCCCCGAAGACGTAGCGGCGGATCGCCTCGTCGGTGTTGCGCTCGAGCGTCTCGACGGCGGTGAGGAGGCCCCTGTCGGCCAGCGCCGGGTCGAAGCCCGCCGTGGCCAGGATATCGCGGACGACCTCGTCGTCGGCGATGTCGCGCTCCTCGGCCCAGACGGCGCGGAGGAAGCCGTGGACGAGGGGGCCCACGTCCCCGCCCTCGGCCTGGGCGGAGATGATCGCCGCGGAGGCGGGTACCGGGTTGGTCGGGAAATGCCGCGGTGTCGGGTTGATCGGCAGCCCGTTCGCGCGGGCGACGCGGGCGATGTCCTGCAGGCGGTACTTCTGCCGCGAGATGTGGCGGTCCTTGACGAGCGGCGTGCCGGTCTCGGCGAAGATGCGGAAGAGCTGCACCGGCTTGTAGGCTGATGGTCGCGCCCTGGCGCGCGGCGACCTCCTCGAGGCCGAGCCCTGCGAGGTAGGAGAACGGCGAGAGCGGAAAGAGGTAGTAGTCGATGTCGGCCATGGTGTTCTCCCTGCTGGTTGACACTCGGAATAGGCAGATTCCGGGGCTTTGCAAGGCTGGGTGGCGGTGATAACCCACCGGGGACTCAGCCGCGAGAGGTCAACCCGTGCCGAACCCCTTGTTCAAGCCGAAGCTGATCGCAGGCAACTCCAACCGGCCGCTGGCGACCTCGATCGCCCGGCGCATCTCGATGCACCGGGGCGAGACGGTGGAGCTGGTCAAGACGCGGGTGGAGCGGTTCAACGACCAGGAGATCTTCGTCGAGGTGTACGAGAATGTCCGGGGCGAGGACATGTTCATCATCCAGTCGACGTCGAACCCGGCGAACGACAACCTGATGGAACTGATGATCATGACCGACGCGCTGCGCCGGTCCTCGGCGCACCGGATCACGGCGGTGATGCCGTATTTCGGCTATGCCCGGCAGGACCGCCGCTCCAAGGCGCGCACGCCGATCAGCGCCAAGCTGGTCGCGAACCTCCTGACGGTGGCGGGGATCGAGCGGGTGCTGACGATGGATCTGCACGCGGCGCAGATCCAGGGGTTCTTCGACCTGCCGGTGGACAACCTCTATGCCGCGCCGGTCTTCGCGCTCGATATCCGGCACAACTTCCACAATCTGGGCGAGATCACCGTGGTCTCGCCCGACGTGGGCGGCGTGGCGCGGGCGCGGGAGCTGGCGGAGCGGATCAACGCCGATCTGGCCATCGTCGACAAGCGGCGGGCGGGGCCGGGCGAGGTGGGGTCGATGACGGTGATCGGCGAGGTGGCGGGCCGGGTCTGCGTCATCGTCGACGACATCGCCGACACCGCCGGGACGCTGGTGAAGGCGGCGGAGCTGCTGATGGCGCAGGGGGCCAAGGAGGTGCACGCCTATATCACCCACGGCGTGCTGTCGGGGCCGGCGGTGGAGCGGATCCAGAACTCGTCGATGAAGAGCCTGGTCATCACCGACACCATCGAGCCGACCGAAGCGGCGCGGAAGGCGAGGAACATCCGCATCGTGCCGGTGGCGCCGCTTTTCGCGCAGGCGATCCTGAACATCGCCAACGGCACCAGCGTCTCGTCGCTGTTCGACGCGCAGACGCTGGAGCCGATCTACGAGGCGTTCTACCCCACTGCGGCCGCCTGAGCCGGCCGGCATTTCACACGAGAAACTACGCCCAACATACTGATTATACAGTGAATTCTTCGATAATGCTGGCTCAGGCGTTGGCTTCCTCGAAGCGGCCGTCCGGAGCGATGCGGAGGCGGCCGCCGAGGTAGGGGGCGAGGACCGGCGGCAGGGTGACCGAGCCGTCGGCTTCCTGGCCGTTCTCCAGCACGGCGATCAGGGTGCGGCCGACGGCGAGGCCGGAGCCGTTGAGGGTGTGGACGAACTCTGGCTTCGCGCCCTCGCCGCGGCGGAAGCGGGCGTTCATCCGGCGGGCCTGGAAGTCGCCGCAGACCGAGACCGAGGAGATCTCGCGGTAGGTGTTCTGGCCGGGGAGCCAGACCTCGAGGTCGTGGGTGCGGCGGGCGCCGAAGCCCATGTCGCCGGTGGCGAGCACCACGGTGCGGTAGGGAAGATTGAGCGATTCCAGGATGTTCTGGGCGCATGTCGTCATCCGCTCGTGCTCGGCGGTGCTGTCTTCCGGCCTGGTGATCGAGACCATCTCGACCTTCTCGAACTGGTGGTGGCGCAGCATGCCGGCGGTGTCCTTGCCGGCGCTGCCCGCCTCGGAGCGGAAGCATTGCGTGTGGGCGGTCATGCGGATGGGGAGTGCCGCGTCCTCGAGAATCTGGCCGGCGACGAGGTTGGTGAGGGTGACCTCGGAGGTGGGGATCAGCCACCAGCCGTTGGTGGTGCGGTAGCTGTCCTCGGCGAACTTCGGCAGCTGGTTGGTGCCGAGCATGGCTTCGTCGCGCACGAGAACCGGGGTCCAGGTCTCGTCGAGGCCGTGCCTCTCGGTGTGGGTGTCGAGCATGAACTGGGCGAGGGCACGGTGGACGCGGGCCATTGCGCCCTTCATCACCACGAAGCGGGCGCCGGAGAGGCGGGCGGCTGCCTCGAAGTCGAGGCCGGGCTTGGCGGCAGGAATCTCGTAGTGTTCCAATGGCTTGAAGGAGAAGTTGCGCGGGCTGCCCCAGCGGTGGATCTCGACGTTGGCGGTCTCGTCGGGGCCGTCGGGGACGTCGTCGTAGGGGAGGTTGGGGATGCCGAGGAGGAGGTCGCGCAGCGCGGCGGCGGCCGCGGCGGCGTCGGCTTCGAGGCGGGCGATCTCGTCCTTCTTGTCGGCGACGAGGGCGCGGAGGCGTTCGAACTCGGCCTCGTCGCCCCGGGCCTTGGCGGCGCCCACGGCCTTGCTGGCGGCGTTGCGCTCGGCGAGGGCGGCTTCGGCGGCAGCGATGCGGGTGCGGCGGGTCTCGTCGAGGGCGAGAATCTCGGGGGAGGCGGGTGGCAGGCCGCGGCGGGCGAGGGCGGCGTCGAAGGCGAGGGGCTCGTCGCGGATTTGGCGGATGTCGTGCATGTTGGGCCTCGGGAGCGTGCGGGGCGGGTTATGGCGGACAAGGGCCGAGGAGGGAAGGGTTTTTCGGGTATGGCACGCGTATGGAAAGCGTATGGAAAGCGTATGGCAATTTTCGGGTCAGAGCGGGACCCTGACGGCGAATGCTTACCGGGCCATGAGCGTCCGCCAAGCGCGGTCTACGCTCGGTGTCCACCCGCCGCTGCCGGGGCGCGCGGCCCGCATCATGTCATCCATTCCGTAATGGCCGGGCTGTTGCCTCGCGATCCATGCCGCGGCGTCCAGCGTGGCGCCCGCGAACGCGGTATGGTTTGTCACGCGGCTGATGATCTCGAGGCGTTGGCCCGGGCCGGCGAAGAAGACCGAGTTCTCGCCGGGCACGTCCCCGCCACGGGCCGATGAAAAGCCGATGGCGCCCCGGACGCGCTTGCCGGTTTCGCCATGCCGCGCGGTTGCCATGGCCTCCGTCAGGGTGACGCCACGCCCTTCGGCAGCGTATTCCGCAAGTTCCAGCGCCGTGCCGGAGGGGGCATCGATCTTGTCCCAGGGATGAAAGTCGAAGATCTCGACGTCGAATTCGTCGCCGAGGAGGCGCGCAGCGGTCCTGACCAACACGTACATGGCGATCACGGAAGCGCTCATGTTCGCCCCGACCATGATCGGCACGAATTGCCCGGCTTCGCGAAGGCTGACGCGTTGCGGTTCGCTGAAGCCGGTCGTGCAGACCAGAAGCGGGGTCCGCCTTTCGATGACGACAGGAAGAAGCGACATGGTTGCCGAGGCCGCGCTGTAGTCGACGATCACGTCCGACGCGTCGCACAGGCCGCCGACATCGGCCGTGACCGGGATGCCGAGCGGCGGAAGCCCGGCCAGCGTTCCGAGTCCTCGCCGAGCTTCGGCGAGTCGGCACGCTCGCAGCCTCCGGCCAGCGTGCAGCTATCGCTTGCGCCGATTGCCCTGATCAGGGTGATCCCCATGTGGCCGGCGGCGCCGTACAATCCGATCCTCGTTGCCATGTCAGTCCCTCCGCTTCGATCCGAAAAGCCAAGTATTCTTTGGGCGCCGCGGCGCGACTCCTCGCCCACTCCGAGGACGAAGGCCACGACCCCGCGCGCGGATCGTGACGCGTTTCTCGTCCCAACCTGCCTGCTCTGACCACTGGATGCTGGGATCAGTGCGCGTGGTCGTGACCATGCCTGTGATGGAGGTCCGGGTAGTGCGGGTGCCGGTGCGCCAGGGGCAGGTGCTGGTGCCAATGCGTATGCGGCTCCCCAAGAGGCATGCCCGGGTCGTGTTCATGCCGATGGTGCACATCGTGCCGGTGGCTGTGCTCATGTCCCACCGCCTCGTGGAAATGAATGTGCTCATGCCGCTCCGACAGGTGCAGCCATAGACCCAAGCCCATCAGAACGCCAGCCATCAGCAGCTTCGCCGACAGCGTGTCACCCAAGAGAACGAAGGCCAGGAAAGCGCCGATGAAAGGTGAGAGAGAGAAGTATGCTCCTGTCCGCGCGGTGCCGAGATGGCGCAGGCCAAGCACAAACAGGGTCAAGCTCACACCGTACCCCAGAAAGCCCACCGTTACAGCGGCGAGGAGCGTGCCGGGAGGCGGAAGACGTGCGCCGTTGGCGATCGCCAACAACAGGTTGACCGTGCCCGCGACAAGGCCCTTGAACATAGCGATCTGAACGGGATCGGCCGCGGACAGCTTGCGTGTGAGGTTGTTGTCGATACCCCAGCACAGACACGCCCCAGCGATCAGCAGGGCACCCCAGTCAATGGAGGTGATGCCCTGCCACGAAAGCAGGGCCGCGCCTGCCAGAATCGAGAGGGCCCCGAGGAGGAGCCGCCGGTCGACGTTCTCGCGGAAAACCAGCCAGGCGATGCCCATGGTTGCCAAGCCCTCGAGATTAAGCAGGAGGGAGGCGCTGGCGGCCGGAACGCGAGTGAGGCCGAACATCAGCAATAGTGGTCCGGCTATGCCGCCAGCGAGAACGACCAAGCCAAGCCAAGGCATGTCGGAGCGGCGCAGAGGAGCCTCAACCGCGGGAAGCCGCATCGCTGCCCGTGACACCTTGAGGGCCGCAAGTCCGCTGCCGGCACCCAAGTAGAGAAGGCCGGCCATCATCCAAGGATCGATGGAGCCGAGGAGTAGCTTGGCAAACGGGGTGCTCGCTCCGAAAAGGGCTGCAGACAGCAGGGCGAAGGAAATCCCGGCCCGGTTCATGTCCACCCCTCTAGCTCGCAGAGCTCCGCAAGTCTGCACTGGCGCGCAATTCAGCCGGTTCAGGGTGGGTGGGATCGCGCGCTAGGAACCCATCCCGCAAATCAGTGGTATCCGCATCAGAGCGGCACGGAATCGGCGAGGTCCTTGAGCATGGCGGCGCTGGCGCGGAGGGCGGCGTGCTCGGCGGGGGCGAGCTCGGGGAAGAGGTCGGCGGTGACGCCGGCGCGGGCGATCACGCGGGGGATGGAGAGGGCGACGTCGGTGACGCCCTCGACCTCGGGGGTGGCGATGGCGACGGAGAAGACGGCGCCCTCGTCGCGGGCGATGGCGGCGGCGAGGCGGGCGAGGCCGGCGCCGATGCCGTACCAGGTGGCGCCCTTGCCCTCGATGATGGTGTAGGCGGCGCGGCGGACGCCGGTGTCGATGCTCGGCGCGGACGGCGTCGGTGAGCGGCGCGCCGACCTGGGCGGCGAAGGAGGCGAGCGCGCACGCCGCCGGCGCGGGCGGAGGACCAGGCGAGGACCTCGCTGTCGCCGTGCTCGCCGAGGACGTAGGCGTGCACCGACTGCGGGGCGATGCCGAGGTGCTGGCCGAGCAGCCAGCGGAAGCGGGCGGTGTCGAGGATGGTGCCGGAGCCGATGACGCGGGCGGGCGGCAGGCCGGAGAGGCGGGTGGCCACCTGGGTCATCACGTCCACGGGATTGGAGGCGACGAGCAGGATCGCGTCCGGGGCGGCGTCGAGCACGCGGGCGATCACGTCGCGGAAGACCGCGGCGTTGCGGCCGAGGAGGTCGAGGCGGGTCTCGCCCGGGACCTGCGGCACGCCGGCGGCGATGACGACGATGCCGGCGCCGGCGAGGGCGGGATAGCCGCCGTCGCTGACGCGGGTGGCCGAGGCGAAGGGGACGGCGTGGGCGATGTCCTCGGCCTGGGCGCGGGCGAGCGCGGGGTCGTGGTCCACCAGCACGATCTCGGTGGCCGCGCCGGTGAGCGCCATGGCGTAGGCGGCGGCGCTGCCGACCTGGCCGGTTCCGACGACGCCGATCTTCATTGCTGCCCTCCCGGAAACACTCTGGTGCCGCAGGCGACGCTGTTTGCGGCCCGGACGCGCGACGATATTGTGGGATAACGTCGTTGTGGAGATCCCGCCATGTCCTTTCGTCCCGTCACGTCCATCAGCCGCGCCGAGCCGACCATGGAAGGCGCGGGGGTGCACCTGCACCGCGTCTTCGGCTTCGGGGATCCGGGGGAGAGCGACCCGTTCCTCCTGCTCGACGATTTCCGCAACGACGATCCGGCGGCGTACAAGGCGGGGTTTCCCTGGCACCCGCACCGGGGGATCGAGACGATCACCTATGTGCTGGACGGGTCGGTGGAGCATTCGGATTCGCTCGGCAACCGCGGGCGTGCTGGGGCCGGGGTCGGTGCAGTGGATGACCGCCGGGTCGGGGATCCTGCACCAGGAGATGCCGCGGGGGGCGGCGTCGGGGCGGATGCACGGGTTCCAGCTCTGGGCGAACCTGCCGTCGGCGCTGAAGATGACGACGCCGCGCTACCAGGACATCGGAGGGAGCGACATCACCGAGATCGTCGACGACGACGGGACGGTGGTGCGGATCATCATCGGCACGTTCTGGGGCAGGAAGGGGCCGGTGGACGGGATCGCGGCGGAGCCGCTGTACCTCGACGTGACGGTGCCGGCGGGGGTGAAGAAGACGCTGCCGGTGGATACGCGGGCGAACGCCTTCGCCTATGTGTTCGCGGGCGCGGGGAGCTTTCGCGACGCGGCGGCGCCGGTGGGGGTGCGGGTGGAGAAGGAGTACCGCGGCGAGGAGCTGAACATCCGCGACCTGTCGGGGAACCGGACGCTGGTGCGCTTCGGGTCGGGCGACGAGGTGACGGTGCAGGCGGGGCCGGAGGGGGTGCGGTTCCTGCTGGTGGCCGGGCGGCCGCTGAGGGAGCCGGTGGCCTGGCAGGGGCCGATCGTGATGAACACCCGCGAGGAGCTGATGCAGGCGATGAAGGAGCTGCAGGAACGGGAGCTTCATCCGGGCGAGCGGCGTGATGTAGCCGGGTCAGAGGACTGTCAGCCGGCCCGGTGCCTGACGAACCGCTTCGGGAATTCAACGAGGTTGCCTCGCAACTTGCGCGGCGGGGGTGCGCTTGGTAGCGTCCGGGCAGCGGCACCCGGGCCGCAGAACCGTCACGATGGCACCCTGGAGGCACACCATTCGCAGCCGTCGGACTTCCATGCCCTTGCTCGTCGCATGCCTCGCTCTGCTGGTGCTCGGGTGCGGTCGACCGCCGGAGCTCATCGGCATTGACAACCCGGAGGTCCCGGCCGCGTCGGTGGCCGACCTCAGCCGGCATCGCATCTTCATCGCCACGACGCGCGAGGCGTCCGAGGTGGTGGGGGCCTTCTACTCGGCCGGCCGTGCGCCGGAGCTCGGCCTCGCCTCGGTCGAGGTCACGGTTCCGCCGAACCACGTGCTGGGGCAGCTCGAACGGCCCGAGCGGCTGCCGCCGGACCCGCGCAGCGAGTTCGCGGTGGTGGATCCGGTGGTCTACGCGAGCTCGGCGGCCTTCGTCGCCGAGATCGACCGGGAGCTCGCCAAGCGTCCGGTCGGGCAGCGCAAGGTGCTCCTCTTCGTCCACGGCTACAACAACACCACGAGCGATGCGCTGCTGCGGCTGTCGCAGTTCGTCGAGGACACAGGCTACCAGGGGGTGCCGGTGCTGTTCACCTGGGCGTCCGCGGCCAAGGCGCCGCGCTATGTCTACGACCTCAACAGTGCGCTGGTCGCGCGCGTGAAGTTGAAGGACATGGCCGACATCATGGTGCAGACCAATGCCGAGAGCGCCGACATCTTCGCGCATTCCATGGGCGCGTTCCTGACCATGGAAGGGCTGGTGGATGCGGAGATGGCCGGCCGCCTGGGTCGCCGCGCCACGATCAACCACATCATGCTGGCCTCGCCGGACATCGACATCGACCTTTTCCGCACCCAGATCGGGCTGCTGCCGCCCTCCATCCTCGAGCGGATGTACCTCTTCGTTTCCCGGGACGACAGCGCGCTGCGCATGTCGCGGCGGATCGCGGGCGGCGTCCCGCGCGTCGGCGCCGCCGACACGGCGGAGCTGGAGCAGTTCGGGCTGACGGTCATCGACCTCTCCGAGATCGACAATTCTGAGCTCGGGCAGCCATTCCAAGTTCGCGGGATCCCCCGAGGTCGTCCAGCTCATCGGGGCGGGGCTGAACACCGCCGGCCACTTCGGCGACACCGCCACGCCCGGCCTCGATCGGCTGCTGGAGGGCGTGCCAATCCAAATTCTCGGGAATTGAGGCCGGGCGCGGCGAGACCGCGGGTTCAGTCCTCTGTCACCCAGATGCGCAACCGGCCCGCGGATTCGAAGCCGGATCGGGTCATTGCGTCGAGGGCGGAGCCGCGGTCATAGCCCACGACGGGCTTGCCGGGGGCGACCTGCGCGGCGAGGCAGGCGGCGGCGCGAAACATGAGATCGTCCGGGCGGGCGGCGAAGATGTTGGACAGTCCGGTGCAAGCGGCGGAGCGGTTGGCGATGCATCCGGCGTCGAAATCGGATCCGGACCGGCGGCCGAAGAAGGTGAGGTCCGGATCGGCGAGCAGGGCGTCGGGAAACACGCGCGTCGGGGACGGTGAGCCGAAGCGCGACCAGGCGGCCTCCCACTCGGCCAGCGATGCAGGGGTCTCGATCCGCTCCCAGCCCGGCGGGGGGACGCGGTCGAAGGCGTCGGGTGGGCCCCAGAGCCAGGAGGCTTCGAAAAGCACGGCGAAGCCGCGTGGGGAGAGTTCGAGGCGGCAGAAGCCGTCCTTGAGGGCAAACCGGCGGCGGCTGGCCTTCAAATCCGCGATGGCGCGGTACTGGCGGCGGGTGGCGTCGGGGTCGAGGGCGATGAGGTTCGAGAAGTAAGGCGGCGGGGAGTCCGGGGTCAGGAGCAGGGCGGTGTCGCGCTGGTAGCCTCAGGCGGTGGGCGCGGAAAACCGCCTCGTAGAGGTCGGCGTTGTTGGCGGCCCCGAGGCGGGCGCGGCCGTCAACGCGGTGCACGGGGTCAGGCCTCGGGGATCTCGTCGGTCCAGACGCGGAAGCCGGTCATGACGTTGGGGCCGAAGGTGGTGGTCAGCGCCACGTCGGCGGCGTCGCGGCCGTAGGCCATGAGCACGCGGCTCTGGCGGGGGACGTTGTTGCGCGGGTCGAAGAGCCGCCAGGCGCCGCCGATGTAGGCCTCGAACCAGGCGGCGAAGTCGCCGGGCGGGAAGGGCGGGGGGGTGCCGACGTCGCCGAGGTAGCCGGTGCAGTAGCGGGCGGGGATGTTGAGCGCGCGGCAGAAGGCGACGGCGAGGTGGGCGTAGTCGCGGCAGACGCCGACGCCCTCCTGGTAGCCCTCGAAGGCGGAGCGGGTGGAGCGGGCCTGGTTGTAGTCGAAGCGGATGTGGTTGTGGGTGTAGTCGCAGATCGCCTGGACGCGGGCCCAGCCGGGCTCGGTCTGGCCGAAGAGGTTCCAGGCGAGGTCGAGCATGCGGTCGCTCTCGCAGAAGCGGCTGGCGAGCAGGAAGACGAGCGCCTCGTCGGGGAGTTCCTCGATCGCGTGCTGGCGGGCGTCGCGGATGACCGGGTCGTGCAGGCCGCTGTCGCGGATGACGGTGTCGGTGGAGATGCGGATGTGGCCGGCGGGGGCGGTGAAGCGGCCGCACCAGTTGCCGAAGCCGTCGCGGTATCCGAAGATCGGGACCGCGGGCTCGAGGCGCATCACGTCTGGCTGCTCGAGGTCCGAGGCGCGCGAGTAGTGCACGTTCAGCACCGAAATGACCGCCGTCGGCTGCGGAAACTCGAAGTCCAGTTCATAGCCGATCCGCAGTCGCATCGCGTCGATCCCCCACATGCCGGCCAAGGAGCAAATCATAGGGCATCGACGGGCGAAGGCCAGCGCCATCTGTTGCACTGCGGCAAGGGTGAAGCCGCCTTGCCATCCCCGGGGGCCGGCGCTAGTGTCCGCGCGATTTTCGGGGCCGGGATGCTGGCCGCCCGGGTCTAGAGGAACGGGGGGCAGGAAGGGATGGAGATGTTCGCAACACCCGCATTCGCGCAGGCGGCCGGCGGCGCCGGGGGGGCGGCCGGGGGGCTGATCAGCTTCGTGCCGATCCTGCTGATCTTCGCGATCATGTACTTCCTGATGATCCGGCCGCAGCAGAAGAAGGTGAAGGACCACCGGGCGATGGTCGAGGCGCTGCGGCGCGGCGACCAGGTGGTCACCTCGGGCGGGATGATCGGCAAGGTGACCAAGGTCGCCGACACCGAGGTCGAGGTCGAGGTGGCGCCCAACGTCAAGGTGCGGGTGGTGAAGGCCACCATCAGCCAGGTGATGAGCAAGACCGAGCCCGCGGAGGCCTGAGACCTCGCTCGCGCCCCTGCGGGGGCGCCAAGGAATCCGACGCAGACATGGCCAACTTTCCTCTCTGGAAGCGCGTGCTGATCCTGGGCATCTGCCTGATCGGCATCCTGATCGCGCTGCCCAACGCCTTCTACGGCCGGGTCGAGCGCGCCAACGACGCCCGCGAGGCGGTGGCGCGCGGCGAGAGCCTGACGCCGGAGATGGAGCGCGACATGGCGGGCTGGCCGGCGTGGCTGCCGTCGCGGCTGGTCAACCTCGGCCTCGACCTGCGCGGCGGCGCGCACGTGCTGGTGCAGGTCGAGACCGCCGACGTTCACGCCGAGCAGCTCGAGGGCCTCTGGCCCGAGCTGCGCGACAAGCTGCGCGACCTGCGCGACGAGGTCGGCGGCGTGCGGCGGCTCGACGCCGGGCCGGAGGAGCTGCGCATCCGCATCGGCAATCCCGCGGGGATGCAGGCGGCGCTCGCGGCGGCCGACGAGGTGGCGCAGCCGGTGTTCTCGATCACCGGCGCGTCGGCCCGTGAGTTCGAGACGCGGGCCGACGGCGACCAGCTGGTGATCACGCTGACCGACGCGCAGAAGACGGCGCTGGACCAGCGGACCATGCAGCAGAGCCTCGAGATCATCCGCCGCCGCGTGGACGAGGCGGGCACGCGCGAGCCGTCGATCCAGCGCCAGGGCGCGGACCGCATTCTCGTGCAGGTCCCGGGCGTCGGATCGGCCGAGGAGCTGCTGCAGATCATCGGCCAGACCGCGCGGCTGAGCTTCCACGCCGTGGTCAACCGCACCTCCGACGCCGGCGTGCAGGCCGGCCTCGACCAGGAGGTCATGCCGTCCATGGACGAGGAGGGCATCTTCTACGTCCTGGAGCGGCAGTCCGGTGGTGACGGGCGAGCAGCTGGTGGACAGCCAGCCCTCCTTCGACCAGAACGGCCGGCCGGCGGTGAACTTCCGGTTCAACGCCTCGGGCGGCGCGGCCTTCGGGCAGTACACGGCGGAGAACATCGGCAACCCCTTCGCCATCGTGCTCGACAACGAGGTGATCTCGGCGCCGACCATCCAGTCGCACATCGCCGGCGGTTCGGGGATCATCACCGGCAGCTTCACGGTCGAGGAGTCGACGCGGCTCGCCATCCTGCTGCGCGCGGGCGCGCTGCCGGCGGAGATCGTCGTGCTCGAGCAGCGGACGGTGGGACCGGAGCTCGGCGCCAACTCGATCCGCTCGGGCGTCATCGCGATGGTGGTCGCCTTCGCCGGCATCATCGGCTTCATGATCTTCATCTACGGCTTCTTCGGCATGATCGCCACGGTCGCACTGTTGATGAACGTGGTGCTGACGGTGGCGCTCCTCGCCATGCTCGGGGCGACGCTGACCATGCCCGGTATCGCCGGGCTGGTCCTCGGCCTCGGCATGGCGGTCGACGCGAACGTGCTGATCTACGAACGCATCCGCGAGGAGCTCCGGACCGCCCGCGGGCCGGCGCGCGCCATCGACCTCGGCTTCGAGAAGGCGTTCTCGCCGATCCTCGACGGCAACGTCACGACGCTGATCGTCGCGCTCATCCTCTTCTTCATGGGCGCCGGCCCGGTGCGGGGCTTCGGCATCACGCTCTCGCTCGGCCTGATCTGCTCCATGTTCACGGCGATCTCGCTGTCGCGGCTGTTGATCGCCATCTGGTTCGAACGGCGGCGTCCGAAGACGCTCGCGATCTGAGGATCGAGGCATGAGTTTCCGGCTGATCTCCGAGGTCCCGAGCTTCGACTTCTTCAAGCCGCTCAGGTTCTGGCTTGCGGTGTCGATCCTCGGGGTGCTGCTCACCATCGTCGTCCTGCCGATCCGCGGGCTGAACTATGGCGTCGACTTTCTCGGCGGCACGCTGATCCTCGCCGAGTTCCCCGAGCACCGCGACGTCGGCGCGTACCGCGCCGCGCTGAGCGCGCTCGACGTGGGCGAGCCGACGGTGACCGAGGCCTCCGGCGGGTCGGGCGGCCAGGTCATCATGATGCGGGTCGGCAATCCCGAGGACGCCGGCGAGGGCGCGGCGCCGGTCGCCGATCAGGTGAGGGCGGCGCTCGACGCGCAGTTCCCGGGTGTCACCTACCTGCAGATCGACCAGGTCGGCGGCAAGGTTTCGGACGAGCTGGTCATGACAGGCATCATCGCCGTGGCGCTGTCGCTCCTCGCGATCATGTTCTACGTCTGGCTCCGGTTCGAGTGGCAGTTCGCGGTCGGCGCGGTGGTGTCGCTGTTCCACGACGTGGTGGTCGTCATCGGCATCTTCTCGTTGTTCCAGATCCAGTTCGACCTGACGATCGTTGCGGCGCTGCTCACCATCATCGGCTATTCGATCAACGATACCGTGGTGGTCTTCGACCGCGTGCGCGAGAACCTGCGCAAGTTCAAGAAGATGCCGCTCAGGGACGTCCTGAACCTCTCGCTGAACGAGACGCTGAGCCGCACGATGATGACGATCTTCACCGTGCTGATCGCGGTCGTCGCGCTGCTGGTCTTCGGCGGCCCGGTGACGTTCGGCTTCGCGCTGGCGACGACGATCGGCCTGATCGTCGGCACCTACTCGTCGATCTGGGTGGCGACCGCCATCGTGCTTCGGCTCGGGGTCAAGCGCGACTGGGGCAGCAAGAGCGACAGCAAGGCCGGCACGCAGTTCGGCAACATCAAGGCGTGACGCGCGCCCCAGGGACGCCGGGGAGGGGAGCCCTTGCGCACGACAGAGGTTGACTTCGAGGGCCGGCTTGCCGGTGGACGGCTACGGGCCGGGCGGGTTCCGCGTGGCGGGCGCGGTGCATCTCGGGCCGCTGGCGCTGGTGCCCGAGGGGATCGTGGCCTGGGACGGCCTGCCGGACCTGGCGCCCTTCCTGGAACGGGTGGCGGAGTTCGACGTTCTGCTGGTGGGCATGGGGGTTCGCCTGGAACCGCCGCCGCCGGGATTCGCCCGCGCGCGGGCGGCGCTGGAAGCGGCCGGAGCGGGGGTGGACCTCATGGCCACGCCGTCGGCGTGCCGGACCTACAACGTGCTCCTCGCCGAGGGGCGGCGGGTCGCGGCGGCGCTGATGCCGGTCTGACGCTCTTTCGGTCCCCGCGGGCGCAGGGGGTATAACGAAGCGGGGTGTGGCTGCCCGACACGAGACGGCCCGAGACAGATTTAGCAAGCGAGGAAACGCACCATGGCTTTCGAACTTCCCGACCTTCCCTATCCGCACGACGCGCTGGCCGGGTCCGGCATGTCGAAGGAGACGCTCGAGTTCCACCACGACATCCACCACAAGGCCTATGTCGACAACGGCAACAAGCTGATCGCCGGCACCGAGTGGGAGAACAAGAGCGTCGAGGAGATCGTCAAGGGCACCTACCAGAAGGGTGCGGTGGCGCAGAACGGCATCTTCAACAACGCCAGCCAGCATTGGAACCACAGCCAGTTCTGGGAGATGATGAGCCCGAAGCCGGTGGCGATCCCGGGTGCCCTGGAAAAGGCGCTGACCGAGGCCTTCGGTTCGGTGGACAAGTTCAAGGAGGAGTTCGCCGCCGCCGGCGCGGGCCAGTTCGGCTCGGGCTGGGCGTGGCTGGTCAAGGACGGCGGCGCGCTGAAGGTGACGAAGACGGAGAACGGGGTGAACCCGCTCTGCTTCGGGCAGACCGCGCTCCTCGGGTGCGACGTGTGGGAGCATTCCTACTACATCGACTTCCGCAACAAGCGGCCGGGCTATCTCACCAACTTCCTGGAGAAGCTGGTGAACTGGGAGAACGTGGCCTCGCGGCTCTGAGCCCGACGCTCGAGGCCCGCGGCCGGTTCCGGCCGCGGGCAGTTCCTATCCATGTCCTCGCGCGGGCGGCCTGTCGCTGCGAAGGAAGTCCAGCATGAGCGCCTGGAAAACGTGGACCTTGGCCGCAAAGAAGGCGCCATGGTCGGCGTCCGCGACGACGGCCAGTTCGGCCGCGGGCAGTCGGCGGTAAAGTTCCGTCGCTTCCTCGACCGGGAGGATCTCGTCGCGGTCTCCGAGAAGGACCAGCGTGGGGCCACGATCCTGGCCAGCTCGTCGCGGCTATAGTCGAACGGGGTCGTCCACATCGGCCGGACGCGGGCGAGAACCGACGGCCACGCGTCGGGGCCGTAGAGATGCCGCAGCCACTCCGCCCAGTCGGGGTGGCTGCGCTCGAAGTTCGCGATGTCCATTTCGCGGGCCGGGTCCTCGCCGAAGACACCCTGAGCCAGGCGCTGTAGGAGGGGTTGAAGCGGAAGAAGGCGCCGCCGGCAACGAGGGCGCCGGGTCAGCGCGGGATGGCGCATGCCGATCTCGAGCGCGATCTGGCCGCCATCGCTGTAGCCGGCGACGAGCGGCTGGTGGAGTTCGAGGGCTTCGATGAACGCGGCCATGTCGTCGGCGAGCCCCGGATAGGTCAGGTCGGCGTCCGGCGTGCCGGACTTACCGTGGCCCGGTGTGTCGGGGACGATCAGCCGGAAGTGCTCGCTGAGCGCGGCGATGTAGGGCTCCCACAAGTCGCCGGTCAGGGTCCCGCCGTGGAGTAGCAGCAGCGGGTGGCCCTGGCTGTACGTCTTATAGAAGATTTCGGTGCCGTTCACGCGAACGACCTGGCCCTGTGAGCTTTCGGTGTCGTCGGATCGGCATGACGGACCCCCCTGGTACCGGCGCGATCATTCTCGGCCAAGCTCCGTGGATTGGCAACGGGAAGGCGCGCGCATCGGCGTTTCCGGCGGGGGCGGTCGAATTCAGGCCGATCCTGCACGAAGGGCATTGCGCGAAATCAGGCCGATCAGGTAAGCGCCTCTGACGTAAAGGCACTGCCGGGAGAAGGCGGGGAGACCCGCCGCCGAAGGAGCAACCGCCCCGGAAACTCTCAGGTCCAAGGACCGGCAAGGCCTAGACACTCCGGAAAGCGGCCCGCAGAGGCCCACCGAAGGAGCAAGCCCATTCCGATGATCGGGGGCAAATCTCTCAGGTTCCAGGCACGGAGGGGGCGCGCGCGGCTTAGCGTAAGCCGCAAAGGCCTCGGAGTGTTCTTATGACCCAGATTGCCGTGATCGGCGCCGGCGTGACCGGCCTGACGACCGCCTACGCGCTCCTCGACCGCGGGTTCGAGGTGACGGTGTTCGACCGCAACCGCTATGCCGCGATGGAGACGAGCTTCGCCAACGGCGGCCAGCTCTCGGCCTCGAACGCCGAGACCTGGACGCAGTGGGGCACCGTGATGAAGGGCCTGAAGTGGATGCTGCAGGCCGATGCGCCGCTGCTCGTCAACCCGGCCCCGACGCTGCACAAGATCCGCTGGATGATGGAGTTCCTGTCGAACATCCCGAACTACAAGAAGAACACCGTCGAGACCGTGCGGCTGGCGATCGCCGCCCGCGAGGTGCTCTTCGAAATGGCGGAGCGCGAGGGGATCGACTTCGACCTCGAGCGGCGCGGCATCCTGCACTTCTACTCGACCGAGAAGGACTTCGCCCACGCCCGGATGGTGAACGGCCTTTTGGCCGAGGGCGGCCTCGTGCGACGCGAGCTCTCGCCGGCCGAGATCCGCGAGATCGAGCCGGCGCTGCACGGCGACTTCGTCGGCGGCTTCCTGACCGAGAGCGACAGCTCGGGCGACATCCACAAGTTCACCGTCGGCCTCGCCGCGGCCTGCGCCCGGCGCGGCGCCGACATGCGCTTCGGCACCGATGTCTACGATGTGGCGGCGGTGGACGGCGGGGTGCGGATCAGCTCGGCCGCCGGTGAGGATGCGTTCGACGGCGTGGTGGTCGCGGCCGGCGTGCGAAGCCGGGCGATCGCGGCCTCGCTCGGCGACCGGGTGAACATCTATCCGGTGAAGGGCTACTCGATCACCGTGAACCTCGACGACCCGGCGAGCCAGTCGGCGGCGCCCTGGGTCAGCCTGCTCGACGACAAGTCGAAGATCGTCGCGAGCCGCTTCGGCAAGGAGCGCTTCCGGATCGCCGGCACGGCCGAGTTCACCGGCGCCAACCGCGATATCAAGTTCGACCGCATCCGGCCACTGGTCGAGTGGTGCGAGAAGCACTTCCCCGGCATCTCGACCGAGCATGCGACGCCCTGGGCGGGGCTGCGGCCGATGACGCCGTCGATGCTGCCGCGGGTCGGCCGCGGCAAGAAGCCCGGGGTCTTCTACAACACCGGGCACGGCCACCTCGGCTGGACGCTGTCCGCCGCGACGGCCCGGATCGTCGCCGAGAACGTCGCCGCTGAACTCGCGCCGCGCGCGCAACTCACGCCCGCACCCGTCGCCGCGTAGCGGCTGCACTCGTTCCGTTTCACGCGTAAGGTGCGTGCGCGACTTCGCGTCGCGCGCGCCGATGGCAACCAATAATCCACTGGAGGGACACAACCCATGGAAGCGCTGACCGCCTTTTTCTCCGCCATCAACGGCTTCGTCTGGGGGCCACCGATGCTGGTGCTGATCCTCGGCACCGGCCTGCTGCTGCAGATCCGGCTCAAGCTCATGCCGATCCTGCGCATCCCGACCGGCTTCCGCATGGTCTGGCGGGGACGCAAGCCCGATGCCGACGCCGAGGGCGAGATCAGCCCCTACGCGGCGCTGATGACCGCGCTGGCCGCCACGGTCGGTACCGGCAATATCGCGGGCGTCGCCACCGCAATCGCTCTCGGCGGCCCGGGCGCGCTCTTCTGGATGTGGATGACGGCGCTGGTCGGCATGGCGACCAAGTATTCCGAGGTGCTGCTCGCGGTGCATTACCGCGAGGTGGACGACCACGGCGAGCACATCGGCGGCCCGATGTACGCGATCAAGAACGGGCTCGGGAAGCACTGGCGCTGGCTCGGCGCGGCCTTCGCGCTCTTCGGCGGGCTCGCGGGCTTCGGCATCGGCAACATGGTGCAGTCGAACTCGATCGCCGCCGTGGTCGAGACGGGCTTCGGCGTACCGGTCTGGGTGACCGGCGTGGTGCTGACGGTGCTGACCGGCTTCGTGCTCCTGGGCGGCATCAAGCGGATCGGCGCGGTCGCCGAGAAGCTCGTGCCCTTCATGTGCATCTCCTACATCGTCGTCTCGCTGCTGGTGCTGTTCCTGAACCTCGGAGAGATTCCGGCGGCGCTCGGGCTGATCTTCAGCCACGCCTTCAGCCCGGTCGCGGCGACCGGCGGCTTCGCCGGCGCGACGATCATGCTCGCCATGCGCTACGGCGTGGCGCGGGGCATCTTCTCGAACGAGGCCGGGCTCGGCACCGCCGGCATCGCCCAGGCGGCGGGCCAGTCGAAGAACCCGGCGCAGTCGGGCCTGATCGGCATGATGGGCACCTTCATCGACACGCTGATCGTCTGCACCATGACCGGCCTCGTCATCATGGTGACCGGCGTCTGGTCGAGCGGCGAGTCGGGCGCGGCGCTCACCTCGAACGCCTTCGAGGCGGCGCTGCCGGGCTTCGGCAGCTACTTCCTCGCGGCGGCGCTGGCGGTGTTCGCCTACACCACCATCCTCGGCTGGGCCTACTACGGCGAGAAGTGCTGGGAGTACCTGGTCGGCACCGCGGTCGAGAAGCCCTACCGGATCCTCTGGACGCTGTTCGTGATGGTCGGCGCGGTCACCCACCTCGACTTCGTCTGGCTGGTGGCCGACACGCTCAACGCCTTCATGGCCTTCCCGAACCTGATCTCGCTGGTCCTGCTCTCGCCGGTCGTGGTCAAGCTGACCAACGAGTACTTCGCCTCTAAGATGGCGGAGGTGTGACCGCCTCCGCCTCGGCGATGACGCGAGTCAGGCTCGCGGTCGCCGGGTAGAGCGGGATCAGGCACGCCTGCAGCGCGTGGTAGACGTCGGCCTTCCCCGGGAAAAGGGTGAAGGCCGGCGTCATGTCTTCCGCCAGCTCCTCCTGCCAGCCGCCGTTCCGGCGGTCGAGGAAGGCGCGCGAGACGACGCCCCAGAGCCGGCGGTAGGCGGCCTCGGCGTCGGCCTCGGGGACATGCGCATTGAGGAAGTGCGCCGCGCCGATGCCCTCGCAATGCGGCCACCAGAGCTTCATGCGGCGGAGCGGGCGGTCGTCCCAGTCCAGCGTGTAGAAGAGGCCGCCGTGGGTCTCGTCCCAGCCGAGCGCCATGGCGCGGTCGAAGAGCGCGGCGGAGGCGGGGGGCAGCCAGTCGAGGCGGCGGTCGCCAAGGCACCAGAGCTGCAGGATGAGGCGCGACCATTCCAGCGCGTGGCCGGGGGTGGTGCCGGCGGGGCGGAACATCTCGTTGCCCTGGTAGTGCGGATCGACCTGCCAGTCCTCGGTATAGTGCTCGGGCACGCGCCAGCCGGCGGCGCCGGCCGAGCGGCGGATGACGAGGTCGGCGATGCTCTCGGCGCGATCGAGGTAGAGGCGCTCGCCCGTCGCCTCGAAGGCGGCCATGAGCGCTTCCGTCAGGTGCATGTTGGCGTTCTGGCCGCGGTAGCCGGGGACGGGGGTCCAGTCGGGGCCGAACTCCTCGGCGCTGGCGCCGTGCCGGGGCTCCCAGAAGCGGGTGTCGAGGATTTCGGAGATGTCGGCGAGCATGGGGGCGGCGAGGGGGTGGCCGACGGTCATGGCGGAGGACGCGGCGAGCAGCACGAAGGCATGGCCGTAGGCCTGCTTGTTCCTGTCCACCGGGCCGGTGTCATCCACCGACCAGAAGTAGCCGCCGCGGGTGGCGTCGCGGTGGCGGGTCCAGAGGAACTGCATGGCGTGGTCGAGGATCTCCGGCGCGCCGGGGCGGCCGAGGAGCGTGCCGATGGCGAAGCAGTGCGCCATGCGGGCGGTGGTGTGGATGGGGCGGGCGGGGTTGTCGGCGAGGGGCTCGCCGGTGCGGTCGAGGTCGCAGAAGCCGCCCCGCGGGTGCGGGCTGCGCTCGAAGAGGGTGAAGAGATCGTCGGCGCGCTGGGCGAGCCAGGCGCGGTGGGCGGCGCGCGCCGCTCCAGTTGCCGAGGGTGGTGTCAGGCGTGCTGGTGGCCAACGGCGGGATCCCCCCTTGTCGATGTGGCTGCGGCGAGCGTGCGGGTGGTGGCGGCGAGCTTCTGGCGGAGGTCGCCCGCGATGGACTGCTCGAGCACGGCGGCGACGTCGGGATTGCGCCTGAGGAAGCCCTCGAGCACCTCGCGCTCGAAGGCGAGGATGCGGGAGGGTGCATTGGTCACCACCGTCGCCGTGGCGGGCAGGCTGGTGTTGTAGGTGAGCTCGCCGATCAGCTCTCCCGCACCGGCGAGGGCGACGCCTGCTCCGTCGATCTCGACGCGGCTCTGGCCGGAGGCGATATAGACGAGGTGGGTGACGCGCGCGCCCTGGCGGGTCAGGACGTGGCCGGCGGCGACGTCGCTCCACGTCCCGCAGGACAGGAGCTTGCGGGCCCGGTCCTTGCCGAGGCCGGGTGCGAGGCGGGCGACTGCCGTGCGCTCCTCCTCGGTGAAGCGGTAGTAGCGATGCACGATGTAGAGGCGGCCGAGGCCGATCAGGCTGATCGTCATCCAGGCGATCTCGTTCGTCATCGAGTAGGGGTTGAACTTCTGGGTCAGGCTCACGAACAGGAAGAAGGACGCGAAGAAGTTGGCGGCGGGATAGGGCCACCGGTCGCTGCGGATCAGGCCGAGCTGGAGCAGGAGGTAGGCGCCGATATAGAGGCCGATGCCGGCGACGCCGAGCGCGTCGGTCACGGCCGGAGGCAGCCGCACAAAGCTGAAGAGATACCCGCCGGCGGGTTCGGTCATTCCCGACTGTCCCTTTGTCCTCGCGGCAGTTAGCCACAGGCCGGCGGGGCGGGCCAGTGACAAACCGCCGGCGCCGCCTTGCCGCCGGAGGGCCGGTCGCGCAAGCTCCGCGCCGGTTGGCAGGGCGGTGCGGCAGGCGATGACCGAAGTGGGGAAGGGCGTTCTCGCCATCGCTGGCGCCGCCACGATCTGGGGGCTGTCCGGCATCTACTACAAGGCGCTGTCCGCGGTGCCCCCGCTGGAGGTGCTGAGCCACCGGACGCTCTGGAGCGTGGTGTTCTTTCTCATCGTGCTGGCGGTGCAGGGGCGCATGGACGAGGCGGTCGCGCTGCTGGGCCGGCCGCGGGCGTGGGCGCCGCTGGTGGCGAGCGCGATCATGATCGCGCTCAACTGGCTGCTCTTCATCGCCGCCGTGCAGCAGGGGCGGGCGCTGGAGGCGAGCCTCGGCTACTACATCTTTCCGCTCCTGGCGGTCAGCCTGGGCTTTCTGGTGCTGGGCGAGCGCTTCACCCCGGTGCAGTCGCTGGCGATCGGGCTGGCGGCGGTGGCCGTGGTGGTGCTGACCGTGGGCAAGGGCGTGGCGCCCTGGACGGCGCTGGCCATCGCCGGGACGTTCGCGGCCTACGGGCTGATCAAGAACCGGGTGCGGATGGGGCCGGTGGTCAGCGTCTTCGTCGAGACGCTGCTGCTGGCGCCGCTGGCGCTGGTCTGGCTCTGGGGGATGCACACGGGCGCCTGGACCGACATCGGCGGGCGGTCCGGCGGCATGTTCGGGCGCGACTGGGGGACGAGCGCGATGCTGGCGCTGTCGGGGCCGCTGACGGGCGGGCCGCTGATGCTCTTCGCCTATGCGGCGCGGCGGATCCCCTACGCGACGCTCGGGCTGGTGCAGTACCTCAACCCGACGCTGCAGTTCGCCGTGGCGGTGGCGCTGTTCGGCGAGGCCTTCACCGTCTGGCACGCGGTCGCCTTCGGGCTGATCTGGACCGGGCTCGCGCTCTATTCCTGGCAGAGCTGGCGGCTTCGGGCCTGATCAGCCGTGCAGCGCCGCGAGGCTCTCCATGAGCTCGGGGACGCTGTCGCGGGGTTCGAGGAAGTGAAGGAAGCTCGCGTCGGCGAAGCCCTGGGCGACGAGGTGGTCGAGGAGGGCGAGGAGCGGGTTCCAGTAGCCGCCCACGTTGAGCAGGTAGACGGGCTTCTGGTGCAGGCCGAGCTGACGCCAGGTGAGCACCTCGAAGAGCTCGTCGAGGCTGCCCGGGCCGCCGGGGAGGGTGACGATGGCGTCGGCGTTCATGAACATCACCTTCTTGCGCTCGTGCATCGTCTCGGTGACCACCACCCGCGAGAGGTCGCGGCGGGCGGCCTCGCGGGCGACGAGGTGGGCGGGGACGACGCCCAGCGTCTCGCCGCCGGCGGCGATGGCGGCGTTCGCCACCGCGCCCATGAGGCCGACGTCGCCGGCGCCGTAGACGAGGCGGAGCCCCGCTTCGGCCAGCGCGGTGCCGAGGCTGGTGGCGGCCGCGGCATAGGCCGGGTCGCGACCGGGGCGCGAGCCGCAGAACACGCACACCGATCGCCGCGAGGCAAGACGCATGGACAGGCTCCTGACTTCCCAGTAACTTTGCTACACGGCCATTTTGTGACAGGGTACGAGGTAGCAGGTCGTCGCGGGGGGTGCGAGCCCCTGTCGTCCGGCAGCAGGCCGGACGTGCGGCGGGCCAGGAGGAAAGTGGCTAGGATGGGCGACGCATCGCCTCGGAGCAAGCGCAGGGTCCTTCTGGCGCTGTTGCCGCTCGCCGCGGCCGCCGGCCTTCTCTACGTGGCGTACCGCACCTCCCTGACCCCGCCCGAGCCTGCCCCCGTCCCGGCTCCCGAGTCCCAGGCCATGGCGACGCCGGCGACGGCGCCCGAGCCGGAGGCTCCGGCCCCGGCCGAGACGCCTGCCGAGGCGACGGTCCCGGGGTTCGACGTCGTGCGGGTGGAGCCGGACGGAGCGGCGGCCGTGGTCGGGACGGCGGATCCCGGGGCCACGGTCACGATCTATGCCGACGAGGCGCCTCTGGCCGAGGCCGAGGCCGACGCCCAGGGCAACTTCGTGGCGATCTTCAGGGTCGCGCCGTCGGCCGAGCCGCGCGCGCTGACCCTCGGGGCGGTGAACCCGGAGGGCGTCACCTCGACGTCGGAAGACGTGGTGATGCTGCTTCCCCGTGCGCCGGCCTCGCCCGAGCTCGAGGCGGCGCCCGAGGCGGAGTGCCGTGCCCGGAACGGTCGCGAGCGCGACGTCGGCGGTCGCGGAGCCCGATGCGCCCGCGGATGCCGCCGAGGATGCCGCGCGTGCCGGTGGCGCCGGCGCCCGAGGCCGAGCCCGAGGTGGCGGTGACGGCGATCGTCCGTGGCGACACGGTGGAGGTGACGCCGGTCGCGCCCGACGCCAACGGGGAGCGGCGCGTGACGCTCGGCTCGGTCTCCTATGCCGAGGCGGGCGACGTGACGCTGGCCGGGGCGGGCACGGCGGGGGCGGTGGTGCGCGCCTATGTGGACGACCGGCTGGCCGAGGAGGCGGAGGTGGCGGAGGACGGGCGCTGGTCGATGCAGCTCGATGACGTCGCCGAGGGCATCTACCAGCTCCGGATCGACCAGATCGCGGCCGACGGCAAGGTGGCGAGCCGGGTCGAGACTCCGTTCCAGCGCGACTATCCGCGCCCGCCGCCGCCGCGGCCGGGGGTGGCGGGCGGACCCGTCGTCTCGGTGACGGTGCAGCCGGGCCACAACCTCTGGACTTTGGCGCGAGCGCACTATGGTTCGGGCGTGCGCTACACCCAGATCTTCACCGCGAACCGCGACCAGATCCGCGACCCCGACCTGATCTATCCCGGTCAGATCTTCAACATGCCCGAGCCGGACGCTGTCGAGTAGCAGGATGACCGTGCCGGTACCCGAGAGTTCCCGCGCCAGCGGCTGGCGGACGATCCGGCGAGTCGCGCCCTACCTCTGGCCGCCCGGCGAGCGCGAGGTGAAGGTCCGCGTCGTGGCGGCGATGGTGGCGCTTGTCCTCGGGCGCCTCGCCTCGGTGGTGACGCCCTTCTTCTTCAAGGCGGCGGTGGACGGCCTGGCGCCGGCGGACCCGGCGGCGCAGGTGGGCTACCTGGTGGCGGCGGGGCCGGTGGCGCTGACGCTCTTCTACGGGCTGATGCGGCTCGCGTAGCGTGGGCTTCACCCAGCTCCGCGACGGCGTCTTCGCGCGCGTCGGCCAGGGGGCGCTCCGGCACCTGGCGCTGAGACCTTCCGGCATGTGCATGCCCTGAGCCTGCGCTACCACATCACCCGCAAGACCGGCGGCCTCAGCCGGGTCATCGAGCGCGGGGTCAAGGGCGTCGACTTCCTGCTGCGCTTCCTGCTCTTCTCCATCGTGCCGCTGGTCCTCGAACTGGTGCTGGTCGGCGCGATCCTCTTCTTCGTCTTCGACGTCTGGTACCTCGTCGTCGTGGCGTCACGATCTGGCTCTACGTCTGGTTCACCTTCAAGCTTCACCGAGTGGCGGCTCGCGATCCGCGCGCGGATGAACGAGCGCGACACCGACGCCAACCAGAAGGCGATCGACAGCCTGCTGAACTTCGAGACGGTGAAGTACTTCAACGCCGAGGAGCGCGAGGCGGCGCGCTACGACGCGCTCGATGCAGGGCTACGAGAAGGCGGCGATCGAGACGCAGATCAGCCTGACCTGGCTCAACTTCGGCCAGGGGCTGATCATCACCGCCGGGCTGGCGATCGTGATGGTGATGGCCGCCCAGGGCGTGCAGGCGGGCAAGTACACCGTCGGCGACTTCGTGATGGTCAACGCCTACATGATCCAGATCACCATGCCGCTCGACTTCCTCGGCACCGTCTACCGCGAAATCCGCCAGAGCCTCGTGGACATGGCGGCGCTCTTCGACCTGCTGGAGCAGCCGGAGGAGATCGTCGACCGGCCGGGCGCGCAGCCGCTCCGGGTCGCCCGCGGCCGGATCGAGTTCCGCGACGTGAGCTTCGACTACGAGAGCGAGCGCCCGATCCTGCGCGGACTGAACCTCGTGGTGGAGCCGGGGCAGACCGTGGCGGTGGTCGGGCCTTCGGGCTCGGGCAAGTCGACCATCGCCCGGCTCCTCTTCCGCTTCTACGAGGTCACGGGCGGCGCGATCCTGATCGACGGGCAGGATCTGCGCGACGTGACCCAGGCGAGCCTGCGCGGCCAGATCGGCATGGTGCCGCAGGACACGGTGCTGTTCAACGACACCATCTACTACAACATCGCCTACGGGCGGCCCGAGGCGACGCGCGAGGAGGTGGAGGCCGCCGCGCGGGCGGCGCAGATCCACGACTTCATCGTCCGGCTGCCGCAGGGCTACGCCACCACCGTGGGCGAGCGCGGGCTGAAGCTTTCGGGCGGCGAGAAGCAGCGGGTGGGGATCGCGCGCACGCTGCTCAAGGACCCGCCCATCCTGATCCTCGACGAGGCGACGAGCGCGCTCGACACCGAGACCGAGCGCGGCATCCAGGACAGCCTCAGGACCATGGGCCTCGGGCGCAGCGTCATCACCATCGCGCACCGGCTGTCGACGGTGGTGGACGCCGACCTGATCGTGGTGCTCGACCACGGGCGGGTCATCGAGCAGGGCACGCATGACGACCTGATCCTCGCGGACGGGCGCTATGCGCGGATGTGGGCGCGGCAGCAGTCGGACCCCGAGGCGGCGGAGATCGACGCGGCCTGATTGAAACAGGCCCGGCCGCGGGGTCGATGCGGCGGAAACATCCGGGCGACACCCTTCGGGTCGATCGAAAGCGTGAGGCCCGTGATGAAGACCATCGTTCCAGTTGCGCTCGCCGCCGTTCTCCTCGCCGCCTGCGCCGGGCCGGGGCGTTACCCGTTGAGCCGCGCGGTCGTCGGGCCGGACGATCCTGTCCGCTCCTTCTCGGTGCCGCAGTCTCTGGCGGGATCGTAACGATACCGCGCGCCCGGCCCACCGGATGCCGCGATCCTGTGTTAGGGTGAGGCGGCGGAAGCCGGGGGGATTGCGATGCGAAGGCTCGGGTGCCTGGCGGCGGTGACCGCCCTGACGCTGCTGTCCGCCTGCGCGGACAGGCACTACCCGCTGTCGCGCGCCCAGGCGGGGCCGGACGATCCGGTGCGCGAGATCATGCTGCCGATCCTGCCCTGGTTCTGATCCGGGGGTCCGGGTAAGCCCTTGGCACCGCGGGGGCCGGACGATATACGGCGCCACGGACCATCCGGAGGCGCGGCGTGCACGAGAGTGATTCCTTCATCAGCGAGGTGAGCGAGGAGGTCCGGCGCGACAAGCTTTATGCTGCGCTGCGTCGCTACGGCTGGCTGATCACGGCACTGGTCGTGCTGATCGTCGGCGGCGCGGCCGTCAACGAATGGCGCAAGGTGCGCCAGGCCTCGCAGGCCGAGGCGGCCGGGGACGCATTCCGCGCCGCCTATGCCGAGCCCGACGCGGCAACACGCGCGGCGGCGCTCGGCGATCTCGCGGCGACGACCCCGCGGGCGGCGGTGCTGGCGAAGCTGGCCGAGGCCGGATCGCGGATCGAGGCGGGCGATGCGGCGGCGGCGGCCGCCCTCCTCGGCGAGGTGGCGGGCGACGGGTCCGCGGGAGAGCCCTACCGATCGATCGCGGCGCTGCAGCGGGTCATGGTCCTCGGCGCGTCCATGGACCCCTCCGAGCGGCAGGCGACCCTGGAGCTCCTGGTCAATCCCGGCGCGCCGTTCCGCCCGCTGGCGCTGGAGCAGCGGGCGCTGATGCATCTCGAAGGCGGCGACAAGGCGGCCGCGATCGCCGACCTGCAGGAACTGCTCACCGAACCGCAGGCCAGCGAGGCGTTGCGCGGCCGTGCGCGGCAACTGATCATCGCCGCGGGCGGGTCGCTGCCCGCGCCGACGGCCGTGTCGGCCGACGGCTGATGCCCGGGTTGCCGACGCCCGGGTCGCTGGTCCGTCGCGTGCCCTGGTTGGCGCTGATCGCCGTCGTGGCGTTGGCCGGCTGCGCCAACAGGGACCCGGTCCTGCCCGGCGAACGCATTCCCGTGCGCCCGGAGGACGCGCCCATCGCCGGCGGCGCCCGGCAGGGGCTGGGGATTCCCGCTCCGGTGGTCAATGCCGAGTGGAGCCACCGCAACGGCGCGGCGCGCGGCCGGCTGGTCAACCCGGCGCTCCGGCCGGTGCCGCAGCTGATCTGGTCGGTCGACATCGGCGCCGGCGACGACAAGCGCACGCGGGTCCTGACCGGTCCCATCGTGGCGGGCGGCCTGGTCTTCGCGATGGACGCCGCGGGACGGGTTACCGCCGTCACCCGCAGCGGGCAGGTCGCCTGGACCCGCAGCGTGGTGCCCGAGGGCCAATTGGCCGACTCGGGGCCGGGCGGCGGCTTCGCCGAGTCGGGCGGCGTCCTCTTCGTCACCACGGGCTTCGGCGAGGTCTTCGCCCTCGATCCCGCCTCGGGCGGGACGCTCTGGCGGCGCACGCTCGAGGCTCCCATCCGCGCCGCACCGGCGGTCGCCGGCGGGCTGGTGGTGGTGGTGCAGCGCGACGACAACGCCTTCGCGCTCGACGCGCGCACCGGCGAGACGCTCTGGCGCGTCCAGGGGGTCGGCGGCACCGGGCTGCTCGGCGGGGCGAGCCCGGCGATCGACGGCCAGCTCGCGGTCATTCCCTTCGCCTCGGGCGAGGTGCTGGGCGTGCTGGCGCGCAACGGGCTGGCGGTCTGGGGCACGGCGATCACCGGCGGACGGCCGGGCGTGGCGCGCAACAACATCGTCGACGTCAGCGGCGACCCGGTGATCGACGGCGACACGGTCTTCGCCTCGA
This sequence comes from uncultured Alphaproteobacteria bacterium, assembly GCA_963844375.1. Lineage (GTDB taxonomy): Bacteria > Pseudomonadota > Alphaproteobacteria > Rhodobacterales > Rhodobacteraceae > Amaricoccus. Next base: position 140,302 of record CAWJOI010000022.1, on the reverse strand, counting down.
ACCAGGCCGGACGCACCATCCGGCTCGACTCGCGGACCGGCGAGCGCGTCTGGACGATCGCGGAAGGCTCGTACGGCCCGGCCTGGCCGGTCGGAGGGTCCGTCTTCCTGCTCTCGGACGAGGGGGCGCTGGTGCGCGCCGACGCCGCCACGGGCGAGCTGCTCTGGCTGGTGCAGCTGCCGGAGCTCTTCCCGCATCGCGGCTTCTTCGGGCGTGGCAAGCCCTTCAAGACGGTGGCCTACTACGGGCCGATCCTGGCCGGCGGACGGCTCTGGGTGGCCGGGCGCCGACGGGCTGCTGCGCGGCTTCAATCCCGCCGACGGGGCGGCGCTGGCGCAGGTGCCGCTGCCGGGCGGCGCGGCGGCCGGGCCGGCGGTGGCCGGCGGCGTCATGTACATCGCCACGCGGGACGGGCACCTTCTGGCTTTCCAATGAGCGCGTGAGCCGCTAAGGACGCCGAGGGCGCCTGCGCTTGGTGCGCGCCCGGGGATCAGAGCCCGCGAATGCCGTTCACGCTCGCCATTGTCGGCCGTCCGAACGTGGGCAAGTCGACGCTCTTCAACCGGCTGGTCGGGCGGCGGCTGGCGCTGGTCGACGACCAGCCGGGCGTGACCCGCGACCTGCGCGAGGGCGCCGGCCGGCTCGGTCCGCTGCGCTTTACCGTGGTCGACACCGCCGGACTCGAGGAAGTGACCGACGACAGCCTTCCGGGCCGGATGCGGGCGCTGACCGAGCGGGCGGTGGATGCGGCCGACGTCTGCCTTTTCATGATCGATGCGCGGATGGGGGTCACTCCCACCGACCGGACGCTGGCGGAGCTTCTGCGCAAGCGGGCGGCGCGGGTGATCCTCGTCGCCAACAAGGCCGAGGGCAGGGCGGCGGAGGCCGGGCTGATCGAGGCCTGGCAGCTGGGCCTGGGCGACCCGGTGGCGCTTTCGGCCGAGCACGGCATCGGCATGGACGACCTCCTGCGGGAGCTCGAGCCGGTTGCGGAGGGGTTTCCCGACGCGGCCGAGGTGGTCGATGTCGCCGAGGAGATCGACGACAGCGTCGACGAGGAGGGCGAGGGCGCGACCCTGCCGGCGGGGCGGCCGATCCAGATCGCGGTGGTCGGGCGGCCGAACGCGGGAAAGTCCACGCTGGTCAATGCCATACTGGGCGAGGATCGCCTGCTGACCGGGCCGGAGGCCGGCATCACGCGGGACGCGATCGCGGTGCAGGCGGACTGGTTCGGGACGGCTTTTCGCATCTTCGATACGGCGGGGATGCGGAAGAAGGCGAAGGTGCAGGGGAAGCTGGAGAAGCTTTCGGTGTCGGACGGCCTGCGGGCGGTGAAGTTCGCCGAGGTGGTGGTGGTGCTGCTCGACGTGCAGATTCCGTTCGAGTCCCAGGACTTGCGGCTGGCCGACCTTGCCGAGCGCGAGGGGCGCGCGGTGGTGGTGGCCGTCAACAAGTGGGATCTGGAGGAGGAGAAGCCGCAGAAGCTCAACGAGCTTCGCGAGGCGTTCGGGCGGCTGCTGCCGCAGCTCCGCGGGGCGCCGATGGTCATGGTCTCGGCGCTGACGGGCAAGGGGCTCGACCGGCTGCACGCGGCGATCATCAAGGCGTATTCCGTATGGAATACAAGGATTTCAACCGCGCGGCTCAATCGGTGGCTTAGCCGTGCAGACCGCGGACCATCCGCCGCCGGCGCCGGGCGGGCGGCGGATCCGGCTGCGCTACATGACGCAGGTGAAGACGCGGCCGCCGACGTTCGTGCTGTTCGCCTCGCTGCCCGACGCGGTGCCGGAGGACTACAAGCGCTTCCTGGTCAATGCGTTGAGGCGGGACTTCGACATGCCCGGCGCGCCGATCCGGCTGTACCTGCGCGCCGGCGACAACCCCTATGCCGGGCGGCGCAAGAGCAATGTGACGTCGCTCGACAAGCACAAGCCGCGGCGGCTGGAGGGCTGAATACGGCTTCCCGAGCGAGCCAGAAATCGTATGGAATCCATATGGGTCCTGGCATGGTCAGGACTGGGCGCTTCAACCACTGATTGACCGATGCCGCGCGTGGTGCGATCCTTGCGCCTTGGGAGGACGAGGAATGGCTCGTCGCCTTCGGAGGCTCTTTCATGACCAGATCCGCCAGGCTCATGCTGATCGCCGCCTGCCTCTCCGCACCCGCCCTGCCGGCGTTCGGTCAGGATGCGGATCAGGGGTGCACCGGTGACGGGTGGGCGGGGAAGCCGGATGCGGACTTCGCTGCCGATTGCGCCGACGCCGCCTTCGACGGCGGGCTGGAGGACCGCGAGAGGGTGGCCTGGATGATCTTCGCCCGGGTGAACCGGTTGGTCGACGACCCCGCCAATGGCGGCATGTCGGGCTCGGGAAAGGTGCCGACCTGGATGACGTGGCCCACCGACCCCGACACCTTCGGATCGGCCAAGCCCTTTGCCTTCGGGGCCGCTCCGCGCACCGACATGCGACCGACGGTCGAGAAGAAGGACATCGTGGCCGGCCGCGTTGCCACCGCCGATCCCGACGGGGCCAACGAGGAGGTGACCCGCAACAGGATCAGCTACGACTACCTGATCCGGAGCGGCCTGACGACAAAGCTCGACGTCGCCGCGTTCTTCACCGAGAACGACTATGTGGACATGCCCATCGGTTCGGTGGAGCTGAAGGCCTCCTGGCTGCAGGTGACCGAGGGCAGCCCGGCGCCGGACGGCGCGCTGACCTTCAGGTTCGACAGCGGCGAGTACTGGTGGCGCGGGCTGCACGTCATGGTGAAGATGCGGCGGCTTTCGGACCCGGGTGACGCCTTCTACACCGAGGACCCCAGCTGGTTCTGGACCACCTTCGAATTCAACGACAACCCCGGTGCGGCCCACGTGCGCGAGTCGCTCGTCACCGAGCGGGCGCCTTTGACCGAAGGCCAGATCGCCGCCATCCTCGAGGCGGGCGGCGTCGCAGGGTTCGGGCTGGAGCACTATGCCCCCAACGGCACCCAGATCGGGTTCACGGTGGACGGGGGCGGCGAGACGCCGGTGATCCTCGGCCATACGGACATGGAGGACTTTGCCGGCAGCCCCAATACGGCGCAGCCGCACTACTGGACCCGGTTCGAGGCCAGCTGCCACAGCTGCCACGCCACCGCGTCCTACAACCCGGAGACGAAGGCGTTCTTCCCGTTTTCGGTGCCCACCGGCGCGCTGGATCCCGGATACAACATGACCGACAGCGACAAGGCCGTGCGCTACCTGGGGCAGGGCTACAGGCCGCTGGATTTCATGTGGCCGATCGCGTTCCAGTCACGTTGAAGCGCTTGGCCCGGGTCAGCTCGTCGGGCGGCGGCCGGTGATGCTGGCGGCGACGCGGTCGGCGAGGAGGTCGAGCGCGCGGGCGTGGGCGGCCATCAGGCCGGGGTAGCCTTCGCCCTGCGGCGGGACGGTCAGGGCGAAGCGTTCGAGCGTGACGATGCGGCCCGAGGCCGGGGCGACGATGAAATACTGGCCGCTGAAGTCGAGGCCGCCGTCGAGCGCGCCCACCATGCGGTCGACGATCACCTCGACGCGCAGGCCCGGGCTGTCGAAGCCGGGCCACGGCTCGGTGGCGACGCGGGCGCTCAGGCGGTCGTCGAGCGACGCGGCGAGCTGGCGGGTCATCGCCCGCCGCGGCGTGTCGGCCCAGAGCGCGCGCTTGCGAAGCTCGAGCGTGGAGGGGCCGGTCAGCGAGGCCACCTCGATCGCCTCGACGTAGGCGGGGAGACTGAGGTCGGCGACCACGACCGAGCCTACCGGCGCGGCAAGGCTGGCGCCGGGCTGCGGCACGGGCAGGAGGTAGTAGCTCGGCTGGCCGCAGGCGGCGAGCGCGAGGAGCGCCGCGGCCAGGAGGGGCAGGGGTCGCGGCATGCTCATCTCCCGAAGATGACCGAGTTGGGACGCCGCTCGAGCGCCAGCACCAGCGCGTTGATCGAGCGGGCGGTTTCGCGCACCTCCTGCAGCAGCCGCAGGGTGTCGCGGTTGATCTCCGAGCCGGGTCCGACCGAGGCGATCGCCTGGTCGGCCTGGGCGGCGACGCGGTTGAGGTTGTCGAGGAGTGCCGGCAGGTCGTTCGCGGCGCCGGCCACCGCCTCGGCGGCGCGGTCGGCCGAGGCCAGCGTGTCGTTGAGGTTGTTCACCGCCCCGCCCTCGCGCAGCTCGGACAGGAGGCCGCGCAGCTCTTCGAGCGCGGCGGCGAGGTTGGGCGGCACCTCGGCGACGCCTTCGCTCGCCAGCAGCGTTTCGGCGGTGTTGACCACGTTGGTCGCCGAGGTCACCAGCTCGTCGAGCGGCATGTCGTTGACCCGGTTGGAGAGCGCGGTGAGGCTGTCGAGGAGCGCGGGCAGGTCCTCCGAGGCGGTGCTGACGTTGCCGGCGGCGGTCTTGGCCTCGGCGAGCACGGTCTGCAGGCTGGCGGCGAGGTTGGCGGCGGCGATCTCGTCGGAGACCTTGCGGACCGAGGCGAGGGTGGCGTTGAGGTTGTCGACCGCCCCGCCGCTGCGCAGCTCCTCCATCAGCGCGCGAAGCTCGGCCAGCGAGGCGTTGAGCGAGGCGGGCACGCGCGTGGTGTCCGGTGCGGACACGAGCGTGTTGACGCTGCCGAGGACGCGCGTGCCCGATTGCACGAGCTGGTCGAGCGGCAGGGCGCGAACCCGGCGCGAGGTCGCCTCGATCTCCTCGACCAGCTCGGGCACCTCCTTGGCGGCGCTGTCGATGCTGGCCACCGCCGTCTTGGCGCCGTCGAGCACGGCGGTGACCTCCTCGACCACGCGCGCCTCCACCGCCTGGTCGACCAGTTCGCGGGCGGCGGCGAGGATTTCCGTCAGCTGCTGCGGCGCCTCCTGGAATCCGCTCTCGCCGACGAGCTTGCGGGCGTCCGCGAGCAGCAGCCCGAGGTTCTCCGGCGCGGCGCGGACGCCTTCGGAGGTGACCAGCGCGTTGATGTTTGCGATGAGCGTCACGGCGGCGTCCACCACGTCCTCGAGCGGCAGGCTGGCCACGCGCTGCAGCACGCTCTCGGCTGCGGTGGCGATGCCGGTCACGTCCGATGGCGCGCTGGGCAGCCGCGGGTTGGGCTCGGCGGTGCGGTCGAGCGCGGCCGGGGGGGCGTCGGGCACCATGGCGAGGTCGACGAAGAGGGTCTGGGTGAGGAGGCCGGTGGCGGCGAGCTGCGCGCGGAGGCCCTGCTCGACCTGGGAGGCGAGCAGGTCGATCGCCGCCTCGGGGGCGTCGCTCGTCTCCAGGGCGGTGATGCCGAGGCGCTGCGGGACGAGCGCGAGGGTGGTGCGCAGGGTGACCCGCGGCGGCTGGCCGTCCTCCTCGATCACCGCCGCCTGCAGCGAGCTCACCTCGCCCACCTTGATGCCGTGGTACTCGACCGGCGCGCCCGGTTGCAGGCCGCGCACCGAGCCGTCGAAGTCGGTGTCGAGGATCAGCCGCGCGCCGGGCTCGTCCTCGAAGAGGTTCTGCCGGGCGGCGGTCTCGGTCGGATAGAGCTCGTAGACGTGCCCGTCCTGCACCGACGCGGTGTCCGAGCCCACGGTATCGAAGGCGATGCCGCCCTGCAGCAGCGAGATCAGGCTGTCGACGTTGAGCGACGCGCCGCCGCCGCCGAGCTGGATGGAGAAGCCGCTGGCGTTCCAGAACCGCGTCCCTTCGGTCAGCCGCACGTTGTTGGGCGCGCCGACGAAGACGTCGATGATCACGTCGCCGGCTTCGGTGAGCTGGATGTCCTCGACCTTGCCGACCTGGATGCGCTTGAAGAGCACCGGCGCGCCGATCTTCATCGAGCCGCCGTCGGGCGAGCGCAGCTTGATCCTGAGGCCCGGCTGGTCGGCGGGGGTGAGCGGCGCGCGCGGCAGGCCGTCGAAGCGGGTCTTGCGCTGGCCGACCTCGTGGTTCCAGGCGGCCTCGATGTAGACGCCGGAGATCACCGTCTCGATGCCGGTGACGCCCTGGGCGGTGACGCTGGGGCGGACCACCCAGAACTGGGCGTCGTCGTCGAGGAAATGCGCCAGCGTCTTGTCGATCCGCGCGGTGACGATGACCGTCTTGAGGTCGGCGGAGAGGGCGGTCTTCTCGACCAGGCCGACGTTGACGTCGCGGAAGCGCACGTTGGTGCGGCCCGCCTCGACGCCGGCGGCGTTCTCGAACACGATCTCGATCAGCGGCCCGCGCTCGGAATAGCTGCGCCAGGCGATCCCGAGCGCGAGCAGCGAGCGCCAGGAGCGGGACCAGCCAGATCAGCGAGAAGCGCGAGGGCTCGGCGTTCGGCGCGTCGACCGACGGGGCCGGCGGCTCGGTCTCAGGCATGAAGCGCAGTCTCCCGCTCGGCGCTGTCCCAGATCAGGCGCGGGTCGAGAGCCTGCGCCGAGAGCATGGTAAAGGCAACGGACAGCGCGAAGAAGATCGCCGCCGGGCCGGGGTTGATCGAGACGATGAAGCCGAGCTGGACCAGCGCGGTGAGTATGGCGACGACGAAGACGTCGATCATCGACCAGCGGCCGATGAACTCGACCGCCTCGTAGAGGTGGATGCGGCGGTGGATGGGCAGGTTGACGCGGTAGCGGATGGAATAGACGAGGTAGAGGATGACGATGAACTTGCTCACCGGGATCAGCACGCTGGCGGCGAAGACGATGAACGCCACGTCCCAGGCGCCGTGGTGGAAGAGCTCGATCACGCCGCCGACGATGGTGTTGCCCTCGGCGCGGCCGAGGGTGCGGGTGAGCAGCATCGGCAGGAGGTTGGCCGGCAGGTAGCAGATGAAGCCCATGAGCAGGAGCGCCAGCACCCGCTGCAGGCTGTGGGGGATGCGCTGGTGCAGCGCCGTGCCGCAGCGCGGGCAGACGCGCGTCCGCGGCGGGCGAGACCCGGCCGCAGGTGCGGCAGCCGCTGAGGCCCTCGCCGCGGGCGGTGAGGACGGGGCTGCTCATGACGGGCGCTGGCGCTCGAGGATCTGCCAGATCGACCATTCGTCGAGGCTGCTGCTTTCGAGGACGACGAGGATGACGAGGCCGGCCATCGCCCAGAAGGCGGGGCCGAGGCTGATGCTGGCCATGCCGCCGACCTTGACCAGCGCCACCACCACCCCGATCAGGAAGACCTCCGACATCGACCAGGGCTTGAGGTGCTCGGCGATGCGGAAGGCGCGCGCGGCGCCGCGGGCGGGCGGGCGGCCGAGGCGGAGGGGGAGGAGGGTGTAGGCGAGCGCGCTGGCGCGGATCAGCGGCAGCACGATGATGAGGAGCGTGGTGGCGATGGAGAGCGGCAGCATCAGGCCGTGCGAGTAGGCGAGTGCGGCGTCGAGGAGCGAGGCGTTCTTGTGCAGGCCGGCCACCGAGAGCTCGAGGAAGGGGAAGAAGATCGCCACCGCCATCAGGATCACGCTGGCGAACGAACCGGCCAGCGTGCGGTCGATGGCGCCGCGGCGGTTGGTGAGGAGGACGGCGTGGCAGCGGCGGCAGCGCAGGCGGCCGCCCTGGGGGACCGGCGCCACGGTGTGCAGCATGTCGCAGGTCGGGCACGCGAGGAGGTCGGGCGAGGCGGTGACGGCCATGGGGATGGTATAGGCGCTGCGCTCAGCCCGGCGACAGGCCCCGCAGGCGCTCGGAGCGGCGGCGCAGCATCTCGAGGACGGCGAGGAGGACGATCGAGATCGCCACGAGCATGGTGGCGACGGCGAGGATGGTGGGGGAGATCTGCTCGCGGAGGCCGATGAACATCTGCCAGGGCAGGGTCTTCTGCGCGGCGGAGCCGACGAAGAGCACCACCACCACCTCGTCGAAGGAGGTGATGAAGGCGAAGAGCCCGCCGGAGATCACCCCGGGCAGGATGAGCGGCATCTGCACCGAGAAGAAGGTGCGGACGGGGCCGGCGCCGAGGTTGGCGGCGGCGCGGGTGAGGCTGCGGTCGAAGCCGACCAGCGTGGCGGTGACGGTGATGATGACGAAGGGAATGCCGAGGGCGGCGTGGGCGAGGACGACGCCCCAGTAGGTGCCCTGCAGCCCGAGGCGGGAGTAGAAGAAGTACATGCCGGCGGCGGAGATGATCAGCGGCACGATCATCGGCGAGATCAGGATCGCCATGATGGCGCCGCGGAACGGCATGTGCGGCTGGCTGAGGCCGATGGCGGCGGTGGTGCCGAGCACGACCGAGAAGAGCGTGGCGACGGGAGCGATGCGCACGGAGTTCCAGAGCGCGTTCTGCCAGTCGGCGTTGGTGAAGAAGTCCTGGTAGTGCTTGGTCGAGAAGGCGTCGGGGTCGAGCCGCAGCATGCCCGGCGTGAAGGTGAAGAAGTTCTCCACGTTGAAGCTGAGCGGGATGATCACGAGGATCGGGAAGATCAGGAACAGGAAGATCAGCGCGCAGATCACCCGGAAGGTGTAGTGCCAGACGCGCTGGCCGGTCGAGGCATAGGGGGGAAGGGCCATGCGCTTACCCCAGCTTCACGTTGTCGATGCCGACGATGCGGTCATAGAGCCAGTAGAGCACCAGCACGAACGAGCAGCAGCAGCGAGCCGAGCGCGGCGGCGAGGCCCCAGTTGAGCGAGGTCGAGATGTGATAGGCGATCCGGTTCGAGATGAAGGTGCCCGAGGTGCCGCCGACCAGCTCCGGGGTGATGTAGTAGCCGATGGACAGGATGAAGACGAGGATGGCGCCGGCGCCGATGCCCGGCACCGTCTGCGGGAAGTAGACCCGCCAGAACGCGGTCCAGTCGGTCGCCCCGAGCGACTTGGCCGCGCGGAGGTAGGAGGGCGGGATCGTCTTCATCACCGAGTAGAGCGGCAGGATCATGAACGGCAGCAGGATGTGGGTCATCGCGATGACCGTGCCGGTGGCGTTGTTGATCATCGCCAGCCGGTTGTCGTCGGCGACGAGGCCGATCCAGACCAGGATGTCGTTGATGACGCCCTGCTGCTGGAGGAGCACCTTCCAGGAGGCGGTGCGCACCAGGAGCGAGGTCCAGAACGGCAGGAGCACGAGGATGAGCAGGAGGTTCGACGTGCGCAGCGGCAGGCTGGCGAGGAGCCAGGCGATCGGGTAGCCGAGCATCAGGCAGGTGAACGTGATGGTGAGGCTGAGCGCGAAGGTGCGCAGGAAGAGGCGCACGTAGATGCGCTCGCGCTCGGGCTTCAGCGCGATGCCGTCGGGCGTCTTCTGCAGGTCGACGGCGTTGAGGAAGTAGCCGTCGGTGTAGGAGCCGGAATAGAGCTTGATCGTCTGCCAGATCGGCAGCGAACCCCAGTCCTCGTCGATGTCGAGGAACTGCTCGCGGTAGGGCAGGCTCGGGTCCATGTCCTCGACCTGGCGGCCGGACTTGCGCATCAGCGAGGAGATGCCCGAGCTCTCGTAGTTGAGCCGCGAGCCGAGGCGGGTGTGGGTCTTGGCCTCGATGGCGGCGGCGAGGTCTTCGTGCAGCGCGGCGAAGACGGGCTCGCCCGGCATCTCGCCCGAGTGTGATGTCCCAGTCCTCGAGCGCCACGACGGTCTGCGGCAGCGTCTCGGGAACGATCTGGTTCTCGACCGAGCGGAACAGCATGTCCGCGATCGGCAGGACGAAGGTGATGACGACGAAGAGCAGCAGCGGCGCCACCAGCAGCAGCGCCCGCAGCTTCTGCGCCCGCATCGCGCGGCGCAGGCTCACCTTCAGCGGCGTGCCGTCCGCGGCGAGCATGGGGCCGCTCGTCGCCAGTGCCGGTGCGTTCGCCGTGACCTCGGCCATCGTGCTCCCTCTCTCGGTCGTCGGCGGGCGGGACCGGGGTCCCGCCCGCCCGTGTCAGCGGACTACTGGCTGAGCCAGACCTGGAAGCGCGCTTCCACCTCGTCCTGGTTGTCGGCCCACCACTCGATGTTGTTGACCAGGTAGTTCTTCTGGTTCGCCGGGTTGGTCGGCATGTGCGGCGCCATGTCGATGCCGAGGTCGGCGTGCTTGCCGACCAGCGGCTGCGACGAGGCGCGCGCCGGGCCGTAGGAGATGTACTTCGCCTGGTCGGCCAGCCGCTGGGTGTCGGTGGCGAAGTTGAGGAAGTGCATCACCCGGTTCATCCGGTCCTCGGGCAGGTCGGCCGGCACGATCCAGCCGTCGAAGTCGAAGACCTGCCAGTCCCAGAGCATCTTGACCGGCTGCTTCTGCTCCTCGATCAGCGAGAAGTGGCGGCCGTTGTAGGTCGAGCCCATCACCACCTCGCCGTCGGCGAGGAGCTGCGGCGTGTCGGCGCCGGCCGACCACCAGACCACGTGCGTCCTTGATCGTCGTCGAGCTTGTCGAGCGCGCGCTGCACGCCCTCCTCGGTCGAGAGCACGTCGTAGAGCTCGTCCTTGGCCACGCCGTCGCAGAGCAGCGCCCATTCGAGGTTCTTCTTGGGCTTCTTCTCGCAGGCTGCGCTTGCCGGGGAAGTTCTCGACGTCGAAGATGGCGCAGACGCTGTCGGGCTCCTTGCCGTTCCACGCGGCCACGTCGGTGCGGTAGGCGAAGGTCGTCGAGAAGACGATCTGCGGGATGTAGCACTCGTTGACCAGGCTGTCGCCGAAGTCCTCGGTCGGGGTCGAGCCGTCGTCGCCGGGCTTGAGCGCGGTGTCGGCGTCGATCTCCGCCGCCAGGCCCTCGTCGCAGAGCCGCTGGCTGTCCGGGCCCTCGACGTCGACGAGGTCCCAGGTGACGTTGCCGGCCTCGTTCTGGGCGCGCAGCTTGGCGACCGCGTCGCTCGAGCTCTCGTCCCAGACCACGTTGATGCCGGTCTCCGCCACGTAGGGCTCGACATAGGCCTTCAGCTGCGAGGCCTGGTAGGCGCCGCCCCAGGAGACGATCGTCATGCCGTCGGCGCAGTTCTCGCACGCCGGCAATTCCTGCGCCGGTGCGGCTGTCGCGAAGGCGAGGCCGAGGCCCGTCGCCGCGCCGGCCAGCAAGGTGTGAAGTCGCATTCTCATCGTTTCTCCCAATGTCTGCCCTGTCTGTTTTCCGGCTGCCGGAGGCATGGGCCGCGCCTCCGCGCCGATCTCTTTCAGCCGTCGAGCGCGCGGCAGTCCTCGGCCGCCCACCCGACCGGTACCATCTCGCCGACGCTCAGGTTTTCGAGGCGCGCGTCGTTCGGAACCTTGACGATGAAGCCCGGGTTGCCGTGCACGTCGAGCCGGCAGCGGATGTGATCGCCGTGGTAGATGAGCTCGAGCACCGTGGCCTCGGCGCGGTTCTCGGCCGCCAGCGCGCCGACCTTCACCCGCTCGGGGCGGACCGAGAGCTGGGTGCGGGAGCCCTGGCCGCCGCAGCTCACGGCGAGCGCGCGCACGGAGGCGCCGTTCGCCAGCGTCACCGTGGCGAAGCCGCCGTCGATGGCCGTGACGGTGCCGGGGAGGGTGTTGTTCTCGCCGATGAACTGCGCGACGAAGGAATTCTCCGGGCGTTCGTAGAGGTCGTCCGGGGCGGCGAGCTGCTGCACCTTGCCGTCGTTGAAGACGGCGATGCGGTCGGACATGGTCAGCGCCTCGGACTGGTCGTGCGTGACGTAGACGACGGTGACGCCCAGCTGCTCGTGCAGGTGCTTGATCTCGTACTGCATGTGCTCGCGAAGCTGCTTGTCGAGCGCCCCGAGCGGCTCGTCCATCAGCACCAGCTCCGGCTCGAAGACGAGCGCGCGGGCCAGCGCGATGCGCTGCTGCTGTCCGCCGGAAAGCTGCGCCGGACGGCGGCCGGCGAAGCTGCCCATCTGCACCATGTCGAGGGCGCGGGCGACCTTGGCGGTGATCTCGGCGCGGGGGAGCTTGCGCACCTCCAGCGGGAAGGCGAGGTTCTCGCCCACGGTCATGTGCGGGAAGAGCGCGTAGTTCTGGAACACCATGCCGATGCCGCGCTTGTGCGGCGGGATGTTGTTGATCGGCCGCCCGTCCAGCCGGATGTCGCCGTGCGTCGCGGTCTCGAAGCCGGCGAGCATCATCAGGCAGGTGGTCTTGCCCGAGCCGGACGGCCCCAGCATGGTGAGGAACTCGCCCTTGCCGATGTCGAGGTTGAGGTCTTTGACCACGAGGGTCTCGCCGTCGTAGCTCTTCTGCACGTGCTCGAAAGCCACGAAGGCAGCGTCGCCGCGTTCGACCGTCATGCGTGGTTACCCTGTCGGTTTTATGGGCTTCGAGGCCCGCTTGCGCCGAAGATAATCACATTGCGGGGACCGACGCAAATCTCCGGCTGGGGAAGTCGACGCCGCAGGACGGCAACGATCGGAAGCGATTCGCGTCATCGGCGCATCTCTGCCCAATCGACCGGCGGAATGCAACCGGAGATGGTGCCGCGCCATCGCCTTCCCGGATACGGCGAGAGGTTCGGCGCTTGCGTTTTGCCGGACGGTCGAATTTAGTGATCGTCAGGCGCGCGGGGCGGGAGGCGGGCATTAGCTTCTTCAACGAGATGTTCGACGGCAAGAAGGTGCGGCCCGCCTATGCCGGACTGATCGACTGGGTGGAGAAGACCTCGCCCGAGGTGCTGGCCCAGAAGAAGCAGGAGGCCGAGGCGCTGTTCCGCCGCATCGGCATAACCTTCGCCGTCTACGGCGAGGGCGGCAACACCGAGCGGCTGATCCCCTTCGACATGATGCCCCGCGTCTTCACCGAGGCGGAGTGGCGCAAGCTCGAGCGCGGGGTAAAGCAGCGGGCGCGGGCGCTGAACGCGTTTCTCTACGACGTCTACCACCGCGCCGAGATCGTGCGCGCCGGGGTGATCCCCGCCGACCTCGTGTTCCGCAACGAGGCCTACGAGGCGGCCGTGGTCGGGATCGACCCGCCGGGGCGGGTCTACAGCCACATCGTGGGCATCGATCTCGTTCGCACCGGGCCCGAGGATTTCTTCGTGCTCGAGGACAACTGCCGCACGCCCTCCGGGGTCTCCTACATGCTGGAGAACCGCGAGATCATGATGCGGATGTTCCCCGAGCTCTTCCGCTCGACCCGCATCGCGCCGGTGGACGACTACCCCGACCGCCTGCGCCGGACGCTGGCCAGCGTGGCGCCGCCCAAGTGCGAGGGCGAGCCGGTCTGCGTGGTGCTGAGCCCCGGCTCGTTCAACAGCGCCTACTACGAGCATTCGTTCCTCGCCGACCAGATGGGGATCGAGCTGGTCGAGGGCATGGACCTCTTCGTGCAGGGCGAATTCGTCTACATGCGCACGACCGAGGGCCCGAAGCGGGTGGACGTGATCTACCGCCGCATCGACGACACCTTCCTCGACCCGCTCTGCTTCCGCCCCGACTCGATGCTGGGCGTGCCCGGGCTGATGAACGTCTACCGCTCCGGCGGCGTCGCCATCTGCTCGGCGCCGGGGGCGGGGGTGGCCGACGACAAGGCGGTCTACACCTACGTGCCGGAGATGATCCGCTTCTATCTCGGCGAGAACGCGATCCTGAAGAACGTGCAGACCTACAAGTGCGCCGACCCCTCCGACCGCAAGTACGTGATGGAGAACCTCAAGGACCTCGTGGTCAAGGAGGTGCACGGCTCGGGCGGCTACGGGATGCTGGTGGGGCCGAAGTCGACCAAGGAGCAGATCGCCGCCTACGCCGAGCGGATCAAGGCGGACCCGGCCGACTTCATCGCCCAGCCGACGCTGGCGCTCTCCACCTGCCCCACCTTCGCCGACGAGGGGCTGGCGCCCCGGCACGTGGACCTGCGCCCCTACTGCCTGGTGGGGCGCGAGGTGCATCTCTGCCCCGGCGGCCTCACCCGCGTCGCGCTGACCGAGGGTTCGCTGGTGGTCAACTCGAGCCAGGGCGGCGGGGTCAAGGACACCTGGGTGCTCGCTGACTGAAGGGGAGCCATGCTCAGCCGGACTGCGGAAAACCTCTACTGGCTCGCCCGCTACATGGAGCGGGCCGAGACCATGGCGCGCCTCCTCGAGGTCGGCTACCGCATGGCGCTGATGCCATCGGCCGGCGACGGCTACCGCAACGAATGGGCCTCGCTCGTCGCGGCCGCCGGTTCCTCGGCCGGTTTCGAGGCGAAGTTCGGCGATGACTTCCGCCAGCGCGACGTGGAGACGTGGCTCTTCTTCGACCGCGAGAACCCGTCGTCCGTCATCTCGTGCATCGAGGTCGCGCGGCAGAACGGCCGCGCCGTGCGCACCGCGCTCACCACCGAGATGTGGGACGCGCTGAACGGCGCCTACCTCGACCTGCGCGACCTCGAGCGGCGGCCGCGGTCGGACGCGCTGCTGCCGCAGCTTTGCGACTGGACCAAGCGGCAGGGCTCGCTGCTGCGCGGCGCCACCGAGGGCACGCACCTGCAGAACGACGGCTACGACTTCCTGAACCTCGGCTACTACCTGGAGCGCGGCGACAACACCTCGCGGCTCCTCGACGTGAAGTACTACGTGCTCCTGCCCACGACCGACATGGTGGGCGGCTCCATCGACACCTACCAGTGGACGACGCTGCTCAGGGCGCTCTCGTCCTACCGCGCCTTCCACTGGTCCTACGGCGGCGAGTATTCGCCGCGCAAGATCGCGCACTTCCTGATCCTGAACCGCGCCTGCCCGCGCTCGCTGCTGCATTGCCAGGACAAGGTCGGCGAGCATCTCGGACGGCTGGCCAACGCCTACGGCAACCGCATCCACGCGCATGACCGGCTGCAGGCGATGCTGGCCGAACTCGGCGAGGCGGAAGTCGAGGACATCATCGAAGAGGGGTTGCACGAGTTCCTCACCCGGTTCATCTACCAGAACTCCTCCCTCGGGCAGGACGTGGCAGACGGCTATCTCTTCGGGGTCCATTGAATGCGACTGACCGTCCGGCACAGCACGCTTTACAAGTTCGGGCAGCCGATGCGCTTCGTGACGCAAAGCCACCGGCTGACGCCGGCGACGAACGGCTGCCAGACCGTTGTCGACTGGAAGATCTCGGCCGAGGGCGCGGCTTTCGGCGCGGGGTTCGTCGACGGGGCGGGCGACGCCGTCAACACCATGACGGTGCAGGGGCCGGTCGAGAGCATCGCCGTCCTCGTGGAGGGGACGGTCGATACGAGCGACACCGCCGGCATGCTGCGTGACCATCGGGAGATCATCTCGCCGCGGGTCTACCTGCAGTCCACGCGCGCCATCGAGGCCGGCCGGCCGCTCCTCGAGCTTCGGGACGCGGCGCTGGAGGGGGTCGAAGAGGACCGCCCGCTCGAGCGCTCGCACCGGCTCGCGAACGCGGTCGCCGATGCCATCGCCTACGAGCCCGGGAGCACCCACGCCCACACCACCGCGGCCGAGGCGCTGGAGCAGGGCAAGGGCGTCTGCCAGGATCTGACGCACGCGCTGATCGCCGTGGCGCATGCCGCAGGCCTGCCGGCGCGCTACGTCACCGGCTACCTGCTGACCGGCGACGATACCGAGGCGGGCGAGGCGTCGCATGCCTGGGCCGAGCTCTTCGTGGGGGAACTCGGCTGGATCGGCTTCGACCCCGCCAACCGCTGCTGCCCGGACGAACGCTACATCCGCCTCGGCTCCGGCCGCGACGCCCGCGACGCGGCGCCGATCCGCGGCATGTCCCGCGGCGGCGGCACGGAAGCGATGGACGTCGACGTCGTCGTCGCACAGCAGTAAGATCGGAGCTTCAACCCCCTTGACCTATTGCGTGGGCCTTCTGCTGGAATCCGGCATCGTCATGCTGTCGGACACCCGCACCAACGCCGGCTTCGACAACATCGCCTGCTATCGCAAGATGTTCGTCTTCGAGGCGTCCGGCGACCGGGTGATCACCATCCTGACCGCCGGCAACCTCTCGGTCACCCAGACGGTGATCGCGAAGCTGCGGCATGAGATCGCGCGCGAGGACCCGGAGACCTCGATCATGCTCGCGCCGAGCATGCTCCAGGTCGCCGAGATCGTCGGGCGCACGCTGAACCAGGTCTACGTCGACGTGGACAAGCGCATGGAGCGCAGCGACGCCTCCGCGTCGGCCTCGATGCTGCTCGGCGGCCAGCGGCTGGGCGGGCAGCTGCGGCTCTTCCTCATCTACCGCGAGGGCAACTTCATCGAGGCGACCGACGACACGCCGTATCTGCAGATCGGCGAGCACAAGTACGGCAAGCCGATCCTCGACCGGGTGGTGCGACCCTCGACCAGCCTCGAGGACGGGCGCAAGGCGGTGCTGATCTCGATGGACTCGACATTGCGCTCCAACCTGTCGGTGGGGATGCCGCTCGACCTGCTCACGGTCCGCCGCAACGAGTATCGCGTCACGACGCGCGAGCGCATCGAGGCCGGCGACCCGACCTTCGCCGCGATGTCGGAAGCCTGGAGCAAGGCCCTGCGCGACGGGTTCGCCAGCCTGCCGTGACGCGGTGGCGTCGCTTGCGTGGCGTCGCCGACGGCACGCAAGGCCGCGGGCTCGCCCTCACCGCCTTCCCACCCGTCACGTCGCGTCATTCCCGGCGTCGCAGGATCCCTTGGCATTCATACTGGCATGAAGCCTATCGAGCAGGCGCGGGGCCCCGCCCACAGGCGGGGAGAAATCTGACTCAGCGGACGAAGTCCGCTTCCGCCGGAGGGAGGCCGCAAAGGCGGCCGACCGTCCAGCGCCGGCCGAGCGGGAGCCCCTGCGGCTCCCCGAGGCCGGCGCTCCCCCCACGCGACACGCTCGTCATGGGACCCCGACCCCGCTGGCGGGTCCGCCGCGCACCGTGCGCAGCCGGCGTCAGGAGACCGGCATCGCGGTTTCGACCAGCTTCGCCCAGTAGGAGCAGCCGACCGGAATCAGGTCGTCGTTGAAGTCGTACTTCGGGTGGTGGAGCCGGGCGGTGTCGCCGTTGCCGACGAAGATGAAGGCGCCGGGCCGGGCGTTCAGCATGAAGGAGAAGTCCTCGGCGCCCATCACCGGCGCGACCTGCGGGTCGACGCGCGCCTCGCCCACCACGGCGCCGGCGACCCGGGCGGCGAACTCGGTCTCGGCGGCGCTGTTGATCGTCACCGGATAGCCGCGCCGGTAGGTCAGCCGGGCCTCGGCGCCGAAGGCGCGGGCGGTGTTGCCGACCACGGTCTCCATCCGCGCCTCGATCAGGTCCTGGACGGCGGGATCGAGGCTGCGCGCGGTGCCGCGCAGGTCCACCCGCTCCGGGATGACGTTGAACGCGTCGCTCTCGGTGCGGAAGCTCGTCACCGAGACCACGGCGGAGGCGAGCGGATCGACGTTGCGCGCGGCGATCGACTGCAGCGCCAGCACGATCTGGCTCGCCGCCAGCACCGGGTCGATGGTCTGGTGCGGCATCGCGGCGTGCCCGCCGCTGCCGAGGACCTCGATGGTGAATTCGTCCGACGCCGCCATCAGGCCGCCGGGGCGGATGGCGAAGTCGCCCACCGGCCGGCCGGGCATGTTGTGCATGCCGTAGACCTCCTGGATGCCGAAGCGGTCCATCATCCCGTCCTCGACCATCTCGCGGCCGCCGCCGCCGCCCTCCTCGGCCGGCTGGAAGATGACCACGGCGGTGCCGTCGAAGTTGCGGGTCTCGGCCAGGTACTGCGCCGCCCCGAGCAGCATGGCGGTGTGGCCGTCGTGGCCGCAGGCGTGCATCGCGCCCGGGGTGCGCGAGGCATGCGGCAGGCCGGTCGCCTCCTGCATCGGCAGCGCGTCCATGTCGGCGCGGAGGCCGATGACCCTGCCCGAGCCGGTCTCGCGGCCGCGGATGACGCCGACGACGCCGGTGCGGCCGATGCCGGTGGCGACCTCGTCGCAGCCCGCCGCGCGCAGCCGCTCGGCGACCAGCGCGCTGGTGCGGTGGGTGTCGAAGAGGATCTCGGGATGGGCGTGCAGGTCGCGCCGCCACGCGGCGATCGCGGGCGCGAGGTCGGCAAACCGGTTGATGACGGGCATCTGCGGCGCTCCCTACGCTGGCGGCCCACTCTGCGGACCCCGGGGGGCAGCGTCAAGCCAAGGCCGGGGTATCGTTTGTGTACGAATGACCTGGCACAATTGAAAACACGGCTGCGTGAGACCTGAAACAATAGAGGTCTAGGTTCCGTAATTGCGAATGGGAGCCGATGATGGTTCCGGGGCATCGAAGACAAGGCCAAGAAGTTGGGCCTTCGGTGTCTGTAGCAAATGAAACGTCTTAGATTGGAAAGGGACTCCAAATGAAGTACTACGTCAACACCATCGCCGCGGTTGCTGTCGCTGTTGCCGCCGCTGCGCCTGCCTTCGCTTCCAGCCAGCTCGCTGCCAGCGCCGGCATCAGCCCGGAAGTGGCCCAGGGCCTCTCGCTCACCGAGATCGCCCAGGCCAAGTTCAACCGCGAATCCAGCCAGCAGGACCGGCACGAGATCGTCGTCCCCGGTTCGAACGGCAACGTCGCGCAGCTGGCGGCGTCCGCCGGGATCTCGGCCTCCGAGGCCAGCGGCATGTCGATCAACGAGATCTTCGTGGCGAAGATCAACCGCGAGGGCGGCCGGGACGTGCAGCAGGTGGTCAAGGGCGGCGACGTGACCGTCACCTCCCGCTCGGCGGCGAACGGCGCGGCCTACGGCCAGCTCGCGGCCAGCGCCGGTCTCTCGGCGGCGGAAGCGGCCGGCATGACGCTCGGCGAGATCGCGGCGGCCAAGTTCGCCCGCGACACCAGCACCAGCGACAACTGAGTCGCCGGCTTGGCGAAGATCGCCCCGGCAGCGCCCCGCAGCGCTGCCGGGGTCGTCGCGTGCTTGTGAGCGCGCGCCGTTGCCCCATATGCTGTGGTGACGCGACAGGAATGCGCCCATGGCCTTCGGGCTCCCCAACGTAAGCTTCATCGGCTATCCCGTGGCGGTGCCCTGCGCCGGCCATGCCGGGCTCGGGCTGCGCCAGGCGTCGCGGGCGGACTCCGAGGCGCTCGTCGAGCATTTCCAGGCGCTCACCCCCGAGGACCGGCGCATGCGGTTCTGCGCCACCCTGAACGACGAGGCGCTGCGCAACCACGTGGACGGCCTCTGGGCGCGGGACGCGGTGGTGCTCGCGGCGCATGACGGGCCGCTCTGGTCGGGGCCGCTGCACCGCGCCGGCCCGGTGCGGGCGCTGGCCGAGCTGATCATCACCGGCGAGGAGGCCGAGCTCGGCATCAGCGTCGACGCCTCGATGCGGCGGCGCGGCGTCGGCACCTACATGGTGCAGACCGCCGCGCGGCTGCTCGCGCCGCGCGGGGTGAAGCGCATCCGCGCCACGACGCTGAACGACAACCACTCCTTCGTCGCCCTCGCGCAGTCCTGCGGTGCCGAGGTCGTGTGCGGGCCGGACGGCGTCGACGTCGTCTTCGACGTCGCGGCGCTCAACCGCGCCTACCTCCGCCGCCGCGCGGCGCAGGTGTTCCGCCCCGTCGAGTAGCCGCGGGCGATCCCGCTTGATCGCGGCCGGCTCCTGGCGCATAAGGCGGCGCATGACGAGGCGCCGCATCACCGCGATCTGCATTCGCCGCTGACCACAGTCCGCGGCGCGCCTCCCGTTTCCAAATCCGGACCAACGTGATAGCCCGCCGCGGCAGAACCGCGAGACCGGGCCCATGAGCGAGATCAGCCTCTACAACACCCGCACCCGCACGAAGCAGCCCTTCGTGCCCATCGATGCGTCGAACGTGCGGATGTACGTCTGCGGCCCCACGGTCTACGACCGCGCCCACATCGGCAACGCCCGCCCCGTCGTCGTCTTCGACGTGCTCTTCCGGCTGCTTCGCCACGTCTACGGCGAGGGCCACGTCACCTACGTGCGCAACGTCACCGACGTCGACGACAAGATCAATGCCCGCGCCGCCGCCGAGAAGCGGCCGATCCGCGAGCTCACCGACGAGACGCTGGCCGCCTACCACGCCGACATGGACGCCCTCGGCGCGCTGCGCCCCACCCACGAGCCGCGCGCCACCGAGTACATCCCGCAGATGGTGGCGATGATCGAGACGCTGATCGCCCGCGGCCACGCCTACGAGGCCGAGGGCCACGTCCTCTTCGCCGTCGCGAGCTTCCCCGACTACGGCCGCTTCGCCCACCGCTCGCTCGACGAGATGCAGGCCGGCGCCCGCGTCGAGGTGGCGCCCTACAAGCGCGACCCGATGGACTTCGTGCTCTGGAAGCCCTCGAACGCCGGCCGAGCCCGGCTGGCCCTCGCCCTGGGGCCACGGCCGCCCCGGCTGGCACATCGAGTGCTCGGCGATGTCCGAGGCGCTGCTCGGCGCCTCCTTCGACATCCACGGCGGCGGCATCGACCTCGTCTTCCCGCACCACGAGAACGAGATCGCCCAGTCGGCTTGCGCCCACCCCGAGGGCGAGTTCGCGCGGTACTGGCTGCACAACGGCTTCCTCAACGTGGAAGGCGAGAAGATGTCGAAGTCGCTCGGCAACTTCTTCACCGTCCGCGACCTGCTCGACCGCGGCATCCCGGCGAGGTGATCCGCTTCGTGCTGCTGTCGACGCACTACCGGCAGCCGATGGACTTCACGGAGGCGAAGGTGGAGGAGGCTTCGAAGGCTGCGCTTCGGCAGTGGGACGACCTCATCGCCGGCAACCGCGGAGAGGCGGCCGGTACCCGCGTCGGTGCTGGACGCGCTGGCAGATGATCTCAACACACCGCTAGGCGCATCAGTGCGATTCATGCATCAGCTCGGATGCCGCGGCGACGCCGACAGCCTTGCCTCGCTCGGCCTACTGTGCTTCGAACTGCGAGTCCCGGATCGCTCGCACTGGCGGCGGCGATCGACGACCGGAGTGCGCGGGATCGTGAAGACTGCTGGTCGAGAGCGCGACCGAGGCACGCAGGCAGCAGGGACTTCGCGGCGTGCCGACCGCATGCGAGACGAGCTGATAGCGGCCGGCGTGGTCCTCATGGACCGGACCGGGGCGGTCAACGGATTGGCGAGTTCGGCCCGGACTTCGACCCCTCGAAGCTTCGAGTCGCTCGCATGACCCGCGAGCGCCTCACCCTCTTCGACACCACCCTCCGCGACGGCCAGCAGAGCCAGGGCGTCGACTTCTCCGTCGAGGACAAGCAGCGTATCGCCCAGGCCCTCGACGGCCTCGGCCTCGACTACGTCGAGGGCGGCTGGCCCGGGGCCAACCCCACCGACAGCGCCTTCTTCGCCGACCCCCCGACGCTCGGCACCGCCCGCCTCACCGCCTTCGGCATGACCAAGCGCTCCGGCCGCTCGGCGGCCAACGACGACGTGCTGGCGGCGGTGGTGAACGCGGACACCCCGGTGGTCTGCCTCGTGGGCAAGACGCACGACTTCCACGTCCGCACCGCGCTCGACGTTCCGCTCGAGGAGAACCTCGACAACATCGCCCAGTCGGTCGCGCACCTGGTGGCGCTGGGCCGCGAGGCGATCTTCGACGCCGAGCATTTCTTCGACGGCTGGAAGGCCAACCCCGGCTACGCGCTCGCCTGCCTGCGGGCCGCGCTCGACGCCGGCGCGCGCTGGGTGGTGCTCTGCGACACCAACGGCGGCACGCTGCCGGCGGAGGTGGGCGCGATCACCGCCGCGGTGATCGCCGCCGGCATCCCCGGCGAGCGGCTCGGCATCCACACCCACAACGACACCGGCAACGCGGTGGCGAACACGCTCGCCGCGGTCGACGCCGGCGCGCGGCAGGTGCAGGGCACGCTCAACGGGCTCGGCGAGCGCTGCGGCAACGCCAACCTCGTGAGCCTCATCCCGACGCTGCTGCTCAAGGAGCCGTATGCGAGCCGCTTCGAGATCGGGGTGGCGAAGGAGGCGCTGCCCGGCCTGACCCGGGTCAGCCGGCTCCTCGACGACATCCTGAACCGGGTGCCCGACCGCGCCGCGCCCTACGTCGGGGCCTCGGCCTTCACCCACAAGGCGGGGCTGCACGCGAGCGCCATCCTCAAGGACCCGACCACCTACGAGCACGTCCCGCCCGAGGCGGTGGGCAACGCGCGCGTCATCCCGATGTCGAACCAGGCCGGGCAGTCGAACCTGCGCGAGTTGCTGGCCAAGGCGGGGATCGCGGTGGCGGCGGGCGATCCGCGGCTGGCGGCGATCCTGACCGAGGTGAAGGCGCGCGAGGACCGCGGCTTCGCCTATGACGGGGCCTCGGCGAGCTTCGAGATCCTGGCGCGGCAGGCGCTGGGGCTGATGCCGCGCTTCTTCGAGGTCGAGCGCTACCGGGTGACGGTGGAGCGGCGGGTGAACGGCGGCGGCGCAGATGGTGACGGTCAGCGAGGCGGTGGTGGTGGCGCGCTTCGGGGCGGAGCGGGTGATGAGCGTGAGCGAGAGCCACGACCCGGTGACGCATGCCGACCAGGGGCCGGTGAACGCGCTGAGCCGGGCGCTGGCCAAGGACCTCGGGCCGTACCAGGCCTACATCGCCGACATGAAGCTGGTGGACTTCCGGGTGCGGATCACCTCCGGCGGCACCGAGGCGGTGACGCGGGTGCTGATCGAGAGCGCCGACGGGCAGGGGCGGCGCTGGTCGACGGTGGGGGTGTCGGCCAACATCGTCGACGCGAGCTTCCAGGCGCTGCAGGACGCCATCCTCTGGAAGCTGCTGCGCGACGGCGCGCCCGTCGCGGGCGCCGCCTGATGGATGCCGACATCGAGGCGCTCTACGGCGGCCTCGAGCGCGCCGGGCCGGGCAGCGCCGCCGACACGCTGCGGGCGCTGGCGCTCTGCGGGGTCTCCGGACCGGTTCGCGTGCTCGACATCGGCTGCGGCCCGGGGGCAGCGAGCCTCGTCCTCCTCGCGGCGCTGCCGGAGGCGACCGTCACCGCGACCGACCTTTTCGCGCCGTTTCTCGCCGACGCCGAGCGCCGGGTGGCCGCGGCGGGGGAGGCGGCGCGCTTTCGCGCGGTCGAGGCGGACATGGCGGCGCTGCCGTTCGCGCCGGGCAGCTTCGATCTCCTGTGGTGCGAGGGGGCGGCCTACATCATCGGCGTCCCGCAGGCGCTCGCCGCCTGGCGCGGCCTGCTGGCGCCGGGCGGGCGGCTGGCGTTCAGCGAAGCGGTCTGGCTGACCGAGACGCCTGCGCCGCGGGCGCGGGCGATGTTCGAGGGCTATGCCGCGATGACCGACGTCGCCGGGGTCCGCGCGCGCATCGCCGCCGCCGGCTGGCGGCTCCTCGGCGACTTCGTCGCTCTCGCCTGTGGCCTGGCAGAGCTACTACGGGCCGCTCGAGGCGCGGGCCCGCACCCTCGACGCGACGCCGCTGGTCGCCGAGACGCGGGAGGAGATCGACGTCTGGCGGGCGCACGGGGGCGACTACGGCTACGCCTTCTTCGTGGCCGAGCCGTGACCGACGCCGCCGTCGCCGGGCTGGTCGAGCGCGGCGACCCCGAGCGCTGGCGGTCGGCGATGACCGCGCCGCCGGCGGCGCGGCCGGGGCTGATGGCGCTCTATGCCTTCAATCTCGAGGTGGCGCGGGCGCCGTGGGTGGCGAGCGAGCCCGGGATCGCGGCGATCCGGCTGCGCTGGTGGCTGGACGCCGTCGCGGAGATCTACGACGGGCGGCCGGCGCGGCGGCACGAGGTCGTGGAGCCGCTGGCGCTGGCGATCCGGGCGGGCGACCTGCCGCGGCGGCTCTTCGAGGAGATGATCGAGGCGCGGGTCGCCGACGCCGAGGCGGCGCCGCACCGCGACCGCGCCGCGCTCGACCTCTACATCGACCACACCGCCGGCCACCTGATGGAACTCGCCGCGCGCCACCTCGGGGCCGAGGGCGCGGCGCTGCCGGTGGTGCGCGACTTCGCGCGGGGGGCGGGGACGGCTGCCCTGCTGCGCGCGCTGCCGGAACTGCGCGCCCGCGGTCGCGATCCGCTGCCGCCGGACGTGGCGATCGACAGACTGGCCGGCGACGGCCTGGCGGCGCTGGCGCGGGCGCGCGGCCACCGCCGGCGCGTCCCGCGCGACGCCGCCCCCGCCCTCCTGGCGGGCTGGCAGGCCGGGCGGGCGCTGCGCCTGGCGGCGGCCGATCCCGCGGCGGCGGAGCGTCCCGGCGGCCTCGACGCGGCCGAGGCGGTGGCGCGGGCCGGACTGCTCTGGCGGGCGTTCAGCGGGCGGTGGTGAGGGAGGCCGGCCTGGCTCGCGCGGGTCGCTCGGCCCTCCTCCCTACGGCTCGACACCTCGAATCTTGTCGGTCACATCGTGGAATGTGTAGAGATGCGCGTCGTCGGAGAAGGCGATCACGCGGTCCGGCAGGATCGGGTACTCCGCGCCAAAATACTTGTTGAACAGGACCCGGTAGCTGTTGACCGGACTGATATCGGAATAGAGCGAACCGTAGTCGCCGTCCGGGAAATAGTAGGCGTTCAGGATGCCGGTCTTGATCCGCAGGTCTTTCGCCTCGGCGTCCTGCCACGGGATCTCGTAGTCGCGCTGTGGATAGGGGCCCTCGTCGGCCTGGATCAGAATGACAGGCGGACTGGCGTGACTCTGGAGCGCATCGACGAGATCCTCGATGATCCGGTCGGCATAGGCGACCTGATCGATATACCCCTGAAAGCCGCCTCGGGCGTTGGCCTCGGCGAGAGGCAGGCAGCGTCCGTCGGGACCGAAGACGAACGGGTCGTGGGGAAGCAGGAGATGCGCGAACACGTAGACCGGCGTCTCGCGCTCGCCGATCGCCTTGAGTTCCTCGACCTGGCGCGCGACCCGCTGGCATTGGCCATTGTCCCAATCCAGTTGCATCGCAAACTGGCTGCGCGGAAACAGGCCGGTCGCCGTTCGCAGCACGGTCTGGCGCAGGTAGTACATGGTGAATTCGTTGAAGCCGTAGGGATGGTTTTCGTCCGCCTGCGCGTTGCGATGGGTGCCCTTCCACCAGGATCCGAATTGCAGAAAGTCGTACCCGAAATCCTTGAGCACGCGCGCCACACGGTGATCGTCAAGCATGGCGAAGACAGGGTGCCAGCTGGTCCCCGAGATGCGCGGATCGGACAGGAGATCGATGTAGTCGAGATAGAAGGTCGAGGCGAGCGACTGTCCGGTCTTGAGATAGTTGGCGTGACTGTCCGCCGCTACGTAGAAACCACGCTCCTCCAGGTAACCGCCGATCGTCGCTTCGACACCATAGGTCTCCGCCATGGTCTCCTCCGAGCCGTATCGGTCGAACACGAAGTGGTAGATGTCGGGGCCGCCGGCTGCGCTGAGCGGCGTCCCGGGGAATTGGGCGAGTTCCGCGACCGCGGCGTCCGGATCGTAGACCGATCGGGCGGCGCTGTTTCGCCACTCGAAGGCGGCAATCTTCGCCAGGGGTGTCGCGAGCATCACCACCGCGATGGCGCTCAGCACGATGTGGATCGGAGCGTCGAGGGTCCGGAGCCGGTGAACCGCGAAAGTTGCTGCGGTCAGCCCCACGAGCGCGATCGGCAACGTTGCGGTCCGCGTGTAGTCGCCGCCGATCCAGCTGTTGATCGCGCCGAAAAGGGCGATGTAGTAGAGCCCGGCCACGACCCACAGCGCGGCGATGACGGCCGCGCCGGCGTCGGCGCGACCGCGCAGCGCGACGACGATCAGCCAGACCACGACGGCGCACGCCGTCGCGCCCGCCAGCGCAGGCAGGACATCGATCACCGCCGTCTCGGCAAGATTGCGGGACATGTAGCCGAGCACCGACGCCGCCGGGAACAGCAACAGCGCGATCGGCACGGTCCGACCCGCCCTGACCTTGGCGATCGGCGGCGTTTCGCCCAGCCTCGAGGGCGTTCCGGCATCGCTGGTCATCACCCAAGCTCCTGATTCCATTTCCGGATTGCAGGCCCACCCAGTGACCTTCGCATGGCCGGCGTTCCGGGGGCCACCCGTTTTTGTCAAGCGCTCTGGTCAATGTGATGCTTTGATGTAAGTTTTGTGACGGGGATCAGGGCAGCGCCACGTTGGCTGCGCCCGACGTTCAATCAGGGGTGGCAAGATGCTTTTCAGCAAGATACTCACGGCGTTAGTGGCGGGTTCGATTGTCTACGGGGCCTCGGCGGCGCCGGCGCATGCCTATCTCGATCCGGGCACCGGCAGCATGATCCTGCAGGTGCTGCTCGGTGGCGCAGCTGGGCTGGCGCTTGCCGGCAAGCTCTACTGGCATCGCTTCCTGACGGTGATCGGCGTTCGGGCCCCGGAGGCTCGACGACCCGTCCGGTAGCGAAGACGGCACCGCGCGCGCGACGTCCCGGACGGACAATTGAACGAGACTTCCGGCGGCTCGCTGGGCGGACCGACCTTCGTCGAGGCGGCGCGCCTGGATTCTGACCACGAGGTCGTGCGCGAGCCCGGCTCGTTCCGGGACCGCAACGGCAGCGTTTTCTATCGCGGCGATCGTGTGTTCCGGGACCTGAGCCCGAGGGCCCTGGCCAACTGGAGCCGGCTTCGAGACACCGCCATGTTCCGGAACGGCGAGGCGTCCGGGCGGATCGTCGGCACGCGCGATGCGGACGCGGGGTCGGCGCACTCGGCCGGCGCCATCGAGCACGACCGGATTCCGTTCGTCAGCTATCCGTACGAATGGAGCTTCGGCATGCTCCGGGATGCCGCGCTGCTGCACCTGGACCTGATGCGCCAGGCCTTGGCCGAGGACATGATCCTGAAGGACGCCTCGCCCTACAATGTCCAGTGGCGCGGCGCCCGGCCGGTGTTCATCGACATCCCCTCGTTCGAGCCGCTGCCCAAGGGTGCGCCGTGGGTCGGATACCGGCAGTTCTGCGAGCTGTTCCTCTATCCCCTGATGCTCCAGGCCTACAAGGGCGCCGACTTCCGCCCCTGGCTTCGCGGGCGCATCGACGGCATCCCCGCGGCCGAGATGCGCCGGCTGATGTCCCTGCGCGATCTGGCGAGGCCCGGCGTGCTGCTTCACGTCGTTGCGCAAAATGCCCTCCAGCGCCGCTATTCGGCCAGCAGGCGCAACGTGCGCGGAACCCTCGCGGAAGCCGGTTTCGACAAGGCGCTGATCCTCAACAACGTGGACAAGCTCGCCGGCCTGATCAGCCGGCTCGCGCCCGCGCGCCAGCGGACCGAGTGGTCGGACTACGACCGGACGCATTCGTACGACGTGGCCGAGGCCGAACGGAAGGCCGCCTTCGTCCGCGAAGTCGCCGCGACCCGGCGGTGGAGGCTGGCGTGGGACCTCGGCTGCAACACGGGGTCCTACGCGCGGATCCTCGCGGAGCACAGCGATTGCGTCGTCGCGATGGACGGCGACCCGGAGGCGATCGAAGCGCTCTACAGGAACGAGAAAGCCGTCGCCGATGGCCGGATCCTGCCGCTCGTGGTCAATCTGGCGGACGCCTCGCCGAACCAGGGCTGGCTGGGTCGGGAGCGCAAGGGGCTGGCGGAGCGCGGGCGTCCCGAGCTGACGCTGTGCCTCGCGCTGATCCATCACATCGTCATCTCCGCCAACATCCCGCTCGAGGAGTTCATCGGCTGGCTGGCCGACATGGAAACCTCGGTCGTGATCGAGTTCGTCTCGCGAGAGGATGAAATGGTGCAGGTCCTGTTGCAGAACCGGGAGGACCAGTATGACGACTATCGTGAAGACCGGTTCCGCACGCTGCTTGCGGCGCAATTCGACATTCTGGGCGAGCAGGAGTTGAAGGGCGGCAAACGGCGCGCCTTCTTCGCACGCCCGAAGCAGCGCTGATTTCTCACGCGGCCTCCGTTTGATCACCTCGCGTTAACAGCCCTTGAAGAAGTGGCAAGCCGGATTCCAGCCGGATTCCAGCCGCCTTCCAGCCCGGATTTTTCACGCCGTTCCAAAGGGGTGACCGCCGCCCGAGGCGCGCGGGCAGATTAACCGGAGATCGTATCACGCGGTCGACGCCGGCAGCACAGGCGGCGATGCCGGGGCGCGGCGTGCCCGGAGACTCCCGACGCCGCCCGCGTCCTTCAGAAGATCCGCAGCGACGGATCGCGCACGAACCGCAGGTAGGAGCGCACCTTCCGCACGCCGCCCTGGTCCGCGTACATCCGCTCCGCCTCCTCGTCGGAGATGAAGGGCAGCACCACCGTGTCCTCGCCGGGCTGCCAGTTCGCCGGGGTGGCCACGCGGTACTTCGCCGAGAGCTGCAGCGCGTCGAGGATGCGCAGGATCTCGTTGAAATTGCGCCCGATATAGGCCGGGTAGGACAGGATGAGCTCGACCCGCTTCGCCGGCGAGATGATGAAGACGCTGCGCACCGCCATGGTCTCGCCGATGTTCGCGCCGTGGCGGAAGGTGGTGGCGTCCAGCATCCCGAACAGCATCGACACCCGGCGGTCCTTGTCGGCGATGATCGGAAAGGTCACCTGCGCGTTCTGCGTCTCGTTGATGTCGGCGATCCACCGCTCGTGGTCCTCCGCCCCGTCGACGCTGAGCCCGATCACCTTGGCGCCCCGCCTGGCCCACTCCTGCTTGAGGTTCGCCGTGACCCCGAGCTCGGTGGTGCAGACCGGGGTGAAGTCCGACGGGTGCGAGAAGAGCACGCACCAGTGGTCGCCGACGAACTCGTGGAAGCGGATGGGGCCCAGGCTGGTCGCGGCGGTGAAGTCGGGGACGCTGTCGCCGATGCGGATGTAGCCCTGCCCCTTGAGCTGCTGCTGCGTCCTGCTGAAGACGGCGTCGGGACCGGCATACTCGTACTCGAAGGTGTCGTGCGGCTCGCCGGCGCCCGGCAGCAGGGTCTGGTACTCGTGGTCCAGCAGCTTGACGGTGCGCTTGATCGTGCCGGCGAAGGCGAGCGAGCCGTCGGGCTGGCGCACCAGCGGCAGGTCGAAGCGGAAGAGGTTGTTCTGCAGGAACTCCTCCTCGGCGGGGGTGTTCACCCGGTGCAGCACCTTGTTGCGGTGGGGGAACCGCCCGAAGCGCATGATGACGGCGACATGGCGGTGGAAGATCTCGTGAAAGGCGTTGAGCGGGTCCTCCGGCGCCAGCTCCTCCATCGCCCGGCCCCACTCCTCCATGCAGAGGTGCTGGTCCTCCAGCGCCTCGGAGTGGGTCAGCGCGAGGCACAGGAACACCCGCTCGATGGGCCTAAGCCGCGCCCGGACGCCGACGCGCAGGCCGCGCTTCACCAGGGAGAGACAGCGGGCGTCGCTCGCGTACATCTCGGGCGTGTCGCGGTACATGTTGCGGCGGAACTGGTCGAGCATGATCACGAGCGCCACCAGCAGGCGCGGGTGCTCGACGTTGAGCGCCCAGTGGTCGTAGTGGCCCCGCGACGCCAGCGCCACGTCGGCGCCGAAGCGGTTCCAGATCTCCTGGTCGGTCTCCTCGTACTTGCCGAACCAGAGGTTCAGGCACTCCTCCATGCTCGGGCGCAGCATGTAGTCGAGAACCAGCTCCGCCTTCTCGACCTCGACCGAGGCGATCTGGAAGCGCTCGATCTGCAGCAGCATGCGCAATTCGCGCTGCAGGGTCTCCATTTCCGCCCCGGAGAGGGCCTCGTGCTCGTCCAGCCCGGCGAGGATCACGTGCAGCCATTGCTGGATGCGGTGGCCCATTTCCGGGCTCACCCGGGTCATGCGCTCGTTCATCTTGCGCAGCCTGCGGACCAGCGTCTGCATCAGCTCGACCGTGCGCTCGGGGTCGGTCTGCGCCGAGGCGAGGAAGGCGTCGTAGGTGGTCACGAAGCACTCGGTATCCGCCAGCGCCTTGACGGTGGCGGATCGCGGCCCGGGGTCGATCAGGCTCATCTCCCCGAAGACCTCGCCGGCCTTCAGGGTGGAGACAGTCTTTGCCGCGTCGCCCGCCCTGATGCTCACCTCGACCGAGCCTGCGATGATGAGAAAGGCGGTGTCTCCGGCTTCGCCCTCGGACAGAATGGTCTCTCCGGCACGGAACTTGACGGTCTGCAAGGCGATGACCTCCCGGTGGGCGCGACGAAAAATGCTACGTTATCGACTGAGCCCTTGCACTTGCGAACTTGCACGCGTGTCAGCCGCCGACCGCGACCTCAGCGTGTCTCGCGCAGCGGGCGAGAACTGAGCGCCAGCCAGATCAGCGCGCCGCCCGCCGCCACGAGGAAGGGAATCATCGCGAGGTTGACGGCCGTCCAGCCCGAGGCGGCATCGCCGCCGGAGCAGTTCATCAGCCCGCCGGAGGCGAGCGAGGCGATCGCCACGAGGCCGAAGACGGCGAAGTCGTTCATCCCCTGCACCCGTCCGCCTTCCTCGGGGGTATGGGCGGCGGTCAGCATCGCCGTCGCGCCGATGAAGGCGAAGTTCCAGCCCAGCCCGAGCAGCACCAGCGCCACGGAGAAATGCGCGAGGGTGATCCCCGAGAGCGCCACGCCGCCGGCCGCGGCGAGGATGAGGAGGCCCGCCGAGATCATCCGCTCCACGCCGAACCGGACGATCAGCGCGCCGGTGAAGAACGACGGCGCGAACATCGCCAGCACATGTCCCGAGACGACGTCCGCCGCCTGCGGGGTGGTGAAGCCGCAGCCCACCATGGCGAGCGGCGTCGAGGTCATCACCAGGTTCATCAGCGCATAGCTCACCATGGCGACGATCATCGCCACGGCGATCCTCGGCGTGCGGATCAGCTCCATGCGCGAGCGCGCCCGGGGCGCGTCGGCGGCCGGCGGACGCGGCCGGGGGCTGTCGAGAAAGGCGAAGAGCCAGACGCCCGCGGCATTCAGCGCCGCCGCCGCGACGAACGCGCCCGCAAACGGCACCGGCGCCAGCGCGTCGGTGGTGAACCGCACCAGCTGCGGCCCGACCACCGCCGAGGCGAGCCCCGCCCCCATGACGTAGGAGATGGCCTTGGCGCGGAACTCCTCGCCGACGCCATCGGTCGCCGCGAAGCGGAAGAAGCCCTGCGCCGACATGTAGAGCCCGGTCAGCAGCGACCCGACGAGGAACAGCCCGAACGAGCCGCGCACCAGCGCCAGCGCGCAGAGCAGCGATCCGATGCCGCCCCCCACCGCGCCGAGCACGAAGCCGAGCCGGCGGCCGCGCCGCTGCATCAGCTCGGAGAGCAGTGGTGCCGAGAGCATGCCGCCGGTGATGAGCAGCGTGATCGGCAGCGTCGCGAGACACTTGTTCGGCGCCAGCACCTGCCCGGCCAGCCCGCCGAGGATGAAGGTCACCGGCAGCTGCGACCCGAGCACCACCTGCGCCGCCACCAGGACCCAGAGGTTGCGGCGGGCGCGGATCGGGGCGACCTCGGGCGCGGCGGAGACTGACATGGCCCCCGCTTCTACCGTCCCGCCGCGAGGCGTGCTAGAGCCGCCGGCCATGGTCGGACGCATCATCGAGACGGACGAGGACGTGGCCGAGGGCGCCGCCTGGCTCGCGGCGCGCGAGCCGCGCTTCGCCGCGGCGCTGGCGCTGACCGGCCCCTTGCCGCTGCGCCGTCGGGCGGACGGCTTCGAGACGCTCTTCTCGGCCATCGTCAGCCAGCAGGTCTCGACCGCCGCCGCGGCCGCCATCTGGACCCGGCTCTCCGCGATCGGGGCCACCACCCCGGACGGCGTCCTCGCGTCCACCGACGAGGCGCTGCGCGCCGCCGGCCTGTCGCGGCAGAAGGTCGCCTACGGCCGGGCGATCGCGGCGAGCGGCCTCGACTTCGCCGCGCTCCGCACGCTGCCCGACGCCGAGATCGTGGCCGAGCTCACCCGCCTCAAGGGGATCGGGGTCTGGACCGCCGAGATCTACGCCATGTTCTCCCTCGGCCGCGCCGACGTCTTCGCCCCGGGCGACCTCGCGCTCCAGGACGCCGCCATGCGCCTCTTCGAGCTCGAGGCGCGCCCCGGCCGAGAAGGCGCTCCGCGCGATGAGCCTCGCCTGGTCGCCCCTGGCGCTCGGTCGCGGCCCGGCTGCTCTGGGCCTACTACCGCGTGCGCCGGGGACGCGAGGGCGTGCGGTGACGTACACCGTGTAAAGTCCGAGCGCCACCTTAACCTCTCTCGCCCGTGCGCGTCCCTGGCATACGTTCCGTGCATGCGTTGTGCATGAAGTGTGCATCTAACAAAACCGCATTAACCCTTGAAATTAACGCGCCAAACCATCTCGCCGGGCGACCCGCCTCCCGGCGGCCACGACCGAAAACCGCCCGTTGCACCCCCCCGGCGCTTTGCCCTATTGCTGGGCCACTGGCGGTGCGAGGGGGAAGCGGATGACGAAACTGACAGGGCCCGAGCGCCCGGCCGCCTCCGGCGCCGCGGACAGCGCGGTCGTGTTCCTGCACGGCTACGGCGCCGACGGCAACGATCTCATCGGCCTGGCCGAGCCGCTGGCGCCGCACCTGCCGAACACGCGGTTCCTGGCGCCGAACGCGCCGGAGCGCTGCCCGGGCAACCCCATGGGATTCCAGTGGTTTCCGATCCCGTGGCTCGACGGCTCGCCCGAGGCCGCGGCGCGCGCCTCCGCGGCGGTGGCCTTCGGGCTGCTGGACGGCTGGCTGGACGACCTGGCGGCGAAGACCCCGCCGGAGCGGACGATCCTCTTCGGCTTCAGCCAGGGGACGATGATGGCGCTGCAGGTCGGGCTGCGCCGCAAGGAGGCGCTGGGCGGGATCGTGGGCTTCTCGGGGCGGCTGCTCAATCCCGAGACGCTCGCAGCCGAGATCCAGACCCGCCCGCCGGTGCTGCTGGTGCACGGCGACCAGGACCCCATGGTGCCGTTCGAGAGCCTCGGCCAGGCCGCCGCGGCCCTGACAGGCGTGGGCGTCCCGACCCAGACCCACGTCTCGCGCGGCACCGCGCACGGCATCGCGCCCGACGGCCTCGGGCTGTCGCTGCGGTTCATCCGGGAGCGGCTCGGCCTCGCCGGGTGAGGAGAGCAGGCGTCATAAAACTGTGCCCAGCCGGGCATAGCGTGCCGTCAAACCGGAAACGTGACTTTATCTAGGGGCTTGTCAGGCATTCCGGCCGAGATATAGTGACGGTGTGGCCGGGCCGGAGGCGGTTCCAAGGCGCGGCCCGGGCAAGGGACGTGTCGATGCTGCAAAGCACCCATATGCCAAGCTTCATCAGGCACCCGGGCGGGCTGCGCGACCATCCGGCGCTGGTGCTCAACGCCGACTTCCGCCCGCTCAGCTACCTGCCGCTGTCGCTCTGGCCGTGGCAGGAGGCGGTGAAGGCGGCGGTGCTGCGGCGGGTCGTGGTGCTGGCGGAGTACGATACCGTGGTGCATTCGCCCGTCGGTGCAGTTCCGAATACCCTCGGTGGTCGTGCTGAAGGACTACGTGAAGCCAGCACGAACCACCGCCTTCACCCGCTTCAACCTGTTCCTCCGCGACGAATTCACCTGCCAGTACTGCGGCAACCGCGACCATCTGACCTTCGACCACATCGTGCCGCGCTCGCGTGGCGGGCGAACCACCTGGGACAACGTGGTCGCCTCCTGCGGGCCGTGCAACCTGAGGAAGGGGTCGAAGACCCTGAAGCAGGCCGGCATGCACCTCCGCCACAAGCCGGCACAGCCCACGCCCGAGCAGTTGCAGAACGTCGGGCGCAAGTTCCCGCCGAACCATCTGCACGACAGCTGGATGGACTACCTGTACTGGGACGCCGAGCTGGAAGCGTAGGCCCGCCACCAGAGCCAGACGATCCCCAGCGACAGGATCGCGTTCCACCCCGCCATCGAGATGCCCAGGAGGCTCCAGGCGACCTGGTCGCAGAGCACGACCGGCGTGGCGAGGATCTGGTCGAGCAGCTCGCCGGGCGCCATGGTCCCCGGTGCGGGCGCGGTGCAGGTGGTGGGGCCGGGCCACCAGCCGCTCTCGACGCCCACGTGATAGACCCCGACTCCGGCGCCTCCCAGCACCACGAGCCCGGCGAGGAGCGCCAGCCAGCGGCGCTGCCAGGCGAGGAGGACGAGGCCGATCGCGATCGCCACACCGTGCGGCCAGCGCTGCAGGATGCAGAGCGGGCAGGGGGCGAGCCCGCCGACGTACTGGAAGGCCAGCGCGCCGAGAAGGAGCGCGAGCGAGCCCGCGATCGGCCCGAGCGCGCGGCGCTGGAGATCGGTCATCGCACCAGCCCCACGACGATGAAGCCACCGACCAGGGCCGCCATCGAGACGCTGAAGACGAGCCCAAGCCGCTTCTCGATGAAGGTGCGGATCGGCTCGCCGAAGCGCCGGAGCAGCGCTGCGATCAGGAAGAAGCGGAAGCCGCGGGCGAGCAGGCTCGCGATCATGAATACGGTGAAGTTGAGCCCGGTCGCGCCCGACAGGATCGTGATTACCTTGTAGGGGAACGGGGTGATTCCGGCGATAAGAACCGCCCAGGCGCCCCAGGCGTTGTAGGTGTCCGAGAACTCGTCGAACTTCGCATCCATGCCGTAGAAGGCGAGCACCGGTTGGCCGACCTGCTCGAAGAGCCCCCAGCCGATGAAGTAGCCGAAGGCGCCGCCCAGTACCGAGGCGAGGGTGCAGACGCCGGCGATCATCCAGGCGCGGTCGGGCCGGGCCAGCACGAGGGGAATCAGCAGCACGTCGGGCGGGATCGGGAAGACCGAGCTCTCGATGAAACTCACGACCGCCAGCGCCCATACAGCGTGGCGGGACCCGGCAAGCGACAGGGTCCACTCGTAAACTTGGCGTAGCACTTTTCTTAAGACCTTCGCGCCATGTTCCGCCAAGCACCACGGGACCGTCGGCGCGTCAAGGTCCCGAAGTCCGATGGGAGGCACCGACCGAGCGATGGCACCGACCCGCCCCGACCCGGCGCAACGAACGGCGCGGCGGCTGCCGCTGGCGCTGCTGGTGGTGGGTCTTTCGCTCATGGCGCTGCTCGGCACCTGGACGTGGGGACGCCTGAACCCGGGGCCCGGCGGCGCGCCGGAGTTGGAGGCGGGTACGCGGGCGAACGCGATCATGCGGCGCACCGAGGTCGCCTTCGCCGACGCCGAGGGCGTCTGGCGTCGGCTCGCTGCCGACGGGTCAGGCGAGCGCTATGCCCCCGCCAAGGTCGTGTTCTTCACCCGCGCCACAGAGACGCCCTGTGCAGGGGGTGCGGTGGTCTCGGGCCCTTTCTATTGCGCGGATACCGGGACTGCCGCCTTCGACCTCGCCTTTCTCGATGGGCTGAGCCGGCGCCTGCAGCGACAGGAGGACCTGGGGGTCGCGCTGGTGGCGGCGCGCGTTTCGGCCGAGCATTTCCAGCGCGAGCTTGGCATGCTGGATGCCGCGGCGCTGCGGCTGATCGGCGCGGGGCGAGGGCGGCGGGCCTTGATGGGCGAGGCACTCGCATTGCAGGCGGACTGCCTGACCGGTGTCTGGGCCGCCGCCGCCGGCAATCGCCTCGGGCCGGTGCCGGCCCGGTTCTGGAGCCAACTCGTCTGGTCGTGGCGCAACGTCGCGGAGGAGCTGGCGGGCCAAGGGCTGAGGGTGCCGGCGGAGTTCGACGCCTTCGGTCGGGCGACCCAAGAGGCGCGGGAAGCCGCGTTCCTGGCGGGGTATGCCGGCGGCGGGGCGGCCGTCTGTCCGGCGCCGGAGGAGGTCGTCGCGGCGCGGTAGCGCTCAGGGGCGGTCGCGCTCGAGCGGCTCGAGCGCGCCGCGGCGCGGGGTGCCGTCGGGCTGCACCGGCAGCGCCATCGTGAGGCAGGTTCCGGCCGGCACCATGACCCAGGCGTCGCCCTGGAAGTCGACGGTGCTGCTGCCGGGGGCGCCCCCGCTGCCGATGCCGTCGTTTGCGCCTGCAGGCGCCACGCCGAAGCACCTTTCCTGCGACTGCGCGGCGGCGGCCGTTCCCGCCAATGCCATCGCCAAGGCCAGCACTGCCACCTTTGTCCGCTCCGCCATATCCGCCTCCTTGCGCCTCTCTTACCGGATCTGAGCGCATCGGAGGGTCCGGACAAGGCAGTCGCGGCCCGTCCGTGGTAAAAGCGGCATAATTCGCCACAGCGGCGCGCGTCTTCCGCCGCGTGGCGAATGCTGCTAGGGATCGGCGCTGGCGGCAGGCGGTCGGGGGGCGGGCGATGCGCGCGGGCATGGCCCTTTCTGCGGTGGGGCACGCGGCGATTGTGGCGCTGGCGGTCTGGGCGCTGCCGTGGCTCCGCGTCCGGCCGGAGCCGACGGTTTCCGTTGTCGCTGTGAGCTTCGTCAGCGAGTCCGCCTTCGCCGCGCTTGTCCGTCGGGCCGCGGAAGCGAATACGCCCGCGCCGGCGCCGACCGTGGCGGCGCCGGAGGTCGAGCGGACGCCGCTGGCGCCACGGTTCTTGCCGCCTCCGGAGCCGGAAACCCCTGAGTTAGCTGTCCCGGCACCGGGTGAAATCGGACTGGCGCCGGCCTTCGATGCGGCTTCGCCTCTCGGCATCCCCAGGGTGGAGGGGACTGTGCCGGAGACTGAGGAGCCGCCCGCTCCGCCGGACGCTTCCGCTCCGGTAGCGGAGGGGGAGATCATGGCGGGAGAGGCCATCGCCGACGTGGCGGTGTTGCGCGAGCGGCACATGATGGCTCTCGCGACGGCGGTCCGGCGCGCCAAGGTCTATCCCCCGGCGTCTCGCGGGCGCGGATTGGGCGGTGTGGCGCGGCTCTATCTGGTCATAGGGCGCGACGGGAGCCTGATCGAACTCCAGCTTGTGGCTTCCAGCGGGTCGGTGTCGCTCGATCGGGCGGCGGTGGACGCGGCGCGGAGGGCGCGGCTGCCGGGGGCGCCGGACGACCTGCCGGGAGAAAGCTTCGGGTTCCTGCAGGACCTGGAATTCGAACCGCAGTGACGTCTGGAAAGCGTATGGAAAGCGTATGGGCGCCCAAGACAGTCCGGATTGAACCGCTGGCGTGGGAGCGACAGGAAAAGGGCAGCGAGGCATTCAACGGAGACCGGATGAGGGGCTCTCGCGCGGCCGAGGGTTCCCGGCTATCGTGCCGCCGACCGAGCCAGGGAGGGATGCGGCATGGAGATGAGCGGCTCGCGGCAGATCGCCGCCTCGCGCGAGGTTGTCTGGGCGGCGTTGAACGACGCCGAGGTGCTGAAGTCGGCCATCCCCGGCTGCGAAACGCTGGCCGGCGGGCCGGATGAAGGCTTCGAGGCGACGGTGAAGCAGAAGGTCGGACCGGTGAGCGCCACCTTTCACGGCCGTGTGCACCTGTCGGAGGTCGTGCCGCTGCAGAGCTATACCATCTCGGGCGAGGGAAAGGGCGGGGCGGCGGGCTTCGCCAAGGGGTCGGCGGCGGTTGCCCTTGCCGACAGCGAGGGGGGCACGCTTCTCACCTATCAGGTCACGGCGAACGTCGGCGGCAAGCTGGCGCAACTCGGCTCGCGGCTGATCGACGGCTTTGCGAAGAAGATGGCCGACACGTTCTTCGACAACTTCCGCACTGCTGTCGAGCCGCCGGCCGAGCCGGTGGAGGAGGGCGAAGGCGTCGCGGACAAGCGGCCGGGCTGGTTCGGGAGGATGATCGGTCGGAAGGGCTGAAGGGGCGGGTGACGGTCGCGAACGGGGGTTTTGCTGGACCCAGAAAACGTATGGAAAGCGTATGGGTCCGTCCCAAGATTGTCAGGATTGAAGCACCCCGGCGCACTTCGGCCGGTGGCCGTAGAGCTTCGCAGAAGCGGGGTCGGCTAGAGCGGGATGGGGCTGGGCGGAGTCGATTTGGGATTCCCGTTTCCGGCTTGATCTGATTTCACCCTGCTGGCTGGGGGAAGGAGGCCAGTATGGATGGCGCGACCGTTTTCGATCGATCTTCGCGAGCGTGTGGTTGATGCGGTGGTGCGGGACGGTCAGTCCTGCCGCCAAGCGGCGGCGCGCTTTGGCGTGGGTGTGAGCACGGCGATCGCCTGGGTGGCGCGGTTCCGGGAGACCGGCGGGGTGGCGCCCGGGCAGATGGGGGGCCACCGGCCGAAGAAGCTGATCGGCCCCTGGCGGGACTGGCTGCTGCAGCGGTGCCGGGGGCGGGACTTCACCCTGCGCGGGCTGGTGGCGGAGCTCGCCGAGCGCGGGATGCAGGTCGACTACCGCACGGTGTGGGAGTTCGTCCACGCCGAGGGGCTGACGCACAAAAAAAGACGCTGATCGCGGCGGAGCGGGAGCGTCCCGACGTGGCGCGCCGGCGGGCGCAGTGGGTGAAGCACCAGGGCGATGTCGATCCCGCCCGTCTGGTGTTCATCGACGAGACCTGGACCAAGACCAACATGGCGCCGCTGCGCTCGGGCTGGGCGCCGCGCGGCCGAGCGGCTCAGGGCCTCGGTGCCGCATGGCCACTGGAAGACCATGACCTTCCTCGCCGCGCTGCGCTGTGACCGCGTCGAGGCCCCCTGGCTCCTCGACGGCCCGATCGACGGCGACAGCTTCCGGCTCTACGTCGAGCGGGTGCTGGCGCCGACGCTGCGGCCCGGCGACATCGTCGTCATGGACAACCTCGGCTCGCACAAGAGCGCCGCCGTCCGCGCAGGCCATCCGCGCCGCCGGCGCCCGGCTCTTCTTCCTGCCGAAATACTCCCCCGACCTGAACCCGATCGAGATGCTCTTCTCCAAGCTCAAGCATTGGCTGCGCAAGGCCGCCGCCCGAACCCAGGACGCCGTATGCGACGCCATCGCCAGCATCCTCGAGGATGTCTCTGAAACCGAGTGAGCCAACTACTTCATCGAGGCAGGGTATGCTCCCGCCTAAACTCATCCCGCTCTAGTACGTGGTGTTGGGTGTGGTGCGGGTGGCCTCGAACAGGAACCACACCCGGCGCTCGCCCTCGTCGATCCAGTTCTCGAGGAGGCTGGCGGTCGCGACGTCGTTGTGCTCGTCGCAGGTGGCGTGCAGGCTTCGCATGGCGGAGATGCACTGGAGGTTGTCGTCGGCGAGTTCGGCCAGCATGTCCTGCGGGTCGACATAGTCGGCGTCGTTGTCGGTGATGCGCTGGCGGCGGGCGATCTCGCCGATGGAGTGGAGCGTGGTGCCGCCGATCTTGCGGGCGCGCTCGGCCAGAGGATCGGTCATGGCGAAGATCTGGTCCGCCTGCTCGTCGAGGAGCAGATGGAAGTCGCGGAAGTGCGGACCCGATACGTGCCAGTGGAAGTTCTTGGTCTTGAGATAGAGCGCGAAGGCGTCGGCGAGGAGCCCGCCGAGACCCGCGGAGATGTCGCGGACGGCGGCGTCGCCGAGGTCGGTACGGGTGCGCAGGCGCGGCTTCGCCTTGGCGGGCGCGGCTTTCGCGGGGGCTTTCGGGGTTTTCGCCACGTCGGGATCCTCCAGGCTGGGATGGGGCGATCTTAGCCCATCAGAGCATGAGCGCCAGTATGGCAAAGACGAGCGCGGTGAGCGCGCCGTTCAGCCCCATGGCGATGCCGGCGAACGTGCCGGCCTCCTCGCTGACCTGGAAGGCGCGCGCCGTGCCGATGCCGTGGCTTGCGATGCCGACGGCGAAGCCGCGGGCGGCGTAGTCGCGGATACCGAGGGCGTTCATCAGCGGCGTGACGATGACCGAGCCGAGGATCCCGGTCAGCACCACCAGGACCGCGGCCAGTGCGGGAATGCCGCCGATCGACTCGGTCAGGGCCATGGCGATGGGCGCGGTGACGGACTTCGCCGCGAGCGAGGCGAGGATCTCGTACGGGGCGCCGAGCGTCCAGGCGATCGCCACCGCCGAACCGATGGCGGTGAGCGACCCGGCAGCCAGGGCGGCCATCATCGGCAGGAAGTTGCGCAGGACCGCGACGCGGTTGCGCCAGAGCGGCAGGCCGAGCGCCACCGTGGCCGGGCCGAGGAGGAAGTGGACGAACTGCGCGCCCTCGAAATAGGTCTGGTACGTCGTCCCGGTGGTTATGAGCACCACGATCAGGAGGCCGGCGGCGATCACCACGGTGTTGGCCAGCGGGTTGCGGTGGAAGCGGACTGAGATGGCGTCGCCGATGGCGAAGGCGACGAGCGTCGCGGTCAGCCAGAGGAGCGGGGTCTCCGAGAGATAGACCCAGACGCGGTAGAGATCGCCGGGGTGGTTCATGCGCGGCGCGCCTCGACCCGACGGGCCACGTACCCGAAGGTGTAGACGGTGACGATGAGCGTGAGCAGCGTCGAGACGACGATGGCGACGGAGATCGCCAGCCAGTTGGCGGTGATCAGGCCGATCTGCTGCACCACCCCGACCGCGGCCGGCACGAAAAGGAGCGAGAGATTCTTCAGGAGCGTATCGGCCGCGGCGTCGAGGGCGGTCGCGGAACGCCCGCGGACCAGCAGGAACGCGAAGAGCAGGCCCATGCCGAGCACCGGCCCCGGAAAGGCGACGCCCAGGGAACGCACCAGCACCTCGCCGGCGAGCTGTAGGGAGAAGAGCAGCGTCAGGGCGTAGATCATCGCGGGTCCTTCCGGTTGCGCGCGAGTTTGGTGCCGGAAGCGGGAGTTGGGCAAGCGGTGAAACACAGGCCCGCACCGGACGCAGTGGTCGGATCCCCTTTGTTCGGGATCAGAGCGGCAAGCCGGACCGTTTCAGCCAGGCTTCGAGGTCCGGGCGGACGCTGCGCTGGCCGTCGGCGCGGGCAGCGTCGATGACGGTGCGGGCGGCGGCGAGGTCCACCTTGCGCAGGAGTGCCTTGACCGGGCCGATGGAGGCGGGGCGCATGGAGAGGCTGCGGAAGCCGATGGCCGCCAGTGCCAGCGCCTCGATCGGGCGTCCGGCATCCTCGCCGCAGAACGAGAGCGGCGTTCCGTGGGCGGCGCAGCGGGAGATGATGTGCTCGAGGAAGTCGAGGAAGCTCGAGCTCAGGACGTCGTAGCGGCGGCGCACCAGCTCGTTCTCGCGGTCGGCGGCGAAGAAGAACTGCTTGAGGTCGTTGCCGCCGATGGAGATGAAGTCGGCGGTCTGGAAGAAGTGGTCGGGCGCGAAGGCGAGGCTCGGGGTCTCCAGCATGGCGCCGATCTTCATCTCGCTCGGGACGGTGCGTCCGAGCGCCTGCTCGCGTGCCAGCTCGTCGAGGGCGAGGCGGCGCGCGGCCTCGAACTCGGCGGCGTCGGCGACGAAAGGGAACATCAGCTGCAGCGGGCGGCCCTTGGAGCCGCGGATCAGCGCCTGCACCTGCATGCGCATGATGCCCGGGCGGTCGAGTCCGACCCGGATCGCCCGCCAGCCCAGCGCCGGGTTCGGCTCGTCGGTGCGCTTCATGTACGGCAGCACCTTGTCCGAGCCGATGTCGAGGGTGCGGAACACCACCGGCTTCTCCCGGGCGGCAGTCGAGGATGCGGGCGTAGAGCGCTGCGAGTTCGGCGCGCTTGGGCACGGTCGAGCGGATGAGGAACTGCAGTTCGGTGCGGAAGAGCCCGACGCCGACCGCGCCGCATTTCGGCAGGCTGGGCAGGTCTGCCATCAGTCCGGCGTTCATGAAGAGGTTCAGCGTCACGCCATCGCGGGTCGTGGCCGGCTTGTCGCGCAAGGCCGCATAGGCGGCCTGCGCCTCGTGGAGCATGTCCATCTTCTCGCGGAACGCCTTGGCGACGTTTTCCTCGGGGCGCAGGTGGACATGCCCCTGGTCGCCATCGACGAGGATGGCGTCGCCGTTCAGCGCCTCGCGGGTGATGCGCGCGGCCTGGATGACCAGCGGGATGGCGAGCGCGCGGGCGACGATGGCGGCGTGGCTGCCGACCGAGCCTTCCTCGAGCACCACCGCGCGCAGCGAGCGGCCATAGTCGAGCAGCTCGCCCGGGCCGATGTTGCGCGCCACGAGGATTGCGTCGTCGGGCAGCTCGCGGCCGTTGCGCTGGTCGCCGGAGAGGAGGCGGAGCAGCCGGTTGGCGAGGTCGTCGAGGTCGTGCAGCCGCTCGCGGAGATAGGGGTCGGCGGCGCGCGACATGCGGGTACGGGTGGCGGACTGCTCCTTTTCCACCGCGACCTCGGCGGCGAG
Organism: uncultured Alphaproteobacteria bacterium; assembly: GCA_963844375.1. Lineage (GTDB taxonomy): Bacteria > Pseudomonadota > Alphaproteobacteria > Rhodobacterales > Rhodobacteraceae > Amaricoccus. The sequence continues at coordinate 98,615 of CAWJOI010000022.1, read as the reverse complement.
CCCGCTGTCGATGCCGGCTTCCATGCGCCGGACCCAGCCCTTGTCGTTGGCGAACATGCGGTAGGCGTTCAGGACGTCGCGGTGTTCGCCGCTGGCGTTGAGGTAGTCGGCGGCCAGCATCTCGTCGACCTCGGCGCGCAGCGCCTCGATGCCGGCGCGGAGCCGCACACGCTCGCGCTCGGGGTCGTCGCTGATCGGCTGGCTGACCACGATCTGCGGCTCGTGCAGCACCACGGTGCCCTCGGCGACCCCCTCCTGGCCCACGAGGCCGCGCACGTAGAATGGCAGCTTGTGCAGCCGCGCCCCTTCCATGGCGCCCGGGCCGACGAAGGCGCCGAGTTCGGCCATCTCGGCGATGACCATGGCCACGACCTCGAGGGCATAGATTTCGTCGTCGCTGTAGTCGCGCGGCTCGCGGTTCTGCACCACGAGGACGCCGAGGACCTCGCCCAGGCGCTGGATCGGTACGCCGAGGAAGCTCGACAGACCCTCCTCGCCGGTCTCGGGCAGGAAGCGGTAGCCGCGGGTGTGCGAGGCGTCCCTGGTGCTGATCGGCTCGGCGGTTTCGGCGATCCGCCCGACCAGGCCCTGGCCGACGCGCAGGCGTGACTGGTGCACCGACCCCGGGTTCAGCCCCTCGGTGGCGGAGAGCTCGAGGACCTCTTCGCGGCGGAGATAGACCGAGCAGACTTCGGCGACGAGCCCCTCGGCCACCAGCCGCACGATGCGGTCCAGCCGTTCCTGGCCGCCGCCGGGCTCGGCCAGCGTGGCGCGCAGGCGCGTGAGGAGCACGCGGCTGTCAACGGCTTCGGAAAAGGGCATGTGCCTGACCAGGGTCCCCGGTGCCTAACTGGTCTTGTCCAGTTCGAAGGCATCATGGAGCGCCTGCACCGCCAGTTCCAGATATTTGCGGTCGATGAGCACGGAGACCTTGATCTCGGACGTGGTGATGACCTTGATGTTCACCCCGTCGCGGGCCAGCGCCTCGAACATGCGGTGCGCGACGCCGGCCTGGCTGCGCATGCCGATGCCGACGATGGAGACCTTGGCAACGTCCTCGTCCACGTCGAGGCCGGTGTAGTCGAGGACGCCTGACTCCCGCGCCTTCTCGATGGCGGCGCGGGCGCGCGGCACCTCGTCCACCGGGCAGGAGAAGGTCATGTCGGTGCGGCCATCGGCCGAGATGTTCTGCACGATCATGTCGACGTTGATCCCGCCGTCGGCCAGCGGGCCGAAGAGCGAGGCGGCGATGCCCGGGCGGTCGGGCACGCCGATCACCGTCATCTTGGCCTCGTCGCGCGAATGGGCGACGCCGCTGACAACCCGCGATTCCATGATTTCCTCCTCGTCGCAGACGATGGTTCCCGGCGCGTCGCTGAAGCTCGACCGCACCTGGAGCTTGACCTTGTAGCGCATGGCGAGCTCGACCGAGCGGGTCTGCAGCACCTTGGCGCCGAGGCTGGCGAGCTCGAGCATCTCCTCGTAGGCGATGCGCTCGAGCTTGCGCGCCTTGCGGGTGATGCGGGGGTCGGTGGTGTAGACGCCGTCCACGTCGGTGTAGATGTCGCAGCGCTCGGCCTCGAGCGCGGCGGCGAAGGCGACGGCGGAGGTGTCGGAGCCGCCGCGGCCGAGGGTGGTGATGCGGCCTTCGGGCGAGATGCCCTGGAAGCCCGCGATCACCGCGTGCAGCCCCTCGCCGAACTTGCGGATCAGCCCCTCGGTCTCGATCGCCGAGGATGCGCGCCGCGCCGTGGCTGGAGTTGGTGCGCAGCGGCACCTGCCAGCCCTGCCAGCTGCGCGCCGGCACGCCCATCTCCTGCAGCGTCAGCGCCATCAGCCCGGCGGTGACGTTCTCGCCGGAGGCCACCACCGCGTCGTACTCGCGTGCGTCGTAGAGGAGCGAGGTCTGCCGCACCCAGCCGACGAGCTCGTTGGTCTTGCCGGCCATGGCGGAGACGACGACGGCCACGTCGTAGCCGCGCTCGACCTCGCGCTTGACCTTCGCGGCCGCGTTGCGGATGCGGTCGAGGTCGGCGACGCTGGTGCCGCCGAATTTCATCACGAGCCGGGGCATTATCCTGCCTGCAAGGGGGTTGGAGCCGAACCCGGCCCTCTTAGGGCCTATGGCCCAGGCCTTCAAGCGGCCGGGATCAGTTGGACTTGGGGTTCGCCGACCAGGGCAGGCGGGCCACCGGGATGCCGTCCTCGACCAGGGCGCGGGCTTCCGCCGCGTTGGCCTCGCCGATGATCGAGCGCCCGGGGGCTTCGCCCTCGTGGATCGCCCTCGCCTCCCTGGCGAAGTTGCGGCCGACGTCCTCGGACGTCGCCTCGATGCGGCGGCGAAGTTCGGACAGCGCCTGTTCCGCCGGCGAGGCGGGCGCGGAGAGCGACGGCTCCGGAGCCGTTGCGCCGATGCTCGGGGCCATCAGGTCCTTGGCGATGCTGCCGCTGCCGCAGATCGAGCAGGAGACCAGGCCGGCTTCGAGCAAACGGTCGAAGTCGGCGCTCGACCCGAACCAGGAGTTGAAGCGGTGCTCGTGGTCGCAGCGCAGCGAATAGCGGATCATTCGGCGTCCTGCCTCGTCACAGACTTGTAAGACGATAGATATATTGCGATCCGTTAAAGACAATCTCCCTTTGCGGAGCCGCCGGCCCGGGATGGGCGCCGGGAGCGCGGAGGGCAAGGATCGCGGCCCATGTCGAAATGGTTTCCTGTCGTGCTTGCTGTCGCGGTCGGCGCGTTTGCAGCGCTGGCCTCCGCGCTCGCGTTGCCGCCGCTCCTCGCCTTCGCGGCGGGCGTGCTGGTGATGCTGGCCGGAGCCGCCGCGCTCAGGCGCCAGGAGGAGGGGGGATCGGCGCCCGCCCGCGAACCCGCCGCGCCGGCGGCGGAGGCCGGGGGCGCCATGCCCTCCGGCTTCGGGCGGGCGCTGATCGAGAAGCTGCCGACGCCGCTTCTCGTCGTCTCGCGCACCGGTCGGGTCGCCTACGCCAACCCGGCGGCGCACGCGGCGTTGCCGCGGGTCGAGCCCGGCGCGCATTTCGCCCACCTGATCCGCACGCCGGCCTTCGTGGAGGCGGTGACCGCGACGCTTGCCGACGGCGAGGAGCGGCGGGTCCGCTTCGCCACGCACCAGGGCCAGGAGCGGTATTTCGAGGCACGCGTCGGCCTGCTGCTGCCGGGCGACGCCTTCGGCCCGGAAGCGCAGGGCATCGTGCAGATCGAGGACCGCACCGAGACGCGGCGCTCCGAGCAGCTCCGATCGGACTTCATCGCCAATGCCAGCCACGAGTTGCGCACGCCGCTGGCCGCGGTCATCGGCTATATCGAGACGCTGCAGAACCACGCGAAGAACGACCCGGAGGCGCGCGAGAGGTTCCTCGGGATCATGGCGCGCGAGGCGGGGCGGATGCAGCGGCTGGTGGACGACCTGATGTCGCTCAGCCGAATCGAGATGAGCGAGCACGTCCGCCCGGTGGAGGAATGGTCGCTGAACCAGATCGCCGCCGAGACCGCCGCGGCCCTGCTGCCGGTGGCCCGGCAGCAGGGCGTGGCGCTGGAGATTGCGGTGCCCTTGCGCGACGCGCAGGTCCAGGGGGACCGCGACCAGCTGGCGCAGGTCTTCACCAACCTGATCGACAACGCGATGAAATACGGCGGCGCGGGGGCCGAGGTGCGGGTGCTGGTGGCACCGCCGAGCCGGGCGCATCCCGAACCGCCACGGGGTGACCGTGGAGGACACCGGCCCGGGCATCCCGCGCGAGCATGTTCACCGGCTGACCGAGCGGTTCTACCGCGTCAACGCCGCGACCAGCCGCAACAAGGGCGGCACGGGGCTCGGCCTCGCCATCGTCAAGCACATCCTCAACCGGCATGGCGGCCGGCTGGAGATCGTCTCCACCCCCGGCAAGGGGAGCGCCTTCACGGTGTGGCTGCCGCGGGCCGGAGCCGCCGCGTCGGAGGACGAAGAGGCCGCGCCGGAGAATTTGCGTTCCGCCTGACCGGCTTACGGGTTCACAAAACCGTCGCGAAACTGTAACGGTGCTGTTGTGCTCGGGGCTATACTCGCGCTGAGCAAGGCCGGCCGTCGCCGGCCGGGCGGCTTAGGCCGCAGGCACCGCGGGGCTGTCGCAAATGGCGCATATCGTATCGGCCTTCGATGAGGACCTCGTGCAGGTCCAGGCCCGGATCTCCGAAATGGGCGGCCTTTGCGAAGAGCTGCTGTCCAAGGCGCTCCAATCGGTGCAGAGCCGCGACGCGGCGCTGGCGCGATCGGTGATCGAACGCGACAAGGCGCTGGACGCCATGGAGATGGCGCTCGAGGAACTGGTGGTGAAGGTGATCGCCCTGCGCCAGCCGGTGGCGGCGGATCTGCGCGTGCTGATCGCCGCCATGAAGATCGCCTCGACGCTGGAGCGGATCGGCGATCTGGCCAAGAACATCGCCAAGCGGGCGATCCCGCTGTCCTCGGCGCAAGCCGATCCGGCTGACCACCTCGATCGTGCGCATGGGGCGCCAGACGCTGACGCAGCTGTCGGACGTGCTGAACGCGCACGCCTCGCGCGACGTGGATCTCGCCGTGCAGATCTGGAACCAGGACTACGAGATCGACGAGCTCTACAACGCCATCTTCCGCGAGGTGGTGACCTACATGGTCGAGGACAGCCGCCTGATCGGGGTGGGCGCGCAGCTCATGTTCATCGCCAAGAACCTCGAGCGGATCGGCGACCACAGCACGCACATCGCCGAGATGGTCTACTACATCGTCACCGGCAACAGCCTCGGGGACGACCGGCCGAAGGGCGAGCCGACCGGGCTCGACTTCGGCAAGGAATAGCACAAGGAATCCGTTCATGTCCGCAAGGGTGCTCGTGATCGAGGACGAGGAGCCGATAAGCCAGCTCCTCGCGTACAACCTCCAGAAGGAGGGCTTCACCGTCGCGACCTCGTCCGATGGTGACGAGGCGCTGATCGCCATGGACGAGGCGCGGCCCGACCTCGTGCTGCTCGACTGGATGCTGCCCACGGTCTCGGGGATCGAACTCTGCCGCCAGATTCGCACCCGTCCTTCCACCCGCGACATCCCGGTCATCATGCTGACCGCCCGCGGCGAGGAGGAGGACCGGGTGCGCGGGCTGGACGTCGGCGCCGACGACTACGTGACCAAGCCTTTTTCCATGTCCGAGCTGGTGGCGCGGATGCGCGCGGTGCTGCGCCGGACGGCGCCGGCCATCGCCGGCGACGTGGCGGTTTTCGCCGACATCGTGCTCGACCGCCAGCTTTGCCGGGTGCGCCGGGGCAAGCGCGACATCCATCTCGGGCCGACCGAGTTCCGCCTGCTCGACGCGCTGATGCAGCGGCCGGGTCGGGTCTATGCCCGCGAGCAGTTGCTCGACCGGGTCTGGGGCCAGGACGTCTATGTGGAGATCCGCACCGTCGACGTGCACATCGGCCGGCTGCGCAAGGCGCTGAACCGCCGCGGTGACCGTGACCCGATCCGCACGGTGCGTTCGTCGGGCTATGCGCTGGACGAGACCTACGCCGGCTGACCGGTCAGTCGAGCGTGTGTCGGCGATCTTCGGCCCCGTCGCGAACAGGCAACGGGGCCACCGGTAGCGGGAGCGGCGCCTCGGCGCCGCGGCTTACTTCACGGCGACCAGCTTGGCCTTCATCGGCGCCTTGACCGGCGCCTTGGCGATCGGCTTGGGCGGCTTGCGGGCCATGATCTTGGTCGGCATCGCGGCCCGCGAGGGCGCCTTGGGGGCTGCCTTGGCGGCGGCCTTGGGCTTGGCCTCGGCCTTCGCCTTTGCGGCTGCCTTGGGCTTGGCGGCCGCCTTGGGCTTGGCCGCAGCCTTCGTCTTTGCCGGAGCCTTGCTGGCGGCCATGAGCTTGACGGCGGCGGCTTCGAGGGCGCGGATGCGGACGAGTAGGTCCTTCAGGGTAGGGGCGGGCATACTTGGTACTCCTCGTGGGAGGTGGATGACCTGCCAGTGGGACTACCCCGGCCTGGCGCTCCTCTTATTTGCCGCAAATCTTACCAAAGTGTTTCCGGCAAGAATTCAGCAACGCGGGAGAGACTTTCCGGGCGGGCGTTCATCCGGCACCGATCAAGGCATGACAAGGACAGGGCGGAACGACCAGCGACGGCGGTCGGCATTCACCCCGCAAGCGGCGGAAACAGCTATATTTTTTCGATGCACAAGGCATGCACAACCTATGCACAGAGCATGCACACGCCTTTGCGCGAATTGGGTCGAGGCCACGCCCGCGACGGCGGCCAGCGACCAGTTTGGCGGCCGGAATTGCCGGCCTCGCCCGCCGGTTCTCTGCGGCGCGGGCAACAAAAAACCGCGCCGGAGCGCGGTTTTTTCCATTCGCAGCCGCTTGATCAGCCCTGGCGGGCCTTGAAGCGGCGCTGGGTCTTGTTGATCACGTAGACCCGTCCCTTGCGGCGCACGACGCGGCAATCGCGATGGCGCTGCTTCAGGGAGCGAAGCGAATTCACGACCTTCATGGCCTCTCTCCTCTCTTGCGGCGCGCGGTAGTGGCCTGCGCCTCGGTTCAACGACCCCTTTCGGGGCAATGGTGGGCGTAACTGGGATCGAACCAGTGACCCCTACGATGTCAACGTAGTGCTCTCCCGCTGAGCTATACGCCCGAGACAGTGCGCCCGCGAGGGAGCCCGGTCCGTCGGCAGTGCTATAAAGTGGCGCGCGCCGGGGTTCAAGGCATTTTGCCGGCGCGGAGAGCGCGCTATAGTCGCCTCTCGCAAGGCAGGGAAAGGCATGGAAAGTCCAGTCTACGCGCTTCGGATGCCGATCGAGCGCCGGTCCTGCGCCGTCTTCAGCTCGCCCCACAGCGGGGCGGAGTATCCGGCCGCGTTCCTGAAGGCGTCGAGCCTGAGCCCGCTGCTGATCCGGTCGTCGGAGGATGCCTTCGTCGACGAGCTTTTCGCCGCCGCTCCCGCCGCCGGCGCGCCGCTCCTCGCGGCGCGCGTGCCGCGCGCGTGCATCGACCTGAACCGGTCGGCCGACGATCTCGACCCGGCGCTGATCGCCGGCGCTACGAGGCGCTTTCTGAACGCCCGCATCGCCGCCGGGCTCGGGGTCATCCCCCGGGTGGTGGGCGAGGGCCGGCAGATCATGCAGGGCAAGCTCACGCTTGCCGAGGCGGAGCGGCGGATCCGGGACAACTGGCACCCTTACCACGACCGGCTGCGCGGGCTCCTTGCCGAGGCGCGGCAAATGTTCGGCATGGCGATCCTGATCGATTGCCACTCGATGCCGCATGACGCGCTGACGGTGGCGCCGTCGGTCTGGGGCCGGCGGCCGGACGTGATCCTCGGCGACCGCTTCGGGGCCGCCTGCGAGCGCTGGCTGATCGACGCGGCGACCGACCTCTTTGCGTCGGCGGGGTTTGTCGTGGCGCGCAATGCGCTCTTCGCCGGCGGCTACATCACGCAGACCTACGGGCGTCCCGGGCAGGGGGTGCAGGCGCTGCAGATCGAGATCGACCGCGCGCTGTACATGGACGAGGCGCGGGTCGAGCGGCTGGCGTGCTTTGCCGATGTGGCGGAGCGGGTGGGCCGCGTGGCGGCGGGGCTGGCGGCGCTCGGGCCGCAGCGGCTGGCGGTTGCCGCCGAATAGGCAGGCGATTTCACAAAAAAAGAGGCCGTGCACGAGGCACGGCCCAAGTTTAGGGAGGAAACGCCCGTAGGGCGTGTATGATGCAACGCATCACGAGATTGAGTTTATGACGCGGCGCAGCATAGTCAACGGCCGCAATAGAGATTTTCGCGCGTCAGCGGTAAATTTCGCACATCTGCCCAAAAAAACATCGTCGCGCCCCCCTCTGGCCAAGCTTTCACCGGATTGAGCGGCCCAGCATGATCGAAGCGCGTCCGAAGCGGGCACGAATCCGGTCGGCGGCAAGCTCGGCTGCGAGGCGGCGGGCGGCCTCGGGCGTGAGGAGGTCGCCCGAGGTCTCGGATCCATGGGCGGGGGTGAGGGCGGCGAGGCCGATTCCGATCAGGCGGAAGGGGCCGGAGGAGATGTCGCGGCGCAGCATTGGCAGGCCGGTCCGGTAGAGGCGGTCGGCCATCTGAGTCGGGCTGGCCAGTGTCTGGCGGCGGGTGAGGAGGCCGTGGTCGCTGCGTTTGAGCTTCAGGGTGACGGTGGCGCCGGCCAGGGCATGGGATTTTGCGCGGGCGGAGACCTGCTCGCAGAGCGTCCAGAGGTGCCAGCGGAGGGTGTCGAGGTCGGCGGTGTCGGTTGCGAAGGTGGTTTCGTGCGAGATCGTCTTGGGGGTGTGGTCGGGGGTGATGGTGCGGGCGTCCTCGCCGCGGGAGAGGTGGTAGAGGCGGTCGCCCAGGCTGCCGAAGCGGAGGAGGAGGGTCTTGCGGTCGCGGGTGCGGAGGTCGGCGATGGTGCGGATGCCCTCGCGCTGGAGGGCGGTGAGGGTGGCCTGGCCGACGCCCCAGATGATCGAGACGGGTTGCGCCGAGAGGAAGGCGTCGGTCTCGGAGCGGCCGATCAGCTTGAGCCCGCGGGGCTTGTCGAGGTCGGAGGCGATCTTGGCGAGGAACTTGTTGTGGGAGAGGCCGACGGAGGCGGTGATGCCGAGCTCGGCCTCGATTCGTGACTGCAGGCGGGCGAGGAGGACGACGGGCGGGGCGTGGTGCAGGCGCTCGGTGCCGGTGAGGTCGAGGAAGGCCTCGTCGAGGGAGAGGGGCTCGACCGCCGGGGTGAGCTCGAGCATCAGCGCGCGGATGGCGCGGGAGACCTCGACGTAGTGCTGCATGCGGGGGCGGATCACCACCGCGTCGGGGCAGAGCTTGAGCGCCTTGAACATCGGCATGGCGGAACGCACGCCGGTCAGGCGGGCGATGTAGCAGGCGGTGGAGACGACGCCGCGGGTGCCGCCACCGATGATGACGGGCTTGTCGGCCAGGGTGGGGTCGTCGCGCTTTTCCACCGCGGCGTAGAAGGCGTCGCAGTCGAGATGGGCGATGGAGAGGGCAGTTAGCTCGGGGTGGGCGAGGGTGCGGGGCGACCGGCAGGCCGGGCAGCGGCCGCTGGCGTCGGAGACGGTCAGGCAGTCGCGGCAGAGGGTCTGCGTGGCCATGGCGGGAGAATAGCAGAGCGGACGACGGCGTGGGGAGCGGGTGACCCTGTGCTTGCGCTCGCCGCGGGCTATTGTCCGGGTTCCCCATTCAGGATCACCCGCCTCCATGCTCGAGATACGTCTCATCCATCCAACGGGCCTGACCCGTGCCTGATCGCAGCCCCCTGGCCGGCAGGCGGTACTGGATTGTCGGCGCCAGCCAGGGCCTGGGCGCGGCCGTCGCCCGCGCGCTCGACGCCAGGGGCGCGGCGCTGGTGCTGTCCGCGCGCGACGCGGGACGGCTGGCGGAGCTGGCGTCCGGCCTTCGCGCGGCGAGCGTGGTGGCGATGGACGTGACCGACCCGGCCTCCGTCGCCGCGGCAGCGGGGCGGATCGGGGAGGTCGACGGGGTGGTCTACTCGGTTGCGCAGTACCAGCCGATGCGGGCGACCGCGTGGAACGCGGAGATGGTCGAGACCATGTGCCAGGCCAACTTTCTCGGCGCCATGCGGGTGCTGGGGGTGGTCGTCCCGGCGATGGTCGCGCGCGACAGCGGGCATATCGTCCTGATCGGGTCGCTTTCGGGCTATCGCGGCCTTCCCGGCGCGACCGGCTACGGGGCGAGCAAGGCCGGGGTGATGCACGCGGCGGAAAGCCTGCACGCCGACCTTCGCGCCACGAAAGTGCAGGTGCAGGTGATCAATCCGGGCTTCATCCGTACCCGGCTGACCGACAAGAACGACTTCACCATGCCCTTCATCATGAGCCCGGAAGAGGCGGCGGAGCGGACGGTCCGCGCCATGGAGGGCCGTCGGTTCCGCACCGACTTTCCCCGCCCGTTCTCATGGCTCTTCCTTGCCTCGCGGTTCTTTCCGGACTGGCTGTTTCGCCGCATCTTCCGCTGACCGGAAGGTGGCGCGGGTGTTCCTTCCTGCACGGTTCGGGAGGGCGGGGCGTCGTGCAAGCGCGGCGTAGACGCGGGCGCAGCAATCGGCTTAGAGTGATCGGTGGGACGCCGGCGGCAGGGGCCGGCGCGGGACTTTGCCGCCGAAACCGACCGCTGGGAGGGGCCGGCCGGCAGCAACGGGAGCCGGAGGGGCATTTGGCGGCGATGGACGGAACCCCGAGCGCGGCGCCCGTGGCTCTCGACGTTAAGGACATCCACAAGGCTTACGGCCAGCACGAGGTGCTGAAGGGGATATCGCTGACCGCGCACGAGCATGACGTGGTGGCGATCCTCGGGTCCTCGGGGTCGGGGAAGTCGACCTTCCTGCGCTGCATCAACCTCCTGGAGACGCCGAACAGCGGCGAGGTGCGGGTGAAGGGCGAGCTCATCAAGATGGGCAAGCGGCATGGCGCGCCGGCGCCGGCCGACATGAAGCAGGTGGACCGCATCCGCTCCAAGCTCGCGATGGTGTTCCAGCAGTTCAATCTGTGGCAGCACATGACCGTGCTCGACAACGTCACGGCGGCGCAGATCCACGTGCTGGGGCGAAGCAAGGCCGACGCGGTGGCCAAGGGCGAGGCGATGCTGGCCAAGGTGGGGGTCGGCGACAAGCGCGGGCACTATCCGGGGCAGCTTTCCGGCGGGCAGCAGCAGCGGGTGGCGATCGCGCGGGCGCTGGCGATGGACCCGGAGGTGATGCTGTTCGACGAGCCGACCAGCGCGCTCGACCCCGAGCTGGTGAACGAGGTCCTGAAGGTCATGCGGGACCTCGCCGCCGAGGGGCGGACGATGCTGGTGGTGACGCACGAGATGGGGTTCGCGCGCGAGGCGGCGAACAAGCTCCTGTTCCTGCACCAGGGGCTGGTGGAGGACGAGGGCAATCCGCGCGAGGTGATGGCCAATCCGAAATCGGAGCGGTTCCGGCAGTTCCTGTCGGGCAGCCTGAAGTGACATTGGGGAGACTGAGGATGATGAAGATCGCTCGCCGCACGGCGCTGGCCCTCGGGGTGGCGCTGGCGTTTGCGCTGCCCGCGGCGGCGCAGGACAAGATCAGGATCGGCACCGAGGCGGCCTACAAGCCCTTTGCCTGGGTGCTGCCGTCGGGCGAGCTGACCGGCTTCGACATCGACGTGGCCAAGGCGATGTGCGCGCAGATGGGCGCGGAGTGCGAGATCGTCAACCAGTCGTTCGACGGGCTGATCCCGGCCTTGAACGCCAACAAGGTGGACGCGATCATCGCCTCGATGACCATCACGCCGGACCGGCTGAACGCCATCGACTTCGCGGGGCCCTACTACAACGTGCCGGCCTCGTTCATCGCGCCGAAGGACGGCGGGCTCGAGATCAGCGAGGCGGGGCTCGACGGCAAGTACGTGGGCGTGCAGCGCGGCTCGACCATGGCCAACTACATCAAGGCCAAGTTTCCGGGCGCGCGCATCCAGCTCTACGACACCTCGGACGCGGCGAACCTCGACCTGGCGAGCGGGCGGGTGGACGTGGTCTTCGCCGAACTCGGTGGTGCTGAACGACTTCCTCGCCACGCCGGACGGCGCCGACTTCGCCGTGGTGGGCGAGCCGGTGATGGACCCGGAGATCCTCGGGACCGGCGCCGGCATCGGCATTCGCAAGGGCGACACCGCGCTGAAGGAGAAGTTCGACGCGGCGCTGGCGGCGATCATCGCCTCGGGCGAGTACCAGACGATCAACGAAACCTACATCCCGGTGAGCGTGCTGCCGCAGTAGTCCGCGGGTCCGCCGCCGATGGAGAGCGTGGTCGAGTATCTGCCGCTGCTGCTGCAGGGCCTGCGCATGACGCTGCTGCTGGCGGTGTCGACGCTGATCGTCGGGCTGGCGCTGGGAATGCTGCTGGCGCTGGCCAAGCTGTCGCGGCACGCCTGGCTGTCGCGGCCGGTCTATGCGGTCACCAACTTCCTGCGCGGCATCCCCGAGTTCCTGATCCTGCTCGTCATCTACTTCGGCGGCACGCAGGCGCTCGGGCCGCTCGGCCTCGAGGTCGGCCCGTTCGCGGCCGGCCTGACCGCGCTCTCGCTGGTGTTCGGCTCCTACGCCTCCGAGACCTTCCGCGCGGCGTTCCAGTCGGTGCCGAAGGGGCAGATCGAGGCGGGGCGGGCCTATGGCTTCTCCGGCTTTCAGTGCTTCTGGATGATCCAGCTGCCGCAGATCTGGAAGGTGGCGATCCCGGGGCTCGGCAACCTCTGGCAGGGGGCGGTGAAGGACACCGCGCTGGTCTCGATCGTCGGGCTGGACGACCTGATGCGCAAGTCGAACCAGGCGGCGCAGGCGACGCGCGAGCCCTTCACCTTCTACTTCGTGGCCTCGCTGATGTTCCTCGCGATCACGCTCGTCTCCATGGTGGTTCTGGCGTGGCTCGAGCGGCGGGCGCGGCGCGGCGTGCCGGGAGGGTAGGGGGTGCAGGCGCTCTTCGACATCGCGGTAGGCTACTGGCGCGACTATGCCGCCGGGACCTGGCTCACGGTCCAGCTCGTCGTCATCTCGGCGATTCTGGGCTTTCTGCTGGCGGTGCCGCTGGCGCTGGCGCGGATTTCGTCGAACCCGATCCTGCGCGGGGGTGCGACGACCTTCTCGCTGTTCTTCCGCGGGACGCCGCTCCTGGTGCAGATCTTCCTGATCTACTTCGGTCTCGGCCAGTTCGACATCGTGCGGTCCTCGTTTCTCTGGCCGTTCATGCGCGAGGCCTATGTCTGCGCGCTGATCGCCTTCGTGCTGAACACGGCGGCCTATTCGGCCGAGGTGGTGCGCGGCGGCATCCTGGGGGTGCCGCGGGGCGAGGTCGAGGCGGCGCGGGCGGCGGGGATGTCGACGCTGACCACCTATCGGCTGGTCATCCTGCCGCGGGCATTTTCCATCGTGCTTCCAGCCTATTCGAACGAGGTCATCATCCTGATGAAGGGGACGGCGCTCGCCTCGACCATCACGCTCATGGACCTGATGGGGCAGGCGCAGTTCATCGCCTCGAACACCTACCTGCCGATCCAGGTCTTCGTGATCGCCGGGCTGATCTACTACCTGCTGACGCTGACCATCACCTGGATCTTCCGGGTGCTGGAGCGGCGGTACAACCGGTTACCAGGTGGTGGCGCGGTAGGGCGACTTTCGCCGGGGCGCCGGCGGGGGCCGGGGATATGCTGCGAACTCAGTGTTAACGGCGGATTCGGTGGAGCTGGACATCCGTATGAACATCCATATGGCTTTCGTATGGCTAGCAAAGACTCAGGATTGAATTGTTAACGCCGGAGGCGATTGCACCGGTTCAATCTCGTGGAGCGAAGGTCACAGTCCGCCGCATTCCGTGAGCGGAGGCGATCACGGTCGTCACAATCCGGTCACATTGCGTGATCGAAAGCCGTCCAACGCGTCCGGGGTGGCATCCTGACGGCGCGCCCCGGGTCCCGCGGCCGTGCTCGATCGGCACGGCCTGCGTCAGCAGAAGGCGGGAGAGCGTGTGGGCGTGCATGGCGGAGCGGCTCAGTCGCTCTCGTCGCGGGGGAATTCGAGGTCGAGGAGGGCCACGGCGCCTTCGACGTGGTGGGTGCGCATCTGCAGGCCGCGGTGGCTGGCGCCGCGGCTTGCCCGCCTCCTGGGCGAGGCCGTCGATGAGGCGGGCGAGGAGCGCGGCGGCGACTCGGGCGGGGCGTCGCGCTCGACCGCGCCGGAGGCGAGGTCGGCGCGTGTCGCCGGGGCCGAGGACGGTCAGGCGGACGCCGCGGGCGACGAAGCTGTCGCTCTGCAGCACCAGCGCGGTCGGGTCGATCTCGACCAGGACGAAGCCGTGCGACCCGGCGGCCTCGAGCCGGGTGCCGGCGTGCGAGGCGATCACGGCGCTGTCCTCGAAGACGCCGATGCCGAAGCGCTCGCTCTCCTCGGCGCAGGCGACGACCAGCCGGCCGAGGCGGTTGCCGCCGATCAGGTTCTGGTCGACGATGCCGCCGCCGAAGAGCCCGATGCCCTCCTGGATGACGAGGCCGCGGTGGCCGGTGTCGGAGGAGACGCCGTAGCGCAGCGCCTCCCAGGAGGAGCCGCCGGCGATCATCACGCCCGAGAGCGCCGAGGCGGCGCCGCTGGCCGCGACCAGCACGGCGCCCCGGGCGTGGGCGCGGGCGATGGCGCGCAGCACCGCGCTCTCCTCGCCGCGGTGGAGCAGCGTCTCGACCAGGCGGATCTGGTTGCCGCCGCAGAGCAGGATGCCGCGCAGGCCGGCGATGCCCTCGAGCAGGTCGTGGTTCGTGCTGCGGCGTAGTCGACGGTGTCGATGGTGACGCCGAGGTCGACCGCCGTGCACGCCGTGGCGGGCGAGCAGCGCGACATGCTCGGCGGCGGTGCGCCGGGCCTCGGCCGAGGCGGCGGCGAAGACGCCGACCGGCCCGGCGCCGAGGAGCGCCAGCGGGCGCGCCAGCATCGCCGGGTCGGCGCTCGAGCGGCGAGGAGCCGAGCAGCACGATCCGCGCCTCGGGGTTCGGCGTCATGCCGAAGGTGCGGGCGCGGCCGGCCGATCCGGTCGGCGATGCGGGTGGCGCTCAGCTGCTCGCTGCTGATCGAGCAGCGGAAGTTCGAGCGCCGACATCCGCAGGCCGCTCTCCGGGCGTGGCGATCAGCGCCGCTGCGAGCGGCGCGGCTGGCGCTCGAGCTCGACGGTGACGTTGATGCCCGAGCGCGGCGTCGAAGGCCTCGGCCTGGTCGGCGGTGTAGACCGCCGGGTCGCCGAGCACGAGCCGGGCCATCAGGTCGTAGAGCGTGTAGGCGCCGAAGACGTTGCGCCGCGAGCGGGCCGGGGCGCGGTAGGCGATCTCGCGCTTGCGCACCCGGCGCTTGCCCGGCGCCGGGCTCGGGGCGGAAGCGGCGCGAGGTCGAGGCCGTCGCCGTCGTCGAGGTAGCTGAGGCGGAAGTCGCGGAAGCTCCGCTCCGTCGCGGTCGATCGCTGGCCGGGCCGCATGTCGATCAGCATGACGCCGTACTCGCCGCAGACCCGCGCGCTGGCGCCCTCGACGAGGAGCGCGGTGTTCTCGTCGATGCCGAAGCCGCGGCGCACGCCGGCGCGGGCCATCGCCACCACCAGCCGGCCGAGCCGGCCGCGCTTGATGAAGTGCTGGTCGACCATGCCGTAGGGGAAGAAGCCGAGGCCGGTCGCCGAGCAGCAGGCCCGGGCTGCTCGGGGTCGTCGGTGACGCCGTGCACGACCGACTCGATGCGAGGTGCCGCCGAGGATCATCGGCTGCGACATCATCGCGGCGCCGGCGCTGGAGCCGGCGACCAGGCCGCCGGCGGCCTGGGCGGCGCGGATCGCGGCGAGGAGCGGCGGTCTCGCCGCCGCTTCGGGCGCCAGCGAGCGCGACGATCTTGGCCTGGTCGCCGCCGGTGAAATAGACGCTGCCGTAGGCGCCGACGCGGGCGAGAGCGCCGGGTCGTGGGCGAGGCGCGCGGGCGTTGCCGGGGTGAGCGGCACCACCTCGGCGTCGAAGCCGTGCGTCGCGGAACACCTGCAGGCGTCTCCTCGCCGACCGCCTCGGGCTCGGAGGAGGCGGTGGGGAAGACCAGGATGCGCCCGCCGGACGAGGCGGTGCATCTCGGCGAAGACGGCGACGTTGTTGTCCTCCAGCCGGCCGCCGATGACGGCGAGCTGCTGCCCCGCGCCGGCGGTCCGACGGGCTCGGCCATGCGCTGCGCGTCAGTCCTGCGGGCACGATGCGGACGCCGCGCTCGTCGCTGAGGATGCGGTAGCCCTCCGGCACGTCGAAGCCGGAGGCGGCGACCAGCCGCTCGGGCGGCACCGGCTTCGGCGCCTCCTTGGGGCGGAAGTAGATGATCTGCTTCCAGGTGCGGGTGATCGCCGTCGCAGAAGATCAGCACGAGGTCGTTCGGCCGCGCCATCTCCAGCGCGGTCTGCACCGAGGCGGTCTCGCTCTCGGCGATCTCGATCGCGTCCTCGGGCACGCCGAGCTCGATCAGCGCCGCCTGCATCAGCTCCGGCACCTCGTCGGGCGCGCGGCCGCGCGGGTTGTCGTCGGCGTGGCAGAGATAGGTGTCGAAGTGGCCGGCGACCTTGGCGGCGATGTCGCGGATGTCCTCGTCGCGGCGGTCGCCGGGGGCGGTGACGCAGACGATGCGCTTGCCGAGCGGCTGCAGCCGCTCGACGAGGTCGACCATGGCGCCGACCGCGGCCTCGTTGTGGCCGTAGTCGAGGATCACCCGGAAGCCGTGCTCGTCGAAGATGTTCATCCGGCCGGGCGACTGGAAGAAGGTGTTGTCGAAGGTCCGGAGGCCGTTGCGGATCTGGTCGAGCGACAGGCCGAGCGCATAGGCCATCGCCGCGGTGAACATCGCGTTCTCGACGTTGTGCAGCGCCTTGCCCTCGACGGTGGCCGGGATCAGGTGGGTCCAGATCAGCGGCAGCTGGCTGCCGTTGTCGTAGATGACGATCTGGTCGCCGTTCAGCCCCTGCTCCAGCACCACGCGCGCGCTTGCCGAGGCTGATGTGCTCGCGCACCAGCGGGTGGTCGGGCGTTGCGGGTGACGTAGCAGATGTGCTTGGCCTGGGTGTAGGCCGCCATCTTCAGCGTGTACTCGTTGTCGGCGTTGAGGACGGCGGTGTCCTTGGCGACCTCGACGACGAGGCGCTTGACCTCGGCGAGCTCCTCGAGCGAGTCGACGCCGCCGAGGCCGAGGTGGTCGGAGGTGACGTTGAGCACCGCGCCGACGTCGCAGAAGCGGTAGCCGAGGCCGGCGCGGACGATGCCGCCGCGGGCGGTCTCGATCACCGCCATGTCGACGGTCGGGTCGCGCAGCACCATGCCGGCGCGATCCGGGCCGGTCATGTCGCCCTTCACCGTGACGTTGCCGTCGATGTAGACCGCGTCGGTCGAGGTCTGGCCGACGACGAAGCCCGCCATCTTCAGCACGTGCGCGAGCATCCGCGCGGTGGTGGTCTTGCCGTTGGTGCCGGTCAGCGCCGCGATCGGGATGCGGCTGGGGGTGCCGGCGGGGAAGAGCATGTCCATCACCGCGCCGCCGACGTCGCGGCCCTTGCCCTCGCGAGGGCGCGATGTGCATGCGCATGCCGGGGCCGGCGTTGATCTCGCAGATGGCGCCGCCGTTGTCGCGGTAGCTCTGGGTGATGTCGGTGGTGAGGAAATCGACGCCGCCGATGTCGAGGCCGACGGCGCGGATCGCGCGCTCGGCCATCAGCCGGTTGTCGGGGTGGATCACGTCGGTGACGTCGATCGCGGTGCCGCCGGTGGAGAGGTTGGCGGTCTTGCGCAGGAAGACGACCTCGCCCTCGGGCGGCACGCTGTCGTGGTCGTAGCCGCGGGCGGCGAGCAGCCGGTCGGCGGCGTCGTCGAGCTCGAGCCGGGTCAGCATGTTCTCGTGGCCGGCGCCGCGGCGGGGGTCCTTGTTCACCTCGGCGACCAGTTCGGCGATGGTGGAGCGCGCCGTCGCCGACGACGTGGCCGGGCATGCGGCGGGCGGCGGCGACGAGCTTGCCGTCGATGACCATCAGCCGGTGGTCGTCGCCGAGGATCATGCTCTCGACGACGACGCCGGAGCCCTCGTCGGCGGCGATCTCGAAGGCGTCGGCGACCTCGGCGTCGGTGGCGAGGTTGACCGAGACGCCGCGGCCGTGGTTGCCGTCGACCGGCTTCACCACCACCGGGAAGCCGATGTCGTTGGCGGCGTCGACCGCGTCCTCGGCGTCGCGGACGTGGCGCTGGCGCGGGACCGGCAGGCCGAGGTCGGAGAGGAGCCGCGAGCAGAGCTCCTTGTCGGAGGCGATCTCGACGGCGATGTGCGAGGTCTGGCTGGTCAGCGCCGCCTCGATGCGCTTCTGGTACTTGCCCTGGCCGACCTGGATCA
Source organism: uncultured Alphaproteobacteria bacterium (assembly GCA_963844375.1). Classification (GTDB taxonomy): domain Bacteria; phylum Pseudomonadota; class Alphaproteobacteria; order Rhodobacterales; family Rhodobacteraceae; genus Amaricoccus. The sequence goes on along the minus strand of CAWJOI010000022.1, from coordinate 80,682 downwards.
GGCTGGCGTCGTTGAGGCGCATCCAGGGGATGTCGCGGGCCTCGGCGGCGCGGACGAGCGCCAGCGCCGAGGGGCCGAGCGAGCGGCGGCTGGCGAAGTGGTCGAAGTCGGCGATCGCCTCGGCGATGTCGAGGGCTCGTCGTCGTCGCGGGGGGCGATCAGCTCGAGGATGATGGCGCGGGCGACCTCGCCGGCCTCGAGGCCGATCTCCTCGGATTCGTAGCCGTAGAGCACCTCGACCTCGTCCTGGTGCGCCGCGGGGCGGGTCAGCGCCACCTCGGCCGGGGCGCCGGCGCGGTTCTGCAGCGCGATGGCGACCTGCGCCATCAGTTCGCCGAGGCAGCAGTCGGGGGCCTCGAGCCGCTCGGGGAGGGGCGTCGCCGGTCTCGCTGGTGGCGGTGGCGAGGCCGGGGAGCTGCTCGAAGCAGCGGGCCGGTCAGGGCGTCGGCGTAGGTCGGAGACCGGCTTGTCGGCGCGGCGGTGGAGGTCGACGGTCAGGCGGATGAGGGGCTGCTTGGCGTAGACGTTCGGGCCGACGTAGACGGCGGTCGAGACGATCTCCATGGCGGTCTGTCCCCCGGTGGTTGTGCCTTGTCTCTCGTAGCGCCGGCGCGCTGGTTAAGGAAGGGCGATTGCGCTAGTGGGGCGGTGCGTTTGCTCCGGGAGACCGCCATGACCGATGCCGTTCCGTCCAGTGCTCCGCGCCGGGAGACGATCGCGCTGCCGTCGGTGGCGCCGGCACGCGGCGGGAGATCGAGGTGCTGCGGTTCGGCGCGCCGGGGGCGCGGCCCAAGGCCTACCTGCAGGCGGGGCTGCATGCCGACGAGTTGCCGGGGATGCTGGTGCTCCGGGTGCTGGCGGGCCTCGCTGGAGCGTGGCGAGGTGATCGGCGAGGTGGTGGTGGTGCCGGTGGCGAACCCCATCGGGCTGGCGCAGCAGGTGCAGGGCTATCTGCGCGGGCGCTACGAGGACAACAGCGCGGGGAACTTCAACCGGGGCTATGCCGATCTGGCGGAGGCGGTGGCGCCGGTGCTGGAGGGGCGGCTGGGGCCGGACGCCAGCGGCGAACGTCGCGGCGGTGCGGGAGGCGATGGGCGCAGCGCTGGCGGGGATGACGCCGCAGGGCGAGATCGCGGTGCTGCGGCATGCGCTGCTATCGCTGGCGCATGACGCTGATTTCATGCTGGATTTGCACGCGGACAACGAGGCGGTGCTGCATCTCTATCTCGGGACGCCGCTCTGGCCGGACGGGGCGGACCTGGCGGCGGAGCTTGGGGCGCGGGCGGTGCTGCTGGCGGAGATCTCGGGCGGAAACCCGTTCGACGAGGCGTGCGGCGGGCCGTGGTGGGCGCTGGCGAAGCGGTTTCCCGAGGCGCGCGATTCCGCCGGCGTGCCTGGCGGCGACGGTGGAGCTGCGGTCCAACAACGCGGTGGACGCGCGGCTGGCCGAGGACGATGCGCATGCGATCCTGCGGTTCCTGACGCGGCGGGGGGTGGTCGCGGGGCGGGTCGGGGCGCTGCCTGCGCCCGAGTGCGAGGCGACGCCGCTGGAGGCGATGCAGCAGGTGATCGCGCCGGTGGCGGGGCTGGTGGTGTACCGGGCGCGGCTGGGGGACGGGGTGGAAGAGGGCGAGGTGGTGGCCGAGATCGTCGATCCGCTGGGCGGGGCGGTCGAGGTGCGGGCGCGGACGGCGGGGGTGCTGTTTGCGCGGCATGACCAGCCGATCGCCTGGCCGGGGAAGGTGATCGGCAAGATTGCCGGGAGCGCGGCGCTGCCGGAGCGGACGGGAAAGTTGTTGCCTGACTAGGGGACGAGAAAGGCTGAAGGGGCCTTTTTTTGGCGTATGGAATCCATATGGAATCCATATGGGTTGGCGCACTGCTGCGCCCCTGTGCCAGAGATCGAGCGACTCAAGGCAGCTCCGCCGGTGAAGAGAACGGCTGCGTGGGGTCCACGACGAACATGACAAGTTCGCGCAGTTCCTCGTTGCCGGTGCTGATGACCTCCATCGGCTGGCCCGGAACGCCCGGCATCGTGCCTCCAGCGTTAAGGACGTGCTGTCCGTACGGTGTGCGCTGCGTCAGCTGTCCTGAGAGGATCAGGAAGGCCTCTGGCCCGGGATGCGAATGGATCGATGTCTTGGAGCCGACCGGCGCAGTAGCGCTGTTGATCCGCAGCAGATATTCGGGCGCGTCAAACCTTGCAACCGGTCCGATCGAGGCGGCGTGGGTTCCGCCGCTACTCTCGGCCTGACGATCGGCGAGCGTGAACAGCCAGGCCTTGTTATCGAACTCCGCCGTCAGCGAGAAATCGCCCCCGGCGGATTTGGCCTCATCGAGAGATCCAAACGTCTCGACGTGCCAGTAGAGGTCTCCCTCGGGCAGCGTGGGCACGGACAGTTCGGCCATTTTGGTGACGATGAACTCTCCAGCGCTCTGCGCCAGAGCGGCACCGGGGGTGACGACGGAGAATGCGGTTACGACAATCCCGGCTCCCGGAGCCGTGGCCTGCAACGGCAAGACGGCTAAGGCTGCGAACAAAATCTTCCGTCTCATGGCTCGCCTCATGCGCTGACGTTGCGCCCCTGCGACCGGCGCGTTACAATAGAAGCGGCGCGAGGGCATGAAATGTCCCGAAAGAGTGCTGAAATCGCCCCGAAATCTGCTGAAATGCTCCGCGTGGGCGCGTATGTCTACTCCATCGCGGACAACGAGCTTCGCACGGCGGCCGGCGAGGTCATTCCCCTGCGCCGCCAGTCGGCGGAAGTGCTGGCCACACTGGCGGCGCGGGCCGGCCACATCGTCACCAAGTCGGAGTTGATCAACTCGGTCTGGGCTGGTGTCGCCGTCACCGACGACAGTCTCGTGCAGTGCATCGCCGACATCCGCCGGGCGCTCAGCGACGACACGCACAGCATCGTGCAGACCTTCCCGAAAAGGGCTATCGGCTCAACTCCGCCCCGTGCACGCCAGCCGAAGGCGTCCGGCCGCACGGCATGCTACTGCCTCGGCGGACGCTTCTCGTCGCGATCGCGGTGCTCGTCGCGACGGCGCTCGGGCTCTATCTCCTGCGTCCGTCCGAGCCCTTGCCTGGGTCCGACATGCCGAGGATCGCCGTGCTGCCGTTCGACGATCTCAGCACCGGCGACGATGCAGGATATCTGAGCGACGCGATCGCCGAAGGGATCATCACGTCGCTCGCCCGCAGCAAGACCCACGCCGTGATCGCCAGCAACTCGACCTTCCAGTATCGAGGCAAGCCCGCCGACGTGCGCCGGATCGGCGAGGATCTCCACGTCGACTACGTGCTCGAGGGCAGCCAACAGAAGATCGGCGACCGCCTCAAGGTAACTGCGCAGCTGATCGACGCGCGAGACGGCGCCGATCTCTGGGCACAGAGCTATGACCGCGCGATCGCGGACCTGTTCGTCGTGCAGGAGGAGATCATCCGCGCACTGGCGTTTCAGGTGGGAGAGGAGATCGAACGGCCGCCGCCCGGGAGCGATCCCGACCGGGTGAGCGCCCTTCATTACTACCTCGTCGGCGTCGATGCGATCCAGAAGGACTTCTCGGCCGAGACCAACCGCTTCTACCGCCGAATGGCGATGAAAGCGGTCGAGGCCGACCCCACCGCCCAGTTCGGCTATATTGGTCTGGCCTGGACCTATCGGAACGAGGCGGCCTTCGGCTGGGCCGAGGGCGAATACGATCGCGCCGAGGCGCTGCGGCGCGCCGCGGAATACGCGGACAAGGCGATGGCGCTCGCCCCGGATGATTCCACCGCCCACGGCGCGCGGGCGCGCATCCACGCGGAGGCCGGCGAGCACGAGGAGGCGATCGCACGCTTCGACCACGCCATTGCGCTCAATCCGAGCGACTCCGCTCTCCTCGTCGGCAGCACGACGCCGCTCCTCTACACCGGGCGCACGGATGAGGCCATCGCGCGGATCGAGCGGGCGAAAGGCATCGATCTGCTCTACCCGGACCGGTTCGATTGGCAGATGGGCTGGGCGCTCTGGGAGAAGCGTGACTGCGAGGGGGCGCTGCGGGCGATGCAGCGCATGGCGAAGATACCACCGGCGGCGCACGGCATGCTCGCCGCCATCCATGCCTGCCTCGGCGACAAGGGGAAGGCGCAGGCGGCGCTGGCCGTGTACCGGACGGAATCACCGGCCAGGACGCTCGGGGAGGAACGCGCGACCTGGGACGGCATCTGGACTGCGCCCGGGAGCCTCGATCGTTGGATCGACGACATGCGCTTCGCCGGCATGCCCGAGTAAGGAAGCGATATCAGCACAATCGGGATTAATCGCGTACGAACTCGAAGACCCGCCCCGCCGATCACGCCGAAGACCCGTCCACCCCTCAGCAACTCCGCGACCGTCAGAAGCAGGACCCAGCCCACTTTGGGCGGCGCGAGTCCCTTGGTTGTAAACCACCCAGCCGTGTCTCGGGCTCGAGGCGATTCCCGAGGGCTATTTCAGTTCGGACAGCAGGATGCTGGTCTCGGAGTTGGACACGGCCTTGAGGGCGCGGATCTCGGTCAGGACGCGGTCGAGGGCGGCGAGGTCGGCGGTGGCGATCTCGGCCACGAGGTCCCAGCGGCCGTTGGTGGAGTGGACGCGGCCGACCTCGGGCATGCGGCGCAGCGCGGCGAGGACGGCGCGGGTGTCGGCGGAGCGGACCTCGATGGCGATCATGGCGCGCACGCCGGCGGTTTCGGCGTCGCTGCCGAGGCGGACGGTGAAGCCGAGCAGCACGCCGCTGGCCAGGAGGCGGTCGATGCGGTTCTGCACCGTGCCGCGCGAGACGCCGAGGTGGCGGGCGAGGGTGGCGCCGGGCAGGCGGCTGTCGTTGCGCAGGAGCGCGATCAGGCGGCGGTCGGTGTCGTCGAGGGCGGGCATTGGCGATCTGGCACCGTGTGCTGGCGATATGCCACATTCTGGCGTAATCGGCAGCGCTTTGCCAACTATCCGTTAGCGCGGCCGGATTCTATTGTTGCGGGAAAGCTGGCCCGGGCCGGCGCAACGCGATTGGAGATCATGTGCTCGACACCCTCAAGGCGGCGCTGCCGCCCACGACACTGAACCGCCGGGACATCTGCCTGCTCGGGGTTGCGCTGGAACTCGGGGCCGCGTCTCGGGGGACGCTGATGGGGCCGGATGCGCTGCGCACCGCCGGGCTGGAGCGGGTGCTGCGCGATCTCGGCCACCGGGTCAGCGACCGCGGCACGATGCATGATATCGAGCCGGTGACGGTGGCGATGGAGCCGCGGGCGGCCGAGCGCTGCCGCTACCTCGGCGAGGTCGCGGGCGGGGTGCGGCGGGTGCATGAAGACGCCTATGCGATGATGCGCGAGGGCGGGGTGCCGATCTTTCTCGGCGGCGACCACTCGATCTCGATGGGGTCGATCAGCGGGGTGGCGCGGGCCTGCGCCGAGACGGGGCGCGAGGTCGTCGTGCTGTGGCTGGACGCGCATGCGGACTACAACACGCCGGAGACGAGCCCGTCGGGCAACCTGCACGGCATGGCGCTTTCGTTTCTCGCGGGCGAGCCGGAGCTGGCGCCGATCCTGGGGCGGCGGCTGGACGCGGTTGCGGCCGGGAGCATCCATGTCTTCGGGGCGCGCTCGGTCGATCCGGGCGAGCGGGTGCGGCTGACGGCGCACGGGATCGACTGCGTGGACATGCGGGCGATCGACGAGCGCGGGGTGTCGTCGCTGCTGGCGGAGCGGATCAGGGGCTGGCGGGAGCGGGACGTGCACCTGCACGTGAGCTTCGACGTGGACTTTCTCGATCCGGCGGTGGCGCCGGGGTCGGGCACCGTGGTGCCGGGAGGGGCGACCTACCGCGAGGCGCACCTGGTGATGGAGATGCTGTGCGATTCGGGGCTGGTGGGGTCGGTCGACGTGGTCGAGCTCAACCCGTTCCTCGACGAGCGCGGCCGCACCGCCGTCGCGGCCACCGAGCTGGTGGCGAGCCTTTTCGGGCGCACCGTGCTGGACCGCCAGCCGGGCGCCGTGACTGCCTGACATGATGACCGGAGAGACGAAGATGCTGGATACCGCCGGACTGATCGATCTGGAGACCCGCCTCGGCGCCGCGAACTACCAGCCGCTGGACGTGGTGCTGACCCAGGGCGAGGGCGCCTGGGTGACGGACATCGAGGGCAATCGCTATCTCGACTGCCTTGCGGCCTATTCGGCGGTGAACCAGGGGCACTGCCATCCGAAGATCCTCGCGGCGATGGTGGAGCAGGCGGGGCGGCTGACGCTGACCAGCCGCGCGTTCCGCAACGACCAGCTCGGGCGGTTCTACGAGGAGGTCGCCGCGCTGACCAAGTCGCACAAGGTGCTGCCGATGAACTCGGGCGCCGAGGCGGTGGAGACGGCGATCAAGGCGGTGCGGAAGTGGGGCTACGAGGTCAAGGGCGTGGAGCAGAACCGCGCCGAGATCATCGTCTGCGAGGGCAACTTCCACGGGCGGACGCTGGGCGTGGTGTCGTTCTCCACCGACCCGGATGCGCGGGGGAACTTCGGGCCGTTCGTGCCGGGGTTCGTGACGGTGCCGTTCGGGGACGCGGACGCGCTGGAGGCGGCGATCACGCCGAACACGGTGGCGTTCCTGGTGGAGCCGATCCAGGGCGAGGCGGGGGTGATCATCCCGCCGGAGGGGTATTTCCGGCGGGTGCGGGACATCTGCACGCGCGAAGGGGTGACGCTGATCCTGGACGAGATCCAGACCGGGCTGGGGCGGACGGGCAAGATGCTGGCCGAGGAGCACGAGGGGATCGAGGCGGACGTGACGCTGATCGGCAAGGCGCTGGGCGGCGGGTTCTATCCGGTGTCGGCGGTGCTGTCGAACTCGGACGTGCTGGGGGTGCTGAAGCCCGGGCAGCACGGGTCGACCTTCGGGGGCAACCCGCTGGCCTGCGCGGTGGCGCGGGCGTCGCTGCGGGTGCTGGTCGAGGAGGGGCTGATCGAGCGGTCGGCGGAGCTGGGCGCGTACTTCAAGGCGGGGCTGGAGGCGATCCGCTCGAACCGGGTGAAGGAGGTGCGCGGGCGCGGGCTGATGCTGGCGGTTGAGCTGCACGAGGATGCGGGGCCGGCGCGGCCGGTGGTGGAGGCGCTCCGCGCGCGGGGGATCCTCGCCAAGGATACGCACGGGCAGACGATTCGGTTTTCGCCGCCGCTGGTGATCGGGCAGAAGGAAATCGACTGGGCGCTGTCGCGGATCGGGGCCGCGCTGGTCTGAGGGCGCGGTCCGGGGGTGGGAGCGCCCGGACGATGCGCATCCGGATTTCGCGCGTGAAATGTCACGCAAGACACTGACCTTTAATGACTATTTCATTCAGGCTTACGCCTTGGCAAGGATCCGGCTGCGAGAAATCCGCGTTCCTGCTCCAGCCCGCTGACTTTTTTCTTGATTAAGACGATTAAGTCTGTCGTGATTAAGGGGTAACCGACGGAGGTACCCAATGGAGCGCATCGAACGGAACGGAGACCCCGCGGCGCGGCGGTCGAAGAACCCCGAGACGGTCTTTATCTTCGACATGACCGGAGCGGTGCATGAGGTCTTCTGCGACCGTGCAGAGGGCGCGTCGGGGCCGCGGCAGTCCGTGCCGGAGCCCGAGCTGACGTCCAAGGTGATCCGCACCTGGCTCGCCGGGTTGGCGATCGCGCTGTTCGGGCTCGCCGGGCTTGCGGAGCCGGCGTTGGCTCAGGAACGAACGGCCGTCTCGGCGGTTGTGGAAACGTTGTGAAGGAATGACGGCGATGCTCTCGATGCATACCTCCTTCGCTCTACCCCACGCGAGGCGCGAACCTGCCGCTCCCGGCATCGCTCCGGCTTTGATGGGCGGATGGATCGGCGGGACCATTCTCGGCGCGATGGCACTCTGGTTCGGTCTGGGATGGCTGGCGGCGCTTGCCACCTACGGCCTGGGGGGCGCCACGCTGCTCGTCGTTCTGGCGGTGCTGCCGGAGCTGGATCTCCGCCCGAACATTCCGGTCATGCGGCCCGTCTTCGTCCGCGTTCGCCGGGGCCGCGGCTGACGCTTCCTTGACGGTTTGATTTTGCTGCGCGCCGGGTCCATCGTGGCCCGGCGCGCCGGCTTTCCGTGCCTGCGCCCTGGGGCGGGAAGGGAAGCGATGGCGACGCGGGGATTCGTTGGACGGCGTCAACCTGCGGATGTGGCGGCGCGGCTGCCGCCCGGCCAGTCGCTGACGGCGGATTTTCCGGTATTGTCGGCCGGGCCGACGCCGCGGGTGGCGACCGAGGGCTGGTCGTTCAGCCTGAAGGTCGGGCCGCGGCTCGCCGGGCGGTGGACCTGGGCGGAGTTCGGGGCGCTGCCGCAGACCGAGGCCACCCGCGACATCCATTGCGTCACCAAGTGGACGAAGCTCGACACCCGCTGGAGCGGGGTGCTGGTGGATGATCTGCTGGCGGCTGCCGGGCTGACGCCGCCGACGCCGTTCGTGCTGGCGCATTCGTTCGACGGCTATTCCACCAACGTGCCCTTCGCGGACCTGACGGGCGGGCGGGCGATGGTCGCGACCGCCTATGACGGCAAGCCGCTGCACCCGGAGCATGGCGGGCCGGCGCGGCTCCTGGTGCCGCATCTCTATTTCTGGAAGTCGGCGAAGTGGGTGAGCGGGCTGCAGTTCACCACCCGCGACGAGCCGGGGTTCTGGGAGCTGCGCGGCTATCACATCTATGGCGATCCCTGGCGCGAGCAGCGCTTCACGGACGACTGACGTGGCGGTGAACGACTGGCAGCCGGCGGTCATCGTGGAGAGCGCGGCGGCCACGGCGAGCGTGCGGGTCTTCGTGCTGCGGCCGGCGACGTGGCACCCGTTCACGGCCGGCCAGCACCTCGATTTTCGCCTGACCGCGCCGGACGGCTACCAGGCCGAGCGCAGCTATTCGGTGACCTCGCCGCCGGAGCGGCAGGGGGTGTACGAGGTCGCCATCGAGCTGATGCCGGAGGGCGAGGTCTCGCCGTATTTCCACGAGGTGGCGGAGCCGGGCGACGCGGTGGAGATCCGCGGGCCGTTCGGCGGCCACTTCGCGTGGGAGGCGGGGGATGGCGGGCCGCTGCTGCTGATCGGCGGCGGGTCGGGGGTGGCGCCGCTGATGTCGATCCTGCGCCACCGCGCCGCCATGGCGCCGGAGGTGGCGGCGACGCTGGTCTATGCGGCGCGGGGCTGGGACGCGCTGCTGTTCCGCGACGAACTGGTGGAGCGGGACGGTGCGGAGCCGGGGCTTCGCGTCGTCTTCGCCCTCTCGCGCGAGGCGCCGCGGCGGGCGGGTGATGTCGGCCAGCGGGTCGATGCGGGCGTGCTGCGGGCGGTGCTGGAAGCGTCGGGGCGGCCGCGGACCACCTTCATCTGCGGCAACAACGCCTTCGTGGAGACGGTGGCGGGGCACGCCGTGGATCTCGGGCTGCCGGCGGCAGACATCCGCACGGAGCGCTTCGGCGGGTAAGGGAAAGGCGGCGTCCGTGGGGGACGCCGCCGGAACCGGTTACGCGATACTCGTCACTTGCGGCACACGTCAGAGTTCGGCCTGCGGCACGGTCTGGCAGGCGTTGCGCCGGGTCAGCGCGCGCGGGTTGGTGGCGGCGGTGACCTTGGCCATCGGCTGGTCGGCGTCATCGGCGTCGGGGGAGTTGGTCGACGCCGGGGCGGCGCACGGCATGCCGCCGCTCGGGCCCATGGCGAGGGTCAGCGAGTCCGGGGCGGCGGCCTGGGCGGCGAAACCGGTGGCGATGAGGGCGGCGGCGAGGAGGTGAGAGACGTGGGTCATGGCGGGGTCCTTGATCTCGTCCGTCCGCGGGGCGCGTCCGGTGGAGAGACCATGGTCCGATTCGGCCGCGGCGGGCTGTGATCGGGGTCACATGCCCGGTTCAGTGCAGGCGGCTGTTGCCGGTGGCGGGCTGCGGGGCGTGGCTGCCCCATGGGCCGTGGAAGGCGCCGGGGCGGTCGACCCGCTCGAAGCCGTGCGCGCCGAAGAAGTCGCGCTGCGCCTGCAGGAGGTTCGCCGTGGTCCGCTGCGAGCCGCATCATGTCGAAGTAGGCGAGCGCCGCCGCCAGCGCCGGGGTGGGGATGCCGGCGAGCGCGGCCTGGGCGACGACGGCGCGCAGGCTGCCGTGGGTCTGCGTCAGCATGTCGACGAAGCGCGGCGCGAACATGAGGTTGGTATCGGCGGAGCCTTCGAGCGCCTGGGCCATGTCGTCGAGGAGCGCCGAGCGGATGATGCAGCCGGCGCGCCAGACCCGCGCGATGTCGGCGAGGGGCAGCGACCAGCCGAATTCGGCGGAGGCGGCGGACAGCAGGCCGAAGCCCTGGGCGTAGCAGGCGATCTTGCCGGCGAGGAGCGCCTCCTGCAGCCGGTCGATCAGGTTCGGCTCGTCCGGCACCTGGCGCGACGCGAAGCTGAAGCGCTCGGCGCCGGCGGCGCGCTCGTCGAGGCGGGCGGAGATGTTGCGGGCGGCGACGGCGGCCTCGATGGCGGTGGCGGGCGCGCCGAGGTGCTGCGCCTCGATCACCGTCCAGCGGCCGGTGCCCTTCTGGCCGGCGCGGTCGAGGATGATGTCGATGACCGGCAGGCCGGTGTCGGGATCGGTGGCGCGGGCGACCTTGCCGGTGATCTCGATCAGGTAGGACTTGAGCGGGCCGCGGTTCCAGGACTCGAACGCCATGGCGACCTCTTCGGCGTCCATGGCGAGGCCGTCGCGCATGATGCCGTAGATCTCGGCGATCATCTGCATGTCGGCGTACTCGATGCCGTTGTGGACCGACTTGACGAAGTGGCCGGCGCCGTCGGTGCCCATCCAGGTGGCGCAGGGTTGGCCGTCGAAGCGGGCCGCGATCGCCTCGAGGACGGGGGCGACGCGGTCCCAGGCGGCCTTGGGGCCGCCGCCCATGATCGAGGGGCCGTGGCGCGCGCCCTCCTCGCCGCCGGAGACCCCGACGCCGAGGTAGGGCGAGCCCTGCGCCTCGGCCTCGGCGGCGCGGCGGCGGGTTTCGTGGAAGTTGGCGTTGCCGCAGTCGATGATCAGGTCGTCGCGGTCGAGGAGCGGGCGGAGCGCCGCGATCATCTCGTCGACGGCCGGGCCGGCGGGGACCATGAGGATGATGGCGCGCGGGGTCTTGAGGGCGGCGACCAGCGCCTCGAGGTCCTCGCAGGGGGTGATCCGGGCCGCCAGCGGGCCCGCGTCGGCGGCGAAGGCTCGGGTGACGCTGGTGGTGCGGTTGAAAACGGCGATGGGAAAGCCCTTTTCGGCGATGTTGAGCGCCAGCGCCGCACCCATGGTGCCGAGGCCGACCAGTCCGATGTCCGCTTTCATGGTTCTTCCGTCCCGAGGCCCGTCGGCGCGGACGAGGCGAGGTTTCTGGTTGCGGTTCCCGGGCCTGCGCCCGGACGGCCCGCGGCCGACAATGTACGCGGGGCGGCGGGAAGGGCAAGCCACGGGCTTTCGCGATGGGCCGGAAGCCGGATAGGCTGCGCCGGAGCCGATGACAGGGGGAGGCCGATGGCACGTCTGATCGTTCGCAACGCTGCGCGGATCGTCACCATGGACGGGGGGCAAGAGCTCGTCGACGCGGACATCCTGATCGAGGACGGGGTGATCCGCGCGGTGGGGAGCGTGCCGGACGGTGACGGGGAGGTCATCGACGCCCGTGGCTGCGTGGTGACGCCGGGGCTCGTCAACACGCACCATCATCTCTACCAGAGCCTGACGAGGGCGGTGCCGGCGGGACAGGACGCGCTGCTCTTCGGCTGGCTGAAGACCCTCTATCCGATCTGGGCGCGGTACGAGCCGGAGGACATGTTCGTCTCCGCGCAGCTCGGGCTGGCGGAGCTGGCGCTTTCGGGCTGCACCATGAGCTCCGATCATCTCTATCTCTTTCCGAACGGGTCGCGGCTCGAGGACACCATCGAGGCGGCGGAGACGGTGGGCATCCGCTTTCACCCGACGCGGGGGGCGATGAGCGTGGGGGAGAGCGCGGGCGGGCTGCCGCCGGACAGCGTGGTGGAGGCGGAGCCGGCGATCCTGAACGACATGGAGCGGGTGGTGGATGCGTTCCACGACCGTTCGCCGGGGGCGATGGTGCGGGTGGGGCTGGCGCCCTGCTCGCCGTTCTCGGTCTCGACGGGGCTGATGGCGGATGCGGCGGCGCTGGCGCGGGACAAGGGGGTGATGCTGCACACCCATCTGGCGGAGAACGACGAGGACATCGCCTATTCGCTGAGCCAGTTCGGCTGCCGGCCGGGGCAGTATGCCGAGGATCTGGGCTGGACGGGGGAGCATGTCTGGCACGCGCATTGCGTGAAGCTGGATGCGGGGGAGATCGATCTTTTCGCCCGAAGCGGGACGGGGGTGGCGCACTGTCCCTGCTCGAACTGCCGGCTGGGGTCGGGGATCGCGCCGGTGCGGCAGATGCGGGATGCGGGGGTGAAGGTCGGCCTCGGCGTCGACGGGTCGGCGAGCAATGACGCGGGGCACCTGCTCGGCGAGGCGCGGCAGGCGATGCTGCTGCAGCGGGTGAGGAACGGCGCCGACGCCATGAGCGCGCGCGAGACGCTGGAGATCGCGACCCTGGGCGGCGCGCGGGTGCTGGGGCGGGGCGACGAGCTGGGCAGCATCGAGCCGGGGAAGCGCGGCGATCTCGCGATCTGGGATGTCTCGGGGCTGGGGGCGGCCGGGTCGTGGGACCCGGTGGCGGCGCTGGTGCTGTGCGGGCCGTTCCAGGTGCGCGACCTGGTGGTCGAGGGGCGGCGGGTGGTGCGCGAGGGGCGGCTGGCCGGGGTGGAGATCGAGACGGTGGTGGAGCGGGCGAACCGGCGGGTGGCGCGGCTGATGGGGTGACGATGATGAGCCGCAGGCGAGCGACGCCGCGTAACCTGTTGCCGTGCAAGCAAACTCCTGCAATGGACTGCAGTCGGGATCAGCGGGCGGATTTTGCCTGCCGACCGGTACGGGCTTCCCGGGATTATCAACGCATCGTTGAAAGACATCAGCGACTACCCGGCTTCCCTGAAGTATGGAACATGCGACAATATCGCTCAGAAGAACCCGAAAGGGCGCAGGGGAGGGTCGGCATGATGAGTTTTTGCGCGCACATCCTTGCGCCAACTGCGACGATCCCGAGCAATCGCGCGCGGATGGGTGGTTTTTGGGCGACCAGAGTTGATCGTTGTTGCGGTGCGGCGCGGATCCGCTGTCTGATGATCCGTCGCCGGCTTCCATCATGCGCCGAAGGGCGTGCCGAAAGGAGAAGGCCTTGAACGACACCAGAAACGAGGTCCGCTTTCTGCTGAACGACCGGGAGGAGCGCCTTGCGGAGGTGCGCTCGTCCGACACGCTGCTCGACCATCTGCGGCTGGCGCGGCGGCTGCGCGGCACCAAGGAGGGTTGCGCCGAGGGCGATTGCGGGGCCTGCACGGTGCTCGTGGGGCGCAGGACGCGGGGCGGCCTGGTCTATGAGCCGGTGAACGCCTGCATCCGGCTGCTGGCCTCGGTCGATCTCTGCCATGTGGTGACGGTGGAGCACCTGGCGCGCGGGGGCGAACTGCATCCGGTGCAGAAGGCGATGGTGGATTTCCACGGCAGCCAGTGCGGCTTCTGCACGCCGGGGATCGTGATGTCGCTCTACGGGCTGTGGATGCGCAAGCCGGATGCCTCGGAAGGCGAGATCGAGACGGCGCTGCAGGGGAACCTTTGCCGCTGCACCGGCTACCAGCCGATCGTCGCGGCGGCGCGGGCCGCGGCGGCGGCTTCGCCGGCGGCGGATCCGCTGCTGGTGGAGCGGGCGGCGGTGCTGGCGCGGCTGGCGGCGCTGGACGACGGGGCGCGGGTCGACATCCGCGTGGGCGAGGACCGGGTGATCGTGCCGCCGACGGTGGACGACCTGGCGGCGGTGCTGGAGGAGACTCCGGGGGCGACGATCGTCGCGGGGTCGACGGACGTGGGGCTCTGGATCACCAAGTTCATGCGGAACATCTCGCCGGCGGTCTTCATCGCGCACCTGGAAGGGCTGCGCGGCGTCGAGGTGACGCCCGAGGGCGTGCGGCTCGGCGCGGGGGTGAGCTACGACGAGTTCCAGGCGGTGCTGGATGCGGAGTTTCCCGCACCTGAGCGAGTACTGGCGGCGGATCGGCGGCTGGCAGGTGCGCGCGATGGGCACGGTCGGCGGCAACATCGCCAACGGCTCGCCGATCGGCGACACGCCGCCGGCGCTGATCGCGCTGGGCGCGACGGTGACGCTGCGGAAGGGCGCGGCGCGGCGGACGGTGCCGCTGGAGGCGTTCTTCATCGCCTATGGCAAGCAGGACCGCGAGCCGGGCGAATTCGTGGAGGAAATCTTCGTGCCGCGCCCGGCGGCCGGGACGCTGAACGCGGCCTACAAGATCACCAAGCGGCGGGACGAGGACATCTCGGCGGTGGCCTGCGGGTTGCAGGTGGCGGTGGAGGACGGGGTGGTGCGTTCGGCGCGGATCGCCTTCGGCGGCATGGCGGCGACGCCGAAGCGGGCGGCGAAGGCGGAGGCGGCGCTGGTCGGGCAGCCGTGGACCGCGCAGACGGTCGCCGAGGCGCAGGCGGCGCTGGCGGAGGATTTCGCGCCGATCAGCGACTGGCGGGCCTCGGCGGAGTACCGGGCGGCGTCGGCGCGCGGGTTGCTGCAGCGGTTCTTCCTGGAGACCGCCGGGGAGCCGGCGCGGCTGGTGCGGGAGGTCGCGTGATGGCGGACGTTCTGGAGGCCGAGACGACGATCCGCGGCGGGGTGCATACGCCGCAGCGGCACGACTCGGCGCACAAGCATGTCACCGGGGCGGCGGAATATACCGACGACATCGCGGAGCCGGTGGGGACGCTGCACGCGTATCTCGGGCTGTCGGACCGGGCGCATGCGGAGATCGTGTCGGTCGATCTCGACGCGGTGCGGGCGGCGCCGGGGGTGGTCGGGGTGCTGACGGCGCCGGACATTCCGGTGAACGACGTGAGCCCGGTGGGCAAGCACGACGACCCGGTGTTCGCCGTGGGCAAGGTGGAGTTCCACGGCCAGCCGATGTTCGCGGTGATCGCCGAGACGCGCGATGCGGCGCGGCGGGCGGCGACGCTGGCGAAGGTGGAGTACCGCGACCTGCCGCACGTGACCGACGTCGCGGCGGCGGTGGAGGCGGGCTATCCGTTCGTCACCGAGCCGCTGAAGCTGGAGCGCGGCGAGGTGGCGCCGGCGATGGCGGCGGCGCCGCATCGGCTGAAGGGGCGGATGCGGGTCGGGGGGCAGGACCACTTCTACCTCGAAGGGATGATCGCCTTCGCCGTGCCCGGCGAGGACGACGAGGTGACGGTCTATTCCTCGACGCAGCACCCGAGCGAGGTGCAGCACATGGTGGCGCACGTCCTCGGCGTGCCGTCGAACGCGGTGACGATCATCGTGCGGCGCATGGGCGGCGGCTTCGGCGGCAAGGAGACGCAGCCGAACCTCTTCGCCGCGGTGGCGGCGGTGGCGGCGAAGAAGTGGGGGCGGGCGGTGAAGATCCGGCCCGACCGCGACGACGACATGGTGGCGACCGGCAAGCGGCACGATTTCCTCAACGACTACGAGGTCGGCTTCGACGACGACGGGCGGATCCTGGCGGTGGACGGGACGTTCGCGGCGCGCTGCGGGTTCTCGGCGGATCTGAGCGGGCCGGTGACGGACCGGGCGCTGTTCCATGCGGACAACGCGTATTACTATCCGGCGGTAAGGCTGATCTCCAAGCCGATGAAAACGAACACGGTTTCCAACACCGCGTTCCGCGGGTTCGGCGGGCCGCAGGGGCTGATCATCGCCGAGCGGATCATGGAGGAGATCGCCTACGCGCTGGGGAAGGACCCGCTGGAGGTGCGGCGGGCGAACTTCTACGGCGAGGGCGAGCGGAACGTCACGCCCTACCACCAGACGGTGACGGACAACGTCATCGGGCGGGTGGTGGACGAGCTGGTGGCCTCGTCGGGCTATGCGGCGCGGCGGCAGGCGGTGCTCGACTGGAACGCCAGGGGCGGCGTGATCCGCAAGGGGATCGCGCTGACGCCGGTGAAGTTCGGCATCAGCTTCACCGCGACCTGGTACAACCAGGCGGGCGCGCTGGTGCATGTCTACAACGACGGGTCGATCCACCTGAACCACGGCGGCACCGAGATGGGGCAGGGCCTCAACACCAAGGTGGCGCAGGTGGTGGCGGATTGCTTCCAGGTCGATCTCGACCGGGTGAAGATCACCGCGACGACGACGGCGAAGGTGCCGAACACCTCGGCGACGGCGGCGTCGTCGGGGTCGGACCTGAACGGCATGGCGGCGCAGAACGCGGCGGAGCAGATCCGCGAGCGGCTGATCGACTTCGCGGCCGAGAAGCATTCGGTCGAGCGCGACCAGGTGGTGTTCGAGCCGAACGTGGTCCGGATCGGCAACCGGCGGGTGGCGTTCGACGAGCTGATCCGCGAGGCCTACATGGGCCGGGTGCATCTGTCGGCGGCGGGGTTCTACAAGACGCCGGAGATCCACTGGGACCGGGCGGCGGGCAAGGGGCGGCCGTTCTACTACTTCGCCTATGGCGCGGCGGTGAGCGAGGTGAGCGTCGACACGCTGACCGGCGAGTATCACGTCGACCGGACGGACATCCTGCACGACGTGGGGCGGTCGCTGAACCCGGCCGTCGACAAGGGCCAGGTCGAGGGCGCGTTCATCCAGGGGATGGGGTGGCTGACCACCGAGGAGCTCTGGTGGGACGACAAGGGGCGGCTCCGGACGCACGCGCCGTCGACCTACAAGATCCCGCTGGCGAGCGACCGGCCGGCGATCTTCAACGTGAAGCTGGCGGAGTGGTCGGTGAACAGCGAGCCGACGATCCGCCGGTCGAAGGCGGTGGGCGAGCCGCCGTTCATGCTGGGGGTCTCGGTGCTCGAGGCGCTGTCGATGGCGGTGGCGAGTGTCGCCGACTACCGGGAGTGCCCGCGGCTGGATGCGCCGGCGACGCCGGAGCGGGTGCTGATGGCGGTGAACCGCCTGGGCGGCCTGTGATGGCGGTGCGGCGCGAGGCGGTCGAGGCCTTCCTCGACCAGGGGCCGGCGATGCTGGTGCGGGTAGAGAGCGCGCAGGGGCTCGACCCCGCGCGAGGCCGGCGCCTGGATGCTGGTGTCGGAGAAGCGGACGCTGGGGACGATCGGCGGCGGGCAGCTCGAGTACATGGCGATCGACGCGGCGCGGGCGCTGCTCGCACGGGGCGCGATCCGCCAGTCGCTCGACGTGCCGCTCGGGCCGGAGATCGGCCAGTGCTGCGGCGGGCGGACCCGGATGACGGTGGTGCGTGCCGAGGGCGCGACCCTCGAGCGGCTGCTGGCGCTGGTCACGAAGGAGCTGGCGGCGCTCCCCACGGTCTACGTCATGGGCGCGGGCCATGTCGGCCGGGCGCTGGCGGCGGCGCTGGCGCTGCTGCCGGTGCGCGCGATCCTCGTCGACGGGCGCGAGGAGGAACTCTGGATGTCGCCGGCGGGAGTTCGAGCGGATCCTGACGCCGCTCCCGGAAGAAACCGTGCGCCTGGCGCCGGCGGGATCGGCCTTCGTCGTGCTGACCCACGACCACGCGCTCGACTTCCTGATCGTGCGCGAGGCGCTGGCGCGGGGCGATGCCGCCTATGTGGGGATGATCGGCTCGCGGACGAAGCGGGTTTCGTTCCTGCGCTGGCTGCGCCGAGGCGGGCCCGGTGGACACGGCGGCGCTCGTCTGCCCGATCGGGGCGGTGGGGCGGCCGGACAAGCGGCCGGAGGTGATCGCGGCCTTCGTCGCGGCGGAGATCCTGCAGCGGCTGGCCGCCTGGCAGGCGGAGCCGGCGCGTCGCCGGCAATACCAGGAAACATGACCGGAAGCCGCGACAGGCGGACCGGCAAAGGGGACAGCCATGCTCGATAGTTTCTTCAAGCTGACGGAACACAAGACCAACGTGCGGACCGAGGTGATCGCCGGGATCACCACCTTCCTGACGATGGCCTACATCATCTTCGTCAACCCGCAGATCCTCGCCACCACCGGCATGGACCAGAGCGCGGTCTTCGTGGCGACCTGCCTCGCGGCGGCGCTGGGATCGGCGATCATGGGCTTCTATGCCAACTGGCCGATCGCCATGGCGCCGGGCATGGGGCTGAACGCCTTCTTCGCCTTCACGGTCGTCGGCGACGCTCGGGCTTCACCTGGCAGCAGGCGCTGGGGGCGGTGTTCATCTCGGGCTGCATCTTCCTGATCCTGACGGTGACCGGGGTGCGGCGCTGGCTGGTCGCGGGCATCCCGCACTCGATGCGCAGCGCCATCGCCGCCGGTATCGGCATGTTCCTCGGCATCATCGCGCTGAAGAACGCCGGGATCGTGGTGGCGAGCGAGGCGACCTTCGGTGACGCTCGGGCACATGACCGGCGCCCGCGCCGCTCCTGGCCATGCTCGGCTTCTTCATCATCGCGGCGCTCGACGCGCTGAAGGTGAAGGGCGCGATCCTGATCGGCATCCTCGTCGTCACGGTGATCTCGATCGCCCTGGGGGTCTCGCCCGTTCGGCGGCATCATCTCGATGCCGCCGAGCGATCGCGCCGACCTTCTTCCAGCTCGACATCTTCGGCGCGCTCGGGGTCGGGATCGTGCAGGTGGTGCTGGTCTTCGTGCTGGTCGAGGTCTTCGACGCCACCGGCACGCTGATCGGCGTCGCCAAGCGCGCGGGGCTGCTGACCGAGGGGCCGGGCCAGACCAACCCGCAGCTCGGCAAGGCGCTGCTGGCCGACTCGCTCGGCGATCGTCGCGGGCTCGCATGCTCGGCACCTCCTCGACCACCGCCTATGTCGAGAGCGCCTCGGGCGTGCAGGCGGGCGGGCGCACCGGGCTGACGGCGGTGGTCGTCGGCGCTGCTGTTCCTCGCCGCGCTGTTCTTCGCGCCGCTCGCCGGGATCGGTGCCGGCCTTCGCCACCGCGCCGGCGCTGCTCTTCGTCGCCTGTCTGATGATGCGCGAGCTCATCGACATCGACTGGGAGGACATCACCGAGGCCGCGCCGGCGGCGCTGACGGCGATGATGATGCCCTTCACCTATTCGATCGCCAACGGCCTCGCCTTCGGCTTCATCAGCTATGCGCTGATCAAGGCGGTGACCGGGAGTGGCGCGAGGTGCATCCGGCGACCTGGCTGGTGGCGGCGCTGTTCATGATCCGCTTCGCCTTCTTCGCGGAGTGACGGGCGCGCGCGTCCAATCGGATACTACACTGATATATCGGAGTAATGGCTGCGCCGTCCGGAAGGGCTCAACCTTGACGGACGGCGCGGCGCGGGCGAGGGGAGAGCGATGATGGCGGAGGGCGGGGCTTACCGTCTGGAGCTGAGCGGCGTGACCAAGGCGTTTCCCGGGGTGCTCGCCAACGACCACGTCAGCTTCGCCGTGAAGCCGGGGGAGATCCACGCGCTCCTCGGCGAGAACGGGGCGGGGAAGTCGACGCTGGTCAAGATGATCTACGGCGTGCTGCACCCGGACGCGGGCGAGATCCGCTTCGACGGGGCGGCGGTGCACATCCCGAACCCCAGGGCGGCGCGGGCGATGGGCGATCGGGATGGTGTTCCAGCACTTCTCGCTCTTCGACGCGATGACCGTGCTCGAGAACATCGCGCTGGGGCTGGACGAGCGGCTGAGCCAGGCGGAGCTGGAGAAGCGGATCCGCGAGGTGCTGGCGCGGTACGGGCTGAGCCTCGACCCGCACCGGACGGTGTCGACGTTGAGCGTGGGCGAACGGCAGCGGATCGAGATCGTCCGGGCGCTGTTGCTGACGCCGAAGCTCCTGATCATGGACGAGCCGACCAGCGTGCTCACGCCGCAGGAGGTGACGCAGCTGTTCGAGACGCTGCGGAGCCTGGCGAAGAACGGGTGCTCGATCCTCTACATCAGCCACAAGCTGCACGAGATCAAGGCGCTCTGCGACGCGGCGACCATCCTGCGCGGCGGCAAGGTGGTGGGCGAGTGCGTGCCGGCGGAGGAGTCTTCGCGGTCGATGGCCGAGATGATGATCGGCGGCAGCCTGAAGGACATCAAGAAGGTCGAGGGACGGGCGCCGGGGGCGGAGAAGTTCGTGGTGGAGGGGCTGAGCCTGAAGGGTGGCGGCGACTTCGACGTGGCGCTGAAGGACATCCGCTTTTCGGTGCGCGCGGGCGAGATCCTCGGGATCGCCGGGGTCGCCGGCAACGGGCAGAACGAGCTGGTGCTGGCGCTCTCCGGCGAGACGCCGGGCGCGGGTGCGGCGGTCAGGCTGGACGGCAAGCCGATCGGCGCCATGAGCATCGGCGAGCGGCGGCGGCGGGGGCTGAGCGCGGTGCCGGAGGAGCGCAACGGGCACGGGGCGGTGCCGGGGTTCTCGCTGGCCGACAACGCGGTGCTGACGGCGCGCGGGCGCAAGGGGCTGGTGAGCCACGGCATCATCGCCTCGGGGAAAGCGCGCGGGTACGCCGAGGAGGTGATCCGGGTCTTTGCGGTGAAGGCGACCGGGCCGGAGGCGACGGCGGGGTCGCTGTCGGGCGGCAACCTGCAGAAGTTCATCATGGGGCGCGAGGTGCTGCAGGTGCCGGAGGTGCTGATCGTGTCGCAGCCGACCTGGGGCGTGGACGCGGGTGCCGCGGCGGCGATCCACCAGGCGCTGGTTGATCTCGCGGCGCGCGGGTCGGCGATCGTGGTCATCAGCCAGGATCTGGACGAGCTGCTGGCGCTCAGCGACTCGCTGGCGGTGATCAACGAGGGGCGGCTCTCGGCCGAAGCGGGCGATCGGGGATTTCTCGATCGAGGAGATCGGGCTGCTGATGGGCGGGGTGCATGGCGAGGCGGAGCATGCCGGAGCCGCCGCCGAAAACGATGTCGGCCGGGAGGCGAGCCATGCTGTTTGAGCTTGAGAAGCGCAAGGAGCCCAGCCGGGCGATGGTGTACCTGACGCCGCTGATCGCCGTGGCGCTGACCATGACGATCGGCGCGCTGATCTTCTCGATCCTCGGCTACGACGGGCCGCGGGCGGTCTGGGAGATGTTCGTCGCGCCGCTGATCGACCCCGGCAAGTGGCAGGACCTGGGGCTGAAGGCGGCGCCGCTGGTGATGATCGCGGTCGGGCTCGCCATCGGGTTCAAGGCCAACGTCTGGAACATCGGCGCCGAGGGGCAGTACGTGATCGGCGGGCTCGCCGGAACCGGGGTGGCGCTGGCGACCTGGCATCTGGAGGGGTGGTGGATCCTGCCGCTCATGTGCATCGCGGGCGCGGCTGGCGGGCGCGGCGTATGCGGCGATCCCGGCGTTCCTGCGGACCAGGGCCAACGTCAACGAGATCCTCTCGAGCCTGATGCTGACCTATGTGGCGATCCAGCTGCTCTACTATCTGATGAACGGGCCGTGGAAGGACCCGGCCGGGTTCAATTTCCCGCAGAGCCGCCTGTTCAACAGCAGCCAGGTGCTGCCCTACATCAGCGGGATCGGCTATCTCAACGTACCCATCGCCGCGCTGATCGCGCTCGGGGTCTGGTTCCTGATGGCCAAGACCACCTTCGGCTTCCAGATCAGGGTGGTGGGCGAGGCGCCGCATGCGGCGCGCTACGGCGGGTTCAGCCGCAACCGGACGATCTGGCTGTCGCTGATGGCGGGGGGCGGGCTGGCGGGGCTGGCCGGCATCTTCGAGGCGGCGGGGCCCTTCGGGCAGATGGTGCCGCAGTTTCCGACCGGCTACGGGTTTACCGCGATCATCGTGGCGTTCCTCGGGCGGCTGCATCCCATGGGGATCGTCATCCTCGGGGCGCTGGTGCTGGCCGTGACCTACGTGGGCGGCGAGACGGCGCAGTCGACGCTGGGACTGCCGAGCGCGGCCACGGGGGTGTTCCAGGCGATGCTGCTCTTCCTGCTGCTGGCGACGGACGTCCTCATCAACTACCGGCTGCGGCTGCGCGGCAAGACGGGAGCCGCGTCATGAGCAACGCCGTCTATATCTCGATCTTCATGACCATCGTCGGGGCGGCCACGCCGCTGCTGCTCGCGGCACTTGGCGAGCTGGTGGTGGAGAAGAGCGGCGTGCTGAACCTCGGGGTCGAGGGGATGATGCTGATCGGCGCGGTCACCGGCTTCGCGGTGACGTCCGTGACGGGCTCGGCGCTGGCCGGGATCGTCGCGGCGATGGCTGGCGGCGGTCTGCGGCTCGCTGATCTTCGGCTACCTGACGCTGACGCTGGCGTCGAACCAGGTGGCGACGGGGCTGGCGCTGACGATCTTCGGGGTGGGGCTTTCCTCGATGATCGGGGAGAATTTCGTCGGCATGACGATCACGCCGTTCGGGACGATCTTTCCCGCAGGCCTGGCGGAGCACCCGGTGCTGCGGCTCGTCTTCGGACACAGCCTGCTCGTCTATGTCTCGCTGGTGATGACGGTGGCGGTGGCGTGGTTCCTCAAGCGCACGCGGGGCGGGCTGATCCTGCGCGCGGTGGGCGAGAACGACCATTCGGCGCATTCGATCGGATATCCGGTGATCGCGGTCCGCTATGCCGCGGTGGCCTTCGGCGGCGCGATGGCGGGGATGGCCGGCTGCTACTATTCGATGGTGCAGACGCCGATGTGGGCGGAGGAGATCACCGCCGGGCGCGGCTGGATCGCGCTGGCGCTGGTGGTGTTTTCCGCCTGGAAGCCGTGGCGGCTGCTGCTCGGGGCGTATCTTTTCGGGGCGGTGATGACGTTCGAGCTGCAGGCCAAGGCGGCGGGTATCAGCATCGTGGCGCCGGAGTTCCTGGCGGCGCTGCCGTATCTCGCGACCATCGTGGTGCTGGCGCTCATTTCCATGCGGAAGTCCGTGGGGTCGGCGGCGCCGGCCTGCCTCGGGCAACCTTTCAGACCGACTGCCTAAACAAAAACAGGGAGACTGACGAATGACGCTGATTACCAGACGATCACTGCTCCGCGCGGGTGGCGCGGCTGCGGCTCTGCCGCTGCTCGGGACGCGGGCCTTCGCGCAGGAGCCGCTGAAGGTCGCCTTTGTCTACGTGGGGCCGGTGGGCGACTTCGGCTACACCTATGCGCACGACCAGGGCCGTCTGGCGGCGGAGGCCGCGTTCGGTGACAAGATCGCCACGACCTATGTCGAGAACATCGCCGAGGGGCCGGACAGCGAGCGGGTGATCCGCAACCTGGCCGAGGATGGCAACCAGCTGATCTTCACCTGCTCGTTCGGCTTCATGAACCCGACGATCAAGGTGGCCCAGCGCTTCCCGGACGTGAAGTTCGAGCACTGCTCGGGCTACCAGCGCGCCGACAACGTGGCGACCTACAACGCGCGGTTCTACGAGGGACGCGCGGTCACCGGCACCATCGCGGGGCACATGTCGAAGACGGGGATCGCGGGGTACATCGCGTCCTTCCCGATCCCGGAAGTGGTGATGGGGATCAACGGGTTCACGCTGGCGGCGCGGCGGGTGAACCCGGCGTTCGAGACCAAGGTGGTCTGGGTGTCGAGCTGGTACGACCCGGCGAAGGAGGCGGACGCGGCCAAGGCGCTCTTCGACCAGGGCGCCGACATCGTCGCCCAGCACACCGACAGCCCGGCCGCGCTGCAGGCGGCGGAGCAGCGCGGGCTGTTCGCGTTCGGTCAGGCCTGGGACATGTCGACGTTCGCGCCGGCGGCGCATCTGACCGCCATCCAGAACGACTGGGGGGTCTACTACATCGACCGTATCCAGAAGCTGATGGACGGCGCCTGGACCTCCACCGACAGCTGGTGGGGCTTCAAGGAGGGGATGCTGGAGATGAGCCCCTTCAACGAGAAGATCCCCGAGGACGTGGTCGCGGCGGCGAACATGACCCAGGCGGGGATCGTGGACGGCACGGCCCCGGTCTTCGGCGGTCCGGTGGTGAACCAGGCGGGCGAGGAGAAGGCGGCGGCCGGCTCGGCGCTCGATGACGCCACGCTCCAGTCGATGGACTGGTACGTCGAGGGCGTGCAGAGCTGATCTGCCTCGCGCGGCGCCGGGATTCAGGTCCCGGCGCCGGTCAGGAGCGCGCGCATCGACTGCCGGCAGCGTTCGACCATCCAGGGGATGAAGGCCTGCACCTTGGGGTCCTGCAGGCGGCGGTGGGGATAGAGGCACGCGAAACGGACCGGGACCGGCGGGGTCCCCGGAAGAAGCGGCACCAGCGCGCCCGAGGCGAGATGCTCGAGGATTTCGAAGCGGGGACGGTTGACGATGCCCGCGCCCTGCAGCGCCCAGGCGGTCAGGATGTCGGCGGCGTCTGCGTCGAAGGCGCCATGCGGGGTGACCTTCTGCGGCCCTTCGTGGGTGGAGAAGGTCCAGTAGTACTCGCGCGATCCGGGGAAGCGCAGCAGCAGGCAGTTGTGGTTCTGCGCGATCAGGTCGTGCGGGGTTTCGGGCGTGCCACGGCGGGCGAGGTAGTCCGGGGCGGCGCAGAGGACGCGCTCGCAGTCGGCGATGGTGCGCATCTTGAGGCTCGAGTCCTCCAGCGTGCCGAGGGCGAAGGCGACGTCGACGCCTTCGGCGAGGTAGTCGATCTTGCGGTCGGAGAGGCGGAGGCGGACCTCGATGCCCGGGAAGGCGGCGTGGAAGGCGGGGATGAGCGGTGCGATGATGTGCCGGCCGAGGCCGAGCGGGGCGGTGACGATCAGCGCGCCACGGGGCTGGAGCGAGAAGGAGGCGACGGCGGCTTCGGACTCCTCGATGGCATCGAGCACGCGCTTGGCGGTGTCGTAGTAGGCGCGGCCGATCTCGGTCGGGGTGAGCTTGCGGGTGGTGCGGTTGAAGAGCCGGACCCCGAGGCGCTCCTCCAGTTCCTTGATGCGGTTGGAGGCCACCGCAGGCGTCAGCCGGTTGTCGCGGCCGCCGGCGGTGATCGAGCCGAGCTCGACGGTGCGGGTGAAGACGCGGATGCTTTCGAGGTAGGGCATGGGACGCGGGCCTCCCCGGGATTATCAAGCCGTCGTTGAATATGATCGCGCATTGCGGCGGGTTTCAAGCGAAGCGGTTTTACGCGAGGGTGGCGGCGCGACGAGGAGGTGAGGCATGGAACGGGTTTTGCGCGGGCGGGTGCTGCGGTTTGTGCGGGAGCCGGAGGGCATCTGGGATGTGACTTCCTATGTTTATGCCGAGGATGGGGCGATCCTGGTGCGCGACGGGCGGGTGGCGGAGATCGGTCCGGCGCAGCACGTGCTGGCGGTGGCGGGCGAGGGCGTGGAGGTCATCGACCACCGGCCGCACCTGCTGATGCCGGGCTTCATCGACACGCATATCCACATGCCGCAGATGCAGGTGATCGCGTCCTGGGGGGCGCAGCTGCTGGACTGGCTGAACACCTACACCTTCCCGGAGGAGGCGAAGT
This sequence comes from uncultured Alphaproteobacteria bacterium, assembly GCA_963844375.1. Lineage (GTDB taxonomy): Bacteria > Pseudomonadota > Alphaproteobacteria > Rhodobacterales > Rhodobacteraceae > Amaricoccus. The sequence goes on along the minus strand of CAWJOI010000022.1, from coordinate 55,267 downwards.
TCGCCGACCCCGCCCACGCCCAGCGGATCGCCGGGCGGTTCTTCGACGAGCTTCTGCGCTACGGCACCACCACCGCGGTTGCCTATTGCTCGGTGCATCCGGTCTCGGCGGGGGCCTACTTCGCGGCGGCGGCGAGCCGGAACCTGCGGATGATCGGCGGCAAGGTGATGATGGACCGCAACGCGCCGGAGGGGGTCACCGACACGGCGCAGGCGTCCTATGACGACTCGAAGGCGCTGATCGAGACCTGGCACGGGCGCGGGCGCGGGCTCTACGCGGTGACGCCGCGGTTCGCCATCACCTCGACGCCGGCGCAGCTGGAGGCGGCGGGAGCGTTGGCGGCGGAGCATCCCGACTGCTACGTGCAGACGCATCTGTCTGAGAACCATGACGAAATCGCCTATACCGCCTCGCTCTATCCCGAGGCGCGGGACTACCTCGACGTCTATGAGCGCTACGGGCTGCTCGGGCCGCGCAGCCTGTTCGGGCACTCGATCCACCTCTCCGAGCGGGAGCGCGGGGCGATGGCGGAGACCGGGTCGGTGGCGGTCTTCTGCCCGACCTCGAACCTGTTCCTCGGGAGCGGGCTCTTCGACGACGCCGGGCTGGGCGCGGCGGGGGTGCGGCGGGCGATCGCGACCGACGTGGGCGGGGGAACGAACTACTCGATGCTGCGGACGCTGGACGAGGGGTACAAGGTGCTGGCGCTGCGGGGGCAGAAGCTGGACCCGTTCCGCGCGTTCTGGTGGATCACCCGCGGGAACGCGGCGGCGCTGGGGCTGGAGGGCCAGGTGGGCACGCTGGAGCCGGGGGCGGAGGCGGATATCGTCGTGCTGGACAGCGCGGCGACGCCGGCGATGGCGCTGCGGATGGAGGCGGCGCGGACGCTGGCGGAGGAGCTTTTCGTGCTGCAGGTGATGGGCGACGACCGGGCGGTGGCCGCGACGTACATCGCCGGCGACCGGTGGGCCGAGGGCGTAGCGGGGTAGCCGGAGCCGTTCATCAACGGGGATTCTTCGCGTATGGAATCGATATGGAATCCGTATGGCTTTCATATGGCCGTTAACGCGGGCCGCACCGCTCAAAGGGTCTTCATGTACTCGATGAGCGCCTCCTTCTCGTCGGGGGGCAGGGCGGTGCCGTAGGTGTGGCCGCCGTTGCCTTCGCCGCGCAGCGTGGTGTCGAAGTGGAAGGCGCGGGGGCAGTCGTCGTCGGGAGGGGTGGCGCGGAAGCCGACGGCGACCGGGTCGTAGATGTCGCAGCCGCGCCAGAACTCGGTGGGGCGCTGGTCGGGGGGCATCAGGAGCGCGGTCAGCGAGGGGACCGAGCCGTTGTGCAGGTAGGGGGCGCGGAGCCAGATGCCGTCGAGCGGCTGGTTGGCGTAGCCCACGTCCTTGACCATCGCCTTGCGCTCCACGCCGAGCTCCAGCGCCTTGGCGTTGGTGGCGTCGGCGTTCTCCTGCGTCCAGGCGTCGAAGCGCTCGCGGTCGGTGCCGATGGCCTCGATGGGGACGGTGCGGCCGAAGTTGGCGCCGCCGGGGGCGTGGCATTCGGCGCAGTTGGCGGCCCAGACGGGCTCGCCTTCGGCGGCGAGGGCGGCGTCGATCGGGAAGGGGTAGGGCGGCGGCTGCTTGGCGCGGAGGTATTCGCGGTGCTTCAGCATGTCCTCGGTCACCGTCTCGGGCGGGGCGCCGATGCCGAGCGCGCTGTCGATGTAGACGGCGAGCGGGTCCTGGGTCTCGCCGGCCCAGTTGAGCGAGGTGTTCTCGCGGAGACCGGCGTTCCAGATCGAGGGGAAGTCGGCGTTGTCGACGGTGTCGTCGTCGGGGAGGCCGAGGAGGTTGAACTTGGTGAGGTTGAACGGGCCGTCGCGGCCGGGGCCCCAGGGCGGGCGGTGGTCGGCGTGGATCCAGGCGAAGTCCTGCGCCTGTTCCAGGATGCGCTTCTTGGCGATCGGGATGATGGCGAAGCGGTACATCAGCTTCTCGTCGAGCGCGAGGTCGAAGTTGCGCTCGATCTCGGGCATCATCCCGTCGCCGGACCAGCGCGGGTCGTTGGCCGCGGCCTCGAGGAAGTCGAGGAAGGCCATGGCGTTGGTGGTGTGCGAGGGTCCGGTGGGGACGATGACGGGCGTGGCGTCGGGGGCGGTGCGGTAGCTCGCGGCGTGGCAGATGGCGCAGGTCTGCGTCACGCGCGGGAAGCCCATGGTCTTCTTTGAGAAGCCCACCGGGAGCTCGCGGCCTTCCTCCCAGGGGATGCCGAAGGCGCGGTAGCCGCCGGGGCCGGGCAGCAGGTCGCCGAAGACGCGGGGCATCACGTGGAAGATCGGGTAGGGGATGCCCTGGTCTTCCTCGGCGCCGAGGGAGCCGTACTTGAAGCGCTCCTCCTCGGGGCTGGCGCAGAGCTCGGCGCGGCGCGAGGGCTCGACGTCGCCGCAGACCTCCTGCGGGAGGGTGCGGAAGGCCCGGTACCAGACGTAGACGCCGCCGATGAGGCCGAGGATCAGCAGCACGGCGACGATGCGGGCGATGGTGTAGCCGATGCCGGGCGAGGCGTGGCTGCCGGTGGATTTGGCCATGGCTGATCCCCTCAGAAGGTCTTGAGATGTTCGATCAGCGCGCGCTTGTCGGCGGGGTCGAGGTCGGTGCCCCAGAGATGGCCGCCGTTGCCGTTGCCGCGGCAGATGCCGGCGTCGCAGGTGCCGTTCATCGGCGGGACCTCGGCGGGGCAGAGGGCGTCGGCGCCGGCGCGGGTGACGTAGCAGAAGAGGTGCGGCTGGATCGCCGGGTCGATGCGGGCCGGGTCGCTCTCGAAGCCCATCGCCTGCGGGTCGTAGACGTCGTGGCCGCGGAGGAAGGCGGCGGGGCGTTCGTCCGGAGGCGAGAGGAGGGCGGCGAGGGTGGGGACCGAGCCGTTGTGCAGGTAGGGGGCGCGGAGCCAGAGGCCGTCGAGCGGGGCGTTGGCGTAGCCGTTGGTCTTGCGGAAGGTCTGGAAGCGCTCGGGCGCCGAACTCGGCGTAGAGGCTGTTCTGGTTGACCGCGAGGTCGTGGGTGTAGTTGTCGAGGCGGGCGCGGTCGGTGCCGACCTCGGCGATGGGGGTGACCTGGCCCACGTACTCGCCGGTGAAGTCGCGGCCCGAGGCGCCGTGGCAGGCGGCGCATTCGCGGGCGTAGATCGGCGCGCCTTCGTCCGCGAGGGCGGCGTCGAACTGGGCGGGGAAGACGTCGGCGAAGGCCGGGGGCTCGGCGGTGGCGAGCCAGTCCTCCATGCGCTTGAGCGAGGCGCGGTCGAGGATGGGCGGGGTGGCGCCGGTGCCGAAGGCGGCGGAGCGGTTGCGCTCGGAGACCTTGGTGTTGTTGCCGTCCCAGTGGAGCTGCATCCCCTCCTTGGGGCCCTGCAGGAAGACGGAGGGGAAATCGACGACGCCGATGCGCTCGGCTCTCGGGGATCTCGGTCGAACTCCCAGTTCAGCAGCGCCTTGGCCGGATTGAAGGTGTCGAAGCGGCCGGGGCCGAAGGTGGGCTCGTTGTGGACGAAGTCGTCGAAGCGGTCGACGATGGCGAGGAGGCGCTCGCGGGCCATGCCGATGCCGACGAACTTGAGCGCGAAGCGGTTGACGAGGTCGAGCTCGATGCCGCGCGCGTCGATCTCGGAGAGGAAGCGGTCGGCGCTGAAGCGCTCGTCGACGGCGGCGCGGGCGAGGAAGCCCTGGAAGGCGGAGAGATCGACGGTGTTGGACGGCATGCCGGCGATGATGAGCTGCTCGCCGCCGGGGCCGGTGCGGACGCTGCCGGCGTGGCAGCCGGCGCAGTTGAGGAAGATGCGGTCGATGCCGAGATTGTTGCGCAGCGAGGTGCCGACGGGGCGGGGGTGGCGGAGTTCGGGCGGCAGGTCGGCCGGGTCCTCGTAGAGGAAGCCGAAGGCGGCCCAGCCCTCGTCCTCGCGGCCCTCGGGCATGAGGTCGCGGAAGAGCGTCGGCATGGCCTCCCACATGGCGTAGGGGATGCCGAAGTTGCGGTCGCCGCCGGTGGAGCCGTATTTGAACTGGTCGACCGGGTCGGCGAAGGTTTCCGCCGTGTCGCGGCTGAGGCGCCAGGCGAAGTAGCCGGCGGCGGCGAGGCCGGTGAGGAAGACCACGAGGCTGAGCCAGACCACGGCGCGGCTGAGGTGGGTGAGGAAGCCGGGGTCTTCGTCAGCCATCGGTTCCTCCGAGAAGCGTTGCCAGGAGCGTGAGGACGGCCTCGCGCGGGAAGGGGCCGGGGGCGAGGTCCGCGTCCGGCGAGCGCGGCTTCGAGCGCGGCGAGATCGTCGGTCAGGGTGAGGGTGGCGCCGGAGTCGGTGAGGGTGAGGGCGATGCGGCGGCCGTCCGGGGCGCGGGCGGCCAGGCGGGAGGGCGAGGCCCGCCAGGGGCGCGTTGCCGGGGAGGGTGAGGGTCTCGATGGCGGCCGGCGCCGTCGGCGGCGCGGAAGCCGGCGAGGCTGGCGTCCGGGCCGGTGCAGGTGAAGCGGGACTCGCGGGCGCCGGTCGGGAGGGTGGCCTCGGTGGTGGTGCAGGGGAGGGTGAGGGTTTCGGTGGGGCCGGGGTGGCGGCGGAGGGGGGCGTCGATCCAGGCGAGGTCGCCGGGGGAGAACTGGGCGGCGATCTCGCGGGCGGCGGCGGCGAAGGGCGTCGGGACTCCGGCAGGAGGGCGAGGGGCGGGCGCGGGGTCTCGGGGTCGAGGGTGCCGGTGGTCTCGAGGTCGTCCGTCGCCGTCGAGGAGCGGGTCGCGGTTGGGCAGGTCGGGGGTGGCGGCGGCGAGGGTGGCGGGTACGTCGAAGCCGGGCGGGGCGGCGGGGGCGGCCGCGCCGAGGCCGGTGCGGAGGGCGGCGGCGAGGAGGGCGGCGCGGCAGGCGGGGTCGGGGCAGGCTTCCGCCCAGAGGCGGGCGGCGAGGGGGAGGCGGGCGGCGCGGTCGGTGGCGGCGTCGAGGCGCGTCGAGGGCGTCGACGGTCTGGTGGACGGGCGCGCCGTGGAAGGTCTCGCCGAGGGGGGCGAGGCGGGCGGCGATGGCGGGGTTGGCGTTGGTCTCGCTCCAGAGCGGGCGGGGGAAGATCGGGCCCTGGCCCTGGTGGCAGGCGAGGCAGACGCGGCGTTCGGCGGGTTCGATGGCGGGCGGGTGCGGCGGCGGTGTAGCCGACGATCTCCTGGAACTCGAAGCGGCCGGCGGCGGCGTTGTAGCTGATCGCCTCGATGACCTCGGCGGCGGGCTGGTAGCCGAGGAAGAGGCGGTCGGCGAGCCGCGGGGCGCCCGGGGCCGGCGGCGCGGTCGCCGGTGACGGCGACGACGAGGCGGGGCGAGGCGAAGTAGTCGGGGTCGGCGGCGTAGCGCTGCAGCGAGCGGCCGAGGGGGATGAGGGCGGTCTGGACGTTCTCCGGGCCGGCGAGGGTGCGGAGCCGGTCGAGGGCGGCCTCGAAGGGGTAGGGCAGGCCGTCGGGGAAGAGCTGGGTGAGGAGGGAGGCGCCGGTCGGGGGCAGGTCGGGGCCGAGGGGGTCGGCGAGGGCCGCGGGCGCGGTCAGGGCGAGCGCGAGGGCGCAGGCCTGGGCGAGGCGCGCGGGACGGATCGCGGCCTTGACCGGTCCGCGGAATGACGGCGTCATGCGCGTTCGCCGCGCGCGCACGCCTCGGCGCGCCTTCGCCAGCCGCCTATTCGGCGCTGGCGTTCTGGAGCTGTTCGCCGGGCCAGCAATCCTCGGCCACCTCGTCGCCAGTTGGCGAAGCCTGCCTGACCGGCGTTCGCCACCTCTTCGTTCACCAGGATGAAGTTCAGCAGGAAGACCTTGTTGGCGTAGGCGCGGCCCAGGTAGAAGCCGGGCCGGATCATGCGGATCTCGTCGCGGATGCGCAGGCCGTTGCGGCCGACCAGCGCGTCGGGGTTCTCCTGGTAGCCGGGCAATCTCGTCGTTGTAGGCGTAGTCGATGATGACGGACTCGCGGCGGCCGTCGACGCAGGCTCTGGCCGCAGTGGAGCTTGGCGGGGAAGAGCAGCCAGACGTCGGTGGTGGGCAGGATGTGCTTGAGCCAGCCCTCGCGCGGGACGGTGGTCTTTTCCAGCGCGTCGGGATCGTCGATCAGGCTGGAGAGCGCGCTGAAGTCCTCGACGAAGTTCCGGAGCTCGCGCTTGTCGCGGTAGAACATCTTGCCCTTCCAGAGCGCGCGGCCGGCGGCTTCGGCCGTCTCGATCTTCTCGGCGGCGACGCGGCCCTCGCAGGCCGCCGAGGATCTCCTCGAGGCGCGGGCGGAGGCTGTCGCCGCGGGAGAAGAAGAGATCGCCGAGGTAGGGGCCGTCGGGGATCGGGCCGGCGGTGAGGCGGGCGTAGAGCTGGTCCACCTCCTCCTGGTTCAGCGCGAGGATGTTGGCCGGGGTGAGCGCCGGCGCGCTGGGCGCGGGTGAGCGGGAAGTCGTGCTCGACGCGGGCGAGGTCCACGCGGAAGACCTTGGCGGGGTTGTCGGGGTCCTTGAGGGCGGTGTCGTCGAGCGGCGCGAAGGGGATGTCGGGGCGGACGGGCTCGATGCTCTCGTTGGAGACGGCGAGGAGCGAGCCGAAGCCGGCGAGCGCGGATGGCCCAGAGCCCGCCCCAGACGACGAGGGCGAGGAGGGCGATGCCCGACGACGATGCGGAGGAGGCGTTCCATCGTCGCCCCTCTCAGAGCGTCGCCAGGAAGGCGATGAGCGCCTGCTTTTCTCGTTCCGCTCAGCCCCTCGCCGAACCGGTGGCCGGTATTCTCCTGGTGCTCGAGCAGGTTCGAGTAGTAGCGCTGAACGAAGTCGTTGCCGACCTGCAGGGTCAGATCCTGCACCCGGCCGACCACGGCCTCCTTGCGGTTCAGCACCAGCTCGATGCCGGTGAGCGTGGCAGTGTCGATGAGCTGGGAGCGGATGGCTTGGAGCCCCTCGCGGAGTTCGTCGCGCTGGTCGGGGGTGAGCAGGGTCGGCGTACTTGGCGTCGAAGGTCGCCGGGTCGCTGCCGACGAGGACGAGGTCCTGGATCATGTCCTTGAAGCGCAGCGAGTTCACGTCGACGGCCGGGAAGCCGGCGGGGATCGTCAGGCTGAGGCCGAGGTCGCGGCCGAGGAGCGCGACCTTCGGGGCGATGTCGATGACGATGTCGCGGTCGAGCACGAACATCTTCGGGATCCGCCGGTCGGGGTTCAGGAGTTCCTCCATCGAGGCCTTGTAGAGCGCGTAGCGGCCCTCGACGCTCGGGTCGAAGGCCAGCAGTCGGGCGGGTCTGCGAGAACGGCCTGCCCTCGGCGTCGACGTAGGGCGAGGCATAGAAGTCGAGGGCGCCCGCGGTCGGCTTGCCGCAGATCTCCGGGCCGATGGCGTTGTTGTGCATGAAGGGCGCATGCGCCCAGGCGCTGAGCAGCGAGATGTTGCGGTAGTAGCCGCGACCGCCGCCCTTCAGCACCTCGGGGCGGAGCGGGTCGGCCGGGCGGGACTGCTCGGTCAGCGAGGCGTATTCCGCCCAGACGCGGCTCGCCATGTGGTTGGAGTGCAGCGCGCGGCCCGGGTAGGTGCCGATCTCCGACGCGGGCGCGATCTCGTCGTTGCCGAGCCAGTCGAGCCGGAGGGTGGGTCGGCTCGGATCGGTGGCGGTGAAGTTCGTGGCGCGGGTGATGATCTCCGGACTGGCTCGAATGGCAGCGGGCGCAGTTCTCGGCGAAGAGCTGGCGGCCGTGCTCGACGGCGCCGGGGTAGAACTCGGCGTCGAGCTCTGACCTCGAGGTCGCGCGGCGAGGCGAGGCCGCGGGCCTGCCAGAGGTCGGTGGGGCGGGCGGTCAGGAAGAAGGCCTTGATGTCGTCGAGGCGGTCCTCGATGGCGCGGAACGCGCCGCAGTCGCGCCGGCACTGGCCGATGTCGAAGGGGGTCTGGCCGTAGTTGCGCTGCTCGGGGTCGGCGGCGCGCAGGTCGGTCAGGTGGTTGATCCAGCACTGCTCGGCGCAGGAGCCGATGTTGAAGTAGACCCGCTGGATCGCCTCGTTGTAGCCGATGGAGTCCTCGCCGCCCTTGAGGATGGCCGGGACCATCTCGGTCTTGAGGCTCTTCTCCCAGCACTTGCCGTCGCGGCCCGGCTCGCACCAGCAGGCCTCGGGCGCGGCGTCGGCGGTGCAGGCGGAGGCCTTGCGCCACTTCAGCACCTCGTTCTCGTGCAGCGGCCGGCGGGCGAAGTTGATGATCGCGTTCATCGTGCCGGGGTTGGAGACGAAGTCCATCGGCAGCGCCGAGGTGTCGACGATGCCGGGGCGGGCGCGGGCGATCGAGCTGCCACTCCAGCCGGTGCGGCGAGAGGCCGCTGCCGAGGAGCTCGGAGATGCGGCTGTACTGGTTGCCGACCAGCGCGTCGATGTTCTCCCAGGCGGGGTGCGCCGGGTCCGCGGGCGGGTTCTTCGGGTCGTAGGCGATGTGGCAGGCGCCGCAGGCCATGCCGATGCGGAACGGCGGCTCGACCGAGCCGTCCCAGAGGCGGTTGAGGCGGCTGTCCGGGCTCTCGGGGTCGTCGGAGAGGAAGGCGGCGTAGCCCTCCCAGCCGCCGAGCTTCTCCCACGCGGCGGAGTCGAAGCGGGGGTTGGGGAACTTGCGCAGGCCGAGGGCGCCGGTGGAGGTGCCGAAGTGGAGGTCGCAGGTGCTCTGGCGCTGGTCGGCGGACGCCGTGCGGGGTGGAGGCGTCGAAGGGCGCGTCCTCGAAATCGCAGGCGGGGTCGCGGTAGCCCTCGCGGCCGACGAAGGAGAGGAGCGCGTCGTCGCCCGGGCACCAGAGCAAGCCGTAGGTCTCGGACGCCGAGCGGGCGGGGCAGTCGGGATCGCCCGGGACGCAGCAGTCGGGATCGGGGATGGCGCCCCAGGCCTCGAAGAGGTCGCCGCGGCGGTCGGCGCCGAGGACGGCGTACCAGTCGATCGCGCCGCCGAGGCGCTGCGGGTAGGTGTAGGTGAAGAAGCGGTCGTTGAAGGCGGTGGCGAACATCCAGATCTCGCGGCCGGCGCGCTCCGCGGGGGTGAGGTCGGGCGTCGGTGGCGGCGAAGTCGGGGCTGAGGACGCTCTGCGCGCGGGCGGGCGCCGGCGAGAACGCGGCGAGGATCGCGAGCACGAGAGCGGCGACAAGAGCGGCGAAGCGCATCGTTTCCCCCATGGCGGACGCGAGGTCCGATGCTCTGACGACAATGACGGTCCGGATAAAAGCTCAACTTCAATGGGTAAAATCTACCACCTGCGCGCCTGTGCGTCAATTCGCGCGCTCGGGCGCATGGCGGCCGGGAAGGGCGCGCGGCGGGCGGCACCGTGTTGACGCGGTGGGGCGCATGGGCTTTCTAGCGGGGCCAGTCAGCGGTGGGGGTGCGGAGAAATGCAGCGGGTGACACGCTCGGGGCTCGCGGTGGCGGAGGTCCTGGCGGACTTCATCGAGACGGAGGCGCTGCCGGGCACGGGCGTTGACGCGGACGCCTTCTGGGAGGCCTTCGCCGCCATCGTGCGGCGACCTCGCGCCGCGCAACCGCGACGCTCCTGGACGTGCGCGACCGGATGCAGGCGCAGCATCGACGACTGGCACCGCGCGAACGGGGCGCCTTCCGACATGGCCGCCTATCGCGGCTTCCTGCGCGAGATCGGCTATCTCGTCGAGGAGGGGCCGGACTTCGCGGTCGAGACCTCGGGGGTCGATCCCGAGATCGGCGCCATCTCCGGGCCGCAGCTCGTGGTTCCGCTGTCGAACGCGCGGTTCGCGCTCAACGCGGCGAATGCGCGCTGGGGATCGCTCTATGACGCGCTCTACGGCACCAACGCCATCCCGGAGAACAGCGGCCACGAGCGCGGGGAGCGCTACAATCCGGTGCGCGGGTCGGCGTCATCGCCTGGGCGCGCACGTTCCTGAACGACGCGGTGCCGCTCCGCGGGACCGGCTGGGCGGCGGCGCGGGGGTTCTCGGTGCGGGGCGGCGCCCTGGCGGTGACGCTGGGCCGGGGCACGACCGACGCTGACACGGCCGGAGCAGTTCGCGGGCTACCGGGGCGACGCCGCGGCGCCGGAGCGAGATCCTGCTGCGCAACAACGGGCTCGGCATCCGGATCCTGATCGATGCCGACAGCACGATCGGGCGCGATGATCCGGCGCACGTCTCCGACGTGCTGCTCGAGTCCGCGGTGACCGCGATCATGGATTGCGAGGACTCGGTCGCGGCCGTCGACGCGGACGACAAGGTGCTGGTCTATCGCAACTGGCTCGGGCTGATGAAGGGCGACCTCAGCGAGACGGTGGCCAAGGGCGGTCGGGAATTCGTGCGCCGGCTGAACCCGGACGCAGAGTTCCACGCGCCGGACGGCACGCCCCTGCGCGTGCGGTCGCAGGCGCTGATGCTGGTGCGCAACGTCGGGCACCTGATGACCAGCCCGGCGATTCTCGACCCCGAGGGCCGCGAGGTGCCGGAGGGGATCATGGACGCCATGGTCACCGGCCTGGCCGCGCTGCACGACGTCGGCCCGCACGGGCGGAAGGCGAATTCGCCGCTCGGCTCGGTGTATGTGGTGAAGCCGAAGATGCACGGACCGGACGAGGTGCGGTTCGCGGTCGAGACCTTCGCGCGCGTGGAGGCGGCGCTCGGCATGGCGCCGGACACGCTCAAGATCGGGATCATGGACGAGGAGCGGCGGACGACGGTGAACCTGAAGGCGTGCATCCGCGCCGCGAAGGACCGTCTGGTCTTCATCAACACGGGCTTTCTCGACCGGACCGGCGACGAGATCCACACCTCCATGGAGGCGGGCGCGGCGATCCTGAAGGGGGAGATGCGGTGGTCGCCCTGGTACTGGGCCTACGAGGACTGGAATGTCGACACCGGGCTCGCCTGCGGGCTGCCGGGGCCATGCGCAGATCGGCAAGGGCATGTGGACGAAGCCCGACCTGATGGCGGCGATGCTGGCCGAGAAGGGGGCGCAGCCGGCGGCGGGGGCGAATACCGCGTGGGTGCCATCGCCGACGGCGGCGACGCTGCACGCCACGCACTATCACCGGGTGAAGGTGAGGAGGCCCAGGCGGCGCTCGCCGGGCGGCGGCGGGCGAAGCTCGAGGACATCCTGACGCCGCCGGTGGTGGTGCGGCCGAACTGGTCGGCGGAGGAGGTGCAGAGCGAGCTCGACAACAATGCGCAGGGCATCCTCGGCTACGTGGTGCGCTGGATCGACCAGGGGGTCGGCTGCTCGAAGGTGCCGGACATCCACGATGTTGCGCTGATGGAGGACCGGGCGACGCTGCGCATTTCGTCGCAGCACATGGCGAACTGGCTGCGCCACGGCATTTGCACCCGCGAGCAGGTGATGGAGACGCTGCGGCGGATGGCGGCGGTGGTGGACGAGCAGAACGCCGGCGACCCGGCCTACCGGCCGATGGCGCCGCGGTTCGAGGAGTTGGTGGCGTTTCAGGCCGCGTGCGACCTGGTGTTCGAGGGGGCGCGGCAGCCGAACGGCTATACCGAGCCGATCCTGCACGCGCGGCGGCTGGAGCGGAAGGAGCGGGACGCGGGCTGAAGCGCGGCAGACCGGCCGGGCGGGATCAGCGGCGCCCGGGGCCCTCGCGCATCAGCCGCTGGTGGAGGACGAAGTTCTCGACGGTGAGCTTCACCACGGTCGCCAGCGCGACGAGGAGCTGGCGGTCGCGGCCCGTGCCGCCGGACTCGTAGCCGGCGAACATCTCGGCGATCTGCGAGGCGATCAGCTCGTAGACGGTGTCGCGGTCGAGCGCGGACCTCGCCCCAGGCGATCGGGTCGCCCTCCTCGACTTCCCGGGCGAGCGCCGCGAGGGTGCGGTGGTCGAGCGTGAAGCCCTCCTCGGTCATCGCCCCTCCCTGGTCCGGACGCGCCCAGTAGGCACGCCCGGAGCGGGAACCGCAAGGCTGGCTTCGCCGGGGGTCAGGACGGCGCGGGCCACACGAACTCGGGACGCAGCCCCTCGTAGACCGGGCGGCCGTCGTGGGGCTTCGGGACACCGGTCGCCGGGTCGTAGAAGGCGTGATAGGTCGCGGCCGGGAAGGTGTCGTCGTACCCCATCAGGTTCGGAACGATCACCCGGATGCGGTGCATCTTGTCGTCCAGCATGATCGGCGCGCCGCATTCCGCGCAGGTGCAGAGCTCGAGCGGTCCGTCGGGGTTCTTCGCGTTGAACGGCTGGCGCTTCAGCCCCGCCTCGTTGTCCGCCGTGACATCGGCGTAGTCGAAGAATGCCACATGGGTCGTCGGCTGCCCGGTCACGGCCTTGCAGACCGAGCAATGGCAGGTGTGATTGTCGATCGGGTCATGATCCGCCTTGGTATGGACGTGCTCGCAACCACCAGAGAACTTGCCGGGCATTGTTAGTCCCCTCCCCTGAATTTGTATCCCGCGGACGCAGGGCCGCGGTACGGCATTTTAGGAGTGAGGCGCGGTTTCACCAACCTTTTGTTGGGGCGACGCCCGGATCAGCCGATCTTGCCGGTGATGTAGTCCTCGGTCTGCTTCTCGCGCGGGTTGGAGAAGATGTCGGCCGGTCGTGCCGTGCTCGATCAGCTTGCCGAGGTGGAAGAAGGCGGTCCGCTGGCTGACGCGGGCGGCCTGCTGCATCGAGTGGGTGACGATGACGATGGTGTAGTTGGCGCGCAGCTCGTCGATCAGCTCCTCGATGATCGCGGTGGCGATCGGGTCGAGCGCCGAGGCGGGCTCGTCCATCAGCAGCACCTCGGGCCGGGTCGCGATGGCGCGGGCGATGCAGAGGCGCTGCTGCTGGCCGCCGGAGAGGCCGGTGCCGGGCTCGTTCAGCCGGTCCTTGACCTCGTTCCAGAGGCCGGCGCGCTTCAGCGAGCTCGTGCACCAGCGCCTCGAGCTCGGCCTTGTCGCGGGTCATGCCGTGGATGCGCGGGCCGTAGGCGACGTTCTCGAAGATCGACTTCGGGAAGGGGTTGGGCTTCTGGAACACCATGCCGACGCGGGCGCGCAGCTCGACGACGTCGATGCGCGGGTCGTAGATGTCCATGCTCGTCGAGCTTGATCGAGCCGGTCACCCGGGCGATCGGGATGGTGTCGTTCATCCGGTTGATGCAGCGCAGGAAGGTCGACTTGCCGCAGCCCGACGGGCCGATCAGCGCGGTCACCTGGTTGCGCGGGGATGTCGAGGTCGACGCCGAAGAGCGCCTGCTTCTCGCCGTAGAAGACGCTGACGTCGCGCGCCGAGACCTTGGCGGCGCCGAGGCGGCGCGGCTCTGACCGGCGCGGCTTCGAGGACGGTCGGATCAGCCATGATGCGTCGATCATGTGCAGGCGTTCCTTTCGAGGTCTACCAGGTGCGCTCGAGCCGCTGGCGCAGGAAGATGGCGATGGCGTTCATGAACACAGAAAGCCGAGCAGCACGAAGATGCCGGCAGAGGTCCGCGAGACGAAGCCGCGCTCCGGACTGTCGGCCCAGATGAAGACCTGGGTCGGCAGCGTGGTCGACGCGTCGAGCAGGCCGCCCGGCGGCGAGGTGATGAAGGCGTTCATGCCGATCAGGAGCAGCGGCGCGGTCTCGCCGAGCGCGTGCGACATGCCGATGATCGTGCCGGTCATGATGCCGGGCAGCGCCAGCGGCAGCACATGGTGCATCATCGACCTGGTGCTTCGAGGCGCCGACGCCGAACCCGGCCTCGCGGATCGACGGCGGCACCGCCTTCAGCGCGTTGCGGGTGACGATGATGATCGTCGGCAGCGTCATCAGCGCCAGCACCAGGCCGCCGACCAGCGGCGCCGACCGCGGCAGGCCGAATATCTGGAGGAAGACGGCGAGGCCGAGCAGACCGAAGACGATCGAGGGCACGGCGGCGAGGTTGTTGATGTTGACCTCGATCAGGTCGGTGATCCGGTTCTTCGGCGCGAACTCCTCGAGGTAGATCGCGGCGGCGACGCCGAGCGGCAGGCTGATCGCGAAGCAGACCAGCAGGACGTAGAACGAGCCGACGATCGCGCTGCCGAGGCCGGCGACCTCGGGAAAGCGGCTGTCGGCATTGATGAACAGGGCCCAGTTGAACGACCGCGTGACGCGGCCCTGCTCCTCGAGCGCGTCGAACCAGGCGATCTGCTGGTCGTTGACGCGGCGGCGGTCCTCGGGCGCGTCACGGTCGACCAGGCCCTTGGCGAGCTGGTCGTAGGGATCGGAGACCGGCACCGACAAGCGTCAGCGTTCCGCCGATCACGGAGGGGTCGGCGACCACCGCGTCGCGGACCATGAACTGGGTGTTGGTGGTGAGGATCTGGCTGATCTGCGCGAATCTCGGCCGGGGATGCGTCCTCGCCGGGCACCAGCTCGCGGATGCCGCCGGTGACGACCTGCCGCCAGTTGCCGGCGGCCGGATCGTCGCGCGACACGTGCTCCTCCGAGATCGGGAAGTCGATGCGCACCGTCGGTCTGGGTGAAGGCGGGATAGCCGGTGATGATCAAGCGACGTGAGCAGGATGCCGAGCATGCGCGATCGCGAGCGAGATCGCGGTGATGCCGTAGATTCGCAGCCGGCGGTCGGCGGCGTAGCGCCTGCGCCGGTTGGTCGCCGCGCGCTTCCGTGCCGTAGTAGGTGTCGCGGCGGGCTGACGGTGATGTCGGTCATCGATCGGTCCTCACTCGTACTGTTCGCGGTACCGGCGGACGATCCCGAGCGCGATGACGTTGAGCATGAGCGTCACGAGGAAGAGCACGAGGCCGAGGGCGAAGGCGGCGAGCGTCTTGGGGTTGTCGAAGGCGGTGTCGCCGGTCAGCAGGGTCACGATCTGCAGCGTCACGGTCGTGACGCGAATCGAGCGGATTGATGGTCATCGTCGCGATCAGGCCGGCGGCCATCAGCACGATCATCGTCTCGCCGAGGCGTCTTGGAGAGGGCGAGCAGGATGCCGCCCATGATGCCGGGCAGCGCCGCGGGCAGGAGCACCTTGGTCATCGTCTCGGCGCGGGTGGCGCCCATGGCGAGCGAGCCGTCGCGCATGCGAGCGCGGCACCGCGCGGATCGCGTCGTCCGACAGCGAGGAGATGAACGGGATGATCATCACGCCCATGACCAGGCCGGCGGCGAGCGCCGAGTTCGGCGACACCGGGATGCCGACCATCGCCCCGGCCTGGCGGATCGCCGGCGCGACCGTCAGGATGGCGAAGAAGCCGTAGACCACGGTCGGCACGCCGGCGAGGATCTCCAGCAGCCGGCTTGACGACCTTGCGCACCCGGTCGGAGGCGAACTCGACGAGGTAGATCGCGCTGAAGAGGCCGATCGGCACCGCGAACGAGCATGGCGATCGTGGCGATGACGATGGTGCCGAGGAAGACCGGCACCGCGCCGAAGGCGCCGGCGCCGGCGACCTGGTCGGCCCGGATCGCGATCTGCGGCTCCCAGCGCAGGCCGAACAGGAATTCGTGCGGCGGCACGAGCTTGAAGAAGGCCCAGGCCTCGTAGACGAGGCTGACGATGATGCCGAGCGTGGTGAGGATGGCGATGATCGAGCAGAAGATCATGAAGGCCGACAGTGCGCGCTCGACGCCGTTGCGGGCGCGGAAGCGGGGCGCCAGCCGCTGATAGGCGAACCAGGCGCCGAGCGCGGCGATGGCCACCGGCGACGGCGAACATCGCGAGCCGCGCGAGCGACGTGCCAGCGGTTGTAGCGCTCCGCGGCGTCGACGATCGCCGGGCTCGGCTCGCCGAAGATGCGGCCCTGCGCGACGTTGTGGATCTCGGAGAGATAGAGGCTGATCTGGGCGGGGCTGGCGCCGTCGGTCAGCTCCGCCGGCAAGCTCGACACCAGGAGGCCGTCGATGACGCTGTTCTGGAACAGCGAGCCACAGCAGCACGAAGCACGAGCGCCGGCACGCCGACCCAGATCGCGACGAAGGCGCCGTGATAGCTCGGCAGCGAATGGGTATCGGCCCCGGCCGCGCCGGCGAACTTCTGGCCCGGCGCGTGTGCCGACGATGTAGGCGACCACCGACAGCGCGACGATCGTCAGGAGAATGTAGCCGACCATTGCGGCCCCCCGATCCTGTGCAGCAGACGTGGTCGGGGGCCGCGGCGCGCCGCGCCCCGGACCTGATGCCGGATCAGTTGAAGCGGTCGAGGTGCGCGCTCGAGGCCACCGCCTGGCGGGTGGCCTCGCGCTCCTCGGCGGGAAGCGGGATCAGGCCGCGCTCGCTGAGGTAGCCGCCCTCGCCGAACGACTCCTCGGAGACGTACTCGGTGACGAACTCGTCGAGCCCCGGGATCACGCCGCGATGCGCGTTCTTGATGTAGAAGAACAGCGGGCGGGCCACCGGTAGCTGCCGTCGGCGATCGTCTCGGAGGTCGGGCGAGACGCCGTTGATCGTGGCCGCCTTCACCGTGTCGGTGTTCTCGTAGAGGAACGAGTAGCCGAAGATGCCGAGCGCGTTGCGTGTCCGCCTGCAGGCGCTGGACGATGATGTTGTCGTTCTCGCCGGCCTCGATGAACGGACCGTCCTGGCGCATGCGGGCGCAGACCTCCTCCCATGCGTCCTCGTCGGACTTCTTCGAGCGCCGCGATCACCGGGAACTCGTTGCAGCCGTCGTGCATCACCAGCTCGACGAAGGCGTCGCGGGTGCCCGAGGTCGGCGGCGGGCCGAAGACCTGGATCGGCGTCGTCGGGCAGCGACGGGTCGATCTCGCTCCAGTTGGTGTAGGGGTTGGCGACGAGCGCGCCGTCGACCTCGACCTCGGAGGCGAGCGCCTGGAAGATCTGGGCCTCGGTGAGGTCGATGTCCGGGCCGTCGACGGATGCGGCGATCGACAGGCCGTCATAGCCGATCAGCACCTCGGTGATGTTGTCGACGCCGTTCTGCGACGCAGAGTTCGTACTCGGACTCGGTCATCGCCCGCGAGGCGCCGGTGATGTCGGGGTGCTCGGTGCCGACGCCGCCGCAGAAGATCTGCATGCCGCCGCCGGTGCCGGTCGACTCGACCACCGGGGCGGCCATGCCGGTCATGCCGGCGAACTGCTCGGCGACCGCCTGGGTGTAGGGGAACACGGTCGAGGAGCCGACGATGCGGATCTGGTCGCGGGACTGGGCGAAGGCGGGCGCGGCCAGCAGCGACCGCGGCGGTCAGCGCGGTGCCGGCGTAAAGGGCGGATTTCATAGGAGTTTTCCTTCCGGAGTTTCTAGTCTCAGCCAAGCGGGCAGAGCCGCCGAGCGAACGCGTCTCTGCTTCACGCTCGGAACATAGAAAGGGCATCCGACACTTATGCGGCAGTTTCGTGACGTCTTTTTGACGGTTCAAGGGTCTGGAAAACATGAGGAAGTGTCCTGGTGACGGTCAGCCTCGGCGCGAGAGGGCGCTCGGGTGGGCCAGGGTGCGCCAAGGGTTCACGGCAGGCATCGGTGTGACGTCGCGGTTGGAACTACGGGCAAGGGCACAACGCAATGTGACCCGACCCGGGTTGCCGCGAGGGGCGTGCACAGGCGAGGCGGTGAAAGACGCCGGCGGAGAACAGCCTTATAGAATCAGGATGATGTTACGGGCGCACGCACGGGCAGCCCGGGCCCGCGGTCACGGCGAGCCCGCTTGCCATGGCATCGGCGCTGTGCCAAACATCGCCCAGTTTGTAGGGGAGACGCGCTGCAAGTGTCTGATTTCGCCACGCTGTTGCCGGCGCCCGCCGCCTCCTCCGGAGCCGCCGCTTGACGCTCATTACCGAGACGGACGCGCTGGCCAGGTTCTGCGCCGAAGCTGCCACCTACCCCTACGTCACGGTCGACACCGAGTTCCTGCGCGAGCGGACCTACTATGCCCAGCTCTGTCTGGTGCAGCTCGCCCGGCCCGGCAAGGGCGACGAGGGGGGCGTGCTGGTCGACACGATGTCGGACCGGCTGTCGCTGGACCCGCTCTACGAGCTCTTCCGCAACCACAACGTCGTCAAGGTGTTTCACGCCGCGCGGCAGGACCTGGAGATCTTCCAGACCGAGGCCGGGGTGCTGCCCGCGCCGTTCTTCGACACCCAGGTGGCGGCGATGGTCTGCGGCTACGGCGACCAGGCCGGGTACGAGACGCTGGTCCGCCAGATCGTGCGGGCGCAGGTGGACAAGTCCTCGCGCTTCACCGACTGGAGCCGCCGCCCGCTGAGCGCGGCGCAGATGGCCTATGCGCTGGCCGACGTGACGCATCTGCGCAAGATCTACGAGGTGCTGTCGAAGCGCCTGGAGGAGACGGGCCGCGCGCGCTGGGTCGAGGAGGAGCTGGCGGTGCTGACCGATCCGGCCACCTACCGGACCGATCCCGACGAGGCCTGGACGCGGATCAAGACCCGCTCGACCGCGCCCCGCTTCGTGGCGGCGCTGCGCGAGCTGGCGCGGCTGCGCGAGACGCTGGCGCAGGGGCGCAACGTGCCGCGGGGGAGAATCCTCAAGGACGACGCGCTGCTGGAACTCGCGGCCAACCGGCCGAAGACGCACGACGATCTCGGCAAGTCGCGGCTCCTTCTCCGCGAGGCGCGGCGGGGCGAGGTGGCCGACGGCATTCTCGCCGCGATCGCGGCGGCCGAGGCGATCCCGGCCGGCGATGTGCCGGTGGTGTCGGAGCAGCCGCAGCGGAAGCCGGGGGCGGAGGCGCTGGCTGATTTGTTGCGGGTGCTGCTCAAGGCGCGGGCCGAGGCGGAGGGGGTGGCGCAGAGGTTGATTGCTTCGGGGGCGGACCTTGATGCTATCGCGGCGGGGGGTGGGGACGAGGTGCCGGCGATGCATGGCTGGAGGCTGGAGGTTTTCGGGCGGGATGCGCTGCGGCTCAAGCGGGGGGAGATCGCGCTTTCGGCCGACGGCGGCGCGGTTAAGGTCGTGCCGCTGGTGTAAGGCGTTTGGGGTGAGGAGACGGCTTTTGGACGACAAGCCTCAGGATTTCATGCAGAAATTCCGCTTCGGGATCTGGGCGGTGGTGGGGGTGGTGCTGGTCGTGGTCGTCGCGATCGCGATCTCCTGAGCGGTTAAGATCCACCGGAATCGTCGACCCAGGAATCGTATGGAATCCGTATGGCTCCTGACTTAGTCAGGATCAGACGTTAATGCGGTCGCAGCTGGTACGAGAGCCCGCAGGAATTGAGCCGGAGGCCGCGCGATGCCCAACCTCGTCTATGTCCTGAACGGGCCGAACCTCAACCTGCTCGGCAAGCGCCAGCCGGAGATCTACGGCCGCGAGACGCTGGCGGACGTGGAGCGCGACTGCGCCGCGCTGGCGGGGGAGCTGGGGCTGGAGGTGCGGTTCCTGCAGTCGAACTGGGAGGGGCAGATCGTCGACTGGGTGCACGAGGCGCGGGAGGCCGCCGTGGGCATCGTCATCAATCCCGGCGCGTTCACCCACACCTCGGTCGCGATCCTCGACGCGCTCAACGCCTTCGAGGGGACGGTGATCGAGGTGCATATCTCGAACGTCCACAAGCGCGAGCGCTTCCGCCACCACTCGTACGTGTCGCTGCGCGCGGACGGCATCATCGTGGGCTGCGGCACCCAGGGCTACCGGCTGGCGCTGCGCCGCGTCGGGGAACTGGGCAAGGTCCCGACTTGATCGCCGGCAACACGCGGGGGGCTCTCCGATGATGGGGGAGCCGCTTTCGCTGATCCTGCTGACCGCACTGGCGGCGTTCCTCGTGGGGCTGTCGAAGGGCGGCCTGCCGTCCGTGGGCACGCTCGGGGTGCCGGTGATGGCGCTGATGATCTCGCCGGTGGCGGCGGCGGCGCTGCTGTTGCCGATCTATCTCGTCACCGACTGGGTGGGCCTCTGGCTCTACCGCCGCACCTATTCGGCGCGCAACCTGCGGATCCTCATCCCGGCGGGGCTGGCCGGGGTGCTGTTCGGCTGGGCGGTCGCGTCGCGGGTGTCGGACGGGTTCGTGGGCCTCCTGGTCGGGCTGGTGGGCATCGGGTTCTGCGTCAACACCTGGATGCGGCACCGGCGTTCGGCGGCGGCGCGGCCGGCCGACGTGCCGCGGGGGGTGTTCTGGGGAGCGCTGGCCGGGTTCACCAGCTTCGTCTCGCATTCCGGCGCGCCGCCGTTCCAGATGTACGTGCTGCCGCAGCAACTGGAGAAGCTGGCCTTCGCCGGCACCGGGACGATCCTGTTCGCGATCATCAACGTCGCGAAGATCGTCCCGTACTGGCAGTTGGAACTCGTTCACCGCGATCGACCCGAAGCTGCCGCTGCTGGTGCTGCCGGTGGGAATCCTCGGCACCTGGGTCGGGGCGAAGCTGACGCGGTCGATGCCGGAGGTGCTGTTCTTCCGGCTGGTGCAGGTGGCGCTGCTGCTGGTGTCGCTGAAGCTGGTCTGGGATGCGCTGGCCGGCGGGTTCCAATAAGGAACCGCCTGGGGCAAGCTGGCAGGACCGTCTGTGGAGGGGGCACGGCCCATGTCCGAGGTGCAAAAGGCTCTGGCGGTTTGTGCCCTCGACACCATGCCGCAGGACTGGCAGCCGGTCGGCGTAGAGGCGCAGATTGCGCAGGCGGCGGGACGCAGCGCGCTTCGGGTCTTCCTGGAGCCAGGACGGCGGCGAGGCACGCTTGGCGTCGACTTCGGGGACGAGCCCACGTTCGTCCTTTCACCCCTGGCGATATGCGACGGCGTGGTGGAGGTTGACCTTCTGTCGCGGCTCCTTCCCGACGCGCCGGACTATGCCCGAGGCTTCGTCGGCATTGCCTATCGGGTCCAGGAGTTCCGCTCAGGCATACGAGTCCGTCTATCTCCGCCCTTTGAACGGCCTGAGACTGAACCCCCCACCGCCGCGCAACCTCAGAGCGGTGCAGTATTACGCCTATCCGGAATGGAAGTTCGATCGGTTGCGGGAGGAGGAACCGGAAGGCGGTTACGAGGCGCCGGCGGATATCGCGCCCGATGAGTGGATGACGTTCGGTGTCGAACTCGATGGACCACGGGTCATCGCTCGTGTGAACGGCAGGGAGGTGTTCCGCCTCACCCATGCCAAATCCGAACCCCGGGAGGGGCGCATCGGCCTTTGGGTCGATATCGGAACGGATGCCTACTTCTCGAACCTGCGCGTAGCGCGGCGCTGATCGTCAGCCGCCAGCCCGGTTCAGGTCACGGCGGAGGCGCGGTGGTAGGCGGGGTCGTCCCAGCGGCGGTGGCGCATCACGTCCTCCATCACCTCGGCGGCGCGGACGACGTCGGCCTCGTCGAGGTAGAGCGGGGTGAAGCCGAAGCGCATGATGTCGGGGGCGCGGAAGTCGCCGATGACGCCGCGGGCGATGAGCGCCTGCATGGCGGCGTAGCCGTGCGGGAAGCGGAAGGAGACCTGGCTGCCGCGGCGGTTGGGGTCGCGGGGGCTGGCGAGGGCGAGGTCGGGGCAGCGGGCCTCGACCTCGGCGATGAAGCGCTCGGAGAGCTGCGATGGAGCGGGCGCGGACGTCGGCCATGTCGACGCCGTCCCAGGCCTCGAGCGCCGCCTCGAGGGCGGCGTAGGCGAGGAGCGGCGGGGTGCCGACGCGCATGCGCTCGATGCCGGCGGCGGGGCGGTAGCCGAGCTCGAAGGCGAAGGGGGCGTCGTGGCCGAGCCAGCCGGAGAGGACGGGCTGGACGTGGTCGGCGAGGCGGGGCGCCACGTAGATGAAGGCGGGGGCGCCGGGGCCGCCGTTGAGGTACTTGTAGGTGCAGCCGACGGCGAAGTCGGTGTCGAGCCCGGCGACGTCGACGGGCAGGGCGCCGGCGGAGTGGGCGAGGTCCCAGATGACGAGGGCGCCGGCGGCGTGGGCCTTGGCGATGAGCGGGCCCATGTCGTGCAGGCGGCCGGTGCGGTAGTCGACCTCGGTGAGCATGAGGACGGCCACGTCATCGGCGATGGCGGCCTCCACGTCCTCGGGGGCGGGGGTGCGCAGGGTGTAGCCGCGGTCGAGGAGGGTGACGAGGCCCTGGGCCATGTAGAGGTCGGTGGGGAAGTTGCCGTTGTCGGAGAGGATGACCCGGCGGTCCGGGTTCAGCGCGAGGGCGGCGGCGAGGGCCTGGAAGACCTTGATCGAGAGGGTGTCGCCGACGACGACGGTGCCGGGCGGCGCGCCGATCAGGCGGGCGATGCGGTCGCCGAGGCCGCGCGGCTTGCCGATCCAGCCGCGGGTGTTCCAGGCGCGGATCAGCTCCTGGCCCCATTCCTCCTCGAGGGTGCGGGTCACCGCCGCGAGGGCGGCCCTGGGCAGCGGGCCGAGGGAGTTGCCGTCGAGGTAGATGACGCCCTCGGGGAGGTGGAAGAGCGCACGGGTCCTGGCGAAGTCGGTCATTGTCGTCTCCCGGGCCGGATCAGTCGCTGCGGGCGATGACGGCCTGGCCGAAGTTGGTGGGCGCCTCGATCTGCTGCAGCCGGGCCATGCCGTCGCCGTTGGGGACGAAGACGAGGGAGAAGGGAAACTCGGGGCGCTCGGCCATGCTGTGCGCCTCGCCCTCGATGCGGGAGAACGTGCCGTCGCAGACGAGCCGGCCGTCCTTCTCCACCGGCTCGGCGACCTTCAGCTGCGACCGCCGCGAGCCGTCGAAGATGTCGATGGTGGTGGCGCAGATCTGGTCGGCCGGCGCGTCGCGGAGGAGCTGGACGCTGGCGGAGACCGGGTCGAGCGCGCCGGTCTGGGCGGCGGGATCGGGCGCGGAGCTGCGCGGCGGCTCGACGGAGACCATCACCGGCGTTCCGTCCTCCCACTCGATGCGGCTGTGGCGGAGCGCGCGCGGCGACTTGGAGGTGGCCACGAAGAGCTCGGGGACCACCTTGCCGTCCGGCGACATGTGGCCGCTCGACTGGCCGTCGAAGTAGAAGTCGGCGAAGATGCCCACGATGCCGGCGGTGTCGATCCGGGTGGTGGCGGCATAGTCCTCGCCGGTCTGCTCGATGGCGAGCGAGAGCTTGCCGATCGGGATCCCCGAGATGGAGAAGTCGAAGGTCTCGGCGCCCGCCTGCGCCGGCGCGGCGAGGGCAAGGGCAAGGAGCGCCACGCGGGCGGCGCGGGGAGGCTTGGGCATGGGATGGGCTCGCTCGACAACGGATGGGACAGTCGGCCCCGGGTATGCCAAAGAGGCGGGCGAAGGCCAAGGTCCAAGGCGTCGCGGGATGGTGAAGCTTGCGTGAAGGCAGGGAGGCGGCGGCGCTGGCCGAGGCGCTGGCGGCGGGCGACCGGCGTGCGCTGGCCCGCGCGATCACGCTGGCCGAATTCGACCCGGGTGGACCATCGGGCGGAGACCCGTGCGCTTCTCGAGGCGCTGCCGCAGGCTTCCCGCGCGACGCTCCGGGTCGGCCTGACCGGGACGCCCGGGGTGGGCAAGTCGAGCTTCATCGAGACGCTGGGGCTGATGCTGACCGGGCGCGGCCTGAAGCTGGCGGTGCTGGCGGTCGATCCGTCCTCGGTGCGCACCGGCGGGTCGATCCTGGGCGACAAGACGCGCATGGAGCGGCTGGCGCGGGCGCCGGGCGCCTTCATCCGCCCGAGCCCGAGCCAGGCGGCGCTGGGCGGGGTGGCGCGGCGCTCGCGCGAGGCGATCCGGCTGGTGGAGGCCTGGGGCGCGGACGTGGTGCTGGTCGAGACGGTGGGCGTCGGCCAGTCGGAGACGATGGTGGCGGAGATGACCGACATCTTCGTGCTGCTGATCGCGCCGGGCGGCGGCGACGAGCTGCAGGGCGTCAAGCGCGGCATCATGGAGATGGCCGACCTGATCCTGGTCAACAAGGCCGACGGGGCGCACGAGCCCGAGGCGCGGCGGACCTGCGCGGACTATGCCGGGGCGCTGCGGCTGATCCGGCCGCGGCCCGGCGATCCGGAGGGGTATCCCCGGGCGATGACCGTGTCGGCGCTGACCGGGGCCGGGCTGGATGCGGCGTGGGCGGCGGTCGAGGCGCTGGCCGAGGCGAGGGTCGCGAGCGGTGCGATGGAGATGCGGCGGCGCGAGCAGGCGGAGGCCTGGTTCACCCATGCGCTGGAGGCGGGGCTGATCGCGCGGCTGAACGCCGATCCGGCGACGGCGGCGCGGCGCCGCGCGCTGGCGGCGCGGGTCGCGGCGGGGGAGATGGCACCCGAGGCGGCGGCGGAGAGCATGCTCGCGGCCATGTTCGGAACCGAATAGATCAGGGGGGACTGGGCCGCTTCGGGGGCGGTAGCCTGTCGCATCCCCGCCGGCGAGGCTATATAGGGAAGCATGGAGGGCTTCGCGTGGCAGGTTGGCTGAAATGCACATCCCCGGGCACTGACGGCAAGGCCGTGTACGTGAACATGGATCTGGTCATATCGATCGTCCAGAGGGACGCCGGGGCGCGGTTGCTGCACGGAAGCGGCAACGCGGCCTACATCGACGTGCTTGAATCGGCGGAGGATATCTTCCGGGCGACGGGCGCGAAGGTGATCGAAACCGGGGCGCCGTCCGGGGAAGGGCTGACCCTTGACGGGGTGGCGGAACGCCGCTATCAGGCCGCTTCCAGATTCCGGGTGCAGGCGGATGCCGTGCGCCGAACCGATACCGATGCAAGGACGACGCGCATGTCCCGCCGCTGCGAACTCACCGGCAAGAGCCCCATGGTCGGCAACAATGTCAGCCATGCCAACAACAAGACCAAGCGGCGCTTCCTGCCGAACCTCAACGAGGTGTCGCTGACCAGCGAGACGCTGAGCCAGACGCTGAGCTTCCGCATCTCCGCGTCGGCGCTGCGCAGCGTCGATCATCGCGGCGGGCTGGACGCGTTCCTGGCCAAGGCGCCGGACGCCGAGCTTTCGGTGAAGGCGCTGAAGCTGAAGCGCGCGATCGCCAAGGCGCAGTCGGCCGCGGCCTGAACGACCTCGAGCGAGGGTTTTTTTTGACGGCCCCGCCCTTCGGGCGGGGTCGTTTTCGTGTGGGCGACGGGCAACGCGGCCGGGCGGAAAAAGGCGCGGCGTTAACCTTACCGTGATCGATTATGGTTATGATTTAACGAAGTTTTAAGGGAATCCGGGGGTTTCCGCCACTGGGGCGCAAAATATCCGCCGAGGATCATTTTTTTGCTTGATTGCGACAGGGTGAGGCCTCATATGCCCCTCCTGACGCCAACGCACGCGCCTCTGTAAGTGCCCGGGTTTTCGGGAGTGCTCACGCAGCGACGGTAACGTCTCTTTTGGGAACTCCGGGGTCGAACCTCGGGACTGATGGAGATGCGCATGCGACATGCTGCCGCCTTTGCGGGCGAGCCCGCTCGACTCTTCGACATTCATCCGTCCGTCAGCGCGGTTTCCGCGCGGCAGGACGCTTATATCCGTTCGCGCGAGTTCGACCGGCCGACGGTCGTGTTCGACCTCGAGATGCTGCGGGCGAAGTACCGCGCGCTGGAGGCGGGCCTCGGCGACGCCACGATCCACTTCGCGGTGAAGGCCAACCCGGCGCCGGAGATCGTGGCGGCGGTGGCGGCGCTGGGCGGGCGTTTCGACTGCGCCTCGCGCGGCGAGATCGACCTGTGCCTCGGGCTGGGCGTGGCGGCGGACCGGATCGCCTTCGGCAACACCATCAAGCGCGGCTCGGACATCGCGCATGCCCACGCGCTGGGCGTGGAGCAGTTCGCCGTCGACGCCGAGCAGGAGATGTACAAGATCGCCGAGTACGCCCCGGGCGCGCGGGTGATCGTGCGCATGCTGGTCGAGGCGAGCCAGGCCGACTGGCCGCTCAGCCGCAAGTTCGGCTGCTCGAAGCGCGAGGCGCTGCGGCTGATGGACCTGGGGCGCTACCTCGGGCTGGACGTGGCGGGCATCTCGTTTCACGCCGGCAGCCAGATGCGCGAGCCCTCGATGTGGGCGATGGCGCTGGACGCCGCGCATGCGCTCTGGAGCGAGGCGGCGGAGGCGGGGCACGACCTGCGCATCCTCAACATCGGCGGCGGTTTCCCGGCCTTCTACGGCCACCCGCTGCCCGCGACCGAGGACTATGCCGCCGAGGTGATGCGCATGGTGCGGCACCGGTTCGGCAGCGACGTGCACGTGATGGCGGAGCCGGGCCGGGGCCTCGTGGCCGAGGCGGGCGTGATCGTGGCCGAGGTGCTGCTGGTGGCCCGCAAGGACCAGGACGACCTGGCGCGCTGGGTGTTCCTCGACATCGGCAAGTTCTCCGGGCTCGCCGAGACGATGGACGAGGCGATCCGCTACCAGTTCGAGACCCGCCACGACGACGGCGACACCGGGCCGTGCATCCTGGCCGGGCCGTCGTGCAACTCGGCGGACGTGCTCTACGAGAAGCGGCCGGTGCAGCTGCCCGTCGGGCTCGAGGCCGGGGACAAGGTGCGGATCCTCTGCACCGGCGCCTATACCACGAGCTATTCGTCCGTCGGCTTCAACGGCTTCCCGCCGCTCGACGCCGTGTTCGTCGGCTGAGTTGGACGGGACCTCCGCGCAGGGGAGGTCCCGTCCGCGTTCAGGCGCGCTTCAGGACCCGCAGGATCGCGATCAGCACGATCGCGCCGATCAGCGCGACGATGATCGCGCCGACGAATTCCGCCTCCGAGCGAGAGGCCGATCGCGCGCAGGATCCAGCCGCCCACGACGCCGCCGAGGATGCCGATGATGATGTCACCGACGAGGCCGTAGCCGCTCCCTTTCATGATGACGCCGGCGAGCCAGCCGGCGATGGCGCCGACGATGATCATGACGATCAGGGCCGTGGCCGTTGACATGCCCGCGACTGCCGCTGGGTCTGCTTCCATCGTGTCGTCCTCCGTTCCGTCCGGCCTGCTGCCGGCGCGTGGTCGCGAGAATAACAGACATTCTCGATCATGGGCGCGCAAAGGTGGACATACCCGCGCCGGATGCGGCACATAGGCAAAATCGACCCTTTGGAGCATTCGATGGCACGTGAGGCGGGCAGCGCGGTCTTTGCCTCGTACAACATCCACAAGTGCGTAGGCAGCGACCGGCGGTTCGATCCGCAGCGGGTGCAGGCGGTGATCGGCGAGATCGAGGCCGACGTGATCGCGCTGCAGGAGGCGGACCGGCGCTTCGGCGACCGGGCCGGGCTGCTGGACCTGCCGGCGCTGGCGAAGGCGACGGGGCTCGTCCCGGTGCCGGTCTCCAACACGCATCGCGGTCATGGCTGGCACGGCAACCTGGTGCTGGTCCGGGAGGGCGCGGTCCGGCGGCTGCGGCAGATCGCGCTTCCGGGGCTCGAGCCGCGCGGGGCGCTGGTGGCGGATCTCGACCTCGCCATGGGTCCGGTGCGGGTTGTGGCGGCGCACCTGGGGCTGCTCCGGCATTCGCGGCTGCTGCAGGTGGAGATGCTGCTGGCGCATGCCGGCGACGGCGCCGACCGGCCGGTGGTGCTGATGGGCGACATGAACGAGTGGCGGCGGCAGGGGCGGTCGGCGCTGAGCCGGTTCGCGCCGGGGTTCGGGCCGATCGGGCGGGGCGTGCCGAGCTTTCCGTCGTACTTTCCGGTGCTGGCGCTCGACCGGGTGCTGGTGCAGCCGGAGAAGCTGGTGGAGCGGATCGAGGCGCACGACACGCCGCTGTCGCGGCTGGCCTCGGACCACCTGCCGGTGAAGGCGCTGATCCGGCTGGACGGATCGCTGCCCGCGCGGCTGGTCCATCCCGAGGCGCCGGTGCGCCGGCGGCGGCTCCTGTCGCGGCTGCTGGAGGAGCGGCCGGCGCCATGAGGATGCGTCTCGTCCTCGGGGCAGTGGCGCTCGCTGGCTTCCGCGGGGGCGGCAGGAGCGGTTTCCTTCAGCCAGGCCGACCTCAACCACGACGGGGTCGTCACCTACGAGGAGGCGAAGCGGGTGTTTCCGGAGCTGCAGCCGGTGCATGTTCAGGAAGAATGACCCCAACGGCGACGGGCTGATCGGGCCGAACGAGTTCCCGCTGCTCGCCAACTTCTACTGGATGATGTACGTCCAGCGCGACTGAGCGCCGGTGGGCTGATCTCCTCTATTTGAGGGGCCGGTCCCTTCCGTTCGCAACGCTCAAAATTTGCCAAAGGCAGTGTTCAATTTGGGTCAAACTCACAGCTCGCCTGCAACCATTATTCTGTGATCAAAGCCCCGACAGTCGTATCCCCATAGGCTGTGCGGGTGTAGCCCCGAACTTGCTTGCGCTCGGGGACTGGGGCGCAGTCCTACCCCCCGGCTGCGCCCTACACTTAGCGCCCGACTTGGCCTGAGGCATGTCCACGCTCTTTTGCGGGCGCTGGAGTGATTTCGCAAAAGCCGCGCTTCGAGGTCTTTTACCGAATAGTAGAAGCGACCGTACGTCCAGCGCGACTGAGCGGGCGATCCGGGCTTGCCGCGCCGGGGTGGAGCGGCGATAAGGCGCGCTGTTTCCCCATGCGCGCGGCACCCTTCCATGACCCAAGCCTCGGCCAATGTGAACGTCATGATCAAGGCGGCGCGCAAGGCGGCGCGGAGCCTCCTGCGCGACTTCGGCGAGGTGGAGAACCTGCAGGTCTCGGCCAAGGGGCCGGGGGACTTCGTCAGCCGGGCCGACACCAAGGCCGAGCAGCTCATCCGGGACGAGCTGACCGAGGCGCGGCCGAACTACGGCTGGCTGGGCGAGGAGAGCGTCGAGGTGAAGGGCGAGGACCCGACCCGGCGCTGGATCGTCGATCCGCTCGACGGGACGACGAACTTCCTGCACGGGCAGCCGCACTGGGCGATCTCGATCGGGCTCGAGCACAAGGGCGAGATCGTCGCGGGGGTGATCTACGACCCGATCAGGGACGAGATGTTCGTGGCGGAGAAGGGCGCGGGCGCCTGGCTGAACGACCGGCGGATGCGCGTCTCCGGGCGGAGGGACATGATCGAGATGATCTTCGCCACCGGGATCCCCTTTGGCGGACAGGCCGAATTGCCCGGGGCGCTGCGCGAGATCGCGGCGCTGGCGCCGCAGACCGCCGGGATTCGCCGCATGGGGGCGGCGGCGCTCGATCTCGCCTATGTGGCGGCGGGGCGCTGCGACGGGTACTGGGAGCGCGACCTGAAGCCCTGGGACATGGCGGCGGGGATCCTGCTGGTGCGGGAGGCGGGCGGGTTCGTCGGCACGATCGAGGAGGGGGGCCACCTCTTCGTGGAGCGCAGCATCGTGGCGGCGAACGCCAACGTCTACGAGGGGCTGCGGAAGGTGTTGCAGTCGGCCTGAGACGATCTCCGGTCGATCTGCTCGCGGCCTTGGGCGGCAGCGATCCCTTGGATCGGCAAGCCGCTGAAAGGCGGCTGGAATCCGGCTGGAATCCGGCTTGCCACTTTTTCAGACTGTTAACGCGAGGCGATCACCGGCGACTGTATGAGAGCCGTCCGGGCCCACTGCCGGCTTCGGTGATCCGCGCCTCCCGCGACGAGATCGCCCGCGGCGCGGTCGAAGCGGAGGTAGGCGAGGCCGATGCCGTCGGCGACGGAGTAGAGCGTGCCGGCCACCTTGTCGCCGGCGCGGATCTCGGTGCCGGGGGGCGGGGCCGCGCCCTCGACGCGGACGCGGGCGAGACCCTTGCGGAGCTCGGTCTTGTGCTTCATGCGGGCGGTGACTTCCTGGCCGACGTAGCAGCCCTTGCGGAAGTCGACGCCGTGCAGGCGCTCGAAGCCCATCTCCAGGATGTAGCTGTCGTCGGGCAGGAGCTCGACGCCGGATTCCGGCACGCCGAGGGCGATGCGCCGCGCCGCCATCGCTTCGGGCGCGAGGGGTTCGATCCCCGCGAGGAAGCCGGCCGGGTCGTCGGCTAGGCGCGCCAGCCGAGGCCGGGATCGCGCGGGTCGGCGAGGGCGCCCAGCGGGGCAGGGCCGAGGCCGAGGATCACGGCGAGGTCCGTCGGGTCGACGGAAACCTTGGCGCGCAGGCGGTAAAGGCCGAGGCGCTGGGCGAGGGCGGGCGCGCGGTCGGCCTTGACGTCGATCAGCACATCCTCGCCGGAGGGAACCAGGAAGAAGTCGAAGAGGTACTTGCCCTGGGGTGAGAGAAGGGCGGCGTAGACCGGGCCATGGTCGAGCCGGCCGACGTCGTTGGTGACGAGGCCCTGCAGGAAGTCGCGGGTGTCGGGGCCCGAGACCCGGAGCACGGCGCGGTCGGTGGCGTGGTAGCCCGCGGTCATGGATGGGGCCTCCTTGCGGGAGAAAGATAGCCGCGGCGCGGCGGGGGGCAACGGTCAGGTGCCGGCGAACTGGAGCTGGTAGAGATCGGCGTAGAGGCCCCCGGCGGCGAGAAGCTCGGCGTTGGTGCCTCGCTCGACGATGCGGCCGCGGTCCATGACCACGATCAGGTCGGCATCGAGCACGGTGGCGAGGCGGTGGGCGATGACCAGCGTGGTGCGGCCGTGGGCGAGGCGGTCGAGGGCGCCGCGGATCAGCGCCTCGCTTTCGGCGTCGAGCGCCGAGGTGGGCTCGTCGAGCAGCAGGATGGGCGCGTCGCGCAGGATGGCGCGGGCGATGGAGAGGCGCTGGCGCTCGCCGCCGGAGAACTGCCCGGCGGTGGCGCTACAGGGGTGTCGTAGCCCTGGGGCAGCGCGCGGATGAAGCCGTCGGCGGCGGCGTCGCGGGCGGCGGCCTCGATCTCGGCGCGGGTGGCGCCGCGGCGGCCGAAGCCGATGTTCTGCGCCACGGTGGCGGAGAGGAGCACGGAGTCCTGGCTGACCACGGCGATCTGGTCGCGGAGCGAGACGAGGGTGAGCGAGCGGATGTCGTGGCCGTCGACGAGGATGCGGCCCGCGGTGGGGTCGTAGAGGCGCGGGAGGAGGTTGAAGACGGTGGACTTGCCGGCGCCGGAGCGGCCGACGAAGGCCACGCGCTGGCCGGGCTCGATGGCGAGATCGAAGCCGTCGAGCGCGACGTGTCCGTTGGGATAGGCGAAGCTCACGCTCTCGAAGCGGATCTGGCCGAGCGAGCGCGGCAGCGTGTCGGGGCCGTCGAGAATGGTGTTCTCGGCGTCGAAGAGCATGAAGACGCGGTCGAGCGCGGCGGCGCCTTGCTGGACGGTGGCGAAGTTGCCGCCGAGGCGGCGGGCGGGGCCGGCGATGACGCCGAGGCCGGTCAGGAGGCCGGTGAAGTCGGCGATGGTGATCGTGCCGGCGTCGATGCGCACGCCCACGACGAAGAGGAGGATGGCGACGGCGATGCCGACGAGGACCTCCATCATCGGGGCGACCCGCGCCTGCCAGCGGTTCTGCCGCGAGCGGAGGCCGAAGAGGCGCTCGAAGACGCCGTCGGCGCTTTCGGAGAGCGGCTCCTCCAGGCTGTAGGTGCGCGCCATGCGGATGCCGGAAAGGCCCTCGGTGACCTCGGAGGTCATCGAGGCGACCTCGGACTGGGTGCTGGTGGCGAGGCGCCGCAGCCGGCGGCCGATGCGGTTGACCGGGATGAGCGCGGTGGCGAAGACGAGGCAGATGCCGACGGTGAGCGACCAGTCGATGCTCAGCATGAAGCCGACGGTGACGACGATGGTGAGGATGCCGGTGATGCCGCCGAGGATGGAGCGCACCGCCGTGCCGATCAGGCCGATGTCGGAGGAGAACCGCGCGGCGAGGCCGGCGGGCGCCTCGGTCTGCAGGCGGGCGAGGTCGGTGCCGACGAGGCGGACGAACATCGTCTTGCGGAGCTCGGTCTCCATGCGGTTGGTGACGCGGTTGCCGGTGATCTCCTTGAAATACTGACCGAATGCGTTGGCGCAGCTGAGCACGATCACCCCGAGCGGCCCCCACCAGATCACGGACTGGGACTGCGCCTGAAACGCGGCCATCACCATCTGGATCAGCTTGGAGTACCCGCCCGAGGCGAGCGCCACGACGCCGGTCATCAGCAGCGAGACGGCGAGGAGTTTCCATTGCGGCCGCAGCCATACGCGCCAGAGCCGCCACCAGGGGGATGGCACGCGGGCGGTCAGCGGGTCCGGCATGGGCGGGCGATCCTGGGCGGCGCCGGGGCTCCCGGCCGCTGGCCGGACTAGCACGCGGGGCGCGCGCGGACCAAGAGTATTCGGCATTCCCTCTGCCGGGCGCGCCCGCTAACGTCGCGCCCGCATTGGAGCCGGAGCCTTCCCCATGACGCTTTCGCGCGGCCGCGACATCCTCGCCATTCCCGGGCCGTCGGTCATCCCCGACCGGGTGCTCGCCGCCATGCACCGGCCGGCGCCGAACATCTACGAGGGCGAGCTGGTCGAGATGACCGAGACGATCGTCGCGGACCTCGGCCGGGTGGCGCGGACGGATGGCAAGGTGGCGATCTACATCGGCAACGGCCATGCCGTCTGGGAGGCGGCGATCGCGAACATCCTCGCGCCGGGGCAGAAGGCGCTGGTGATCGCCACCGGGCGCTTCGGCCTCGGCTGGGCGCAGATGGCGCGGGCGATGGGCGTGGACGTCGAGGTGATGGACTTCGGCTTCCGCGCCGGGATCGACCCGGAGCGGGTGGCGGAGCGGCTCCGCGCCGACCGGGGGCATGAGATCCGCGCGGTGCTGGCGGTGCAGACCGACACCGCCTCCTCGGTGAGGAACGACGTGGTGGCGCTCCGGGGGGCGCTGGACGCAGCCGGGCATCCCGCGCTGCTGGTGATCGACTGCATCGCGTGCCTGGCCTGCGACCGCTTCGAGATGGATGCCTGGGGCGTCGACGTGATGGTGGCGGCCTGCCAGAAGGGGCTGATGACGCCGCCCGGGGTGGCCTTCACCTTTCACGGGCCGCGGGCGGAGGCTGCGGGGCCGCGCAGGCGCAGCCCCTACTGGGACTGGCGGCCGCGGACGGCGCCCAGCGTTCCCTACGAGCGGTTCTGCGGGACGGCGCCGACGCACCACCTCTATGGCCTGCGCTGCGCCCTCGACATGATCCTGGCCGAGGAGGGGCTGGAGGCGGTGTGGGCGCGGCATGCGGTCTTCGCGCAGGCGGTCTGGGCGGCGGTCGAGGCCTGGGGTGCGGGGGGCGCGCTGGAGCTCAACATTGCGGACCCGGCGTTGCAGGAGCCATGCCGTCACCACCATCCGCACCGGCCCGGGCGACGGCGCGCGGCTCAGGCGGTGGTGCGCGGACGTGGCGGGCGTGACGCTCGGCATCGGTCTCGCGGTGCCGAGGGTCGATCCCGACAGCACCTTCCGCATCGGGCACATGGGGCATCTCAATCCGCCGATGCTGCTCGGCACGCTGGCGACGATCGAGGCCAGTTTCCAGAGCCTCGGCATCCCGTACGGCGCGGGAGGCGTCGCGGCGGCCGGGGCGGTGATCGCGGCTGGCGGCGGGGCGCCGGCACCCGTCAGCCCACTGGAAACCGGCGTGGAAATCGTCTAGGCGTCGAATTGCGGCCGGTGAAGCAAGCCGGACGCATTTCGGGGACATGACAGGGAGTTTGGAGTGGGACGTGCACTACTTTTGCTCGGCAGCGTAGCCTTGCTCGGCGCCTGCGCGAACGAGACGCCGGAACAGAAACATGAGGTCGGCTGCATGGCCGGCACACTGACGGGCGCCGTCGTCGGCGGCCTGGCGGGCAGCCTCGTGGGGGGCGGCCTCGGCAACACCATCGCGACCTCCGTGGGCGCCGGCTTGGGCACTGCGGCCGGCGCGAAGCTGGCGTGCGGATGAGGGAGGGATCGATGAAGACATTTCTGATCGCAGCCGCCGGCGCGCTGGCGCTGGGCTGCACGGCCGCCGTCGCCCAGGAGGCGATGACGACCCAGCACCTGGCGGCGCTCGACGGCAATGCCGACGGCGCCGTGGACGCGGCCGAGATGGCCGCGCTGATCGCGCAGGCCCATGCCGGCATGGATGCCAACGGCGACGGCTACGTCACCTTGGCCGAAGCCACCGTGGTGATGACCCCGGAGCAGTTCGCGGCCGCCAACACCAACGGCGACGACGGCCTGAGCCTGGAGGAGCTGCAGGCGCAGGCCACGGCGGACTTCACCGCGGCCGACCTTGACGGCGACGGAAAGCTGAACTGAGCTGCCGCGCCTGCGCCCGCCACAAAACATAGTGGCGGGCGACCCCGGATCGGCATAGATGTTGCCGTGCCGATCGAGGCATGGAATGCGGAGGTCAAGTAGAATGAAGACGACACTGATCCTGTTGGCGGTAGCGGCGGCGGCTGTAAGCGGCTGTACGCAGAACCCGCAGACGAACCGGGAGCTGCAGTGCGCCGGCGGCGTCCTGGGCGGCGCTGCGGTGGGCGGGCTGCTCGGCAACCAGATCGGCGGCGGCTCGGGCAAGCAGATCGCGACTGCCGTCGGCGCGGGCGCAGGCGCCGCGGTCGGGACGCAGAACCCGGCGTGCAAGTGAGCTGAGCGACGGCCGTCCGGCAGCGCCGGGCGGCCGCGCCAATCGGCCACATCCCGCGAGGGACAATTCGAATTGACAGCTGGCGCACCCGCGCCGTTAATCGCTCGCGCCGCGTGAGCGGCATCAGCGAGATTATCTGGGAAGCAAGGGGGAGCAAGATGGCTGACCTGATCGCCGTGGTATTTCCGACCGAGGAAAAGGCCGAGGAAGTACGGCAGAAGTTAATCGGCATGCAGAAGGACTACCTGATCGACATCGGCGACGCGGCGATCGCGACCAAGACCGAGGCCGGGAAGGTGAAGCTGAACCAGCTGCTGAACACCACCGCCGCGGGCGCGGCCGGCGGCAGCTTCTGGGGCCTGCTGGTGGGCGTCCTGTTCATGAACCCGCTGCTCGGCGTGGCCGCGGGCGCGGCGAGCGGTGCGCTCGCCGGCGCGCTGACCGACGTGGGCGTGAACGACAAGTTCATGAAGGAGCTGGCCACCGAGGACCTGCAGCCGGGCGAGGCGGTGCTCTTCGTGCTGGTGCGCAAGGTGACCGGCGACAAGGTGCTGGCCGAGCTCAAGGGCGTCGGCGGCCGGGTGCTGCAGACCTCGCTCGACCACACCCGCGAGGAAGCCCTGCGCAAGGCGCTGGCCGGCGAGGTCGCGGCGGCGCCGACCGCCTGAGCCGGCGATGCTCTGGCGCGCTTCGAGCCTGGGCGATTTCGCCCTCGAGGCCAGGGATGGCGCCATCGGCGCCATCCGCGACTGCCTGTTCGACGATGAGCACTGGACGGCGCGCTGGTTCGTCACGGACACCGGCACGTGGCTGCCGGGACGCAAGGTGCTGCTGGCCGCGGGGCAGGTGGAAGCCGTGCCCGGCGATCCGCCGGTGCTCAAGCTGGCGCTGACCCGCGAGCAGGTGCGCGCGAGCCCGCCGCTGGAGGCGGACCAGCCGGTTTCGCGGCAGCATGAGGAAGAACTGAGCCGGCACTACGACGCGCCCGACCACTGGACGGGCATCGAGCGGCCGTCGCAGCCGGCGGCTTCGGGGGTGGGCGAGCGCGAGGGACACGTCGATCCGCACCTGCGTTCGACCGACGAGATGACCGGCTATCACATCGGGGCCACGGACGGCGCGATCGGGCATATCGAGGATTTCCTGCTGGATGCGGACGGCTGGGTGGTGCGCTACGTGGTGGTCGACACCGGCAGCTGGTGGGCGGGCAAGCCGGTGCTGCTGATCCCGGCCGCCATCACCGGCGTGAGCTGGGGCGAACGGACGGCCGAGGTCTTGCTGACGCGCGAGCAGATCAGGAACGGGCCGGAGTTCGACCCGTCGCAGACCGTCGACCGCGCCTTCGAGGAGCGGTATTTCGGCTACTACGGCTATCCGGTCTACTGGTAGGCGGCGGCTTCCAGCGCCGGCGGCAGCGCGGCGGCGAAGGCGTCGAGGTCGTCGGGCTTGCCGACGGTGACGCGGATGCAGCGGTCCTGCGGCGCGACGAACGGCTTTCGGACGAAGATGCCGCGGGCGACCAGCGCGTCGAGGACGCGGCGGGCGAAGGCGCCGTCGCGGCCGCAGTCGATGGCGACGAAGTTCGTGGCCGAGGGGAGCGCCCCGAGGCCGTTCGCCGCGGCGATCTCGGCGATGCGGGCGCGGCCTTCTTCGACCGCCGCGACCACGTGGGCGAGCCAGGCGCGGTCGGCGAGGGCGGCGAGGGCGCCGGCGGTGGCGATGGCGTTGACGCCGAAGTGGTTGCGGACCCGGTCGAAGGCGGCGATGAGGTCGGGGTGGCCGAGGGCGTAGCCGATGCGCGCGCCGGCCATGCCGTGCGCCTTGGAGAAGGTGCGCATGCGGATCACCCGGGGCTCGGAGACGTCG
The DNA here is from genome assembly GCA_963844375.1 of uncultured Alphaproteobacteria bacterium. Taxonomy (GTDB): domain Bacteria; phylum Pseudomonadota; class Alphaproteobacteria; order Rhodobacterales; family Rhodobacteraceae; genus Amaricoccus. Next base: position 19,175 of record CAWJOI010000022.1, on the reverse strand, counting down.
AGGGGCGGGATGGCGTCGGCCGGGGCGAAGTCGGCGTAGGCCTCGTCGAGGCAGAGCAGGCAGCCGCCGGGGAGGCGGGCGATCATCTCGCCGATGCGGGCGCCGGAGTGCCAGCTGCCCATCGGGTTGTCCGGGTTGGCGAGGTAGAGGAGCGGTGCGGCCGCCTTGCGGGCGGCGAGGAGCAGCGCCTCGGGGTCCTCGGCGTCGTCGCGGTAGGGGACGGTGAGGAGCGTGCCGCCGAAGCCGGTGACGTGGTAGTTGAAGGTGGGATAGGCGCCGGCGGAGGTCACCACCGGCGTGCCGGGCGCGACGAGGAGGCGCACGAGGTTGCCGAGGAGGCCGTCGATGCCCTCGCCGACGGTGATGTTCTCCGGCCGCACGCCGTGGTGGGCGGCGAGGGCGGCCTTGAGGTCGTGGAGTTCGGGGTCGCCGTAGCGCCAGACACCGGCAGCGGCCTCGGCCATGGCGGCGATGGCGCGCGGCGAGGGGCCGAAGACGCTCTCGTTGGCGCCGATGCGGGCGATGAAGGGCCGGCCCAGGGCGCGCTCCTGGGTCTCCGGGCCGACGAAGGGGACGGTGGCGGGGAGGCTGGCGGCGAGGGGGGTCAGGCGCATGGCGGGGCGCCGGGGTGCGAAATGGCCGCGCACGGTAAACTATTGATCCTGATTGGATTCATCATCGCTCAAAATCCGCGCCGCGCTTCCTGGCCGCGCGGCATCTTGGATCGCTTTGCCGCGGTGGTGCAAGATCCCTTGCCTCCCGCGTCGTGCCGCCGATAGGTTGCGGCGCGCGGCATGGGTTTCCTGATGCTCCAGCTCCTCGGCGACGTGGTTCCCTTTGCTGTCCCGGTGGCGATGAGCCCGCTGCCGATCATCGCGGCGGTGGCGCTGCTGCTGGCGCCCGCGGGGACGCGGGGCGGCGTGGGTTTCCTGATCGGGCGGGTGGTGGCGCTGGCGGTGTGCGCGTTCGTCGTGGCGCTTTTCGCGGTGCGCGTCGGGGACGAGCCGGGCGAGGCGGTGGAGCGGGGCGGGTGGCTGCGCATCGCGGCGGGCGTGCTGGTGATGCTGGCGGCGGTGGCCATCTGGCGGATGCGGCCGCGCGGGGAGGCGGTGGCGGAGCTGCCGGGCTGGATGCGAACGATCGAGAAGGCGTCTCCGGCGCAGGCGCTGATGTTCGGGGCGCTGCTGACGGTGGTGAACCTGAAGGAGCTGGCGTTCGTGGTGGGGGCGGGGATGATCGTGGGGTCGGCGGCGGTGCCGGCCTTGCAGGCGCTGGCGGTGTCGGGGGTGTTCGCGGCGGTGGCCGGGGCCGGGGTGGCGGTGCCGGTGGTCTGGTCGCTGGTGGCGGGGGAGGGCGCGCGCAGGCCGCTGGCGGCGGCGCGGGACTGGCTGGCGCGGAACAATTCGATCATCGCGGCGGCGGTGATGCTGGTGATCGGGGCGATGCTGGTGGGGAGCGGGATCGAGGGGCTGGGGCGGGAATAGGGCGTATGCGTTTTCCGCGTATGGAATCCATATGGAATCCATATGGGTGATGTCGGGTTCAGAGGGTGGCGAGACGGGCCGCGGCGGCGCTCAGGGCTTGCATCTCCGCCTCGGCGGCTTCGAGGCGGGTGCGCTGTTCGTCGACCACCTCCTCGGGGGCGCGGGCGACGAAGGCTTCGTTGGCGAGCTTGGCGCGCAGGCCGGCGATCTCCTTGGCGAGCTTGTCGAGGGTCTTCGCCAGCCGGTCGCGCTCGGCGGCGATGTCGATGACGTCGGCGAGGGGCAGGCAGAAGGTGCCGCCCTCGCGGGTGATGGTGATCGAGCCCTTCGGGGCCTCCGCGGACCGCTCGAACCGGTCGACGCGGGCGAGGCGGGCGACGAGCGTGCGGTTGCGCTCCAGCGCCTCGGCCTGGGGCGCGGCGAGGTCGAGCTCGACCAGGGGGACGCGGGCGCCGGCGGGGACGTGGAGCTGGGCGCGGACGGAGCGGATGTCCTCGATCAGGCCGATGACCCAGTTCATCTCGGCGTCGGCGGCGGGGTCGATCAGCTCGGCGCCGTAGGCGGGCCAGTCGGTGTGGCAGAGGAGCTTCGGGCGCGGGGCGATCTGGCCCCAGAGCGCCTCGGTGATGAAGGGCATGACCGGGTGCATCAGGATCAGGCACTGGTCGAGCACCCAGGCCATGGTGGCGCGGGTCTCCGCCGCGCCGTCGCCGTCGAAGAGGGGTTTCGCCAGCTCGACGTACCAGTCGCAGACCTTGCCCCAGACGTGGGCGTAGAGCGCGGTGGCGGCGTCGTTGAAGCGGTAGGCGTGCGAGGGCGGCGTCGAGGGTCTCGCGCAGGCGGCCGGTCTCGCCGACGATCCACTTGTTGGCGGTGAGGGTGACGGCCGTCGGGTCGAAGGCGGGATCGGGGCGGCAGTCGTTCATCTCGGCGAAGCGGGCGGCGTTCCAGAGCTTGGTGCCGAAGTTGCGGTAGCCGGCGATGCGCTCCTCGGAGAGCTTGAGGTCGCGGCCCATGGCGGCCATGGCGGTGAGGGTGAAGCGCACGGCGTCGGCGCCGAACCTGTCGATGAGCTCGATGGGGTCGAGGATGTTGCCGAGCGACTTCGACATCTTCTTGCCCTTCTCGTCGCGGACGAGGGCGTGGATGTAGACCTCGCGGAAGGGCACCTCGCCGGTGAGCTCGAGCTGCATCATCATCATCCGGGCGACCCAGAAGAAGATGATGTCGAAGCCGGTGACGAGGGTGGAGGTGGGGTAGTAGCGGCGGAGCTCGGGGGTGTCCTCGGGCCAGCCGAGGGTGCCGATCGGCCAGATGCCGGAGGAGAACCAGGTGTCGAGGACGTCGGGGTCGCGGTCAGACAGCGACAACGTCGACGTGCCTTGCGTCACCACGGTCATCCCGATCGTCGGACAGCTGATCCCGTACGTCGCCGATGCGGCTGAACGTCAGTTCTCTGAGCTATGCGTCGCTTCACGTCCAACTCGACCTTGCTCTCAGGGCCATAGTAGTCGTCGCGCTAGCTCGAGCGCGCTCTTCTTCAGTCGCCGCGCAGAACGCGCTTCAGTCTAGCGCCGCTCGGATCGTCAAGAACTCCACTTCGCTGAGCTGTGGCCCATACCAGACCGGGATCCGGTGGCCCCACCAGAGCTGGCGGGAGATGCACCAGGGCTCGATGTTCTCCAGCCAGTGGAAGTAGGTCTTCTCGTCGCGCTCGGGGAGGATGCGGGTGCGGCCGTCGCGGACGGCGGCGAGGGCGGGCTTGGCGAGGGTCGCGGCGTCGACGTACCACTGGTCGGTGAGGAAGGGCTCGATGGCGACCTTGGAGCGGTCGCCGTGCGGGACGGTGTGGGTCTCGGGGTCGGCGCCGTCGAGCCAGCCCTGCTCCTCGGCGAGGGTGAGGATGAGGTCGCGGGCCTCGTAGCGGTCGAGGCCGTCGAGGTCGGCAGCTCGTCGGACGGGTCGATGCCTTCCCAGAAGGCGGCGTTGTCCTTGAGTGCGATGCGAGCGCGCGTGTCCATCACGTTGATGGCGCGGAGTTTCTGCCGCTGGCCGACGTCCCAGTCGTTGAAGTCGTGGGCGGGGGTGATCTTGACGGCGCCGGTGCCCTTCTCCGGGTCGGCGTAGGCGTCGGCGACGATGGGGATGGAGCGGCCGACCAGCGGCAGGCGGACGGTCTTGCCGATGAGGTGGGCGTAGCGGGGGTCGTCGGGGTGGACGGCGACGCCGGTGTCGCCGAGCATGGTCTCGGGGCGGGTGGTGGCGACGACGAGGTAGTCGCGGGTCTCGGTGGCGGTGGGGGCGCCTTCGGCGTCCCATTCGGTGGGGTGCTCGTAGGTCGCGCCGTTCTCCAGCGGGTAGCGCAGGCGCCAGAGGTGGCCCTTCTCCTCGACCTGCTCGACCTCGAGGTCGGAGATGGCGGTCTCGAAGTGGGGGTCCCAGTTGACCAGGCGCTTGCCGCGGTAGATCAGGCCCTTGTTGTAGAAGTCGACGAAGACCTTGAGCACCGCGTCGTGGAAGCCCGCGTCCATGGTGAAGCGGTTGCGCGAGAGGTCGAAGCTGTCGCCGAGGCGGCGGGACTGTTCGAGGATGGTGCCGCCGGACTGCTCCTTCCACTCCCAGACCTTGGCGACGAAGGCCTCGCGGCCCATCTCGCGGCGGCCGGCGTTGCCGGTGCGGGCGAGCTCGCGCTCGACGACCATCTGGGTGGCGATGCCGGCGTGGTCGAGGCCGGGCTGCCAGAGCACGTCGTCGCCCTGCATCCGGTGCCAGCGGGCGAGGATGTCCATCAGCGTGTGGTTGAAGGCGTGGCCCATGTGCAGCGAGCCGGTGACGTTGGGCGGCGGCAGCAGGATGGAGAAGGGCTCGGCGCCCGGCCGCGCGTTGGCGCCGGCGCGGAAGGCGTCCGCGGCTTCCCAGGCGGCGCTGACCGCCGGCTCGGCGGTTTCGGCGTCGAAGGTCTTTTCCATGGGCATGCGTTCAGGTCCGGGCTCTCGTGGCGGCCACCGGTCTTAGCGCTGCGGCGCGGCGAGGGAAAGGGGCGGGGGCGGACGGGGGTCAGTCGGCCCAGAGTGCCGCGAGCGGGAAGGCGATGGCCTCGTAGGGCGGCAGCCGGACCTCGGCGTCGTCGTGGAGGGCGGCGATCAGCGTCCAGGCGCCGTCCGCGAGGCGGAAGGCTTCGAGGGTGCGGGCCTGGGGGTCGATCAGCCAGAGGTGCGCGACGCCGTGCTCGGCGTAGATGTCGCGCTTTTCGGTGAGGTCGTAGGTGCGGGTGGCGGGCGAGAGCACTTCGCAGACCCAATCGGGCGGAACGGAAATTCCGGCCTCGTCGGGAAGCGACGGCATCCGCGACGCGCTGCCAACCGGCGAGGTCGGGCACCAGCACGTCCGGGCCGAGGTGCAGCTCCGGCTCGATCAGGATCCACCAGCCGCCGGGACCGCCGCGCCCCTTGCCGAAGGGGCTGACGATCTCGTCGCCGAGCGATGTGATCGCCTGCGCGTGCCGCGGGCGTGGCCGGGGATGCAGGTGCAGCGCGCCGCGGATGATCTCGGCCACCTTGCCGCGGGGCGCGTCGAGGATGTCCTGGTAGGTGGCGGGCCGCCGCCCGGGCCGAGGCTGCTGGTTCATCGCGAAACTCACGTTGCTCGCCGCACCATAGCCGATTTAGGACGGGGCGTCACATCGTGCTCGCTCCCTATGGACGCGCGGGGCAAATCCGCTAGTCTCCCCGCCATCCCAGACAGATCGGAGGCGTGGCCGTGAGCAAGTTCGGAACCAGCCAGAGTGTGCTGCGCAAGGAGGACCTGCGGTTCCTGAAGGGCGAGGGGCGCTTTCTCGATGACGTGGCGCCGGAGGGCGCGCTGCACGCGGTGTTCTTCCGCAGCCCGGTGGCGCATGCCCGGATCAGCGGGCTGGTGACGGAGACCGCGGCGGAGGCGCCCGGCGTGCTCGGGGTGTGGCACGCCGGCAACCTCGGCGGGCGGCTCGACAACGGGATGGACTTCGAGCTGGTGCGCAACCGCGACCGCACGCTCGGGGCGGCGCCGCGGCGGCCGATCCTGGCGGAGGACCGGGTGCGCTATGCCGGCGAGCCGATCGCGCTGGTGGTGGCCGAGACGCGGGCGGCGGCGATGGACGCGGTGGAGCTCATCGTCTGCGACTTCGACGACCTGCCGGTGCATGTGGCGACGGCGGTGGGCGGGCCGGCGATCCACCCCGAGGCGCCGGACAACGTCGGCTACGACTGGGCGTTCGGCGACGAGGCGGCGGTGGCGGAGGCGTTCGCGGCGGCGGCGCACGCCACGCGGCTGGAGATGATCGACAACCGGGTGATGGCGATGCCGCTGGAGCCGCGCGGCTGCTTCGCCGAGTGGGACGGGGCGAAGCTGCACGTGGGCTTCTCCGGGCAGGGCGTGTGGGGGCTGCGCGACGAGCTGGCGGAGCGGCTGAGCCTGCCGGTCGAGGCGGTGCGGGTGACGATCCCGGACGTGGGCGGCGGCTTCGGGATCAAGGGCTGCAACTATCCGGAGTACTTCGCCGTCGCCTTCGCGGCGCGCGAGCTGGAGCGGCCGGTGCACTGGATGAGCACCCGCGGCGAGGCGATGCTGAGCGACAACGGCGGGCGCGACCACGTGACGGTGGCGGAGGCGGCGTTCGACGCCGACTACCGGCTGCAGGCGATCCGGATCAACTGCGTCTCGAACCTCGGCGCCTACAACGCGCCCTACGGGCAGCCCATCGCCTCGAAGCTGGCGCTGAAGGTGATGCCCGGGGTCTATGACGTGCAGAAGGCGTTCTTCGCGGTGAAGGGCGTCTTCACCAACACCACGCCGATGGACGCCTATCGCGGGGCGGGGCGGCCGGAGGCGATCTATGTCATCGAGCGGCTGATGGACTGGTCGGCGCGCGACCTGGGGCTGGACCCGGTGGAGCTGCGGCGCAGGAACTTCATTCCGCGCGAGAAGTTCCCGTACCGGAGCGTGTCGGGCGAGCTCTACGACGTGGGCGATTTCGAGCGGGTGCTGGGGCGGGCGCTCGAAGAGGGCGACGTGGCGGGCTTCGCGGCGCGCAAGGCGGAGAGCGCGAAGGCCGGGCGGCTGCGCGGGCTGGGGCTCTGCTACTACATCGAGTCGATCCTGGGCGACCAGAACGAGACGACGACCATCGCCTTCGCCGACGACGGCATGGTCGAGCTGCACGTGGGGACGCAGTCGAACGGGCAGGGGCACGAGACGGCGTTCGCCCAGATCCTTGTCGAGCGAAGCGGCATTCCGTTCGAGAAGATCCGCTTCGTGCAGGGCGACAGCGACCGGATCGCCAAGGGCGGCGGCACCGGCGGATCGCGCTCGGCGACGATGCAGGGGAGCTCGATCAACCACGCCGCCGACCACATGATCGCCCGTTTCCATACGCTGGCCGAGGACGAGCTCGAGGTGTCGAGCGGCGACCTGGTGTTCGAGGACGGCGCCTACCGGGTCGTCGGCACCGACCTGTCGATCGGGGTCATGGACCTGGCCGAGGCGGCGCGGCGCGAGGGCAAGCGCGAGCTCCTGAGCACGACGCGGGAGTTCGTGGTGCCCGGGCGGTCCTATCCCAACGGGGCGCATTTCGCGGAGGTGGAGATCGACCCGGAGACCGGGCGGACCGAGGTGGTGAAGTACACGGTGGTGGACGACTTCGGCCTCTTGATCAACCCGATGCTGGTCGAGGGCCAGGTGCACGGCGGCGTGGCGCAGGGGATCGGGCAGGCGATCACCGAGGAGGTGGCGTTCTCGCCCGAGGGCCAGCTCCTCAGCGGGTCGTTCATGGACTATGCCATGCCGCGGGCGGACGACGTGCCGTTCATGGCGTTCTACACCGAGCTGGTGCCTTCGACGGCGAATCCGATCGGGATGAAGGGCTGCGGCGAGGCCGGCACCGTCGGGGCGCTGGCGGCGGTGACCAACGCGGCGCTGGATGCGGTCTGGGAGGCGGGCGTGCGGCGCGTGGACATGCCGCTGACGCCGTCGCGGGTGTGGGGCTGGCTGCAGGGGGCGCCGGGCGGCGGCGGAGTAGCGCCGCGCGGGGTTCACGCGGCGGCGCGGGAGGTCGGCTGCGTCGCGGCCAGCCAGGCGGTGGCCATGCGGGCGGCGTCGGCGCCGGCGCGGTGCGGCGACGCGGCGCGGAGGAGGTAGAGGGCCAGGGCGTCGGCTTCGTGGGCGGAGAGGCGGCTGCCGGCTATGGAGCGCAGGCTCTGGACCGGGATCGGCTGGCGCCCGGCGCGCAGCCTGTCGAGCCAGCGCTGTTCCCAGCGCGGGTTGTCGGACACCACGGTGAAGTCGCCGAAGCGCTCGGTCTCGGCGGCGACCTCGGCGGCGGGGCGGCCGGATCGGACGGCTTCGAGGGTGATCCCGTGGTAGCGGGCGGCGACCTCGGACCAGTCGTCCATCGACCAGGAAAGGCGCGGGGCGATGATCGCCGAGCTCACCTCGACCCGGCCGTCTTCGATCCAGGCGAAGCCGATCTCCACCGGCCAGGAGCCCTGCGTGAGCGAGGAGGCCTCGAAGTCGAGGAAAAGCAGCGGCTTTTCGCCCGGGGGCGCCATCGGCAGGTTGGCCGGAAGCGGGAGCGCGGCGGCCGGGAGGGGATGGGCGCGGGCTGCGGAAGGCATGGTCTCTACTCCGTCGGTGCAGTCAGGAGGTACATCGGGCAACCCGGCGTTGCCGATTCCCGCGTTCGAGCCCTGACAACGCCGGTATTGCGCATTGGTTCGCCGCGCACCGGCATCCGAGGCCACGGATGCGGGTAGCGCGGCCGGGGTGAAGAAGTTCCTAACGAGGAGATGCGACGGAAATGTTGCCGGGCGAGTCCTGCAGCATCGAAGTCAACGGATGGTGTGGTGACGCGACTTACCGTCGGTCCATCGCTGCTGCATTCATGGACCTATCCTATGGAGCCTTGTGCTGATTTGCCTTGCTTCGTCAGTAGCGCGCCACAACCAGTCCTTTGGGTGTCGCTTGCCGGATCACCGAGATGCCGACAGACTTGCCAAATCGTCGCCCGGGGGCAGAGTGGTCCAGCTTCGTCATCAGCGTCTCCATGTGTGTATCGATTAAACGCACGCCTCATGGAACGGCGACTGCCATGATGAACCGCCCGGATGAGGTAGTTCAGCCCTGTCCGACGTCCGCTGGCTCGGGGGCGGTAGCTCCTCGATCTTGTCGACGATCGGCTGTTCGGGCGGTAGAGGGCGGATCCCCGGCTGGGAACGCGAAGAAGCCATCTCGCCGGCTTGAGCGGCTGGATGCATGCCGACAGCTCGCGGGCTTCGAAGATCTCCCCTGGTCGGTGGCGTGATCGGTGAAGACGCCTGCATGGCCAATGCGTCAAAGGCGGTCTTTCAGGCCGAGCGACCCGCGAATCAGCGGCGCACGGGCCGCGATCGAACGCGCCGCTTAAGGTTGCGCGGCGAAACCGGCAGACGGCGCGCTGGCACGCTCCGCCATGACAGGTGCACGGTCGCCGCGTGAAGATCTGCGCCTGCCTTCGGGCATTGGCCCTGGAGACGGCGGCGACGGCAAACGCGATGAAGAATATCATGCCCGGATCGGCGTGGTGCCGCTGACCAGCGAGCCCGCGACAATGCTGCCGAAGGCGGCCGCACGCACGCTCGCCACCACTGCCTCCGTCCCGGGGTCGACGAACGCGCCGAGCCCCCCCAGCCCGCGGGCGACGACGAAGAGCAGCAGCGCCATCATCAGCGAGCCAACCAGCCCCAGCCGCCCGAGCACCGCCACCGGCCAGCTCGACGCACGCGAGCTGCCAAATCCGATGCCGAGCCCGCCCGTGTCCACGAAGTTCTGGAGACTTTTGATATTCCAATAGGTCCGCTCCTGGCCGGAACTCCCAACTGCTCTTGTCGAGGATGGCTGAATTGATCAGGCGCATGACTGGATCGAGCACCTTCGCCGTCGTAGACGCCGATGGCGACGACGACCAACGCTGAGATCGAAAGCAACGCCAGGATCAGGAGGTCGTCGGTCTCAAGCCGGTCCTGGACCACCGATCGTCCGATCGAGAAGAAGACCCCGAGGCCGAGAATGGCGAGCCCAACATAGGCGGTCGACGAGGTAGACAGAAGTACCAGCGCCAGGAGCGTGATCGCCAGCCATTGCGCCAGGCGGTCTTTGGTCATACGCCAGTAGGTGTAGCTGAATGCGAGACACGACAGCGAGACCCCGCCGAACGCGGAGGCCTCGGAATAGGCGCCCGCGATGCGTGCGAAGCCACCCTGTTCGGCCTCGGTCAGCATGGCGTAGCTGGCGGTCCGGATCGGCGCCAGCACGTCGCCCACGCCGCCCAGCTTTCCCAGGAGATCGATCAAGCCCATGCCGGTGTGCAGGCAGATCCAGACGAAGAACGCGCGGCGCACCTGGTCCAGCCGGTCCTTGTGTAAGACAACATCACGCACAGGGCGATCGCTGTCAGGCCGCCGAGCACGAAGTACGCTGACTGCGTGATGTTGCCTGAGACGGGCGCCAGTGAATCCTCGACGATGGACATGCGCCCCGGCGGCTTGACCAATACGCTTGTCTGGCCGGCGAACAGGCGCGGGAAAAGCACAGAGCCGATGACGGCATCGATCATGATGCTGCACAGGACCCAGATTGGCCGGATGGCGCCGAAGACGTCGCCGAGATCCCGCCAGATCGGCGCCGGGCGGCGACGGCGGCCACGAGCATCGCTGCGAAGTAGGCGTAGATCAGCGGCGACGATCCGCCCAGCGCCAAGACTGCGGTCGAGCCGAACGCCATCGAGGCAAGGAGGCCGACGATCAGCGGGCCTCTGGCGTAGTAACCCACCGCGGCAATCGCGAAGCAGACAGCAACCCCTACAACCGATAGGCCATGGTCCCCGACCAGTTGCGGCACACCGCTCCATTCGACTATGCCCCGAGCAAGAACCGCGCGAGATGACGCTCCTGCTCGTTGAGTTGGCGGGCGAAGATTCCGTTGCGGACGCGAAGCGCGTTGCCGAATTCGGCCTGGCGGGCTGACATATCGGCGAACTGGGCGATCAGATCAGCGAGATCGAAGCGCTCCACGTGATGGCAGAAGTCACCGAGTCCCATCTTCGGCATCAGCATGTCGTTCTTCCTGGCGTATCCAAGCGAGATCGTCGGCTTGCCCATCTTGCAGCGCGCAGACAACGTTATGGAAGCGGGTGGCAACAACGATTCGGTCTGCGCGATCTGCTGCATCACGTCGTGCAGCGAGGCGACCGGTCCGCAGCGATAAATGCGGAAGCGGCGGGGCGCACCGGCGACTTCGTCCAGGACCGCGCGTACGGCGGTCCAGTCGCCCGCCTCGCCGGTGAGCAGCCGGACCTGGTGTCCTCCGTCGAGCAGATGGGCGACGAACTCCGCCATCTGGTCGACGTAGCGCCGGAAGATCGCCTCGCCGCCGCCGGCAAAGCCGTACCATCCGTAATAGCTCATGACCCCGACGCCGACCGTCGGCTTGGCAGCGCAGGGGCGCGGCGCCGCTGCCGGCCGCGGGAGCTTGAATGCCAGGTCGGGAAATACCTTGTCGCCACCGGTGTCGAAGCCGACGCCTTCCATGAATTCCTTCGACAGTGTCGCGGTAGGACCGATAGTGGGCGAAGCGCGCGGCGGACTCATCAGCCAGCGGCTGGGGTCGGTGCCGATCGGCCCTGCGCCGATGCTGACCAGGGCGATCTTCGTGCCGACTATCCGGGCGGCGAGGCACCACCGGAAGATGTTGAAGGGCATGCCCCAGGGCCGCTCGCCGAAGTCATCGAGGATTCCGGTTCCGGGCACGATCATGACGTCGGCCTTGCGGATGTGCCTGAAGGTCTGGACGACGTCGATCAGCTTGCCTAGAATTTCAGCGAAGCCGGATCGTGCGTGGCAGCCCCTCGAGCGTGGCGCGACCAGCTCATGGGCACGGTCGGGATTGAAGGACGTCTCCGAGACAGCCGGCCGGTCGTGACAGATGCAATACAGCTTGCCTCCGGCAGGGCCCGGCGCAGGAATTCCAGCATCGTTTCGAGCGAGCCGTCATTGCCAAGGTTGCCGCAGCCGAACAGGCCGAACAGCGCGATCGTCTATCGGTGGCGGGCGCGTGGCCTGGCTGAACCCGGTTTCCGCCACTGGCGGGCGCGCCTCAGGCCTGCGTCGGCCGATCGCTTCAAGGGCGCAAGTCTCGATCTTTTGTGGTCATTGCTCGGATCGCCGACGGAGGTGAGCACCAATATCCAGTCCGTGTCGCCGGCGCTGTTCCTCGGTGATGGTTTCAGGAACTCGGGACCAGCCCGGAAAGGAGAGCCCTCGGCGGTCGAGATCTGGCCGTTCGCGGATCGAACCATCGCGCCGCGACAGCGGGCCGAAAGCGCGGAAAGGTCGAGCGTGACGCCGCGCGGCCGGGACGTAGACGAGAGCGAAGGAGCCGTCGCTGGCCGGGCGGCCATGGCGCGGGCCTGGTTCCGCCCTGTCGCCGGTCAAAAGCCTGTCATTCGGTCCGGCTCCAGAAGCCACCACTTCAGCCCGGCGAAGAGTTGTGAAGCGCCGTCATGCTTTGCGCGCCGCGGCTGCCAAGCTCCTGTTGCCACGTCGTTTCGACCGAATAAATGCCCGGCCCGTCGAAGTGCCAGATCGGGTTGTTGCCGAAAACATGGCCCATCGCTCCCGGACAGGATCGCTTGCTAGGCCTGCATGCGGACCCGGTACTCGCCTGCATCGTGTTCGTTCTCGTAAGCACTCTCCATCAGGAAAAAGGGAATGTCGCTGCGGGCATACTGCTGAAGAGACGAGCCGTGGACGGGCTCGTAAGTATAGACGTTGTTTATCGCCAACCAGGGCTCGCCGCTCCAGTGTCGGCGGGATGCTGCCCGGAGAGCCATGCGCGGTTTGCAGCGCGCCCGGGTCGGTCTCACTGATGCCCTCGACAAGTGCTCGGATCAGGTCCTTGTCTGGAGGGTCGTAGTCTCCCCCTGCACCCAGACGATGTTGTCAAGGTCGCGGTAGCGGGCGCCGACGAACCGGCCGTAGCCGCGCATCTTCTCGGCGCCGCTCTCGACCATATGGTGATACCAGCCTTCGCCTCCGCCGCCGTTGCCGACATAGGAAGGCGTAAGCAGCACGAGGAAGCCAAGTTCGCAGGCCCTGTGAAGGATCCAGTCCGCATGCTCGAAATAGGCTTCGTTGGGCGTTGCGTAGTCGCCGTCGACCGGAACGGCGGCTCGCCATATATGTTGTCGGGCGCCTTGCTGGAAAACGTGCTCCAGCAGGTTGACCAGAATGGTGTTGAAGTCCGCGCGCCTTGCGGTCCTGCAGATAGAGCTCCGCGTCCTCGCGATCGAGCTGCGCGATCAGCGACCAGGCGGTATCGCCATGCATGAAGAAAGGGCCGCCCGGCGCTGTCCTCAAGGTAGCGCTTCCCGCCTGTACACTCAGCGGAAACGCAGCGGCTCCCGTCGGGCCAATTCGACTCGCAAGCCTGCCCGCCGACTCCGACGCCGACCAGGAGGCAGGTGCGAGCAGCGGCGACGATGTCCCGACTGTCGGAACGGACGGAATTCATGTCCGAAAGCCATGGCCGCATCCTTGTTCGGCTAGCCGTTGCGCTGGTCAACCAGGCGGATTTTCCGTCACGCCTTGCATGAGGTTTCGAACAGCGGGCGATGCTTCTCGATGAATTCGCTCGAGGAAATGATGCTGTGGGCCACCCTGCCCGCGAATCCCACTTTTCAGCGCGGAGACATAGGTACCTGACCCATACAGAGTCCGCCTCACGGATTCGAGCAGAACCTTGTAGAGGAGCTCCACAAAGCAGTGTCGTTCAGGGTAAACGGCGTGTGGCGTTCGCTGAACTCCTCCGAGCGCAGCATCTTGAGGAACATGTCGGTGACATTCCCGCGCTGCCCTCGAGCGAAGCTTGCCCACTCTTCGATCGGCCTCTCATCCGCACCTGGCCGTACATCAGGCAGTAGCCGTAGGCACCTGCCGGGACTCTTTGCCTGTTCGCCGGCAGCCGCCGTAAGGTCGCAGGTAGGGGCCGGAGGCGGCGTGACCTTCGTGTTCGGATCATTCGCTTACCGTGAAATAGGCGGGCTTGGGCTCGCCGAGTTTCCAGCCTCCGCCGACCTTCTTCTCAGTCGCACGAGACCCATGAACGCCTCGTAAGATGGGGGCCCAGTAGGTTTCGTCCAGCAACTCATAGATGTGTGCGGCTTCGACGTCATAGGTGCCCTGGAGCTCGCGCAGGCGCGTCATGGCTTCCTTGAGGCCACTCGCCTGCTGGGGCTCGCCACGCTGGCTGCCATACGGATTGTTGAACTCGGTGACCCAGATGGGCTTCTTGTACTTGGCGATCCTTGAATGCCCATTCGGGGTCCTCCCCATAGGTGTGCCAGACCGAGATGTCCCAATTGATTCCGTCTTGCTGATCGCTCGAACGCGCCCAGATGCCCCCAACCGGCTGTTCCCATTGCCTTGCGTATCTCGGGATCGACCGAGGTCATGCCGTCGGACAGCCCCTTGAGCACCGCGCTCACCTTATGCCAGCGCGGGGCGTAATATTCGAGAATCCACGCCGCCCGCAGGGCCCCATTCGCATGGAGTACTCGGTGCCATCATCCCGCATTTCGCAGGCCTTGATTATGGCGTAGTTTTCCATCTCGTTGCCGAGTTCCCAGACCCGGATGTCGTCCTTGAACTGGGAGCCTAGCGCGAATGCGAGGGCATGCGCCTTGTCGTACAGTTCCTTGGCGGTGTCATTGTCGAGGTCGACATTGCCCGGCGTGATGACGGGAGAATCTCGATCTGGCGCTCCTTGCCCGCTTTCACGAGTTCGGCGAGATCCTTCAGCTTGTCGGTACCGGGTATGTTCACGCGGTAGGACTTCATCCCGAGGTCTTTGATGTAGTCGAGTTGATCCTCGGTCCGAGCGCCAGGATAGGCGGTGAGCGGGTGTCCGTTGACCCCCCAGAGGATATCGGCTTCAGCAGCGGCGGAAGTTCCTAAGAGGCACGCCGCAATGACCATGAAACGCATCATCATTGGGATTCCTTGCCCTCCATGTCCTGACCCCGGAGATTAGCCGCTCGGACAAATACACGGGAATTCCGCTATATTGGGGAGGAGGGAGGTGCGCGTACCCCTTTCGAGTGCCGTTACTGCCTATTTGTCTGGCATGACGTACCGCGATTTTCCTGGACAAACGATAGCCCGGACTCGCGAACAGCACCCGTCCGCGGCTAGAGCGCCGCGCGTTCATTCGGACGAGCAAGGGACGCTCAGGCACTTTGAATCCGCGCATCGCGCTTTGCGAAAATCGATCTTGATTTTCGGGCCGATCGCCAGGCCCGGAGACGTCATGGCCGTTCTGAAGCGCGCTCTTCTGATCAGCACTGGCGATCGCTATCTCGCGCTTGCCAGCAATTTTGCCACGATTGCCCTCGTTTCGCGGATACTCACGCCGGCGGAGGTGGGCGTTTCCGTGATCGGCATGGCGTTCGTCGGCTTCGCGATGTCGGCACGCGAATTCGCGAGCGCCAACTTTCTCATCCCCCGGCAGGAACTGGACCGCAACGAGGTTCGCGGCACGTTTACCGTCATGCTCTCGCTCACCCTGCTCATAGCGGCGGCGCTTGCATGGACGGCTCCGCTGCTGGCGGGAATCTACGACGAGAACCGCCCTGGTTTCCTATCTGCGCGTGATTTCGGTCGCCCTGATCGTCGAACTGATCGCTGCCCCTATCGTGACACTGCTGCGGCGCGACATGTCGTTCGGAAAGGTGGCAATCATCAATGTGTCGGGTGCCGTTTCGGCGGCGGGGGTGACGATCCTTTCTTGCCTTGATGGGTTTCAGCTACATGAGCTTCGCCTGGGCCTGGCTGGCGAGCGCGGCCGTCACCGGCGTTCTGGCTCTGTCTCTCAGCCGGCAGTTCTGGATATTCAAGCCGTTCTTCAAGAACTGGCACGGCATGCTCGCTTTCGGCGGCTACAACGGAGTGACCAACCTTCTCTATAAGGGCTATGAGGCACTGCCCTTCTGGTCCTCGGCCGCCTTTTGTCACTCGACGCGGCCGCCATGTACAGCCGGGGCCTTACAATCTGCCAGCTTCCGGACAAGGTATTCCTCGCGGGCGCGATCTCCGTTGTGCTGCCGGCCTTTTCGAGGGAGGCGCGGCAGGGCCGCAATCTCAAGGGGCCTTATCTCCATGCGCTCGGTCTGATCACGGCGCTGCAATGGCCGGCCCTTCTCGTGCTGGCCGTCATCGCCTACCCCGTCGTCGACATTCTGCTCGGCCATCAATGGCATGCGGTCGCACCGATTGCGCAGATCATGGCGATTGCCTCGCTCTTCTCCTTCAGCTTCGAGCTCAACTATCCCGTGCTGGTTTCGATCGGCGCCATGCGCGACATTTTTCGCCGCGCACTGATCGTCTGCCCGATTTCGGCAGCCATCATTACTCTGGCAGCCTTCCACGGTCTCCAGGCGGTCGCGCTCAGTCTCTTGCTGGTTATCCCCTTCCAGGCGCTCGTCTCGATCCAGTTCGTTCGCCGGCACATCAATATCCGCTGGGCGAGATTGCCGGCGCTGTCTGGCGCAGCGCGGCCGTGGCGGCGATCACCGTGACTGGTCCGTTGTCGGTCGTGATGCTTACCGGTAGGAGCTTCGACATATCCATCGAAGAAGCGCTCGTCGCGGTGGCGCTTGCCGCGGTCGGATGGTGCTTTGGGCTCGTGGCTGACTGGCCATGCCCTACTTGATGAAATATTCGAGACGCTCACCGGTATCCGAAACAGGTTGAATCAACGTCGGGTCGGCGCGGTGACGCCGCCTGCGTGAAACCTACCGGACCGCGTCCACGAGCGACCGGTCCATGCGCGATAAATAGCCGAAGGGTGGAATGACCGCGACGATCGGGTGAACCGGACAGCAAGCCGCAGCAGTTCCAGTGCGCTGCGCCGGCCATGTGCGAGGTCCTTGATGCCGCACCAATAGGCGCGCTCGGCGACGCGGCGCCTGCCCCAGGCGCAGAAGCTGCTCCGAACCCTGCAAGGCGCTTCCTTCCCTGGAAAAGAAGCTGTCGAGCGCCGCGACCCGCTCGCAAAGGTCGCGGGTTCTTTGTGCGAGGAAGTCGTTGGTTCTATTTTGGCCGTGCATCCGCTTGATGCCAAGGACGGCATCGGTATGCGCGACGCGGCCGAGGCACGCAAGCCTGAGCAGCATTTCGAAATCGTCCGTATGCGGGAGTTCAGGCCGGTAATGCCCTGCCGCCTTGTGCGATGCCGTACGGTTCAGCACCATTCCGGCCGCGATATAGCCTTCAGGTTTCCGGCACCGCTCGGTGATGAAATCATGGCCGTCGCGGACATGCCAGGAAGGCGCGGGAGATGGGATAGGCGCCACCGGGCACGGCTGTCCGTCCGCCCAATGCGTATCATTTCCGTAAGCAAAGGCGGCGTCGGGATGCCGCTCCATGACATCAACCATATGCGCAAGTGCGCCAGGCGCCAGGAGGTCATCGGAACATAATATCATGAAATAGTCGCCGGCAGCCCAATCGACGCCCTCGTTGAACGAGGCGTGCGGCCCGAGATTGACGGCATGAACGGATACCTGGACGCGCTCGTCCTCGCTGGCAAGCTGGCGCGCAACGTCGGCGCTGCCATCAGTCGACGCGTTGTCGATGATGAGGATGCGCAGGTCGGTGATTCCCTGATCCAGCACGCTGAGCACGCAATCGCGCAGGAAGCGCCCGTGCTGGTAGCAGGGAATAGCAACGTCCACGCTCGCCATTTCGCTGCTCCGTCCTTTTCCGGGCCGCCAGGCCTGTGCGGCGGACGACGACACCGTGTGAAGGATGCCGTGTTGCCGCGCTGGCGGCGTTATTCCCAGTTTATTTCATCAACCATTCGGGGCCTGCAGCCGTTCCCGCATTCGGCGCCCGCGCACCGTGTCCCTGATGACTTGAGCCGTGCGCTCGAATGGCTGGTCCATCTTCGCCAGCCAGCCGAACGGCGGCAGCGCGCTATACCGGCGCCATCCCGCCGATAGCCGAAATAGTTCCGCGGCGGTCTGCCTGTGGCCGCGCGCGAAGTGCGAAACCGCTGACCAATATGCGTGCTCGCCAAGCCCGCGCCGCGCACTTGCCAGAAGTTCATCGGCATCGGCGAGCGCACCGCCCTGATCGCCGAAGAAACATTCGAACGCCGCTTCCCTTTCGCGGAAGTCGCGCACCTGCACGTCCTGATAATGAACCGACATACGCTCCGGATGGTAACGGCGGACTGCCTGGACCGTCCTTATGTTGGCAACCCCGCCCAGCATGGCGAGCCGCAGCCACATGTCGAGGTCGTCCGTATAGGGCAGGCAGGCGCGGTAGTATCCGGCCTGCTTTTGCGCCCAAGTCCGGCGCACGACCGTATTGGCACCGATACTGTTGATCGGCCGTTCGCAGAGCCGGCGGATGAACTCGATCCCGGTCGCTGCGCACCATTCCGGCCCGCTGGGGGGTATGAAGGTGCTTTTCGTGCCATCGGTCTCCAGCCGACCTTCGATGCCATGCGTAAACACAATGTCCGGCCGGCTTTCCAGAAGCGCGGCGGCGCGCTTTAACGCGCCCGGCTCCAGCAGGTCGTCGGCGTCGAGGATCAGGAAGCAGTCCGATGAAGCCCAGTCCACGCCTTCATTGTAGCTGAAGGTCGGACCGCGATTTTGCGCATGGGCGATCACCTCGACCCGTGGATCCTCGGCGGCCAGGGATTGCGCCACGGCCAGGCTGTCGTCGTCCGAAGCGTTGTCAATAATGAGGACGCGCAGCTCGACCCCATTTTGGGACAGGACGCTGCCGACACTTTCCCGCAGAAAGCGCCCGTAGTTATAGCAAGGGACGACGACATCCACGCTGGTCATCAGGATGGCCTCGCGGCCGGCATGGTCACGTCCACTTGCATCATAAGCTCCAGATAGGTTTCGGCGATCTTGCGCCAGGAATATCCTTTTGCACGCGCATGCCCGGCCTCGACGAGGCTATCGCGCAGCGCTGCGTCATCCCGGACGCGGCGGATTGCATCGGCCCAGCCTTCCAGGTCGTCCGGGCCGGCATAGAGCGCGGCCTCGCCGCAGACTTCCGGAAGGCAGGGCGAAGTTGACGCGATAACCGGACAGCCGGACGCCATCGCCTCCACCGCGGGGAGCCCGAAGCCCTCGATGCGGGACGGAAACAGGTAGCACAGCGCGCCAGAAAGTGCCTTCTTCAAGTCGTCGTCGCCGATCCGGCCGAGCAGTTTCAGGTTGCTCGGCCGCGGCGACACCAGCGCGGCAATGAAGGCCTCATCGACGTCTCCCGGCATCCAGAGATCGAGGCCCATGGTATCGAGCAAAGGGGCAAGGCGGACCATCAGTTCGACGTTCTTGTATTTCTGGTTGCGCCGTCCGAGGCTGAGCACATACGGCCGCCGCGTGTTGACGGTCAGCGTCGATCGCGCCGCGTCCCACCTCTCGGCATGGTCGCTGCCGTTATATGTGACCGTAATCCTTTCGGCGGGCGCAATCCCGAACTGGACCAGGTGCGAGCGCGATAGCTGCGACACGGTCGTGATGCAGGCGGCACGCCGGCCTAGCAGGGGAAGGAGCCACCCGATGCGCCCACCGAAAGCCGCGCCCGTAGCTCTCGGGCA
>CAWJOI010000021.1:0-407980 GCA_963844375.1 uncultured Alphaproteobacteria bacterium | reverse complement strand
AACGCCGGGAAGTTAGATGCACCTATTATGCACGGGGCGTATGCGTGGGGTGTGTGTGTGGCGGTGAGAGGTTAATTCACGTCGAGCGGGTGTCCGGGCGGGCGCGGTGCCTCGACGGCGAGGGGCGTGCCGGTCTTGTGGCGAGGCTCGCGTCCACAGAGGAAAGATGCGCTGGCCGTTGCCTCGCCGTAGCGCTGGACGTGCGTGTCGAAGCCCGGCGGCGGTGCCTCCCAACAACTCCAGACGTAATAGGGCGCTCCGGATTCGGAGGGGTGGTCGGGGAGCAGGGTGTCGGCGTTGCCGATCAATTCTTCGAGCCCGGCTTGCGTCAGGCCTTGCGTGCCACGAAAATCGGCAGCATCGGCCGGTCCCGCCCGGTTTGATAATTCGTACCATTCTGACAAATCTGACCTGCGGAAATCGGTCGCGCGGAGGTCCGCCCCTCCATATGCGCCCCGCTCAGGTCGGCCCCCTCCATCTGCGCCCCACCGAGGTCCGCCCCCTACAACTTCGCGTAGCTGAGGTTCGCGCCCTCATCCGCGCGTGGCTGAGGTTCGCCCCCTCTATCTGCGCCCCGCCGAGGTCCGCCCCATCCATCTGCGCGTAGCTGAGGTTCGCCCCCACCATCTGCGCCCCGCCGAGGTCCGCCCCCTCCAACTGTGCCCCGGCTAGGTCTGCCCCGACCAGCGAGGTACCGAAAGCCAGCGCACGTCGCAGGTCTCGTTCGCGCAGACCGAGCTTGGGGAGGTTGTCCCTTGAGCTAGTCCGTTCTTCGTCCCAGGCGGCGGTGAAGCTGTCCTCGAGACCAGAGAAATGGCTGCTGCAGGCCTCAGGCAGGAGGGTGTGGCCAGCGCACCAGGCTTCCCTGTCGGCGGCAACCGGAGCCGGAGTGTCGCCGTTGCGGGGGGCGGGCGGGCCGCAGACCGACAGGTCGAGGCCCTGGCGGCCGCACCAGGTCTCGCGGAAGGCGCTGCGGGCGGTAGCCGGTGTGCGCCAGCCGTCCGGCAGGGGGACGAGCTCCACCCCGGCGAGGTCGGTTCGGGCCAGTGGGGCAAATCTCACGTCGTTGAGCCCGCCTTCGGCGCGGAGCCAGCTGACGGCGACTAGGAGTAGGGCGGTAAGGACGGCGGCGGGGACGGCAGAGCTGAAGGACCAGTGGCCCGGGAGGCAGGCGGCCGAGGCTCGCTTCCGCGCGCCACCAGCTAGGTGAAGCCGACGACGAGGGTGAGCCAGAGGCAGGCGGCGATGAGGAGGGTCAGCCACTCGTTGTGGGCGGGCATTGAGCGCCACCAGGCGTAGCCCAGCACGATCGGACCGGCGGCCCAGACGAGGAGGCGGGTGATCCAGTCGGTGAGGAAGGCGAGGGGGCGGGCGAGGGCAGTGGGGTCGCGCTGGCGGATGAGGACGAAGTCGTTGACCAGCCAGTGGTGGGTGGGGTCGGCGTCGGTGGTGCGGGCTTCGCCGTGGGCGTCCCAGAGCTTGATCAGGAAGAGGTGGAGGTAGGTGTAGAGGGCGGCGCCGAGGATGGGGGCGGTCCAGAAGAAGCTGGCGGTGGGGATGGCGACGTTGACGAGGGGAGGTCGGTCTGGCGGGAGGGGACGAAGAAGTCGGCGTCCTTGACGCCGAGCAGCGTGATGCCGACGAAGACGAGGTAGCCGAGAAGCGAGAACCAGGCGGTGCGGGCGAGCTGGGAGAGCTCGTTGATGCGGGCGATCTGGGCCTCGGTGGCGGGCATGGGGCGCCGGGGGTGGCTGGGGCAATGGCGGCGAGCTTAGCGCAAAGGGGGGCGCGAAGTCACCGGTTGAGGATCACGGCGAGGTGGGGCAGGAACGGGGCATGGGGACCGAGCATCTAGTGCCGGGGGATATCCGGGCGCGCTATCACGTCAGGGAGTGGCGGAACGCGGCGGGCGTGTTGATGACCGCGTGCCCGGAGGAGTGGGCGGACATCATCGAGATCCTGCGGGGGTTTCGGTTGCTCAGGTCGGAGATCCTGACGGCGGGCGGGGGGCTGTCGCCGATCTCGCAGGGGATCAATGCGGCGTTCTCCGGCCGGGGGTGGCGGGAGGAGAAGTTCGAGACGCGGATCGTGGTGGGGGACACGGAGTACGCCTCGCCGACGCATGCGGTGGACTGCTTCAAGGGGCGGGTGGCGCTGGAGCTGGAGTGGAACAACAAGGATCCGTTCTTTGACAGGGATTTGAACAATTTCAGGCTGTTGTTCGATCTCAGGGCCATCGACGTCGGAGTGATCCTGACGCGGGCGAGCGAGCTGCAGGGGGTGTTCGACCGGTTGGGGAAGGGGTCGAGCTATGGGTCGAGCACGACGCATCACACCAAGCTCTGGCCGCGGATCGAGGGGGGAGCGGGGGCGGGTGCCCGGTGCTGACGTTCGCGATCACGCCGGAACTGTACGTGGACGACGGGGAGGAGGCGCTGGCGGCGGCGGTGGCGCGGAAGGCGGCGCGGCGGGGGCGGCGGCGCGGCGGGGTGCCTTTGGAGCTGGGGTCCGGGGAGGGGGAGCCGGGGTTCTGGGATGGGGATGAAGGGTGACGGGCGGGGGTTTGGCCGACCCAGAAAGCGTATGGAAAGCGTATGGCTAGCGGACTGAGGCGAACGGCCGAGATTGCCCGGGCGGCGGGATTGCGGTAGGCTTCGGGGCACTCCCGGGAGGGCCGCTGCTGTTCGGAGGAACGACAGATGCGGAATATTGGAGTGCTTTGCCTCGCCGCCACCCTGACTGCCAGCGCTGCGGCTGCCGTGCCGGTTAACTTCGCCTACGAGTTGATCAAGGGGATCAATCGGAGACCTTTGAGCGACCTATGCACCGGGGGCGGCGATGGGAACGGGCCGATCTTCTACGACGGGTTCAGCGTGGACGACCGACGTCGCGCACTGGGCGCTGGTTTCGGACGAGCCGCCGTGCAGCACGGCGGACCAGTGCCTGAAGCATGCTATCGCCTCCCCGGTCTATTCGCCGATGGTCGGCACGCCGATGCCGCCGCCGACGCGCGATCTTCACGGATTTTCCCGGGCGGGGACGACGCAGCTTCGGGATACGGCTGCCCGGGACCTTCGAGGCCTTACTCCGGCCGGGTGGAGGGCGCGAGTGGCATCACCGGCTTTCTGGGCTTCACGCTTCCGGACGAGCCTCGGCCGGGGTGACACTCGCCTTCTACGACCTCCGGCCGGATCACCATTTCGCGATCACCGGCCCGCGGCGTACGACGACATCATCACCTCGACTCCGCCATCCCGCTGCCGCCGGCGGGAGTGCTGTTGCTGCTGGCGCGCTGGGCGGGCGGGGCTGGCGGGGCGGGCCGGGCGGCGGGCGTAGCGGGCTACGGCGCGCAGACGTCGTCGGCGTCGGCGGGGTCTTCGCCGATGATGTCGGTGAGGCAGGCGTGCAGCGTCGCGGCGTCGGGGTCGGCGGCGTAGAAGGCTTCCTCCGCGCCGGCGGCGTAGGCGGCGGCGCCCTCGCGGTCGCCGGCGGCGCAGAGGGCGTCCAGCCTGGCCTGGTAGTCCTGTGCGTCGGAGAAGGCCTCGGCGCGGGCGGCGAGGGCGTCGAGGTCGACGCCGGCCATGCAGGCCTCCATCCGCGTCGCGATGTCCTCGGCGGCGTCCTGGGCCAGGGCGGGGCCGGCGAGGAGGAGGCAGAGGACGGCGGCTTGCGGCAGGGTCATGCGGGGCTCCGGTCGGGTGTCCGAGGTTCCGACGAAGGCGTGGGCTTGTCCAGCGGCGTGTTCGCGTGTCTGCGGCGCGAGGCTTGGCAAGGTCGGCGGCATGGACTAAGTTCGTCTGGTCTAGTCCGGAGGACCGCATGCGGTCGGTCAACATTCACGAGGCGAAGACGCAGCTGTCACGGCTGGTGGAGGCGGCGGCGCGGGGGGAGGGGTTCATCATCGCCAAGGCGGGCAAGCCGATGGTGAAGGTGGTGGCGATCGACGCGCCGGCGGCGGGGGCGCGGCGGCGGCTGGGGTTTCTCGCGGGCGCTTTCACCGTGCCGGACGACTTCGACCGGATGGGAGCGGCGGAGGTGGAGGCGCTGTTCGGGGGCGGGGCGTGAGGCTGCTCCTCGACACGCACCTGCTGCTGTGGGCGGCGGCGGAACCGGAGCGGCTGCCGGTGGCGGCGGCGGCGCTGATCGAGGACGAGGGGAACGTGCTCATCTTCAGCGCGGCGAGCCTCTGGGAGGTGGCGATCAAGGCGGGGCTGGGGCGGGCGGACTTCGCGGTGGATGCGGGCGTGCTGCGGCGGGGGCTGGTCGACAACGGCTACGAGGAGCTGGCGGTCACCGGGGCGCATGCCGCGGCGGTGGCTGCGCTGCCGCCGCTGCACCGCGACCCGTTCGACCGGATGCTGGTGGCGCAGGCGCTGGTCGAGGGGGTGGGGCTGGTGACGGCGGATGCGGGGCTGGCGGGGTATCCGGGGGCGGTGCGGGTGGTGTGATGCGTCCCTGGTCAAGGACACGGTCCGTTTGCCGGCTCGTGGAGAAGGGAGTATTCTCACGCCGCGGGGCATGTCTTCGGGACGCGGCTCTGGGGAGGAAACAAAATCATGTCGGACCTGGACGGGGTGCGTGCGGCGTCGGCGAAGTTCTATGCGGCGCTCAACAAGATGGTGAATGGCGACAGTAGTTCGATGGACGAGTGCTGGTGGCATGAGGGGTCGGTGACCGCCATGCACCCGATCGGCGGGCGCACGCCGGGGTGGGACGGGGTGCGGGAGTCCTTCGCCGGGGTGGCGCACCTCAGCACCGGGGGCCAGGTGGCGCTGAAGGACCAGATGATCCAGGTGGGCGGGGACATGGCCTACGAGCTGGGCCTGGAGGACGGGAAGGTGACGCTGGCCGGGACGCCCATGGTGATCGACCATCGGGTGACCAACGTCTATCGCCGGAAGGACGGGGCGTGGCGGATGGTGCACCACCATACCGACATCTCGCCGGCGATGCTGGACGTGCTGGCGAAGCTGAAGGGGTAGGCTGAACGGGGCGGTTCGGCGCTGCCGGCGTGGGGCGCTGCGGGGGCCGTTGGGCTGCCCGATTTGGCCGTCGACAAATCGGGCCGCGCCTGCCCTGCGGGGGGCAGGCGCGATTCCGCGCCCGCCCGGGCAGGCGCGCCCCGATTGCGCGCGCCGGGCAAGCGCTGGCCCCCCACGCCCTCCGCAGGGGCGGAGGGCGTCCGGACCGGGCGACGCGCCACTGGCGCCTCGCCTTTTCGGTCCGGGGGCGAGGGTGGGACGGGTGGTGTGAGGGCGGGACGGTGGGCAGGGGCTGCCCGCGCAACATTTCGTTGCCACCTCGCAGGCGGTGCCGCGGGTTACTTCTTGCTCAACTCCAGCGAAAGCAGGTAGTTAGAGAGCGCGCTGCAGGCTATAAGCATAAAGCGCGCATCCTCCTGCTTTACCTCGGGAACTTCCATCATTGCGTGACGTATACCATCCTTATCAGACGTGTAGCCATAAAGCTTCGCTACTCCCGCTACAAAGGCGGGGTGCAAGCCGTGCCTTGTACCGATCTCCTTCAGCGCTTGATCTATCCCGCTAGACTTCTTCCCCTGAATGCGAAATACAGCGGACTCAACGGCAGATATAGAACTCCTTTATGCTGTTCCTATAGTCAGGGGTATCCCTGCTGCTGTAAAGCCGAGCCGCGGCTGCGATATGTTCCGCTACGGTAGGCTCAGCCCGTTGGACGCTTCTAAATACCTCGCCAGATCAGCCTTTGGATGATTTCAATCCGCTCCACAATCAGAGGGAGGGGTTGATGTCGGGGCAGCCGGGGTTGTTTGATCTGGACGAGCGGTACGCGGCGCTTTCGAGGACCGGCGATCCGCTGGAGCGGCTCGCGGCGGTGGTCGATTTTGAGGTTTTCCGGTCCGATCTCGACACGGCGCTGGCCCGCTCGGACGGCTCAAAAGGCGGCCGGCCGCCGATGGATGCGGTGATGATGTTCAAGGTCCTCGTGCTCCAGGCGCTTTACGGGCTGGCGGACGAGCAGACCGAGTTCCAGATCCGCGACCGGCTGAGCTTCATGCGTTTTCTGGGCCTCGACCTGCATGGGCGAACTCCGGACGCCCGCACGATCTGGCTGTTCCGCGAGCTGCTGACCAGGGCCAAGGCGATCGACGTTTTGTTCGCCCGCTTCGACACGCATCTTCGCGACCGCGGATACCTCGCGATGGGTGGGCAGATGATCGACGCCTCGATCATCGCGGCGCCTCGGCAGCGCAACACGGACGCGGAGAAGGCCGACCTCAAGGCCGGCCGGGTCCCGGAGGACTGGGCGGCGAACCCGGCGAAGTTGCGCCAGAAGGACCGAGACGGGCGCTGGACCCTGAAGCGGGGGCGGCGCAAGCGAAAGCCCGACGGCACGCTGATGATGGAGATCGCCACGCCGGTCTACGGCTACAAGTCGCATGTCGGCGTCGACCGCCATCACCGGTTCATCCGCACCTGGTCGGTGACCGACGCGGCCCGCTACGACGGTCGGGAACTCGCCGAGCTGCTGGACCGGAGCAATACTGGCTCATCGGTCTGGGCCGATACCGCGTATCGATCCGCGAAGAACGAAAAGCGCATCGCCAAGGCGGGGCTGGTCTCGAAGGTCCACTTCCGCAAGCCGCCCGGCAAGTCGATGCCCGAGCCGAAACAGCGCGCCAACGCCGCCCGCTCGCGGGAACGCTCCGGCGTCGAGCATGTCTTCGCCGACCAGAAGCACCGCATGGGGCTGTTCGTCCGCACCATCGGCATCGCCAGAGCGCGCGCCAAAATCGGCCTCGCCAACATCGTGTGCAACATGCGCCGGCTTCTGTTCTGGGAGAGAGCAACGGCCGCGCAAGCGTAGCGAATCGACCCCAGCCCCGCGCGCTCGGGACGCCGAACGCGCTCGAACGAGAAACCAACCCAGTCGCCCGCCGCCAAAATCCTTCAGCCGAACCTCAAACGCCGGAAGATAGAAGTCTCCCGTCTATTCAGGCCTCGCTCGACTTCGGAGCGCTCAGCTTCATTGGTTATTCGGATTAGGTACTGGCCAGCGAAGCGGAACGCAGCGCGTTCTCTTGAAAGCGCGTTGTTGCACATAGAACGAAACGTCTTGCCCTTGTCCGTGTAGCCCTGCGGGTCGAGGCTGGAGATAAACTCTAAGAAGGCATAGACGCCTATAAAGTCATATTCAAAGAACCTACTTCTAATAATCTTTAGAGATTTCGAAGGGATATCTGGGATAAGATCGGTTGGTTCTACATAGTGGTGGAGCAAAATTAGACGAGTAGTATCCGAATACGCCTTCGCGCCGTAGTGTGAATAAATCTGGTTGAAATAGGTGCCGAGGCAGGCATTCCAAAGTCCGTTCCTCAGCGGCTCCGGCATCTCCCTCTCACCGATGTCCCCCCGGGGGCTCTGGTAGCTAAACCTCTCGCCCGAAGGGTCGGTTATCTTCGCTCATCCTATCGCCCGCTCAAACTCCCGCCACTCCCCCGCGCTCATCCCCACGTCCTCGCGCGTGACCGTCTCGCCCGCGAGCATCCGCCGCAGCGCCTCCATGCCCTTGCCGGAGATCGTGCACCGCGTTGAGGCGGTAGTCCTCGAACGCCCCCCAGGCGGCGGGGACCCAGTCCTTGACCACGTCGCAGAGGGCCTCGGCGTAGGCGCGGATCTCGTACTGGGCGTGGGCATCGGCGCGCAGGCGGAGGAAGTGGAAGAGGTTGTGGAGGTCGGTCTTCCAGTACCATTGCGTGTAGATGTTGGCGGGGAGGTTCATGCGGGCGAGCTCGCGGGCGAGGCCCTGCTGGCCCTCGGTGGAGAGCATCGCCTGGTAGTGGTCGTAGGCGGTGTCGGCGTCGGCGCGGAGCAGTCGCGAGGACGCGGGCGGCCTCGGGGCCTTCGAGGGTGGCGCCGCGGCCCTGGTTGTTGCTGGCGGACTGGGCGGCGAGGTGGGCGGGCTCGGGGATGTAGAACTCGCGGTCGAGGATCGAGTAGCGGGCGGAGTATTCGTTGACGTTGGCGGTGCGGTGGCGGATCCACTGGCGGGCGACGAAGACCGGCAGCTTCACGTGCAGCTTGATCTCGCACATCTCGAAGGGGGTCGAGTGCCAGTGGCGCATCAGGTAGCGGATCAGGCCGGCGTCGTCGCGGGCGGTCTTGGTGCCGGCGCCGTAGGAGACGCGGGCGGCCTGGACGATGGCGGCGTCGTCGCCCATGTAGTCGACGACGCGGATGAAGCCGTGGTCGAGGACGGGGATGGGCGCGCCCGAGGCGGGCCTCGAGGGCGGGGACGGTGGCGCGGCGGGTCGGCGTCTCGGTGACGGCGGCGATTTCGGCCTCTTGTTCCACGGTGAGCGGCATATGCGGTAACCTCGTGCGGACGCTGCCCGAGGGGAATTCGGGCGTTGGCTAGATATAGCATAAGAGTTGAAGGGAGACACAACATGAAGACGAAATATCTGCACACGATGGTGCGGGTGAAGGACCTCGACGCGTCGATGCGGTTCTACGAGCTGCTGGGGCTGAAGGAGACGCGGCGGATCAGCAACGACAAGGGGCGGTTCACGCTCGTGTTCATGGCGCCGCCGGGGCAGGAGGAGGCGCCGGTGGAGCTGACCTACAACTGGGACGGCGACGAGGGGCTGCCCTCGGACGGCCGGCACTTCGGGCACCTCGCCTACGAGGTCGAGGACATCTACGCGATGTGCGACGCGTTGCAGAAGGCGGGGGTGGTGATCAACCGGCCGCCGCGGGACGGGCACATGGCGTTCGTGCGGAGCCCGGACAACGTGTCGATCGAGCTGTTGCAGGCGGGCGGGTCGCTGGAGCCGAAGGAGCCGTGGAAGAGCATGGAGAATACCGGGCACTGGTAGGGGCGTTTTCGGAGGCGTCGCGATGAGGGCAGCGGCCGGCCCGCGGGGGGGCCGTGAAGCGGCCGCCCCGGGGGGGCGGGACGGCCGCTGCCCGTGGCTTGGCACGGGCAAGAGGGCGCGGCGCGCGGGGCTTCTTGCTGCGGCCCTGGTGCTCGCCTGCCCGGCGGCGGGGCAGGCGGCGTGCCGGCTGGCGCTGTCGCTGGGGCTCGACGTCTCCTCGTCGGTGGACGCGCGCGAGTACCGGCTGCAGACGGCGGGGCTCGCCTCGGCGCTGGTGGCGCCGGAGGTGGTGGCGGCGTTCCTGGCGGTGCCGGGGCAGCCGGTGATGCTGCACATCTTCGAGTGGTCGGGCTGGCAGCAGCAGCAGGTGCGGCAGGACTGGGTGACCATCGCCGGCGAGGGCGACCTCGTGGAGGTGGCGGCGCGGCTCGCCACGCAGGCGCGGTCCTTCGAGCAGTTCCCGACGGCGCTCGGCTTCGCGCTCCTCTTCGGCGGGCACGCGCTGGCGGAGCGGACCGACTGCGCGCGGCGGACGCTCGACCTCTCGGGGGACGGGACGAACAACGACGGGGTCTCGCCGGAGATGGCGCGGCGGGAGGCGGCGCTGGCGGGGGTCACGGTGAACGGGCTGGTGATCGGGGCGACGGTGGTGACGCTGTCGCGGTATTACCGGCAGTTCGTGATCCAGGGGCCGGGGGCGTTCGTGGAGGAGGCGGGCGACTACGACGACTTCGAGCGGACGATGCGGCGCAAGCTGCTGCGCGAGCTCGGGGTGTTCCAGATGAGCGACGACGGGCGGTGAGGCCGGCCGGCGTCAGTGCTTGCGGAACTTGTCGAGGCTGACGACCTCGCCCTCGCCGGGCTTGGAGAGCGGCGTGGGCTCGGGCGGGATGCCGGCGTCCTCGGGCTCGGAGCCCACGTCCATCTGCTCGTGGGCGTCGAAGCGCAGGCCGTACTCGACGCTGGGGTCGACGAAGGTCTTGATCGCATCGAAGGGGACGACCATCGCCTCCGGCACGTTGCCGAAGTTGAGCGTGACGCTGAAGCGGTCCTTCATCACCGCGAGGTCGGCGAACCAGTCCTGCAGGACGATGGTGATCTCCTTGGGGTAGCGCGCCCGCAGGTTCGGCGCCATGTCGACGCCGGGGTGGGTGGTGTCGAAGGTGATGAAGAAGTGGTGCTTGCCGGGCAGGCCGTCGCGCGCCACCTGGGTCAGGACCTCCGCAATCACCTGGCGAAACGCCTTCTGCGTCAGCTGGCCGTAATTGATCCCTTTTGCCATTACTGCTCGCGCTCGTTTCGAGGTGGGCCGACCTTAGCCGATTCTGCCGGAGAGGGAAGACGGATCTCAGGCCATCGTGCCGCTGCGCAGCGCGCGCGGCGGCTGGCCGGACCAGCGCCGCACCGCCCGGGTGAGCGCGGAGGGCGAGGCGTAGCCGAGGGTGCCGGCGATCTCGGCGATGGGCACGCCGCCGCCGGCGATGTCGTCGAGGGCGCGCCGGCGGCGGGCGTCGTCGACCAGCGCGCTGAAGCTCGTGCCCTCGCGGGCGAGGCGGCGCTGCAGGGTGCGCAGGCCCATGCCGGCCGCCTCGGCGAGCCGGCTCGCCGAGGGCCCGCCGTCGTCGAGCATGGCCTCGACCAGCCTGCGCGTCGCCGGCAGGAAGTCGGCCTCGGCGCGGAGACGGTGCCAGGCCTCGAGCGGCCGTGTCGCCGCGTGGCTGGGGTGGTGGGAGCGTGGCAACGGCCGGTGCAGGACCGCCTCGCCGATGTGCATCACGAGGGCCGCCGCGGGCGCGGCTGCGATCACGTGTGCGATCTGCGGGGGGATGTGGCGGAGGCCCGCGCGCGGATGCGGCGGGATTTCGATGCGCTCGGCGAGGACCCCGCTCGGACGGGCCGCGGCCAGGATGCCGCAGATCAGCGCGAGGGTGAGGAGCTGGGCCTGGTGCAGCGCCTCGGGGTCCGTGCGGACGGCGAAGTCCACCCGGACGATGCCGCCTCCCGGCACGGTCCGGAAGGACAGCTTCTCGTGGGTGCAGAAGTTGGGCATGGACCGCGACGCCTGCGCCAGCGCCAGCGCCGGCGTCGGCTCGGCGCGCGAGAGGCTTCCGAGCATGCCGAGGTCGGTGACGCTCGCCTCGCTGACCACGCGCCAGCCGAGGTCGGGCGCGCCTTCGCGGCGTGCCGCGTCGCGCAGGAAGGCGAATGCGCCGTGCAGCGGAATCGGCCGCTCGGGATCGGAAACGGGATCGCCGGGTATGCATGCCTTGTCGAGGAGGTCGGCGACCGGGCGGTCGCGCGCTTCCATCCAGCGGATGTGCGGGACGAGGCAGCCGGCGCGGATCAGCGGAATGAGCTTCGGCATTGCAAGAAATCCCCCAAGGTCCCCGCTCGGCGCAGCCGGCCCGCTGTCGCGCAAGGGTAACTTGGTATCGGGAGGCCCTGCTATCGTCCAGCCCCGTTTCGACCTCTTTCCCGGGGCGCAGGTCGCCCCCCACAAGCGTGCGCAGCAGCGTCGGAGACACGACATGAGAACCCTCCTTTGGCTCGGCGCGCTGGCGCTGTGCGGAGCGTTGGCCCTGCCTGCCGCGGGGCAGACCATCAGCGGGTCGCCCGGCGCGCCGGACGCCACGGTCACGATCGACGGCCTGCAGCTTCCGGCGCCGGGCGTGCCGTTCGGCGGCAAGATCGAGCGCAACGCGATCGAATTCGACCCGGTTCTGGCCGCCGCGCGTGGTGCCGCCGGCGGACGCGCCCAACATCCTGCTGATCATGACCGACGACGTGGGTTTCGGTGCGCCCTCGACCTTCGGCGGCGTGATCCCGACGCCCGCGCTCGACCGCATCGCCGAGATGGGCCTGCGCTACACCAACATGCACTCGACGGCGCTGTGCTCGCCGACGCGGGCGGCGCTGCTGACCGGGCGCAACCACCACTCCGCCGGCTTTGGCGTGATCGCCGAGCAGGCGACGGGCTTCCCCGGCTATGACAGCGTCATCACCAAGGACAAGGCGACGATCGCCACCATCCTGGGCGACAACGGCTACAACACGTCCTGGTTCGGCAAGAACCACAACACGCCGGGCTACCAGATCTCCATGGCGGGGCCGTTCGACCAGTGGCCGACCGGCATGGGCTTCGACTATTTCTACGGCTTCATGGGCGGCGACACGAGCCAGTGGACGCCGGGCAACCTCTTCCGCGACACGACGCAGATCTATCCGTTCGAGACCGAGAAGGGCTTCAACCTGATCACCGCCATGGCGGACGAGGCGATCGGCTACATGGAGCAACTGGACGCGCTGGCGCCCGAGCAGCCGTTCTTCGTCTATTACGCGCCGGGCGGGACGCATGCGCCGCACCACCCGACGCCGGAGTGGATCGACAAGATCAGCGACATGCATCTGTTCGACGAGGGATGGAACAAGCTCCGCGACACCATCTACGCCAACCAGAAGCGGCTCGGGGTGATCCCGGAGACCGCCGAGCTTACCCCCTGGCCGGCGGACCTGCTGAAGACGTGGGACCAGCTCTCGGCGGACGAGAAGAAGCTCTTCATCCGGCAGGCCGACGTCTACGCCGCCTACCTCGCCTACACCGACAGCGAGATCGGGCGGGTGATCCAGGCGGTCGAGGACATGGGCAAGCTCGACGACACGCTGATCATCTACATCTCCGGCGACAACGGCTCGTCGGCCGAGGGCACGCTCATCGGCACGCCGAACGAGGTGGCGATGTTCAACGCCGTCGAGGTGCCGGTCGAGGTGCAGCTCAAGGACTTCTACGATCTCTGGGGCAGCGAGTTCACCTACAACCACATGGCGGTGCCGTGGACCTGGGCCTTCGACACCCCGTTCAAGTGGACCAAGCAGATCGCCTCGTACTTCGGCGGCACCCGGCAGGGCATGGCGGTCGCCTGGCCGAAGGTCATCACCGACAAGGGCGGCGTCCGCAACCAGTTCGCCCATGTCATCGACATCGCGCCGACGATCCTCGAAGTCACCGGCATCCGCGAGCCTTCGGTGGTGGACGGCATCGCGCAGAGCCCGATGGAGGGGACGAGCCTCGCCTACACCTTCGACGCGGCCAACACGGACGAGCCCTCGCACCACCGCACGCAGTATTTCGAGATGTTCGGCAACTACGCGCTCTACCACGAGGGCTGGATGCTGGTGGACAAGGTGACGCGCCCGTCCTGGGTGACCGGCGGAGCGCAGAGCACCGACCCGGCCACGCCGGACTGGGAGCTCTACGACATCACCACGCGACTGGACGCAGAACACCGACGTGGCGGCGCAGAACCCGGACAAGGTGAAGGAGCTCGAGGCGGTCTGGTGGCGGGAGGCCGAGAAGTACCAGGTGCTGCCGCTCGACGCGTCGGTGGTCAGCCGGCTGGTGGCGCCGCGGCCGTCGGTGACCGCGGGACGGACGACCTTCGAATTCCCGGGGCGGATGACCGGCATCTCGAACGGCGTGGCGCCGACGATCCTGAACGCCTCCTATACCTTCACCGCCGAGGTGACGGTGCCCGAGGGGGGCGGCGACGGCATGATCATCACCCAGGGCGGGCGTTTTGCGGGCTACGGCTTCTTCGTCAACAAGGGCAAGCCCAGCTTCACCTGGAACCTGGTGGGCCTGGAGCGGATCACCTGGGAGGCGCCGGAGCCGTTGAGCGCGGGCAAGCACACGCTGGAGTTCGACTTCAAGTACGACGGGCTCGGCATCGGCACGCTGGCGTTCAACGACTTCAGCGGCATCGGGCGGCCGGGGACGGGCGAGCTGAAGGTCGACGGCGCGGTGGTGGCGACGAAGGCGATGCCGCACACCATTCCGCTCATCCTCGCCTGGGACGAGAACATGGACATCGGCTCGGACACCGGCACGCCGGTGGACGACAAGGCCTACCAGGTGCCCTTCGCCTTCACCGGCAGCATCGACAAGCTGACGCTGGCGGTCGACCGGCCGGAACTGAGCGACGCCGACAAGGCCAAGCTCGAGGCCGCGATGCGGGCCAAGGCATCGGCCGACTGAGGCGCGGGCGCGGCGGCGTGATCCTCCCGCCGCGCTCCTATCCGGCGTAGGCGACCGCCGCGTTCACCGCGAGCGCCAGGATCACCGTGTTGTAGAAGAACGAGCCGATGCCGTGCGCCAGGGTCGTCCGGCGCATGGCGGTGGTGCGGACCACGACGTCGGAGACCTGGGCGGTCATGCCGATGATGAAGGCGAAGTAGAGAAAGTCCCAGGGTCCGGGGTCCTCGGTCCCGGGGAAGTCGAGGCCGCCCGCCTCTCCGCCGCCGGGCTTGGGCGCGTAGAAGAGGTTGGCGTAGTGGAAGGCCGCCAGCGTGTGCAGGGTGAGCCAGCCGAGCGGGACGCTGGCCACGGCGAGGATGCCGGCGGCGGTATCGCCGGTGCCCACCTGGCGCAGGAGAAGGAAGATCGCCGCGAGGCTGAGGCCCGCGGTGGCGACGGTCAGCGCCAGGATGAAGGGCAGGCCCTCGTCGGCGCTGGCGGCGCGCTCGCGCAGGTGCGTGGCGTTGGCCTGCGCCACGAAGAGCCCGGTCAGGACCAGGTAGACGAGAAAGAGGGTGTCGCCGGCCAGCACGATGCGCATGGGCAGGTCGTGCCCGGTGGTGACCGCGCCCACGGCCAGCGCGGCGGCGAGGGCGACGTAGAAACGGCCGTGGCGGCGGAAGTTCATGGCGACCTTGCGGCGAGCGGAACCCGTTGCACCCTACCAGCGGAGGTTCGGCGTGCCGGCGCAAGGTGAATTCGACGCGCGGACACTGGGCGTTCCGGCGCGATCCAACGGCAGTGTGGGGGGTTAGTGCAGGCTTCTGTTGCCAGGTGCCTGCGAACCCCGCCTGAACCGGCTAAGGCCCAGGACTTCAGATTTCGGTTTGGCTACCGCTTACGCGGCAACGGCCACCGGAGCATAGTTGTCGTTGGCAACTATCGCTTTGAGCCGATAACGGTGGCATCCTGCCGGGTGAAAGCATAACACCTTTACACGTCCGTCGATCCTATTTCGGCCCCATCTGCCCCCAACGAGGGATGTCTGGTGGAGCCGCCGGGTACCGCCCCCGGGTCCGATCCGCTTATTCCGTGCGCGTTTATCACCATAGTCCGGTTGCCCGGACGGCTTGAGATATAATGCGTTTCTCCGCCCGATGAAAGGGGGCTGTCGCAGGTGATGTGGTATTGACTGTTTTAGTCAGGATTGCGTAGGGCTGGGCATCAGCTTCCGCCAGCCAGCCGTCCCTTGCCGGTCCCAGCCAGCGTCGAACCGAGGGATGGGGAATGGCACGATTGTGGATGACGGCGGCCGCCGGCGCATTGCTGGCGGGCGGGGCGGCGGCGCAGGAGGCGCGGGACGCGCGACGCTGCCGGTGCTCAGCATCGAGGCGGAGGGCGGCAACGCGGGCTTCTTCGGCGAGACCTTCGCGCAGGGGGCGGGGTCGGTGATGAAGACCGACATGCCGATCCTGGAGACGCCGCGCTCGGTGGACGTGGTCACCCAGCAGCAGATGCAGGAACGCGGCGCGCGCAGCCTCACTCAGGCGCTGCAGTACACCCCGGGCGTCTTCGCCGGGCTATGGCGGCAACGACAACCGCGGCGACTGGCTGTACGTGCGCGGGTTCGAGCCGACGATCTTCCTCGACGGGATGCAGTCCTTCTTCGGCTACTACAACAACATCGCGCCGGAGCCCTTCCTGCTCGACAGCGTGGCGGTGCTGAAGGGGCCGGCGGGGATGCTCTACGGCAACGGCGCCGTCGGCGGGATCGTCAACGAGGTCTCGAAGCTGCCCGATCCGACCGCGCCCAACATCGTGCAGCTGCAGGTGGGGACCGACAGCCTGTTCCAGGCCGGGCATCGACTACAACGGCCAGCTCGCCGGACGGCAAGATCCTCTACCGGCTGGTCGGGCTGGGGCGGAGCGCGGACGGGCCGATCGACTTTTCCAACAACGATGCCGCGGCCTTCCTGCCGTCGGTCACCTGGGCGCCCGACGAGAGGACGAGCGTGACGGTGCTCGGCTACTACCAGAAGAACGACACCAGCCCCTACATCCAGTTCCTGTCGCCCTACGGCACGCTGCTGCTCCGCCGCGCCGTTCGCGAACGGCGACTTCCTGCCGAACGACGTCTTCGTGGGCGAGCCGTCGTTCAACTACTTCAACGGCACGCGGCGGGCGGTGAGCCTGTTCGGGAGCACGCATTCAACGATGTCTGGAGCGTCGGCGGCAGCCTGCGCTACACCGAGAGCAAGCTCGACTATGCCCAGGCCTGGTGGGCCTACGACAATTTCGAGACCGGGCGCTACAACCCGGACGGCACGATCAACCGGACCGGGGAGATCGCCGCGAACGACTCGCATTCGCTGGATCGGGCGACCTGCACGCCAACGCCGATTTCGTGCTGGGGGCGACGGCGCATCAGGCGATGTTCGGCGCCGTCGTTCACCGACGGGCGGTTCAACTACGACTACGGGCCGGCGGTCGCAGCGCGGGCCGATCGATCCGTTCGATCCGGTCTATACCGGCATGGCTCGACCGCGGCACGGTGGTGGACTATCCGGAGTATTCGCTGAAGCAGCAGTCGGTCTATGCCCAGGACCGGATCACCTGGGGCGGCGGGCTGAACCTCGACCTCGGCATCCGCTACGACTGGATCGAGCAGGCGGCGCAGGACTGGGATCGCGCCGGACACGCCGCAGGATCTCGACGACGGCGAGCTTTCGACCAGCGTGGCGCTGCTCTACGCCCTGGAGAACGGGCTCTCGCCGTACGTGAGCTACTCGGAGTCGTTCTATCAGGAGACGGTGGGGGTGGACGCGAGCGGCGATCCGTTCCAGCCGACGCGGGGCACCCAGTACGAGGCGGGTGTGAAGTACCAGCCGCCGGGGACGAGCTCGCTGTTCACCGCCGCGGTCTTCGAGATCACCAAGTCGAACACGCTGGTCAGCGACCCGACCAACCCGACGCTGCAGGTGCAGGAGGGCGAGGCGAAGGCGCGGGGGATCGAGCTGGAGGCGCAGGCGTCCTGGCGCGCGTTCTCGGTGGATGCGGGCTATGCCTACCTCGACACCGAGAGCGAGGATGGCAGCCGGTTCGCCGGCGTGCCGCAGAACCAGGCCTCGGCGTGGCTGCAGTACGACGCCGACGGGCGGCTCGCCGGATTGACCGCCGGCCTCGGCGTGCGCTACGTCGGGTCGACCTGGTCGGGCGGGGTGGAGACGCCGGAGGTGACGCTCTACGACGCCATGCTGGGGTACCAGTGGGACCGCTACCTGGTGCAGCTGACCGGGCGGAACCTGGCGGACAAGACCTACGTGGTGAACTGCGATAGCTTCACCTGCTACTACGGCGATCCGCGGACGATCGGGCTGAGCCTGACGGCGGCCTTCTGAGGCGGGGGCGGGCGGTGTAGGGTGGTGCGGCCAACCGAGGAGGCCGCGCATGTCCGGGACGCCCGCCCATGTCCATCCGCTCAACCGCACGCAGGCGGCGGAGCCGGCCGACACGCCGCCGGAGCGGGTGATCGCCGGGTCGGGCCATGCGCGGGTGCAGAACGCCTTCTCCGGCGCGGGCGGGCGGTTCCATGCGGGGCACTGGCAGGCGGAGCCGGGGCGGATCGCGGTGAACTATACCGAGACCGAGCTCTGCGTGCTGCTGGTGGGGCGGGTGCGGCTGACCGACGAGAGCGGGGCGTCGCGGGATTTCGGGCCGGGGGAGGCTTTCGTGATCGACGCGGGCTTTCGCGGGACGTGGGAGTTGATCGGGCGGGTGACGAAGATCTATGCGATTCTCGAGCCGGGGGATGGCTAGGTTCGGGACGGCGAACGCGTATGGAAAGCGTATGGAATCCGTATGGCTCCTGTAGGAGCTGCCCCGTAGAGCGCTTTTCAGTCGCTCCCTGTCCTCGGGGAGCGGGCCGGGCGGGCGGCGCGCGACGGAGGTGTTCAGCGCGGCGGCGGCGCGGATGAGGGCCTGCAGCGCCGGCTGGTCGATGGTGTCGCCCTCGTGCAGGTCGATGGCGCGGCGGGTGTTGCCTTCGAGGCTGGCGTTGAAGAGGCGGGACGGGTCCTCCAGCGCGGCGCCCCGGGCGAAGGTCAGCTTCACGGCGGCCTTGTAGGTCTCGCCGGTGCAGATGATCCCGTCGTGCGACCACACCGGAACCCCGCGCCACTTCCACTCCTCGACCACGTCGGGAAGGGCCTGCCTGATGAGGGACCGGACCAGGGCGAGTGTTTCGCCGCGCCAGTCGGCCAGTTCGTTGATCTTCGCGTCGATCAGCTGGGACGCCTTCCTCATGGTGGGAGCACCCAGCGAGCCGGGCGGTGCGCTGGATCCCGCGCGGCGCCCCTTCCTGCTTCTACGCCCGATGCTGCCAAATCTTGAAAACGAACTCAAGGCTGTAGCCGTCGGGATCGCGAAGCTGCGCGGCGTAGTAGCGCGCGTCGTAGTGAAGCTGAGGATGGACCGGGCGGGTCGGTCTTTCGACACCGTCGTCGTAGCAGGTTACCGGACTGCCATCGTGTCGCCGAGGAACTTGTCCGGCGTCGGCGCGATCTGGACTCTGGCGGTGTCCCTCGGAATCTACATGGCGAGCGTGCCTCGCCACTTGAACGCGCCCCGGAGCGCGCCGGCAGATGGCCTCTACGCCGTGCACTCGGACCGTAGAACACACGGCGTTGCTCAGCCGAAGCCCTGTGAGGATACAGCTCCTGGTCGGCCGAACTGGAGCGCGCGTGGCTTGCCATCTGCTGTGAGTCCTGGCGCAAGCGGTGCTGCCGGCCGAGAGCGTCTTGGGCTAACGCAGACGTTCGAGTCCGCGGTAGCAAATGCGCGAGAGCGAGATCAACCGGCGCTGGCGGTCGGTGAAAAGTCCCATAACCTACCGTAACGGCTCGTTAAGGCTTGTTGGGGGCCTGCATGACACTGGTGTGCCGCTTCGCGTACGCCATCCCTTCGATGTACCTCCTGCCGCAGCTCACATCCGTTCGCCCGGCAACTGGCTGGCCTGCTTCACCCAATCGGCGAACTGCGCCTCGTCGAGCTGGCCCTCGTGGATGTCGAGGTAGCGCACTTCCTTGTGCTTGGACGTGCCGGGAGGGACGGGGTGCAGTGATGTGCCGCGGAAGAAGGTGACCTTCACGTACCGGGTGAAGCAGTGATAGCCGAGGAACCAGCCCTGCCCCTCGTTGCCGTAGAGCGGCGTGTTCCATTTGACCGCCTTCTGCACGCCGGGGACGGTGCGCACGATGAGCGCGTCGAGGCGGCGGCCGATGTCGCGCTTCCAGCCCGGCATGGCGGCGATGTAGGCCTGCACCGGGGCGTCGCCGTAGCCCTTGGGGATCTGCGGGTTGCCGCCCGAGAGGAGGGCCGGCTTTGCGGCGGCCGCGGCGTCGCTGGTTGCGGCGGCGGCCGGAGCGCTTCGCCGGCTTCCCCGACGTCCGTCCGGGAGCGGTGGGGGGCGTTTCGGGCGCGGGTTTGCGCATGCGGCCGTCCTTCGCAGCAGGTCTCAGTACTCGCCCGTCTCCATGAGGTCGGTGCCGTCGAGGAGGAGGTCGAGGCCCTCGTCGAGGTGGTCGGCGACGTGCGGGTGGGTGAGGAGGTAGCGGGCGGTGGGGCCGTCCTGCCGGTCCGCGGCCAGCGCCAGCGCCTCCTCCCACTCCTCGGGCTCCATGTCGCCGCGGCCGATCCACATGAGCGCCACCAGCTCGGCCTGCTGGTCGGGCTCGAGATCCTCGATCTGGGCGGTGATCTCGTCGCGGGTCAGGTTGTCCGGGCTGTCCTGCAGCGTCGCGGGGCCCTCGTCGTCGGAGGCGTTCGAGCCGGAGTTGGGCGAGACCTCGTCCTCCTGACCCATCACCGCCCTGAGCTTGAGGATCAGCGACCGCAGGAACTCGGGGCTGAGGGTGATGAGGGTGTCGTCGTCGTCCATGGGCAGAATCCGCGCGCGGGAGGAAGGCGCGGGGAGTGTGCCACGGATCGAAGGACGGGCGAAACTCAATTCGGCATCAGGGCCGCGGCGGAGCGGGCAGGCGCGCCGCCGCCGCGGGCCGGATCGTCGAGGCGGGACGCTGGTCAGGTAATCCCGACGCGCCGGGTCACCTGGCCGTTGCTCTCCCAGTAGGTGTGCTTCTTCGCGATCCAGGGGTCGTCCATGGCGGGCTGGACCTGCCCCGCCGTGTCGGTGGCGCGGGAGGTGACGGTGTGCTCGCCCGGCGCCGCGTCCGGCCAGTCGGATGGACCAGACCTTCCAGGCGTGCTCGGCCTCCTCGGTGCGGTCGATCGTCGCCTCCTGCCAGGGGCCGTCGTCGACCTTCACCTCCACCTTCGCGATGGGCGCGCCCCAGGCGACCCCCTCGATGCGGTAGCCGTCGTCGTTCCGGGTGACCCGCGAGGGCGCCGACTTCAGCCGGGCGCGGCCGACCGAGGTCTCGGCCCAGACCGTCTCGCCGTCGTGCTCCTCCTCGCGGATGGTGACGTAGTCGCGCCCCATGAACAGGCTCATGAAGCGCCGGTCGCGGATCTCGATGCGCTTGAGCCATTTGACGTTGGCGATGCCGTACCAGCCGGGCGCGATCAGCCGCAGCGGGGCGCCGTTGCGGTGCCGGCAGGTCCGCGCCGTTCATCTCGTAGCAGAGGATGTTGTCGGGGCTCATCGCGTCGTGCGAGCGACATGCTGCGCGCGAAGTTCTGGTGCATCTTCACGTCGCGGATGTCGTCCTTGAGTTCGACGTCGCCGGCATCGGTGCCCCAGAAGACCACCTCGATGCCGTTCTCCTTCACGCCGGCCTCCTCGAGGACGGCGGCGAGCGGCGTGCCGGCCCAGGCGGCGTTGCCGATGCCGCCGGTGAAGAACGGGAAGCCGTGATTGCCGGAGCATTCCACGGTGAAGGCGACCTCCTGCCGCGGCCGCGCCTTGATGTCGGCGAGCGACAGGCTCAGCGGCGTGTTCGACCAGCCCGTCGATCTCCGAGCTTCCAGGTCGCCGCGTCGATGGTCGGGCCGATCGAAATGCGAGATGCTGAAGAACTTGTCGTTGGGCGTCACCCAGGAATCCAGGTCCTCCCAGACGAGCTGGGTCTCGATCACCACCGGGTCGGGGCTCGGCGGCCGGCTGGTCGAGCCAGGGGATGACGACCTCGCCCGGCCTGGCTCGGGAAGGCCTTGGCGGACTGGGCGGAATAGAAGGCCGCCATGGCGGCGAGGGCCGCGCCGCCCTGCACGATCACGTCTCTGCGGTGAAGATCAAGCACGATTACATCACCTCTCTGAGTTGAGATTTATGCCAATCGTCTCATGAACGGGACGGGTACTGTAACCTCACGTCCAGACCGAAACAAATAGCACTTTTTCGTGTAAGCGACAATCGCGAATACAGAGCGGGGACTTTTCCGCCGATGCCGGCAAGCGCTCGGCGGGCCGCTGGCAAATCCGGTTGGCGCGGACCCCGGAGCACCGCTATACGGCGGGGGATGGGACACCGGGAGAGTGAGATGGCCGCGACGCGCACCGAGACCGACAGCTTCGGACCGCTGGAGGTCGCGAGCGACCGCTACTGGGGCGCGCAGACCCAGCGGTCGATCCTGAACTTTCCCATCGGCTGGGAGCACCAGCCGGTGGCGGTCGTGCGCGCGCTCGGGGTCATCAAGCAGGCCGCCGCCGCGGTGAACGTGGAGCTGGGCGACCTCGACCCCGGGCTCGGCGAGGCGATCGCCGCCGCCGCCGCCGAGGTGGCCGCGGGCAAGCTCGACGACCACTTCCCGCTGGTGGTCTGGCAGACCGGCTCGGGCACCCAGTCGAACATGAACGCCAACGAGGTGATCTCCAACCGCGCCATCGAGATGCTGGGCGGCGAGCATCGGCTCGAAGAAGCCGGTGCATCCGAACGACCACGTCAACATGGGGCAGAGCTCGAACGACACCTTCCCGACCGCGATGCACATCGCGGTGGCGATCACCGCGCGCGACGTGACGCTGCCGGGCCTGCAGGAAGCTGCACGGGGCGCTGGCCGACAAGGCGGCGGCGTTCAAGGACATCATCAAGATCGGCCGCACCCACACCCAGGACGCGACGCCGCTGACGCTCGGCCAGGAGTTCGGCGGCTACGCCTTCCAGGTGGAGCAGGGCGATCAAGCGGGTGACCGAGGCGCTTGCACAACATCTACCCGCTGGCGCAGGGCGGCACGGCGGTCGGCACCGGGCTCAACACCCGGGTAGGGCTTCGCCGAGAAGATCGCGGCGAAGATCGCCGAGATCACCGGGCTGCCCTTCGTGACCGCGCCGAACAAGTTCGAGGCGCTGGCGGCGAACGACGCCATGGTGGAGATGTCGGGCGCGCTGAAGACGGTGGCGGTGAGCCTGTTCAAGATCGCCAACGACATCCGGCTGCTCGGGTCGGGGCCGCGCTGCGGGCTCGGCGAGCTGATCCTGCCGGAGAACGAGCCCGGGTCGTCGATCATGCCGGGCAAGGTCAACCCGACCCAGGCGGAGGCGCTGACCATGGTCTGCGCGCAGGTGATGGGCAACGACGCGGCGGTGGGCTTCGCCGGCAGCCAGGGGCATTTCGAGCTCAACGTCTACAAGCCGGTGATCGTCTACAACGTGCTGCAGGCGATGACGCTGCTCGGCGACGCCGCGGCGTCCTTCGCCGACAACTGCGTCGTCGGCATCGAGGCCGACGAGGAGCGCATCTCGAAGCTGATGTGGGAGAGCCTGATGCTGGTGACGGCGCTGGCGCCGACCATCGGCTACGACAACGCCACCAAGGTGGCGAAGGCGGCGCACAAGAACCGCACGACGCTGAAGGAGGAGGCGGTCCGTCTCGGCTTTGTCGACGCGGAAACCTTTGATAGGGTGGTGCAGCCCAGCGAGATGCTGGGGCCGAAGCCGTAGGGGTGGGTCATGGAGTGGCGGGGCCGGCGGGAGAGCCGCAACATCGAGGACCGCCGCGGCCGGCGGCATGGGCCGTCCGGCCGGGGTCGGCGGCATCGGCGCTCGTCATCGTCCTGCTGATCGGCATCTTCTTCGGGGTCGACCTCTCGCCGCTGCTCGGCACCGGGCGGCGGCGGCATGGTCAGCGAGCGGGCGCCGTCGGGGCCGAACGCGATCGACGACCCGCAGGAGGGCTTCGTCGCGGTGGTGCTGGCGGCAGACCGAGGACGTCTGGGGGCAGCTCTTCCAGGCAGTCGAACCTGCAGTACTCCCGAGCCGAGGCTGGTGCTCTTCTCCGGCCAGACCTCGTCGGCCTGCGGCTTCGCCCAGTCGGCGATGGGGCCGTTCTACTGCCCCAACGACCAGACGGTCTATCTCGACACCGACTTCTTCCGGGTGATGGAGCAGCAGCTCGGCTCGCAGGGCGACTTCGCCAAGGCCTATGTCATCGCGCACGAGGTCGGCCACCACGTGCAGGACGAGCTCGGGCTGCTCGAGCAGGTCAACTCCCAGCGCGCGCCGGTCGAGCGAGCGGCAGTCGAACGCGCTGTCGGTGCGGGTCGAGCTGCAGGCCGACTGCTACGCCGGGATCTGGGCGCGGGCGGTGCAGGGGTCGCTGAAGCTGACCGAGGCGGACATCGAGAGCGCGCTCGACACCGCGGCGCGCATCGGCGACGACGCGCTGCAGCGGGCGTGCCGGGGCCAGGTGGTGCCCGACAGCTTCACGCACGGGACGAGCGAGCAGCGGCAGCAGTGGTTCTATCGCGGCTTCCAGACCGGCGATCCCGAACAGTGCGACACCTTCTCAGGGCGGCATCTGACGTGGGCAAGGTGGTGAACCTGCGCACCGTGCGGAAGCAGCGCGCGCGCGACGCGTCGCGGCGCGAGGCCGGAGGCGGCGACGCGCCGTTCCGCCGAGGCCGAGCGGTTGCGGGCGGAGGCGGAGCTGGAGCGGCGGCGGCTCGAGGGGCACCGCCGCGACGAGCCGCCGGAGGCGTGAGGCTGGCCGGTCGGCCGGAGAAGCACTCGCTGACGCTGAAGGGCCATCGCACCTCGGTCTCGCTGGAGCCGGAGTTCT
This sequence comes from uncultured Alphaproteobacteria bacterium, assembly GCA_963844375.1. Lineage (GTDB taxonomy): Bacteria > Pseudomonadota > Alphaproteobacteria > Rhodobacterales > Rhodobacteraceae > Amaricoccus. The sequence continues at coordinate 384,099 of CAWJOI010000021.1, read as the reverse complement.
GGCGCGCCTTCCGCGCCATCGCCGCCGGGCGAGGGCCGGGCGATCAACGACCTCGCCGCCGAGATCGACGCCGCCCGCGGCATCGAGCGCGGGCTCGCCTCGGCGATCCGGGTGTATGTGCTGGCGTGGTATCAGGCCCGCGATGCGGACAAGGATTTTCCTTGAGGTGAGAGTCACCGCATTCCGTCAGCCGACGCGCCCCAGCGCCGGGAAGGTTTCGAGCAGCCAGAAGGAGAGGTCGCTGAAGGCGCCGGTCAGCATCAGCACCCCGACGGCGACGAGGAGCGCGCCCGTGACGCGCTCGACGGCGGCCATGTGCCGCTTGAGGCCGGCCATCAGCCCGATCGCGCGGCCGAGGAAGAGCGCGGTCAGCAGGAACGGCACGCCGAGCCCGACCGCGTAGGCGCCCATGAGCAGGAGGCCCCGCCCCGCCGAGCCGCCCTGCGACCGCGAGCGAGAGGATCGCGCCGAGCACCGGGCCGATGCAGGGGGTCCAGCCGAAGGCGAAGGCGAGGCCGAAGACGTAGGCGCCGAGCGCCGTGCCCGCCTCGGCGCGCGCCTCGAAGCGCGCCTCGCGGGCGAAGAACGGGATGCGCAGGACGCCGAGGAAGTGCAGGCCGAAGATCACGATCACCGCGCCGGCGACGAAGGTCATCTGCTCCTGCCAGGCGAGGAGCGTCCGGCCGAGCGCGGAGGCCGCGAGGCCGAGGAGCAGGAAGACGGTGGAGAGGCCGAGGACGAAGAAGGACGCCGCGCGCAGGACGTGCGGCCGTCGGCGGCCTTCCGATCTCCTCCATGGAGGCGCCGGCCATGAAGGCGAGATAGGGCGGCACGATCGGCAGCACGCAGGGCGAGAGAAAGCTCAGGACGCCGGCCGTCACTGCCACGAGCAGCGAGGGGGCGAGCGAGGCGTCCCAGAGGTCAATTCCGAACATGGCCGGCCACCCTAGCCGGCGGCCTATGCCCCGCGTCACCTCCGCGCGCGCGCACATTGCCGTGGACAGCCGGCGCGGGGGAGGGCTAGCTCGGCGCCATGACCTGGGACGCCGAACTCGACGCCCGCGGGCTGCTCTGCCCGCTGCCGGTGCTGAAGGCGCGCAAGCGCCTCGGCGCGCTCGCGCCCGGCGCGGTGCTGCGGGTGCTGGCCGACGACCCGGCGGCGCGGATCGACTTCCCGCACTTCTGCCGCGAGAGCGGCCACGCGCTGGTCGCCGAGGCGGACCTCGAGGGGTGCCGGGAGTATCTGATCCGCCACCGCTAGAGGATGAAGTCGTCGGCGGTGTAGGCGTTCGCCAGTGTCTTTCCGTCGGCGAGGCGGAGCACGAAGTCATAGGCGGAAGTGCCGGCGGTGTCGGCGCAGACCAGCGTGTCGCCGTCGCGGTCGAGCAGGCGCAGGTGGCCCTTGCCGTTGCCGCCGAAGAGGAAGGCCTGATTGCCGCCGCGGCTTGCGATGGCGTCGATGGCGGAGAGGTCGATCACGTCGCCCTTGCCCTTCCCGGCCCCCTCGAAGTCGAGGATGACGTCGCAGGCCTTCTCGGTGGGGGAATCCTTGCGGGCAGTGAACTCGAAGCGGTCACGGCCGGTGCCGCCGATGAGGATGTCGACGCCGCGGCCGCCGCGAAGCAGGTCGTTGCCCGCTCCGCCCGCCAGCCGGTCGGCGCCGCCGTAGCCGAGCAGCCGGTCCTTCGCCGGCGTTGCCGTCGAGCTGGTTCCCGGCGGCGTTGCCGCGGATGCTATCGTCGCCGCTGCCGCCCTTGGCGTTCTCGATCAGCGAGCGGGGTCGCCCGGTACTGCAGCGCGTTGAAGATGTTGCCCCGGGCGTCGCCGCCGTTCGGCCCGCCGCCGAGGTCGGCGAGCTGGCGGCTGTCGAAGATCGAGGCCTTGCCGGGCGCGGAGATCGATGGCGAGAGCGGTGGTGTAGGTTCGAGAGATCGTAGGTGTCGACTGCCGCCGCCGTCCCAGATGGTGGCGAAGATGCGGTTGCCGGCCGGCGCGATGGCCACCGCGCCGTCGACGCGCGTTTCGCCGGTCTTCGGGTTCCAGGAATAGGTCGTGTCGCCGGCGGACGTGGTGAAGTCGGCGCCGTAGAGGTGCTGCAACGCGGCGATGTCGAGCTGCATGTAGGTCTGCGGATAGTCCACCGACCCGTTCTTGTAGTAGTCGGGCTTGGCGCCGACGTAGCTCCGGTAGGTCATCACGGTGAACTCGAGGCTGTCGAGCGAGGACGCCAGCGGGTTCGGGGCCTCGTGGGGGTGCTTGAGGCCGAGGGTGTGGCCGATCTCGTGCAGGATCGTGTGGTTGTCGTAGTTGCCGGCGGCCGGGAGATCGCCCGGACTGATCGAACCAGACGTCGCCGCCGGTGGCGCGGGAATCGGGGTAGAAGGCGTAGGCGGTGTTGGCCGGCGGCGGCGCGTCGCGGCTGTTGGCGAAGCGGAGGACGGCGTCACCCACGCCCGCGCCGGCGTAGACGATGTCGAGGTTGGTCAAGCCTTCGACGGAGAAGCCGGCGTAGCCCTTGGCCTGGGTGTAGATGTCGGCGTTCAGCGCCGCGTGCACCGCCTGGAGCTGTGTCGCGCTCAGCTTCGAGAAGCCGTCCTTCGGGGCGGGAATGCCGTCGCCGTCTTCGTCCGCGGCGTAACTGGACCCGTAGTCGCCGGCGCTGTCGGGGTCGCTGTAGCTGATCGTCGGGTTCGACCAGCGGCTGCCGTAGAGCAAGGCCTTGACCTGCGGGTCCGTGCTCGAGGGGCCGACCTCGGTGGCGGCGGACGGCGGCGCCGCCCGCGGTTCGGACGAAGCCGCCATTCCCGGTCGTGCCGCTGCCATGCCCCAACCCCCTGGACCAACCCGCGAGGGCTCGTAGCACGATCGCGCCCGGAAGGCAGCGGCCTCTCCGGGCGGGAGACGAAATCCGCCGATCGGTGTGGCTATTGTGTTCCGGAGCCAGGACTGCGGTGGGCTACAATCCCTTGGAGCGATAGCTCGCCGCCACGCGATCAATCGAGACGAGATAGGCGGCGACCCGAAGGTCCTCGACCTCCTTGCGGCCGTGCCAGACCTCGCGCATCGACTGGTAGGCGGTGCGCATGGTGTCGTCGAGGCCGGAGCGGACGAGCTCGAGCTCGCCGGCGCCGTGGACGTACTCGGCGCGTGAACTTTTCCGAGAGCCCCTGGCCGGCGCCGACCTCGCGGAGGAGCCGGTCGAGCTCGGCCACGAGGAGCGCGTGCTGCCCCTCCTCCTGGCGGCGCTGCATGCGGCCGAAGCGGATGTGGCTGAGGTTCTTCACCCACTCGAAATAGCTGACCGTCACGCCGCCGGCGTTGGCGTAGAGGTCGGGGATGATGACAACGCCCTTGGTGCGCAGGATGTCGTCGGCGCCGGCGGTGATCGGGCCGTTGGCGGCTTCGATGATCAGCGGCGCCCGGATGCGGTCGGCGTTGCCGAGGTTGATGACCAACTCCATCGCCGCCGGCATCAGGATGTCGCAGTCGTGCTCCAGCACCGCGGTGCCGTTCTCGACGAAGGTGCCGTGGGGGTAGTCCTTGACGCCGCCGTGGGCGCTGATGTGGGTCTTGAGGAGCTCGATGGGCAGGCCCTTGTCGTTCAGGATGGCGCCGTCGCGTTCGATGACGGCGACGATCAGGGCGCCGTCCTCCTCGGAGAGGAACTTGGCGGCGTGGTAGCCGACGTTGCCGAGGCCCTGGACGATGATCCGCTTGCCGTCGAGCGAGCCGGCCTGCTTCGCGCGCTTGATGTCCTCGGGGTGGCGGAAGAACTCGCGCAGCGCGTACTGGATGCCGCGGCCGGTGGCCTCGACGCGGCCGTGGATGCCGCCGGCGTTCAGCGGCTTGCCGGTGACGCAGGCGGCGGCGTTGATGTCGGTGGTGTTCATCCGGCGGTACTGGTCGACGATCCAGGCCATCTCGCGCTCGCCGGTGCCCATGTCGGGGGCGGGGACGTTCTGGCTGGGGTTGATGAGATCCCGCTTGCAGAGCTCGAAGGCGAAGCGGCGGGTGATCAGCTCCATCTCGTGCTCGTTCCACTCGCGCGGGTCGATCCGGAGCCCGCCCTTGGAGCCGCCGAAGGGCACCTCGACGAGCGCGCACTTGTAGGTCATCAGCGCCGCCAGCGCCTCGACCTCGTCCTGGTGCACCGCCATGGCGAATCGGATGCCGCCCTTGACCGGCTCCATGTGCTCGGAATGCACGCTGCGGTAGCCGGTGAAGGTGTGGATCGCGCCGCGCAGCCGCACGCCGAAGCGCACGGTGTAGGTGGAGTTGCAGACGCGGATTTTTTCCTCGAGTCCCGGCGAGAGGTCCATCAACCGCACGGCGCGGTTGAACATGAGGTCGACGGACTCACGGAAGCTCGGCTCGCGCAGCGGAGCGTTCATGGCGTTCTCTCCCGGTTTTGGCCGCAGCATGCGGCGTTTTCCTCAGTAGACCACTCCGGCGCTCAGCCTACAAGCGAGCTTGCGTTGCGACGGCGTTGCGACGGGGGTGTGACGGCGCTCACAGGCCGCGGCGGGCGAATCGGCGATAGTGGGGACGTCATCGGGGAGAGCCCCGCCACCCCCCGGAAGGAGACACGCCATGACCACCGCATTCGCCGCCGCCGACTTCGCTGGCTCCGCTCGGGTCTCGAACGGCGTGACCGCCCGCATCACCGCCGCCGTCGCCGCGGCCCTGGCCCGCGCCAAGGCGCGCCACGACTGCCGGCAGCTGCTCGCATGCGACGACATCCTGCGCGACGCCGGCGTGACCCGGGACGACGTGCGCCAGATGCTGATGGGGAACGGCCGGCTCTGAGCGGAGCCGGACGTTGCGAGGGGGAGGGACCCACCCGGCGGGTGGGTCCCTTTTGTCTTGCGATGGCCCGGCGTGCAGGGGCGTGCTAGACAAGGCGCGCGGGCGGCCGGGGAGGGCGGGGATGGCGCGGGATTTCGTCTGGCTGAACCCTCCGCCGCGCTGGTCGGGGGATGCGCGCGCGCTGGAGGTCGAGACCGGCGGGAAGACGGACTTCTGGCGCGAGACGTTCTACGGCTTCACCCGCGACAGCGGGCACGCCTGGCTGGCGCCGGTGGACGGGGATTTCAGCCTCTCGGTCCGGTTTCGCGGCGAGTACGAGACGCTCTACGACCAGGCGGGGCTGATGCTGCGGCAGGACGACGGCGCCTGGATCAAGACCGGGATCGAGTACACCGACGGGGTCATGCATTTCAGCGTGGTGGTCACCGGGCCGCGGTCGGACTGGTCGGTGATCCCGCTGCCGGAGGCGGGGCCGGACACCGAGGTGGCGGCGCGACTGACCCGGCACGGCGATGCGGTGCGGGTGCAGTATGCCCTGGCGGACGGGCCGTGGCGGATGGCGCGGCTCGCCCCCTTCGTGAGCGGGCCGGCGCGGGCGGGGATCATGGCCTGCTCGCCGGAACGGGCCGGGTTCAGGGCGCGGTTCGCGGGGCTGGAGATCGGCCCGGCGATCTCGCGCCAGCTGCACGACTGACGGATCGGAACAGGCAGTACGCAGCTCAGGCGCGCCAGATCATCCGCGCCAGGAGATGGTCGCGGTCGACGAACTGGTGTCTGAGTGCTGCGGCGGCGTGCAGGGCGAGGACCACGGCCAGGCCGACGGCGGCGGTGGTGTGAACGCGGTGGAAGGCGGCCTCGAGCCGGTCGGTTCCGGGGACGAAGGGATCGGGGAGCGCGAACGCGCCGAAAACGAGGTTCTGCATCTGCAAGAGATCCTGCACCGGTGCGGCGGAGGCGAGGAGCCAGCCGGAGAGCGGCATCAAGAGCATGAAGAGGTAGAGGAGCGCGTGGCTGGCGCGGGCGGCTCGGGCCTGCCAGGGCGGCATGGGCGGCAGCGGCGGGCGGGTGCGGTTGGCCAGGCGCCAGGCGACGCGGATGAGCGCGAGGAGGAAGACCACGGTCCCCCAGCTCTTGTGGGTCTGGGTCAGGGTGAAGCGGGCGAGGAGGTCGGGGACGAAGCGCGTCATCCAGAGGCCGAAGCCGAGCTGGAAGAGGATGAGCCCGGCCATCGCCCAGTGCAGCGCGCGGGTCACCCAGCCCCAGCCGGCGGCGCTGTCGAAGGTACGCAAAGCCGCTTACTTCGAGCTCATGAGCAGTTGCATCTGCACCGGCAGCACGGGACCGACCTCCGGCAGCCCGCCGGTCGAGCCGAAGGCGGTGCGGTCGATGCTGCCGGTGATGTGGAAGCCGGCTTCGAATCGACCGGGATCGTCGTCGGATGGGCCGTAGCGCACGACGGTCGCCTTGAACTCGACCGGCCGCGTGACACCGCGCAGCGTGATGCGGCCGTCGATGTCGGCGGTGCTCTTGGAGGTCTGGGTCGAGCTTGTCGAGCTGGAAGGTGATCTCGGGGTACTGGTCGGCGCCGAGGTAGTCCTTGCTGCGCACCAGCGCGTCCACCACGCCGACGCCGGTGGTCGCCGCGGCGGAGGAGACGCTGATGGTGGCGCGGGTGCGATCGGGATGCTTCTCGTCGAAGTCGACGTCGCCGGTGAGCGAGGGAAAGCGGACCTGGACGGTCCTGCCCTCCCAGGCGACGTCGGCGGTCACCGTGGTGCCGGGATCGAGGTTCCAGGGCGCGGCGAGGGCGGCGAGGGGCAGGAGGGCAAGAACGAGGATCAGCCGCATGAGCATGCGTGAACTCCCTGACGGGAAACCGACTGTAGCGCGACGCATCCCGCGGTCGCGTCGCTCTTGCGCAAGTCGTTTACGCGCGAGGCACATGCCGCGGGCATGGCGCCTATTCGGGCATCTCGGAGCAGCGCCAGCATCGTCTCAAGCGGGTCGGCCGCCGGGACTGGCGGCACGGTGGCGGTCTGGTCGGTCAGGAGCCGGGGGAGCCGCGGCGCGGCGATCGTCAGCCGGCGGTGCGGCTAGCGCCGAGATCGGCGCAGAGGATTTCGCCGGCGGCCTTGGCCATGGCGTATTCGGTCATTCCCTTGGGTCGGCTTCTCCACCGCGACCGTTGACGGGTAGAACATGCGCAGGCCGCCGGGCGAGACGCGCCAGCAGTGCTCCACCAGCCGGTCGAAGGCGATGACGTAGCTCTGGACGAAACCGCGAACGCGGCCGGAGTCGAAGACGTCGCAGGCCCCGAGCTGGAGATCTGGCCGGAGGCGAAGTAGTAGCCGTGGGTAATGGGACCGTCGGCCGCCGCGAGCTGCTGGCCTGCGTCCTCGCCGGTGTCGTAGCGGAGGATGCGGCAGCGCCCCGGGCCGAACGTGGACGTCGATCTCGCGCTCGATGGCCTCGGCATCCTCGCGGCCGCGGGCGTAGGTCACGGCCACCGAGCCGCCGCCGGCGGCGATCAGCTTCGCGGTGACGGCGCCGAGGCCGCGCGAGCCGCCGATGACCAGTGCGCCGGCGGCCGGCGAACTCCCCGGGCCGCACGGGCCTGCGAGCGCTGCGAGCGACGGAGCCTCGACCGGCGGCATGCGCGCGAAAGCGCGCAGCCGTGCCGGCGAACCCTGCGCCGGTTACGTCGAGCTCCACGAGGCGGAATCGATCGTCGACGCGAGCCACGCGGCAATCCAGCCCGGTCGCGAGGCCGGTGTCGCCGAAGCCGATCTGAAGGCCGGAAAAGATCGAATGAAGGCCCGGTGCCACCATGCCCACGAGCGTGGAGAGGAGCGCCGAGCGACGCGACGGCGTCTCCAGCCGAGCGTGGCAGCGGCCGCGGGAAAGCTCTGCGGCGTCTGGCCGCGGCGGCGGTGCAGGCGGCCCGTCTTCCCTCCAGACGCCTCGAGCGCCGGGTCGGCGGGAGCGGACGGCGGCAGGCACGCGGCGTCGGGCCGGCGGCGCGGTCCGAGGCGGTGCGCGGGCCGAGAGCGAGGTCGATCGACACGGCGCGCTGGCCGTCCTGGGTCAGTTCCGCATGCACCCGATCGGGCGCCTGCGTTCGGACCGCCACGGCGACGGCGCGTCGAGCCGTATGAAGCGGGTGAACTCGACCTTTATCCCGGAGGCGTCGCCGAGCGGCAGGCCGGTGCGGCCAGCGCGTCGAGACCCCAGAGCAGCGCCGTGCGATGCCGTGCACGGCGCAGGCGCCGGCTTGGGTCCGGCGCGCAGCGATCGGGTCCATGTGCATCGGGTTGCGGTCGCCGGTGTGGCCGGGCGAAAGCTTCCTGGTCGGCCATGGCGAAGCTGCGGGAGGCCGCCGGCGCATGCCGGCATCGGTCAGCGGGTCGGGAACGGGCTTCTCGCCGCGATAGTCGTAGAAGCCGCGGCTGGTTTTGCGGCCGAGCCAGCCCGCCTCGACGTATTTCACCAGGAGCGGGCAGGGGCGGTACTTGGTGTCGGCCAGGCCCTCGTGCAGCACGTTCATGATCGCGAGGCAGGTGTCGAGGCCGATGAAGTCGGCGAGCTCGAGCGGGCCCATGGGGTGGTTGGCGCCGAGGCGCAGCGCCATGTCGATGGAGGCGACGGTGCCGACGCCCTCGTAGAGGGTGTAGACCGCCTCGTTGATCATCGGCACCAGGATGCGGTTGACGATGAAGGCGGGGAAGTCCTCGGAGGCCGACGCGGTCTTGCCGATCTTGCCCACCACCTCGAGCAGCGTGTGGTAGGTCGGCTCGTCGGTGGCGATGCCGCGGATCAGCTCGACGAGCTGCATGATCGGCACCGGGTTCATGAAGTGGAAGCCCATGAACCGCTCCGGCCGGTCGGTGCCGGAGGCGAGGCGGGTGATCGAGATCGACGAGGTGTTCGAGGTCAGGATGGTGTGCGGGGCGAGGTGCGGCACCAGCGCCTTGAAGATTCGGTGCTTGAGCGCCTCGCGCTCGGTCGCCGCCTCGATGACGAGGTCGGTCTTGCCGAGGGCCGTGAGATCGCGCTCGATCGCGATGCGGCCGAGCGTGGCGTCGCGCTCCGCTTCGGTGATCTTGCCGCGCGAGACCTGGCGATCGAGGTTGCCGCGGATGATCTCGGGCGACCGGCCCAGCGCTTCCTCGGAGACGTCGTGCAGGATCACGTCGAAGCCGGCCAGCGCGAAGACGTGGGCGATGCCGTTGCCCATCTGTCCGGCGCCGATCACGCCGACGCGCTTGATCTGCATGGAGTGCTGTCCTGATTGCCGATTTCGCATCACCTTAGGCAGCCCCCCCGGGGCGCGCAATGGGATATTCCCCGGCCGCGCTGCACTGCGGAACGACTGCGTTTACAGCTTCGTGAACACAGCGATAGCGTTTCGCAATACGATTGGGGGACAGCCGTGAACGCGATCATCGACTTTCTGAACACCATTTTCTGGGGATACGTGCTGATCTACGGCCTGCTGGCGGTCGGGATCTATTTCACGATCCGGCTGCGCTTCCAGCAGATCCTGCATTTCGGCGAGATGTTCCGCGTCGTCACCAACGCGCCGCAGACCGACAAGGAGGGCATCTCGCCCTTCCAGGCGCTGTGCACGTCGCTGGCGAGCCGGGTCGGCACCGGCAACATCGCCGGCGTCGCGGTGGCGCTGAACCTCGGCGGGCCGGGGGCGATCTTCTGGATGTGGATGGTGGCGCTGGTCGGCATGGCGACGGCGTACTCGGAGTTGACGCTCGCCCAGCTCTACAAGGTGCACGACAAGGAGGGGCAGACCGGCATCTACCGCGGCGGCCCGGCGTTCTACATCGCCAAGGGCCTGGGGATGCCCTGGGCCGGGGCGATCTTCTCGGTCTGCCTGATCCTGTCCTTCGGGCTGGTGTTCAACGCGGTGCAGGCGAACTCGATCGCCGACGCCATGGTCGGCGCCTTCGGCATCCCGAAGCTCGCGACCGGCCTCGCACTCGCGGCGCTCACCGCGGTGGTGATCTTCGGCGGGATCCGCAAGATCGCGCAGGTGGCCGAGTACGTGGTGCCGTTCATGGCGGGCATCTACCTGCTGGTCGCGCTCATCGTGTTGCTGATGAACCTCGGCGAGGTGCCGGCGATGCTCTGGCACATCGTCGGCAACGCGCTCGGCTTCGCGGAGGTCGGCGGGGGAGTCGTCGGCGGCGTGGCTGCGGCGATGCTGAACGGGGTGAAGCGCGGGCTCTTCTCCAACGAGGCAGGGATGGGCTCGGCGCCGAACATCGCGGCGGCAGCGACACCCGTGCCGCACCATCCGTCCAGCCAGGGGTTCGTGCAGGCGCTCGGCGTCTTCATCGACACCATCCTCATCTGCTCCTGCACGGCGCTGATGATCCTGCTCTCGGGCGTCTACGTCCCCGGCGGCGAGCTCACCGGAACGCAGCTCACCCAGTCGGCGCTGGCCGAGCATATCGGATGGGTCGGGCCCTACTTCATCGCGATCGCGATCTTCTTCTTCGCCTTCACCTCGATCATCGGCAACTACTCCTACTCGGAAATGGCGATGACCTACCTGCATGTGGGCACGCCGACCGGGCTCATGGCGCTGAGGATCGTTGTCTGCGTCATGGTGGTCTGGGGTGCGCTGCAGGCGGTGGCGACGGTGTTCAACACCGCCGACGCCTCGATGGGGCTGATGGCGACGATCAACCTCATCGCCATCGTGGCGCTGTCCGGGACGGTGGTGAAGCTGACGCGGGACTATTTCGCGCAGCGCAAGGCCGGGGTGGAGCCGATCTTCCACGGCAAGGACTATCCCGAGCTGGGCGACAAGATCGACCACTCGATCTGGACCCGCGACTGATTGCACGCGCCTGGCCGCCTCGCGTAGCGTGGCGGCCATGGCACGGCAGCCACTCCGGGAATACCGAGCGAAGCGCGATTTTTCGCGGACGCAGGAGCCTGCCGGCCGCGTGTCGGCCGGTGAGGGCACGCGGTTCGTGGTCCACAAGCACCAGGCCACGGCCGACCACTACGACCTGCGGCTGGAGCTCGGCGGGGTGCTCAAGAGCTGGGCGGTGCCGAAGGGGCCGTCGCTGAACCCGGCCGACAAGCGGCTGGCGGTTCAGACCGAGGACCATCCGCTGGAATACATCGACTTCGAGGGGGTGATCCCGGAAGGCGAATACGGCGGCGGGCCGATGATCGTCTGGGACGCCGGTACCTGGGCGCCCATGGACGATGCCGAGAAGGGGCTGGCTGCGGGGGGGCTGAAGTTCCGGCTGGCCGGCGAGAAGCTCCACGGCGGGTGGATGCTGGTGCGGCTGAAGCCGCGCAAGGGCGAGAAGAGGACCAACTGGCTGCTCTTCAAGGAGCATGACCCGTCGGCCGACCCGGAGCGCGACATCCTGGCGGAGCGGCCGGAGAGCGTGAAGTCGGGGCGGCGGATCGAGGAGCTGGTTGCGCCGCCGGAGCCGAACCCGCGCCGAAGCCGACGGTGAGCGAAGCTCCGCCCGGGGGCGCTGACGGGCGCGGTGGAGGGGCCCGGCCCGGAGCGGCTGACGCCGCAGCTGGCCACGCCGGTGGCGAGCCCGCCGGAGGGGGACGACTGGCTGCACGAGATCAAGTTCGACGGCTACCGGACGCTGGCCTTCCGCGACGGCGAGGCGGTGAAGCTGATCACCCGCAGCGGGCTCGACTGGACGCATCGCTACGGCGACCTGGCGGAGGCGTTCCGCCGCCTGCCGTGCCGGGAGGCGGTGATCGACGGCGAGATCGTGGTGCTGGACGGCGAGGGGATCAGCCGGTTCGCCGCGCTGCAGGACGCGCTGTCGCGGAAGGCGAAGAACGAGCTCGTCTTCTACGCCTTCGACCTCGTCCGGCTCGACGGCTGGAACCTGGCGGCGGCGCCGCTGGTCGAGCGCAAGGCGCTGCTGCGCCAGCTCCTGGCCGGGGCGACCGGGCGCTCGGCGATCCAGTTCAGCGACCACGTGTCGGGGGGAGGCCGGGCCTTCTACGACCAGGTGTCGGGCATGGGCCTGGAGGGCGTGGTCTCCAAGCGCGCCTCGGCGCCCTACCAGATCGGCCGCTCGAAGAGCTGGACCAAGAGCAAGGCGAAGCTCACCGGCGAGTTCGTCATCGTCGGCTACACCGCCTCGGACGCCGCCGGGGGCCTCGGCGCGCTGGCGCTGGGCGAGTGGGCGGAGGACGGGCTCGCCTACCGCGGCAAGGTCGGCACCGGTTTCGACGCCGCGACGCTCGCCGACCTGCTGGCGCGGCTGAAGCCGCTCGAGGATCCCGAGCTCGCCATCGCCGGGGCGCCGAAGGACATCCGCTGGGTGCGGCCGGTCCTTTCGGCACGGGTGCAGTATTCCAACCTCACCTCGGACGGGTCGGTGCGGCACGGGGTCTTCATGGGCCTGCGCGACGTGGCGCTGACCCCGCAGGCGGCGCCGGAGCGGCGGCGGCTGATCTCGGAGGCCGACCTCGCCACCGTCTGGGTGACCAACCCGACCCGGCGGCTCTTCGGCAAGGCGGGGCCGACCAAGCTCGACGTGGCGGTCTACTATGCCGCGGTCGGCGACTTCATGCTGCCGCACCTCTTCGGGCGGCCGGTGAGCCTGGTGCGCTGCCCGACCGGCAAGCCCGAGGACTGCTTCTTCCAGCGGCACCGCTTCCTCGGCATGCCGGCGGGCGTGGCGAGCTTCGAGACGCAGACCAGCGACGAGGAGGACCGCACCTACCTCACCGTCGCCGACGCCAAGGGATACCTGGCGCTGGCGCAGTTCGGGGTGGTGGAGTTCCACACCTGGGGCTGCCTGGTGAAGCGGCTGGAGCGGGCGGACCGGATCGTGCTCGACCTCGATCCCGGCGAGGGCATCGCCTGGCGCGAGGTGGTGGAGGCGGCGGTGCACGTGCGGGGGGAACTGGACCGGCGCGGGCTCGTTGGCTTCGCCAAGACCACGGGCGGCAAGGGGGTGCATGTGGTGGTGCCGGTGACGCCGAAGCTGGACTGGAAGGCGGTGCACGCGGCGTCGGGGGAACTGGCGGCGGCGATCGCCGCGACGGCGCCCGACACCTTCACCACCACCATGGGTGCCTCGAACCGCAAGCGGCGCATCTTCATCGATTTCCACCGCAACGCCCGCAGCGCCACGGCGGTGGCGCCGTATTCGTTGCGCGCGCGCAACAATTTGCCGGCATCTGCGCCACTTAGCTGGGAAGACCTCGAAAAGATCGACGCCCCGGAGGACTTGAACTATTCTTCGCTGCCGGGCCTCGTGGCCGCCACGGGCGACCCCTGGGCCGAGATCGAGGATTTCGCACGCGACCTTGCGCGACCCGTGCGCGCGAGGGCGTGAAGAGGAGAGAAGGCACATGGCGCCGAGGGCATCCTGGAAGGGCTACCTGAAGCTGAGCCTGGTGAGCTGCCCGGTGCGGCTCTATCCGGCGACCAGCACGAACGACCGGGTGCGGTTCAACCAGCTGCACAAGGACACCCACAACCGGATCAACATGAAGCCGGTGGACCCGGAGCTGGGGCTGGTGGAGCGGTCGGACCTGGTGAAGGGCTACGAGTACGAGGACAAGAAGTACATCATCATCGACGACAGCGATCTCGAGGCGGTGAAGCTCGAGACCAACCATACCCTCAGCATCGAGGCCTTCGTCGATGCCGACGAGGTGGACGTGATCTACCAGGACACGCCCTACTACCTGGCGCCGGACGGGGCGATGGCGGAGGAGACCTTCACCGTGCTGCGCGAGGCGATGCGCGAGGCGGGGAAGCTCGCGATCGGCCGGCTGGTGATGTCGAGCCGCGAGCGGGTGGTGACGATCGCGCCGCGCGAGAAGGGGATGTTCGTCTGCACCCTGCGCGCGCCGAACGAGGTGCGGGCGACCTCGGCCTATTTCGACGAGATCCCGGATGCGAAGCCGGACCCGGAGATGCTGCAGCTCGCCGAGGCGCTGATCGCGCAGAAGGCGGCCAAGTTCGATCCCAAGGCCTACGAGGATCGCTACGAGGCGGCGCTGATGGCGATGATCAAGGAGAAGCTCAAGGGCCACAAGCCGATCATCGCCGCCGATCCGCAGCGCGGCAACGTGGTCAACCTGATGGACGCGCTGAAGGCCAGCCTCGGCCAGGCCAAGCCGGCCGCGCCGAGCAAGAGCAAGGCGCCGGCCGAGGAGAAGCCGGCGGCGAAGGCGGCGGGCGGCGGACGGAGGGCGCCCGCCAAGGCCAAGTCGTGACCGCGCTCGCCGGCCGGACGCGTCGGCCTCGTCGGCGCGCTGGCGGCGCTGCCGCGGCGGCTGGCGGCGCGGGCGGTCGAGGCGCGGGGCGGGCAGCTGCGCGCGCGGGGTCACGCGGCGGACGCTCGTGGTCGTCTTCGGGCGCGGCTGCTCAGGGGCAGCGATGCGGCGAGTCGAGCGGCGGGTGGAGGCGGCGCGGGCGCCGGGGCGGGCGCTGCGGAGCGAGAACGGGTTCCTGCGGACTCCTGACCGGCGTGGCGAGGAGGTGCCGGCGGGGCTGGGCCGGCGCGAGGTGCTGGAGCAGTCGGGGCTGGGCGAGCGGGACTTCGCGCTCCTCGCGCTCTTCGACGGGTTCGAGCGGGACGTGGAGCCGTTTTCCTTCCGCGACATGATCCTGGCGCGGAAGTATGCCGGGCTCATCGGCGGGCGGCGCGGGCTGGGGGGCGATCGTGCGCTCGGTGCACCGGTCCGGGCCGGCGGTGTCGCTGACGGCGAAGGCGCTGCAGGTGGGCGAGCGGCCGGCGATCTACGCGCGCCACGAGGAGGGGCTGAGCGAGCTCGACGGGCAGATGCTGCTCGGGCTCGGGAGGCGAGGCGAGGATGCCGACGCGCATCTTCGGCCGCGCCGAGGCGGCGGAGGCGGCGGGGCGGCATGCCGACGGCGGCGGCGCTCTACGGGCGCTGCCTCGGCGGTCGATCCCGGCGACGCGGTGGCGGCGTTCAACCGGGCCAACTGCCTGACGCGCGGCCGGCCGGGCGGAGGAGGCGGAGCAGGAGCTGGCGCGGGCGCTGAAGCTCGATCCCGGTTTCGTGGAGGCCTGGTTCAACCTCGCCGGGGCGGTGGCGGGACGCGGGCGCGCGGCGGCGGCGCGGCGGCATCTCTGAGCGCGCGATCGACGCTCGACCCGGACTATGCCGATGCGGTCTTCAACCTCGCCACGCTGGAGTTCGAGGCGGGCGACCTCGCGGCGGCGCGGCGGCTGGTGGGTGCGCTACCTGGAGCTCGACGCGAGACTCGGAGTGGGCGCGGAAGGCGGCGCGGGGCATCCGCTTCGTGGACCTGCAGACGGCGCGGGACGCCGGGTGACGGACTTCCTCTTCGACGGGCCGGAGGGTGCGGCGATGACGGTGCTGCTGGCGCACGGGGCGGGCGCGCCGATGGATTCGGCCGCGATGACGGCGGCGGCGCGGGCGCTGGCCGGCGGAGGGGCTCCGGGTGGCGCGCTTCGAGTTCGGCTACATGGCGGGCCGGCGGCAGGGCGTGCGCAAGCCGCCGCCGCGGGCGGAGAGCGTGATGCCGGAATATCGCGCGGCGGTGGCGGAGCTGGCGGCGCCGGACGGCTGGTCATCGGCGGCAAGTCCATGGGCGGGCGGGTGGCGAGCATGGTGGCGGACGAGCTGCACGCTGCGGGGAGCGTCGCGGGGCTCCTCTGCCTCGGCTATCCGTTCCATCCGCCCGGGCGGCCGGAGCAGCTTCGGACCAAGCATCTGCAGGCGCTGGCGACGCCGGCGCTGATCGTGCAGGGCACGCGCGACCCCTTCGGCAGCGCGGGAGGAGGTGGAGGGCTATCCGCTCTCGCCGGCGATCCGCGTCCTCTGGCTCGAGGACGGCGACCACGACCTGAAGCCGCGCAAGGCGCGTCTCGGGCTTCACCGCCGCCGACGCACCTCGCCACCATGGCGCGGGAGGTGGCGGCGTGGGCGGGGCGGCTGCCCGGCTGATGCGGCCCCGGCTGATGCGGATCGCCACCTTCAACGTCAACAACGTGGTGAAGCGGCTGGCGAACCTCCTCGCATGGCTGGAGGAGACGGCGCCGGACGTGGTCTGCCTGCAGGAGCTGAAGGCGCCGGACGCGGCTTTCCCGGCGGCCGCGCTGGCCGAGGCGGGCTACGGGGCGGTCTGGCGCGGGCAGCGGACGTGGAACGGCGTGGCGATCCTCGCGCGCGGCGGCGGAGCCGGTGATGACGCGGGATGCGCTGCCGGGCGACGCGTCCGACGCCCAGGCGCGCTACATCGAGGCGGCGGTGGCGGGGGTGCTGGTCGGCTGCCTCTACGCGCCGAACGGCAACCCGCAGCCGGGGCCGAAGTTCGCCTACAAGCTGGCCTGGCACGCGCGCCTCGAGGCGCATGCGGCGGAGCTGCTGGCGGCCGGGGTGCCGGTGGTGCTGGCCGGCGACTACAACATCGTGCCCGAGCCGCGGGACATCTATCCGACCACCTCCTACGACGGGAACGCGCTGATCCAGCCCGAGAGCCGCGCGGCCTACGGCGGCTGCTGGACCAGGGGTGGACCGACGCGATCCGCGCGGTGCATCCGGAGGAGGCCGGTCTATACCTTCTGGGACTACCGGCGGATGCGCTGGGAGCGCGATGGGGGCATGCGGCTCGACCATTTCCTGCTCAGTCCCGAGCTCGCCGGCGCGACTGCGCGACGCGGGCGTCGACCGCGCGCGTGCGCGGGCGCGAGAACGCCAGCGACCACGCGCCGGTCTGGATCGAGATCGCGGCCCGCCGCCGCCGCTGAAACACGCACACGCATACGGGTTGTGCATGCCCTGTGCACGTCCTGTGCATGGCAGATTTCGCGTAACCCACTGAGTTCAGGGCACTCCGGATGCCCCGGCGCACCAAGACGCCTGGGCGCACTTCCTTAACCAATCCTTGCAAAATTCGCGCCGAACAGGAGGAGCCGTTCGGAAGTGCGCATTCTGACCGTCGTGGCCGGCATGGGCGTGGGCGGGACCGAGCGCGCGGCGCAGAACCTGACGCTCGGGCTGCAAGCGCTGGGCGCGGAAGTGGCGGTGCTGGCGCATGCCGAACGCGGGCCGCGGGAGCGGGCCTACCGCGAGGCGGGGATCGCCGTCTTCGGTCCCGGTGACGTCGCGGCGGCGCGGGCCTGGGAAGCCGGAATCGTCCACATCCACCGCGCCGGCTATGGAAGCGCGTGGAGACGGCGCTCATTCGGGAGCTGAAGGCGCCGGGGACGCGGGTGGTGGAAACCAATGTCTTCGCGCGATTCGACGCCGGCGAGGGCGGGGCGCTGATCGACGCGCACTGCCTTCTAAGTCGTTGGTGCGCCTATAAATGGCGGCCTGGGGCGGCGCGGCCGCGCTTGCCAAGGAGATGCACGTCCTGCCCAACCCTGTCGACCCGGAGGGAATCGGGCGGGTGTCGGACGCTTGCCGCGACGCGCTCCGCGAGAACCTCGGGGTCCCGCCGGGCCGGTTCCTCTTCGGGCGGATCGGCCAGCCGCACCCGGCGAAGTGGTCGCCGCGGATGCTCGAAGCCTTCGCCGACGTGCTCGCGCGCGGGCACGACGTCGGGCTGCTGCTGGTGGGCGCGCCACCGGACGTGATCGCTGCGCTCGACGCACCTGCCGGATCCGGTGCGCGCGCGGATCGTGACGCTGCCGGTAACCGCGTCCGACCGGCGGATTTCGGAATGCCTGACGGCGATGGACGGGTTCCTCCATGTCTCGCGGATCGGCGAGAGCTTTGGGATGGTGCTCTGCGAGGCGATGCTCTGCGGCGTGCCGGTGGTGACGCTGAGCACCCCGCTCAAGGACAACAGCCAGCTCGAAGTGGTCGGCCACGGGCATGGGCGGCCTGGTCGCGCTGACGCCGGAGGCGCTGCCCGAGGCGATGATCGCGCTGATCGGGGACGCCGATCTGCGGGGCCGTGTCCGCGCCGGGGGCGCTGCGTGGGTTCGCGGGCGTTTCGCGACGGATCTCGTCAGCCGGCGGGCGATGGAAATCTACGCGGGGCTGCTTTCGGGCGGCGGCCGGGAGGACGCTCCGGTTCCGGACCGTCGCTGGCTCGATGCGATGCTGGCGCAAGGGTATCGGGCGGCGACCGTCCGTGGCGGAAGTCGCTGCCTTCAGACTCCTGCATATGCCGCTGATCTATCGCGCTTATCTCACTCTGGTGCGGGCGGGCGGCGTGATGGCATCGGAAGGGATGCGGCATCTCGTGGGGGTGGCGCGGAGCGCGGCGCTGGATCGCGGGGATCCAGGCGGTGAACTTCCTCATCCCGCTGGCGGCGCTGCCGTTCATCGTGCGCGGGCTGGGGGTGGAGCAGTTCTCGGTCTACGCGGTGCTGATGGCCTGCGCGACCTTCCTGGTCGTTTTCGCCGACTTCTCGTTCAATGTGACCGGGCCGCTGCGCGTCCGTGCCGCCGTTGCGGAGGAGCGGCTCGGGGCGCTGGTTCTCGACTCGATGGTCCTGAAGGGCGGGCTGGTCTTGCCCGGAGCGGTGGTCTTTCTGGCGGCTGCGCTCACGCTTGGGGGTGCCGGCGTACTGGACGCGACGCTGGCGCTCGCCTTCGCCGTGACCGTGACGATGACGCCGCGCTGGGTGGTCTACAGCCTGGGGCGGCTCAGGGCGTTCGCGGTCATTTCGGCGGTCAGCCGGCTCGCGTGGCTCGGGGCGGTGGTCTGGCGGGTGCGCGGGCCGGAGGACCTGTCGTTCCTGCTCGCGGCGTCGGTGGCGGCGCAGGCGGTCACCCTGGCGGGATCCTTTGCCGTGGTCTGGCCCCGGGAGGCGCGGCCTGAGGTCGACCTGCGCCGGCCGGCGCGGATCCTCGGCGAAGACGTCGGGCAGTTCGGAGCGATCCTCGCGGTCTCGGGCGGGCGCGAGCTGACTCTCGTGATCCTGTCGGCCCTCGTCGCCGCGCCCGAAGTGGCGAGCTATGCGCTGGCGGACCGCGTGCGGGTGCTGATGGTGGGACTGGTCGCACCGGTGACGCAGGCGCTTTTCCTCGCCATCGTGGGGACGGGCGAGCGGGGGGGCGGGTTCCGCGGGCCGGCCAGTGTCCTGGTGCTGCTCGCCGCGGCCGTGGGCGGGGCGCTTTGTCTTCGCCATCGCCGAGCCGCTGGTGCACGCACTCGGGGGCGGAGCGCTGCCAGGGGCGGTGCCGGTGCTGCAGGTTCTCTGCCTGCTGCCGTTCCTGAATGGTCTCACGGCGATCCTTGGCGCCAACACGCTGCTTCTGGAGGGTCGGGGCGATGCCTACGCCTCGAGCCAGTTGGTCGTGGCGCTGCTCGGGATTCCGCTGACGGTCGTGGCGGTCGCGCACGCCGGGCCGGTCGGTGCGGCGTGGTCGGCGGTGGCGCAGGAGGCCACGCTTGCGGCGCTCTACGCGGTGGCGCTGCGGCGGTCGGGGCTGCTCGCGCGGGTGCTTCGCTAAACGCGTTAGCGGTTCGTCAACCAGGGCCGGTCCAAGGATCCGGAGGTCGGGAGTCTGGTCAGGGTAGCGCGTTGTTGTCGATGGAGTTGAGCCCGGACCGGCCCCAGCGCGTGCTCTACGCCTGCCGAACGCTTGGCGTTCCCGATCACGATCGCTGCAACGCGCTGGCGGCGACCGGGCAGTCGGTGGTCTGCCTCGTGTGGCCGCGGAACACGGACTACATCTGGGATGCGCCGAGCCCGGCGCGGTTCGAAGCCGTCGAGGTCGATCCCGGGCGGGGGGATGCGGTGAGCTGGCTGCGGGCGACGGGGCGCTTCTGGCGCGAGGCGCTGCGGTTCCGCCCGGATGTGGCGCTCATCTACGGCTATCAGGACCCGGTGTTGCTGGTGCTTGCGTTCCTGCTGCGGTCGCGGGGGACCGTGGTCCTGTCGATGAACGACTCGAAGTTCGACGACTACGGGCGGCGGGTGCTGCGCGAGGCGCTGAAGGCGCTCTTCCTGGTCCCCTACCAGGGCATTCTCGCGGCCACGCCGCGCGCGGCCGAGTACGTGCGTTTCTTCGGGAAGAGGCGGGTCGAGCTCTATGCCTGCGCCATCGACACCGGCCGCGTGGCGGCGGGGTCGCGGCGGGCGTTCCGGGAGGCGGCGTTCGAGGAGCGCTATTTCCTCATGGTGGCGCGGTTCGTGGCGAAGAAGAACCATCTGGCGCTGCTCGATCTCTACGAGACCTATGTGGCGCGCGCGGCGTCACCGCGGGCCTTGAAGCTCGTGGGCTATGGCGAGCTCGAGGGTGATGTCGCGGCCCGGATTGCGGGATCGGCGCTGCTTTCGCGGTACGTGAGCGTGGAGGGCTACCGGCGCGCGGGCGAGATGCCCGGCGTGCTCGGCGGGGCGCTGGCGCTGCTGTTGCCGAGCGTCGAGGAGCAATTCGGGATCGTGGTGACCGAGGCGCTGTCCTGCGGGATCCCTGTGATCCTGACGCCTGCCTGTGGCGCGACGGTGCTGGTGCGGGATTTCGTCAACGGGTTCGTCATCGACGCGGCGAACGCGGAGGGCTGGATCGAGGCGCTGGAGCGGATGTCCTCGGAGCCGGACTGGGTGCGGATGAGCGGGCGCTGTCGCGCTGCGTCGCGTGGGGCGGACACGGACGTGTTCGTGCGCGCCATCGAGCGCCTGATGGAATCGACGGTGAGTTCAGAGTTGCCGAGGAGGAGGAGAGCATGACGATTGGACGGCAGGGGCGGCGGGCGCTGGTCTGTGGCGCGGGCGGCTTCATCGGGAGCCACCTGGTGCGGCGGTTGACGCGCGA
The DNA here is from genome assembly GCA_963844375.1 of uncultured Alphaproteobacteria bacterium. Taxonomy (GTDB): domain Bacteria; phylum Pseudomonadota; class Alphaproteobacteria; order Rhodobacterales; family Rhodobacteraceae; genus Amaricoccus. The sequence goes on along the minus strand of CAWJOI010000021.1, from coordinate 363,555 downwards.
AGGGTTCTGGGTGCGCGGGGTGGACCTGAAGTATCCCGACTTCTCCGAAACCGAGGCGGACGACTTCGTGGTGGGCGACCTCCGCGATCAGGGGTTCTGCCGGGCGGTGGTGGATTGCCGGTTCGACGAGGTCTACCAGCTGGCGGCGGACATGGGCGGGGCGGGGTACATCTTCACCGGCGCGCATGACGCGGACATCATGCACAATTCGGCGACGATCAACCTCAACATGGTCGATGCCTGCCGGCGGCGCAACATCCGCGGGGTGTTCTATTCCTCGTCGGCCTGCATGTATCCGGCCTACAATCAGGAGGATCCGGAGAACCCGGTCTGCAGCGAGGGCTCGGCCTATCCGGCGGCGCCGGACAGCGAGTACGGGTGGGAGAAGCTCTTTTCGGAGCGGTTGTACCTCGCCTTCAACCGGAACCACGGGATGGCGAACAGCGTGGCGCGGTATCACAACATCTTCGGGCCGGAGGGGACCTGGCGGGGCGGGAAGGAGAAGGCGCCGGCGGCGATTTGTCGGAAGGTGGTGCAGGCGGGAGCGGGGGGAGATCGAGATTTGGGGGGATGGGGGGCAGACGCGGTCGTTTCTTTATATCGACGAGTGCGTGGAGGGGACGGTGCGGCTGGCGCGCTCGAATTTTGCGGGGCCGGTCAATATCGGGTCGGAGGAGATGGTGACGATCGACGGGCTGGTCGATCTCGTTTGCGAGATCGCAGGCAAGTCCTTGCGCAAGCGGCATATTCCGGGGCCGCAGGGGGTGCGGGGGCGCAACTCGGACAACCGGCTGATCGGGGAGCGGCTGGGCTGGAAGCCGAGCCTGACGCTCCGAAACGGGCTGGAGGAGACCTATCGCTGGATCGAGGAGCAGGTGGGGCGGGAGCGGATGGCGGCGTGAGATATGGGGGTTTTTCGACCCAGAAATCGTATGGAAAACGTATGGGCTCCCAAGGACTGACGGGAACCAGAACGGGCTGCGCCGCCGCGGCAGGCGGTGCGGCGCAGCGCTGGCTAGTTCTGCCGCGTGAAGGTGGTGGCGGCGATGACGGTGGAGTCGCCGGTGTGGGAGTAGATCAGCTGCATCGTGCCGTCGTCGGCAAGGTCGCCCTCCATGTATCCGTCGGGGTCCCGCATGACGACCGACGTCCCGTCGAAGCCGATCACGCCCATGAAATCCTCGCTGCTCTTCGCCGACGAGACGGTTCCCCAGAAGCGTCTTCCGTCCTGACCGTCGACCGCCATCGTGAACTCCACCTCGCTGAGGCGGGGTCCGGCGTCGCCGTCGTCGTGGTGGGCCGCGCTGCCCAGCACCATGGCCTCGCTCGTGCCCACCCATTTTCCCTTGAGATCCGGCATCGCTACCGCGTCCTGCGCAGAGGACATACCGGCTGGCGCGGCGACGGCGAGCGTTACGAGCATAGCGGCTAACGAGTATTTCATGCTGGTCTCCTCAGGCGAATGAAGGGCAATCGCTCGTTCGCCGTCGCCCGACGGAGACGTGCGGCCTCAGGCTTAAGCGTCTGCAACGGCAGGAGTCCACCGCCTCCGCTGTAAAACACCGTGGCCCCAGGGTCGTATCCCGGGTCGATGGGACGGAATTCCGCTGGCTCGCGCCGTACGACTTCAGGTTGAGTCGGCGTCGCGAGGGAGGTTCAGTCCAGGGTGGCCGCCGGGTCGAGGCGCACCGTCACCAGATCGCCGGGCTTGAGCGGCGGGTCCGCGTCGGGCGGGAGGTCGACGGTGGCGCCGTCGCTGCCGGTGATCGAGATCGTGGCGGCGGCCAGGTCCGCGCCGAGGTAGGCCATCCGGCTTTCGGCCGCGGCGATCTGCGCGTCGAGGTCGGCCAGGAGCTGGGTTGCGTCGCGGGCCTCGGTCAGGGCTTCGAGGCGCAGGTCCATGCTTCGCCGGAGCGCCTCGTACTGGACGGAGCCGAGCTCGCGGGTCGTGCGGGCCAGTTCGGTGGCGGTCTGCAGCTGGCGGGTCGTGGAGAAGAGGAGCGCGCGGCGGGCGTCGCTGAGGCGGAGCGCGGTGGCGGTGCCGGCGCTGCGCATGTCCTCGATCCGCTGGAAGTCGTCGCGGTCGGCCGCCGCTCCCTCGGTCTCGTTGGCGAGCTGCGCCGTGAGGTCCTCGATCTGCGCCCGGGTGTGGCGGATCGCCGTGTCGAAGTGCCGGTCCGCCGTCGCGTCCTGGGTGCGCCGGAGCGACAGGATGCTGCGCTCGGCCTCGGGCAGGGGGCCTTCGCCGCCGGCGAACTCCAGGCGCAGGCGGTCGAGGCGCGCGGCGGTGGCGACGCGCCGTGCCCGGAGCTGGACGAGCGTGCCCGCGAGTTCGAGGCGCTGGAGTTCGGCGTCACCCATGCGCCCGGCGCCGCCTGCGAGGACGATCGCCCGGCGGGCGGTGAGGCCGGGGGAGAAGGGGAATGCGCCGCCGCTGCGCACCGCGCCGCCGACGTAGATCGGCCGGTATTCCCGGAGGCTGAGCGATACGGCGGAGGGCCAGATCTGCGCCGGAAGGGTGTCGCCCGGGGCCATGGGCGGAAGGGATGCTGCGGCCAGCCGGTCGCGGGCGTCGGTGGCGACTTCATCGAGGCGGCGGCCTTCGGCGGGCATGGCGCCGATGATCGGAAGGGTGACGTTGCCGTCGATGTCGATGCGCGCCGCTTCGCGGAGCGGCGGCGCGACCACGACGAGTTCGAGGACGTCGCCCTGTTGCAGGCGGTAGTCCCCGGCGGCGGCGGGCGCTGCCGCGAGGAGAAGGGCGAGGGCGATCCGGGCCGACATGTCTAGGCCCTCCACTGGCGGGTGCGGAGGGGGCGGGCCGGATTGCCGGCGTAGATCGTCCAGGGTTCGAGGTCGCGGAAGGCGACCGCGCGGGCGCCGAGGACGGCGCCTTCGCCGACGCTCACCCCCGGGCCGACGAAGGCGTCGGCCGCGATCCAGGCGTGAGCGCCGATGGCGATGGGGCGGGTGACGAGCTGGAAGTCGGGCGAGTCGACGAGATGCGTGCCGCCGCAGAGTTGCGCGCCCTGGGAGATCACGGCGAAGGCGCCGATGCTCACGCGGTCCATGCAGTAGCATGTGGCGTGCGGGCCGATGACGCTGTTCGGGCCCATGGTCAGGTTGGGCGGATACCAGACCCGGGCGGTGCCGTAGACCCTGGCGCCGCGGGCGAGGCGGGCGCCGAAGAGGGTGAGAACGAGACGGCGCCAGCCGTGCAGCGGAGGCGGTGTCCAGCGGGCGAGGAGCGTCCAGGCGACGATCCAGCCGGCGCGGAAGAGCCTGTGGCGCAGCGGGAAGCTCGGGCCGCCCTCCAGCGGACGGGCGACCCTTGCGTCGAGCGGGGCCATCCGGCCGGCCGTCATGCGAGGCCGTCCAGGGTGAGGTCGTCGTCGTAGCGGTCTGCGGCGCCCCGGGCGGCGCGGTTGAGGATGACGCCGGCGACCTTCTGGCGAAGGTCGCGGTCGGCGGCGAGGATGGCGCGGAGGTGACGCCGCTCGGTGCGCCGCCAGCGCGCCACGATGACCAGGGCGTCGAGGTGGCGCACGGTGGCGCGGGCGTCGACGAAGCGGTCGAGCGGGGGGAGATCGACGATCACGCAGGGGAAGGGGGCCGCCGCCCGCGCGAGCGCGTCGCCGACCTCCGGGGCGGCGAGCGCCACGGCGGCGGCGGCGGCCTGTCGATTGGTGCCGGCGGGGAGGATGCTGAGGCCGGTCGCGGGATCGAGGGTCGGGGCGACGCCATGGCCGCCGAGCGTGTCCGAGAAGCCCGGCGCGCGCGCGAGGGCGTGGTCGAGGCCGGGGCCGTCGCCGCGCATGTCGGCGTCGATGATGAGCGTCGGCGTCCCGCCGGCGGCGAGGAGCGCGGCGAAGCCGAGCGCGGTCGCGGTCGCGCCGTCGCCGGCGCTGACGGGGGCGAAGCCGATGCGGCGCGCCCGGGAGACGCCGGTCGTCTGGTCGAGGGCGAGCTTGACGGCGCGGAGGGCCTCGGCGGCGTCGCCGGTGGGGAGGGCCGCGGCGTCGGGCGCGCGCTCGGGGAGGAGGCAGAGGCAGGGCACGCCGAGTTCGCGGCGCACCTGGCCGGCGCTCAGGAAGCCGCGCTCGGTGGCTTCGCGCAGGAGGCCGAGGCCGACGCCGGCCATGGCGCCGGCGAGCGTGGCGAGGAGGAGCGCGCGTGCGCCGTTCGGGGCGCTGTCGAAGACGGGCACGCGGGCCGGGCTGACCACGCGCACGGCGTCATCCGGCGCCTCGGCGAGCTGGCGGATCTCCTGCTGGCGCACGAGGAGCTGGTTGATCGCCGCGCCATAGGCGTCGGCCTGCCCGCGCAGCGCGGTGACGACCGCCATGTCGCGGGCGTTCTGCGGGCGGACCTCCCCCGCGGCCTCGGCCGTTTCGGACAGGCGGAGCCGGAGGTCCTCCAGGCGGGTGGCGACGCCGGCCAGCGCGGCGGCGGCGGCGGTCTTCCGCTTTTCGGTGCGGTCGTCGAGGTAGGCCCGGAGCAGGGCGTCGAGGATCGCCGCCGCCCGCTCCGGCGACGGCGCGGTGTAGGAGAGCTCGAGCAGGAAGGCCGCGTCGAGGCGCTCGACCTCGAAGGTGGCGCGCAGGCGGTCGATGCTGTGCTGACGCCGCGCCTCGGCGCTGGCTTCGGGGCCGCGGTGGACGAGGCCCTTGAGGATGGCGAGCGGCGAGCGCGGGGCGTCGAGCCAGGCCGGATCGATGGCGTCGAAGGCGTCGGCGGCGATCTTCTCGGAGCGCAGGATGCCGATCTCGCTGTCGAACATGCTGACGGCGACGACCGGGGCCACGGCGCCGGTGAGCGGCGCGCCGGGGAGGGTGAGCGGGTTGATGAAGAGCGTGGTGGTGGCGGTGTAGAGCGGCGTCGCGGTGGCGAGGTATGCGATCCCGAGCGCGAGGCCGGCGAAGGTGCAGAGCGCCGCGGTGCGGAACTGCCGCCGGGCGATGCCGATCAGGCGGCGGAGGTCGACGAGGTCGCCGTCCGCGGCCAGGGGCGGCGCGAGGTCGATGCCGGGTGTCGTGAACCGGCTGTTCATCTGGCCCCTCGGGATTGCGGCGCCGCCATGGTTATTGTCGGTTTGTTAAGATTGTCTTTTCGTAATTTGCCGGTCCGCAGTCATGCGCCTCCTGGTGGGCGTTCAGGGGTTGATTTTGCCTTGAGGATACTGATCCACGACTATGCGGGCCATCCGTTCCAGGTCGCGCTGAGCCGCTGCCTGGCCGGGCGGGGGCACGAGGTCGCGCACGCCTATTTCGCCGGGGACCCGGGGCCGAAGGGCGCGCTGGCGGCGCGCGGACCGGACGATCCGGTGCGGTTCCTCGGGATCGGCATCGGGCGGCCCTACGACAAGGGGGCGCTGGCGGGGCGGCACCTCGGCGATGTCCGCTACGGGCGCGAGGCGGCGCGGGCGGTGGCGGCGTTGCGGCCCGAGGTGGTGGTCTCGGGCAACACGCCCACGGCGGCGCAGGCGCAGGTGATCCGGGCGTGCCGGACGGCGGGATCGGCGTTCGTGCTCTGGGTGCAGGACTTCTACAGCGTCGCGGTGTCGCGGCTGATGCGCCGCCGGCTGGGCGCCGCCGGCGTGGCGGTCGGGGCGGTCTACCGGGCGATGGAGCGGCGGCAGTTCGGGGCGAGCGACGGGATCGTCGTGATCACCGACGACTTCCGGCCGCTGGCCGAGGCGTGGGCGGGCGCGGGGCCGAAGGTCGCGACGATCGAGAACTGGGGGGCGCTCGACGAGATCTGGCCGGGGGCGCGCGACAACGGCTTTGCCCGGGCGTTCGGGCTCGTGGAGGGGTTCAACTTTCTCTACGCGGGCACGCTCGGGCTGAAGCACGACCCGTCGCTGCTGATCGCGCTGGCCGAGGCGATGCGCGGGCGGGGGCGGGTGGTCGTGGTCGGGCAGGGGAGCGGGATCGCGGCGCTGGAGGCGGCGCGGGGGCGGGGGCTGGACAACCTGGTGGTGCTGCCGCTGCAGCCGATCGAGCGGCTGCGCGAGGTCCTGGCCACCGCGGACGTGGCGGTGTCGGTGATCGAGCCGGACGCGGGGGCGTTCTCGGTGCCGTCGAAGGTGCAGTCGTATTTCTGTGCCGGGCGGGCGGTGTTGCTGGCGGCGCCGGCGGGGAATCTGGCGTCGCGGGTGGTGAGGGCGCAGGCGGCCGGGGTGGTGATCGAACCGCAGGACCGGGCGGGCTTCGTGCGGGCGGCGTCGGAGCTTTGGGGCGACGAGGCGGGGCGGCGGGAGATGGGTGCGCGGGGGCGGGCCTATGCGGAACGCACCTACGACGTGGAGCGGGTGGCGGACCGGTTCGAGGAAGTGATGGAGGCGGCGCGGGCGCGCCGGAAGCGGGTGGCGTGACGGCGCGGGCGGTGGCGGTTCAGTTCTTCGTCCTGATCTACTTCCAGCGGCTGGCCATTCCCGTCGGGCCGTTGGCGATCAGCGTGCCGCTGGTTGCGACGGTCCTGGCGCTGCTGGCGCTGGCGGCGGCGCGGCGGCTGACGTTCTCGCGCACGCGGCTGGTGCTCTTCGCGGTGATGGCCGCCTGTGCGGCGCTGTCGCAGGCGGTCTGCCCGGGGCCGGTCTCCCTGTCGAGCCTCGCTTATCTGCTGGCGCTCTATCTCATCTACACGGTGCGGCTGGAGTTGGCTGAGCGCGACTATCTCGCCGTCTGGCGGGGCTATGCGGCGATGATGGTCGTCCCCGCCGTCCTGGTGTTCGTCCAGTACGGGTGGCAGCTCCGGGCCGGGCCGGGCAGCGCGCTCGGGCTCGACTTTCTCTTTCCGCGCGCGCTGATCCTGCCGGGGTACGTGTACCAGTCGAGCAGCGAGTTCTGGCAGACCTGGGACCGGCCGAACGGCGTGTTCTTCCTCGAGCCCTCGTTCTGTTCCGCCTTCCTGGCCTTGGCCTTCCTGAACGAGGCGCTGCTGCTGCGCCGGCCGGGGTTCGCGGCGCTGTTCTTCGGCGCGTTGCTCCTCTGCAGCGGCGCGACCGGGCTCGTCATCGTGGCGATCGCCATCGCCTGGCGGCTCAGGTATTCGCGCAGCGCCGCGATCGCGGTCGTCGCGATGGGGCTGATGCTGATCCCGCTGATCGATTCGGGAAGCGAGATCGCGAGGGTCGGCCGGCTGGCCGAGCTCAGCAGCCCGGGGTCGAGCGGCTACGACCGGCTGGTCCTGCCGCTGGCGTCGCTCTTCGAGGTGGTGGGCGATCCGGGTTCCTGGCTGACCGGGCACGGGGCGGGGCAGATCACCACGGAGTACGGCAACGCGTGGCCGCTGGTGAAGCTCACCTATGAGTACGGGCTGCCGACCGCGGTGGCGTGGATGGCTCTGTTCGCGTTCGCGATCTGGGGCCGGACCAGCGTCGGGTACCGGATCGCGATCCTTGTCGTGTTCCAGTTCACCGGCGGGTACCTGCTCAGCCCGATCATGGTGCTCTTCGCGGCGCTGAGCTGCGCGATGTGGGGGTTGGCCGGAGACGCGGCCGGTCCGTCAACCGGTCGCGCCGCGGGCGTTTGCCAAGGTACCGGCGGCGGGGTAAAGCTCAACTCGGGCGAGGCGGGAGACGAGCGATGCGGCCGGTCGTGCTGTGCATTCTGGATGGCTGGGGCCTGAGCCCGACCCGCGAGGGAAACGCGGTGGCGCTGGGCGAGACGCCGAACTTCGACCGCATCTGGCGGACCTGTCCGCATGCGACGCTGGCCGCGCACGGGCCGGACGTCGGCCTGCCCGAGGGGCAGATGGGCAACTCCGAAGTCGGCCACATGAACATCGGCGCCGGGCGGGTGGTCTGGATGGACCTCCCCCGCATCGACAACGCCATCGCCGACGGCAGTTTCGCGGCCAACGAGGAACTGGGGCAGTTCGTGGCGGCGCTGAAGGAGAGCCGCGGCACGGCCCACCTGGCGGGCCTCGCCTCGCCCGGGGGCGTGCATGCGCACCAGCGGCAGATCGTCGCCGCCGCGGAGGCGATCGCGGGCGAGGGCGTTCCGGTGGCGGTGCATGCCTTTCTCGATGGACGCGACGTGCCGCCGCAGAGTGCTGCGGCGCAGATCGCGGAGCTGGAGGAGGCGTTGCCGCAGGGCGCGCGGATCGCGACGGTGTGCGGGCGCTTCTACGCCATGGACCGCGACAAGCGGTGGGAACGGGTGGGAGCGGCGGTGGCGGCGATGCTGCACGCCGAGGGCGAGCATGCGGCGAGCGCCGCGGAAGCGATCGAGGCGGCCTACGGGCGCGGCGAGACCGACGAGTTCGTGTTGCCGACGGTGATCGGCGACTATCGCGGGGCCGCGGACGGGGACGGGCTCTTCTTCGCCAATTTCCGCGCGGATCGGGCGCGGCAGATTCTCGAGGCGCTGGTCGATCCGGGTTTCGACGGCTTCGAGGTGGTCGGGCGGCCGAAGTGGGCGGCGGTGCTCGGCATGGTGCAGTACTCCGAGGCGCTGGACGCCCTGATGCCGGCGATGTTCCGCTCGGCGGATATCGTCAACACGCTGGGGGCGTGGGTCGCGGGGAAGGGGCTGAAGCAGTTCCGCGTGGCCGAGACCGAGAAATACCCGCACGTGACCTTCTTCCTGAACGGCGGGGTCGAGGAGCCGGCGGAGGGCGAGGTGCGCTACATGGCGCCCTCACCGAAGGTGCGCACCTACGACCTGCAGCCGGAGATGTCCTCGGGCGAGGTGACCGAGCACCTGGTCGCGGCGATCCGGTCGGGCGAGTACGGGCTGATCGTGGTCAACTACGCCAACCCCGACATGGTCGGGCATACCGGCGTGCTGGACGCGGCGATCAAGGCGGTCGAGTCGGTCGACCGTGGCCTCGGGGAGGTGATGGCGGCCCTGCAGGAGGTCGGCGGCGCGATGATCGTGACCGCCGATCACGGCAACTGCGAGATGATGATCGACCCCGAGACCGGCGGGCCGCACACCGCCCACACGCTTAACCCGGTGCCGGTGATCCTGGTCGGCGGGCCGCCGGGCGCGACCCTGCGCGACGGTCGGCTCTCGGACCTCGCTCCGAGCCTCCTCGAACTCATGGGGCTGGACCAGCCGCCGGAGATGGGCGGAAAGAGCCTGATCGTGAACCCATGACGCGAACCGCCGTTCTCCTCTTGCTCGCGCTCGCCTGGCCGCTGCCTTCGGTGGCCTCGGCCGACGCGGCCGCGGATCTCGCTGCGGCGTCGTCGCTGGTGGCGGAGGCGGGGAAGGCGCTGGCGGCGGCCGAGGCGGCGCCGGAGGACATTCTGGCGCTGGGGCAGGCGACGGGCGCCTATGCGGCGGCGTTGGCGACGCTGCGGGCGGATGTTCTGGCCGCGAGTGCGCGCGAGGCGGCGCTGGCGGAGGACCTGGACCGCCGGCGGCTGGAGATCTCGCGGCTGCTGTCGGCCATGCAGGCGATGAGCCGCGCGCCGGAGCCGACCTTGCACCCGCAGGGACCGCTCGGCGCCGCGCGGGCGTCGGCGATGATGGAGCGGCTGACGCCGGCGATGCGACAGCAGGCGCGCAACCTGGCGGCGCAGATCGGCGAGATGCGGACCGAGCGGGCGCTCTATGACGAAGGCCAAGCGGCTCTGGCGGCCGGGCTCGTGAGGCTCAACGCCGCGCAGGTGGCGCTGGAGGCGGCGATGGCCGGCGCCGCGCCCGATGCTGCGGCCTCGCTCGATCCGGATCTCACCATGATGGCCCGCGACAGCGCCTCGCTGACGGCGCTGGCCGCGGCGCTGGCCGAGCAGCCGGGCGCGCCGCCGCCGCCCGAGGGGCCGGCGGAGGCGTTGGCCTGGCCGGTCGCCGGGACGGTACTCAACCATTTCGACGAGCCCGACGCGGCGCGGGTGCGCCGGCCGGGCCTGGTGGTCGGCGCTCCGCCGCTGGCGCTGGTCACCGCGCCCGCCGACGCGGTGGTCCGCTATGCCGGGCCGTTTCTCGAATACGGCTACGTCGTCGTGCTGGAGCCCGACTCGGAGACGATGGTGGTGCTGGCGGGCCTCGCGCGGCTTCGGGTGGCGACCGGCCAGCGGGTGCTGCGGGGCGAGTTTCTCGGGCTCATGGGCGGGCACGCCCCCGATGTTGAAGAATATGTGATGTCCCCCGAGGCCGATACTGGCGCGGGCGGCGGCGAAACGCTTTATATAGAAGTGCGCCATGGACGGGGGCCGGTCGATCCGGAACCGCTGTTCGCCGGCGACAAAGGATAGGGACGCTCGATGAAGAAGATCTGGATGGCCGGGATCGGTGGTGCCGTGGCGGGCGTGGTGGTGAGCACGCAGTTCGCGGTGCCGATTCTGGCGCAGGAGGCCGACGCGGAGAAGTCGGTCTACGAGCAGCTCGATCTTTTCGGCGACATCTTCGAGCGCATCCGCACCTCGTATGTCGAGCCCGTGGAGGACAAGGTGCTGATCGAGGCGGCGATCAACGGCATGCTGACGCACCTCGACCCGCATTCGAGCTTCATGCCGTCGGACGAGTTCGACGACATGCGGGTGCAGACCAAGGGCGAGTTCGGCGGCCTCGGCATCGAGGTGACGCAGGAGAACGGCTTCGTGAAGGTGGTCTCGCCGATCGACGGCACGCCGGCCGACCGAGCGGGCGTGCAGCCGGGCGACCTCATCACCGCGGTGGACGGCGAGAACGTGAGCGGGCTGACGCTGGACGAGGCGGTGGACCTGATGCGCGGCCCGGTCGGCTCGGACATCACCATCACGCTGACCCGCGAGGGCACGCCGGACCCGTTCGACGTGAAGATTACCCGCGAGACGATCACGATCTCGCCGGTGAAGGCGCGGCTGGAGGACGGGGTCGTCGTGCTGCGGGTGACCACGTTCAACGAGCAGACATTCCCGGAGCTGGAGGAGCAGCTGAAAGAGCAGGTCGAGGCCGCGGGCGGAATCGAGAAGGTGACGGGCTTCGTCATCGACCTGCGCAACAATCCCGGCGGCCTGCTGAACCAGGCGATCTCGGTGGTCGACGCCTTCATCGATTCGGGCGAGATCGTCTCGACCCGCGGCCGGGATCCGCGCGACAGCGAGCGCTACAACGCCACGCCGGGGGATCTGGCCGAGGGCAAGCCGGTCGCGGTGGTGATCAACGGCGGCTCGGCCAGCGCGTCGGAGATCGTGGCGGGCGCGATGAAGGATCACCACCGCGCCGTCGTCATCGGGACGCAGAGCTTCGGCAAGGGGTCGGTGCAGACGATCATGCCGGTGCAGGACGACGGGGCGATCCGGCTGACGACGGCGCGCTACTACACGCCGTCGGGCCGGTCGATCCAGGCGCTGGGCGTGGCGCCGGACATCATCGTGGAGCAGCGTCTGCCGGAAGAGGCGGCCGCCGAAGAGGAGGCCGACGTGCAGACGCGGACCGAGGCGGACCTGCGCGGGTCGCTCGAGAACGACTCGCTGACCGAGGACGAGAAGAAGATCCTCGAGGAGGACCGGCTGCACAAGGAAGAGACCGCGCGGCTGCGGGCCGAGGACTACCAGCTCTCCTATGCGATCGATATCCTGCGCGGCATGTCCTATCTCGCGGCGGCGGGCGATCCGGCCGCACCGGCGGCTGCGCCGGCGCAGTGACCGAAGCGGAGATCCTGGCGCTGCCGTATCGGCCGTGCGTCGGGATCATGCTGATCAACCCGGCGGGGCGCGTCTTCGCCGGGCAGCGGATCGACAACCCGGAGGCCGCCTGGCAGATGCCGCAGGGCGGTATCGACCGCGACGAGGCGCCGCGGGACGCGGCGCTGCGCGAACTGGTCGAGGAGACGGGCATCCCTGCGGAGGCGGTCGAGGTCGTGGCGGAGACGCCGGACTGGATCACCTACGACCTGCCGCATGCGCTGGTGCCGACGATCTGGAAGGGGCGCTACCGCGGCCAGCGGCAGCGCTGGTTCCTGATGCGGTTCCTGGGCGACGACAGCCTGGTCGACATCGGGCGGGAGCCGCCCGAGTTCCGCGAATGGGCCTGGATCGACCCGTGGGAGCTGCCCGAGCGGATCGTTCCGTTCAAGCGCGAGACCTATCGGGCGGTGCTGGAGGCGTTTCGCGGGCACCTGGGCTGACGTTGTCAGCCGTGCTCGAACGGCGCCAGTCCGCTGGGGACCGGGCGCCGGCCTTCGGTCACGACCTGGATGAGGAAGAGCGCCATGCCGAGGAAGGCGAGGCTGGCGCCGATGCTCACGACCGCCTCGAAGCGATGGTCGAGCGTGACGAGGAGGGCGGCGAGGCCGCCGGTCATCAACACGAAGCCCAGGGTGGCGATGCCGGCCTGGATCCAGGCGAGGCGGATGCGCAGCAGGGCGGCGCCGCGGTAGTAGAGGCCGTAGAGCGCCATGGAGACCCAGCCGAGCAGGTTGAGGTGGGCGTGGGCGGGCATCAGGGTGAAGTCCTGGTTGACCGCCATGGAGATGCCGAGGCCCATGCCGCAGAGCGCCGCCGTCGCGGCAACCGCCATACAAAACTGCTCGATACGCACGACTCGTCCTTCCCCGGTTAGGCCGTTCCGCGAGGGGTTCGGCGGCGCTCTGATCGACGCCGTCTTGCTAGCGAGGGCTTGCTTCAGCGGTGACGCAGGGTTGTTTCAACCGTCGCAGGGGACGGAAGCGGGCTGGCCGAAGGGCGACGGCAGAATGCGTGCGATATCAAGGGTTAACGGAAAACTCGTCATGCACAACGCATGCACAAGTCATGCACAACGCGTATGCGTGCAATATCGGGGTCAGACGGCGCGAAGCTCCTCGGCCGGGATGAGGGGGAAGAAGGCGCCGCCGGACCAGACGCCGAACTGGAGGGCGCCGTCGACCTCGTGTTCGCAGCCGAGGTCGGCGAGGCGGTAGAAGCTCTTGCGGTCGATCAGCGCCTCGAGGCCGCGGCGGACCATGACGTAGGGGGCGGGCTCGGCCGTGAGCGGGTCGCGCTCGACGCGGATGGGATGGTCGGGGCCGGCGGTCACGCTGTCCCCGACGTGGGTGGTGAAGGTGAGCCGCTGCGCCTCGCCCTCGCCCTCGGCGTCGAAGTCCACCGCGACGAAGGGGGCGTCGTCGACGGTGATGCCGACCTTCTCGACGGGAGTCACCAGGAAGTAGCGGTCGCCCTCGCGCTTGAGGATCGAGGAGAAGAGCCGCACGAGGGGCGCGCGGCCGATCGGCGTGCCGAGGTAGAACCAGGTGCCGTCGCGGGCGATGCGCATGTCGAGGTCGCCGCAGAACGGCGGGTTCCAGAGGTGCACCGGCGGCGGGCCGCGCCGGGCGGCCTTGCCGGCGGCGGCGGCGAGGGTGTCAGCCGAGGGCTCGCCTGCGGGGTCGGGCATGGGTCTCCTCCAAGGTGCCGAGGGTAGGGCGGGCCGCCCCGAAATGCGAGCGCTGACGATCTCGTGCGGAACTGGCCGCTGATCACGTCCGAGCGATCTCGCAGCACGGGCGTTGCTTGCGCGGCAATTCCGTGCTGCACTGCAGCATCGGCGTGACACTGGTGTCGGGATTGTGACGCGGAATGCCCATTGTCGCGCCTGCGGGTCGGGTTACACTCGTCTCGATCGACGACAGCGGCGGACGCGACGCAGCGGGCAAACGCCGGGTTGAACAGGCGGCAGGAGGCAGGTGATGACCGACGGCGACGACCTGATGCCGGAGATCGAGGCGACGGGCGAGCGGCTGGTGCAGGCGCGCCGGATGATCGCGCGGCGGATCATCGGCCAGGAGGCGGTGGTCGAGCAGACGCTGATCGCCATTCTCTGCGGCGGCCACGGCCTTCTGGTCGGCGCGCCCGGGCTCGCCAAGACGCGGCTGGTCGAGACGCTCGGCACCGTGCTCGGGCTGGTGGCGCACCGGGTGCAGTTCACCCCGGACCTGATGCCGGCCGACATCCTCGGCGCCGAGGTGCTGGAGACGGGCGCCGACGGCAGCCGTGCCTTCCGCTTCATCGACGGGCCGATCTTCTGCCAGCTCCTGATGGCCGACGAGATCAACCGGGCGAGCCCGCGCACCCAGTCCGCCCTGCTGCAGGCGATGCAGGAGAAGGAGGTCTCGGTCGCGGGGCAGCGGCGCATCCTGCCGCGGCCGTTCCACGTGCTGGCGACGCAGAACCCGATCGAGCAGGAGGGCACCTATCCGCTTGCCCGAGGCGCAGCTCGACCGGTTCCTGCTGCAGATCGACGTGGACTATCCCGACCGGGCGGAGGAGCGGGAGATCATCCTGGCCACCACCGGCATCGAGGATTCGGTGGCCGAGCCGGTCTTCGACGCGGCGAGCCTGATGGCGGCGCAGATGCTGATCCGCCGCCTGCCCGTGGGCGAGCAGGTGGTGGAGCGGATCCTCGACCTGGTGCGCTCGGCGCGTCCCGGCCCGGACGCGCATGTCGCGGTGCGCGATGCGGTGAGCTGGGGGCCGGGGCCGCGGGCGGCGCAGGCGCTGATGCTGGCGATCCGGGCGCGGGCGCTGATCCAGGGGCGGCTGGTGCCGGGGATGGACGACGTGGCGGCGCTGGCGCATCCGGTGCTGATCCACCGCATGGCGCTGGGCTTCGCCGCGCGCGCCGAGGGCCAGACGCTGACCGGGCTGATCGACCGGCTGGTCGGCGACGTGATGGGGCTGGAGGCCGCGGCGTGATCGAACCGCGGCGTGCGCGCGGCCGCGACAAACCCCAGGGTCCTGTCGGGCTGCGGCGCGACGCCGAGAAGGTCGCCGGCGCGCTGCCGCCGCTGCTGGCGCAGGCGGAGCTGCTGGCGGCGACGGTGGCCATGGGGTTCCACGGCCGGCGGCGCGCCGGGCACGGCGAGAACTTCTGGCAGTACCGCCAGGCGGTGCCGGGCGACCCGCGCTCGTCGGTCGACTGGCGGCGGTCGGGCAAGTCGGACCAGCAGTTCATCCGCGAGATGGAGTGGGAGGCGGCGCAGAGCGTCCTGATCTGGGTCGATGACGCGCTCAGCATGGACTACCGCGACGCCGAGCACTTCAAGGCGCGCTCGAAGAACGAGCGGGCGTCGCTGCTGGCGCTGGCGCTGTCGGTGCTGCTGATCAAGGCGGGCGAGCGGGTGGCGCTGATGGGCACCGACGCCGCCCAGCCGCGGGCGGGGCGGGCGCAGCTCAACCGGATGGCGATGGCGCTCGGCACCGAGCGCACGGACGGGGAGCGGCCCGACTATGGCGTGCCGCCGTCCGACCGGATGCCGCACGGGTCGCGCGCGGTGTTCTTCTCGGACTTTCTCGGCGACATCGAGACGCTGAAGCCGGCGCTGGCGCATGCCGCCGACCAGGGGGTCCGCGGCTGCTTCGTGCAGGTGCTCGACGAGACCGAGGAGACCTTCCCGTTCGACGGGCGGATGATCTTCGAGAGCATGGGCCGCACCGCCGAGTTCGAGACCCAGCGGGCGCGGGCGCTGCGCACCGCCTACGAGGAGCGGCTGGCGGAGCGGCGCGAAAAGATCATCGAGTATGCCCGCCACCTCGGGTGGCGCTGGTATTTCCACGACACCACCGCGCCGCCGCGCAAGGCGCTGCTCTGGCTCTACATGGCGCTCGGGGAGCGCGCGTGACGCGATGATCGGCTCCGTCGCCTTCCTGTCGCCGTGGCTGCTGCTCGGGTTCGTCGCCCTGCCGGTGCTCTGGTGGCTGCTGCGCGCGGTGCCGCCGGCGCCGGGGCGCAAGGCCTTTCCAGGCGTGCGGCTGCTGCTCGGGCTGCAGGACCCGGAGAAGATGCCGGAGCGGACGCCCTGGTGGCTCCTGATGCTGCGGATGCTGGCGCTGGCGGCGGCGATCCTCGCCTTCGCCGGGCCGGTGCTGAACCCGCGGCCCGCCGGGACGGGCGACCCGCTTCTCGTGCTGATCGACGGCGGCTGGGGCGACGCGCCCGACTGGACGCGCAGGATGGACCGCGCCGCCGCTGCGCTGGACGAGGCGGGGCGCAGCGGGCGGTCGGCGGCGGTGGTGATGATGGCGACCGCGCCGCTGGCGGGCGAGGACCTGCCGTGGCGGACGGGTGCGGAGTGGCGCGAGCGTCTTGCGGGGCTCACGCCGTTCGCCTGGGCGCCCGACCGGGCGGTCTGGGCCGAGTGGATTGCCGGGCGCGACGGACCGTTCGAGACGCTGTGGCTGCAGGACGGCATCGGCCATGGCGGCGAGGCGGAGCTGGCGGAGGCGCTGCTCGCGCATGGGCCGGTCACGGTGGTGGGGCCGCCGCAGACCGCGCTGGCGCTGACGCCGCCGCGGCTCGAGGGCGGCGATCTCCGGGTGCGGGCGCTGCGGGCGGACAGCGGGGCGGCGCGCCCGGTGGGGGTCGTGGCGCTGGGGCCCGATCCGAACGGGATCGAGCGGGTGCTCGGGTCCGCCACCGGGGAGTTCGCGGCGGGCGAGGACGTGGTGGATTTGCCCATCGACCTGCCGGTGGAGCTGCGCAACCGGGTGGGCCGGGTGCAGCTCAGCGACGGGCGGTCGGCGGCGGGCGTGGTGCTGGCCGACGATTCGGTGCGCCGGCGCAAGGTGGGGGTGATGTCGGGGCGGCCGGGCGGCGAGGGGCAGGATCTGATCGATCCCTTGCATTACCTGCGCAAGGCGCTCGAGCCCTTCGCCGAGGTCATCGAGGCGCCGCTGGCCGACATCCTGAACGCTGCCCCCGACGTGCTGATCCTGGCCGACGTGGGCTCGCTGGGCGATGCCGAGCGCGCGGAGCTGATCCCGTGGGTGGAGAAGGGTGGGCTTCTGCTGCGGTTCGCCGGGCCGCGGCTGGCGCAGTCGGGCGTGGGGCAGCTCGAGGACGATCCGCTGCTGCCGGTGCGGCTGCGCGCGGGCGGGCGGTCGATCGGCGGCGCCATGTCCTGGGGCGCGCCGCGGCGGCTGCGGCCGTTCCCGGAAGACGGGGCCGTTCGCCGGGCTGCCGGTGCCGCAGGACGTGGACATCTCGAGCCAGGTGATGGCGCAGCCCGACCCCGACCTGCCCGACCGGGTGCTGGCGAGCCTGGAGGACGGGACGCCGCTCGTGACCGGGCGGAGCCTCGGCGACGGGCGGGTGGTGCTTTTCCACGTCACGGCGAGTGCGGACTGGTCGAGCCTGCCGCTGTCGGGCCTTTTCGTGCAGATGCTGGAGCGGCTGACGCAGAGCGCCGGCGGGCTCGCGTCGGCGCCGGAGACGCTGGCGGGCACGGTGTGGACGCCGCTGCAGGTGCTGGACGGCTTCGGGGCGCTGGCGCCGCCGAGCCTCGTCGCGGGCGTGCCGGGCGAGCGGCTGGCGGAGGCGCGGCCGTCGCCGGAGACGCCGCCGGGGATTTATGCCGGCGGCGACCGGCGGGTGGCGCTGAACGTGATGCGCGAGGACGACCGGCTGGCGCCGCTCGCGGCGCTGCCCGAGGGGGTGCGGATCGAGTCGCTCGACCTTCCCGCCGAGATCCGCCTCGGGCCGTGGCTGATGGCGCTCGCGCTCACGCTCCTCGCCGTCGACGTGCTCGCGACGCTCTTCGTCTCGGGGCGGCTGCGCCTTGTCCGGCGGCGCGCGGCGGAGGCCGCCGGTGTGGCGCTGATGCTCGGCCTCGCACTCGGTGCGGGGCGCGCCGAGGCGCAGGCGGCGGATGAGGAGGCGACGATCTACGCGGCGAACGAGACGGTGCTCGCCTATGTGAAGACCGGCAACCCGCGGGTCGACGCCGTCAGCGCGGCGGGGCTCAAGGGATTGAGCACGGCGCTCTTCAGCCGCACCGCCATCGAGCCGGCCGACCCGGTGGCGGTCGATATCGAGACGCAGGATCTCTCGCTCTATCCGTTCCTCTACTGGCCGATCACCGAGACCCAGGCGGTGCCGTCGGACGCCGCGGTGGTGAAGATCAACGACTTCCTGCGCTTCGGCGGCATGATCCTGTTCGATACCCAGGACGCCGATCTCGGCGGAGCGATCGGCGCGACCACGCCGAACGGGCGCGCGCTGCAGCGGATCGCCTCGAAGCTCGACATCCCGCCGCTGGAGCCGGTGCCGCACGACCACGTGCTGACCCGCACCTTCTATCTGCTGCAGGACTTCCCCGGTCGCTGGGCGAACTCGGCCGTCTGGGTCGAGGCGTCGCCCGAGCCGCAGGAGGTGGAGGGCGTGCCGTTCCGCAGCCTCAACGACGGGGTGACGCCGGTGGTCATCGGCGGCAACGACTGGGCCTCGGCGTGGGCGGTGCAGGACAACGGCCAGGCGATGTTTCCG
The DNA here is from genome assembly GCA_963844375.1 of uncultured Alphaproteobacteria bacterium. Lineage (GTDB taxonomy): Bacteria > Pseudomonadota > Alphaproteobacteria > Rhodobacterales > Rhodobacteraceae > Amaricoccus. Next base: position 345,379 of record CAWJOI010000021.1, on the reverse strand, counting down.
ATCGGCCGCGGCATCGCCGGCGAGCGTCAGCGCGAGATGGCGTTGAGGTATGGGGTGAACCTCATCATGTATGTCATGACGGGGAACTACAAATCCGACCAGGTGCACGTGCCGGCGCTGCTCGATCGGCTCGGCCAGTAGGATGCAGGCCATCGCCTTTTCGCCGCTGCTGCCGCTGCCGCTGATCGCGGTGCTGGCGGTGCTGGCGGCGGTGGGGGTGGCGCTGGCGCTGTGGCGCGGGTTGACCGGCTGGTGGCTGCGCGGGCTCGCGGCGCTGGTGCTGCTGGCGGCGCTGGCGGGGCCGTCGCTCCGGCGCGAGGATCGCGCGCCCGTCGCGAATATCGCCATCGTCGTCCTCGACGACAGCGCGTCCAACCGGATCGACGGCAGGGACGCCCAGCTCGCCGAGGCGCTGGAGGGATTGCAGGACGCGGCTCGACCGGCTGGGTGAGGGCGGGACGCTCGAGGTCCACACGCTGAACGTGGCCGACCGCGGCGAGGACGGGACGCTGCTTTTGTCCGCGCTGGCGGAGGCGACCGCCGAGCTTCCCGCCGACCGGATCGCCGGCGCGATCCTGGTGACCGACGGCCAGGTGCACGACCCGCAGGCGCTGACCAGCTTTCCGGCGCCGGTGCAGGTGCTGCTCACCGGCAGCGCCGGCGACTGGGATCGCCACGTCGTCGTGGAGACCGCCCCGGCGTTTGCCATCGTCGGCGAGGCGGTGAGCCTCTCGCTGCGCGTCGAGGATCTCGGGGCGGGGCCCGGCGGCGGGCTGGCGCCGTTGCTGATCTCGCTCGACGGCACCGAGCCGATGCGCTTCGACGTGCCGCTCAACCGGAGCGTCACCCTGCCGGTGACGCTCCGCCGCGGCGGGGTGAACGTCCTGCAGATCGTCACCCCGGAAGTCTCGGGCGAGCTTACCGGTCGCAACAACCAGGCCATCGTGTCGATCAACGGGGTGCGCGACCGGCTGCGGGTGCTGCTCGTCTCCGGCGAGCCCTACCCGGGCGAGCGCACCTGGCGGAACCTGCTCAAGTCCGACAGCGGCGTTGACCTGGTGCATTTCACCATCCTGCGCCCGCCCGAGAAGCAGGACTTCGTGCCGGTCTTCGAGCTGTCGCTGATCGCCTTCCCGACCCAGGAGCTTTTCATGGAGAAGGTCGACGAGTTCGACCTGATCATCTTCGACCGCTACAAGCGCCGCGGCATCCTGCCGAACACCTATTTCGAGAACATTTCCCGGTACGTGCGCGACGGCGGGGCGCTGCTGGTCGCGACGGGCGCCGACTTTGCCGGGGCGGAGAGCCTGTTCCGCTCGCCGCTGCGCGAGATCCTTCCGGTCGAGCCGACCGGCGAGGTGATCGAGGAGGGGTTCGTTCCGACGATCTCCGAGGTCGGCCACCGCCACCCGGTCACGGCCGGCCTCGAGGAGCACGCGCCACGGCCGGTGGCGGAGGATGGCACGCCCGGCTGGGGGCGGTGGTTCCGCATGGTCGATGTCGAGGCGCAGGCGGGCGAGGCGGTGCTTCAAGGCCCGGACGGCCGGCCGCTGCTGGTTCTGGCTCGCGAGGGCGAGGGGCGGATCGCCGTGATGGGCTCCGACCAGGCCTGGCTCTGGAGCCGCGGCTTCGAAGGCGGCGGGCCACAGCTCGAACTGCTGCGACGGCTGGCCCATTGGCTGATGCAGGAGCCCGAGCTCGAGGAGGAGGTGCTGCGCGGCACCGGCGAGGAGGGCGCGGTGCTGATCGAACGCCGGACGCTGGCCGAGAGCGTGCCGCCGGTTACCGCCACCAGTCCCTCGGGCGCGACCACGGAGGTCACCATGATCGAGGTCTCGCCCGGTCTCTGGCAGGGCAAGATCGAGGATGCCGAGAACGGCGTCTGGCGGCTTGCGAATGGTGACCAGAACGCAGTGGCGGTTGTGGGGCCCTCCGCACCGAAGGAGTTCGAGAACCCCGTATCCACCGGCGATGTCCTCGCCGCGCTTGCGACGGCCACGCGTGGCGGCGTCCGGCGGCTCGAGGACGGAATGCCCGACCTGCGGCTCGTCCGTGAGGGCCGGGTGGCTGCGGGCCGCGGCTGGATCGGCCTTGCCGAACGCGACGCCTACCAGTTGCGCGACATTCGCCAGGTCGATCTCGCTCCCGGCTGGCTCAGCCTGTTGCTCGCGGCCGGGCTCGTCTTCGCGGCCTGGCGGGTCGAAGGGCGCTAGGCAGGCGCACTGGCCGCGAGTTTCCCGCAGGAAGCGAATTATTTACGCGCCACTGCTACTTCCACGTGTATGACTGCAACGCCGCATCGGGCGAAAGCCGGGCGGTCGGGCGGGAAACGGGGGAGACCTTGGCCGGAGATGCGAGGAGCTTGGGCGGCCGATGGGCGCAGGCGGCAGCGTACCTGCCGGCGGCGGTTGCGCTCGTCATCATCCTCCTCGCGGGTCTCTTTGCCGAGCGACAGAGCCGGGCGCTGGCCGACCTCTCCGAGCGCGCCGCCGTGCGGGGCAGGGTCGAGCTCCTGGCCGCCGGCCTGCAACGCGCCATCGGATCGGATCCCGCGCGGGCGAGCCGGATCGTCGGGCCGCTTGCGGCAGCCTCCGCAACCGAGCGCGCCGATGCGCTCTTCGCCGCGGCGGGGCTGACCGACCGTGCGGCGGGACTCGAACTCGGGGTGCTCACCAGCGCCGCCGGGGAAGCCGATCGTCGGCTCCCTCGGGTCCGCGGGGTCGTTGGCGGAGGCACCGGTGCTCGTTCCCATCGTCTTGCCCGGCGCCGACTGGACGTTGGCCGCGGCGCCCTCGGGCGGCTGGAGAAACCGGTCGGCGGCAGCCTGGCCTATCCGGCTCATGACCCTGCTCGCGGGCGGGCTGATCGTGGGGCCCATGATCCGCACCCGCCGCCTGATCGGCGAGCGCCAGCGCAACATCAACGACCTGCGCGACCGCGAGGCCGAGCTCGAACGGCTTTCCCGCAGGCTGGGACTGGCACTCGACGCTTCCAAGGTCGGGGTCTGGGACTTCAACATCGATACCGACGTGCTGGTCTGGGACGACCGGATGGACGAGCTCTACGGCTATCCGCCGGTGGGCCGCCGGCATACCTACGCCGACTGGCGCGACCGCCTGCATCCCGAGGACCTCGAGCGCGCCGAGGCCGAGTTCCGCGACGCCGTCGAGGTGACGGGGCGGTACGTCTCGGACTACCGTCTGGTCCTGCCGGGGGGTGCTGTCCGCCACATCCGGGCGATCGGCGCGGTCTATCGCGAGGGCGACGGCAGCTCGAAGATCGTCGGGGTCAACTGGGACGTGACCGCCGACGTGCATCGCAACGAGGAGCTGAACGCCAAGCGCCTGGAGGCCGAGGACGCCTCGGTGGCCAAGTCGGAGTTCCTCGCCACCATGAGCCACGAGATTCCGCACGCCGATGAACGGGGTGATCGGAATGCTCGACCTGATCCTGCGCACCGGGCTCGATCCCACGCAGCGCGAGCGGGCGACGATCGCCTGCGATTCGGCCCGCCAGCTCCTGACCATCCTGAACGACATCCTCGATCTCTCGAAGCTCGAGGCGAACCGGATCACTCTCGACCGCGCGCCGGCGGACGTGGGTGGCCTCGTCGGGGACGTGGTGGCGCTGATGGCCGCCGGTTGCGTCGGGCGCGACATCGAGGTCAAGGCGACGGTGGCGGCGGAGGTGCCGCCGATGCTGGTCTGCGACGCCGCGCGGCTCAGGCAGGTGCTGATCAACCTGGTCGGCAACGCGGTCAAGTTCACCGAGGCAGGCAGCGTCGAGGCGAGCCTTTCCTTCGATCCGGCCGACGGTGGCCTGGCTGCGGTTCGCCGTGCGCGACACCGGCGTCGGCATTCCCGAGGCGGCCAAGCGGCATCTCTTCCAGCGATTCACTCAGGTCGATTCCGCGGAGACGCGGTTGCGCGGGGGCACCGGCCTCGGCCTCGCGATCTCGCGCCAGCTGGTCGAGCTCATGGGGGGCGAGATCACGGTCGAGAGCGTCCCGGGCCTGGGGAGCACCTTTCGCTTCTGGGTTCCGGCCCAGCCTTCGGATGCGGCCCGGCCGGTTCGGGAAGGGGGAGCGGCGGGACCGCCGGCGGTCCCGGAGATGCCGTCCGTGCGGGTGCTGGTGGCCGAGGACAACCCGACCAACCGCCACGTGATCGCGGCTTATCTCGCCCTGGCCGGCCACAGCGCCCACGTCGTCACCGACGGCCAGGCGGCGCTGGCCGCCGTCCGCGACGGCGGCTTCGACCTCGTGATCATGGACATCCAGATGCCCGGCATGGACGGCCTGACCGCCGCCGGCCACATCCGCGCGCTGTCCGGGCCCGTGGCCGAGATCCCGATCATCGCCCTGACCGCGAACGCCATGCAGGGCGACCGCGAGCATTGCCTCGCGGCGGGCATGTCCGACTACGTCGCCAAGCCGGTGTCGCTCGAGGCGCTGTGCGCCGCCATGGCGCGGAGCCTCGGCTACTCGGACGCCTCTTCCGCCACCACCGGCGTCCAGCCGTCGCCGGGGTCGAAGCTGTCGATGGCGCCGGCCACGTCCAGCGTTTCCTCGCCGAGGTCGGCCTCGTAGACGATCCCCGCCTCGCCGACCATGAAGCTCATCACCCCACTGTCGCCGTAGGCCGACGGGAACGCGAGGAGCGCGTGGCCGGCGACCATCTGGCCGTTGGCCATGTAGTCGAGCGCGCCGCCGGGGGCATGCGGCCCCTGCTTCTGCAGCACGCGGTAGTAGTAGCCGAGATAGGGCTCGGGCTCCACGTCGGCGCCGTCGAGCTGGTAGCCGTCCGCCGCCGCCCGCGCCATGAAGTCGCCGATGGGGCTCTCCGGCTCGCCGGGCTCGGAGGGCCAGTAGAGGCCGTCGCGCCGGTCGGGGCTGCTCAGGACCGCCGAGGCGAAGCTCGGCAGGCCGTCGCCGTCGGGGTTCTCGCTGCGATAGAGCGCCTGGGCGCGGACGTAGCCCTGCATCAGGTCGATCACGTCAAGCTCGTTCTGCCCGATCCGGCGCAGCAGCACCTCCTCGCGCGCACTCTCGGCGTCGAAGTGCCACTGCCCGTCGGCGGAGACGATCTCGATCGGGAAGGGCCACTGGTCGCGGCCGATATAGATCGTCGCCCGCTCTCCGGCCTCGGTCTTCTCCACCGCGATGCGGTGCATGGCCTCGTAGCTCGCGAGGAACTGGCCCCAGTCCTCGCGATCCTCGGCGTCGTCGCCGGAGAAGATCACGTCCGCGCTCTCCGGACCGAAGACCGCGAGCAGCGCATCGCGGTCCTTCGCCTTCAGCGCCGATATCACCGACTCGGCCGCCATCTCGGGGCTTGCGAAGCTCGCGGCCTCGGCATGGGCGGCCATGGGCGCCGCGGTAGCGAACAGCAGCGCCACGAGCCCCGCGCGGCCGGATTGCGGCAAGTTGAATCGTGTCATCGTCATGCCAACCTTCTCTCTAGCGCCTGCGTCCGCCGCCGCCGCGGCTGCCACCGCCGCCCTTGCTCTTGCCGCCGCGCGCCTTGGCGGCCTTCGCCTTGCTGCCGTTGCCCTTCTTCATCGCCGAGCTTTTCGCGCCGGATTTCTTCGGCGGCTTGTGCGCGGTCTTCGCCTTGCTCACGGCCTTGCGGGTGGGCCTTGGCCGCCTGCTTGGCCTTGCCCTTGTTCTTGCTCAAGTCGCCGCGGTTCGCTGCCGCCTTGGCCTTCTTGGCGTCGAGGTTCTTCGCCTTGAGGGCCGAATCCTTGTGCTTCAGCGACGGGGCCTCCTTGCGCGCGGAGCCGGCTCCGCGCTGGCGCCGCCCTCGCGCTTCGCCAGCTTGGCGCCGACATCCCCTTGCGCCGCCGCCGCCGCTGCGCGCGGCGATCTTGTCCCTGGCGGCCGCTGCCCTCGGGCCGCCCTCCTTGCCCTTCCGCTCCGCGACGCCGCGCGCGGGCATCCGCCTGCTTCTCGGCGGGTCGGGCTTCCAGCACTGCTGCCTCGCGGTCGACCGCGTCGACCGTGCGCTCGCGATCCTGTCGCGGTCGATGTTGACCCGGTCGCGGTCGCCGCCGTCGACGGTGGTGCGGTCGCGGTCGACGTTGCGCTCGCGGTCGATGTTCACGTCGCCGTCGACGTTGATGCCGGGCCGGGCATTGAAGTCGCCCTCGTCCCAGTCGATGTTCGGGCCGTCGTCCCAATAGTCGTCCCAGTCGTCGTCGTCGTCGAAGATCTCGTTGACGAGCAGCGCGCTGCCGAAGGCGATGGCGCCGGTGGTGAGGACGTCGCTGGTCGAGATGCCGGTGTCGACGACCGCCGGCGCCGTGAAGGGCATCGTGTAGGCCGTCGTCGCGTCGTACTGCGGGACGTAGACCACGTCGGGCTCGGCCGGGGCGATGCTGATGCTGTCCTCGGTCTGCTCGACCACCTGGGCTTCGTTGGTCTCGAGGTTGCCCACCGCCGCCGCCCGTGCGCGCTGGCGCTGCACCGCGTCGAGCACGTCGTCGGTCTGCGCCAGCATGGCGTCGCCGAGCTGCTCGGTCCAGTCGATCTCGGTCGCCATCTTCTGCACGACGGTCGGGAAGCCACCGGCCAGCACCTGGACGCTCGGGTCCCAGTCCTGCTCCTCCGCCTTCGCCGCGCGGTCCTTGTCGGAGAGGTCCGTCTCGGCGGTGATGAAGCGGTCCGCCTTGATGATGTCGAGCGGGAAGGTCGAGGCGACGAGGACCTGGGTCAGCAGCGAATCGGGGTAGAGCGCCACCGGGGCGACCAGCGTGTCGAGCTCCTCCTCGGCGAGGAGCGCGTCGCTCGACCGCGGCTTCGGCGGCGACCTCCTCGGTGACGACCGCGTCGGGCCGGGCGGGCGGTGCCGCGTCCTGCGCCCGTCGCCAGGGTCGGCCACGATGCCCAGCGTCAGCGCCATCGTGGCGCCGGCCAAACCCCTGTATCGCATCGTAACCTCCCCGGACGGCCCGAGGCCGCCCTGTTCTTGCTGAAAAGGCTAGCCCTCAAGTGCCGTCCTGCCAACAGCTATTCTGCGTCACGCCTCAGCCGGGTCGCCGATCACCCCGCCGAGCTCGTCCTCCACGTGCTGCGCGATGATCGCGTCGAAGGAGGCGTCGGCGACGAAGCCGAGGTCGAGCGCCCGCGACGCGTCGAAGCGCGACGGCCAGCCGGCGACGATCCGGACGATCGTCGGGTCGGGCTCGCGCCGGATCAGCGCGACGGCGTCGTCGCCGGCGACCCGGCGGAGCGCCTCGATCTGCTCGCCCACCGTGGCCGAGAGGCCCGGCATGCTCAGGCAACGGCGCGCGCCGAGGCGCTCGAGCGGCAGCGTCATGGCGTGGCGCAGGAAGCCGACCGCGGCGCGCGGGCTCGCGTGCCAGTGGCGGACGTCCTCGCTCACCGGGAGGACCGCTTCGCGGCCGGCCAGCGGCTCGCGCAGGATGTTGGAGAAGAAGCCCGAGGCCGCCTTGTTCGGCAGGCCGGGGCGGATGCAGACCGTGGGCAGGCGGATGCCGACGCCGTCGAAGATGCCACGGCGGGAGTAGTCGTTGAGCAGGAGCTCGCCCATGGCCTTCTGCGTGCCGTAGCTGGTCAGCGGGGCCGAGAGGTATTCGTCGCCGATGGTGTCGGGGAAAGGCGCGCCGAAGACCGCGATCGAGGAGGTGAAGATCACCCGCGGGCGATAGTCCGGCTGGGCGCGAATCGCCTCGAAGAGGTTGCGGGTGCCGTCGAAGTTGACGGCGTAGCCCTTCTCGAAGTTCGCCTCCGCCTCGCCGGAGACCACCGCGGCGAGGTGAAAGATCACGTCCGGGCGCTCGGCGATCCGCGCGGCCACGGCCGTGGCGTCGGTAAGGTCGAGCGTTCCCGTCGTCGCCGGCAGCGCGCCTCCGGGGGACTTGGGGTTCACCACGTCGACGAGCGTCAGCGACTCGAGCCCGGGCGCGGGGTCGGCAGCGAGCGAGCTGGCGAGCTTGGCGCCGACCATGCCGGCGGCGCCGATGATGAGGGTCTGCATTGTCTGGTTTCCTCCCCTGTCGGCGTCTCGCTAGCACGCCCGGCCCGACGGAACCAGCGTGGCGCTGGGCGGTTGACGGGTTACACTTTCCGGAGGCTCACGAGGAGAACCGGCCATGGCCACACGGACCTTCACTGCGCTCTTCACTGATGCCGCCGCCGCGGAAACGGCGATGGAGCGGCTGCGCGCCATCGGCATCCCGGAGCGGTCGCTGGACATGCACAAGGCCAACGAGGGTGATATCGCTCCGGGCAACGTGCCGTCCGGCGGGCTCTTCGCGGTGGGAGATCTGCTCAATCCCGGCAACGACAGGCAGGGGCTGGAGGCGGGGAGTACCGTTGTCGTGGCGCTGCATGTGCCCGGGGAGCTGGCTTCGGAGGCGAAAGACATCCTGGAGGAGGGCGCCATCGAGGTCGACGAGGATCGGGACCGCGGCTGATCGAGACGATTCCGGTTTGACACGGGGCCGGCGACTGCCGACGCTTGCGTCAGAGGCGGGGAGGCGGGCGCATGGGATTCAGGGCCGTCGTGGTGGACCGCGACGCGGAGAACCGGACCCATGCGGCGGTCCGCGAGATCGAGATGGGCGACCTTCCCGAGGGGGAGGTCACGGTCGCTGTCGAGTACTCCACGCTCAACTACAAGGATGGGCTCTGCCTCGGACCGGGAGCCGGGCTGGTGCGGCGGTATCCGCATGTGCCCGGTGTGGACTTTGCCGGGCGGGTCGAGGCTTCGTCCGACCCGCGCTATCGCCCCGGCGATCCGGTGGTGCTGACCGGCTGGCGGGTCGGCGAGGCGCATTGGGGCGGCTATGCGCAGAAGGCGCGGGTCAGGGCCGACTGGCTGGTCCCGCTGCCGGAAGGCCTGACGCTGCGCCAGGCAATGGCGGTCGGAACCGCCGGGCTGGCTGCCGTGATGGCGGTGATTGCGCTGGAGGACCATGGGCTTAGCCCGACGCGCGGGCCGGTGCTCGTGACCGGTGCGGCCGGCGGCGTGGGGTCGATCGCGGTGGCGGTGCTGGCGCGGGGCGGCTACGAGGTCGCGGCGCTGACCGGCCGTCCCGAGACCGAGGCGTACCTGCGCGGGCTCGGGGCATCGCGGATCGTGGCGCGGCAGGACCTGGCTGGCGCGGCCGAGCGGGCGCTCGAATCCGAGACCTGGGCGGGGTGCGTCGATGCGGTCGGGGGCGCGGTGCTGGCGCGGGTGATGCGGCAGCTCAAGTACCGCTGCGCGGCGGCCGCGGTCGGAAACGCCGGCGGAGTCGAGGTTCCGCTCAACATCATTCCCTTCCTGCTGCGGGGCGTGAGCCTGCTCGGGATCGACAGCGTGCTGCAGCCGTTCGAGGCGCGGCAGCGGGCGTGGGGGAGGCTGGTGCGTGACCTCGATCCCGAGCTTCTCGAGGGGATGATCCGCCCGGCGGTGCTGGCGGACCTGCCGGCGCTGGGCGCCGAAATCCTCGAGGGGAGGGTGCGGGGGCGGGTGGTGGTGGATGTCAATGCGTGAGCGGGACGGGGTGTTCGGGGCAGGGGAACGGGGGCTTTTCTCGATATGGAAAGCGTATGGAAAGCGTATGGCTTCCGTATGGGTTTTGATGGGGCGTTAGCGCGGCGACGCCAGGGGCGTCGGGGATGAAGCCCGAGCATGCGCCGCCGCCCGACGCCGCCGACCGCCGCGCGGTGCGGCCGGTGATCTGCTACCCGACGGAGGCGCTGCCGGCGCCGGATTTGGCCGGCTACCGCGCGGCGCGGGCTGGCTGGACCCGCACCGGCGCGGTCGTCGTGCCGCCGCGCGAGGCGCGGGCGTTCCGCGTTCCGGCGGGGCATTTCTTCCGCGTCGTCTGCACCGACGGGGCGCAGGTGGGCGATCTGAACCTCTGGGCGGCCGGTGATCTCTCGGAGCGGTTCTTCTCGGGCAAGACGCGGGCGCTGCACGGCACGCATGTCTCGACCGGCGACCGGCTCTGGTCGAACCTGCCGCACCTTCGCCCGATGGCGACGATCACCGAGGATACGCTCGACTGGTACCGCGCCGATGCCTGGGGCGCGCGGGTGCATGACGTGATCGGCACCCGCTGCGATCCCTACACCCACCGGCTGCTGTCGGGCGGGGACTATCACCACTGTTGTCACTCCAACCTGACCCGGGCGCTGGCGGCGGAGACTGGCCTCACGGCGGGAGAGGCGGAGGGGCACGTGCATGACGTGCTCAACGTCTTCATGTGCACCGGCTTCACCCGCGACGGCGGGCGCTACTTCATGAAGGCGAGCCCGGCGCGGCCCGGCGACTTCCTGGAGTTCTTCGCCGAGATCGACCTTCTCGGCGCGCTTTCGGCCTGCCCGGGCGGCGACTGTTCGGCCGAGCATTCCAGCGATGCCGCCGCCTGCCATCCGCTCGGGGTCGAGATCTTCCGTCCGCCGGCGCCACCGGCGGGCTGGCGGCCGCCGGAGCGAAGCGGCTACGCCTTGCCCGGCTGAGGCCGCGCGCCGAGGCCGAGGCGCATGGCCGCACGCCGCAGCGGCGGGGTGGCGTGGAGGGCGTGGAGCCCGGCGCGGCGCAGGTCGCGCAGCGGCTGCGCGCCGGCCATCGCCGCGCGGTTCAGGAGGTCGATCCCGGCGATCCGCACCAGCGCGTCGCCGTGGCGGGCGCGGTGGTAGCGGCGGAGAAGCTCCGGCGCGCCGATGTCTCCGGCGCTGGCGCGCGCGCCGGCGCAGAGGTCGAGGAGGGTGGCGATGTCGGCGAGCGACATGTTGAGGCCCTGCGCCCCGATCGGCGGCAGCACATGCGCCGCCTCGGCGACCAGTGCGGTGCGCGGCCCGTCGAGGCGGGAGGCGATCTGGGCGATGATCGGCCAGAGCATGCGCCGGCCGGAGAGGCGGAGGTCGCCGAGCACGCCGCAGGCGCGCAGGTTCAGCGCGGCGGTGAAGGCGTCCTCGGGCATGGCCGCCAGTTCGGCGGCGCGCGGGCCGGTCTCCATCCAGACGACGGCGGAGGCGTGCTTCCCGTCGCGGTCGAGCAGGGGGACGAGGGTGAACGGGCCGCCGGAGCGGTGGATCTCGGTGGAGACTCCGTCATGGGGCAGGTCGTGCGTCACGGTGAAGACGACGGCCTTCTGCCCGTAGCCCCAGCGCCGCACGCCGATGCCGAGCCCTTCGCGCACCGCGCTGTCGCGCCCGTCGGCGGCGATGACCAGCGCGGCGCGCACCTGGGTCCCGTCCGACAGCGCCGCCAGAGCCGCCTCGGTGCGCGGCGTCACCCGCTCGACCCGCACGCCGGCGCGCAGCTCGGCCGCGGCGAGGTCGGCGAGGCGCGCCACCATCTCGCGGCGCAGCAGCCAGTTGGGCAGGTTCCAGCCGAAGACCTCGGCGCCGATCTCGCGCGCGTCGAAGTCCGCCGTCTCGCGGATCTTCGCCCTCGGCGCCGCCGGCGTCGGCGATGCGCATGAGGCGGAGCGGCGCCGCCTGCGGCGCCAGCCGTTGCCAGAGGCCGGCGCGCTGCAGGAGATCGACCGCCGGCTGCAGGAAGGCGGTGCTGCGCAGGTCCGAGCCCTCCGCTTCCGCCGAGGTGACGGGGGGGACGGGATCGACGCAGAGGACCGAGAAGCCCGCCGTGGCGAAGACGGCGGTGGCGGTCAGCCCCGCCACGCCTCCGCCCGCCACCAGCACGTCGACCGTGATCCGTTCCATGCGCGCAAGCCTAGATCAGGCGAGGAGCGTCAGGAAGCCCGCAGAATCCTCGGTCTGGTGGTGGACGTGCGGATGGTCCGCCGCCGGCCCGACCAGCACGGTGCGCACCCCGAGCCCGTGCGGCACGGCGAGGTTGCGGTGGTCGTCCTCGAACATCGCCGCCCGTTCCGGCCGCAGCCGGTCGAGGGCGAAGACGGCGGCGAACGCCGCCGCCTCCGGCTTCGGCACGTACCGCGCATCCTCGAAGCCGTAGAGGGCGTCGAAGCACCCGTCGAGCCCGCAGGCGCGGGTCACCCGCCGCGCGTGCTCGCGCGAGCCGTTGGTGAAGACCACCTTCCGCCCGGGCAGGCGACCGATGGCGGCGGCAAGCGGCGCCGCGGCGGTCACCGCGGAGAGGTCGATGTCGTGCACCTCGGCGAGGTAGGGCTCGGGGTCGTGCCCGTGCTCGCGCATGAGCCCGGCCAGGGTGGTGCCGTGGGTGCTCCAGTAGCGCGCACGCAGCGCGGCAGCGTCGGCCGCCGTGAGGTTCAGCGTGCGCACGATGTAGGCGGTCATCCGCGCCTCGATCTGGTCGAAGAGGCGGGCGCCGGGCGGATAGAGCGTGTTGTCGAGGTCGAAGACCCAGGTCTCGACATGGGCGAAGAGGGCGCGCATGCGGCGCTCTCTACTCCGACGGGCGAGGCCGGGCAAGCCGATGGCGCCGGGTCGACCTCCAGCTAGGCCCGAGCGCGGCTGACCCCGTGCTCGGTCTTGTGCCAGTAGCTCGGCCGGGTGAAGAGCTCGCCCACCGCCCGCCAGGCCGCGACCGCGCCGAGCGGCCAGTAGAAGGGGAGCGCCAGAATCAGGGGAGCAGGCGCGGCCGGCCGGTGTCGCGCGCGGCGACCACGGCGGTGGTCAGCATCACCGCCTGCCCGGCGATCATCGAGGCGAAGAAGCTCCACATCAGCCAGCCCGGGAAGGTGCGCCAGAAGGCGAGGTCGAGGCCGATCGCCCCGGTCCAGATCGCCCAGAAGAGCGGCAGCGAGAGATAGGAGGTGATGGCGCCGAGAAAGAGCACCTGGAAGCCCATGAAGCCGCGGAAGCCGAGGTCGCGGTAGAGCTCGCCCGGCCGGCGCATGTGGGTGGCCCATGTGACGGCGTAGCCCTTGAGCCAGCGCGACCGCTGGCGGATCCACGGCCGCACCCGGCAGTTGGCCTCCTCCCAGGTGGTGGACGCGATCATCTCGCAGCGATAGCCGAAGCGGGCGAGGCGCATGCCGAGGTCGGCGTCCTCGGTGACGTTGTGCGCGTCCCAGCCGCCGATCCGCTCCAGCACGTTGCGGCGGAAGAAGACGCTGGTGCCGCCGAGCGGGATCGGCACGCCGAGCCGCTGGACGCCGAGGAGCACCACGCGGAACCAGATGGCGTATTCCAGCGTGAAGCAGCGCGACAGCCAGTTCTCGGAGGAATTGTAGAAGTCGAGGTAGCCCTGGACGCAGGCGACCTCGGGCGGCGCGGACTGCAGGTGGCTGACGACGGCGCGGATCTGGCCCGGCTCCGGCCTGTCCTCGGCGTCGTAGACCCCGACGATGTCGCCGCGGCAGAACGGCAGCGCGTAGTTCATCGCCCGCGGCTTGGTCTTCAGGCCGTCGGGGGGAACCGGGATCACCTCGATCGTCGGGGGCAGGACGGCGCGGTCGATGGCGGCGCGGGTGACGGCGTCATCGGCCTCGAGCACCAGCTTGATGTCGAGGAGCGCCGCGGGATAGTCCATCGCCTGCAGCGCCTCGAGCAGGCGCTGGGCCACCGCCTCCTCGCGCAGGAGCGGCACGAGGATCGAGACGCGCGGCAGCTTCTTGTAGTCGGCGAGCCGCGGCGTGCCGGCGTCCGGCTGCCGGCCGCCCCCGCCGCACGCGGGCGAAGAGCGCCACCAGGCGCAGGCCCATGGTCATGGAGTTGGCGAGCAGGATCCAGCCCATGAGGACCTGCAGCGCCAGGACCGGGGCGGCGGCCACGGCCGCGAGCAGCGCCCGCGCCGATCGCCACCGTCCGCCGGCGGTTCCGCGTCAGGGTCCAGCTGCGGCAGCTGAAGGCCTCCGGGCAGCGCTGGCGGGCGTCGTCGCGCAGGCGGCCGGCGAAGGCCAGGGTGACGGTCCGGCGGATGTCCTCGGGGGCGGCCAGCGCCAGCGCCACGCGGGCCGCGGCCCCGCCGCAGGCGGCCATCGCCGCCTCGGCGTTGTCGGGGTTGGCGATCGCCACCACCCGCGTGCCGCCGATCTGCCGCCAGGGGACCGCCTCGAGCTCGAGGCAGCGGTAGGGATCCACGCCGCGGACCAGGTCGGGGTCCGCGGGGCTGGCGGCCAGGTCGATCTGGCCGAGGCCGGACTGACGCGCGAGGGCTCTTCCGAGGTCATCGCGTGAGATCAGTTCGTTGGCGACGAGAATTCGACCGATCTTCTGGTCCTGCTGGGCCTGCTGGTCGAGCGCCCCGGCCAGCTTTTCCGCGTCGAGCGCGCCGGCCTCGATGAGGAGTCTCGCCCAGCCAGCGGCGGCGGGGACTCGGGGGGGAATTCGGCGCCGGAAGCGCGGAGAACGGGAGGACGACTGCCACGGCACCACTCGCAAGGAACAACCTGCGAAAGTGATACCGGAGGATTAAAGAACGCTTAAGGTTATTGAAAGGTAACGATTAATCGGCGTCAGGCTTGACCGGGTCCATGGAGGCGACGAAGCGCTCGAAGAGATAGAAGCTGTCCTGCGGGCCGGGGCTCGCCTCGGGGTGGTGCTGCACCGAGAAGACGGGCCGGTCGGCCATGGCGATGCCGCAGTTCGAGCCGTCGAAGAGCGAGACGTGGGTCTCGACCACGCCGGGCGGCAGGGTCTGGCTGTCCACGGTGAAGCCGTGGTTCATCGAGGTGATCTCGACCTTTCCGGTGGAGAGCTCCTTCACCGGATGGTTGGCGCCGTGATGCCCGTGGTTCATCTTGATCGTGCGCGCCCCGAGCGCCAGCGCCAGCATCTGGTGGCCGAGGCAGATGCCGAAGACCGGCATGGCGCTCTTTTCCAGCACCTCGCGGATCATCGGCACGGCGTACTCGCCGGTGGCGGCGGGGTCGCCGGGGCCGTTGGACAGAAAGAGGCCCTCGGGGTCGTGGGCGAAGACGTCCTCGGCGGTGGCGCTCGCCGGCAGGACGGTGACGTCGCAGCCGGCGGAGGCGAGGCAGCGCAGGATGTTGCGCTTGGCGCCGTAGTCGATCGCGACAACCCGCCGGCCCGGGCCCGCGCGGCGGGCGTAGCCTTCCGGCCAGGCCCAGCGCATCTCGTCCCAGCGATAGCTCTGGGCGCAGGTCACGTCCTTGGCGAGGTCCATGCCGATGAGGCCGGGGAAGGACCGCGCCCGGGCGATGAGGTCGTCGAGGTCGAAGTCGCCGTCGGGGGCATGCGAGATCGCCACGTGCGGCGCGCCCTGCAGCCGGATGGCGCGGGTCAGGCGGCGGGTGTCGACGCCGCCGACGCCGATCCGGCCGCGCCGGGCCAGCCAGCCGGAGAGGCCCTCGGCGGCGCGCCAGCTGGCGGGTTCGGTCGGATCCCACTTCACCACCATGCCGGCGGCGAAGGGATCGGCGGTCTCGTCGTCCTCGGGGTTCACCCCGACGTTGCCGACATGGGGGAAGGTGAAGGTGACGATCTGCCCGGCGTAGGAGGGATCGGTCATGATCTCCTGGTAGCCGGTCATCGCGGTGTTGAAGCAGAGTTCCGCCACCGCGACGCCGGTCGCCCCGAAGCCGCGGCCGTAGAACACCTGCCCGTTGGCGAGAACGATGCAGGCGGTGGGCTTCAGCGCCCCGGTCGGCGCCGAGGCGAGCGCCCGATCCGAGGGAGCGGCACGTGCGGTCATGATGATCGAATCCCGAGGTTCGAGCGGAAAGTATTCCGCCCGAGGCCGATGGTCAAGGCGAATGCCGGCGCGCAAAGATAAGCAACATCAGGATGTTGCGAGCGGCGGCCGAGCCTTGCGGCAGCGCTTCGCCGGGCATATACAAGGCCGTCCGGCCAAACCGTCGGGCTTATCGAGGGTAGCGAGGATGATCCGCGAGCGATTTGCAGGTGATCTCAAGGCGGCGATCAAGGCCAGGGACGCGCAGCGGGTTTCCACCCTGCGGCTGATCTCGGCCGCTGTGAAGGACCGCGACATCGCGGCCCGCACCGAGGACAACACCGACGGGGTGGGGGACGCCGAGATCCTTGCCATCCTCGGCAAGATGATCCGGCAGCGCCAGGAGAGCGCCCGCGCCTACGAGGAGGGCGGACGGCTCGATCTGGCGGAGCGGGAGCGGCAGGAGATCGACATCATCCTCGACTACCTGCCGCGGCAGATGAGCGAGACCGAGGTGGCGAAGGCGGTCGCGGCGGCGATCGAGGAGACCGGGGCCTCGTCGATCCGCGACATGGGCAAGGTCATGGCGATGCTCAAGGCGCGCCACACGGGCAAGATGGACTTCTCGCGGGTCGGCGGCGACCATCAAGCAGGCGTTCAGCTAGCGGTCGCTGCCGATTGTGAAAGCGCTTTCGGGCCAAGGGTTAACGCCGGTTTCTTAGATGCACACATCATGCACGACGCATGCACAATGCGTATGCGTGCGGTTTGCACACGAGCGAAGGGGTAACGAGGGTCGGGCCGCTGGCGGGCCCGCCACGTGATTCCTGCGTGAAGGGCTGGCGGGTGCGCCGGTTCTCGTGGCACAGATCCGGAAACGCGGGGAGGATATCATGAAGAAGCGCCTGTTCGGCCGTGATGCGCGCGGCAGCGCCGTCGAGGAGGTGATCCTGGAGAGTCCGGACGCCGCCGTGGCGATCCTCAACTATGGCTGCGTGGTGCGGGACTGGCGCGTCGACGGGCCGAACGGCAGCCTGCCGATGGTGCTGGGGTTTCCGCGGGTCGAGGACTACGTGCATCATTCCCGCTCGCACGGGGCGATCGTCGGGCGGATCGCCAACCGGACGGCCGGGTCGCGTTTCATGCTGGACGGGGAGAGCTATGAGCTCACCGCCAACGACGGGGCGCACCATCTGCACGGCGGGGCGACAGGGCTCGGCAACCGGATCTGGGAGATGGAGACGGACAGCGCCTCGGGGACGCTGCTGCTCTCCTACAAGAGCCCCGATGGCGAGGAGGGGTATCCCGGCGCGGTGGACTTCGCCGTGACGTTCCGCCTCGAGGGGCCGCGGCTGATCTGCGAGATGTCCGGCGTGCCCGACCGGCCGACGCCGATCGCGCTGGCCAACCACAGCTACTACAACCTCGGCGGCGGCGGGACGGTGAAGGACCACCTGCTCTGGGTGGACGCGCACGACTATACGCCGAGCGATGCCGAGCTGATCCCGAAAGGGGAGATCCGCCCGCTGGAGGGCACGGAGTACGATTTTTCCACCGAGCGCGAGATCGGCGACACCAAGCTCGACATGAACCTGGTCCTGACGCCGGACCGCGACCGCAAGCGGCCGGCGGCGCGGGCGAAGTGCCCGCGGACCGGGAGGCAGCTGGAACTCTGGACCGACGAGCCGGGGCTCCAGCTCTTCGACGCCTCGGAGATGACGATCGCGACGCCGGGGCACGACGGGCAGACCTACCGGCCATACGCCGGGTTCTGCCTGGAGGCGCAGCACTTTCCCGACAGCATGCACCAGCCCGAATGGCCGAGCATCATCCGCACGCCGGAAAGCCCGTACTTCCAGCGGCTGGTGGTCGAGATCGCGCGGCAGGGATAGGCCGGGCGCTGCGAACGCCCGGCCGGATGGCTCAGCGCGGGGCCAGCTCGGCGATCAGGTTGTTCGCCGTCGAGACCATCAGGGGAAGCCGCCGACGCTGAAGGCGTTCATCGCCGTGAAGACGCCCACGCCGCGCTCGGGGGCGATCGCCACATAGACGAACATGCCCTGCAGGCCGCCGGTCTTCTGCAGGATCAGCGGCCGGGTCCCCTCCGGTGCGACGACGACCCAACCGAGCGTCATCGCCGCCATCTCGCCGGCGTCGTCGAGGCCGCCGACGGGCACCAGCCCGTCGCGCCATAGCCAGGCCGCGTGGGACATGCGCCGCGCCTCCACATCCTCGGCGGCGTCGCGGTCGAGGTGCCAGGCCATGAACTTCTGCATGTCGGCGGCGGTGGTATGCAGGCCGCCCGCGCATTCGATGCTGACCGGGCTCGGGACGAAGGGCAGCGGTTCGCCGGAGAAGCCGTGTCCCTGCATCGCGTTCGCCTCGTCGCCGGGCGCGAGGTTGAACTTGGTGGCGGTCATGCCGCGCGGGCCGAGCACCCGCTCGTCGAGGAGTTCGGCATAGGGCTTGCCGCCCGTCTGGGCCAGTGCCGCGCCGAGCACGTCGTAGCCCCAGTTCGAGTAGAGCGCCCCGGTGCCCGGCGGGAAGAGGTAGGGGTCGCCCTTCTTCAGTTCCTCGACCTGCAGCGCGGCGGTGTTGCCGGCGAAGGGATCGTCCGGCGTTCCGCCCGTCTGGTTCGGGACCTCGCGCGGCAGGCCCGAGGCCTGGGTGACGAGGTCGAGGAGCCGCAGGACGTGCCCGTCCTTCTCCGGCACGGTGTAGTCCGCCGGCAGGTGCGCCTGCACCGGGTCGGTCAGCGCGACCTTGCCCTCGACGGCAAGGCTGCCGAGCACGTCGCCGCAGAACACCTTGGAGACCGAGGCGATGCGCATCAGCGTGTCGGGCTGCGGCTCCTTGCCCGATCCCTTCGCGATCTCGCCGAAGCCCGCGAAGGCGGTCTCTCCGTCGCGCACCGCCGCGACCAGCAGGCCCGGCGCGCCGGAGCCGAGGAACGCGATGGCGCCGGCGAAGCCCACCGCTTCCTGCAACAGCCGGTCCTCGGCCGCCGCGGGTGGCGCCGCCAGGGCGGCCCCGCCGAGCGCGGCGGTCAGAAGGAGAAGGCGCAGGCGCGGCGCAGGCGAAGCGGTCATGTCGATTGTCCCCCGGGAGAATACCCGCGCGGGACAGTGCGGGGCGCAATCGATTCCGGCAAGACGGTTGGCGTGACGCGCTCGGGCGTAGGGAATCGTTCGTTAACGACCAATTGTGGCCAGAGTGCTGTCAACCACTAAATATGCCGTTCCGTAGCGATATTTGTGTTGACCGGAGGCGCGGGGAGTCGTTCTCTGGTGGTCCGCCTCAATCGGGGCACAACATCTGGTAGGCGCCACGAGCAGCGCCGGCAGGCGAAGAGCCAGGGAAAAAGACCATGAAGATCGACCGCCGCTTCACCACCGAGGAAACCGGAGCCTACGGGGCGCTGAGCTTCCGCACCACGACCTCGGAGATCCGCAACCCCGACGGGTCGGTGGTCTTCACGCTGGAGAACCTCGAGGTGCCGGGCGACTGGAGCCAGGTGGCGGCGGACGTGCTGGCGCAGAAGTACTTCCGCAAGGCCGGCGTGCCGGTGGCGCTCCGCCGGGTGCGCGAGAAGGGCGTGCCGTCGTTCCTGTGGCGCTCGGTCGCCGACGAGGCGAAGCTCGCCGGGCTGCCCGAGGCCGAGCGGACCACGGGCGAGACGAAGGCCACCCAGGTCTTCGACCGGCTGGCGGGCGCGTGGACCTACTGGGGCTGGAAGGGCAGCTACTTCACCACCGAGGCGGATGCGCGCGCCTACTACGACGAGATGCGCTACATGCTGGCGACGCAGATGGGCGCGCCCAACTCGCCGCAGTGGTTCAACACCGGGCTGCACTGGGCCTACGGCATCGACGGCCCGGGGCAGGGGCACTTCTACGTCGACTTCCAGTCGGGCGTGCTGACCAAGTCCACCTCGGCCTACGAGCATCCGCAGCCGCATGCCTGCTTCATCCAGTCGGTGAGCGACGACCTGGTGCAGGACGGCGGGATCATGGACCTCTGGACCCGCGAGGCGCGGCTCTTCAAGTACGGCTCGGGCACCGGCACCAACTTCTCCTCGCTCCGCGCCGCGGACGAGCGGCTGGCGGGCGGCGGCAAGTCGTCCGGGCTGATGAGCTTCCTCAAGATCGGCGACCGCGCGGCGGGCGCCATCAAGTCGGGCGGCACCACGCGGCGGGCGGCCAAGATGGTGATCTGCGACATGGATCACCCCGACATCGAGGACTTCATCAACTGGAAGGTCGTCGAGGAGCAGAAGGTCGCCTCGCTGGTCGCCGGCTCGAAGATCCACCAGGCGCGGCTGAACGAGATCTTCGCCGCCATCCGCGCCTGGGACGGCGCCGAGGCGGACGCCTTCGACCCCAAGGCCAACCCGGGCCTCAAGGCGGCGATCCGGCAGGCGAAGAAGGCGATGGTCCCGGAGACCTACGTGAAGCGCGTGCTGCAGTACGCCGCGCAGGGCTTCGGCTCGATCGAGTTCAAGACCTACGACACCGACTGGGACAGCGACGCCTACCTCACCGTCTCGGGGCAGAACTCCAACAACTCGGTGCGGGTGACCGACGCCTTCCTCAAGGCGGTGCGCGAGGATGCCGACTGGGAGCTGATCCGCCGCACCGACGGCAAGGTCGCCAAGGTGGTCAAGGCCCGCGACCTCTGGGAGCAGATCGGCCACGCGGCCTGGGCCTGCGCCGATCCCGGCGTGCAGTTCCACGACACCATCAACGCCTGGCACACCTGCCCGGAGGACGGGCCGATCCGCGCGTCGAACCCGTGCTCGGAGTACATGTTCCTCGACGACACCGCCTGCAACCTCGCGTCGATGAACCTGATGACCTTCCTCAGGGACGGCCGCTTCGACGCCAAGGCCTATGTGCACGCCACCCGGCTCTGGACGGTGACGCTGGAAATCTCGGTGCTGATGGCGCAGTTCCCGAGCCCGCGCATCGCCGAGCTCAGCTACCGCTTCCGCACGCTGGGGCTCGGCTACGCCAATATCGGCGGCCTGCTGATGACCATGGGCCACGGCTACGACTCGGCCGAGGGGCGCGCGCTCTGCGGCGCGCTCTCGGCGATCATGACCGGGGCGTCCTATGCGGTCTCGGCCGAGATGGCGGGCGAGCTCGGCGCGTTCCCGGGCTATGCCGCCAACGCCGCGCACATGCTGCGGGTGATCCGCAACCACCGGCGGGCGGCGCAGGGGCACCTGACCGACTACGAGGGGCTGGCGGTGCCGCCGGTGGCGCTCGACCACGCCAACTGCCCGGACAGCGCGCTGGTGAACCTGGCGCACGCGGTCTGGGACGATGCGCTCGATCTCGGCGAGCGGCACGGCTTCCGCAACGCCCAGACCACGGTGATCGCGCCGACCGGCACCATCGGCCTGGTCATGGACTGCGACACCACCGGCATCGAGCCCGACTTCGCGCTGGTGAAGTTCAAGAAGCTGGCGGGCGGCGGCTACTTCAAGATCATCAACCGCGCGGTGCCCGGCGCGCTGGCCAACCTCGGCTACAGCCCGGCGCAGGTCGAGGAGATCGTCGCCTATGCCGTCGGCCACGGCTCGCTCGGCAACGCGCCGGACATCAACCGCACGGCGCTGATCGGCCACGGCTTCGGCCGGGCGGAGATCGAGAAGCTGGAGGCGGCGCTGCCGACCGCCTTCGACATCCGCTTCGTCTTCAACCAGTGGACGCTGGGCGAGGAGTTCTGCACCGGCGTGCTCGGCATCCCGGCGGAGAAGCTGCGCGACCCGGCGTTCGACCTGCTGCGCCACCTCGGCTTCAGCCGGGCGCAGATCGAGGCGGCCAACAACCACGTCTGCGGGACGATGACGCTGGAAGGCGCGCCGCACCTCAGGGCCGAGCACTACGTGGTCTTCGACTGCGCCAACCCCTGCGGCAAGATCGGGCGGCGGTATCTGAGCGTCGACAGCCACATCCGCATGATGGCGGCGGCGCAGAGCTTCGTCTCGGGCGCGATCTCCAAGACGATCAACATGCCGAACGACGCCAGCATCGGCGACTGCAAGGCGGCTTATGAGCTTGAGCTGGTCGCTGGGCGTCAAGGCGAACGCGCTCTACCGCGACGGGTCCAAGCTCAGCCAGCCGCTGTCGGCGTCGCTGATCGAGGACGACGAGGACCTCGAGGAGGTGCTGGCCGAGGCGCCGCAGACCGAGCGCGTCACCGTGCTGGCGGAGAAGATCGTCGAGAAGCTGATCATCAAGGAGATCGAGCGGGCGAACGCGCGGCACCGGCTGCCGGAGCGGCGCAAGGGCTACACCCAGAAGGCCATCGTCGGCGGCCACAAGGTGTACCTGCGGACCGGCGAGTACCAGGACGGCTCCCTGGGCGAGATCTTCATCGACATGCACAAGGAGGGCGCGGCCTTCCGGGCGATGATGAACAACTTCGCCATCGCGGTGTCGGTCGGCCTGCAATACGGCGTGCCGCTCGAGGAGTTCGTCGAGGCCTTCACCTTCACCCGCTTCGAGCCGGCGGGCATGGTGCAGGGCAACGACTCGATCAAGAACGCGACCTCGATCCTCGACTACATCTTCCGCGAGCTGGCGGTCTGCTACCTCGACCGCACCGACCTCGCGCACGTGAAGCCGACGGGCGAGAGCTTCGACGACCTCGGGCGCGGCGAGGAGGAGCGCGCCGCGAACAACGTCGCGCGGGTGGAAGGCGAGGTGGCGCAGAGCTCCATCGCGGTGATCAAGCAGCTCTCCTCCACCGGCTACCTGCGCAAGCGGCTGCCGCAGGAGCTGATGGTGCTGCAGGGCGGCGCCGCCGTCTCCGGCGCGCTCGACATCGGCGCGCTCTCCGGCCTCGCGGTGCGCGCCGCGACCGCGGTGAGCGCCGTCGCCATCGACGCCCGCGCCAAGGCGAAGATGCAGGGCTACGAGGGCGACCCGTGCGGCGAGTGCGGCAACTTCACCCTGGTCCGCAACGGCACCTGCATGAAGTGCAACACCTGCGGCGGCACCAGCGGCTGCAGCTGACGAGATAGGGCAAGCGAGGGGCTGCGGCGGAACCGGTCGAGCAGGACCAGCCTACCAACGCCAGCAGAAGCGCGAAGGAGGGGGGCCGCATGGTCCCCCTCCCTGCTTTCGGGGGGCGACCATCGCTCCGCTCGGCCGCGCGAGCCGCGCTCTGGCCGATCCGCAGGAACGCTCCGCGATCAACTTGCCGACAGCGCCATCGGAACGGGGGCCGCTGCGCGTAGAATCGGTCGATTCCAAACCGGAGGCACCGATGACATACCCCGACCGCCGTCTGCTTCTGCGTGGGCTCGCCCTCTGGCCGTTGACCCTTGCGGCGCCGCCGGCCTGGGCGCAGGCGGCGGCGGATGGCGCAGGGCTGATCGCGCCCAACGTCTGCCTGCTGGCGCCGGAGACGACGGAGGGGCCGTACTACCTCGACCCGGAGCTGGTGCGCGCCGACATCACCGAGGGGCTGCCCGGGGCGCCCCTGCAGCTCCTGCTGCAGGTGGTGGACGAAGCCTGCCGGCCGATCGAGGGGGCGCGGGTGGACGTCTGGCACTGCGACGCCGCCGGCAACTATTCGGGCTACGCCCGGCAGGGGAGCGACCGGACCCGCGACACCCGCGGCGAGACCTTCATGCGCGGCACGCAGTTCGCCGGCGCCGACGGGGTGGCCCGCTTTCGCACCGTCTGGCCCGGCTGGTACCGGGGCCGGACGCCGCACATCCACTACATCGTCTTCCTCGACGAATCGACGCTCCTCACCAGCCAGCTCTTCTTCCCCGACGGTGCGAGCGAGGTCGTCTTCCGCGCTGAGCCCTACAGCGGCCGCGCCGGGGCGCAGGAAACCACCAACGCCAATGACGGCATCGCCCGCCGCGCCGGTCCGCGCGCCTTCGCGCGGGTGGCGCAGGCCGGCGGAGGCTGGCGGGCGGAGCTCGTCGTGGGCGTCGCGTCCGGCGCGTGAGCTACATGTACTGCCACTCCTCCGCTTCCCACGCGTAGGCGTCGCCCGACCGCACCACGTGCCCGATGCCGGGGAAGGGCAGGTGGGTTCCGGCGACCAGCGTCCGGTCCGTCGCCGCCATGTCGAACAGCCTGCGGCGGCTGGCGGCGGCCTCGGCGGCGTCGGCGTCGAAGACGAGTCCGGCGTCGGGATAGGCGAACTGCACCGCCGCCGAGCTTGCGGCATCGCCAAAGACGATGATCTCGGCGCCGCCCGAGGCCAGCCGGTAGCCGGTGTGGCCGGCGGTATGGCCCGGAAGCGCCAGGGCCGTGACCCCGGGCAAAACCTCCACGTCGCCGCTGAACGGAACGACGCGATCGCCGTAGGCGGCCGCGGTCGCGGCGCTCCGCGCGAAGAACGGCTTCATGCCATCCGGAGCCTTGCCGGCGATGGCCTCGTCGGTCCAGAAGGCGAGATCGTCCCCGGCGACGTGGACCGTCGCCTTTGGGAAGGCTGCGGCCCCATCGGTCAGGAGGCCCCCGAGGTGATCGGGATGCATGTGCGTGAGCAGGATAGCGTCGACCGACTCCGGCGCGACGCCAAGGGCCGCCAGCGCCGGGACGAGGCGGCCGAGCGTGGGCCCGAAGAGCTCCGCCGTCCCGGTGTCGATCAGCATCGTCCGGCCACCGCCCTGAACGAGGTGCGCGGTGACGCCGAGCCGCTGCGGCTTCGCCGGGTCGATGAATGCGGCGGCCTCGGCCGCCTTGAGTTCCTCGGGGGTGATGTTGACGAAGAAGCCGGGGCTGACCTCGAAAAAGCCGTCGCTGATCGCGGTCAGCTTCAGCTCGCCGACGTTTCGCACATAGCTTGTCACCGGCGCCGGCGCCTGCGCCCTGGGCGCGCGCGCTGCCCGAGAACGCGATCACGGACGGCGTGGCGAAAGCGGCAAGCCCGCCCGCGAGCGCGGCGCGGCGGCTGACGCGGAGTGTCATGGTTCGGTCCCTCCCGGAAGTGAGTCCCTGGGCGCCAAGTCTATCACAGCACGACGCGGTCACGCCGGCTTCCCGGAAACCAAACTGTCGGCCATAGTGACTTCGGCGGCCGTCGGCAGCCTCGGGATCGGCGAATCCAGGTGAACATTGCGGACTACATCGTGGCGTTCCTCGGCTCGCTCGGAGTCAGGCATATCTACGGCTATCCCGGGTCGCCGCTGGTGCCGTTCCTCGCCGCGCTCGAGCGGCAGGAGGAGGTGCGCTGGGTGCTCATGCGCCACGAGAATGCGGCGGCCATGGCCGCCGGGGCGCATGGCCGGCTGACCGGCGAACTCGGGGTCTGCGTCACCACATCGGGCCCGGGCGCGCTCAACGCACTTTGCGGCGTGGTGGACGCCGATCTCGACCGCGTTCCGCTGCTCGTCATCACCGGGCTGGTCCCGACGGCGCAGGTCGGCCACTCGGAGTTCCAGGACGTCCACCAGTCAAGGGTGTTCGGGTCCGTCCTCGCCCACAGCGCCAATTCCATCCATCCCGGCCAACTGGTGGCGCTCCTGCGCAACTTCGTCGGATGGGCGTGCCAGCAGCAACGGGCGGTGCATCTCGCCTTGCCCTCGGATCTCCTCGCCACCCAGATCCCGTTCGGCGCCGACCCCTTCCACCTCGATCCCGCCATGCTTCCGCGGCCCTTGCGCCTCATGCCGCCGCCCGACGCAGGGTTCGACCTGGTGGCGGCGGAGCTGGAGACGTTCCGGCTGCCGGTGATCGTCCTCGGCCGCCGCGCCGTCGGCTGCGGGCGGGCGATCGAGCAACTGGCGGAGAAGCTCGGGGCTCCGATCATCACGTCGCTGGACGGCAAGGGCATCGTCGACGAGTCGCATCCGAACGTGCTCGGCGTGCTCGGCATCTTCGGCTTTCCCGCCGTCGAGGCGACGCAACAGATCCTGCGGCAGGCCGACGTGATCCTGGCCATCGGCGTCGACACCATCAAGCCGTTCCTCACCCACGAGGTCGACGTCCAGCACCGGGCGCTCATCCAGTGCGAATCCGAGTTCGGCTTTCTCACCCACGAGTATCGCCGCGCGCGCACCCTGGTCGGGCCGCTGGAGGCCATCGCCGACGGCCTGAGGGACCGGGTCCGCCCGCGTCCGCGCAATCCGGTGCTCGACACCCTCGTCGCCGAGCGGGCGGCGTTTCAGGGCGGACTTGCCGAGAAGCCGACCCCGGGAGCGAGCGGCGGACCGCTGCACCCGCGCGACCTTCTGCTGCCGCTCGGCGAGGCGCTCCCGGCCGGCGCGGTCGTCGTCTTCGACACCGGCGCCCACACCCTCTGGGCGGCGCAGTACCTTCGGCTCACGCGCCGGCAGCGGGTGATCGTCAGCAGCCACCTCGGGACGATGGGGTTCGGCCTGCCCGCGGCCATCGCGGCGCAGCTCGCGTCCCCGGAAAGCACCGTCGTCGCCATCTGCGGCGACGGGGGATTTCAGATGGTCGTGGGAGAGCTCGGGACCGCCGTGCAGAACCGCCTGCCGCTGATCATCGTCGTCTTCAACAACGGCGTGCTCCAGAACGTGCTGGACCAGCAGAGCATCCCCTACGGGACGCACCTCGCCAATCCCGACTTCGTCGCCCTGGCGCAGGCCTACGGCGCCGAGGGGGTCGTGGTCGATGCCGGCGCCGACATTCCCGGAATTCTCGAGGCCGCCCTTCAGCGGCCTCGGCAATGCCCATTGGTGATCGATTTGCGTGTCGACCCGACGCTCAGGTTCCCGCTGAGCAAGTGGCAGCGCTACGCGCCCGCCACACTGCGCCCGCAAGGCCGGGAACGATAGGAGGCGCGGCGGTCGATCAGTCGACGAGTTCGGCGGTGAGCTTGATGTCGATCGACCCGTTCAGCAGCTTCGAGATCGGGCAGATCTCCTTGGCCTTCTGGGCGGCGGCGCGGAAGGCCTCTTCGGAGGCGCCCGGGACCTTCGCCTTCACCGTCAGGTGGACGTCGGTCACGGCAAAGCCGCCGCCGTCGTTCGAGCCGGTCACGGCCGACGTGGTGTTGATTTCGTCCGGGGTCAGTCCCTCGCCGCCGAGGACGCCCGAGAGCTGCATCGAGTAGCAGGCGGCGTGCGCCGCACCCACCAGCTCCTCGGGGTTGGTGCCTTTGTCATCGCCGAAGCGCTTGGCCCAACTGTACTCAACTCCGGTGAGCGTTCCGCTCTCGGTGGATAGAGTGCCGGCTCCCTCCTTGAGGGCGCCCTTCCAGACGGCGGATCCGGTGCGTGTCATCTCTGGTCTCCCCTTGACGTGCAATCCGTGCTAGCGCGCGGCGACGCGGCGGGGCCGCCGCGTGCCTCGGGCCGATTGCTTCTTGGGCGAGGACGAGGGCGGGGGCAAGAGCGTCTGCGTGGACTCGGCCTCGCGCACGACGGCCCGCAGCAGGAGGGCTGCGCCTGCGAGGGCGACGAGGCGAAGCAGGTGCGACGGGCGAAGCATGCGGATTCCCCTGAGGTGTCAGGCGGACAACGGGACAGGGCGGCAATCGTTCCGGCCGGCCTATCCGCCGGTATGGCTCATGTGGCGGGATACCTGCCCCTGGACGGTCCGCCGGCTGTAGTCGAAGTCATGTCCCCTGGGCTTTCGCGCGATCGCCGCGGCGATCGCCGCCGTCACCGCCGCGTCGTCGTCGGGGTTGGCGCGGAGCACGGTGCGCAGGTCCGCCGCGTCCTCCTGGCCAAGGCACATGAAGAGCTCGCCCGTGCAGGTCAGCCGCACCCGGTTGCAGCTTTCGCAGAAGTTGTGCGTGAGCGGGGTGATGAAGCCGATCCGCCCGCCGGTCTCGGCAACGCGCGCGTAGCGCGCCGGCCCGCCGGTGCGCTCGGGCGTGTCGGCCAGGGTCCAGCGACGGTCGAGCTCACGGCGGAGATCATCGAGCGACCAGTATTGCTCCAGCCGGTCCTCCCCTCCGAGATCGCCCATGGGCATGACCTCGATGAACGTGAGATCGAACCCGCGGTCGCCGCACCAGGCGACGAGGCCGTGCACCTCGTCGTCGTTGACGCCCTTGAGCGCCACGGTGTTGATCTTGACCCGGAGCCCGGCCTCGACGGCCGCCTCGATGCCGTCCAGCACCTGGTGGAGCCGTCCCCAGCGGGTGATGCGGGCGAACTTCTTCTCGTCGAGCGTGTCGAGCGAGACGTTGACCCTCCGCACGCCGCAGTCGGCCAGCTCTCCGGCGAAGCGGCGGAGCTGGCTGCCGTTCGTGGTCAGCGTCAGCTCCTTCAGCGCGCCGGTGGACAGGTGGCGCGCCATGGCGCGGACGAAGGTCATGATCCCCTTGCGCACCAGGGGCTCGCCGCCGGTGATCCTGAGCTTGTCGACCCCGAGGCCGATGAAGGACGAACAGAGACGGTCGAGCTCCTCCAGTGTCAGGAGGTCGGCCTTGGGCAGGAAATCCATATGCTCGGACATGCAGTAGACGCAGCGGAAGTCGCAGCGGTCGGTGACCGAAACCCGCAGATAGGTGATGGCGCGGGCAAACGGGTCGATCAGGCGCAGCTGCTCGGTCAAGACTTCACTCCCTGAGGGAACAGTAGGAGCCCGTGCCCGCCAGATCAAGCTGACCCGATTCGGGCTCCGGCGATTGGGAGGGCGAGGAACACGGGGATCTATCGGGTGGTGCTTTGCCAGGCGAGCTTAATAGGCACTTCGCCGCAAGCCTCTCAGGGTTGTGCGGAGCGCCTCAGCGGTGCCGCCGGACTCCCCGCGGAAGCAAGGAATTTCCAGTCGGCCGGGGTTCGGCTTGACTTCGGCGTCGATGCGGCTCGTAGTCGTCATGCGGTGATCAGTCGGACCAGGGGAGGTCGCTGCCCGCGCGGGGGAGCCTCATGGACCCTGTCGCCTTCGAGATCGAGATCGCGGGGCTGGCGCACTTCGAGGACCTCTGGAAGCGGACGGTCATCTTTGCTCGAGAATGCGGGGTCGCGCGGATCGGCTATCACCACCTGCCGCCGCCGGGTGCGCCCGACGCGGGGGAGCTGCGAGTGGAAAACGACGGCTTCCCCGAGGCCATGCTCGCGCAGTATCTCGAGGCGCGCGTGCAGGGGGTCGCGGTCCTGGCCGGCGCGCTTCAGTCGAGCGCCCGCCCGATCTACCTCGACGATATCGAATCCATGGCGCCCGCCGGCACGCGCGAGCGGGCGCACCTCAGCGCCTATCGGGCCGCAGGGGTACACAATGGCCTCGGCATGCAGGCCTTCGGTCCGAAGGGGCGCAACGGCATCTTCGCCATCGACCTCGATCCGGACGTGCGGCGGCTGCCGCCGCGCGTGCTCGGGGCACTCCGCTTTGCCTGTCAGGCCATGCATTTGCGCTACTGCGAGCTGCTGATGCGCGAACTCGGCGAGGTGCCGGTCCTCTCCACGCGGGAGGCCGAGGTGCTGAGCTGGGTGGCGCGTGGCAAGACCAACGGCTCGATCGGGGACATACTCGGAATATCCGCCCACACGGTGGACGCGCACCTCCGGCGGATCTATCTCAAGCTCGGCGTCGCCGACCGGATCTCGGCCGCGCTCAAGGGTCTCGGCTTCGGCCTGATCAGCCTCGACGCACACGAACCGCACCGATTAACGCGATCGCGTTAGTCGGGGCCGCCGATTGCTGTCGGCCAATCCAAACGTTTACAGACCCCCAACAAAAGTTAAGGGGGATAACATGGTGACCACTGAACCGTTGCTCGACTACCAGCTGGTTCGCGCGCTGCACGAAGGGTCGCAGGCGCTGCCGGGTGACATCCGTACGCTCGGCGGCTATCTGAAGATGATCGGAACGCTCTTGCAGGAAAAGGCGACCGAGCTCGAGCCGAGTTGGGATCAAGCCTGCGCGATGGCCGCCGAGATCGAAACGCTGCAGGCACTCGAGCTCGCCGTGGCCGAGCGCGCCATCGCAGTCCCCGCCCATAGCATCGAGGCGGTGCGCGGCAAGCTCGCGATCTGGCAGGCGCTCGGGCCGGATTCCGAAGACGATCCGCAGAGTCCGCGCAACCGGCTCATCCTGTCGGTGGACGCCGACCTCGAGCGGTTGAGCCGCGCCACGGTTTGCTCCGTGGAATTGTCGCGACCCGCCTAGCGCCACTACCTATCCGTTTAGTCTGATGCTAGGGTCCGCGCCGTTTGGGGGGCGGCCATGCGACTTCAGGATTTCGAGAACGAGATCGCGACCGCCGCGACGACGGCGGACCTCTGGCACGCGCTGCGGGGGTATTTCAGGGACACCCCGATCCAGCGCGTGGCTTACATGCACCTTCCGCCGCTCGGCGCCCCCGACAGCCCCGGTATGCGGTCCGAGGGATTCCCCGACGGGTTCGAGCCGGAGTACATGGAGCGTCGGATGTATCTCGACAATCCGGTCCTTGCACGCGCGCAGCGGCAGGTGCGGCCCGTCTACTGGGACGAAGTCGAGGACGATGAGCTGACCCCGCGCGAGCGCGCTTTTGTCGAAGAGGTGCGGGCGATGGGGGTGGGGCTTGGGGTTGGGGTTCCGGTTTATGGGCCGAATGGGCGGCGGGGGCAGTGCGGGCTGGGGTTTCGCGGAGGGGGTGCGGCGGCTCGATGCGGCTACGTTGAGGGAGTATTGGCAGGTTTGTGAGCTGGCGCATCTTCGGTACTGCGCGCTGGTGTTGCCGACGCTTGAGTTGCCGGCGCTGTCGCGGCGGGAGGTCGAGGTTCTGGGGTGGGTGGCGCGGGGGAAGAGCAACGGGCTGATCGGGGAAATCCTAGGGATTTCAAGCGCTACGGTGGATGCGCACCTTCGCCGGATTTACCTCAAGCTGGGCGTGTTCGACCGGATCAGCGCCGCGGTGCGCGGGATCGGGACCGGGCTGATTCACGCGGAAGCCTGAGGGGCGGAGGCGTATGGAATCCGTATGGAATCCATATGGCTTTTCATATGGCCCCTGAACTGGTCAGGACTGAATCGTTGACGCCCGGCGGAGGGCTTCGCGCCGGGCGAAGGGCTTGAGCCCGGCGCCGGGACCGGCGAGGAAGGTGCGCACGCGCTCGAGGTCGTGCGCCGAGAGGCTGCGCAGCCACCAGGCGATCGCCTTCTGGATGAACCAGTCGCGGTCGGCCACCAGATCCGCGGCCCAGCCGAGGACGCGCTCGCGGGCGGCGATCTCCTCCGGCGTCGGGTGGGTGAGCTTGGACCAGGGGAGCGTCGCCACCAGCGCGGCGCGGCGGACCCACATGTTCGGATCGCGCGTCCAGCCCTGCACGACGTCGAGGCGGGCGGGCTCGGCCATCAGCCGCCGCTCGCCGGCCTTGCAGGCGTGGTCGGCGATCGCCCAGGCGTCGAAGTCGGGAACCCAGGCGCGGAAGGTGTCCCAGACCAGCGCCTCGTCCTCGCGGATGCGCGCCTGGGTCAGGAGCTTGGCGGCGGCGATTCGCGCCTCGTGGATGTCGCTGTCCCAGAGACCGCGCGCCAGCGTGACGCGCTCGCCCACGCTCGCGCCCTCGCGCCAGCCGGCGACCAGCGCCTCGACCGCGGGAACCGCGAGGCCGAGATAGACCCGCGGCGCCTTGTGGTAGGCGGCCATCTCCGCCGCCTTGGCCGGGTCGGCCGCATTGCGGAGCGCGGCCAGCGCGGCGGCGGGGTCGATCACTCCACCGTCACGGACTTCGCGAGGTTGCGCGGCTGGTCCACGTCGGTGCCCTTGAGCATCGCCGTGTGGTAGGCGAGGAGCTGCGCCGGGGCGGCGTAGAGGATCGGCGCCACGAAGGGGTCGCAGGCCGGCATCGAGAGCGTGCGCCAGGGCCCCGGCCCGGCCTGCGGCGAGGCCGGCGGCGTCGCTGAGCAGCAGCACCTTGCCGTCGCGGGCCATCACTTCCTGCATGTTGGAGACGGTCTTGTCGAAGAGGCCGTCCGACGGCGCCAGCACGATCACCGGCACGTCCTCGTCCACGAGCGCGATGGGCCCGTGCTTCAGTTCGCCCGATGCATAGCCTTCGGCGTGGATATAGCTGATTTCCTTCAGCTTCAGCGCGCCTTCGAGCGCCAGCGGATACATGGACCCGCGGCCGAGGAAGAGCACGTCGCGGGCGCGCGACAGGTCGCGGGCGATCTCGGCGACCTCGGGCTCCAGCGCCAGCGCCCGGGCCACGAGGCCGGGCACGCTGCCGAGCGCCGTGGCCAGCCGCTCTTCCTCGGCCGCGTCGAGATGGCCGCGCTGGCGGCCGGCCACGAGCGCCAGCGTCGCGAGCACGGTCAGCTGGCAGGTGAAGGCCTTGGTCGAGGCGACGCCGATCTCCGGGCCGGCGAGGATGGGCAGCGCCACGTCGCTCTCGCGCGCGATGGTCGAGGTCTGGACGTTGACGACCGAGACGATCCGGCCGCCCTGGGCACGCACGTAGCGCAGCGCCGCCAGCGTGTCGGCCGTCTCTCCCGACTGGCTGACGAAGACGCCGATGGTGCCCGGGCCGAGCGGCGGCTCGCGGTAGCGGAACTCGGAGGCGACCTCGATCTCCACCGGCAGGCGGGCCAGCCGTTCGAACCAGTACTTCGCCACGTGGCAGGCGTAGTGCGCCGTGCCGCAGGCCACCAGCACCAGCCGGTCGCAGGCGGCGAAGTCGATGCCGTCCGGGGCGGCCGCCGCCTTGCGGTCGGGGGTGAGGTAGCGCGAGAGCGCGTCGGCGATCACCGTCGGCTGCTCGTGCATCTCCTTGGCCATGAAGTGCTTGTAGGGGCCCTTCTCGGCGTAGACGTTCTCCAGCGGGACGCTGTGGACCTCGCGGGTCGCCGGGCGGCCGTCGGCGTCGAAGATGTCGACCGTCTCGCGGGTGAGGACGGCGTGGTCGCCCTCGTCGAGGTAGGCGATGCGGTGGGTGAAGGGGGCGAGGGCCAGCGCGTCGGAGCCGACGAAGACCTCGCCGTCGCCGTAGCCGATGGCCGAGCGGCGAGCCGCGGCGGGCGGCGACGAGGAGGTCGTCCTCGCCGGCGAAGAGGAAGCAGAGGGCGAAGGCGCCGTGGAGCCGCGCCAGGGTGGCGCGGGCGGCTTCGACGGGGGTGCGGCCTTTGGCGATCTCGGCGGCGCAGAGCTGGGCGATGGCTTCGGTGTCGGTGTCGGTCTCGAAGACGGCGCCCTCGGCCTCGAGCTCGGCGCGCAGGGCGCGATGGTTCTCGATGATGCCGTTGTGCACCACGGCGACCGGGCCGGCCTGGTGGGGGTGGGCGTTGCGGACGGTGGGGCCGCCGTGGGTGGCCCAGCGGGTGTGGCCGATGCCGGCGTGGCCGCGGATCGGATCCCGGACCAGGAGGTCGGAGAGGGCGATGAGCTTGCCTACGGCGCGGCGCCGGGCGAGGTGGCCGTCCTGCAGCGTGGCGATGCCGGCGCTGTCGTAGCCGCGGTACTCCAGCCGCTTCAGCGCCTCGAGGATGAGCGGGGCCACCTCGTGGTTGCCCAGGATCGCGACGATGCCGCACATCAGCGTTTCGCCCCTTCCGCCTTCAGCGCGCGCAGGCGCTCCATCATCCGCGCCCCGAGCGAGGGCTTCACCGACTGCCGGCTGCGCGCGAGGGCGAGCGCGCCCTCGGGCACGTCGGCGGTGATCACCGAGCCGGCGGCGATGACGGCGCGCGCGCCGATGCTGACCGGCGCGACCAGGGATGCGTTCGAGCCGATGAAGGCGCCCGCGCCGATGTCGGTGCGGTGCTTGAAGACGCCGTCGTAGTTGCAGACGATGGCGCCCGCGCCGACGTTGGCCCTGGCGCCCACCCGTGCGTCGCCGATGTAGGCGAGGTGGTTGGCCTTGGCGCCTTCCTCGACGATGGCGTTCTTGATCTCGACGAAGTTGCCGATGTGCACGTCCTCGGCGATCTCGGCGCCCGGCCGGAGCCGCGCGAAGGGGCCGACGCGCGCGCCGCGGCTGATGTGGCAGCCCTCGAGGTGGCAGAAGGCGAGGATGGTGGCGCCGGATTCGACGGTGACATCGGGCCCGAAGACGACGTTCGGGCCGATCACCACGTCGCGGCCGACGACGGTGTCGAGGGCGAACCAGACGGTGGCGGGGTCGGTGAGCGTCGCGCCGTTCGCCATGGCGTCGGCGCGGGCGCGGTCCTGGAACGCCGCCTCGGCGGCGGCGAGGTCGGCGCGGGAGTTGACGCCGCGGGTCTCGGCCTCGGGGCAGGTGATCGCCGCGGCGGCGAGCCCGCGGGCGCGCGCCAGCCCGACGACGTCGGTCAGGTAGTATTCGCCCTTGGCGTTGGCGTTGCCGACGGCGGCGAGGAGGTCCGCGAGGGTGGCGGCGTCGGCGGCGAGGAGGCCGGAGTTGCAGAGCCGGATCGCCCGCTCCGCCGGCGTCGCCTCGCGCGCCTCGACGATCGCCGCGAGCCCGCCCTCGGCGTCGAGCACCAGCCGGCCGTAACCGCCGGGGTCGGCGGCCTCGAAGCCCAGGACCACCACCGCCGCGCCGCCGGCGCGCGCCGCCAGCATCGCCTGCAGCGTTTCCGGGCGAATGAGCGGGGTGTCGCCGTAGAGGACGATCACGTCGCCGGTGAAGCCGGCGAGGTCGGGGAGCGCCTGCAGGACGGCGTGGGCGGTGCCGAGCTGCTCGCGCTGCTCGACGATGCGAAGGTCGGGGTCGATCGACCGGGCGGCGGCGGCGACCGCCTCCGCCGCGTGGCCGGTGACGAGGATGGTGCGCTCGGGCTCGAGCGCGCGCGCCGTGGCCAGCGCATGCGCGATCAGCGGCGCGCCGGCCAGCGGATGCAGGACCTTGGGCAGGTCCGAGTTCATCCGCGTGCCCATGCCGGCGGCGAGCACGATGACGGCGACTGGCATGCGGCGGAGCCCTCTCTGGCGTTCGGCGTGGCGCGACTTCTAGCAGCCATTGCGCGGCGCTAAAAGGCCGCCACGGATCAGATTCTGTTTCAAATTCCTGCGGTATCGCGCATGAGGGAGACGGGCGGCGGGCAGGGCAGGCACGGATGCGGACGGCAGTCTTCGACCTCGACGGGACGCTGGCGGACACCTCGGCGGATCTCATCGCCGCGGCGAACGGCGCGCTCGCCGAGGCCGGGGCCGACGCGCGGCTCGATCCCGCGGGCGACCGGTCGGCCGCCTTCGCCGGCGGGCGGGCGATGCTGCGGATGGGGCTCGCGCGGCTCGGGCCACCCGCCGACGAGGCCGAGGTGGACCGGCTCTATCCGCGGCTCCTCGAGCTCTACGGGCTCGGCCTTGCGGTGCATACCCGGCTCTACGACGGCGTCGGCGCGGCGCTCGACCGGCTGGAAGCGGCCGGCTGGCGGCTCGGGATCTGCACCAACAAGCCCGAGCGCCTGGCGCAGCTCCTCATCGAGGCGCTCGGCCTCGGGGGGCGCTTCGCGGTGCTTCTCGGCGCCGACAGCCTGCCCTGGCGCAAGCCCGACCCCCGCCACGTGCTCGAGACGATCACCCGCGCCGGCGGCGTCCGCGAGCGGGCGGTGCTGATCGGCGACACCGTGACCGACCGCGATGCGGCGCGGGCGGCCGGGGTGCCCTGCGTGCTGGTGGGGTTCGGACCGGAGGGCGGCGCGGCCGCGGCGCTTGCGCCGGCGGCGCTGATCGCGCATTTCGACGAGTTGCCGCCGGTCCTGGAGCGATTGATGCCGCCCTGAACGGGCCGTCCCCGGTCAGTCGCCGACGGCGGCGAACTCGTAGGGGACGGTCTGGTAGATCTCGTTGATCCAGTTGCCGTAGAGGAGCTGGCCGTGGCTGCGCCAGCGGTTCTCCGGCGGCAGAGCGGGATCATCGTCGGGGAAGTAGTGGACCGGCGCCGTGATCGGGCCGCCGTTGGCGCGGTCGCGGTCGTATTCCTCCTTGAGCGTGGTGGAGTTGTACTCGAGGTGGTTGAACATGTAGAAGGCGCGGTGCGCGCGGTCCTCGATCAGGCAGGGACCGACCTCCTCGGAGTGGATCAGCACCTTGAGCTCGGGGTGGAGCTCCACGTCCTCGTCGCGCACCTCGGTCCAGCGGCTGACCGGCACGTCGAAGCTGTCGGAGAAGCCCTGCAGCAGCCGGGCGGTCGGCGCGATGGACCGGTGGCGGTAGCAGCCGAACGCCTTGGCCGGCAGCATGTGCTTCGGCACGCCGTGGAAGTGGTGCAGCATCGCCATGCCGCCCCAGCAGACGCCCATGGTGGAATGCACGTTGGTCTGGGTCCAGTCGAAGACCTCGCGCAGCTCGCTCCAGTAGCTGACCGCCTCGAAGTCGAGGTGCTCGATGGGCGCGCCGGTGATGACGAGGCCGTCGAAGTGGCGGTCGCGCGCCTGGCGGAAGGGCTGGTAGAAGGCCTCGAGGTGCGCCGCGGAGGTGTTGCGCGCCTCGTGGTCGGACATGCGGATCAGCGTGAGCTCGATCTGCAGCGGCGTCGCGCCGATCACGCGGGCGAACTGCGTCTCGGTCTGCACCTTCTTGGGCATGAGGTTGAGGAGGCCGATCTGCAGCGGGCGGATGTCCTGGCGCAGCGCCGACTCCTCGGACATCACCATCACGCCCTCGCGCCGGAGCACGTCATGGGCGGGAAGGGCCGCGGGGATCTTGATCGGCATGGAAGGCGCGCCTTGGCTGAGAGAGCGTCTAGATAGTCGCGCAGCCCGGGGCGGGCAACCGCGCGTTTTCCGGGCCGGGGGCCTCGACGCAGATCTCCACGGTGGCGTGGTCGAAGCCGAAGGCCTGGGCGAGGCGGGCCTTGATCTCGCGGCGCGCCGCCTCGGGATCGGCCGTGGGCGGGAGCACGGCCTCCAGCGTGACCATGGGGCGTTCCTCGGTGATCGACCAGGCGTGCAGGTGGCGGATGGCGGTGACCTCGGGCACGGCGGCGCGGAGGTCGGCGGCGATGGCGGCGGCGTCGAAGCCCTTGGGGGAGGCCTCGAGCAGGATGTGGCCGCTGTCGCGGACGACGCGCCAGGCGGCGTTGAGGACGAGGAGCGCCACCAGCACCGAGAGGATCGGGTCGATGGGCGTCCAGCCGGACCAGAGGATGACGAGCGCGGCGGCGATGGCGGCGAGGGAGCCGAGGAGGTCGCTCGCCACGTGCAGGATGGCGGCGCGGAGGTTGAGGTTGCCGCGGTCGCCGCGGGAGAGGATCCAGAAGCAGAGGATGTTGACCACGAGGCCGGCGGTGGCGACGGCGAGCATGATGCCGCCGGCCACCGGCTGCGGGTCGTTGAGGCGATGGAGGGCCTCGAAGACGATCCAGATGGCGACCAGGAAGAGCGCGAGGCCGTTGACGAAGGCGGCGAGGACGGAGAGGCGGTCGAAGCCGTAGGTGCGCCGGGCGTCGGCCGGACGGCGGGCGAAGCGGAAGGCGAACCAGGCCAGCGAGAGGGCGGCGACGTCGGTGAGCATGTGGCCGGCGTCGGCGAGGAGGGCGAGGGAGCCGGACAGGAGGCCGCCGGCGACCTCGACCAGCATGAAGCCGCCGGTGAGCAGCGCGGCGATGCCTACGGCGCGGGCGCTGGTGGCGTGGTGGTGGTGATGGCCGTGGCTGTCGTCGTCGTGGCCGTGGGCGTGGCTCATCGGCGGGCGAGGGCGTGCGAGACGAGCGCCTCGAAGTCCTGCGGGTCGCGGACGGCGGCGATCTCGGCGGCCTCGACGGTGACGCCCCAGCGGGCGGCCATGGCGGCGTAGCGGGGCAGGCGGTGGGCCATGAGCGCGCGGAAGCCGTGGCGGATGAAGGCGTCGGGGTCGACCCGGTCGGGGGTGCAGCCCTGCTCCGCGAGGTATTCGTGCCAGAGGCGGGTGAGGAAGCCCTCGGGGTAGTACATGGGCTTGGGCGCCTTCTCGAAGCGGGAGGTCAGCGCCTCGAGGTCGTCCTCGGTGCCGCGGAACCAGACCGGCAGCGCGGCGCTGGCGAGGTCGGTCATCACCGGGTCGGCGGGGTTCTCCGGGTCCACCACCTCGCAGAGCGAGCCGGAGGTATCGCAGACGAAGTGCCGGTAGCCGTAGATCTCCTCGGCCTTGGCGATGAAGTGGAGGGCGTCGCGGGTGGCGCTGATCTCGGCGTCGCGGTGCTGGCGCTGGCGGCGGAGGTAGTCGTCGAAGGGGATGCCGCCCTTCGCCGGGTCGCCGGGCTTGCCGAGGTAGGTGGAGAGCGGCTCGAGGTTGTGGAAGGTGATGTTGGAGGCGATGTAGATCGAGTCCGAGCGCAGGAGCTGGCGCAGGAAGGGGTTGCGCATCGCCTCGCGCTTGAAGTTGTCGACGATGTGCTCGCCCATGTAGCGGGTGCCGATGCGGAAATCGACCGAGTAGTGGAACCAGTCGGCGTCCTCGCGCAGCATGGCGGCGATGCGGGTCTTGCCGAGGCCGGACATGCCGAAGAGGGCGACGCGCTTGTGGCGGGCGGCGGTCCAGTCGGCGGGGGTCTCGTAGATCATGCGCGCTCCGGCGGTCACGCGATCTAGCTAGCGGCGGGAGGGTGGCGTTGCAAGGGGGCGGGGCGCCGCGCGGGCACGGATGGGCGCGCGCGCCCGGCGGCTTATCCGGTTGAATCTCGCTGTTGAATGCGAGCGGCGTTAACCGTCGGGAACGGTCGGTTAACGCCGCTTTGCGGGTCAGAAGGTGTAGCCCACGCGCAGGCCGGCGCCCCAGACCTTGCCGTCGTCGAACTGGGTGTCGAGGATGTTCTCGGTGTCGCCGAGGACGCCGTAGCTGAGGCCGCCGGTGATGTCGATCTGGCCGACCTCGTAGGTCAGCGACGCCGTCCCCACGGTCCGGCCGTCGTAGGGGCCGAGGGTGGTCATGACGCCGCCGACGCTGGGCTCCCAGGTCACCGAGAGAGCTCCGGCAAGCGTGTCGGTGAGCTGCCGCCCGACGCCGAGGCTGTAGGTCCACCAGTCGTCGTCGTAGGCCACGAGCGGCCGCGGCTGGCCGAGCAGCTGCTCGATCGCGACCTCGTAGTCGGGCGGGCTGATCGAGAACTGCGACCAGTCGACCCAGCGGACCGACCCGAAGACCAGCGTCTTGGGGTTCACGCCGGTCTGGAAGTCGAGCGACACGGACTGCGGGGTGTCGACGTCGGTCTCGGTGTCGTTGGTGCCGGTGAGGAGCGAACTCTCGGTCGTGTCGAGGCTGTAGGAGATCTTCGAATAGTAGGTCAGGGCGACGCGCAACGCATACTCAGGCAGCTCGTAGGCGGCGCCGACGAGATAGCCCCAGCCCCACTTGTCCTCGGCGTCGACCGAGTAGTCGAACACGAAGGAGATGGCGGCCTGGGCGTCGAGGCGCTGCGCGCGCACGCCGCCGAAGATCTTGACGTTCGGATTCACGTCGTAGGCGAGGGCGCCGGTGATCTGGTAGGTCTTCAGGTTGGCTTCGCTGCCGTCGTACGACGGGATAGCTGAACGAACCGAGGGAGAAGGCCGCCGGGCCGTACCTGGTGTCGGCGCGGAACGGCTCGTCGAAGGTGACGAGGTAGGACAGCTTGTCGTTGAGGTCAGCCTTGTACGCGCCGCTGATCGACCAGCGGTCCTGGAACACGTCGCCGGTATTCCCGGAGTAGCGGCCGGCCGGCAGCCCGAGCGGGTTGGGCGGGACCGAAACCCCGCTGCCGCTCTGGTCGGGGTCCGTGTAGGTGACGCCGAACTCGATGTAGCGTCCCTCCTGATAGAGAAGGCGAATGGTGGAGGGCACCGCCTGTTCGAGGGCGGCTGCGTGGGCCGAGTTCGCGGCGGCGATGGCGACGAGCGAGGTGCAGGCCAGCGTCCTGGCCGTGTCGGAAACCTTCGGCATGCGGTCACTCCCGAGCGGCAATTTTCTTGCGTCTGGGTCGAATAGTCGCATTGCCGGCCGCGTCAAGAAATGACGCAGCGTCAATCAGGGGGAGATATCAGCGTGAGCGTTGCGCGATTGCAACGCGCGGGCCGCTGCCGGCCCGCGCGGGGGCAGTCTCAGTGGGCGAGGACCGCCAGCATCAGGAGCGCCACGATGTTGGTGATCTTGATCATCGGGTTCACCGCCGGGCCGGCGGTGTCCTTGTAGGGGTCGCCGACGGTGTCGCCGGTGACGGCGGCCTTGTGCGCCTCGGAGCCCTTGAAGTGCTTCTGGCCGGAGGCGTCGGTGAAGCCGTCCTCGAAGATCTTCTTGGCGTTGTCCCAGGCGCCGCCGCCGGAGGTCATCGAGATGGCGACGTAGAGGCCGTTGACGATGACGCCGAGGAGCATGGCGCCGACCGCCGCCAGCGCCGCGCTGGCGCCGGCGATCCAGTTGATCACGATGAAGACGACGATGGGCGAGAGCACCGGCAGCAGCGAGGGCACGATCATCTCGCGGATGGCGGCCTTGGTCAGGATGTCGACGGCGCGGCCGTAGTCGGGCTTGGTGGTGCCCTCCATGATGCCCGGGTTCTCGCGGAACTGCCGGCGCACCTCCTGCACGATGGAGCCGGCGGCGCGGCCGACGGCCGTCATGGCGATGCCGCCGAAGAGGTAGGGCAGCAGGCCGCCGAAGAGGAGGCCGACGACGACGTAGGGGTTGGAGAGCGAGAAGTCGACGGTGAGGCCGTCGAAGAAGCTGCCGGGGGCGGCGGTGGAGGCGAAGAACTTCAGGTCCTCGGTGTAGGCGGTGAAGAGCACCAGCGCGCCGAGGCCGGCGGAGCCGATGGCGTAGCCCTTGGTGACCGCCTTGGTGGTGTTGCCGACGGCGTCGAGGGCGTCGGTGGTGGCGCGCACCTCCTTGGGCAGGTCCGCCATCTCGGCGATGCCGCCGGCATTGTCGGTGACCGGGCCGAAGGCGTCGAGCGCGACCACGACGCCGGCGAGCGCCAGCATGGTGGTGACGGCGATGGCGATGCCGAAGAGGCCGGCCAGCGAGTAGGTGGCGATGATGCCGGCGATGATGACGAGCGCCGGCAGGGCGGTCGACTCGAGCGAGACGGCGAGGCCCTGGATGACGTTGGTGCCGTGGCCGGTGATCGAGGCCTGGGCGATGGAGCGGACCGGGCGGTAGTTGGTGCCGGTGTAGTACTCGGTGATGACGACGATCAGGCTGGTGACGATCAGGCCGACGATGCCGCAGAAGAAGAGGTCGTTGGCGGTGAACACCGCGCCCG
This sequence comes from uncultured Alphaproteobacteria bacterium, assembly GCA_963844375.1. Classification (GTDB taxonomy): domain Bacteria; phylum Pseudomonadota; class Alphaproteobacteria; order Rhodobacterales; family Rhodobacteraceae; genus Amaricoccus. The sequence continues at coordinate 304,831 of CAWJOI010000021.1, read as the reverse complement.
TCGAGGTGGTCATCTCGGCCGACATCGGGCCGGGGAAGATCACCGCGGTCAGCGGGTAGAGCCCGATCAGCGAGAGCACGCCGGTGGCGATGAAGCCCTTGTAGAGCGCACCCATGATGGTGCCGCCGGCGCTGAGCTTGACCGCGAAGGTGCCGACGATGGAGGTGAGCACGCACATGCCGCAGATCGCCAGCGGATAGAGCATGACGGTGGAGACGAGGTCCTGCCCGGTGAAGTAGATCGAGGCGAGCACCATGGTGGCGACCACGGTGACGGCGTAGGTCTCGAAGAGGTCGGCCGCCATGCCGGCGCAGTCGCCGACGTTGTCGCCGACGTTGTCGGCGATGGTGGCGGGGTTGCGCGGGTCGTCCTCGGGGATGCCGGCCTCGACCTTGCCGACGAGGTCGCCGCCGACGTCCGCACCCTTGGTGAAGATGCCGCCGCCGAGGCGGGCGAAGATCGAGATGAGCGAGCCGCCGAAGCCGAGCGCCACCAGCGCGTCGATGACGGTGCGGTCGGTGGGGGCGTAGCCGGCGATGCCGACGAGGATGCCGTAGTAGACCGCGACGCCGAGGAGGGCGAGGCCGGCGACCAGCATGCCGGTGACGGCGCCGGCCTTGAAGGCGAGGGCGAGGCCCTCGGCGAGGCCGACGCTGGCGGCCTGGGCGGTGCGGACGTTGGCGCGCACCGAGACGAGCATGCCGATGTAGCCGGCGGCGCCGGAGAGGACGGCGCCGATCAGGAAGCCGATGGCGACGGTGAGGCCGAGCAGCCAGACGACGATCACGAAGATGACCGCGCCGGCGATGGCGATGGTGGTGTACTGCCGGCGGAGGTAGGCTCCGGCGCCTTCCTGGATCGCCGCGGCGATCTCCTGCATCCGGGCATTGCCGGCGTCGGCCGCCATGACCGACCGCGCGGCCCAGACGCCGTAGACGATGGACAACAGGCCGCAGATGATAACGAGGAACAACGCCACTCTCAGGTCTCCCGTTCGTTGTGGTTTTGCGCGGGGCCTATCGTGTCTCGCCGGTGGGCGCAAGCGCTGCGGCGCGGCGCTCCGGGACGGCGCTGATCGCGGAGTTGGCCGAATTCCTGCTGGCCTGAATTGGCGACGTCGCGGACTCTCCGACCCGCGACGCCCGCGGCCTGCTCAGGCGGCGTGGGACTTTTCGTTGTAGCGCGCGATCGATTCCATCAGGATCCGCTGCGCGTCGGCCTTGTCGCCCCAGCCGGTGATCTTGGCCCACTTGCCCTGCTCGAGCGCCTTGTAGTGCTCGAAGAAGTGCCAGATGCGCTCGCGGTGGCGCTGCGGCAGGTCCTGCAGGTCCTGGATCTCGGCCTGGAACGGGTCGACCTTCTCGATCGGCATGGCGATCAGCTTGTCGTCGATGCCGCCGTCGTCCTCCATGTGCAGGACGCCGATGAGGCGGCAGCGGATGACCGAGCCGGCGACGAGTTCGGCACCAAGGCGTAGTTTGCCGGAACGCCGTGCACCGTTGTGGACGACGATGCGGACGGTCACCGGCCTACTTGGCGTTCGTGGCGCTTGCAATGGACTCGAGAACGACTTCTTGGCGTCTTCGTAGCCGCCGACATGGCTGATCTTGGCCCACTTGCCGGGCTCGAGATCCTTGTAGTGGGTGAAGAAATGCTTCACCCGCTCGACCTGGATGGCCTGCATGTCGCCGATATCGTGGACGGCGTCATACATCTTGGTGAGCTTGGACACCGGCACGGCAAGGATCTTCTCGTCCTGGCCGCCATCGTCTTCCATGAACAGCACGCCGAACGGGCGGCAGCGCACCACGGCGCCGGGCACCAGCGGGCGTGAATTCATGACGAGGACGTCGAGCGGATCCCCGTCACCGCACAATGTATGCGGCAAGAAGCCGTAATTCCCCGGATAGCGCATCGGCGTGTAGAGGAAGCGGTCGACGAACAGGGCGCCCGAGGCCTTGTCGATCTCGTACTTGATCGGCTCGCCGCCCAAGGGGACTTCGATGATGACGTTGAGGTCGTCGGGCGGGTTCTTGCCGGTCGGGATGGCGTCGATGTTCATTTTTCGGCTTCAGCTTTCAGGAGGGGTTCACCCCAGTTTCGATCTTGCTGAGTCACGGCCCTCTCCACCCGTGCAAGACCGCGGGTCGCGTAGCACATTCGCAGGTGCAACAAAAGGCAGAATTGTCAGGCCCGGGTGCGGCGGGTTTCGGCGCGCAGGTTGATGAGGTTGCCGGCGATGATCAGCGCCGCGCCGGCGAAGACCGCGAGGCGGAGCGGCTCGTGGTAGAGCCAGCATGCCCACGACCGCGATGAGCGGCAGGCGGACGAATTCCATGGGCGCCACGATGGAGGCCGGCGCGTAGCCGAGGGCCGAGGTCAGCGAATAATGCGCGGTGAGTCCGGTCAGGCCGACGACGATCAGCCACGGCAGGGTCGCCGCGCTCGGGGCGGGGATGCCGCCGGGGAGGGAGAGGAGGAGGCTCGCGGTGCCCTGCATGAGCGTCATCCAGAAGATCACGCAAAGGACGCTGTCGAAGCGCATGATCTGCTTGGTGTAAATGGTGTTCATCGCGAAGCAGACGGCGGCGGCGAGCGCGGCGGCATGGCCGGCGCCGAGGTGGGTGCTGCCGGGCTGGGCGACCACGAGGACGCCGAGGAATCCCGACGCCGGCGCCGGCGATGCGGGCGCGGGTCAGCCGCTCGCCCAGGAAGAACGGCGCGAGGAGGGCGACCCAGATCGGGTTGGTGAACTCGAGCGCCACGAGCTGGCTGAGGGGAATGGCGGTGACCGCGAAGAACCACAGGTTCTGGCCGGTGTAGTGGAAGAGGTTTCGCTTGACGTGCAGCCAGGGGCGGAGGCTGCGCACCTGGGCGAAACCGGCCGCACTGCGCCAGATGACCGGCACGATCACCGCGAACCCGATGGCCGAGCGGTAGAGCATGAGCTCGAAGGTGTTCATCTCCACCTGGATCTCGCGCCCCGCCACGGCCATGGCGACGAAGGAGACGACCGCACCCATCATCCAGGCGGCGGCTCTGAGGGGGCGGTAGGCCTGCATGCCGCGCGGCTTACCCGAGCCGGGGCGGCGAGGGAAGGGCGCGGGCATTGCAGCGGACGGCGCGCGGATCTGACAGTCGCGCCGTCGTCAAACAGGAGATCGCCGGATGGCCGACGCCGCCGTTGTGCATGGGCCCGACCTCGTCAGCATCGTGTCCCTGCTCGCCGCCGGCGTGGTGGCGGTGCCGCTCTTCAAGCGGATCGGCCTCGGGTCGGTGCTGGGCTACCTCGCCGCCGGCGTCGTCATCGGGCCGTTCGGGCTGCGGCTCTTCACCGATCCGCAGACCATCCTGCACGTGGCCGAGCTCGGCGTGGTGCTCTTTCTCTTCGTCATCGGGCTCGAGATGAAGCCGTCGCGGCTCTGGGCGATGCGCGGCGAGATCTTCGGGCTCGGGCGCCGCGCAGGTCACGCTCTGCATGCTGCTGCTCTGGACGGTGGGGCTCAGCCTCGGCTATCCGCTGGCGGTCTCGCTGATCGCCGGCACCGGGTTCGTGCTGACCTCGACCGCCATCGTCATGCAGATGCTGGAGGAGCGGGGCGCGATCAACCAGCCGAAGGGGCGGCGGATCGTCGCGATCCTCCTGTTCGAGGATCTCGCCATCGTGCCCTTGCTGGCGCTGGTCGCCTTCCTTGCCCCGGGCGGGGAGGAGGTGACGCTCGCGCAGCGCTTCGTCGCGGTGGGGATCGGGCTCGCCGCCATCGCGGGGCTGGTCGCGGCGGGGCGGTGGCTGCTCAACCCGTTCTTCCGCATCCTCGCCCAGTCGAAGGCGCGCGAGGTGATGACGGCGGCCGCCCTCCTCGTGGTGCTGGGGTCGGCGGTGCTGATGCAGACGGCGGGCCTCTCCATGGCGATGGGCGCCTTTCTCGCCGGCGTCATGCTGTCGGAGAGCACCTACCGCCACCAGCTCGAGGCGGACGTGGAGCCCTTCCGCGGCATCCTGCTCGGGCTCTTCTTTCTCAGCGTGGGGATGGCCCTCGACCTCAGGGTCATCGCGGGGAACCTGGGGCTGATCGCGGTCAGCGTCGCGGGCTTCATGGTGCTGAAGGTCCTCGGCATCTACGTGGTGGCGCGGATCGGCAAGGCGAGCCATGCCGAGGCGCTGGAGCGGGCGGTGCTGATGGCGCAGGGCGGCGAGTTCGCCTTCGTGCTCTACGGCGCCGCGGTGGCCGTGGGCCTGCTGAGCGCGGAGGAGAACGCGACCCTCGTGGCCATCATCATCGTGTCCATGGCGCTGACGCCGCTGATGGTGATCCTGCACGACAGGCTCGCGCCGCGCGTCGCGCCGAGCGCCGAGGGACTGGAGACGCCGGACGGGCTGCACGGCAACGCGCTCATCGTGGGCTTCGGCAGGGTGGGGCAGATCGTGAGCCAGCCGCTCCTCGCGCGCGGGTTCGAGATCAGCATGATCGAGACCGACACGGAGATGATCGAGGCGGCGGCCGACTTCGGCTTCAAGGTCTACTACGGCGACGGGACGCGGCTCGACATCCTGCACGCCGCGGGCGCGGCCGAGGCGGGGGTGATCGTGGTCTGCGTCGACGACCGCGAGGCGGCGGTGCGGATCGTCGAGCTCTGCAAGGCCGAGTTCCCGCTGGTGCCGGTGCTGGCCCGCGCCTTCGACCGGCAGGAGGCGCTGCGGCTGGCCGAGGCCGGGGTGGACTGGCAGGTCCGCGAGACCCTGCTTTCGTCCTTCGCGCTCGGCGAGGAGACCATCCGCACCCTCGGCGTGCCCGAGGAGGACGTGGCGGAGATCATGGCGGACGTGCGCAGCCGCGACGCGATGCGTTTCGAGCGCGAGCTGGTCGGGGGGATCAAGGCCGCCCGCGACCTGATCCGCGGCAACCTGCCGGGCTGGAACGCCGGCGCGTCGCGGGAGGCCTCGTGAGCCGGACCTGGGTCGCGCTGCTCTATTCCATCGTGCTCGGGCCGGGCCGGCGGGTGGTGATGGCGGACCTGAAGGCGCTGGCCTGCGGGCTCGGCTTCGAGCGGCCGCGCACGCTTCTCGCCACCGGAAACCTCATCTTCGAGGCGGATGCGCCGGACGCGCGGGCGGTGGAGGCACGGCTGGAGCCGGCCTTCGCCGAGGCCTTCGGGAGGCCCATCGACATCATCGTGCGCGACGGGGCCGCGTGGCCGGCGCTGATGGCGGGCAATCCGTTCCCGGCGGCGGCGGCGCTGGAGCCCGCCCGGGTGGCGGTGCGGGTGATGCGCGCGCCGCTGCCGGACGGCGCGGAGGCGGGGCTTGCGCCTTATGTCGGCCACGGGGAGCGGGTGGCGGTGGCGGGCGGCGACCTCTGGGTGCACCTGCCGGAAGGCTTCGCGCCGTCGCGGGTGCCGGGGGCGATCACGCCGAAGCGCATGGGGATCGGAACCTTCCGCAACTGGAACACGGTTCGAAGGATCGGAGAGGCGCTGCGGGCGGGCTGAGCTGCGCGGGTCCCGTGGGGGTCGCTGGGAACCATAACGAGCGTGCCGCGTGGGGGAGCGCCGGCCTCGGGGAGCCGCAGGGGCTCCCGCTCGGCCGGCGCTGGACGGTCGGCCGCCTTTGCGGCCTCCCTCCGGCGGAAGCGGACTTCGTCCGCTGAGTTAGGGTTCTCCCCGCCCGTGGGCGGGGCCCCGCGCCTGCTCGATAGGCTTCATGCCAGTATGAAGCTGGGAGGGATCGAGGTCGATGTCCGCCTCGAAGCGGACCGCGCCGCAGTGCAGCTGCCTTGGTATGTTCTGGCGGGCATGCCGTCCTCCTGCGCCGGTCGGCTCAGACCGCCTCGCGACGGAAGCAGTGGGCCGCGTGGTCGTTCACGATGCCCGTCGCCTGCATCCAGGCGTAGACGATGGTGGGGCCGACGAACTTGAAGCCGCGGCGCTTGAGGTCCTTCGAGATGCGCTCCGAGAGTGCGGTGCTGGCCGGAAGGCTGACACCGTCGCCGTGCAGCACCTGGCCGTCGGTGAAGGACCAGGCCCAGGCGGAGAAGTCCTCGCCGCGGTCGGCCATGGCGCAGTAGATGCGGGCGCTGTCGATGGCGGCCTGGACCTTGGCGCGTGAGCGGATGATGCCGGGGTCCTGCAGCAGGCGCTCGACGTCGGTCTCGCGGAAGCGGGCCACGGCGGCGGGGTCGAAGCCGGCGAAGGCGGCGCGCAGGGTGTCGCGTTTGCGCAGGATGGTGATCCAGGCGAGGCCGGCCTGAAAGCCGTCGAGCACGAGCTTTTCCCAGAGGGCGCGGCTGTCGCGCTCGGGCACGCCCCATTCGGTGTCGTGATAGGCCTGCATCAGCGGGTCGGCGCCGGCCCACGCGCAACGGGTGGTCATTGGTCGCCCTCCGAGATGCGCACGTGGCGCGGGATATGGCGCGTGGCCAGGCCCCACCGCGAGGCGGCGGTCCGGAGTTGATGCGCCTCGAAGGCCTCGCGGTCGCGGAAACGCTCGGCGATCTCGAAGCGCTCCGGGTCCTGCGCACTGCGCATTATGTTGAAGGCGAGGCAGCCGGTCTCGGCGCGGGTGAGCTGGATGTGCTCGTCGAGGAGCGGAAGGAGGAGGGCCTGCTCGGCCGATGGGATGGTCAGCCATCCGCTTACGGTCAGGTCGGTGGCCATGTCCTCTCCCCCGGTGACGGCGCAGCTTCCGCGTTCGGGCGCGAGTGATCAAGCGGAATGGGTGGAACGGTCGGCCTTGGCGAAGGCGCGGGCGGCGTCCTTGCCGATCCAGCGCGCGGTGCGGTCGGGGGAGGCGGAGAGGCGGGCGGCCAGGGCGCGCGCCTCGGCGCGGTGCTGGGGGTCTGCCTTGCCGCCGATGGCGCGCAGCGCCCAGACCACCGCCTTTTTGACGAAGTTGCGGTCGTCCGTGGCGGCGGCCTCGATCAGCGCCAGGCCACGGGCGAAGTCGGCCTCGCGGCCGTGCAGCGCAAGGCACGCGAGGAGCGCGAAGCCGGCGCGGCGGCCGAACTCGTCATCGAGGGCGGCCCAGGGCTCGACCATGGCGGCGGCGCCGGGCGCGCGGTCGAAGAGCTTGAAGCAGGCGGTGTCGACGATGGCCCAGTTGTCGAAGTCGCCTCGCCACCGGTCCATCTGCGCGGGCGTGACGAGTTCCGGGTCGTCGATCAGGCAGGCGACGGTGCGGGCCTCGTACCAGCCGGTCTGCCAGAGTGCGGCGGCGAGCCGCGTGGTCGGGCGCGAGCGGCTTGGCGATGCGCTGCATCGTCGCCATCGGGACGCCGAAGGCGCGGTCGGTGACGATGCCGTAGCGCGGGCCCATCTCGTCGCGGACCTTGGGGGATGCGGCGGCGCGGAGTGCTTCGAGGACCCGATGGGCCTCGGTCATCTCGGGCGCCTGCGGCTCATTCCCACTCGATGGTGCCGGGGGGCTTTGAGGTGATGTCGTAGGTGACGCGGTTGATGCCCTTGACTTCGTTGATGATCCGCGTGGCGGTCTCGCCGAGGAATTCATGGGTGAAGGGGTAGTAGTCCGCGGTCATGCCGTCGACGCTGGTGACGGCGCGCAGGGCGCAGACATAGTCGTAGGTGCGGCCGTCGCCCATGACGCCGACGGTGCGGACGGGGAGGAGGACGGCGAAGGCCTGCCAGATGGCGTCGTAGAGGCCGTGGCGGCGGATTCTGGTCGAGATAGACGGCGTCGGCCTGCCGGAGGATGGCGAGCTTGTCGCGGGTGATGGCGCCGGGGCAGCGGATGGCGAGGCCGGGGCCGGGGAAGGGGTGGCGGCCGACGAAGCTGTCGGGGAGGCCGAGCTCGCGGCCGAGGGCGCGGACCTCGTCCTTGAAGAGTTCGCGCAGCGGCTCCACCAGCTTCAGGTTCATCCGCTCGGGGAGGCCGCCGACGTTGTGGTGGCTCTTGATGGTGACGGAGGGGCCGCCGGAGAAGCTGACGCTCTCGATGACGTCGGGGTAGAGGGTGCCCTGGGCGAGAAAGGTGGCGTTGCCGACGGCCTTGGCGTGGTGCTCGAAGACGTCGATGAAGAGGCCGCCGATGATCTTGCGCTTGGTTTCCGGGTCATCGACGCCTTCGAGCCCGGTGAGGAACCGGTCGCTCTCGTCGGCGTGGATCAGCGGGATGTTGTAGTGGTCGCGGAAGAGGGTGACGACCTCGTCCGCCTCGCCCTGGCGCATCAGCCCGGTGTCGACGAAGACGCAGGTGAGCTGGTCGCCGATCGCCTCGTGGATCAGGACCGCCGCGACCGACGAATTGACGCCGCCGGAGAGGCCGCAGATCACCTTGGCGTCGCCCACCCGGGCGCGGATCGCCTCGATCGCCTGATCCTTGTAGGCGGCCATGGTCCAGTCGCCGGTGAAGCCGGCGAGGTCGGTGAAGTTCTTCAGGATCCGCGCGCCGTTGACCGTGTGGTGGACCTCGGGGTGGAACTGCACCGCGTAGAAGTGGCGGCCCGGATCGGTGGTGATGGCATAGGGGGCGTTCGGCGAGGTGCCGATGACCGCGAAGCCGGGGGCAAGTGCAGTGACCCGGTCGCCGTGGCTCATCCAGACCTCCTCGCGGCCGGTGGCGAAGAGGCCGGTGAAGAGCGGGTCGTGCGTCTCGGTTGGCGTGACGTAGGCGCGGCCGAATTCGGCATGGTGCCCGGCTTCGACCTTGCCCCCGAGCTGCGCCATCATCGTCTGCTGGCCATAGCAGACGCCGAGGACGGGGACGCCGAGGGTGAAGACCTCGGGGGCGGCGCGCGGGCTGCCGGATTCGGTGACGCTGGCGGGTCCGCCCGAGAGGATGACGGCCTGCGGGCGGAACGCGGCGAGGAAGGCGGCGTCGACCTTCTGGTAGGGGTGGATCTCGCAGTAGATCCTGAGCTCGCGCAGGCGGCGCGCGATCAGCTGGGTGACCTGACTGCCGAAGTCGACGATGAGAAGGCGCTGGTGGTCGGGGTTCGTCATCGCCTTCGCATAGGGCGGCTCCGGCGCGGGTGCAAGCGGGCTATGGGCCGCTCGATTTGCGTTCCGCCGCGGCCACGAAATTTTCGCCGGCCGCCGCGAAACTGTGTCAAAGGTGCTCGGTTCAATCTGGGGGACGTGATGGACGAACACTCGCGAGGCGGATTCGCGCGCCCGGCGCTTGCCGGCGCGCTGCTGGCGCTGTTGGCCGGGGCGGCGGCCGATGCCGGGCCGGTCGACCGGGCGAAGGTCGAGGGGGCATTGCCGCAGCTCGAGGCTCTCGCGCAGGGAATGGTCGATGCCGGCGAGGCGCCCGGGATCGCGATCGGCGTCGTGCACGATGATGCGGTGGTCTGGCTCCAGGGTTTCGGGGTTCGCGAGATGGGCAAGCCCGAGCCGGTGGACGCGGACACGGTGTTCCAGATCGCTTCGATGTCGAAGCCGATCTCGGCCACGGTGGTGGCCTCGCTGGTCGGCAAAGGCGTGCTGGAGTGGGGGACGCGCGTCGCCGATCTGAACCCGGCCTTCGCATTGCGCGATCCCTATCCGACGGCCGAGGTGACGGTGCGCGATTTCTTCAACCATCGCAGCGGTCTGCCGGGCAGTGCCGGCAACGACCTCGAGCAGATCGGCTACGATCGCGCGACGGTGATGGAGCGGCTGCGGCTGGTTCCGCCATCGTCGTCGTTCCGCGCTGGTTATGCCTATTCGAACGCCGGCATCACCGCCGGGGCGCTCGCGGCCGTCCACCCGACCGGCAAGGACTGGGAGACCGTGGCGGAGGAGGAACTGTTCACGCCGCTCGGCATGACCTCGACGAGCTATCGCTACGATGTCTTCACGGATCGCCCCAACGCCGCATCGCTTCACATGCGGGTCGGCGAAGATTGGGAGCCAAGGATCAAGTACGATCCCACGACCCAGGCGCCGGCCGGGGCGGTGAGTTCGAACGTGCGCGACCTGACCACATGGATGCGCCTGGAACTCGCGAACGGATCGCTCGACGGGGCGCCGGTGATCGATGCAGCCGCGCTCGCGGCGACGCACGTGCCGCTGATGGCGCGGGGGAAGAACCCGGTCACCGGGGGGGCGAGCTTCTACGGGCTCGGCTGGAACGTCGAGTTCGGCCGCCACGGGGTGAGCTGGGGTCATGCCGGGGCGTTCAGCAACGGCGGGCGGACGGTTGTGTCGCTGCTGCCGGAGAGCAACCTCGGCATCGTCGTCCTGGCGAACGCCTTTCCCACCGGGCTGCCCGAGGCGCTGGCGGACAGCTTTTTCGACCTCGTCTTCGAGGGAGCGCCGGCGCGGGACTATCTCGCGCCGTGGAACGCGCTCTACGAAAGCCTCTTCGGCCCGCAGATCGCGGAGGCCCGGGCGACCTACGCGACCCCACCAGACCCGGCGACGCCGGCGCTGCCTGCGGCGGCCTATGCCGGGCGCTACGCCAACGCCTATGTCGGCGAGGCGCAGGTGGTCGAGGAGGGCGGGGGGCTGACGCTGGTGATCGGGCCGGACGGCGCGAAGCGGCTGCCGCTCACCCACTTCGACCGCGATCTCTTCACCTACTTCCCGGACGAGGAGATGCCGGACAAGCCGTCGCGGGTGACGTTCTCGGTCGGGCCGGACGGCAAGGCGCGGACGATCACGGTGGAATTGGTCGACGACAACGGGCTCGGGACGCTGACGCGCCTCGACGGCTGACGGGTGGCGCGCTCGGCCGGCCACGTGGCCGGCCGATGTCGCGGATGGCGGACGCGAGGACGGAATTTCGCCGGGCGGCGTGCGGACTTCGCGCTAGGTGATGGGATGACCGGGAGGGATACTGGAGCCGGTCTGAGGGAGCGCGTGCCATGGACGAGACCGCAGAGGCAGTCACGGGAGGCCGGCGCGGCCGCGGCGGCGGCGCGGCGCGGCGGGCCGAGCGTACGGCGGTGCGCGTCGAGGCGGCGCCGTTCATCCAGCGGCGGATCCCCAACTACGAGATCCTCGACGAGGAGGGGCTCGCGCTGATCGAGGCGAACGCCGAGACGGTGCTCGAGGAGATCGGCGTGCGGTTCTCCGACAACCCCGAGGCGCTGAAGCTGTGGAAGGATGCCGGCGCCGACGTGCGGGGCGACCTCGTGCATCTGCCGAAAGGGCTCGCGCGCAGCCTCTGCGCCACCGCACCCCGCCAGTACGTCCAGCACGCGCGCAACCCCGAGCGCGACGTGACGATCGGCGGCAAGGGTCTCGTGCTGGCGCCGGTGTACGGGCCGCCGTTCGTGCGGGACATGGAGGCCGGACGCCGTTACGCGACCATCGAGGACTTCCGCAACTTCGTGAAGCTCGCCTATTCGTCGAAGTGGGTGCACCACTCGGGCGGCACGGTCTGCGAGCCGACCGACATCGCGGTGAACAAGCGCCACCTCGACATGCTGCTCGCGCACATGACGCTGTCGGACAAGCCGTTCATGGGCTCGGTGACGGCGCCGGAGCGGGCGGCCGATTTGGTCGAGATGTGCCGCATCCTGTTCGGGCCCGAGAATGTCGGGCCGAACTGCTACATGACGAGCCTGATCAACATCAACTCGCCGCTGGTGTTCGACGCGACGATGATGGGATCGCTCGAGGTCTATGCCCGGGCCGGGCAGGCGGTGATCGTGTCGCCGTTCATCGTCGGCGGGGCGATGGCGCCGGTGTCGGTCGCGGGCACGCTGACGCAGGTGCTGGCCGAGGCGATGACGGGGATCGCCTATGCGCAGTTGATCAACCCGGGCTGCCCGGTGATCTTCGGCGCCTTCGTCACCTCCATCGACATGAACTCGGGCGCGCCGACATTCGGGACGCCGGAGGCGTCGAAGATCCTGTGGGGGGCGGGCCAGCTGGCGCGGCGGCTCAACCTGCCGTTCCGGTCGGGCGGGGCGCTCTGCGCGTCGAAGCTGCCGGACGCGCAGGCGGCCTACGAGAGCGCCAACACGTTGCAGGCGGCGCTGCTCGGCGGGGTGAACTTCATGCTGCACGCCTGCGGGTGGCTGGAGGGGGGGCTGGTGTCGAGCTACGAGAAGTTCGTGCTCGATGCGGACCAGCTGGGCGTGCTGCACTCGCTGGCGGAGGGGATCGACCTTTCCGAGAACGGGCAGGCGATGGACGCGATGCGCGAGGTGGGGCCTGGCGGGCATTTCCTCGGGTGTGCGCACACGCAGGCGAACTTCAAGGACGCGTTCTGGCGGAGCCAGGTGCTGGACTACCGGCCGTTCGAGACCTGGGCGGAGGCGGGCGCGCCCGATTCGATGGCGCTGGCCAACGCGCGGGTGAAGAAGCTGCTCGGCGAGTACGAGGCGCCGGCGCTGGACCCGGGGACGGCGGAGGCGCTGGCGGACTTCGTGGCGCGGCGGAAGGCGTCGGAGCCGGACGCGTTCGGCTGAGCGGGCGCGGCTCGCGCCGCACGGCGGCAGTTGCCGCCAGAAGGTGCGCGCAGTGCGCGCATGGTTTCTTCGTTTATTTTCTGCCTGTTGGCAGAAAACGCCTGCTCTCCAGGTTAGCAAGCCTGTATGAACCCTTGGTCAGCCTTCGCTTTCGCGCGCAAGCCAGGCGCGGACGGCGGCGGGGGAGGGCGTCCGCAGGCGGGCGGCGGTCGGGCCGTCGCCGACCTTGACGGCGATGCCGCCGAGGTCCTGGGCGGCGGCGAAGGCGTCCTCGTCGGTGGTGTCGTCGCCGAACATCAGCGGGCGGCGTCCGGCGAAGGGCGGCGCGGCGGCGAGGCGGGTGAGCGTCGTGCCCTTGTGGGCGGCGGCGGGCTTGACCTCGACCACCATCTTGCCGGCCTGGCGCACGAGGCCGGGCGCGGCCGACGCCGCCGCCTGGGCGGCGGCGAGGCAGGCGGCCTCGGCTTCCGGCGCGGCGCGGTAGTGCAAGGCGGCGATCGGGCCCTTGAGCTCGAGGCGGACGCCGGGCGCGAGGGCGGCGGCGCGGAGCGGCGCCAGGACCGCCTCGGGCTGCGGGCTGGGCGGCGGGGGCAGGGCGGCGTCGGGGGGCAGGATCTCGAGCCCGTGGCCGCCGGCGCGCCAGACGGCGGCCGGGGTGCGGCCGGCGAGATCGCGCAGGTCGCGGCCGCTCAGGATGGCCACGGCGCCGCCGAGACGGGTGGCCAGGCGCACCAGCGCCGGGGCGACCGCCGGCGCGAGCGTGATCGCGTCCGGGTCGGGGCCGATCTCCGCGAGGGTGCCGTCGAAGTCGAGGAAGAGCGAATTGCCCGCGTCGAGGCGGAGGCCGTCGAGCGCGTTCATGCCGGAACGCGGTCGCCGGCGGTTGCGCTCCAGCGCCTGGAGGAAGCGATCGCCGCCACCAGTCGATGTCCTGCGCGCGCACCCCCCGGATCAGCTCCTGCCAGCGCTCGATGCGCTCCTCGCACGGCATCGAGAGCGCGCGGTGGATGGCGTCGGCGGTGGCGGCGACGTCGTGCGGGTTGACGAGGAGGGCCGTCTGCAGCTGCTCGGCGGCGCCGGCGAACTCCGAGAGCACGAGCACGCCCGGGTCGTCGGGGGTCTGGGCGGCGACGAACTCCTTGGCGACGAGGTTCATCCCGTCCTGGAGCGGCGTGACGAGGCCGACCCGGGCCTGGCGGTAGAGGCCGCAGAGCGTGCCGCGGTCATAGCTGCGGGCGAGGTAGCGGATGGGCATCCAGTCGAGGTCGGCATAGTCGGCGTTGATGCGTCCGGCGAGGCGGTCGAGTTCCTCGCGCAGGACCTGGTAGGCGTCCACCGCCTCGCGCGAGGGGGGGGCTATCTGCAGGAAGCTGACGCTGCCGCGCAGCTCCTCGTGGTCGTCGAGCATGCGGCCGAAGGCCTCCATGCGCTGCGGCAGGCCCTTTGAATAGTCCATGCGGTCGACGCCGATGACCAGCGCGCGGTAGTCGATGATCTTGCCGAGGCGGGCGGCGGCGTCGCGGCCCTCCTCGCCCTCGGCCTGGGCGGCGATTTCGTCGGGGTCGATGCCGATGGAGAAGGTCTCGGTGCGTACGGTCTGATCGAAAGCCTGAATCCGCCCGTCGTCCAGGACCACGCCGCCTGCGACATCCGTGAGATAGCGGCGGAAATTGGCGGTGTCGCGCTCGGTCTGGAAGCCGACGAGGTCGAAGGCGCAGAGGCCGCGCGCCAGCCGCTGGTGCTGAGGGAGCGCGGCGAACACCTCGGGCGCCGGAAACGGGGTGTGCAGGAAGAAGCCCATGCGCCCCTGCCAGCCGGACTGGCGCATCTCCTGCCCCATGAGGAGGAAGTGGTAGTCGTGCACCCAGACGGTGTCGTCCTCGCGGGCGAACTGGGTGAGCAGGCGCGCGAAGCGGCGGTTGACCTGCTCGTAGGCGGCGAACTCGGCCTCGTCGAAATGCGCGAGGTCCACGCGGTAGTGGAAGACCGCCCAGAGGGCGCGGTTGGCGTAGCCGAGATAGTAGCCTTCGTATTCCGCCTGGGTGAGGTCCGCGAGGGCGAAGTCGACGTTGCCCTCGGCGAAGAGGCGCACGCCGCGGGTCTCGCGCTCCACCGTCTCGCCGGACCAGCCGAACCAGACGCCGCCGCGTTCGGCGAGTGCCTCGCCGAGGGCCACGGCCAGGCCACCTGCGCGCAGCTCGCCCGGGGCGGCCACGCGATTGGATGCAATGATCAGCCGTCCCGGCACCGTCGCTCCGCCCCCCGCTCACTTCCCGCCGGAACAGCGTAGGGCAAACGCGGCGGAGGGGAAATGGTTCCCCCGGAACGGGCCGTGCGTCAGGCTTGGGGGGCGATCTGCGGCATCAGGCGCGCCTCGGCGAGGATCGCGGTCAGGACCGCCACGTGGCGCTGGATGCTGTAGGTGGCCTCCCCGGCGGCGCGGGTCGCCTCGAGGCGGGTCTCCTCCGCGAGGAGGCTGCCGATCGCCTTGTCGCGGCGTCCCGGCCTTGGACTGGTTCAGGATCCGCTTCAGGTCGCGTTCGCGGCGATAGTCGATGACGCCGCAGCGGGCGGCGCGGATCAGGATCTTGGGGCGGCGGAGGGCGTTCAGCACGGAAGCGAGATCGGTCATGACAATGTCCCATCATGCGTTTCTTGTCCGCCCATACTCGCTCAAGCAGCAGGGGTGTTGCGCAACTTTGACGATCATAGCGCGCAGCAACGAAGCGGCAACAAATCAGAAACATGAGTGTTTTCCGCAGGGTAAGGAGTTGTTCACGAATCAACTTTAAGACGAGTTTGGCAAAAATTTCCGTAAAAGGGGCCGCTTCCCGTGTGCTTCCAGAACCCGCTCCCCATCGTTTCGCGTGCTTTTCGGGGGCGTGTCGCATGATCCCCGGCTGGTTGCCCGACGGAGCCATCGCCTACCTCGCCCATACCGCCGCCGGCATGCCGATCCGCGCCGTCGCCCGTGCCCGTGGCTGCCACGCATCCACGGTGCTGCGCCAGATCCGCCGGGTCGAGGCGTGGCGCGACGATCCGCTGATCGACGAGGCGCTGGAGCGGATGGCCCGCGACCACGCCAGCGAATTCGCCACCGAACTTGCCGCAGAAACTGCCGCCTCCGCGGTCTCCAGGGAGTTGCCGTCCATGCCCATCCCGGCCGTTCAGCCCGCCTGTGCCTCCGACCCCCGCATCGAGCGCGAGGCGCGCCGCATCCTGCGCCGGCTCTGCGAGAAGGGCGCCTTTCTCGCCGTCGCCCCCAGCATGGAAAAGGCGGTGGTGCTGCGCGAGGTCGTGCCGGGCAAGCAGAACCGCATCGCGGTGGTGGACCGCGACGTGGCGCACGCCTTCGCGCTGCAGGAGTGGATCACGTGCAGCAAGGCCGGCAAGATCGCCTGCTACAGCATCAGCGCGGTGGGGCGGGCGGCGCTGAAGCGGCTCCTTACCGAGGAGCGGGTGGGGCGCGCGCCGAAGGGCGGCGGCTTCGAGGAGGCGCAGGCGCCGTTCCAGGAGCAGCACAGGTTCTTCGCCGAGCGCACGGTCATGGCCGAGGACGGGTCGGGCGCGCGGCAGCTCCGCTTCAACCTGGCCGAGAGCCCGCTCTCGGTGCTGGGGCGCAAGCGCGACAAGGACGGCGCGGCCTACCTGACCGCCGATCTCATCGAGGCGGGCGAGCGGCTGCGCGAGGACTTCGAGCTGGCGCAGTCGGGCCGCGGGTGACGCAGAACTGGGAGCGCTTCCTGACCGTGGGCAGCGCGCGCGGTGCGGTGTGCGGGCGCGGTCCGGCCGAGGGGCCGCAGGACGCGCGGGTGCGGGTCGCCAAGGCGATGGAGGCGCTGGGGCCGGGGCTATCGGACATCGTCTTCCGGATCTGCTGCTTCCTCGAGGGGCTCGAGACCGCAGAGAAGCGTCTCGGCTGGTCGGCGCGTTCGGGCAAGGTGGTGCTGAAGATCGCGCTGGAGCGGCTGGCTTCGCACTACCGCATCGCCGCCGATCGGCAGCGCAAGGTCGGCTGATCAGCCGTCCTGCACGGAGGCGGCGGCGATGATGCCGCCGAAGTCTGCCGCAGTCAGCGAGGCGCCGCCCACCAGGGCGCCGTCGACGTCGCGCACGGCGAAGATGGCGGCGGCGTTGGCCGGCTTGACCGACCCGCCATAGAGAATGCGGATCGGGCCAGCGGCGCCCGCACCGAAGCGCGCCACAAGACGTTCCCTAATGAATCCATGCACATCGGCGATCTCGCTCAGGGATGGTGTACGCCCGGTGCCGATGGCCCAGACCGGCTCGTAGGCGATCGTCAGGCGTTCCGGCTGGGCCCCGTCCGGGATTGACCCCGCCAGCATCGTTCCGATCCGCTCGATCGCCACGCCCGCGTCGCGCTCGGCCTCGGTTTCGCCCACGCAGATGATCGCCATCAGGCCCGCCCGTGCGGCGGCGGCGGCCTTCAGGGCCACCAGCGCGTCGGTCTCGCCATGGTCCGCCCGCCGCTCGGAATGCCCCACGATGACTGCGACGGCGCCGGCGTCGGCCAGCATCTCGGCGGAGATGTCGCCGGTATGCGCCCCGGAGGCCAGCCAGTGGCAGTCCTGGCCGCCCACCGGGAAGGGACCGCGCGCCATCTGCGCCAGGATCGTCGCCGGTGGGCAGATCAGCACGTCGCAGTCGGGCGCGGGATGCGCCGCGGCCAGGTCGTCCAGCATGGCCGCCGAAGCGGCGAGGCCGTTCATCTTCCAGTTTCCGGCGACGAGCTTGCGGAGGGGCATTCGGGCGGTCCGTTCCAGAGTGCGGTGGCCGCGCCTCTAGCACGATTTCCCGGGATCGTGAAAGGCCAGCACCCGCCGCGCCCAGTCGCAGGCCCCCTCCGGGTCATCGAGCGCCGCCTCCGGGAGCGACCAGTAGCCGAGACGGCCCTCGCCGCCGGCGCGGCGGTAGGTGAACTGCTCGGAGCCTTCGGCGCGAAGGGTCTCGGCCAACGCCCCGCTTGCCTTGAGGTAGATACGCTCGTCGGAGCCCACGATCGCGAAGATCTCCCCGTCGCGGTAGACGGCGAGGCCGCCCATCATCGCGCGGGCGGTCACGCCGCCCAGCGCCTCGAAGAGCTCGAGGGTGAAGGCGCGGGCCGCGGCCGGGACCGCCAAGTCAGGTGCCGGCGAACTTGATCGATTTGCCGCAGCCGCAGGCCTCGGTGACGTTGGGGTTGTTGAACTTGAAGCCCGATTCCAGCAGGCCGTCGGCATAGTCGATCTCGGTGCCGAAGAGGAACATCTGCGCCATCGGCGCGATCATCACCCGCGCGCCGTTGCTCTCGACCACCTCGTCGTGCGGATGGATCTCGGCGACGTACTCCATGGTGTATTCCATGCCGGCACAGCCGCCCTTCTTCACGCCGATGCGCAGGCCCTTGGTCTCGCCCCTGGTCATCAGGCGGGCGATCTGGGCTTGCGCCGCCGGGGTCATGGTGACGGGCGGCTTGCCGGGAATGCCGAACATCGGGCGGGTCCTCGTGAAGTGACTGCTCTCCAAGTAGTGCGGAAGGCGCCGCGCCTCAAGGGGAGAGCGCGGCCAGGGCCAGCCGGGTGGCGAAGGCGGTGGTCAGGCCCCAGGCGAAGCTGGCGAGGGTGCCGATGATCACGTACTCGCTGACCCGGCGGTCCTGGTCGCGGGCGAGTTCGTTGAAGCGCAGCAGCGACTTGGCCGCGATCAGGAAGCCGATGCCGTCCGGCTGCCCGGCAATGACCAGCATCAGGATCATCGCCCGCTCCAGCCGGCCGATCAGCCGGCCGCCCTTGGGCAGGCTGTCCGGGTCGGGTGGCGAGTTCAGCTCGCTCATCAGCGCCCGGACGGCATAGTCGCCGCCCCAGACGGTCAGCACGAAACCCGCCCCGAGCGCCATCGCCAGCGGCAGGTACGCGAAGACGCCCTCCCCGAGGTGCGCCCAGAGGCCCGCCGCGTAGGCGCCGGGAAAGAGCGTGGCCCCGAGCGCTATCATCGCAAGGTGCGCCGCCTGGTCGATGACGAAGGGGCCGAAGCCGCCGCCGCCGTGACGGAGCTTCAGCCAGTCGATGGCGAAGTGGCTGGCGGCGATCAGCAGCAGCAGGAAGGGCTGGAACGGGAAGCCGAGCGCCGCCCAGCTGACGGCGGCGACGATGCCGACGTGCAGCAGCAGCACCTTCAGGCGCGTCTTGTAGCGCACCATGTCGTCGGTCTGCAGCAGGAAGTCAGCGAGGGCGTGGCCGAAGGCGAGGGCGACCGCGGTCTCAAGCACGATCGCACATCGGGAGGCGCGGGGTTGCGGTCATGCGGCGCTTCCCGTCGGCTGTGCTTCCGGGCTCGAAGGTGGCCTCCCAGTCGCGCACGGCGTGCCGGATGGCGGTGGCGCCGCCGCCGCTCAGGCGATAGTTCACCGCCTGGGGCGAGATGCCGAGCCGGGGCGCGATGTCGGTGAGGGTCGGGTTGTCCGGGGCGAGGTAGAGCGCCATCGCCTCGGCCTGCTCCTTGGTCCACCGCGTGGTGCGCTCGTCGAGCAGGTCGACGATGATCTTGTGCAGCGGCGTGACCCCGTCGCCGTCGATCGTCAGCCGCCGGGTGCGGGGCATCCGGTCGAGCGCGTGGCCGGACGCCTCGAAGGCCGGCGCCGCGCGCATCGGCGAGGCTGGCGGAGCCGAGGCTGTCGATGGGGCCGATGCCGATGGCGGCGCGGGTGGCGAGGCCCGCGTCCGCGGCGCGGAGGCGCGCGATCAGCGCGAGCGCCGTGCGGAGCGCCAGTCCGGGAAGGGCGACGTGCATCTGCCAGCCGTCGCCGCGATAGCGGGTGAAGCGGGTGTCGGCGCCGCTCCAGGCGGAGAGGCCGCGCGCCGCCTCGGCCAGGACCAGCATGGCCCGCTCCAGCGCGATCGGCGGGGCCTCGGTCGAGCCGATGAGATCCCCGGTCAGGATCGCGGCGAGTCTTGGCGTGGGTCCCGGGGCCATGGCAAGTCCGGAAGGTTGATTATCGTGCTATCAAGCCTTATCACTTGATATGTCAGAAAACAAGTCTTTTGCCTTGAAATCCAGGCTCTTCACATGAAGCCGAGCTCGAGGCGCGCCTCGTCGGACATCATGTCCATGCCCCACTGCGGGTCCCAGACCAGCTCCACGTCCACCTGCCGCACGCCGGGGACGGCGCCCACCGCCTCCGCCACCCAGCCGGGCATCTCGCCCGCCACCGGGCAGCCGGGCGCCGTCAGCGACATGGCCACGGCGACGTCGCTCTCGGCGTTGATCTCGATGGTGTAGACCAGGCCGAGATCGTAGATGTTCACCGGGATCTCGGGATCGTAGACCGTGCGGCAGGCCTCGACGATCTGGTCGTAGAGCGGATGATCGGTGGTGGAGGGCCGGATCAGCGGCGTCCCCTCCATGGGAGGGTCGGTCTCGATATTCACCTGCCGAGCGCCTCCCCTTGGAATTCCCGACTAAACATATAGGAAACTCGCTCGGATTCGTCTAGGGCAGGCTGGGCATGGCAAGCGGCATCGAGTTTCGCATCGACGCGGTCGACGGGCAGGCCCGCACCGGCGTGCTCGCCACGCCGCGCGGCGATGTCCGCACGCCCGCCTTCATGCCGGTCGGCACCGCCGCCACGGTCAAGGCGATGCTGCCCGAGAGCGTGCGCCGCCACGGGCGCGGACATCCTGCTCGGCAACACCTATCACCTGATGCTGCGGCCCGGGGCCGAGCGGGTGGCGCGGCTCGGCGGGCTGCACCGGTTCATGAACTGGCAGCGCCCGATCCTGACCGACTCGGGCGGCTTCCAGGTGATGAGCCTCGACCGGCCTGCGCAAGCTCGACCGAGGCCGGGGTGAGCTTCCGCAGCCACGTGGACGGCGCCGAGCACATGCTCTCCCCGGAGACGAGCATGGAGATCCAGCGGCTGCTCGGCTCGGACATCGTGATGGCCTTCGACGAATGCACCGCCTTTCCGGCCACGCGGAAGCAGGCCGAGGCCAGCATGCGCCTCTCGATGCGCTGGGCGCGGCGCTCGCGCGAGGCGTTCGGCGACCGGCCCGGGCACGCCCTCTTCGGCATCCAGCAGGGCTCGGTGCATCCGGACCTGCGCGCCGAGAGCGCCGAGGCGCTGAAGGCCATCGGCTTCGACGGCTACGCCATCGGCGGCCTCGCCGTGGGCGAGGGGCAGGCGGCGATGCTGGAGGTTCTCGACACCGCGCCCGCGATGCTGCCGCAGGACCGGCCGCGCTACCTGATGGGCGTCGGCAAGCCCGACGACATCGTGGGGGGCGTGCTGCGCGGGGTCGACATGTTCGACTGCGTGCTGCCGACCCGCTCGGGGCGGACCGGGCAGGCGCTGACCCGGCGGGGGGCGATCAACATCAAGAACGCGCGCCACGCCGACGACCCGCGCCCGCTCGACCCCGACTGCGGCTGCCCCTGCTGCCGCAGCTACGAGCGCGCCTACCTGCACCACGTCTTCAAGGCCGGCGAGATCATCGCCTCGATGCTGCTGACCTGGCACAACCTCCACTACTATCAGGAGCTGATGGCGGGCCTGCGCGCGGCGATCGCGGCGGGCGGCTCGCGGGCTTCGTCGCGGCGTTCGAGGCGCAGCGGGCCGAGGGAGACCTGGAACCGGCCGGCATTTAGGACAGCGCGGTGTCAGGCTGCGGACGCGGGATAACGAGAGCGTATTATTGAACGGTCACCCAACAGCCGAGGCTGCACGATCGAAGGATCGAGACGGAACGGCGGATGTCCGGCTTGCCGCTTACGGAACCCTGGCCCCCGGGCGGGTCAACCATCATCACCTTGCCGGGATGCGAAGGAACGTGGCGCAAGGGCAAGGTGAGAGGTCGGCTCATCCACGCCGGGTGGGGTGCTTCGATGGGCGCTCCCGGACTGATGCTCGACCCGTCGGGCGCAACCGTCGATGTGGACCTCGTTCGAGTCCGCTGACTTGCCCCGGCACTGGCTTCGTCTGGACGCGTTCGAAGGCGAAGGCTATCGGCGTGTCGTCACCCGGGTTTCAACGCCGGAGGGGGACCTGGACGCCTGGATCTACGTGCTCGCCGCCGAGCCTGTATCGCATCCGATCGAGTAGGCCCGGCCACAAGGAGAGAGAAACGTGCAAGACTGGAACCTGCCCTGGGAGGGCGGCTGCCGCTGCGGCGCGGTGCGTCTCCGGGTGAGCGCGCCGCCGCTCCTGACCATGGCCTGCCACTGCACCGGCTGCCAGCGGATGACGGCGAGCGCCTTCTCGCTCAGCGCCGCCATCCCCAGCGAGGGCTTCGCGGTGACGCAGGGCGAGCCGGTCATCGGCGGGCTGCACGGCGCGGAAAGCCACCACTTCTTCTGCCCGCGCTGCATGAGCTGGCTCTTTACCCGCAACGAGGGAATGGACTGGTTCGTGAACCTGCGCGTCACCATGCTGGACGACCCGGCGTGGTTCGAGCCGTTCATCGAGACGTGGACGAGCGAGAAGCTCCCCTGGGCCACCACCCCCGCCGTTCACACCTTCGAGGCGCTGCCGGCGCCGGACGCGTTTCCCGGCCTGCTTGCCGCTTTCGCCACGCGGACCGCGTTGCCGCGACCGTGAAACGGCCTGAGGTTAACTCGTGCGGCCAATCGCGAAAACCCGGTCATGCGCGAAGTCCTTAATCGTTGTATGTCAGAGGCATAGGCACCCGGTTGCAAGCGTGTACGCGCGGGGCGGGCGGCGGCGAAACGGGTGGGTCGCGGCGTCAAACTCCTTCGCGTCCGCCTTGCAACCCGCGCGTCCGCCGCGCAAGATGAAGGCGACTTGAAACGATGTCGCATATGCGCCATCTCACATCTGTGGAAGCCCCCCGTTGCCGGGGTAACTGGGACCGGGTGCTTCGCCAGAAAGGATAAAAGATGACAGAATTGAGCAGTCCGTCCTATCCCGTCCTTCCGCTCCGCGACATCGTCGTCTTCCCGCACATGATCGTGCCGCTCTTCGTCGGCCGCGAGAAGTCGGTCCGGGCGCTGGAAGCGGTGATGAAGGACGACAAGCAGATCCTGCTGGCCAGCCAGCGGGACGCGTCCGAGGACGAGCCGAAGGCCGATGGCATCTACCGCGTCGGCGTGCTGGCGAACGTATTGCAGTTGCTGAAGCTGCCCGACGGCACCGTCAAGGTGCTGGTCGAGGGCAAGATGCGCGTGCTCATCACCTCCTTCGAGGAGAACGAGGCCTATTTCGAGGCCGCCGCCCGCGAGATTCCCGAGACCGAGAAGGATCCTTCCGCGATCAAGGCGCTGTCGCGCGCCGTCGCCGAGGAGTTCGAGCGCTACGCCAAGCTCAACCGCAACATCCCCGAGGAAGCCGTCTCGGCGGTGTCCGACAGCATGGCGGCCGGCAAGCTCGCCGACACCGTGGCCGGACATCTCGGGGTCAAGCTCGAGGACAAGCAGAAGCTCCTCGAGGAAGGCGACATCGGCGACCGGCTCGAGGCGATCTACGGCCTGATGCAGGGCGAGATGTCCGTGCTCAAGGTCGAGAAGAAGATCAAGTCCCGCGTCAAGACGCAGATGGAGCGGACCCAGCGCGAGTACTACCTCAACGAGCAGATGAAGGCGATCCAGCGCGAGCTGGGCGGCGAGGGCGAAGGCCAGGACGACGCCTCCGAGTTCGAGGAGCGGATCGCCAAGACCAAGCTCTCGAAGGAGGCGCGCGAGAAGGCCATCGGCGAGCTGAAGAAGCTGCGCTCGATGTCGCCGATGTCGGCCGAGGCCACGGTGGTGCGCAACTACCTCGAGTGGATGCTGTCGATCCCCTGGGGCAAGAAGTCGAAGATCAAGAAGGACCTCGTCCTCAGCCAGAAGGTGCTCGACGACGACCACTACGGGCTGGAGAAGGTCAAGGACCGGATCATCGAGTTCCTGGCGGTGCAGTCGCGCTCGGACAAGCTGAAGGGGCCGATCCTCTGCCTCGTCGGGCCTCCCGGCGTGGGCAAGACCAGCCTTGGGCAAGTCGGTGGCCAAGGCCACGGGCCGCGAGTTCATCCGCATCTCGCTCGGCGGCGTCCGGGACGAGGCGGAGATCCGCGGGCACCGGCGGACCTACATCGGCTCGATGCCCGGCAAGATCATCCAGTCGATGAAGAAGGCCAAGACCACGAACCCGCTGATCCTCCTGGACGAAATCGACAAGATGGGCCAGGACTTCCGCGGCGACCCGGCCTCGGCCATGCTCGAGGTGCTGGATCCCGGAGCAGAACGCGACGTTCTCGGACCACTATCTCGAGGTGGAGTACGACCTCTCCAACGTGATGTTCATCACCACGGCGAACACGTACAACATGCCGCGGCCGCTCCTCGACCGCATGGAGATCATCCCGATCTCCGGCTACACCGAGGACGAGAAGGCCGGCATCGCCCGGATGCACCTGATCGCCAAGCAGGAGAAGGGCCACGGCCTGAAGCCTGCCGAGTTCGAGCTCACCGACGAGGGCCTGCGCGACAT
This sequence comes from uncultured Alphaproteobacteria bacterium, assembly GCA_963844375.1. Classification (GTDB taxonomy): domain Bacteria; phylum Pseudomonadota; class Alphaproteobacteria; order Rhodobacterales; family Rhodobacteraceae; genus Amaricoccus. Next base: position 280,996 of record CAWJOI010000021.1, on the reverse strand, counting down.
CATCCGCTACTACACGCGGGAGGCCGGTGTCCGTAACCTCGAGCGCGAGATCGCCAAGCTCTGCCGCAAGGCGGTGACGGAGATCGTCAAGGGCAAGGCGGCGAAGGTGGTGGTCACGGCCGAGAACCTCGAGGAGTTCCTGGGGGTGCGGCGCTTCAAGTACGGGCTGGCCGAGACGACCGATCAGGTCGGCGTCGTGACCGGGCTCGCCTGGACCGAGGTGGGGGGCGACCTCCTTTCGATCGAGGCGCTGAAGCTGCCCGGCAAGGGGCGGATGAAGACCACGGGCACGCTCGGCGACGTGATGAAGGAGTTGATCGACGCGGCGTCGTCCTGGGTGCGCTCCAAGGCGCCCGACCTCGGTCTGAAGCCGCCGATGTTCGAGACCATCGACATCCACGTCCACGTGCCCGAGGGGGCGACCCCGAAGGACGGGCCGTCGGCGGGCATCGCCATGGTGACCTCGATCGTCTCGGTCCTGACCGGCATCCCGGTGCGCCGCGACGTGGCGATGACCGGCGAGGTGACGCTGCGCGGCAACGTGCTGCCGATCGGCGGGCTGAAGGAGAAGCTGCTTGCGGCGCTCCGGGGCGGCATCACCACGGTGATGATCCCGGCCGACAACGTGAAGGACCTGCGGGACATCCCCGACAACGTCAAGAACGGCCTGGAGCTCATCCCGGTCTCGAACGTGATGGACGTGCTGCGGACCGCGCTGGTGCGGATGCCCGAGGCCATCGACTGGGACGAGGCCGCCGAGGCGGCCAAGGTCGCGGCGACGCCGCCGCCCCCGGGCGAAGCGCCCTCCACGCCCGCCCACTGACCTGGAGAGGCCGCCCCGAAAGGGCGGCCTCTTCGCTCTTGATGCCTCCTGCGTTTGCCGCTATCACCCCCGCCACCGGGCGATTAGCTCAGCGGTAGAGCGCTTCGTTCACATCGAAGATGTCGCAGGTTCGATTCCTGCATCGCCCACCACCCATACGTTTTCCATACGCTTTCCATATCGAACAAACTCCCCTAAACCCTTCACTTTGCCCGAACTAACGAAAATCCGCGCCCCCCGGATAAATCTTGCTCGCTTCCGCGCATTTGCCTATCATGCGGGCAAATGCGCGGGGATGCCATGCGACGCCCGAGGTCCTCTTCCGGCCGTCTCGACGACGCAGCGCGCGCCGGATGGCTCTACTACATCGCCGGCAAGACGCAGGACGAGATTGCACTACATATGGGCATCTCGCGCCAGGTCGCGCAACGGCTGGTGTCGCTCGCGGTCTCCGAGCGGCTGGTCCGGGTCTGGATGGAGCACCCGATCGCCCGCTGCCTCGACCTCGCCGCCGGCCTCAGCGAGAGGTTCGGCCTCGTAAAGGCCGAGGTCGTCCCGAGCGACCCCGACAACGACGGCGGCACCGTAGGCCTCGGCGAGGCCGGCGCAGCCGAGATGGCCCGCTGGCTGCGCCGCGAGCAGCCGATCATCATGGCCGTAGGAACCGGCCGAACCCTCAAAGCCGCCATCGAACACCTGCCCCCCACCCACTGCCCGCACCATCGCGTGGTCTCGATGACCGGCAACATCGGCCCCGACGGCAGCGCGGCCTACTACAACGTCATCTTCTCCATGGCCGAGGCGGTGGAGGCCCGGCACTTCCCCATGCCGCTGCCGGTTTACGTGGCCTCCCCGGAAGAAAGGGCACTGATGCGCGGTCAGAGCCTGATCCGCTCGACGCTGGCGCTCGCGGCGGCGGCGGACGTGGCTTTCGTCGGTATCGGCGAGATGGGCGCCAACGCGCCGCTCTTCGTCGATCACTTCCTGACAGCGGACGAACTCGCCGCCGAGCAGTCCGCCGGCGCCACCGGCGAAATCTGCGGCTGGATCTTCGACCGCGAGGGTCAGTTGCTCGCTGGCGGTGCCAACGAACGGACCGCCAGCGCCCCCATCCCCAACCGCGACCGCGCCACGGTGATCGCGCTGGCAAAGGGCCACCGAAAGCTCCCCGCCATTTCCGCCGCCCTGCGCGGTCGGCTGGTGAACGGCCTGATAACGGACGAGGCCACCGCCGAGGCGCTGCTCGCGGGGAGCTGACATGACACCCGAGTCGGCTCGCGACAGACCCTGCCGGGTATCCGCTCCCGACGCAAAGTTACTGAAATCAGGCAGTTGCTCGGTCCCCGGGCGGTTGCTCGAATTGTCATTGACAGCGCGCAGCTTTCTTGCGATCTTTTGCCCCAAGGAAGAATATTTGCCCACTAACGGGTCCAGCGGAGGAAACATGCGATACAAAACCCTTCTTGCGGGGGCGGCGTCCGCTCTCGCTTTTGCCGTCGCGGCTAACGCGCAGGCGATCACGATCGCGACCGTGAACAACGGCGACATGATCCGGATGCAGGGGCTGACCAGCGAGTTCAACGCGGCCCATCCCGACATCACCGTCAACTGGGTGACGCTCGAGGAGAACATCCTGCGCGAGCGCGTCACCACCGACATCGCCACCGGCGGCGGCCAGTACGACATCCTGACCATCGGCAACTACGAGGTGCCGATCTGGGGCAAGCAGGGCTGGCTGGTGCCGCTCGAATTCGACGCTGCCTACGAGGTCGACGACCTGCTGCCGGCGATCCGCGGCGGCCTGACCGTCGACGGACAAGCTCTACGCCGCGCCCTTCTACGGCGAGTCCGCGTTCCTCATGTACCGCACCGACCTCTTCGAGGCGGCGGGGCTGACCATGCCGGCGGAGCCGACCTGGGAGTTCATCGGCGAGGCGGCGCGCAAGATCACCGACCGCTCCGCCGACATCAACGGCATCTGCCTGCGCGGCAAGGCCGGCTGGGGCGAGAACATGGCGCTGATCGGCTCGATGGCCAACAGCTTCGGCGCCCGCTGGTTCGACGAGGAGTGGAATCCGCAGTTCGACCAGCCGGAGTGGAAGGAGGCGCTGCAGTTCTACGCCGACCTGATGAAGGACGCAGGCCCACAGGGCGCATCCTCGGCCGGGTTCAACGAGAACCTGACGCTCTTCCAGCAGGGCAAGTGCGGCATCTGGATCGACGCCACCTCCGCCGGCTCCTTCGTCTCGAACCCCAATGACTCGACGGTCGCCGACAAGGTCGCCTACACGATCTACCCGAACAAGGAAGGCGTGGACAACCACGGCAACTGGCTCTGGTCGTGGAACCTCGCGATCCCGACCAGCTCGAAGAACGCCGAGGCCGCCAAGACCTTCATCACCTGGGCGACCGACAAGGCCTACACCGAGCTCGTCGCCGAGAAGGAGGGCTGGGCCAACGTGCCGCCGGGCACCCGCACCTCGCTCTACGAGAACCAGGCCTACCTCGACGCCGCCGCCTTCGCCGACGAGGCCAAGGCCGCCATGGACACCGCCGACATCACCAAGCCGACGGTGCAGCCGGTGCCCTATACCGGCGGCCAGTTCGTGGCGATCCCCGAGTTCCAGTCGATCGGCACCACCGTCGGTCAGCTCTTCTCGGCGGTCATCGCCGGCCAGTCGAGCGTCGACGACGCGCTCGCCCAGGCCCAATCGGCTACCGAGCGCGAAATGCGCCGCGCCGGCTACTGACGGCTTTCCTCCCAGACTGACCGCCCGGCCCCGCTCTGCGGACCGGGCGGTCCCTTCCCGTCGGCACCGTGAGCGAGGGATCGTTCCCATGGCCACCCGCCAGACCGCGACCATCGCCCGCTTCATGCGGCTGCCCTCGATCCTCCTGCTGCTCGTCTGGATGATCGTGCCGCTGGCGCTGACCGTCTATTTCTCCTTCCGCTACTACAACCTGCTGAACCCCGCCGCCAGCGGCTGGGCCGGCTTCGAGAACTACAGCTACTTCCTCTCCGACCCGGCCTTCTGGCAGGCGATCCGCAACACCCTCGCCATCGTCCTCGGCGTGCTCGCGATCACCGTGATCGGCGGCATCGGCGTGGCGCTGCTGATCGACCAGCCGATCTTCGGACAGGGGATCGTGCGCATCCTCGTCATTTCGCCGTTCTTCGTGATGCCGCCGGTGGCGGCGCTGGTCTGGAAGAACATGATCCTGCATCCCGGGCTACGGGGTCGCGGCCGACATCGCCAAGTTCTTCGGCGTCACCCCTGTCGACTGGTTCGCCTCCTATCCACTGTTCTCGATCATCGTCATCGTCGCCTGGCAGTGGCTGCCCTTCGCCACCCTGATCCTGCTCACCTCGCTGCAGTCGCTCGACAGCGAGCAGAAGGAGGCCGCCGAGATGGACGGCGCCGGCTTCGTCAGCCGCTTCATCTACCTGACGCTGCCGCACATGGCCCGCGCCATCACCATCGTCATCCTGATCCAGACGATCTTCCTGCTCGGCGTCTACGCGGAGATCCTCGTCACCACCAACGGCGGTCCCGGGCTATGCCTCGACCAACCTGCCGTTCCTGATCTACCGCGCCGCGCGGCTCAGCAACGATGTCGGCGGCGCCGCCGCGGGTGGCATCGTCGCCGTCGTCCTCGCCAACATCGTCGCGATCGTCCTGATGCGCGTCATCGGCAAGAACCTGGACTGAGGAGCACCCCATGGCCCGCGCCGTCTCGACCCGCACCAAGGTCAGCTACACCGTCGCCGCCTGGGTGGTCGCGCTGCTGATCTTCTTCCCGATCCTCTACACGATCATCACCTCGCTGAAGAGCGAGCCCGAGGCGATCGCCGGGTTCGACCTGATCCCGTCCTTCACGCTCGAGAGCTTTCGCGAGGTGCAGAGCCAGAGCAACTACATCAAGCCGTTCATGAACTCGGTGTTCCTTGCGGTAGGCTCGACCATCCTCGGGCTCATCGTGGGTATCCCGGCTGCCTGGGCGATGGCGTTCTCGCCGACCAAGCGGACCAAGGACGTGCTGATGTGGATGCTCTCCACCAAGATGATGCCGGCCGCCGCAGTGCTGGTGCCGATCTACCTGATGTTCATCTGGATGGGGCTGCTCGACACGCACCTCGGCATCACCATCGTACTGATGCTGATCAATCTGCCGATCATCATTTGGATGCTCTACACCTACTTCCGCGAGATCCCCGGCGAGATCCTCGAGGCGGCGCGGATGGACGGCGCCTCGCTCTGGGGCGAGATCTGGAACGTCCTCACCCCGATGGCGATCCCCGGCATCGCCTCGACGCTGCTCCTCAACATCATCCTGGCCTGGAACGAAAGCTTCTGGACGATCCTCTTGACGACGACCAACGCCGCGCCTCTCACCGCGTTCATCGCCAGCTTCTCATCGCCGCAGGGCCTCTTCTGGTCAAAGCTCTCGGCGGCCTCGGTGATGGCCATCGCCCCCATCCTGATCATGGGCTGGTTCAGCCAGAAGCAACTCGTCCGCGGCCTGACCTTCGGCGCCGTGAAGTAATCCAACCGGAGGAAACGAAACCATGGGCACCATCCAGCTCCGCGACGTCCACAAGGCCTTCGGCGCGACCGTCATCATCCCGAAGCTCGACCTCGACATCGAGGACGGCGAGTTCGTCGTCTTCGTCGGCCCCTCGGGCTGCGGCAAGTCCACCCTGCTCCGCCTGATCGCCGGGCTCGAGGACACCACCTCGGGCAAGATCGTCATCGACGGCCGCGACGTCACCGACGAGTCCCCGGCCAAGCGCCAGCTCGCCATGGTCTTCCAGTCCTACGCGCTCTACCCGCACATGACCGTGGGCAAGAACATCGCCTTCCCGCTCAAGATGGCCGGCGAGGACCAGGCGACGATCGACAAGAAGGTGGCGAACGCCGCCCGCATCCTCAACCTCACCAACTACCTGGAGCGCCGCCCGGGCCAGCTCTCCGGCGGCCAGCGCCAGCGCGTCGCGATCGGCCGCGCCATCGTCCGCCAGCCCTCGGCCTTCCTCTTCGACGAGCCGCTCTCCAACCTCGACGCGGCGCTCCGCGGCACCATGCGGCTCGAGATCTCCGAGCTGCACCAGACCCTCGGCAAGACGATGATCTACGTCACCCACGACCAGGTCGAGGCGATGACCATGGCCGACAAGATCGTGGTGCTGAACGCCGGCAACATCGAGCAGGTCGGCTCGCCGCTCGAGCTCTACCGCAGCCCGAAGAACATCTTCGTCGCGGGCTTCATCGGCAGCCCGAAGATGAACATGGTCGAGGGCGCCGAGGCGGCGAAGCACGGCGCCAAGACGATCGGCGTGCGGCCCGAGCACTTCTCCGTCGCGACCACCCCCGTCGAGGGTGCCTGGAAAGGCACCGTGGGTGTCGCAGAGCACCTCGGCTCGGATACCTTCATCCACGTCGCGACCGAGCACGGCAGCATCAACGTCCGCGCTGATGGCGACGTTCCGGTGCACCACGGCGACACCATCTACCTCACGCCGAACCCCGAGCGCATCCACCGCTTCGACGGCAGCGGACTCGCGATCTGAATCAACCGAGGAGGTTCTGCGATGGCCGTTCCCCTTTCGCTCAAGGCGCTGTCCGAGCTTCCCGCGTCGGTGGCCCGCCCCGCCTATGCCCGCGCCGACCTGTCGCCGGGGATCCTCCACTTCGGCATCGGCAACTTCCACCGCGCGCATCTGCAGGTCTATCTCGACCGGTTGATGAACGCTGGCCGCGACCGAGACTGGGCGATCGTCGGTGCCGGCGTCACCCCCTACGACGTGAAGATGCGCGATGCGCTCCAGGGCCAGGACTGGCTCTCAACTGTAGTCGAGCAATCGGCCGAGACCTCCTCGGCGCGTGTGACCGGTGTGATGACCGACTTCCTGCCGCCGATGGACGGCCCGGCCATTCTCCGCCAGCTCTCCCTCCCGGCCACCGGCATCGTCTCGATGACCGTCACCGAGGGCGGCTACTTCATTAATCCATCGACCGGCGCTTTCGACCCCGAGATACCAGCCATCGCCGCCGACGTCGCAAAACCCGACGCGCCCAGGACGGTGTTTGGCCTGATCCTCGCCGGCCTCCGCGCCCGCCGCGCCGCCGGCCTCGCCCCCTTCACTGTGCTCTCCTGCGACAACGTCCCGCATAACGGCGTCGTCGCGAGAAACGCCGTAGCCGGCCTCGCTGAGGCGCAGGACCCCAAGCTCGCCACCTGGATCCGCGAGAACGTCGCCTTCCCGAACGGCATGGTCGATCGGATTGCGCCCGCCACGGGCGAGCGCGAGCGCGCGATCACCCGGCAAGAGTTCGGCATCGAGGACGCCTGGCCGGTGTTCTGCGAGGACTTCATCCAGTGGGTGGTCGAGGACCGCTTCCCTGCCGGGCGGCCCGCCTTCGAGGAGGCGGGCGTACAGTTCGTCCCCGACGTGACCCCCTTCGAGCACATGAAGATCCGCATCCTGAACGGCGGGCACGCGATCATCGCCTATCCCTCGGGGCTCATGGACATCCACTTCGTGCACGAAGGCATGGCCGATCCCCTGGTGCGGGCCTTCCTCACCAAGGTCGAGACCGAGGAGATCCTGCCGATCTTGCCGCCGGTCCCTGGTACTGACCTCGGCGAGTACTTCCAGCTGATCGTCCGGCGATGCGACAACCCGAAGATCGGCGACACCATCCGGCGGCTCTGCCTCGACGGCTCGAACCGGCAGCCCAAGTTCATCGTACCCTCGATCGCTGACCGCCTCGACCGGGGCCTCCCTGTCACCGGCCTCGCACTCGCGAGTGCGCTCTGGTGCCGCTACTGCGCAGGCCGAACCGACAGCGGCGCGACGATCGAGCCGAACGACCCCAACTGGGAGCGCCTCACCGCCCAGGCCGAGGCCGCCCGCCTCGACCCGCCAGCCTGGCTCGCCATGGGCGACATCTACGGCGGCACCGCCGACGCCCCCGCTTTCCGCGACTCCTTCACCGGCTGGCTTCGCGCCCTTTGGACCGACGGTACCGCCGCAACGCTGCGCCGATATCTCGACGGCGGCATGTGAGCGATCCGCCGCCGCTGTCTCTCGTCATCTTCGACTGCGACGGGGTCCTCGTCGATAGTGAGCCGATCGCGCTCCGCCTCCTCCTGGAGACCCTCGACGAGGCGGGCCTGCCTCTCGACCCTGAAGAGGCGCATGCCCGCTTCCTCGGCCGCTCGCTCGCCTCGACCCGCGAGATTCTCGCCCAAGACTACCGCATTGCGCTGACCGACGATGCCCTCGCGGAGATGCGACATCGGCTCTACGCGGCCTTCCGCGCCGAACTCAGGCCCATCCCCGGCATCGCCGAGGCGCTCAACGCGCTGCCTGCACCGTACTGCGTGGCCTCCTCGTCGCAGCCCGAGCGGATTGAGCTCTCGCTGACCGTGGCTGGCCTCTGGCCCTACTTCCGGGGGAGGGCCTTTTCTGCAACCATGGTCCCCCGCGGCAAGCCTGCCCCCGATCTCTTCCTTTTCGCGGCCGATTGCCTTGGCTATGCTCCCGCCACCTGCCTGGTCGTCGAAGACAGTCCGGCGGGCATAAGCGCGGCCAAAGCCGCAGGCATGCGGGTGGTGGCCTTCACCGGGGGAAGCCATGCAACGACCGACGCGCACCGCGCCGCCATCGCCGCGCTCGGGCCCGAGGCGGTCATCGACGACATTCGCGCGCTGGTAGGCCTGTGCGGCACAGGCCCTACGCCCTGAAGCCCGTACGCGCACTGCAGTTGTGCGGCCCTGCCGCTAGATGAGCCTGGTCGCCGCCATTGACGTCGGGACCGGCAGCGCCCGCGCCGGAATCTTTGACACGAGAGGCCGCCTGCTCGCCCGCGCCGAACACACCATCGACACCTTCGTCGCCGGCGATCACGCCGAGCAAGACTCAACCCAGATCTGGCACGCCGCCTGTGCCGCCCTTCGCTCCGCCCGCGCCCAGGCAGCCGTCAAGCCGGAGCAGATCGCCGGCCTCGCCTTCGACGCTACCTCCTCGCTCGTCCTCCGCGACGCCCAGGGAGCGCCCGTCACCGTGTCGACCACCGGCGACGCTCGCCGGGACACCATTCTATGGCGAGACCACCGGGCCGTTGCGGAGGCCGAGGCGTGCACCGCGACGGGCCACCACGTGCTCGTTCATTCCGGCGGCACCATGTCCCCGGAGACGCAGCTTCCGAAGCTCCTGTGGATAAAGCGCAATCTCCCCGCCTCCTGGTCGCGCACAGCGAACGCATTCGACCTCGCGGACTTCCTGGCCTGGCAGGCGACTGGTGCGCGAAGCCGGTCGCAATGCACGCTCACCTGCAAATGGAGCTACCTTTCCCATCAGACGCCCGGCTGGCCGCAGGATTTCCTCGATGCCATAGGCTTGCCCGACTTGATCGCCCGCACCGGGCAGCCGAGTGCAGCCACCCCGATTGGCGCTGACCTTGGCCCATTGACCGCGCAGGCCGCCCGTGACCTCGGCCTTACCCCCGCGACGCGCGTGGGAGTCGGCCTGATCGACGCCCATGCCGGCGCCCTCGGCGTCCTCGGCCACCTGTCTGCCTCGCCAGAGCTCGAGCGACAGGCCGCGCTCATCGCAGGGACCTCCTCCTGTATCATGGCCCTCAGCCGCGCGCCGCGTATGATCCCCGGCATATGGGGCCCCTACCTCGGAGGCGCGTTGCCTGGCCTATGGATGAACGAAGGCGGCCAGTCCGCTGCCGGCGCGCTTCTTGACCACGTCCTCCGGCTGCATGGCCACGAGCCCACCTCAGCGGTTCACGGCCGTGTCATCGTACGGACCGCCGAGCTCCGTTCCGCTGACATTGACCTTGCTCCACGCCTGCACGTGCTGCCTGATTTCCACGGTAGCCGCTCGCCCCAGACTGATCCTAGTGCGCTCGGTGTCATCTCGGGCCTGCCGCTCGACTCCTCGTTCGATGCCCTCTGCCGACTCTACTGGCGCACCTGCGTCGCCATTGCGCTCGGCTTGCGCGCCGTCCTTGAGCACTTCCGCGACCACGGCGCCGCGATCGACACCCTGCATGTTACTGGCGGCCACACCCGCAACCCGCTGCTCATGGAGCTTTACGCCGACGCTACCCGCTGCCGCACCGTAGAACCCTCGGCTCCCGACGCCGTGCTGCTCGGCACTGCAATGGTCGCCGCAACCGGTTGCGGACTCCAGCCGACGCTCGCCGCGGCGGGGGCCGCGATGCATCAGGGCGGCACGATCCGCGAACCGGCCGCGGCAAGCGCGGACCGCTACGAGCGGGACTGGCAGGTCTTTCTGGAAATGCAGCGGAATCGCCGGGTTGTTGAGGGGCTTGTGGCGGGCTCCAGCTTAGGTAACTGTCCCCATAACAGGATTCCCCTCGTGCGTCGGTTTTGATTCAACCTTCCGAAAGAAGGAGGGTCTCATGCCGCCGACACGAACTGAGCGACGAGGAATGGGCGATCATCCAGCCGCTTTTGCCGAACAAGCCCCGCGGGGTGCCGCGGGTCGATGACCGGCGGGTGCTGAACGGCATCCTGTGGCGGTTCCGGCACCGGCGCACCCTGCCGCGCCGGCGGCGTCCAGAACTCCTGCTCGCGCAACACGCCGATGATCTGCGCTTCCGTAAATCTGCTCTTCTTCATGTCCGTCTCCTTGGATGACGGACTCTCACTCAATCGAGGGATCAGGAAGGGGGCAGGTATCCGTCCGCCCTTGTGGAGCGCAAGCTTCCGCAATGGGGATTTGTTCGATATGGAAAGCGTATGGAAAACGTATGGGTCCATGGTCGGAATTGAGGGGCCGGCGCGGTAGGAGGGGTTCGCGCGACGGCGGACGGACGCTTATCCGGCGCGGGACCGTTTCGCGGTAGCCAAGGCGTGGAACTGGTCGAGGACGCGGCGGCTCAGCGCCCTGCGATCACGCTCTCCGCCCTTGGCACACTCGAAAAGAGCCGCCGCTATCCAGAGTTGCAAGTCCTCGGTGACACCTGCTTCAAGCGGATCGTCTTCGGCATGGACGAGCGCGGCGAGGATGTCCTCGGTGATCTCCTCGATCATCCGCAGTTCGGATGGGTCGAACACACACGCAGAGGTCCGAGGCGCGGTTTCGAATTTCACGGACGGACCTCCCTGCGGAATTTGCCCTTGAATTTTCTGGGCGATGACGTCCGTTACCGCAACGCCGTACATCGTATGGAATCAGACACTTCCCTTATCGATCGTGCCGAAAACGCGCTGAAATTCGGCCTCGGCGACCCCGTAGTATCCGTTTGCCTCGGTTTCGAGTCCTCCCCTGTTGAGCAGGGTTATCTCACCCCGCCCGCCCCAGATCAGGCCCCGCCGCTCGAAGTCGCGGATCGCGACGGTGACTCCCGGACGGTGGACCCCAAGCATGGTGGCGAGGAACTCGTGCGTCAGGGCGATTTCCTCGCCGTCCAGGCGGTCCCGAGCCATCAGCAGCCAACGCGCCAGTCGCTCCGCAATCGTGGCGCGTCCATTGGCGAGCACCGTCGAGGCTACTTGGACCAGAAATACGTGCACGCTTTGCATCAGCACCGTGGTCAGGGTTTCACTCTGCCGCATCGCGTTGCGCAGCGTCTCCGAGGGGATGCGATAGCCGGTGCCGGCGACTTGCATGTAGGTGTCGTGCGGCGAACGATCGCTGCCAATCAGAAACGGCAGGTTCACCACGCCCTCGCGCCCGGTGATGCCGACCTCGATCGGAACATCGCGGCGAACCTGCGTTGTCGTGGAGGCTATGCCGGTTTCGAGAAAATAGACCGAGCCGATTTCCTTGTGGGCGTCGGACAGCCGAAACCTTACCGGCAGATTGAGGCCCTCCAACGGGCCGAGGAGCGCAACATCCGCCTCTGAAAGGGCGGAGAGGATGACGTTTTTTGTTGTAGTCTCGGGGCGCAATGGAACTCCTCCCAATTGGGGAAAGAGCTCACGATGTCTCCCAGCCGTCCGATCCCTAAACTGGCCCGAACGATGAGATACCGTATCACAGGGGTCTCGAATTGCACACCTTATCGTCACCAGTCCAGGCCGACGCCGAGACGACGCGAAATGGTTTACTTTTCGGGGGTTCCCGCGGAGTCCTGCCGCATTATCTCAAGCGCCCGCGCATGCAGCGCCTCGGTGGCGGCGGCGATCACGGTGCCGCCGGCCAAGGGCGGCTTGCCGTCGAGGCCGGTGATGACGCCGCCGGCGGCTTCGATGATCGGGATCAGCGGCACGATGTCGTAGGCCTGCAGCTTGCCCTCGATCACCAGGTCGATCAGCCCGTGCGCAAGCAGGCAGTAGGAGTAGCAGTCGCCGCCGAAGCGGGTCATCCGCACCGCCGCGGCGACTCGGGCGAAGCCCGCGCCTTCCGCACCGTCGGGGAACATCCCCGGGTGCGTGCTGTAGAGGATCGCGTCGCCGAGCGTCGGTCCGGCCCGAGGTGCGGAGCGGGCGCCTTCTGCCGTCCCGGAGCAGCCATGCGCCGGACGGATCGCCGAAGAAGGTCTCGTCCAGGTAGGGTTGGCGCATGATGCCGGCGACGGGCCTGTCATCCTTCAGCAACCCCAGCAGGATGCCCCAGGCGGGAACGCCCGAGATGAAGGCGCGGGTGCCGTCGATGGGGTCGATGATCCAGGACCAGGCGCTGGCGCCGGGGGTGAACCCTTCCTCCTCGCCCTGGATGGGGCTGTCCGGCCAGGCCCGGGACAGGCCGGCCCGGATCAGCGCCTCGACGCCCCGGTCGGCCACGGTGACGGGATCGAACGCGCCGTCGCCCAGCTTGTTCTCGATCTCGATCGGCTTGCGGAAGTGCCGAAGCGCCAGGCGCCCCGCCTCCTCGACCAGCGGCAGGGCGACCGCCATCCGCTCCGCGACCTCGGCCCGAAGATCCATTGCAATTCCCCAAGAGCTTTCGCGCGAGCATGGACCGGGCTTCGCGGCGTGAAAAGCGCTTCCGGCCGGGTTTCCGGGCGGCCTTGCGCGCGCGCCGCCGCTGAGGGTTGTTGAGGGCGCGAGTTTCTGACATAGTTTCTGGCTCGAAGCCGCAGATCTGCCGATTTCCCGCCCCTGGACGCACGGAGTGCCGAAATGCCCTTTCTCGACATCGTCGCCCCGTACTTCGCGTTCCTGACCACCGCGGAGGGGTGGGCGGCGCTGGTGACGCTGATTGCGATGGAGGTGGTCCTCGGCATCGACAACCTCATCTTCATCTCGATCCTGACCAACAAGCTGCCGCCGGAGCACCGCGTCCGGGCGCGGCGGCTCGGGATCTCGGCGGCGCTGATCATGCGCCTCGTGCTGCTGGCGACGATCTCGTTCATCGTGCAGATGACCGCAGCCGGTGTTCACCGCGTTCGGCCAGGGTTTCTCGTGGCGCGATCTCATCCTCATCGCCGGCGGCCTCTTCCTGGTGTGGAAGGCGACAAGGGAGATCCACCACACGGTCGATCCGCAGGAACACAAGGACGACATGGTCGGGCAGACCATGACGATCACGCTGGGCGGCGCGATCTTCCAGATCCTGCTGCTCGACCTGGTGTTCTCGGTCAATTCGATCATCACCGCGGTGGGCATGACCGACGAGATCGCGATCATGTACATCGCGGTGATCGTGGCGATCACCGTGATGCTGGTCGCCGCCACGCCGCTCGCCGACTTCATCGAGCGCAACCCGACCATCGTGATGCTGGCGCTCGGCTTCCTGCTGATGATCGGCACCACGCTGATCGCCGACGGCCTCGGGTTCCACGTGCCCAAGGGGTACATCTACGCGGCCATGGCCTTCTCGGCCTTCGTCGAGTTCCTGAACATGCTGGGACGCCGTCGCCGCGACGCCGCGGCGAAGCGGAAGGCCGCCGGCGAGCACTGACGCTCGCCGCGTTCGCGGCGGCGCGAAGCCCGGGACGTGTCGACGGGCCTGCTGGCGCTGCTGGCGATGGTCACGGAGGGCGTGCTCGGCTACCCCGACCGGCTGTTCCGGGCCATCGGGCATCCGGTCTCGTGGCTCGGGCGGCTGATCGACGTTCTCGACAGCCGGCTGAACGACCCCGCGCGGCCGCGACGGGTGGCGGAGGGCCGCCGGCCTCGTTGCGCTCGGGGTGATCCTGGTGGTCGGGGGCGGGGCCGGCTGGGCGATCCAGTCGCTTGCAGGGGGCCTTCTGGGGACGGTCGTCGTTGTCCTGTTCGCGAGCACGCTGCTGGCGCAGCGGAGCCTGGCCTCGCACGTCGGGGCGGTCGCGGCGGCGCTGGAGGAGGGGGGCCTGTCGGCCGGGCGGGCGGCGGTGGGGCGTATCGTCGGCCGCGACGTGGAGAGCCTGGACGAGGCCGCGGTGGCGCGGGCGGCGGTGGAGAGCCTGGCGGAGAACTTCGCCGACGGCGTGGTGGCGCCGGTGTTCTGGATGGCCGTCGCGGGATTGCCGGGAGCGCTGGCCTACAAGGCGATCAACACCGCGGACAGCATGATCGGGCATCGCACGCGAGCGGCATCGCGCCTTCGGCTGGGCGGCGGCGCGGTGCGACGACCTGGTCAACCTGCCGGCCTCGCGGCTGGCGGCGCTGCTGCTGGTCGGCGCGGCCTGCGTTGTGCCGGGCGCCTCGCCCGGCGCCGCGTGGGCGGCGGTGCGGCGGGACGCCGGGCGGCACCGCTCGCCCAACGCCGGCTGGCCGGAGGCGGCGATGGCCGGGGCGCTCGGGTTCGCACTGGCGGGGCCGCGGCGCTATGGCGGGGTGCTGGTCGAGGACGCCGAGATGGGGCTGGGCGGGCGGCGCGACCTCGGGGCGTCCGACATCCGGCGCGCGCTGCGGCTCTACTGGACGGCGGACGCGCTGCTCGCGGCTCTGCTGGCGGTGGCGGTGGGGATCATCTTGCTATTCTGAGCAGCGCGTCGAGGTCGAGATGCGTCTCCAGGTGGCGGGCGAGGGCGTCCAGCGTCGCCTCGACGCCCGCCTCGTAGGCGAGGCTGGAAGGGGCGCCGCCGAGGCGGGCGAGCCAGGCGGAACGCTGGGCGTCGTCGGCGAAGAGGCCGTGCACGTAGGTGCCCTGGACCAGGCCGTCGGCGGAGGTGGCGCCGTCGGGGCGGCCCGGCGGCGAGGGTGGCGAAGGGGCGGGCGCAGTCGGGGCCGAGGGTGCGGCCCATGTGCATCTCGAAGCCGTGGAAGGGGTGGCCGTCGGGGGTGGCGCCTTCGACGGCGAGGAGGCGCTTTTCGGCGGTGATCTCGGTGGTGACGTCGAGGTGGCCGAGGCCGGGGACGGCGCCGGGCGGGCCCTCGACGCCGGCGGGATCGGCGATCTCGCGGCCGAGCATCTGGTAGCCGGCGCAGAGGCCGAGGACGCGGCCGCCGCGGCGGAGGTGGGCGGCGATGTCGATGTCGAAGCCGGCGGCGCGGAGGGCGGCGAGGTCGGCGATGGTGGACTTCGAGCCGGGGAGGAGGATGAGGTGGGCGTCGCCGGGGAGGGGGGTGCCGGGCCAGGTGCGGATCAGTTCGACCTGCGGGTCGGCGGCGAGGGGGTCGAGGTCGTCGAAGTTGGCGATGCGGGGGAGGATGGGGACGGCGATGCGGATGCGGCCGCCGGTGGGGGCGGTGGGGGTGAGGGCGAGGGCGTCCTCGGCGGGCAGACGGCGGGCGGGCTCGAAGAAGGGGACGAGGCCGATCGGGCGCCAGCCGGTGCGGGTGGCGATGGTGGCCATGCCGTCGGCGAAGAGGGTGGGGTCGCCGCGGAAGCGGTTGACGATGAAGGCTTTTATCAGCGCGGCATCGGCGGGGTCGAGGACGGCCTTGCGTGCCGACGAGGCTGGCGATGACGCCGCCGCGGTCGATGTCGCCGATGAGGATGACGGGGGTTTGGGTGGCGCTGGGCGAAGCCCATGTTGGCGATGTCGTTGGCGCGGAGGTTGGTTTCGGCGGCGCTGCCGGCGCCTTCGATGAGGATGAGGTCGGCGTCGGCGGAGAGGGTGGCGAGGCTGTCGAGGACGTAGGGCAGGAGGGTGGGCTTGAGGGCCTGGTAGGCGCGGGCGTCGGCGGTGGCGTGGACGCGGCCCTGGACGACGACCTGGGCGCCGGTCTCGCTCTGCGGCTTGAGCAGGACGGGGTTCATGTGGACGGACGGGGGCACGCGGGCGGCGCGGGCCTGCAGCGCCTGGGCGCGGCCGATCTCGCCGCCGTCGGCGGTGACGGCGGCGTTGTTGGACATGTTCTGCGGCTTGAAGGGGCGGACGCGGAGGCCGCGGTCGGCGAAGGCGCGGGCGAGGCCGGCGACGATGAGGGACTTGCCGACGTCGGAGCCGGTGCCCTGGAACATCAGGCGGCGGGCGTTGGGGTGGGAGATCAAGGGTTAAGGGCGGTTTGTTCGATGCACACATCATGCACAACGCATGCACCGGACGTATGCCAGGCGCGTGCGCGGGCGGGGAGTGTTAACGGCGCGCGCGGTCGGGCGGAGGTCGGGGGAGGCCGCAGTTGCGGCCATTTTGTGCGCGCAGGTGCGCGCATGGTTGCTTTGCTTGTCTTTCCGCCGGTTGGCGGAAAGACGACTGCTCTCCAGGTTAGCAAGCCAGTATGAAAGCCGGGGGGCGGGGCTAGAATTCGATGCCCTCCT
Organism: uncultured Alphaproteobacteria bacterium; assembly: GCA_963844375.1. Classification (GTDB taxonomy): domain Bacteria; phylum Pseudomonadota; class Alphaproteobacteria; order Rhodobacterales; family Rhodobacteraceae; genus Amaricoccus. The sequence continues at coordinate 264,557 of CAWJOI010000021.1, read as the reverse complement.
GCGCCTTCACGCCGGCGGCGAAGTGGTGCTTGGGCTGGATCATCTCGGTGACGAGGTCGGCGGCGGCGAGGAGGTCCGGTTTCGCGTTGCGCCCCGTCACGACCACGTGGAGGCCGGGGCGGCGGGTGGTGAGGGTGGCGACGACCTGCGCGAGGTCGAGGTAGTCGTAGCGCAGCGCGATGTTGAGTTCGTCGAGGATGACGAGGCTGAGGGTGGGGTCGGCGAGGAGGGCGCAGGCCTTTCCCAGCCGCGCTCGGCGGCGGCGATGTCGCGGCGGAGGTCCTGGGTCTCCCAGGTGAAGCCCTCGCCCATGGTGTGCCAGACGACGCGGTCGCCGAAGGCGGCGAAGGCGTCGCGCTCGCCGGTGCCCCAGGCGCCCTTGATGAACTGCACGACGCCGATGCGGCGGCCGTGGCCGAGCATGCGCAGCGCGAGGCCGAAGGCGGCGGTGCTCTTGCCCTTGCCGGGGCCGGTGTTGACGATGAGGAGGCCCTTTTCGGTGGTCTTGGCGGCCACCTCGGCGTCCTGGACGGCCTTGCGGTTGGCCATCTTGGCCTTGTGGCGCTCGGCTTCGGGGTCGGCGGTCATTTCATCCTCAGGGGGAGGCCGGCGACCATGAAGAGGACTTCGTCGGCGCTGGCCGCAATGGCCTGGTTGAGGCGGCCGGCGGCGTCGCGGAAGCGGCGGGCGAGGGGGTTTTCCGGGACGATGCCGAGGCCCGTCTCGTTCGAGACGGCGACCCAGGGGCCGCGCGGCGTGCCCAGCGTGGTGGCGAGGCGGTCGGATTCCGCGTCGGTTTCAAGGCCGGCGAGGAGGACGTTGGTGAGCCAGAGGGTGAGGCAGTCGATGAGCACGGGCTGGCCGTCGGGGGCGTCGGCGAGGGCGGCGGCGAGGTCGAGGGGGGCCTCGGCGGTGATCCAGCCGGCGGGGCGGCGGGCGCGGTGGCGGGCGATGCGGTCGGCCATCTCGGCGTCCAGCGCCTCCGCCGTGGCGATGTAGCGCCAGGGCGGAGGGTGCGCCTCGATCAGGGCCTCGGCGTGGCGGCTCTTGCCGGAGCGGGCGCCGCCGAGGACGAGAGTGAGCCGCCCTTGGTCAGGCAAGGCTGCCTTTGGGGGTGGCGAGCCAGGCTTCGACCCGGGGCCTGAGCACACCGGCGAGGGTGCCGAGGAGCGCCCAGAAGACGAGGTTGGTGATGGTCACCGCCACCACGAAGCGGTGGTGCAGGCCCTCGGGGACCGGGCTCTCGAAGCTGGCGGGCTGCGGCGCGCCGACGAGGTGGGGGAGGACGAGGAGGGCCACGCCGAGGGCGGCGAGCGCGGGGGATTTCTGCAGGAAGATCAGCGCCAGCCCGGCCGCGGTGGCGGCGACGGTTCCGATCCACCAGAGCTGGCGGGCATGAGCTCGGCCGCGGGCATGGCGGGGAGCTCGGGCGGGAGGCCGAGGCCGGGGGCGACGGTGAAGACCGCGAAGCCGGCGAGGCCCCAGAGGAGGCCGGTGCGCCAGCCGGCGATGCCGCCGGCGAAGTCGGCGGCGGCGATCAGCAGAAGCGCGAAACCGACGGCGGTGACGACGTTGGCGGCGAAGGTGAAGGCCATGCGCTGGAAGCCGTCGGCGGGGGCCCAGGCTTCTTCGTCGTGGCTGTGGGCGGGGGTGGCGGCGTCGTGGGTGTGGGCGTGTGGTTTCGGCCGGGGCGGCGCCCTCGAAGGTCTCGGCGGCGATGATGAGCGGCACGGTGAAGCGCGCCTGCATCACGGTCATCGCGAGGCCGACGATCATGCCGACGGCGAAGGCGAGGAAGAATATGTTGCGAAAGACTGACATGTTACGCGCCTTTCCTCAGTGGCAGGGGAAGGCCATCGAATGCCGGTAGTCGTGGCCGGCGTTGTGCATCACGTCGAGATGCGAGAAGCCGACGAAGCCGATGATGAAGAGGCCGAGGAGGCCGGCGATGGCGCGCTGCGCGGCGAGGGAGGCGCCGGAGGTTGCGTGGGTGGTGGTAGCCATGTCGATGTATCCTTTCACCCTCCGCCCGAGGGTCCTTGGGTTTCTCCGCGCCGACGGCAGGTCTCCTGGCTCGCGGGTCGGGGCCTCGACCCGCCTTCCCGCAGCCTTGTGGCTCCAGTGGCTTTGTGGGTCCGGCTCGCCGCTTACAGTTGCGGGGGCAGCCGCGGAATTGGACGGGAGGTCCGCACCGCGTTCCCTCGGGCCCCTTGCGGGAACCTTCGGCGCGGGGAGTTTAGCGGAAATGCGGGGGGCGGCAATCGCTGTTTTCGGCGGGCGCGGCAGGGGGCGGAGAAAGGGCCGGGAACGCGGGATTTTTTCGGTATGGCATGCGTATGGCATGCGTATGGAAAGCGTATGGCAGTGCTTGCCCTCCGCCGGGGGTTCGGTTGACTCTCGCGGCGGCGCGGTCCTATTGATCGGGCGACGGTCCCCGCAAGGGGCGAAGAGGGAACGCGGTGCGTCGTCTCGAAGGCGACAAGGCCGCGGCTGTACCCGCAACTGTGAGCGGTAGTTCCTGGCCAAGCGCCACTGGGAGGTTCCCGGGAAGGCGGTCAGGGGCGGCGATCCGCGAGCCAGGAGACCTGCCGTCAGGAGCGCGAGGCCGATCGCCCGGCGGGTTACCGGGGCAAGGGGGACGAACGTGACCACGCCGAAGCTTTCCGTCGTCCCGTCCGCGGCGCCCGAGGCCGCGTGCGCGGTCACCGTGCTGGTGTGCAGTTCGTGCCGGCTACCCGGACGAGCCGGAGAGCGAGACGCGGCCGGGGAGCGCGCTGGTCGCCGATGCCCGGCGGGCGGCGGAGGGCACGGGCGTCGTGGTGCGGCAGGTGGCCTGCCTCGGCAACTGCAAGCGCGGGCTGACGGCGGCGGTGTTTCGCGACGGCTGCTGGAGCTATGTCTTCGGCGGGCTCGAGGCGGCGAGCGGCGCCGATCTCGTCGCCGGGGCGCAGCTTTTCGCGCACGTCGACCGACGGGTTCATGCCGTTCCGGGCGCGGCCCGAGGCCTTGAAGCGCGGGCTGATCGCGCGCATTCCCAATCCCGACATCCTGAAGGAGTTGCCATGAGCGAGTTGGCCGCGATCTGGCCCGCGTTCCCTGCACCGTCGTCACCGGGTTCCTCGGGGCGGGGAAGACGACGCTGATCCGGCATGTGCTGGAGAATGCCGGCGGGCGGCGGTTCGCGGTGATCGTCAACGAGTTCGGCGACATCGGCATCGACGGGGAGATCCTGCGCAGCTGCGGGGTGGCGGACTGCCCGGACGAGAACATCGTCGAGCTGGCGAACGGGTGCATCTGCTGCACGGTGGCGGACGACTTCGTGCCGGCGCTGGATGCGATCCTGGCGCTGGAGCCGCGGGTGGATCACATCGTCATCGAGACGAGCGGGCTGGCGCTGCCGAAGCCGCTGGTGCAGGCGTTCCAGTGGCCGGGGGTGAGGAGCCGGGTGACGGTGGACAGCGTGGTGGCGGTGGTCGACGGCTGGGCGCTGGCGGAGGGGCAGGTGGCCTCCGACATGGCGCGCGCTGGCGGCGCAGCGGGGGGCGGACCCGGCGCTCGATCACGACGATCCGGTGGAGGAGGTGTTCGGCGACCAGGTGGCGTGTGCCGATCTCATCGTGCTGAGCAAGGGGGATCTGCTCGATGCCGGGCGGATGGCGGCGGCGCGGGGGCGGATCGAGGGGCACCTGGGGCGGGCGGTGAAGATCGTGGCGGTGGAGCAGGGGCGGATCGAGCCTGCGGCGCTGCTGGGGCTGGGGCTGGCGGTCGAGGATGCGATCGAGGGGCGGCGGACGCTGCACGACGGGATGCTCGACCACGAGCATGACGATTTCGACAGCTTCGTGGTGGAGCTGCCGGCGGTGGGTTCGCCGGAGGAGCTGGCGGAGCGGGTCCGGGCTGCCGCGGAGGCGGCCGGGGTGCTGCGGGTGAAGGGGTTCGCGGAGGTGGCGGGCAAGCCGATGCGGCTGCTGGTGCAGGCGGTGGGGGCGCGGGTGTCGCATCACTACGACCGGGCGTGGGGGCCGGGGGAGGCGCGGGGGACGCGGCTGGTGGTGATCGGGCTGAAGGGGCTGGACCGGGCGGCGGTGGAGGAGATCCTCGCGGCGCAGGTTGCGGTGGGGTGATGTGGGCGGCGGGCGCACGGTCGCACTCGGACCGAAAAGGCGACCGTCCGGTGACGGTCGCCGGCCTGCCCGGAGCCCTGGCAGGCGAGGGGGGCAAGCGCTTGCTCGACGGTTCCAATCGGGGCGCGGCTGCCCGGGCGGGCGCGGAATCGCGCCTGCCCCCGAGGGCAGGCGCGGCCCGATTTGTCGACGGCCAAATCGGGCGGGCGAGCGGAGACGGGTTGCCTCTTTCGGAAGCTTGAGATGCACCTGCTCAACGTCACCACGGCGTCGCTGGACGACCTGATCGAGCCGGTCGATCTCGGGCAGAAGCCGGGGGAGATCGTGGCGGCGTCGTTCTCGGACAGCGACCTCGGCGGCGCTGGCGGCGGCGTGGCGCGAGGGGATGCCGGAGCTCGGCTGGCGCGGCTGGCGGATCTGCGGCATCCGATGTCGGTCGATCTCTGGGTGGAGAAGGTGGCGGCGCAGGCGCGGGTGGTCGTGGTGCGGCTGCTCGGGGGGTACGACTGGTGGGCCTACGGCTGCGACCGGCTGGCGGAGGTGGCGCGGGAGCGGGGGGTGGCGCTGGCGCTGCTGCCGGGGGAGTGCCGCGAGGACGATGCGCGGCTGGCGGCGCTGTCGACGGCGGAGGGGCGGGCGGAGCTGCTGGGGTATTTCCGCGAGGGCGGGCCGGAGAACATGGCGGCGCTGCTGGCGCGGCTGGCGGGGCGGGCGGCGCCGGGGCCGGCGGCTGCTGCCGCGGGCGGGGGTGTGGCTGCCGGGGCGGGGGGTGGTGGACCGTTGCCGCCGTCGAGCGGGACGGGCGGGCGGTGGTGCCGATCCTCTTCTATCGCTCGATGCTGCTGGCGGGGGATGCGGCGCCGGTGGAGGCGCTGGTGGGCGGCGCTGGCGGCGGAGGGGATCGCCGGGGTGCCGGTGTTCGTCGCGTCGCTGCGCGATGCGGAGTCGCTGGGGGTGGTCGAGGCGGTGGTGGGGCGGCTGCGAGCCGGCGGCGCTGGTGACGGCGACGGCGTTCGCCAGCGAGGGGGCGCTCTTCGAGCGGTGGGGGTGCCGGTCTTCCAGGTGATCCCGGCGATGACGCGGCGGGAGGCCTGGGAGGGCGGGCCAGCGCGGGCTGGCGCCGGCGGACCTGGCCATGCACGTGGTGCTGCCGGAGCTGGACGGGCGGATCCTGGCGGGGGCGGTGTCGTTCAAGGACGCGGGCGGGCGCGACGAGCGGGTGGGGCTGGCGCTGCAGGTCAACCGGGCGGAGCCGGACCGGGTGGCGCAGGTGGCGCGGCGGATCGCGGCGTTTCTGCGGATGCAGGCGCTGCCGCGGCGGGAGCGGCGGGTGGCGGTGCTGATCCCGGACTATCCGGCGGCGGCGGGGCGGACCGGGTATGCGGTGGGGCTCGACGTGCCGGCGAGCGTGCTGGCGATCCTCGCCGACCTGCGGGCGGCGGGGTATGCGGTGGAGGGGGTGCCGGAGACGGCGCGGGAGCTGATGCGGCTGCTGGCGGAGGCGTCGCGACCGGGGCTTGCCCCGGGCAGCGGCCGACCCGCCCCCCGCGCCACTCACGGACCCCCCGCGGGCCGGCCGCTGCCCTCTTCGCGGGACGGGGCCGGGCTGGCGCTCGAGGACGTATCGCGCGGCGGCGCCGGCGGATGCGCTGGCGGCGGTGGAGGCGGCCTGGGGGCCGGCGGAGGCGGACGCGGAGGACGGGGTCTTCCGGCTTCCGGGCGGTGCGGTTCGGCAACGTGATCGTGGCGCTGGCGCCGGACCGGGGGCGGAGTGCGGACCGGCGGGCGGAGTATCACGATCCGGCGTTGCCGCCGCGGCATGCGCTGGTGGCCTTCGGGCTGTGGCTGCAGCGGGAGTGCGATGCGCTGGTGCATGTGGGGGCGCACGGGACGCTGGAGTGGCTGCCGGGGAAGACGGTGGCGCTGTCGGGCGCGTGTTTTCCCGAGGTGGTGACCGGGGCGCTGCCGGTGGTCTATCCGTTCATCGTCAGCAATCCCGGCGAGGCGGCGCAGGCGAAGCGGCGGATCGCGGCGGTGACGCTGGGGCATCTGACGCCGCCGCTGGAGGCGGCGGGGCTGAGCGAAGGCGCGCGGGCGCTGGAGCGGCTGGTGGACGAGTATGCCCAGGCCGAGGGGCTGGACCGGCGGCGGCGGGAGCGGCTGGCGCGGCTGATCGTGGAGGAGGCGGCGGAGAGCGGGCTGGCGGGGGAGGCGGGCGTCGCGGCGGGCGACGATCCGGAGCGGGCGCTGGTCAGGATCGACGCCTGGCTGTGCGACCTCAAGGATCTCGCGGTCAAGGACGGGCTGCACGTCTTCGGGCGGGCGCGCCGGGGAGGAGGGCGCGCGGCTGGCGTGCGCGGCGGCGGAGCGGGCGGGGCTGCTCGGCGGCGCTCGACGGGCGGCACGTGGCGGCGGGGCCGGCGGGGGCGCCGGCGCGCGGGCGGACCGACGTGCTGCCGACGGGGCGGAACCTCTACGCGTCGGATCCGCGGACGCTGCCGACGCGGACGGCCTATGCGCTGGGGCAAGGCGGGGGCGGACGAGGCGCTGCGGCGGTTCGCGCAGGAGCACGGGGACTGGCCGCGGGCGCTGGTGATCGACCTCTGGGGGAGCGCGAGCCTGCGCACCGGCGGCGAGGAGATCGCGCAGGGGCTGGCGCTGATGGGGTGCCGGCCGGTGTGGGACGCGGGCACCGGGCGGGTGACCGGGGTGGAGGTGCTGCCGCCGGCGGTGTTCGGGCGGCCGCGGGTGGACGTGACCTGGCGGATCTCGGGGCTGTTCCGCGACATGTTCGCGAGCCAGATCGCGCTGATCGACGCGGCGGTGGCGGCTGTCGCGGCGCGGGAGGAGACGGTGGAGGAGAACCCGCTTGCGGGCGGCGGGGGCGCGGCCGGCGCGGATCTTCGGGTCGGCGCCGGGGACCTATGGCGGGGGGCCGGAGGAACGGCTGGCGAGCGGCGACTGGGGCGAGCGGGCGGAGCTGGGGCGGGCGTATCTGGAGGCGGGGGCGTTTGCCTTCGGCGGGGCGGAGGGCGAGGGGCGGGAGGCCGGCGGGGCGTTTGCCGAGCGGGTGGCGGCGGCGGAGATGCTGCTGCACACGGGCGACGATCCGGGACGGGACATTCTCGAGGGGTCGGCGGACGTGGCGTTCGTGGGCGGGTTCGCGGCGGCGTGCGCGGCGCTCGGGGGCAAGGCGGACCTGGTGATGCTCGACACCACCGATCCGGGGCGGCCGCGGGCGCGGTCGCTGAAGGAGGCGGTGACGCGGGTGGTGCGGGGGCGGGCGGTGAACCCGCGGTTCATCGCCGGGCAGATGCGGCACGGGCCGCGCGGGGCGGCGGAGTTCGCCGAGACGGTGGACCGGCTGGTGGGGTTCGCGGAGACGACGGACGCGGTGGCGGGGGAGCTGATCGAGGCGGTCTATGCGGCCTATGTGGCGGATGCCCGGGTGCGGGCGTTCCTGCTGCACGAGAATCCCGCGGCGGCGCGGGCGATCGCGGAGCGGTTCGCTTCCGCCCGGCGGCGGGGGCTGTGGCATCCGCGGCGGAACGCGGTGGACGACGACCTGGCGAGCCTGATGGCCGAGGCGCGGGCGCGGGAGGTGACGGCGTGAGCGCGGCGATGCGCCGGGGCGCGTGCCCGACGCTGGCGGCGCCGATGCTGACGGGCGACGGCTGGCTGGTGCGCCTGGTGCCGGCGGCGGGGCTGACGGCGGCGCAGGCGGCGGGGCTGGCGGCGGCGGCGGGGCGGCTGGGGAACGGGCGGATCGAGGTCACGGGGCGGGGGAGCATGCAGGTGCGCGGGCTGACGCCGGAGACGGCGGAGGAGCTCGGGCGCGTCGTGGAGGCGCTGGGGATCGCGGTTTGGGACGGTCTTTCGGTGACGACGGGGCCGCTGGCCGGGCTCGATCCGGCGCGAGATGGGCGATCCGCGGCCGTTGGCGGAGGCGATCCGGACGCGGGCGGCGGGGCTGCGGCTGGCGCCGAAGGTGTCGGTGGTGGTGGACGGGGGCGGGGTGCTGCATCTCGACGCGCTGGCGGCGGATATGCGGCTGCGGGCGGTGGGGGCGCGCTGGGAGGTCTGGGTCGGGGGGCGGTTTCTAGGCTCGGAGGATGCGGCGGGTGCGACGGCGACGGTGTTGCGGGCGCTGGAGCGGTTGGCGGCGCTGGGGCCGGCGGCGCGCGGGCGCGACCTGACGGTCGCGGCGGCGGTGGAGGCGCCTGCGCCGGCGCGGGGGCCGGCGGTGCCGGTCGGGCGGCTCGCGGGCGGCGCGCTCGGCATCGGGCTGCCGTTCGGCCAGATCGGGTTGGGACGATCTGGCGGCGCTGGCGGCGGCGAGCGGTGACGGCGGAGCTGCGGCCGGCGCCGGGACGGGCGCTGATCGCGGTGGGGCTGTCGGAGACGGGGGCGCTGCGCGAGGTGGCGGAGAGGTTGGGCTTCGTGGTCGATCCCGGCGACCCAAGGCTCGCCATCGTCGCCTGCTCGGGCGCGCCGGCCTGTGCTTCGGCGCACCTCGCCACGCGGACGCTGGCGGCGGAGATCGCGGGGCGGCGGCCGGATCTGCTGGCGGGGGGCGTGCGGCTGCACCTTTCGGGTTGCGGCAAGCGCTGCGCGCAGCCGGCGGGGGCTGCGGTTTCGCTGGTGGCGGGCGCGGGCGGGAACGTGGTCACGGGGGAGGGGATGGCGGTGCCCGAGGCGCTGCGGGCTTACCTGGAGGCGGTGGGGTGATGCCGGCGCACGAGTATATCCGCGACGGCGATGCGATCTATGCGCGCTCGTTCGCGATCATCCGCGCCGAGGCGGATTTGGCGCGGTTCTCGCCGGAGGAGGCGGAGGTCGCGGTGCGGATGATCCATGCCTGCGGGCTGGTCGAGGCGGCGGCGCAGATCCGCTTTGCGCCGGGTTTCGTTGCTGCGGCGCGGGGTGCGCTGCAGGCGGGCGCGCCGATCCTGTGCGACGCGGAGATGGTGGCGCACGGGGTCACGCGCGCGCGGCTGCCTGCCGGTAACGCGGTGATCTGCACCCTGCGCGACCCGCGGACGGCGGGGCTGGCGGCGGAGCTGCGGGACCACGCGGTCGGCGGCGGCGCTGGAGCTCTGGCGGGAGCGGATGGAAGGCGCGGTGGTGGCGGTGGGGAATGCGCCGACGGCGCTCTTTCATCTGCTCGACATGCTGGCGGACGGGCGCGCCGCGGCCGGCGGCGATCATCGGGATGCCGGTGGGGTTCGTGGGCGCGGCGGAGTCGAAGGAGGCGCTGGCGGCCGATGCGCATGGCGTGCCCTACGCCATCGTGGCGGGGCGGATGGGCGGCAGCGCCATGGCGGCGGCGGCGGTGAATGCGCTGGCGAGGGCGGGGTTGTGAGCGGGCGGCTGATCGGCGTCGGGACCGGGCCGGGCGACCCGGAGCTCCTGACGCTGAAGGCGGTGCGGGCGCTGGCCGAGGCCGACGTGGTGGCGCATTTCGCCAAGGACGGCCGGAACGGCAACGCGCGGGCGACGGTGGCGGGCTATCTGCGGCCGGGGGTGGTGGAGCTGGCGCTGCTCTATCCGGTCACCACCGAGATCGCCACGTCGGAGCCGGCCTATTGCAGCGCCATCGCCGATTTCTATGCGCGCTCGGCGGAGAGCGTCGAGGTGCACCTGCGGGCGGGGCGCACCGTGGCGGTGCTGAGCGAGGGCGATCCGCTTTTCTATGGGTCATACATGCACTTGCACGTGCGTCTTGCGCCGCGGTATCAGGCGGAGGTCATCCCCGGGATCACGGCCATGTCGGGGTCCTGGTCGCAGGCGGGGCTGCCGCTGGTGCAGGGCGACGACGTGCTGAGCGTGCTGCCGGGCACGATGCCGGAGGCGGATCTCGTGCGGCGGCTCGGGGAGTGCGAGGCGGCGGTGATCATGAAGGTGGGGCGGAACCTCGGCAAGATCCGCCGGGCGCTGGCGAGCGCGGGCAAGCTGGCGCGGGCGGTGTATGTGGAGCGGGCCACCATGGATGCGACCGCGTCGATGCGGCTGGCGGACAAGCCGGACGACCGGGCGCCCTATTTCTCGCTGGTGCTGGTGCCGGGCTGGGAGGGGCGGCCTTGAGCGGGCGGCTGGTGGTGCTGGGGCTGGGGCCCGGGCGGGCGGACCAGCTGACCGGCGAGGCGGCGGCGGCGGTGGCGGGGGCCGTCCGACTTCTTCGGCTATGCGCCGTACCTGGCGCGGCTGGCGCTGCGGCCGGACCAGGTGGCGCATGCCTCGGACAATCGCGAGGAGCTGGCGCGGGCGCGGGCGGCGCTGGCGCTGGCGGCGGAGGGGCGGCAGGTGGCGGTGGTTTCGGGGGGCGACCCCGGGGTCTTCGCCATGGCGGCGGCGGTCTGCGAGGCGATCGACGGCGGGCCGGAGGCGTGGCGGCGGGTGGAGCTGGCGGTGGTGCCGGGGATCACGGCGATGCTGGCGGTGGCGGCGCGCTGCGGGGCGCCGCTGGGGCACGACTTCTGCGCGCTGTCGCTGTCGGACAACCTCAAGCCCTGGGAGCTGGTGGAGGCGCGGCTGCGGGCGGCGGCGGCGGCGGGGTTCGTGATCGCGCTCTACAATCCGGTGAGCAAGGCGCGGCCGTGGCAGCTGGGGCGGGCGTTCGAGGTGCTGGGCGAGGCGCTGCCGGGGGAGACGGCGGTGATCTTCGGGCGCGCGGTGGGGCGGCCGGACGAGGCGGTGGCGGTCCGGCGGCTGGACGAGGCGCGCGGCGAGATGGCCGACATGGCGACCTGCGTGATCGTGGGGACCGCCGAGACGCGGCGGATCGAGCGGGCGGGGATGTCGCCGCTGGTCTATACGCCGCGGTCGGCGGCGGGGGCTGGGAGATGATCGAGGCGCGCGAGGATCTCTTCCACGGTCGCGGCCGCCGTCGGGTCGGCGGCGCGGTCGATCAGGACGACGGGAAGGCCGAGGGCGCGGGCGGCGGCGATCTTGGCGTAGGTGGCGTCGCCGCCGCTGTTCTTGGCGACGATCACCTCGATGCGCGTGGTCGCGGAGGAGGCGTTCTTCGTCCGCCTGGGTGAAGGGGCCGCGGGCGGAGAGGAGGCTGGCGCCGGGGAGGGCGTCCGGGTCCGGGGGCTCGATGCTGCGGACGAGGTAGCGGTGGTGCGGGGCGGCGCGGAAGGCCGCGATCTCCTGGCGGCCGACGGCGAGGAAGACGCGCTGGGGGGTGGGGCCGAGGGCCTGTGCGGCGCTCGCCATGTCGGAGACGCGGGTCCAGCGGTCGCCGGGCTCGGGTTTCCATGGCGGACGGGAAAGGACGAGGAGCGGGGTGCCGGTCTGGCGGGCGGCTTGGGCGGCGTTGGCGGAGATGCGGCGGGCGAAGGGGTGGGTGGCGTCGATGAGGACGTCGACGCGTTCGGTCGCGAGCCAGCGCGCGAGGCCTTCGGCGCCGCCGAAGCCGCCGGTGCGGACATCGCCCGCCTGCGGGACGGGATCGCTGGTGCGGCCGGCGAGCGAGAGGGTCACGCGGGCGTCGGGGCGCGCGGCGAGGCGGGCGGCGAGCTGGCGCGCCTCGGTGGTGCCGCCCAGGATCAGGATATGCCGGTGGCCCATGCTGTCATCTAGGGAGCTTGCGCCTTCGGTCTCAACCGGAAAGTGGCTGAGCGTCGTGGGGATCGGCGAGGACGGCGTCGCCGGGCTGGGCGAGGCGGCGCGGGGGATGATCGCGGGCGCGGAGGTGGTGTTCGGCGGGCGGCGGCACCTGGCGCTGGCGGCGGGGCTGATCCGCGGGGAAGCGCGCGAGTGGCCGGTGCCGTTCGATGCGGGCGGGGTGCTGGCGCTGCGCGGGCGGGCGGTGTGCGTGCTGGCGTCGGGGGATCCGTTCCTGCACGGCGTCGGGGGGACGCTGGCGCGGGTGGTGGCGCCGGGGGAGATGGCGGTGGTGCCGGGGGCCTCGGCGTTCGGGCTGGCGGCGGCGCGGATGGGGTGGGCGCTGCAGGACGTGGAGACGGTGGCGCTGCACGGGCGGCCGGTGGCGCTGATCCGGCCGCTGTTGCAGCCGGGGGTGCGGGTGCTGGCGCTGACCGCGGACGGGGCGGGGCCGGGGGCGGTGGCGCGGGTGCTGGTGGCGGACGGGTTCGGGGCGTCGCGGGTGACGGTGCTGGAGGCGCTGGGCGGGCCGGGGGAGCGGGTGGTTCGCGGACGTGGCGTCGGGCTGCGTCGATGCGGCGTTCGCGGCGCTGAACGTGGTGGCGGTGGAGGTCGCGGGGGCGCCGGGGCTGCCGCTGGGGGCGGGGCTGCCGGACGAGGCCTTCGCCGCACGACGGGCAGATCAGCAAGCGCGAGGTGCGGGCGGTGACGCTGGCGGCGCTGGCGCCGCGGCGGGGGGAGATGCTGTGGGACGTGGGCGCCGGGTCGGGGTCGGTGGGGATCGAGTGGATGCGGCTGCATCCGTGCTTGCGGGCGGTGGCGGTGGAGGCGCGGGCGGACCGGGCGGCGCGGGTGCGGGCGAACGCGGAGGCGCTGGGGGTGCCGGGGCTGCGGGTGGTCGAGGGGGAGGCGCCGGGGGCGCTGGCGGGGTTGCCGGCGCCGGATGCGGTCTTTCTCGGCGGCGGGGTGGCGCGAGGCGTTCGAGGCGGCGGCGGCGGCGCTGCGGCCGGGGGGGCGGCTGGTGGCGAATGCGGTGACGCTGGAGACGCAGGCGCTGGTGATGGGCTGGGCGGAGCGGCTCGGGCGGGACGCTGGCGACGCTTTCGGTGGCGCGGGCGGCGCCGGTGGGCGGGATGACCGGCGTGGCGGCCGGCGATGCCGGTGGTGCAGTGGGCCTGGGTGAAGCCGTGAGGGTGGCGGGGATCGGCTGCCGGAAGGGGGTGAGCGCGGAGGAGGTGCTGGCGGCGGTGGCGGCGGTGGGCGGGGCGGACGTGATGGCGGTGGTCAGGGCCAAGGCGGAGGAGCCGGGCGTGGTGGAGGCGGCGGCGCGGAGCGGGTTGCCGCTGCGGGTCGCCGCGGGGCGGGTGGATCGAGGCGCGGCTGCTGACGCAGTCGGCGGCTTCGGTGGCGGCGGTGGGGGTCGGGTCGGCCTCCGAGGCGGCGGCGCTGGCGGTGGCGGGGCCGGAGGGCGCGGCTCGTCGGGCCGCGGCTGGTGGTGGGGCGGGTGACCTGTGCGGTGGCGGTGACGGAATGACGGTGCATTTCATCGGGGCGGGGCCGGGGGCGGCGGATCTCCTGACGCTGCGCGGGCGGGATCTGCTGGCGCGCTGTCCGGTCTGCCTCTATGCCGGCTCGATCGTGCCGCGGGAGATGCTGGCGCACTGCCCGGAGGGGGCGCGGCTGGTCGATACGGCGCCGATGGCGCTGGACGAGATCGTGGGCGAGATGGCGGCGGCGCATGGCGCGGGGCTGGAGGTGGCGCGGCTGCACTCGGGCGACCTGTCGGTCTGGAGCGCGGTGGCGGAGCAGGCGCGGCGGCTGGAGGCGCTGGGGATCCCCTACACGCTGACGCCGGGGGTGCCGGCCTTCGCGGCGGCGGCGGCGGCGCTGGGGCGGGAGCTGACCATCCCGGAGGTGGCGCAGAGCCTGGTGCTGACGCGGGTGTCGGGGCGGGCCTCGGCGATGCCGGAAGGCGAGACGCTGGCGGGGTTCGGGGCGACGGGGGCGACGCTGGCGATCCATCTCGCGATCCATGCGCTGGAGCGGGTGGTGGCGGAGCTGACGCCGCTCTATGGCGCGGACTGCCCGGTGGCGATCGTGGCGCGGGCGAGCTGGCCGGAGGAGCGGGTCGTGCGCGGCACGCTGGGAACGATCGCCGGCGCGGTGGCGGCGGATCCGATCGACCGGACGGCGATGATCTTCGTCGGGCCGGGGCTGGCGGCGGAGGGGTTCCGCGAGAGCGCGCTCTACGACGCGGGGTATCAGCGGCGGTTCCGCGGGCGGGCGGGCGCGTGAGCCTGGGGAGGCCATCGGCCGGCTGGCGCCGGACCTGCCGGCCTTCGCGGGCGGGCGAGGTGTGGCTGGCGGGGGCCGGGCCGGGGAGCCTCGGCTGCCTGACGCTGGAGGTGGTGGCGGCCTTGGCCGCGGCCGATGACGTGGTGTACGACGCGCTGGTGGCGCCGGAGGCGCTGCGGGCGGCGGGGGAAGGAGCGGCGCTGCACTTCGTGGGGAAGCGGCGGGGCCAGCCCTCGACGCCGCAAGTGGAGATCAATGCGCTTCTCGTGCGGCTTGCGGGCGAGGGCCGGCGGGTGCTGCGGCTGAAGGGGGGCGATCCCAACATCTTCGGCCGCGGCGGCGAGGAGGCGCTGGCGCTGGCGCGGGCGGGGGTGGCGTTCCGCATCCTGCCCGGCGTGACCTCGGCCTTCGGGGCGCTGGCGAGCGCGCGCATCCCGGCGACGCGGCGGGGGACGAGCAAGGCGCTGATCCTGGCGACGGGGCACGGGGTCGGCACCGCGGACGATGTGGACTGGGCGGCGCTGGCGCGGACCGGCCAGCCCATCGTGGTCTACATGGGCCTCGCCGGGATCGCGGCGATCGCGGCGGCGCTGATGGCGGGGGGGCTGCGGCCGGAGACGCCGGCGGCGGTGATCGCTTCGGCGACCACGCCCGAGGAGCGGGTGCTGGTGGCGGATCTCGGCAGCATCGCCGAGCGGGTGCGCGAGGCGGCGATCCGGGCCCCGGCGCTGATCGTCATCGGCGAGATCGTGGCGCTTCGCGCCGAGCTCATCGCGCTCGCGCAGGCCGAGGCGCGGGCGTGAGCGCGCGCGCGCTCATCGTCGGCGCGGCGCGCTCGGGGTCGGGCAAGACCAGCGTCAGCATCGGGCTGATGCGGGCGCTGCGGCGGCGGGGGCTGGCGGTGCGGGGCGCGAAGTCGGGGCCGGACTACATCGACCCGGGCTTTCACGAGGCCGCCACGGGCGCGCCGGGGGTGAACCTCGACAGCTGGGCGATGCCGCCCGGGCTGCTCGACCGGCTGGCGGCGGGGCAGGCGGCGGGGGCCGACGTGGTGGTGATCGAGAGCGCCATGGGGCTTTACGACGGCATTCCGGCCGAGGCGGGGCGCAGCGGCTCGGCAGCCGAGCTTGCCCGGCGGTAGGGCATCCCGGTGCTGCTGATCCTCGACGTCTCGGGGCAGTCGCAGACGGTGGCGGCCATCGCGCGCGGTTTCGCCACGCACGATCCGGCGGTGCGGATCGCCGGGGTCGTGCTGAACCAGGTGGCGAGCGAGCGGCACGAGCGGCTGGCGCGGGATGCGGTGGAGGCGCTCGGGCATCCCGGTGGTGGGGGCGGTGCATCGCAACCCGGACATGGCGCTGCCGGAGCGGCACCTGGGGCTGGTGCAGGCGCGCGAGCATGCGGCGCTGGAGGGGTTCATCGAGCGGCTGGCCGACGTGATGGCGGCGTCCGTCGATCTCGACGCGGTGCTGGCGCTGGCGGCGCCGCTGGCGGCGGGCGCCGGCAGCGGCGCGGCGCTGATCCCGCCGCCGGGGCAGCGGATCGCCATCGCCGAGGATGCGGCCTTCAGCTTCGTCTATCCGCACGTGGCCGCGGCCTGGCGGGCGGCGGGGGCCGAGCTCGTGGCCTTCTCGCCGCTGGCGGACGAGGGGCCGGGCGCGGACTGCGATGCCTGCTGGCTGCCGGGGGGGTATCCGGAGCTGCACGCCGGGCGGCTGGCGGCGGCGGCGCGGTTCCGCGAGCGGGCTGGCGCGCTTCGCGGCGGCGGGCAAGCCGGTGCACGGCGAGTGCGGCGGGTTCATGGTGCTGGGCCGGGCGCTCGAGGATGCCGAGGGGGTGACGCACGCGATGGCGGGGCTGCTCGGGCACGTGACGAGCTATGCGAAGCGGAAGATGAACCTCGGCTACCGGCAGGCGCGGCTGCTGGCCGATGCGCCGATCGGGCGGGCGGGGCAGACGGTGCGCGGGCACGAGTTCCACTATTCGCGGCTGGTGGAGCCGGGGGAGGACGCGCGCGCTGGCCGAGCTCTTCGACGGCCAGGGGAAGGCGCTCGGGCCGGCCGGCGCGCGGCGGGGCGCGGTCAGCGGGACGTTCTTCCACGCGATCGCGGTCGGGTGAGGCGGGCAGCGTGCATCTCGTGCTGATCGGCATCGGCACCGGCAATCCCGAGCACATGACGGTGCAGGGGATCCGCGAGCTGAACGCGGCCGACCTGGTGCTGGTGCCGCGCAAGGGGGCGGCGAAGGACGACCTGGCCGAGCTCCGGCGGGAGATCTGCGGGCGGTACCTGGAGAACCCGGCGACGCGGGTGGTGGAGTTCGACCTGCCGGTGCGGGATGCGGGCGCGCCGTACCGGCAAGGGGTGGAGGACTGGCACCGGGCGATCGCGGCGACCTATCGCGGGCTGCTGGAGGCGCATGCCGGGCCGGCGAGCCGGGTGGCGCTGCTGATCTGGGGCGATCCGTCGCTCTATGACAGCACGCTCCGGATTCTCGGGCATCTGCGGGAGCTTGGGGTGGCGTTCGAGCATTCGGTGGTGCCGGGGATCACCAGCCTGCAGGCGCTGGCGGCGGGGCACCGGGTGGCGCTGAACGCCATCGGGGGCGAGGTGCGGGTGATCACCGGGCGGCGGCTGCGCGAGGCCGGGGCGCCGGAGGGGGACGCGACGCTGGTGGTGGTGCTGGACGGGGACTGCGCGTTCCGGGGGCTGCGTGCGGAGGAGTGGGAGATCTGCTGGGGGGCCTACCTCGGGATGCCGGAGGAGATGCTGATCGCGGGGCCGCTGGGCGAGGTGGGGGAGCGGATCGTGGCCGAGCGCGAGGCGGCGCGGGCGGCGCACGGGTGGATCATGGACACCTATCTGCTGCGCCGTCGCGGGAACTGATCTCCGGCGGCGGCCATCCCTTTGGAACGGCGGGAAAAATGCGGGCTGGAAGGCGGCTGGAATCCGGCTGGAATCCGGCTTGCCACTTCTTGACGGGCTGTTAACGCGAGGCGATCACACGGAAGCCCTATGATCCGGTGCGGCGCCAGCCGGAAGAATGGCCGGGGCCGGCGGCGGATCAGCCGAGGGCGGCGGCGAGGCGGGTCCCATTCGGGTTCGTCGCCGGGGAGGCCGAGGCGGAGCCAGCGGCCGGACCAGGGGAAGATGCGGCTCCAGATGCGGGCGCGGGCGAGGCGGTCCTGCGCGGCGGCGGCGTCGGGGGTGTCGTAGGTGCGGAAGAGGGCGGTGCCGCCGGCGAGGGGCCAGGGGGCGAGCGCGTCGAGGCGGCGGGCGTCGGCGGCGAGGCGGGCGCGGGTGGCCTGCGCCCAGGCGGCGTCGGCGAGGGCGGCGGCGCCGAGGCCGAGGGCGGGGCCGCTGACCGCCCAGGGGCCGGCGAGCTCGGCGAGGCGGGCGATGTCGGACGGGGCGCCGAGGGCGAAGCCGAGGCGGAGGCCGGCGAGGCCGGTGAACTTGCCGAGCGAGCGCAGGACGATCAGGCCGGGGCGGCCGAGGCGGGGGCAGAGGGAGAGATCCGGGGTGGGGTCGGCGAAGCTCTCGTCGACGACGAGGAGGCCGACTTCGCCGGCGAGGGCCAGGAGCGCTGCGGGGTCGTGGCGGCGGCCGTCGGGGTTGTTGGGGTTGACGACGACGGCGGCGTCGGCGCCGGCGAGGGCGGCGGGATCGGCGGTCTCGTCCACCTGCCAGCCGGCGGCGCGGAAGGCGGCGGCGTGCTCGTTGTAGGTGGGGGCGAGGATGGCGGCGCGGCCGGGCGGGGCGAGGCGGGGGAGGAGCTGGATCGCGGCCTGGGCGCCGGCGACGGGCAGGCAGGCGGCGGGTTCGGCGAGGGCGTAGGCGGCGCGGGCGGCGGCGGCGGCGGCGGCGACGTCCTCGGCGCGCGGCAGGGCGTGGAGCAGGCGCGGGGCGAGGGGCGGGGCGGGCCAGGGGCGGCGGTTGATGCCGGTGGAGAGGTCGATCCAGTCGGCCTCGGTGCCGCCGTGCGGCGGATCGCCGCGCCGAGATCGCCGCCGTGGTCGCGCGCTGTCATCGGCTTCCTCCGGCGCGGAAGCGCGCGACCTGGGCGAGGCCGAGCGCGCGGAGGGTGGCGATGGCGGCGTCGGCGGGGCTGCGGCCGGGTGCGAAGAGGAGGCCGAGCGCCGAGCCGGTGTGGGCGGCGACGATCCCCAGCGCATCGTGGCGTCTTGCCGCGGCGAGGATCGGGGCGAGGTCCGGGCCGCGGCGTCGGGCGTTGCGGCGTGCGGAATTCGGTGGCGAGCGCGGCCAGCGTCGCGAGGTCGCGTTGACAGGCGGCGGGCGGCCAGGCGGCGGCGAGGTCCGCGATGTCGGCGAAGTCGAGGTCGGCGGGATCGGTGCGGCGTCCGGGGCCGAGGAAGCCGCCGACGACGTCGAATTCGGGGAGGGGTGGGAGCGCCGCCAGCGGGGAGCCGGCGCGGGGGGCCCAGAGGATGGCGCCCGGGTCGGGGTGCATCAGCGGGTCGGTGGCGCCCTCGATGCCGTGGCAGATGCGGGCGAGGGCGGCGGGTGGCGGGAGCGGCCGCCCCGCAGCGGCGGCGAAGGCGGCGGCGGCGGCCAGGAGCGATGCGGTGGATGCGCCGGCCCCGCCGCCGGGCGGCATCGTCGCCCGGAGCGTGAGGGACCCGCGCGGCGGCGCGTTGGCGATCGCGCGGTGCAGCGTGGCGGCGTCCTGGCGCGACAGCGGGCTCGGGCCGGGGACGTGCAGGCGGAAGACGCCGCCGGGGTGCAGGCGCGCCGTCACCTGGAATGCCCGGGTCGGAAGGGTGACCAGCGCCAGCGGGCCGTCGGGGCCGAGCCGGCCCTGCAGGAGTTCGCCGAAGTGGCCGGCGACGGTGTGCGCGGTCACAGCTCGATCGCCTCGCCGTAGGCGATGGCGCGGTTCCAGTCGCCGAGGGCCGCGCGCATCGGGCCGGCGTGGGTGATGACGAGGGTGCGCCCCACGGTCGCGCGGCATGCCGAGATCGCCTCGCCGATGCGGGCGGAGAGCATCGCGACGCTCTCGCCGCCGTGCGGGCGCGCTTGCATGAGGTCGGCCGCCCAGGCGTCGAGATCGCTGCGCGCGATGGTTTCCCAGGCGCGTCCCTCCCAGGCGCCGAAGTCCATCTCGCGCCAGCGCGCGTCGAGGACGAGCGGGGCGCCGAGCCGCTCGGCCAGGAACTCGGCCAGCGGCAGGCACCGGCGAAGCGGGCTCGAGACGATGCGGTCGGCGGTGGGGAACCGCGCGGTGAGGTGGGCGGCTTCGGCCTCGAAGCCGGGCGCTGCCGGGAGGTCGGTGCTGCCGTAGCAGATGCCGGCGGCGACCTCGGGCCGGGTGTGGCGGATCAGGATCAGAGACACGCGAGCACCCCGAGATAGATCGCCGCCTCGCCCACCTGCTGGGTCGCGCCCAGGCAATCGCCGGTGTAGCCGCCGAGCTTGCGCTCGAAGACGAGCCGGGTCGCCACGTGCGCCACGGCCAGCCCCAGCGCCGCGCCGAGCGCCGGCCGCCAGCCGCCCGCCACGGCGAGGAGCGCGAGGCAGAGCGCGGCTGTGGCCAGCGCGAGGCCGAGGCGGGCGGGAGCGATCCCGCCGGCGGTGAACGCGCCGGCGCCGTCGGGACGCGCATAGCGGCTGGTGGCGATGACGAGCACGGCCGAGGCGCGGCTGGCGCCGTGGCCGGCGACGAGCGCGGTGGCGGCGAGGCCGCACGGGCATCGCGGCGAGTGCTGCGACGCGCAGCGCCAGCGTGAGCCCCAGCGCCAGCGCGCCATAGGCGCCGATGCGGCCGTCGCGCATGATCTCGAGGGCGCGTTCGCGGGTGGCGCCGCCGCCGAGGCCGTCGGCGGTGTCGGCGAGGCCGTCCTCGTGCAGCGCGCCGGTGAGGAGGCTGGTCGCGGCGGTGGCGAGGAGGAGCGCCACAACGGGCGGAAAGACCCGGTGCGCCGCCAGGAAGACGGCGGCGGCGAAGAGGCCGATCAGCATGCCGGCGGCGGGCAGGTATCCGGTCGCGGCGGCCATTCGCGCGGGGGTGTAGCACGGCGCCGCCGACCGGCAGCCGGGTCAGGAAGCGGAGCGCCAGGAGGAGGGCCGCGGCCTCGTCGGCAAGGCGGGGGTTCATGCCGGGCCGCTGACGCCGGCGCTCTCGAAGCTCGCCATCTCGGTCAGCATGGCGGCGGCGGCGCGCACCAGCGGCCAGGCGAGGAGTGCGCCGGTGCCTTCGCCGAGGCGCATGCCGAGGTCGAGGAGCGGGGCCGCGCCGAGGTGCGTCGAGGAGCGCGGCATGGCCGTGCTTCGGCCGAGCGGTGGGCGAAGACGAAGGCGTTGCGGGCGGTGGGGTCCATCCCGGCGGCGGCGAGCGCCACCGCGCCGGCGATGAAGCCGTCGACGATGACGACCCGCCGGGCGGCCGCCGCGCCGAGCATCGCGCCGGCCATCATCGCCATCTCGAAGCCGCCGTATTCGGCGCAGCGCGGCGTCGGGCGGCAGGTGCGGGGCGGTGCGGGCCGCCGCCTGCGCCAGGACCTGCGCGCTTGCGGGCGAGGCCGGGGTCGTCGAGGCCGGTGCCGCGGCCGTCAGCAGGTCGAGCGGCAGCGCGGTCAGCTTGTGCGCCACGAGCGCCGCGGCGGAGGTGTTGGCGATGCCCATTTCGCCGAGGCAGACCGCGTCCCAGTCGCCGTCGCCGCCGAGGGCGCGGCCGATGTCGAGGGCGCGGTCGAAGCTCGGCCGCGGTCATCGCCGGCTCGGCAGGGCGTTGCGGGTGCCCTCGCCGAGGCGGCGGCGAGAGGAGGTCGGGGTGGGCGACCGGCGGCGCCGGCCACGCCGGCGTCGACGACGCGCAGGCTGGCCCCGACCGAGCGGGCGAAGACGTTGGCGGCGGCGTTGCCGCCGAGGAAGTTCAGCAGCATCTGCCGGGTGACTTCCTGGGGGTAGGCGGAGACGCCTTCGCGGGCGAGGCCGTGGTCGCCGGCGAAGATGGTGAGCTGGCAGGTCTGCATCCGGGGCTCGAGCGTGCCGGTGATGCGGGCGATGGCGGCGGCGAGATCCTCGATGCGGCCGAGGGCGCCCAAGGGCTTGGTCTTGTTGTCGATTTTCTGACGGAGGGCCGTCTCGAACTCGGTGGCGCTCATGACGCGAGGAGGCCCTTGAGCCGGACGTCGGCGGCGGCGAGCGCGGGGCGCGGGGGCTTGGCGCGGCGGGCGATCAGCATCTCGGCGAGGCGGATGTCGCGGGCGACGGTGGTGCCGGGACCGATGCCGGAGGCGGCGACGAGGCGGCCGGCGGCGTCGAGGTGGAAGAGGAGGAAGGCGTCGTCGGCGAGGTCGCGGCGGATGGTTTCCGTGCCTTCGTCGGGGAGGCCGGCGATCTGCAGGCCGAGGTCGAACTGGTCGGTCCAGAACCAGGGGACGGCGGCGTGGGGCTCGTCGGCGCCGGCCATGTTGCGGCCGGCCAGCGCGCCCTGCTCGCGGGCGCTGCGCCAGGATTCGAGGCGGACGCGGCGGTTGCCGTAGAGGGCGAGGGGGAAGGCGCAGCAGTCGCCGGCGGCGAAGATGGCGGGGTCGCTGGTGGCGAGGAAGGCGTCGACGGTGATGCCGTTGGCGGTGGCGAGGCCGGCGGATTCGGCGAGGGCGGTGTCCGGGACGGCGCCGATTCCGACGATGATGAGGTCGGCCTCGACGGTGGCGCCGTCGGCGAGGCGGATGTGAGCGGCGTCGGGCAGGTCGTTGATTTCGATGATGTTTGCGTCGAGGAGGATGCGGGCGCCGTGGCGTTCGTGCGCGGCGTGGAGGGTGGCGGCGAGGGGGTGCGGGGACGCCGCGCTGGAGGAGGCGGGGCTGGGATTCGATGATTGTGACGGGGCAGCCGAGCTGGCGGGCGGAACTGGCGAGCTCGAGGCCGATGAAGCCGCCGCCGATGACGGCGACGCGGGGGCGGGCGTGGAGGCGGGCGCGGAGCGCGAGGGCGTCGTCGAAGGTGCGCAGGTAGGCGGCGCGGGCGGAGGTGAGCGGGAGGCGGCGGGGGGTGGCGCCGGTGGCGAGGAGGAGGCGGGTGTAGGGGAGGGTGGCGCCGTCGGCGAGGCGGACGGTGCGGGCGGTGCGGTCGATGGCGACGGCCTCGGCGTGAAGGCGAGTGATTCCAGGGTCTTGCAGGTCTGCCGCCGGCGAGGACGGGGGCGGGGGCGGCGTCGGCGAGCATGGCCGCTTTCGAGAGGGGCGGGCGTTCGTAGGGGGGGTGGGGCTCGGCGCCGATCAGGGTGACGGGGTGGCCGCGCTCGCGCAGCGCGAGGGCGGCGCAGGCGCCGCATTCGCCGGCGCCGATGATGACCATGCCGGGGGTCATGGGTGGCTTTCTCTCCCGAGACGGGCTGCCGGGCAGGCTTAGCGGGGTCGGTGGGGGGTGGGCCAGCGGTTTTTTCCGGGTGGGGGTCGGAGCGGGGTTTTCGGCAGCGATTCCGGCGTGTTGGGCGATATGGAAAGCGTATGGAATCCATATGGGTGATTTGAAGGGTATTTTAGCAATCCTGGGGCAGGATGGCCGCTTCCCCATATCGCAAGGAATCGACCCCGTGCAACCAGACCGCCTGCGGACCATCGCCCAGGAGAGGGCCTATGCCGCGTACGTGATGCAGCTCCAGGAGCTGGAGATCATGGTGCGGCACCAGAAGCTGAAGGACGCGCTGGTCCCCAGGGACTGGCACACCATCGAGGAGACCGTGCCGGTCCAGCCGCCGCGGACCAAGCTGACCGTCGAGTTCGACGCCGACATGGTGAAGTGGTTCCGCGGGATGGGGACCGGCTACCAGGCGCGGATGAACGCGGTGCTGCGGGCGTTCATGCTGGCGCTGATCTCGAAGGAGATCCTGAGCCGGGGGGACAAGGACTGGAAGCACGACGAGATCTGGGGAAGGCGGCGCCGAAGAAGAAGAAGGAGGAGTGAGGAGGGGGATTGAGGTCGCCGCGATTGGCCTGATTTGAGGGCGAAGGACGGGCGAGGACGCTTTAGCATTGCGCCTCTGCGAGTGAAGGCCAACGCCTGCGCCACCATCTCGAGTTCGGACCGTCCCGGTGACGTCCAGGACCGGTCAGGCGTGTGGCGGATGGCGCCTCTCGCTTTTGCAATGCGGATAAGCGCTTTTGCGTCATCGATGTGCCCATTAAAATCGGACTCAGCGTCATCATTCATTGGCACCTCCCGAACGTTCTTGATTGAGGTCGAAGAGGCGGGCGAGGATGGCATCGTCGGGGAGGCGGCCGGCGCGCCAATCGTCGCCCCAACCGTAACCCTCGGCCACCGCTTCGTCGAGCCGCCGGTCTTGAGGAGCGGCGCGACCGAGGCTGGACGCGCCTAGAGCGGCGTCGCCAGGAAACCTGGCACGGCGATCCAGTTCAGGATCGCCTCGGGATTTTGCAGCAATTCCGACAGTCTGCGATCTTCATCGGTCTCGATGCCAACGCCGAGTTGCGTGCCGAGTTTGCGGCTATGCACGACGATGCGTTCGCCGAGCGGCTGGCGCTCGGCGTTGTAGGCGGCGAGGGCCTGGTCGATGTCCTCGTGGTCAGAGAGCGCATCGGCCAGCGCCTGCGCCTCCGCACCTGCCTTGGAGACGCCAAACCCGATGTGTGGACGCGGTGTGGAAGCCGCATCGCCCATTAGGACCACGCGGCCGAAGACCAGGCTGGGCGAGCAGAAATCATAGACCGGCGTGAAGAATGGCTGGGCGATGTTGTGCAGGCAATCGAGGAACTGTGGTGGAAGCAGGGTCTCGGCCTCGGCCCGCATCTGCACGACCAAATCCTTGCGCACCAGCGGCGGCGGCACCGCGGACGCGTGTTGGCGGCCGCGGTCGTCCACGCACATCGCCTTCAATTCCTCGGCATCCGCTACGCGGTACCACACGAAGTTGTAGCGCCGTTGGCCGGGCCGCAGCTCGTCGTTCGCGCCGGAAATCGGGTAGCCGAGGGTCTGCGATTGATTGCCCAGAAAGAATGAGAAATAGGGAAAGACGGTCTCGCGGGTTTCCTGGGAGAGATCGAACTCATTCGCGGCGCCGCGCCAAATGTAATAGCCGGCGTAGATCGGCTGCACCTGCGGTGCCAATTGACCACGCACAGCGGAACGAGAGCCGTCGCAGGCGACGAGCAGATCGGCCCGCTCAATGCTGCCGTTGGCAAAATAGACGAGAACGCCGCTACCGTCTTGCTCGACATGATCGAAGACATGCCCGAAATGATATCGCTGCCGGTCTATCGCCTTGGATAGCAGGCGCCGCAGGGTGTCCCAGGACGTGACGATCTGGACCATTGGCTTCTTGGCGATCACGTCACCCTTGCGGTCGAGCACAATCCGTCGGTACGCCAAGATGCCGATATCGACGGTGCCGGCGCCGCACATGTCCAAAGCCTCCAGCAGTTCCGGATGCGTGGCATTGATGCCGGCCCCGCGACCGACCAGTTCGACCGAGGAGCGCTCGTAGACGTCGACCTGCCAGCCGATCCGGCGAAGAAACGCCGCGGCGAACAAGCCCGTAAGCGAGCCGCCGACGACGATGGCGCGGCGGTCGAGGCTACGTGCAGGGAAAGGATGGAGCATGGCCCGTGGCATTTCGCGAACCTCAATGGTGTGTGTGACCCTGCAGGAGGCGGGCCCGAGACCACCACGCTAAAACGTCTTCGAACATGCTGAGGAAAGCAACACGAACCGCGGGAGTCGGGGTCGTTGCTCAAGAGGAGCGCGCTTCCAGCAGCCTGCGGGCGATGACCTGGGCCTGGATTTCGGCGGCGCCTTCGAAGATGGAGAGGATGCGGGCGTCGCAGAGGACGCGGGAGATGGGGTATTCGAGGGCGAAGCCGTTGCCGCCGTGGATTTGCAGGGCGTTGTCGGCGTTCGACCAGGCGATGCGGGCGGCGAGGAGCTTGGCCATGCCGGCCTCGAGGTCGCAGCGGCGGCCCTCGTCCTTCTCGCGGGCGGCGAAGTAGGTGAGCTGGCGGGCGATCATGATCTCGACGGCCATCATGGCGAGCTTGCCGTAGACGCGGGGGAAGGCGACGAGCGGCTTGCCGAACTGCTTGCGGTCCTGGGCGTAGCGCAGGCCGAGGTCGAGCGCGCACTGGGCGACGCCGATGGCGCGGGCGGCGGTCTGGATGCGGGCGGACTCGAAGGTGCGCATGAGCTGGCGGAAGCCCTGGCCCTCGATGCCGCCGAGGAGGTTGGCGGCGGGCACGCGGAAGCCGTCGAAGCCGAGCTCGTACTCCTTCATGCCGCGGTAGCCGAGGACCTCGATCTCGCCGCCGGACATGCCGGGGGCGGGGAAGGGGTCGGCTTCGGTGCCGCGGGGCTTGGGGGCGAGGAGCATGGAGAGGCCGGTGTGGTCGGTGGTGGCCGGGTCGGTGCGGACCAGCATGGTCATGAGGTCGGTGCGGGCGGCGTGGGTGATCCAGGTCTTGTTGCCGGTGACGACGTAGGCGTCGCCGTCGCGGGTGGCGCGGGTGCGCAAGCGCGCCGAGGTCGGAGCCGGTGTTGGGCTCGGTGAAGACGGCGGTGGGGAGGACTTCGGCGGAGGCGAGTTTGGGAAGCCATTCAGCCTTTTGCGCCTCGGTGCCGCCGCCGAGGATGAGCTCGGCGGCGATCTCGGAGCGGGTGCCGAGGGAGCCGACGCCGATGTAGCCGCGGGAGAGCTCCTCGGAGACGACGCACATGGCGGTCTTGGAGAGGCCGGAGCCGCCGTATTCCTCGGGGATGGTGAGGCCGAAGACGCCGAGCGCGCCCATCTCCTCGACGATCTCCATGGGGATGAGCTGGTCGCGGAGGTGCCAGCCGTGGGCGTGCGGGGCGACGCGCTCGTCGGCGAAGCGGCGGAACTGGTCGCGGATCATCTCGTAGTCGTCGTCGAGGCCGGTGGCGCCGAAGCTGGCGGCGCCCTGGGAGTCCAGCATCAGCGCGACGAGGCGGGCGCGGGCGGCGTCGGTGTTGCCGTGGGCGATCAGGGTTTCGACCGACGGGGGTGCGGAAGGCGGCGAGGGTGGCGGCGTCGAGGCCGAGGTCGCCGGGGCGGGCGATCTCGGATTGCGACATGGGGATGCCGCCGGCGAGCTGGGCGAGGTATTCGCCGCAGCCGATCTGCAGGATGAGGCGCTCGGTCTCGCCGAGGCGGCCGGTGGCGTCGAGCGCGGCGGCCCAGGCGGCGAGCTCGCGCAGGGCCTCGGCGTAGGTCGCCATCCAGGCGAGGGCGTGGGCGGCGTACTGGTCGGCCTCGAGCGCGGCGTTGGACACGCGGCCGCCGCTGGTGACGCGCGCGGCGAGGCGGGCGCGGGCGGCGGCGGCGAGCGCGCCGGCCGACGCGGCGGCGTCCGCGGCGAGCGCGGGCAGGTCGGCGAGGAGCGGCGTGTCGGGCGTGCGGGCGCGGGCGGGTTCGGACATCGGGGCGGCCTCTCGTTGTGCGGCGCGGAATCAGTGCTGCGGTTGCGCTGACGCTAGGGCGAAAATGGCCGGGCCGCAAGATTGCTGCCGCAGGGACCGGGTGACTGGCAACTTTATTAGCGTTGCAGTCGCAACGGCTTGCTGGCGAAGAGGCGGCGATGCCGGGACTGGAAGGATTTGTCGGCGCCTACGGCGTGGCGGCGGCGGTGGGGGCGGCGCTGGCGATGGCGCTGGGCGGATTCGCCAAGGGGGTGGTGGGCTTCGCGCTGCCGCTGATCGCGCTGAGCCTGGCCGGGTCGTTCCTGCCCTACCAGACGGCGGTGGCGCTCTTGATCGTGCCGATGCTGGTGTCCAACCTGTTCCAGGCGCTGCGCAACGGCATCGGGCCGGCGCTGGGCCAGCCTCCGGCGGTTCTGGTGGCTGAACCTGGTGCTGGTGACCGGGATCGCGCTGTCGGCGCAGCTGGTCGTGGTGCTGCCGGACCGGGTGCTCTTCGGCATCCTCGGGCTGGCGGTCTGCGCTCTTCGGCGCGAGCCAGCTGCTCGGGTGGCGGCCGCGGCTGCCGGAGGGGCACCGGCTGGCCATCGAGACCGGGCGTGGCGGCGCTGGCGGGGTTCTTCGGCGGGCTCTCGGGGATTTGGGGGCCGCCGCTCATCATGTACCTGCTGGCGGTGGGGCTGCCGAAGACCGAGATGGTGCGGGTGCAGAGCCTGTCGTTCCTGCTCGGCGCGATGGTGCTGTTCGTCGCGCACCTGCATTCGGGGGTGCTGAACGCGGTGACGCTGCCGGCGTCGGCCTGGCTGGTGCTGCCGACCATGGCGGCGATGTTCCTCGGCTACCGGGTGCACGACCGGCTGGACCAGGCGCGGTTCCTGAAGGTGACGCTGGTGGTGCTGGTGCTGACCGGGCTGAACCTGCTGCGGCGGGCGCTGTTTTAGGCAAATTGCCGCAACAAACCCGCGGCTTCGCGGCCAACCGTTCGCGATCCGTTAACGCCGCCGCGGCAGGCTGGTGCGCGGGTGACGGTGGGGGATCGGCCGGTGGCGCTGGATGCGGGTGCGGAATTCGAGCGGCTGAACGCGCTGCGGCGCTATGCCATCCTCGACACGCCGCCCGACGGCGCGTTCGACCGCATCACCCAGCTCGCCGCCGAGATGCTGGAGGTGCCGGTGGCGGTGGTGAGCCTCGTGGACACCAACCGGGTCTGGTACAAGTCGGTGCACGGGCCGTTCCGCGAGCGCGAGATCGGCCGGCTGCCCGGGCTCTGCGCCGCGGCGATCACCCATGACGGCGCCTATGTGGTGGAGAACGCCGGCGCCGATCCGCGCACCCAGGAGCATCCGCTGGTGGCGGGGCCGTTCGGGCTCGAGTTCTATGTCGGCGTGCCGCTGCGCACCTATGACGGGCACGTGCTGGGGATGCTGTCGTGCATGGACACGCGGCCGCGCGGCGTGGTGCCGCAGCAGCTGCGCTATCTCGAGACGCTGGCGGCGATCGTGATGGACGAGATCGAGCTGCGCCGGTCGGCGAGCCAGATCTCGCGGCTGAGCGAGGCGCTGGCGGACGCCTGCACCGACCTGGAGCGGCGGGCGAGCTTCGATCCGCTGACCGGGGTGCTGGCGCGCACGGCGATGCTGGAGCGGAGCGCGGCGCTGGTCGCGCGGGCGCTCGACGGGCCGAAGGGCGTGGCGATCCTCATGCTCGACATCGACCGGTTCAAGACGATCAACGACACCCATGGCCATGCCGCCGGCGACCGGGTGCTGAAGGAGGTGGCCGGGCGGATGGCCACGAGCTGCCGCGCCGGCGACCTGCTCGGCCGGGTGGGGGGCGAGGAGTTCCTCGCGGTCTTCGCCGAGGTGACGGACGCCGAGGCGGCGGTGATCGCGGAGCGGCTGCGCGAGGCGGTGGCGCGGACGCCGGTGACGATCGAGAGCGGGCTGTCGCTGGCGGTGACGGTGAGCGGCGGGCTGCTCGGGCTGGCGCCGGAGGATGCGGCGCTGTCGCTGTCGGATGCGCTGTCGCAGGCGGACGCCGCGCTCTACCGGGCCAAGGCCGAGGGGCGCAACCGGATCGTCGCCGCCGGGTGAGGCGGGCGGGGGCGGGGGCCGCCCCGGCCGTTCGGGTCAGGCGGCGCGGATCGCCGCCGCGCGCACGTCGTCGGTGACGTAGGTTTCGTACTGGGCGAAGTTCTGCGCGAACATCGCGGCGAGCTTCGCGGCCTGGGCGTCGTAGGCCGCGGGGTCGGCCCAGGTGCTGCGCGGGTCGAGGAGCGAGGCGTCGACGCCGGGGACGTCGGTGGGGACGTCGAAGCCGAAGACCGGATCCTTGCGGAAGCGCACGCGCGCGAGCGAGCCGTCGAGCGCGCCGGTCAGGAGCGCGCGGGTGGCGGCGATGGGCATGCGGCGGCCGGCGCCGTAGGCGCCGCCGGTCCAGCCGGTGTTGACCAGCCAGCAGGTGGCCCCGGCGCGGGCGATGCGGTCGCGCAGCATGGCGCCGTAGACCTCGGGCCGGCGCGGCATGAACGGGGCGCCGAAGCAGGTGGAGAAGGTGGGCTGCGGCTCGGTGACGCCGCGCTCGGTGCCGGCGACCTTGGAGGTGAAGCCGGAGAGGAAGTGGTACATCGCCTGCGCCGGCGTGAGCCGCGCGATGGGCGGCAGCACGCCGAAGGCGTCGCAGGTGAGCATGACGACGTTGCGCGGCTCGCCGCCGCGGGCGGTGGCGGAGGCGTTGGAGATCGCCTCGAGCGGATAGGCGCAGCGGGTGTTGGCGGTCAGGCTGTCGTCGGCGAAGTCGAGCGCGCGGGTGACCGGGTCCCAGACCATGTTCTCGACGATGGTGCCGAAGCGGTGGGTGGTGGCGTAGATTTCGGGCTCGGCGGTGGGCGACAGGTTGATGGTCTTGGCGTAGCAGCCGCCCTCGAAGTTGAAGGTGCCGTCGTCGGACCAGCCGTGCTCGTCGTCGCCGATCAGGACGCGCGCCGGGTCGGCGGAGAGGGTGGTCTTGCCGGTGCCGGAGAGGCCGAAGAAGACGGCCACGTCGGCGGGATCGTCCTTGGCGTGGTTGGCCGAGCAGTGCATCGGCATCACGCCCTGGTCGGGCAGGAGGTAGTTGAGCAGGGTGAAGACGCTCTTCTTGTTCTCGCCGGCGTAGGCGGTGCCGCCGATCAGCACCAG
This sequence comes from uncultured Alphaproteobacteria bacterium, assembly GCA_963844375.1. Lineage (GTDB taxonomy): Bacteria > Pseudomonadota > Alphaproteobacteria > Rhodobacterales > Rhodobacteraceae > Amaricoccus. Next base: position 234,944 of record CAWJOI010000021.1, on the reverse strand, counting down.
CTTCTCCTCGAAGGAGATGGCGATCACGGTTTCGGAGTTGCAGCCGTGGCGGGCCGGGTCGGCGCGGAACGAGGGGCAGTTGAGGATGGTGAAGCCGGGCTCGAAGCCGGCGAGTTCCTCGCGGGCCGGGCGGCGCAGCAGGTGGCGGATGAAGAGGCCGTGCCAGGCGAGCTCGGTGATGACGCGGATGTCGAGGCGGTAGGCGGGGTCGGCGCCGGCGTAGAGGTCCTGCACGAAGAGCTCGGAGCCGCGGATGTGCGCGCGCATGTCGGCGAGGAGCGCGGCGAAGGCCGCCGGCGCCATGGGGGCGTTGTTCTCCCACCACACGTCCTGCTCGACCGAGGGCTCGCGGACGACGAACTTGTCCTTGGGGCTGCGCCCGGTGTGCCGGCCGGTGGAGACGAGGAATGCGCCGCCCCGGCCGATGTCGCCCTCGCCGCGGGCGATCGCCGCCTGCATGAGAGCGGGTTCCGGCAGGTTGTAGTGCGCGAGGGCCACGCCCTCGAAGCCGGTGGATTCAAGCGTCATCCGCGGATTCACCTGATCCTGGACCTTGAATGTCTTCATGCCCTGCATACCCCCTCCAAGGCTGGCGCCGAAGGTCCGGCGCCAGATGCGTCAACGGGTAGCGTCTGCCGCAGCGCAACATCACCCAATCTCCGCTGTATAACACGAGGCACCCCGTTTTGAATCGCTATGATACGGTTAATCCGGTCCCCGGCGGACGAAAGCACGTTCTGGTGTGTCGGAAACTGTTGGGGTCGGGTTTCGGTTGCGTTCGCATTTGCGTGTGCGGGGGCGAAAAGGACGGTGCGGTTTTGCGCGGAGACGAGGAGACGGCGATTCTGCATGGCTCGGTCGTGGCCTTCGCCGGCCGCGGCGTGCTGATTCTCGGCGCGTCGGGGGCGGGAAAGTCGGCGCTGGCGCTGGCGCTGATCGGCCGAGGCGGGGGATTGGTCGCGGACGACCGGGTGAGGCTGCAGCGGCGGGGGGCCGCGCTCGTCGCCAGCGCGCCCGAGGCGCTCGAAGGCTTGATCGAGGCGAGGGGCGTCGGGCTGCTTCGCGTAGCGGTTGCGCCAGAGGCGGTCGTGGTGCTGGCGGTCGACCTCGACCGCCGACCCGCGGCACGAATGCCACAGCCTGTGACAATCGCGTGTCTCGGAGTAGATGTTGAGTTGATTTCGGGAGCCGAAGTTCCAAATCTTGACGCAGCATTGACGGTTTTCGTGCAGAACGGCCGCGCCTTTCCAGACTGAGGTAAGCACGGACGGTTTGTTGGGCACGGGGTACAAGGTGACTGAGGCAGGACGCCCTGAGCAGGGGCACATCGTCATCATGAGCGGCCCGTCCGGCGCCGGAAGGTCGACTGCGATCGACGCGCTGGAGGACCTTGGCTTCGAGGCGATCGACAATCTGCCGATCAGCTTCCTGCCGCGGCTGTTCTTCGGCGGCGCGGGGGAGCGCCCGGTGGTGATCGGGATCGATCCGCGCAACCGCGACTTCTCGGTGGACCGCATGCTGGCCGCGCTGGCCGAGGTCGAGGCGGCCGCGGGGCGCGCACCGGTGCTGGTCTATCTCGACTGCGATGCGATCACGCTGGCGCGGCGCTACAGCGAAACCCGCCGGCGGCATCCGCTGAGCCCGAACGAGACGCCGGCGATCGGGATCGAGCGGGAGATCGCGCTCCTTGCGCCGCTGCGCGAGCGGGCGGACGTGCTGATCGATACGCGGGCGATGACCCCGCACGAGCTCCGCGCCGAGATGGGCCGGCAGTTCGGCGACGAGGACGCGGCCCGCGGCGGGCTGGCGGTGACCTTGCAGTCGTTTTCCTACAAGCGCGGGGTGCCGCGCGGTTCCGACATGGTGATCGACGTGCGTTTCCTGAAGAACCCGCATTGGGACCCGGCGCTCCGGCCGCTGGACGGCCGCGACGAGGTGGTGCGGGCGTTCGTCGAGGCCGATCCGGCGTATGCGCCGTTCTATGCGCGTCTGACGGATCTGCTGAAGTTCCTGCTGCCGGCCTATCAGGCGGAAGGAAAGAGCTATTTCAGCCTCGGCCTCGGCTGTACGGGCGGGCGGCATCGTTCGGTTGCGGTAGTCGAGGCACTTGCGAAGACGCTTGCAAGCGACGGGTGGCAGGTATCTATTCGACACCGGGACCTGGAGCGGGCAAGCAGCGGCTTGGACTCGGATCTGGGAGTGGGTGCGGCGTGATCGGAATCGTTATCGTGGCCCACGGGGGTCTGGCCCGCGAGTATCTGGCGGCCCTCGAGCATGTGGTCGGCAAGCATCCCGGCACCCGCGCGGTGTCGATCGATGCGGACGACGACTGTCGATCGAAACAGGCCGAGGTGGACGCGGCGGTCGCCGCGGTGGACGACGGCGCGGGCGTGGTGGTGGTGACCGACATGTACGGCTCCACCCCGTCGAACCTCGCCAAGCGCGCCTGCATGCGGACGACCGACCGGCGGGTGCTCTACGGCGCCAACCTGCCGCTCCTCGTCAAGCTCGCCAAGGAGCGGCACGAACCGCTGAACGAGGCGGTGGCATCCGCCTTGACCGCGGGTCGCAAATATATCAACTGCATTGACGGGTTCGGCCCCAACGGAGCGCCGATCGCCCTCTGACCGAAGCGGCCGCGGGCAGCGATGCATTTCTCCCTCGATATCGTGAACGAAAAGGGCCTGCACGCGCGGGCGTCCGCCAAGTTCGTCGAGACCGTCGAGCGGTTCGATGCGCGGACACTGGTGCGCCGGGACGGCATGGAAGTCTCGGGCGACTCGATCATGGGGCTGATGATGCTCGGGGCGGCGTGCGGCACCTCGATCGAGGTCTCGGTGGAGGGCGCCGATGCGGAGCCGCTGGCGGCGGCGCTACGGGCGCTGGTCGCGGGCAGGTTCGGCGAGGCGAACTGACGCATCGCGCGCGCCGAGGCGCGACAGGGCGTGAAGGCCGGCGGCAAGGCCTTCTCCCAGGTGGGCGTCGAGGTCGTCGTGGGTGGACTGCCAGAGGTTGACCGCGCGGACGAGGAGGGCCTGGCCGGCGTCGGTCAGGACCAGCCTCCGGGTGCGGCGGTCATCGCGGTCCGGCTCGATCGTCACCAGCCCCCGGCGTTCGAGTGGCTTCAGCGCGGCGGTCAGGGTCGTGCGGTCCATGGCGAGAAGCGTGGCGACTGCGCCCATCGTCGGCGGCGCCGGCCGGTTCAGCGACATGAGAAGCGAGAACTGCCCGCTGGTCAGAGCGAGCGGGCGGAACGCGGCGTCGAAACGCCGCGCGAGCGCGCGCGCCGCCCGCTGGCTGTGCAGGCAAAGGCAGTGGTCGCGGATGTGCAGGGTGGTGGCGTAAGGGACGGCAGGGGCCCCGACCGGCGGTTTTGACATGCATCCTTTATGTTGATATCAACGTTAAAGTCAAGCCGACAGAGCGACAGCAGGAGGTTCGTCATGTCCACCCAGGCCGAACTCGACCGCGCGGAACTCGTGCCAGCCGAGGCGCTGGCGGCGAGGAACCAGGCGAGCTTTCCCAACGAAAGCGAGGCTTACCGGCAGGCCCGCAACGCGCTTCTCGTGGAGGAGATCGAGCTCAGGCGCCACGCCGAGCGGGTCGCCGAGATGCGCCGGCAGCTGCCGGCCGGGGGCGAGGTGCAAAAGGAGTACCGCTTCGTCGGCGAGGCGGGGCCGGTGACGCTGGCGGGCCTGTTCGGGGACAAGCCGACGCTGGTCATCTACAACTACATGTTCGGGCCGCAGCGGGCCAAGCCCTGCCCGATGTGCACCTCGCTGATGGCGTCGCTCGAAGGCAAGGTGCCGGATATCGAGCAGCGCGTGGCGCTGGCCATGGTGGCGCGCTCGCCGATCGAGCGGCTGGTGGCGGCGAAGAAGGCGCGGGGCTGGACGCAGCTCAAGGTCTATTCCGACGGCGAGGGCGCGTTCACCCGCGACTATGTCAGCGCGGACGATTCCGACATGCCCGGCTATACGGTGTTCACGCGCCGCGACGGCGTCATCCGTCATTTCTGGAGCGGCGAGATGAGCGGGGAGATGGCCGATCCCGGGCAGGATCCGCGCGGCTCGCCGGAGATCGATTCCCTCTGGGCGGTCCTCGACACCACGCCCGAGGGCCGCGGCACGGACTGGTATCCCAAGCTCGAGTATCGCTCCGCCTGAGGGCGGCCGCTTGCCGGCACGGGGGCAGGGGGATTAGATCGGGCGCATGGCCGATCCGGACCCCGAGCCGCGCAAGACCTATCATCACGGCAACCTGCGCCAGGCGCTGGTGGCGGCGACGCTCAGTCTGATCGAGGAGCGGGGGCCGCTGGGGTTCACCCTGGCGGAGACGGCGCGGGCGGCCGGGGTGAGCGGGGCGGCGCCCTATCGGCACTTTCGCGGCCGGGACGAGCTGATGGAGGAGGTCGCGCGCCAGGGCTACGTGATGTTCGGCGACCGGCTGGAGCGGGCGTACAACGACGGGCGGCCTTCGGCGCTGTCGGCGTTCATGGCGACGGGGCGGGCGTACCTGGAGTTTGCGCGAGAGAATCCGGGCTTTTACGTCGCCATGTTCGAGAGCGGCGTCGCCATTGCGGGCAACGCCGAACTGGCGCGGGCCGCGGACCGGGCGATGTCGGTGCTGGTGCGCTCGGCCGAGCGGCTGGCGGCGCATCTGCCGGCCGACCGCCGGCCGCCGGCGAGCATGGTGGCCAACCACATCTGGGCGCTCAGTCACGGGGTGGTGGAGCTCTTCGGTCGCGGCCGGCCGGGCGGGCGGGCGCCCTATTCGGCGGAGGAGATGCTGGAAAGCGGCACGGCGATCTACCTGCGGGGACTGGGCGTCATCCCGCATCAATAGAAGGCGGCACGGCGGGTCCCGTGGACAGCACGGTGTATTTCGGGTAGGCTCCAGCACGGCCAATAGTTGCGACGGCCGTTGATTAGTTTGCGTTCTTTGCGACGTCGGCGCGGTGGGGGCCGGCAGATCCTCGGGGTGAACAATGGATCCCAAGAACCGGAACGCCCTTCTGGCGTCCCTCGTCCCGATAGTCTTGTTCGTCGTGATGTTCGGGTTCCTGTTCTACCGGTTCCGCAGCGTGGTCACGATGACGACCACGCCGTGGCAGGACATGGTCAAGCTGCTCGTGATCTTCGGCATCGCCGCACTGTCGGCGCTGGGGGCGCGGGCGCTGCTGACCCCGCTGCTCAGGCTGTCACGGCCCGAGGTGACGGCGGCGGATCCGAACATCGTGCTGCGGAGCCGCCTGGCGCCCTTCGTGCTGGCGCTGGGCGGGACGGCGATCCTGGTGCTGACCATGACGCTGATGATCATCTTCACCAGTCTCGCGACGGACGCGCATCCGAAGGTGAAGGAGAGCATCGACACGTTGCTGCTCGGCGTCTTCGGGTCGGTGCTGCCGATCCTCGCCACCTGGGTCGGAACCGTGATCGCGTTCTATTTCACCAACGAGAGCTATCGCCAGGCGGCCGAGGCCACGGCGGCGGCGACGGCGAGCCTGCGGCCGAGCGGGCCGAAGGTGACGGAGCGGATGATTTCCTACGACAAGATCGGCAAGATCGAGGTCGACCGTCAGGCCGCGCGGGCGGTCAGGATCGTGGATATCGAGGCGCTGATGAAGGAGCCGGTGACGCGGCTGGTGCTCTTCGAGGCCACCACCCGGAGCCCGATCTTCGTCATCCGTCGCAAGCTCTACCCCTCGGAGTGGCTCGACGCGGACGGCAAGCTCGCGGTCGACGCGGACGGGGCCCCGGTCGTGGGTGATGTCACGGTGCAGGACTATCTGAACGGCAACGGCGGGGCGAACGCGAACGATGCCGCGCTGTTCGGCTTCGTGGCGCCGGGCGCGACGCTGGAGGAGGCGCGGCTGGTGATGCGCGAGATCCACGGTGCCGACGTGTTCGTCACGCTGACCGGGCAGAAGACGGAGCAGGCGCTGGGCTGGCTGACGGACGACCTGCTGAAGGGGTGACGGCGGGGTGGCCCGGAGGGCGCCGCCAATTTTTCGCATTAGACCCTCTTGACCGCTTGCCGCGGCCATCCAATTTATGTAAATGTTAATAACATTAACATGGAAAGGAGCGCCTGATGAACACCGCCCTCCGTTGGCTGGAGCGCGCGCGCGATGCCCTGGACGAGCGAGGCCGATGGGCCTGGATCGCCGCGACGGTTGTCGCCTTCGTCCTGTTCTGGCCGATCGGACTCGCCCTTCTGGCCTACATTGTATGGAGCAAACGCATGACCTGCCATTCCTGGGGACGTTCCCACCGCCGCCACGCCATGGGGCGCACCGGCAACACCGCCTTCGACGGCTACCGCGAGGAGACGCTGAAGCGGCTGGAGGAGGAGCGCGACGCGTTCCTGCGCTTCCTCGAGCAACTGCGCGCCGCCAAGGACCGGGCGGAGTTCGACCAGTTCATTTCGAGCCGCCAGACGCCCGACGCCGCCTGAGCTCGCGTTCCCTGGCCGCGTTCCCCACCGGGAGCGCGGCCTTTTGCTGCCTGCTGGACGGGCCCGACCCGGCTGACTAGAGAGGAGTTGCCGCGGAGAGGGCAGGGCAAGAGCAGGGGAGAGCGACGTGGACGCTGCATCGAAGGTGCGTTGGGGGATCATCGGGCCGGGCACGATCGCGCGGGCCTTCGCTGCGGGGGTGGAGCGATCGACGAGCGGGCGTCTTGTCGCCCTCGGGGCACGCGATCCCGGCAAGCCGGGCTATTCCGAGCATTTCCCGGGCGTCCCGGTGCAGACGCCGGAGGCGCTGCTCGCCGATCCGGAGGTCGATGCGGTCTATATCGCCACGCCGCATCCGCGGCACGCCGAATGGGCGATCAAGGCGGCCGAAGCCGGCAAGCACGTGCTGGTGGAGAAGCCCTTCGCCATGACGGCGTGGGAGGCCGACGCCATGTTCCATGCGGCGCGGCAGGCGGGCACCTTCATGGGCGAAGCGTTCATGTACCGGTTCCACCCGCAGACCGCGAAGCTCCTCGATCTGATCGGGGTCGGCACGATCGGCGAGGTCAGGATGATCAAGTCGAGTTTCGGCTTCGCCATGCCGGCTTTCGATCCTACGCACCGGCTCTATTCCAACGAGACCGCGGGCGGGGGCATCCTCGATGTCGGGTGCTATCCGGTCTCGATGGCGCGGCTGGTCGCGGGCGCGGCCACAGGCAAGCCGTTTCTCGACCCGGAGAAGGTCGCGGGCGTGGCGCACATCGGGCAGAGCGGGGTCGACGAGTGGGCCTCCGCCGTCCTGGGTTTCTCCGGCGGCATCGTCGCCGAGGTCTCCTGCTCGGTCTCGCTGCATCAGGACAACATGCTGCGGATCTATGGCACCGAGGGGCGGATCGAGGTGGCGGATTTCTGGTTCGCCTCCGGCAAGCAGGGCGGCACCGGGGTCATCGAGATCATCGGCCGGGACGGGACGGCACGGGTGGTGGAGGTGGCCGAGGACCGCTGGCTCTATGCGTTCGAGGTGGACGCGGCGGGGGAAGCGATCCGGGCCGGCCGGCAGGAGTTCGCCGCGCCGGGGATGACCTGGGACGACACGCTGGGCAACCTCCGGGTGCTCGACAAGTGGCGGGCGGAGGTCGGGCTGACCTATGGCTTCGAGCGGGCGGCCGAGCGGCCGCGGACGGTGCGAAACACCACGCTCGTGCGGGGAGCGGCAGATACCGCAGCGCGCGATTCCCGGGCTGGAGCGGCCGACGTCGGTCGTCGCCCTGGGGTTCGAGGATTTCCTGACTTTCTCCGGGGCATCAATCCTTTTGGACGGCTTCTTCGAGCGCGGCGGCACGTTGTTCGACACCGCCTGGATTTATGGCGGCGGCCGGACGGAGGCGGTGTTCGGCGAGTGGCTGCGGGCGCGGGGGGTGCGGGACGAGGTCACGATCATCGGCAAGGGGGCGCATTCGCCGCTGACCTATCCGGACGTGATCGGCAAGCAGCTCGACCAGAGCCTGGAGCGGCTGGGGACGGGCCACGTGGACGTGTATTTCATGCACCGCGACAACCCGGACGTGCCGGTGGGCGAGTTCGTGGACGCCATGGACGCCGAGGTGGCGGCGGGGCGGATCCGCGGGCCGTTCGGCGGGTCGAACTGGACGCGGGAGCGCTATGACGCGGCGATCGACTATGCGAAGCGGACGGGGAAGCGGGCGCCGACGGTGCTGTCGAACAACTTCTCGCTGGCGGAAATGAACGATCCGATCTGGGCGGGGTGCATCGCCGCGTCGGACGCCGCGTGGCGCACGTGGCTGGAAGATCGGGGCGTGGTGAACTTCGCCTGGTCGAGCCAGGGGCGGGGGTTCTTCACCGACCTGGCCGGCCGGGACAAGCCGGGAACGCCGGAGCTGGCGCGGGTCTGGTACTCGGAGGCGAACTTCCAGCGCCGCGACCGGGCGGTGGAACTGGCGCGGGAGCGCGGGGTGAGCCCGATCCACGTGGCCCTGGCCTATGTGCTGGGGCAGCCGTTCCAGATGGTGCCGCTGATCGGGCCCCGGCGGCTGCTGGAGCTGGACGACAGCCTCGAGGCGCTGACGCTCGACCTGACGCCGGCGGAGGTGCGCTGGCTGGCGACGGGAGAGAGAGGGTAGGTGCCGCGTCCGTTTCGCGCGCAAAAAAGGCCGCCCCGGGGGACGGCCTTGAAGGGGCGGCGGCGGAGGACCGGCGCCGCCCGATGATCCGCCCTATTTCTGGATGCAGGTGTCGGCGGTGTCCTTGGTGCACTCGTCGAGGCCGGTGAACACCGGGTCGGCGACTTCCTTGCCCTCGATGAGGTCGATCATCACCGTGGGCGCCATGTAGCCCATCTCGAACGGCCGCTGGCCGACGAGCGCGGTGACGAGGCCCTCCTTGGCGATGGCCACCTCTTCGCCGATGGTGTCGGCGGCGCCGATCACGAAGTCGCCGCAGGCGATCCGGTCGGCGAGCGGGCCGCATCAGGTCGCGGTAGGGCTGCGGCGCGCCGAACAGCGGCCAGCCGCCCATGATGCCGAAGGCGTCGAGGTCGGGGTTGGCGGCGAGGATGTCGGTCATCGCCTGCACGCCCTTGGCGCCGTCGTCGTTGGTGAAGACCGGGCAGCCCGCCACCTCGGTCCAGCCGCCGGACGCCTCGCTGCCGTCGAGCGCCGCGAGGCCCCTCGGTGCCGGAGAGCGCATCGCGCATGCCCTGGGCGCGGCGCAGGATGTTGTCGGCCGCGGCGTTGCCCTGGATCGAGCAGATCGTGCCGCCGTCAGGCTTCTTTTCCTTGATGTACTCGCCGATCCGGAAGCCCATCAGGTAGTTGTCGGTGCCGAGGTAGGTCGCGCGGACCCCGGCGTCCTCGACGGTGAAGTCGGCGTCGATGGTCATCACCGGGATGGTCGGGTTGGCGGACTTCACCGTCTGCGCGTGCAGCGGCGCGTTCGACGGCGAGATCGCGATCGCCGCTGTGGTCGGCTTCGCGAGCATGTCCTGGATGATCTGCGCCTCGCCGGCCTCGTCCGAGGTGGAGGCGGGGCCGGTGTAGAAGCACTCGTACTCGCTGTCAGCGTTCTCCGAGTTCCACTTCTGGCAGCCCTGGTTGATGGCCTCGAAGAAGGGGTTGTCGAGGCCCTTGACGACGATCACAACTTGCTTCTTGTCCTGGGCCATCGACGCGCCGGCGCTCAGCGCCAGGGCAGCCGCGGCGGCCAGCAGGGTAACGTTCTTCATTGAGTCCTCCCGTTTGCACAAGGGGCCCGAAACGCCAGCCGCCCACGGTCTTGCGCGGGGTCGTCAGGCGTTCAGTCCTCCCGTGTATTAGCTAATATTAGCAGGCGGCATTCGTCAATCTCTCTTGTGGTTAAGGTAATCTTCACCTTCCAATTGACGCAGCCGGCAGGCATCGGGTAACTGACGAGCCGCGGCAGGCCGGAAAGAAGCCCTCGTGACCGCGAAGCAGCAGGAAGGAAGCCCGGTGGCGGTTCTCGAGCTTGCCAATGTCTCCAAGCATTTTGGCGCCATCCAGGCCCTGAACGACGTCTCGCTGTCCCTCGAGGCCGGCGAGGTCGTCGGGCTGATGGGCGACAACGGCGCCGGCAAGTCCACGCTGGTGAAGATGGTCGCCGGCAACTTCCTCCCGACGCACGGGACCATGCGCATGGACGGGCGCGAGATCGTGCTGCACCGCCCCGTGGAGGCGCGGCGGCACGGCATCGAGATCGTCCACCAGGACCTGGCGCTCTGCAACAACCTGACCGCCGCGGCCAACGTCTTCCTCGGCCGCGAATTGCGCCGGGGCGTGGGCCCGATCTCGGTGCTGGACTATGGCGGCATGTACCGCCGCGCCGGAAAGCTTTTCGGCGAGCTGAAGTCCGAGACGCGGCCGCGGGATCTCATCCGGATGATGTCGGGCGGCCAGCGCCAGGCGGTGGCGATCGCGCGCACCATGCTGGCGGACGCCAAGCTGGTGCTGATGGACGAGCCGACCGCCGCGATCAGCGTGCGGCAGGTGGCCGAGGTCCTGAACCACATCCGCCACCTGCGCGACCAGGGGATCGCGGTGGTGCTGATCAGCCACCGCATGCCCGACGTCTTCACGGTCGCCGACCGGATCATCGTGCTGCGGCGCGGCCGCAAGGTGGCCGACAAGCGGATTGCCGAAAGCTCGCCGGAGGAAGTCACCGGGCTGATCACGGGCGCGATCGAACTCGCCTGAACCTCTTACGCGGAAGGCCGACGATGGCTGTCACCCTTGAGCAGACGATAGATCAGAAGCAGCACAACTGGTTGTCGCTGCTGATGACGAGCCAGGCCTTCTGGGTGACCATCGCGCTGGTCCTCGCCTGCATCTACCTGTCGTTCGCGACCAACGCCTTCGCCACGCCGCAGAACATCTACAACATCACCCGCAACTTCACCTTCACCGCCATCATCGCGCTCGGCATGACCATGGTGATCATCACCGGCGGGATCGACCTGAGCGTCGGCTCGGTGCTCTGCCTGTGCAGCATGGTGCTGGCGGTCACCATGAACGCGGGTTGGAGCATCGAGGTGGGGATCGCCGCCTCGGTGGCGACCGCGCTGGCGGTCGGGCGCGTTCAACGGGGTGCTGGTGGCCTATCTCGGGTTTCCACCCTTCGTGGTGACGCTGGGCGTGCTGTCCGTGGCGCGCAGCCTCGCCATGGTCCTGTCGAACAACACCGTGGTGTTCCAGTTCGGACCCGACCACGACAAGCTTTTGGCGCTCGGCGGCGGGGCGACGTTCGGGATCCCCAACCCGGTGATGTACATGGTGGTTCTGGCGCTGATCACCGGCTTCGTGCTGCGCTGGACCCGGTTTGGCCGCTATCTCTACGCCATCGGCGGCAACGAGCAGGCGGCGACGTTGAACGGTGTGCCGGTGCGGGCGATCAAGGTCGCGGTCTACATGATCTCGGCGCTGTCGGCCGGGATCGCCGGCATCGTGATGACCGGCTGGCTGGGCGCGGTCACCACCAACCTCGGCACCGGGATGGAGCTGCAGGTGATCGCGGCGGCGGTGATCGGCGGGGCCAACCTCGCCGGCGGCATCGGCACCGCCTTCGGGGCGCTGCTCGGCGCGGCCCTGATCGAGGTGATCCGCAACAGCCTGGGCTTGCTCGGCATCAACGCCTTCTGGCAGGGTACCTTCATCGGCGGCTGCATCATCATCGCCGTCGCCTTCGACCGGCTGCGCCGCACCCGCTGAAGGGCGGCCTTCGGGGTGGCCCGCGGCGCGGCCATCGCCTAGACTCCGTGCGCCACCCCGAGGATGCCATGCCGACCCACAAGTGCCAGAGGGGACTGATCGCGGCCGTGGCTATGGCGGTCATGGTGCTGGTGCAGCAGGGTTTCGCCTCCGCTGCCGAGATGCCGCGGTCGCCGGCCTATGTCGGCTCGCAGAGCTGCGCCGCATGCCATGGGGAGATCGTGGAGCGCTGGTCGGGCTCGGACCATGGCCTCGCCTGGACACATCCGAGCGACGACACGGTGCTGGGGGACTTCGGCGGCGCGAGCTTCGAGAAGGATGGGGTCGTCACGCCGCTTCACCCGCCGCGGCGAGGCCTTCGTGGTCGAGACGGAAGGGGCTGACGGCGCGCTTCGGAGTTTCGACGTGGTGGCGGTGGCCGGTGTACGCCCGCTGCAGCAATACCTGCTGTCGCCCGAGCCCGGGCGCACGCAGGCGCTCGACATCGCCTGGGATACCGAGCGGGGCGTCTGGTACGATCTCTATCCCGATCAGCATCTGCCGGCGGGTGACGGGATGCACTGGACCGGGCCCTACAAGAGCTGGGAGGCGCGCTGCGCCGAGTGCCACGCGACGGGCTACAGCCGGAACTACGACGCAAGGACACAGCGCTACGCAGCGCACATGGCCGAGATCGGCGTGGGCTGCGAGTCCTGCCACGGGCCGGGCGAGGCGCATGCGGCCTGGGCGGCGGCGCCCGACGGCGATGGCGCGGCGCGCTGGCCCGGGCTGACCGCAAACGGGCTCACCGTCGATCTCGGCGTCTCGGCAGAGGTCGAGATCGAGCAGTGCGCGGGCTGTCACTCGCGGCGCGAGGCGTTCTTCGACGGCAATCCGCTGCCCGGCACGCCGTATCACGACAGCTACAGCCTGGCGCTCCTGCGTGACGGGCTCTACGCGGCGGACGGCCAGATCGAGGCGGAGAACTACGAGTTCGGCTCGTTCCTGCAGGCGAAGATGTACGCGCAGCGGGGTTCGGTGCAGCGATTGCCACGATCCGCACTCGGTGGCGCTGCGCGCCGAGGGCAACGCGGTCTGCACCCAGTGCCATTCGCCGGCGGGCAACGACCGCTTCCCGACACTGAGAAAGGCGCTCTACGACGACCCGGAGCACACGTTCCACCCGGCCGGCTCGGAGGGGGCGGCGTGCGCGAGCTGCCACATGCCGCAGCAGGTCTACATGGGCGTGGACGGGCGGCGCGACCATGGGTTCAGGATACCGCGGCCGGATCTCGCGGCGGCGACGGGGGCGCCGGACGTCTGCACCGAGTTGCCACACCGACCGCGACCCGGCATGGGCCGCGGCGGAGATCGCGGAGCGTTTTCCCGACAGCACGCATCGCGGGCCGAGCTTCGCCACCGCCTTCGCGCAGGCGCGGCGGGATCCGGCGGCGCAGTCGGGCGAGCTGATGGCGCTGGCGGAGCGGGACGATCTGGCCGGGATCGTGCGCGCGACGGCGCTCGACATGCTCGCGCCGGTGACCGATCCCGCCATCGCCGAGCGGACGGCGCCGCTCCTCGCGGACCCGGACCCGCTGGTGCGGGGGGCGGCCGCGACCCTCCAGCGTGCGCTTCCGCCCGGGCCTCGGCTGGAGCGGCTGACGCCGGTTCTGGGTGACCGGCTGCGGGCCGTGCGGGTGGCTGCGGCCAAGGCGATGCTGGGCGCCGACCTGACCGGCGCTCCCGAGGCTGGCGCCGCGGGCGCTGACGACGGCGACCGGCGAGTGGCGCTCGGCGCTGCTGTCGCGGGCCGACTTCCCGGAGACGCACATGCAGATCGGCGGGGCGGCGCTCGGGGTGCGCAACCTGGAGCTGGCGGAAAGCGCGTTCCGCGAGGCGGTGGCGCTCGACCCGCAGATGGTGGACGGCTGGGTGATGATCGCGCGCATCCGAGCGGTGGCCGGCGATGCGGCCGGGGCCCGACAGGCGCTCGCCGACGGGCTGGCCGTCAATCCCGGCCAGCCGGATCTGGAGGCGTTGCAGCGGGAGATCGGGCCATAGCGGCTGCCGCCCGGGCGCGTTGACCTGACCGCAGGAACCCCGGTCCCAGTGCTCCCTTGACACCCCCGGAGCGCCAGACAATCTGTGACGCGACAGGGGCCCGGGGGAAAAGCATGCTGATCGGCAAGGCCGGCAACGCCATTACCTCGATCAGCACCGCGGACGCCTCCAGCCTGACGGTGCGCGGTCGCGATCTCTGCGGCGACCTGATGGGGCGGCTCAGTTTCACCGAGTATTTCCACCTCCTGGTGACGGGCCGCGAGGCGACGGAGACGCAGCGCTTCTTCCTCGACCTGCTGCTGGTCGCCATCGCCGAGCACGGTCTCGTTCCGACCAACCAGGTCGCGCGGATGACCTATGCCGCGGAGCCTGCGGCGCTGCAGGCGGCGGTGGCTGCCGGGATCCTCGGTTGCGGGTCGGTGCTGCTCGGGACAGCCGAGCTCTGCGGCCGCTTCCTGATCCAGGCTCGCGCCCGGATCGCCGGCGGGGCGGATCTGGACGACCTGGTGGCGGAGATCCGTGACGAGGGCGGCAAGGTTCCGGGGTTCGGCCATCCGCTGCACAAGCCGGTCGATCCCCGGGCGCAGCGGATCCTCGCGCTGGCGGAGGAAAAGGGCGCCGCCGGTCCGCACGTGGCGCTGGCGCGGGTGGCGGAGGCGGTGGTGCCGCGGGTCTGGGGCAGGCCGCTGCCGATGAACGTGTCGATGCCGATCGCGGCCGTGCTGCTCGACCTCGACTTTCCGCCGGCGATCCTGAAGGGCATCCCGATCCTCGCCCGCACCGCCTCGCTGCTCGCGCATCTCGCCGAGGAGAACGTCCGGCCGATCGGCTTCCTGATGGCGGCGGCGGCCGAGGAGGCCATCGCCTACGACCCCGACGCGGACGCCTGATGCGCGATCCGGCGGCGGAAACCCTGCCATGGGCGGCGCAGGCCAGCGCGGACGATGCGCCCTATCGGGCGCAGATCGCCTATCTCTTCGAGCGCTCGCCCTTCTACCGCGCGCGGCTGGCCAGTGCCGGATTTCCCGACGCCGCCAGTGTGGGCGGGCTGGCCGGGATCACCGCACTGCCGATGACGGAGAAGGACGAGCTGCGGGCGAGCCGCTCCGCCGACAGCCCGATGGGCGCGCACCTGGCGGCGCCGGACCTCGTGCGGATCTATTCGACGAGCGGCACCACCGGCGCGCCGAGCTACATCCCGCTCACGGGTTCGGACCTCGCCGGCTGGATCGAGATTTCGGCGCGATCCTACGCCGCCTCGGGGGTCCAGGCGGGGCAGCGGCTGATTTCCACCTATGGTGCGGGGCCGTTCGTGGCGGGCGCGGCGCTCGATGCATTCGCCGCGCTTGGGTCTTTGCCACATTCCGGTGGGGCCGGGGAACACCGAGAAGCTTCTGTCCGCCGTGCAGGCGCTGGCACCGGATGCGATCGCGCTCACGCCGTCCGTATGCGTTGCACCTGGCCGAGACTGCGGCCGCCCGGGGCATCGACCTCGCCGGATCGAGCGTCGCGCGGCTGCTCGTCGCGGGCGAGCCGGGGGGCGGGGAGCCGGAGATGCGCGCCCGGCTGGAGGCGGCCTGGGGCGCGCAGGTCACCGAGGCCATGGGGATCGGCGACATCGCGGTTTCGCTCTGGGGCGAGTGCGAGGCCAGGGAGGGCATGCACTTCTCGGGGCGCGGCTTCGTGCATGTTGAATTGATCGACCCCGACACGGGCGAGGCGCGGGCCTTCGAGGAAGGAGCGGAGGGGGAACTCGTCTATACCCATCTCCGCCACCGCGCCGCGCCGCTGCTGCGCTTCCGCAGCCGCGATCATGTGCGGGTGCGGACGGGCGCCTGCGCCTGCGGGCGCACCAGCCCGCGCGTGCGCTGCATCGGCCGCACCGACGACATGCTGATCCTGCGCGGCGTCAACGTCTTTCCGAGCGCGGTGCGCGAGGTGGTGGCGAGCTTTGCGCCCGCGGTCAGCGGCGTCATCGCCATCCGGCCGCGGGCGCGCGGCATCAAGCAGGCGCCGCCGCTGCCGGTGGTGGTGGAACTGGCCGAGGGCCAGGCGCCGGCGGCGGGGCTCGCCGACGCCATCCGCTCACGGCTGCGCGATGCGCTGGTGGTCAGCACCGAGATCGAGCTTGCCCCCTGGGCGAGCCTGCCACGCAGCGACTACAAGTCGAAGCTCGTCGACTGGACGGGCGCGGAAACCTGAGGGGGAGAGCCACATGCGCAAGCTGCAGACGCAAGGCGTGCACCATATCACGCTGGTCGGGGCCGATCGGCAGACCTCGATCGACTTCTGGGAGGGGGTGCTCGGCATGCCCTTCGTCTTCGAGCAGCCGAACCTCGACCGGGCGAGCGAGAGCCACCTCTACTTCGACCCGGGCGACGGGCGGCTGATCACCGTCTTCACCGACGACAGCCGCAAGCCGGACGGGCGACGCACCCCGACCGAGCCCGGCTGCGTGCATCACCTGGCCATGGCGGTCTCTGCCGCGACCTTCCGGCAGGCGGTCGAGCGGCTCGACGAGCGCGGCATCGAGCACTCCGGGGTCAAGGACCGCGGCTTCATGGACTCGATCTACTTCAAGGATCCGCTCGGCCTGCTGATCGAGCTGGCCGCCTACCGCTTCGAGCCGCCGTGGGGCTATACCCACGGGCAGGTGCTGCTGGAGGCGCACCGGATCCGCACCGAGCGCGGCGACTATGCCATCGGGGAAATCCACCTCGCCGACGCCATCGAGCGGCTGAGCGCGCGGAACCGGGAGAGCCTTTCGGAGGATCGCGGCCCGAAGGACCCGTACGGTAAGTAATCCATCAAGAGCAACAGACTGGGAGGATCAAATTGAAGCTATACATGCACCCCGCTTCGATCACCAGCCGCATCGTGCGGCTCTACATCGCCGAAAAGGGGCTGGAGGTCGACGAGGAGGTTGTCGATCTCTTTACCGGTGAGCACCATCAGCCGCCCTTCGTTGCGGTCAACCCCAACCGGCTGGTGCCGGTGCTCGAAGACGGCGACTTTCGCCTGACCGAAAGCGCGGCGATCCTGATCTATCTCGCCGAGAAATTCGAACTGCCGGAGTACCCGGAGGAGCTTCGGGCGCGGGCGCGGGTGCAGGAGGTGATGGCCTGGGCGAGCTTCAACTTCTACCGCGATTGGGGCTACAATCTCTGCTACCCGCAGCTTTTCCCGCACCACAAGCGACCGACCGACGAGGGACACCGGGTGGCGGTCGAGTGGGGGCGTGACAAGAGCGCCTTCTGGCTGCAGGTGCTCGACGAGCACTGGCTGGGCGACGGGCGGACCTGGATCACGGGCGAGGCCATCACGGTTGCGGACTACTTCGTGGGCGGGCTGGTGGCGCTCGGCGACCTGATCCGCTGGAACTTTGCGCCGACGCCGAAGGTGGAGGCCTGGCTCGGGCGGGTGAAGGGGCTGCCGCACTGGGGCGAGGTGAGCGGGGCGCTCGATGGCTTCGCGGCGTCGCAGAAGGAGCGGGAGTTCGTCACAGCCTGACACGATCTCCGGTTGATCTGCTCGCGCGCCTCGGGCGGCGGTCATCCCTTTGGAACGGCGAGAAAAATCCGGGCTGGAAGGCGGCTGGAATCCGGCTGGAATCCGGCTTGCCACTTCTTTACGGGCTGTTAACGCGAGGCGATCACACGGAGGCCGTATGAGGCGGTGCGCCGCCGCCGCGAGCCAGGTTCGTGGCGGCGGCTCCCGACTATGCTGTGGCAGACGACGGTGTTTGCTCGGACATGACATCGACGCGTCCTTGCCGGTCCCAGGGAGGGACCGAACCGAACTCGCTCTTGAGATGCTCCAGCAGCGCTGCGACCACGGGGTTGCGCACCTTGTTGGCCGGCACCATGGCCTTGAACCAGAACGGGGTCAGAGGAAAGTCGTCCAGCACGGCCTGCAGCCGGCCGGCCGCAAGGTCCGGTGCGGCGAGGAACCGTGGCAGGATGGTGAGGCCGAGGCCGCTGAGCGCGGCCTTGTGGAGCACCTGGCTGTCGTTGGAGGCGAAGCGGGCCCGCACGTCGACCACCACCGCCCCGCGGCCGGTCTCGAACGACCACGTCGGGCCGGCCGGCAGGAAGACCAGGCACTCGTACAGGACGAGGTCGGCGGGATGCCGCAGTTGCGGCCCGCGCATGAGGTAATCCGGCGTGGCCACCAGCAGCCGGTCGTAGGGGCAGAGCGGGATGTCCACTACGGTGGCGAACGACGTGGGCATTGCGCCCAGCGCCACGTCGAAATTTTCCTCGAGCGGGTTTACCGCGCGGTCGATCAGCATGAGTTCGATCGTCACGTTCGGGTTGGCGACGCCGAAGCGCGCAAGGGCACAGCCCACCTCGGCCCTTACCGTCGTTGGCGACTTGACCCGGATGTGCCCGCGCACCTGATGGTCCGAGGCCTGGGCGTCGCGGAGCGCGTGCTCGAGTTCGCCCATCACCGACTGCAGCCGCGGCCTGAGGCGCTCGCCCTCGCTCGTCAGCGTCAGCCGCCGGGTGGTCCGGGAAAAGAGCCGGACGCCGATTTCCTGCTCCAGCCGGTCCACTCGCTTGGTCAGGACGGAAGGCGTTACATCGAGCTCGCGTCCGGCGGCCGCGAAGCTGCCGGTGCGTGCGGTGATCAGGAACGCCTTGATATCAACCAGCTGCGCCATGCTGAGCCGGGAGGATGTCCGGCTGCTGGACGCTAGGCAAGGCCAAGGAAGCGATTTCGGCGTCAATCCGCCTGGCCCGGGCATCCGAGAGAGCGGCAGGGACGGAGGGTTCATCGAGCCGCGCCGCACTTTGCATTCGTGGTCTGCCCGCGCTATCAGGCGGGCGAACCGAGCCGGAGCGCGCGCCGCATGATCCTCTACCCCGCCATCGATCTGAAGGACGGGCGATGCGTGCGGCTGCTCCGCGGCGCGATGGAGAGTGCTACCGTCTTCGGCGAGGACCCGGCCGCCCAGGCGGGCGCTTTTGTCGCGGCCGGCTGCCGCTGGCTGCATCTGGTCGATCTGGACGGGGCCTTCGCCGGGCGTCCGGTGAACGCCGATGCCATCGAGGCGATCCTGTCAGCCGTCGCCGTTCCGGTGCAGCTCGGCGGCGGCATCCGCGGGCGCGCCACGCTGGAGACGTGGCTCGAGAAGGGCGTCGCCCGGGTCATCCTCGGCACTGCCGCGCTCCGCGACCCCGCGCTCGTCCGCGCGGCCGCTCGCGCCCATCCCGGTCGCGTCGCCGTGGGCATCGACGCCCGCGACGGGCGGGTGGCCGTCGAGGGCTGGGCCGAGACGACGGAGACCTGCGCCACCGATCTTGCGCGCCGGTTCGAGGATGCCGGCGTGGCGGCGATCATCTACACCGACATCGAGCGCGACGGGGCGCTCGCGGGACCCAACGTTGCGGCGACCGCCGCGCTGGCGCAGGCCGTGGCGATCCCGGTGATCGCGTCGGGGGGCATCGCCTCGATGGCCGATCTGCGCGCGCTCAAGGAGAGCGGGGCGCCGCTCGATGGCGCGATCTCGGGGCGGGCCCTCTACGAGGGGCGGCTGGACCTCGCCGAGGCCGTCGCCTATCTGGCGGCTTGAAATGCTCAAGGTTCGCGTCATTCCCTGCCTCGACGTGAAGGAAGGCCGCGTGGTCAAGGGCGTGAACTTCGTCGACCTGGTCGACGCGGGCGATCCGGTCGAGGCGGCGCGGGCCTATGATGCCGCCGGCGCGGACGAGCTCTGCTTTCTCGATATCGCGGCCAGCCTGGAGAACCGCGGCACATTGCTCGATCTCGCCTCGCGCACCGCCGAGCAGTGCTTCATGCCGCTGACCATCGGTGGGGGCGTGCGCACGCCGGAGGACGTTCGGACGCTGCTGCTGGCGGGGGCTGACAAGGTGAGCTTCAACACGGCCGCGGTGGCGACGCCCGAGGTGATCTCTGCCAGCGCGGAGAAGTTCGGCAACCAGTGCATCACCGTGGCGCTCGACGCCCGCATGGTGGCTCCCGGGGCGGTGGGAGATCTTCACCCATGGCGGCACCCGCGGGACCGGCATCGACGCCGTGGCCTATGCCCGCGAGATGGAGCGGCGCGGGGCGGGGGAGATCCTGCTGACCTCGATGGACCGGGACGGGACGCGGGCGGGGTACAACCTGCCGCTGACCCGGGCGGTGGCGGATGCGGTGGGCATCCCCGTCATCGCATCGGGCGGGGTGGGCACGCTGCAGCATCTGGTCGAGGGCGTGACGGAAGGCCACGCCTCGGCGGTGCTGGCCGCCTCGATCTTCCACTTCGGCACCCATTCCATCGCAGAGGCCAAGGCCGCCATGGCCGCGGCCGGCATCCCCGTGAGGCCCGCATGACCGACGCGCTCGCCCGGCTTTTCGCCACCATCGAAGCGCGCGCCGGCGGCGACCCCGACGCCTCCTACACCGCAGCGCTGCTGGCGAAGGGGACGGGGAAGTGTGCCGAGAAGTTCGGCGAGGAGGCGATCGAGGCGATCGTGGCCGCCGCCTCCGGCGACCGCGCGGGCCTGGTGAACGAGGCGGCGGACGTCCTCTATCACCTGCAGGTGATGCTGAAGGCCGCGGATGTCGGGTGGGCGGAGGTGATCGACGAACTCAGCCGCCGCGAGGGACTTTCGGGGATCGCCGAGAAGGCTGCGCGCGGGCGGTGAGTCAGGGGCGCCACGCGAGAAAGTTGGCGATCAGGCGGAGGCCGGTGGCCTGGCTTTTTTCCGGGTGGAACTGGGTGCCGGCGAGGTTGTCGCGCGCGACCATGGCTGTGACCGGGCCGCCGTGGTCGACGGTCGCGAGACGGCGGGCCGGGTCCGTCGGCACCAGGTGGTAGGAGTGGACGAAATAGGCGTGGTCGCCGCTGGCGATGCCGGCGAGGAGCGGGTGGGGCGCGAGGATTTCGAGCGCGTTCCAGCCCATGTGCGGGATCTTGAGCGCGGGGTCGGCGGGCGCGATGCGCACCACCTCGCCGGGGATCCAGCCGAAGCCGGGGGTGTCCTGGCCGTGCTCGAGGCCGCGGTCGGCCATCATCTGCTGGCCGACGCAGATGCCGAGGAAGGGGGCGCCCTGGCGGATCACGCGCTCCTCGATCGCTTCGAAGAGACCGGGGATGGCGGCGAGGCCGGCGCGGCAGTCGGCGAAGGCGCCGACGCCGGGCAGGACGATGCGGTCGGCGCGGCGGATGGCTTCGGGATCGGCGCTGACGGTGACGGGACCGGCGCCGGTTTCGGTCGGCCATGCGCTGGAAGCTCTTCAGCGCCGAGTGGAGGTTGCCTGAGGCGTAGTCGACGATGATCGTCGTCATTCCGAGAGGGTGCCCTTGGTGGAGGGGACGGCGGTCGGCATGCGCGGGTCGGGCTCGACGGCGGCGCGGAGCGCCTGGGCGACGGCCTTGAAGCAGGCCTCGGCGATGTGGTGGCTGTTGGCGCCGTCGAGGCAGGCGACGTTGAGGGTGAGGCCGCCGTTCATGGCCAGGGCGGTGAAGAACTCGCGGACGAGCTCGGTGTCGAAGGTGCCGATCTTCGGAGTCGGGAAGTCGACCTTCCAGACGAGGAAGGGGCGGCCGGAGAGGTCGAGGGCGGCGCGGACGAGGGCCTCGTCCATGGGGAGGAGGCAGGAGCCGTAGCGGCGGATGCCGCGCTTGTCGCCGAGGGCCTGGGCGAGGGCGCGGCCGAGGGCGATGCCGACGTCCTCGACGGTGTGGTGGTCGTCGATGTGGAGGTCGCCGGTGGCGCGGGTGGTCGAGGTCGATCAGCGCGTGGCGGGCGAGCTGGTCGAGCATGTGGTCGAAGAAGCCGACGCCGGTGGCGTTGTCGTGCCGGCCGGTGCCGTCGAGGTCGAGCGTGACCGAGAGCTGCGGTCTCGGCGGTCTTGCGGGTGACTTCGGCCTGGCGCATGGCGCTCCTCCGGGGCGGCGACGAGGGGCTTATAGCCGGTGGTTGGAGGGGGTCCAGCGGTTTCGCGCGCGAAACCACGGCAAGCGCGTTGATTCAAAGGGCATTCGCAGGCGCGCTTGCTTTCCGCGCGCGGCGCGGCGTCTGCTGCGGCAAAGGCGGGGGAGGAATCGCCGATGTTCATGGCCACGCTCGACTTCGCCCTCGGCGAGGATATCGAGGCGCTGCGCGATCTGGTGCGCGGCTGGGCGCAGGAGCGGGTGGCGCCGGTCGCGGCGGAGATCGACCGGGCGAACGTGTTTCCGGCGGAATTGTGGCGGGAGATGGGGGAGCTGGGGCTGCTCGGGATCACCGTGCCGGACGAGTATGGCGGCGCGGGGATGGGGTATCTCGCGCATGTGGTGGCGGTGGAGGAGATCGCGCGGGCGAGCGCGAGCGTTTCGTTGAGCTATGGGGCGCATTCGAACCTCTGCGTCAATCAGATCAGGCTGAACGGGACGCGATGCGCAGAAGGCGCGGTACCTGCCGAAGCTGGTCTCGGGCGAGCATGTGGGGGCGCTCGCCATGTCGGAGGCGGGGGCGGGGTCGGATGTGGTGGCGATGCGGCTGCGGGCGGAGAAACGTAACGACCGCTATGTGTTGAACGGGACGAAGTACTGGATCACCAACGGGCCGGATGCGGATACGCTGGTGGTCTATGGCAAGACGGATCCGGCGGCCGGGGCGAAGGGGATCACGGCGTTCATTGTCGAGAAGACGATGGCGGGGTTCTCGACGAGCCCGCATTTCGACAAGCTGGGGATGCGGGGGTCGAATACGGCGGAGCTGATCTTTCAGGACGTGGAGGTGCCGTTCGAGAACGTGCTCGGCGAGGAGGGCAAGGGGGTCCGGGTGCTGATGTCGGGCCTCGACTACGAGCGGGTGGTGCTGTCGGGGATCGGGATCGGGCTGATGCATGCC
The DNA here is from genome assembly GCA_963844375.1 of uncultured Alphaproteobacteria bacterium. Taxonomy (GTDB): domain Bacteria; phylum Pseudomonadota; class Alphaproteobacteria; order Rhodobacterales; family Rhodobacteraceae; genus Amaricoccus. Next base: position 212,365 of record CAWJOI010000021.1, on the reverse strand, counting down.
TGCCTGGACCATCTGATGCCGTACATGCACGAGCGGCGGCAATTCGGTGAGAAGATTGGCAATTTCCAGCTGATGCAGGGGAAGATCGCCGACCTCTACACCGCGATGAACACGGCGCGGGCCTATTCGTATGCGGTGGCGGCGGCGTGCGACCGGGGGGCGGTGACGCGGGCGGATGCGGCGGCGTGCGTGCTCTATTCCAGCGAGAAGGCGATGGAGCAGGCGGTGCAGGCGGTGCAGGCCATGGGGGGCGCGGGGTTCCTGAACGACAGCCCGGTCGCCCGGATCATGCGGGATGCGAAATTGATGGAGATCGGGGCGGGGACGTCGGAAATTCGGCGGATGCTGATCGGGCGGGAACTGATGAAGGCGACGGAGTGAAGCGGGAAAATCGGCGTATGGGTGGCGTATGGAAAGCGTATGGAATCCGTATGGCGTGTCCTTGCTTGCTGGCCGGGCCGGCGGGGGCGCAGGACATTCCGTTTTCGCCCGAGGCGACGGAGAGCTGCCTGGCTGCGGAGACGGCGGCGGGTGGGGGACTGGCGGCGCGCGAGGCATGCATCGGCAAGTCGGCCGATGCCTGCATCGATACGCCGGACGGATACTCCACGGTGGGGATGAGCTACTGCCTCGACCAGGAGCGGCAGTACTGGGCGGCGCATCTCGACGGCGCCTATGGCGCTCTCCTGGAGATGGAGACGGGGGCCGAGGAGGCGCTGAAGGAACTGGGGTCGGCGGCGGCTTCCCCGGTGGCGGCGCTGAGGGAGATGCAGCGGGCCTGGACCGGGTACCGCGACGCGGCGTGCGCCTATGAGGCGAGCACGTGGGGCGGGGGAACCGGGGCAGGGCCGGCGGCGAACCAGTGCATGATGCTGCTGACCGGGCGGCAGGCGCTGGCGCTGGAGGATCGGCTGCGGATGAGATCGGGGCCGTAATGGAGGTGTCGGAGACGCTCGACCGCCTTGCCGAGACGCCCGGGCCGCTGCACGGGGAGCTGGCGTGGCTGGCCGAGGCGCTGGGATGGGCGAGTGCTGCGATCGACATCGTGGCGATCGGCATCATGCTGATCGGGGCGGTGCGGTTCACGGTGGGGTTTCTCGGGGCCGAGGTGCGGCGCGATGCCGTGGCGCGGTTGCAGGGGATCGACCGGCACCGGATGGAGCTGGGGCGGTACATCCTGTCGGCGCTGGAGCTTCTGATCGTCTCGGACATCATTCACACCGCGTTGAGCCTGCAGCTTTCGGACCTGCTGTTCCTCGGGATGCTGGTGCTGATCCGGTCGGTGATCAGCTTCTTCCTCGACCGCGAGATCCGCGACATCCGCGACGAGCTTGGCGAGACGAGGGGCTGAGATGGCGGTGCTGGGAAGCAGCGTGGCGCCGGGGTCGGAGGCTTTCCGCGCCAACCGGGAGGCGCACCTGGCGGCCCTGGCGGAGATCGAGGCGGCGGCCGTGGGCGCGGCGGCGGGCGGCGGGGCGCAGGCGGCGGCGCGGCACGTGGCGCGGGGGAAGCTGTTGCCGCGGGACCGGGTGGGGGGCCTCATCGACGCGGGGAGCCCGTTCCTGGAGGTGGGCGCGCTGGCGGCGCACGGGATGTACCACGGCGACGCGCCCGGGGCGGGGATGATCGCCGGGCATCGGGCGGGTGGCCGGGCAGGAGGTGATGGTGCTCGCCAACGACGCCACGGTGAAGGGCGGCACCTACTATCCGATGACGGTGAAGAAGCACCTGCGGGCGCAGGAGATCGCGCAGGAGAACGCGCTGCCGTGCGTGTACCTGGTGGATTCGGGCGGGGCGAACCTGCCGAACCAGGACGAGGTGTTCCCGGACCGGGAGCATTTCGGGCGGATCTTCTACAACCAGGCGCAGATGTCGGCGCAGGGGATCGCGCAGATCGCGGTGGTGATGGGGTCCTGCACCGCGGGCGGGGCCTATGTGCCGGCGATGTCGGACGTGGCGATCATCGTGAAGGAGCAGGGGACGATCTTTCTCGCCGGGCCGCCGCTGGTGAAGGCGGCGACCGGGGAGGAGGTGACGGCGGAGGATCTGGGCGGCGGGGACGTGCATACCCGGCTGTCGGGGGTGGCGGACTATCTGGCCGAGGACGACGCGCATGCGCTGGCGCTGGCGCGGCAGGCGGTGGCGGGGCTGAACCGGGTGAAGCCGGCCGGGCCGGCGCTGCAGGCGGTGGAGGAGCCGGCGTATGACCCGGAGGAGATCCTCGGGGTGGTGCCGGCGGACCTGCGCACGCCGTACGACATCCGCGAGGTGATCGCGCGGCTGGTGGACGGGTCGCGCTTCGACGAGTTCAAGGCGCGGTTCGGGGCGACGCTGGTCTGCGGGTTCGCGCACGTGATGGGCGTGCCGGTGGGGATCGTGGCGTCGAACGGCGTGCTGTTCTCGGAGAGCGCGGTGAAGGGGGCGCATTTCATCGAGCTGTGCAGCCAGCGGCGGATCCCGCTGGTGTTCCTGCAGAACATCACCGGGTTCATGGTGGGGCGGCGCTACGAGGCGGAGGGGATCGCGCGGCACGGGGCGAAGCTGGTGACGGCGGTGGCGACGACGGCGGTGCCGAAGGTGACGCTGCTGGTGGGCGGGTCGTTCGGGGCGGGGAACTATGGGATGGCGGGGCGGGCGTATGGGCCGCGGTTCCTGTGGACCTGGCCGAACTCGCGGATCTCGGTGATGGGGGGCGAGCAGGCGGCGGGCGTGCTGGCGACGGTGAAGCGGGAGGGGATCGAGCGGAAGGGCGGGACGTGGAGGCGGAGGAGGAGGCGGCGTTCAAGGCGCCGACGCTGGCGATGTTCGCGAAGCAGTCGCATCCGCTCTATGCCACGGCGCGGCTCTGGGACGACGGGGTGATCGATCCGCGCAAGTCGCGGGCGGTGCTGGCGCTGTCGCTGTCGGCGGCGCTGAACGCGCCGATCGGGGAGACGCGCTTCGGCGTGTTCCGGATGTGAGCGTTAGGGGATCGTTGGGGAAGGCGCGGGCAGGATCGCCGGATGCGGCGCGCCGGTCGGAAAATCGTGCCTTTTCGGCGACCGCCGCGGCGGGTGCGCTGGCCGTGGTGGTGGCGCTGGCGGGGGCTGCTCGGGGCCGAGGCGCGGGCGGCGGTGTTCTGGTTCCTGGCGTTCGCGGTGTCTCTCGGGCGGCTATGCGGTGCTGGCGCCGGTGGTGGACGACTGGCGCTCGGCGGCGCGGCCGATGACGCGGGACTGCCGGATCGCCGGGGTGGTGGACGGGGATACGGTGAACCTCGGCTGTGTCGGCAAGGGGATGATGCGGGCGCGGATCGTGGGCTACGACACGCCGGAGCTGTTCTCGCCGGGGTGCGCGGCGGAAGCGGAGGCGGCGGCGCGGGCGAAGCAGGCGCTGGCGACCTGGGCCTGGCACGCGACCTCGACCGAGGTGGCGTTCCTGGGGCGCGACCGCTACGGGCGGGAGCTGGTGGACATGCGGCTGAGCGGGCAGCGGGTGGCGGAAGGCATGGTCGGGGGCGGGTACGGGCGGCGGTATCTCGGGAAGCTGCGCGGGGGCTGGTGCCCCTGATCGCCGTCGGGGGAGCAGTGGTCGCGCATATCCTGGCCGTGCGATCGCACGGCCTGCGCCTGCCTGCCCCCCGGCAGGCGCACCCGACCGTTCCGCACGCGACACGGCTTGGTCCTGCCCGCGGACGTTCCGCGCGCGGCGCCGTCGGGCGCGGGTGCGCCAGCCCAGGCAGGCGCAGGCCGTGCTTCCGGCTGCCGTCGCAGGAAGAGGGCCGCGTGATGTTCCGGCGGGTGCTGATCGCCAACAGGGGCGAGATCGCGTGCCGGGTGATGGAGACCTGCCGGCGGCTGGGGGTCGGGACGGTGGCGGTCTATTCCGACGCCGACGCGGGTGCCAAGCACGTGGCGATGGCGGATGCGGCGGTGCGGATCGGGCCGGCGGCGGCGGCGGAGAGCTATCTGCGGGGCGAGCGGATCGTCGAGGCGGCGCTGGCGAGCGGGGCGGAGGCGGTGCATCCGGGGTACGGGTTCCTGTCGGAGAACCCGGAGTTCGTGGAGGCGGTGGAGGCGGCGGGGCTGGTGTTCATCGGGCCTTCGGCTGCGGCCATCCGGGCGATGGGGCTGAAGGATGCGGCGAAGGCGCTGATGGAGGCGGCCGGGCGTGCCGGTGGTGCCGGGGTATCACGGGGCGGACCAGGACGACGGGCGGCTGGCGGCGGAGGCCGGGGCGATCGGGTTCCCGGTGCTGATCAAGGCGGTGGCGGGCGGCGGCGGCAAGGGGATGCGGCGGGTCGACCGGGCGGGCGGACTTCGCGCGGGCGCTGGCGGCGGCGCGGGGCGAGGCGCGGGCGGCGTTCGGCAATGACGCGGTGCTGGTGGAGAAGTACGTGACCGCGCCGCGGCACGTGGAGATCCAGGTGTTCGGGGACGGGCGTGAGGCGGTGCATCTCTTCGAGCGCGACTGCTCGCTGCAGCGGCGGCACCAGAAGGTGATCGAGGAGGCGCCGGCGCCGGGGATGCCGGCGGAGGTGCGCGCGGCGATGGGGGCGGCGGCGGTGGCGGCGGCGAAGGCCATCGGCTACGCGGGCGCGGGGACGGTGGAGTTCATCGCCGACGGGTCGCGGGGGCTGCGGGCGGACGGGTTCTGGTTCATGGAGATGAACACGCGGCTGCAGGTGGAGCATCCGGTGACCGAGGCGGTGACCGGGGTGGACCTGGTGGAGTGGCAGCTTCGGGTGGCGGCGGGGGAGGGGTTGCCGCGGCGGCAGGAGGAGCTGGCGCTCTCCGGGCATGCGGTGGAGGCGCGGCTCTATGCGGAGGATCCGGCGAAGGGGTTCCTGCCGGCGATCGGGACGCTGACGCACCTGGCGTTTCCGGACGGGGTGCGGGTGGATGCGGGGGTGCGGGCGGGGGATGCGATCTCGCCCTGGTATGACCCGATGATCGCGAAGGTGATCGCGCACGGGGCGACGCGGGAGATCGCGCTGGGCAAGCTGGCGCGGGCGCTGGACGGGACGCGGGTGGCGGGGTGCACGACGAACCTGGGGTTCCTGGCGCGGCTGGTGCGGCAGGGGGAGTTTGCGGCCGGGCGGGTGGATACCGGGCTGATCGAGCGGGACCTCGATGCGCTGACCCGGCCGCGGGAGGTTTCGGGCGCGGCGCTGGCGGTGGCGGCGCTGGCGGCGGGGGGGTGGCTGGCGGCGGAGGGCCCGCTGGCCGGGTTCACGCTCTGGGCGCCGCTGGCGCGGACGGTGCGGCTGGAGGCGGGCGGCGAGGCGCGGGCGGTTCGGGTGGAGGCGCTGGGGCCGGGGCGGTTCCGCGTGGACGGGCGCGACGTGGCGGTGATCGGCTGGGCGGACGGCGAGCTGGCGGTGGCGATCGAGGGTGCGGCGTTGCGGTTCGGGATCGCGGTGGCGGGGTCGAGCGTCACGGTCTTCGCGGGGGCGGAGGCGCTGGTCGTGGGGGTGCCGGATCCGCTGGCGGTGGCGGGCGAGGCGGCGGCGCACGGCGACGACCTGCGGGCGCCGATGCCGGGGCTGGTGAAGCACCTGGACGCGGCGGCGGGGCAGGCGGTGGCGCGGGGCGAGCGGCTGGTGGTGCTCGAGGCGATGAAGATGGAGCATGCGCTGCTGGCGCCGCGTGACGGGGTGATCGCGGAAGTCATGGTGGCGGAGGGGGCGCAGGTCACCGACGGGACGGTGCATCCTGCGGCTGGAGCCGGTTGATGAATGATCGCGTAACGATATACGAGATGAGCCCGCGCGACGGGCTGCAGAACGAGACGCGGCCGATCCCCACGCCGCGGAAGATCGCGCTCGTGGACCTGCTGAGCGGATGCGGCTTCACGCATGTCGAGGTGGCGAGTTTCGTCAGCCCGAAGTGGGTGCCGCAGATGGCGGACGGGGCGGCGGTGCTGGCCGGGATCGCGCGCGCGCCGGGGGTGACCTATGGCGCGCTGGTGCCCAACCTCAAGGGCTATGCGGCGGCGCGGGCGGCGCGGGCGGGCGAGGTGGCGATCTTCGCCTCGGCCTCGGAGACGTTCAGCCAGCGCAACATCAACTGCTCGATCGCCGAGAGCCTGGCGCGATTCGCGCCGGTGGCCGAGGCGGCGGCAGCGCGACGGGATGCCGTTGCGCGGATATGTCTCCTGTGTGACGGATTGCCCCTTCGAGGGCGCAATTGCACCGCAAAGCGTCGCACGGGTGACAGACCATCTTTTCGGCCTCGGTTGCCGCGAGGTCAGCCTCGGCGACACCATCGGGCACGGGACACCTGATTCGGTGGCGCGCATGCTGGCCGCGGTGCTGGAAACGGTTGCGGCGGAGCGGCTGGCGGGGCATTTCCACGACACGCGCGGACGGGCTCTCGACAACATCGACGTGGCGCTGGATCTCGGTCTGCGGGTGTTCGACGCGTCCTGCGGCGGGCTCGGCGGGTGCCCCTTCGCGCCGGGCGCGAAAGGAAATGTCGCGACCGAACGGGTGGTTGCGCGGCTGGGGGAACGTGGTTTCTCCACCGGCCTCGACCTTGGACGGCTGGCGGAGGCGGCCGCCTTCGCCCGAAAACTCCGGGCTGCGGGAGGCGATCTGGTCGGCGATAATCCACCCAGCGGAGGGCCGCGGCGGCGTGCGGCAAACTGATCCTATCCCTGCACCAGAAGTTGAGCTATCGTGATGCAACGACAAGAGCACCGTGGGAGGATGCTGCATGCCGGATCGCACAATTGTCGTGCTCGCGACCGACGCGCGGATCAACGAGCGGCTGATCGCGCGTGGCATGGACCCGATGCGGGGACCATGCCTGGCGGAGGTTCTGCAGGAGGCCATCGGCGAACGGCTGACCTCGAAGGAGGCGCTGAAGCTCTGGGATCCGGAGCGGCTGGCCGGCGACCCGAGGGTGCGCGCCGTGCTGAGCCGCTACGTGGAGCGGCGCGCCTGAGATCGCCTCGGGCCGGAGGACCGGCCCGGTGACCTGGACCACCATCACCCTCGATACGGATGCCCGCGGTGTCGCGCGGCTGACGCTGAACCGGCCCGAAAAGCACAACGTGCTGTCCGGCGCCATGTGCGACGAGCTCACGCGCCGCGGCGGAGAGGATCGAGGCGGACGACGGCGTCCGCGTCGTGGTGCTGACCGGCGCGGGGAAGAGCTTTTGCGCCGGGGGCGATCTCGAATGGATGCGGGCGCAGTTCGCCGCCGATCGCAAGGGGCGGATGGCGGAGGCGCAGCGGCTGGCGGGGATGCTGCAGGCGCTGAACACGCTGTCGAAGCCGCTGATCGGGCGGGTGGCCGGGGCGGCCTATGGCGGTGGCGTCGGGCTGATGGCGGTCTGCGACAGCGTCGTCGCGGCGGATACCGCCCGCTTCGGGCTGACCGAGACCCGGCTGGGGCTGATCCCGGCGACGATCTCGCCTTACGTGCTGGCGCGGATCGGCGAGGGGAAGGCGCGGGGCGTGTTCATCTCGGGGCGGGTCTTCGATGCCGCCGAGGCGGTGATGCTGGGGCTGGTGACGCGCGCCGTGGCGCCGGAGGCGCTGGACGCGGCGCTGGAGGCCGAGATTGCGCCGTACTTCGCGGCGGCGCCGGCGGCGGTGGCCGCGGCGAAGGCGCTGGCGCGGTCGCTCGGGCCGCGGATCGACGCCGAAGTGATCGAGGCGACGATCGCGCGGCTGGCGGACACGTGGGAGACGCCGGAGGCTCAGGAGGGCGTCACGGCCTTCCTGGAGAAGCGCCCGGCCGCCTGGGTGCGCTGAGAGGCCCCATCGCCAATCCGGCGGACGCTGAGATTCTACGCCAGGACAAGCCGGCACCAGAGCGAGTCGACCAGCGGTCGACTCCGTGGCGCACGGCGTCGCGGATGCCGCCGCGGTGGAGGCCGATGTCCCTGAGGATCTGGTCGCTCATGCCGGAGAGCAGGGCGACGGCGGCGCGCTCGGCGGCGCGGCGGCGATAGTCGCTCCAGAGGGCGCGGGGGAGGGCGGCGAGGCGGATGGTGAGGCGGGGCATGAGGGCTCTCCTGTCTGGGCCGGCGGACGGGGCGTCCGCGTCATGGAGGCACCATGACAGAAGGCCCCTGACAGCCTTGTGTCAGGAGCGCGCCACCCCTCCTGACAGCGTGCTGTCAGGAGGGTACGGTTAGGGTGGCCGCCTTCCGGAGGACAACGAGATGCGCCGCGCCGACCGCCTGTTCGAGATCATCCAGGTCATGCGCCGCAAGCCGACGGTGCGGGCGAAGGACATCGCCGAGGCGCTGGAGGTGAGCGAGCGGACGATCTATCGCGACATCCGGGATCTCATGGCGAGCGGGGTGCCGATCGAGGGCGAGGCGGGGGTGGGCTACGTGCTCAAGGCGGGGTTCGACCTGCCGCCGCTGATGTTCAAGGAGAGCGAGATCGAGGCGCTGGTGCTGGGCGCGCGGATCGTCGAGTCCTGGGCGGACCGGGAGTTGTCGGAGGCGGCGGCGGATGCCATCGCCAAGATCGAGGCGGTGATCCCCGACCGGTTGCGCGGGTACATGGCGAGCACGGCGTTGCTGGCGCCGCCGCTGCATTTCATGGAGCCGATCGGGTTCGACCTGGCGGATCTGCGGCGGGCGGTGCGGAGCCAGGTGAAGGTGCGGTTCGCCTATGTGGACGTGCTGGCGCGGGGGAGCGAGCGGACGGTGCGGCCGCTGTCGCTGGCGTATTTCGGGCCGGTGTGGGTGCTGGCGGGGTGGTGCGAATTGCGCAACGATTTCCGCACGTTCCGGCTGGACCGGATCGACGGGTTCGCGGTGACGGAGGCGCATTTCCGGGCCGAGGCGGGCAAGACGCTGCACGACTTCCTGAAGCGCAACGACACCTGGACGCGGAGTGCCCTGAGCCCGCACGGGCGGGATGACGAGTGAGGCGGGAAGCTGCACAAGTCAGTGACGTGCGGTTCAGTGGAGCGCGGCGCGGCCGGGCATGGCGTGTTCCTGCAGGACCTCGAGCGGGATGATGCGCAGGGTGGCGCGGTGGGTGCTGGCGAGGATGACCTTGGGGGCGGCGCCGGCTTCCCAGGCTTCGCGCCAGCGCTCGGCGCAGAGGCACCAGCGGTCGCCGGGGTTGAGGCCGGCGAAGCCGAACTCGGGGCGCGGGGTGGAGAGGTCGTTGCCGTGCCGGCGGGAGAAGGCGAGGAATTCCTCGGTGACGCGGACGCAGACGGTGTGGCGGCCGCGGTCCGAGGGGCCGGTGTTGCAGCAGCCGTCGCGGAAGAAGCCGGTCATCGGGTCGAAGGAGCAGGGCTTCAGCGGCTCGTCCAGGACGTTGAGGCTGGCGTCGATCTCGGTCTGCATGGTCAGTATCCCGTCATCTCCAGGTATCCGCGGCCGGTGTGCGAGCCGGTGACGCGGATCGGGCCTTCCCAGTAGGCGAAGGCGGTGTCGTTCCAGCTTTGCGCATTGAGGGCGGTGGTGTCCACCGCGAGGCCGAAGTCGGGGATGGCGAGGCGCCATTCGACCGGGAGGGTGCGGCCGGCGACCTCGGCGGTGGCGCCGGGGGTGGCGGTGATCTGGTCGGGGCGGAGGGGGTGCGGGGTGCCGTCGGGGTCGATCCAGGTGCCGGCGAGGTAGGCGCCCTCGTCCTGGCGCATGCGGTAGAGCATGACGCGGGCGCCGTCGTCGAGGGTGAGGGCGAACCAGTCCCAGCCCTGCTGGCCTTCGGCGAGGGGCTGGGACGACCATTCGCGGTCGAGCCAGGCGGTGCCGGTGACGGGGATGGGCTGGCCGTCGAGGGTGAGGGTGCCGCGGGCCGCGTAGAAGGGCTGGCTGTAGTAGTAGGAGGCCTGGCCGCGGTCGGACTTGACGCTGAAGCCGCGGTCGCCCTGGAGGACGGGGGGCGTGTCGGTGGAGAGGGTGAGGTCGTAGGCGAAGCCCTCGCCGTCTGCCTTCAGGTCGAGGGAGGCGAGGCTGTCGTCGGCGCCGGTCATCGACCAGTCGTCGATCCAGGCGCGGAAGGGGTCGAGGGTGACGCCGGCCTGGCCGATGCCGCCGCGGGCGAAGGTCTCGGTGACGTGGTGCGAGGTGGCGGAGGTGGCGGCGGCGTGGGCCATCCAGATCTGCGGGCTCTGCCAGCCGGGGCGCTCGCCCTCCGGCGTGGTGGCCTGGCGGAAGAGGGTCCACTGCGCGCCGTAGGGGGTGCCGTCGGGGCCGGTGAGGTTGGCGGTGACGTACCACCATTCGATGCGGAAGAAGGGATGCGGGGCGTGGTCGCGCGGGAAGGCGATTTCGGCCGGGGCGCTGACCTGGGCGAAGCCGTCGGCGTCGCGGTCGAGGCCGGCGTAGCCTTGGGCGAAAGCGGTGGCGGGGAGGAGAAGGAGGAAGGCGGCGAGGAGCAGGAAGCTCGCGACCCACTAGGAGACAGAGAATCGCGGGGCGCGATGGGACCTTAGCGTTCATTGCTGAAGCCTTGCAGGAGGCGCGAGCGGCGAGGTGCGGCGGAGGCGGAGGGCGGGCCAGAGCGGCGGCGAGGGCGGCGGTGAGGAGGGCAAGGGCGAAGAGGGTCGCCCATTGGCCGGGGAAGAGGAGGACGGGGAGGCGCCAGCCGAAGGCGCGGACGTTGACGACGGCGGTGAGGACCCAGGCGAGGGCGAGGCCGAGGGGGAGGGCGGCGAGCGCGGTCAGGGCGGCGAGGCCGAGGGCCTTGGCGAGCTCGAGGAGCGCGAGGCGGCGGCGGGTGACGCCGATGGCCCAGACCGGGGCGAGGCGGGCGAGGCGGGCGTCGGCGAGGGTGAGCAGCGAGGTGAGGAGCGCGATGCCGGCGACGGCGAGGGTGAGCGCGTTCAGCGCGACGGTGACGGCGAAGGTCTTCTCGAAGACGCGGAGCGAGAGGTCCTTGAGGCCGCGCTGGTCGACGGCCGCGCCCTCGGGCAGGGGGAAGGCGGCGCGGAGGTCGGCGAGGAGGCGGGGGACGGCGGCGGGGTCGGCGCGGACGGCCACGCGGCGGCGGTCGAGTTCGGGCCAGCGGGCGGCGAGGGCGTCGGCGGCGACCATCGCCTGGGACTCGGCGTTGCCGTAGTCGGAGTAGATCGCCGCGACGGTCAGCGGCCAGGGGCCGTCGGGGGTGGGCAGCGTGAGCGTGTCGCCGGGGGCGAGGTCGAGGCGGCGGGACATCTGTTCGGAGACGAGGACGGCCGTGCCGCGGGCGGCGCTGTCCCAGGCGTCGGGGAGGGCGGCGAGGAGCGGCCAGTTGTCGCGGTAGGTGGGGTGGTCGCGGAAGCCGTAGAGCTCGAGCGGCCAGTCGCCGGCGCGGGCGGCGGCGTTCCAGATGGGCAGGACGGCGGTGACTTCGGGGCGGGCTTCCAGCCATCGGGTGATGGCGGCGGCCTGGGCCTCGTCCTGGCCGGAGACGTAGAGCTCGGCGGCGAGGCGCTGGTCGAGGTAGCCGGTGAAGGTGCGGCGGAAGCTGTCGACCATGGTGCCGACGCCGACGTTGACCGCCAGCGCGAGGAGGAGGGCCATGAGGGCGAGGGAGAGGCCGCCGAGCTCCTGCCGGGCGTCGGCCCAGGCCCACTGCGCGATGGGGCGGCGGGCGAGGCGCGCGCCGAGGGCGAGGACGGCGGCGAGGAGGGCGGGCAGGGCGAGGGCGGCGGCGAGGAGGAGCCCGGCCATGACGGCGAAGCCGGCGGCGAGGGTGTGGCCGAGGAGGAGGGCGGCGAGGGCGCCGAGCGCGACGGCGGCGGCCAGGACGAGCTGCAGGCGGACGGTGCGGCGCTGGGCGGCGAGCCAGGCCTGCGGCTGGGCGGGGGCGAGGAGAGGGAGCGTGAAGGCGCGCCAGAGGCTGGCGGCGGCGGCGGCGAGGGCGCCGGCGAGGCTGATGCCGAGGCCGGCGGCCCACCAGGCGGGCGCGAGGCTGAGGCTGCCGGGGACGCGGGCGCCGTAGAGGCCGCGCAGGCTGGCGGCGACGTCGGGGAGGAGGGCGGCGGCGATGGCGTAGCCGGCGGCGATGCCGGCGAGGCCGGCGATCACCGAGAGGGCGAGAAGCTCGGTGAGGAGGGCGGCGGCGAGGCCGCGGGCGGAGACGCCGCAGGCGCGCAGGGTGCGGAAGGTGGGGCGGCGCTGCTCGAAGGCGAGGCCGATGGCGGCATAGACGATGAAGAGGCCGACGATGAAGGAGAGAAGGCCGAAGGCGGTGAGGTTGAGGTGGAAGCTGTCGGTGAGGCGGTCGAGGTCGGAGCGGGGCTCGGGCGGCCGGATCGCGAGCCGGTGGGCGAGGTCCGGCGGCAGCGGGCGGGCGGCGTCGTCGGGGGAGAGGATGAGGCGGGAGAGGCGGTCCGGGGTGTCGAGGAGGCGGGCGGCCTCGGCGATGTCGAGGACCAGCGTGTCGGGGGGCATGGCGTCGCTGGCCAGGCGCGGCGGGAGGTCGGTCGCGGTGTCGAGGCGTCGCGCGGTGTCGGGGGCGGCGAGGGCGCGGTAGGGCGGCAGGAGGAAGCCGGCGCGCTTCGCCGGCGTCGGCGGCGAGGGTGTCGGCGGGAAGGGTCAGGATGTCGATGCCGATGAGGCGGAGGCTTTCGTCGCCGCGGCGGAGGTCGCCTTCGAGGACGGGCGAGACCTTCCAGCCGTCGCGGCGGAGGGCGACGTAGTCGGCGAGCGCGATGAAGGGGCCGTCGATGGGGAGCGATCTGCGCGGTCCGGTCGCTGCCGAGGAGTTCGGCGGCGCGGGCGTAGCTGGCGCGCGCCTCGGCGTTCAGGGCCTGGACGCCGCTCCAGAGCGCGGTGGCGGTGGCGAGGCCGACGAGGAGCGTGGCGAGCTCGACGGGGTGGCGGCGCCAGTGCCCGAGGAGGGCCGCGAGGACGGGTCTCATGCCAGCGTTCCGGCGTGGAGGGTGGCGCGGGCGTCGGTGCAGCGCGGCGAGGCGCGGGCTGTGGGTGACGAGGAGGAGGCTGGCGCCGGCGGCGGCGACGAGGTCGAGGAAGAGGGCGATGACGGCGTCGCCGGTGGCCTCGTCGAGGTTGCCGGTGGGCTCGTCGGCGAGGATGAGGCCGGGGCGGGCCGCAAGGGCGCGGCCGATGGCGACGCGCTGCTGCTGGCCGCCGGAGAGCTGTTCGGGGTAGCGGGAGAGGAGGGGGGCGAGGCCGAGGCGGTCGGTGAGCTCGGCCTGCCAGGCGGGGTCGAGGCGGTGGGCGAGGCGGGCCTGGAAGGCGAGGTTGGCGGCGACGTCGAGGCTGGGGATGAGGTTGAACTGCTGGAAGACGAGGCCGATGGCGCTGCGGCGGAGCGCGGCGCGGGCGGTGTCGGGCAGGGCGGTGACATCGGCGCCGGCGATCTCGATGCGGCCTGCAGTCCACGGCGTCGAGGCCGGCGACGAGGTGGAGGAGCGTCGATCTTGCCGCTGCCCGATTCGCCGGTGAGGGCGAGGCTCCGGCCGGGGGCGAGCGTCAGGGAGACGGCGTCGAGCACCGCCAGGGGGCCTTGGGCGGTGGGGTAGGATTTCGAGACCTGCGTGACATTGAGCATGGGTTCTCCGTCCGGGACGGGCAACTAGCGCGCCGTTCGGGAAGGCAAGGTCGTGGCGTGTTGCGGAGGATTCTTGCGGACGGCGGCGGGCAAGCTGGTATAACGCCCCGATGCTGGACGAGACCTCTCCCCGGGCGACCCGCGCGCGGCGATCCGCGCGCTGACCTATGCCGACGAGGCGGCGCTGGTGCGGGCGCTGGTGGCGCGCGCGGGCCTGGACGACGCGGCGCGGCAGGCCATCGTGGCGCGGGCGGCGGAGCTGGTGGAGCGGGTGCGGGAGCGGTCTTCGCCGACGGTGATGGAGGCGTTCCTCGCCGAGTACGGGCTCTCCACCGACGAGGGCGTGGGGCTGATGTGCCTCGCGGAGGCGCTGCTGCGGGTGCCGGACGCGGATACCATCGACGAGCTGATCGCCGACAAGATCGAGCCGTCGAACTGGGGCGCGCATCTGGGGCGGTCGACGTCGAGCCTGGTGAATGCGGCGACCTGGGGGCTGCTGATTACCGGGCGGGTGCTCGACGACGATCCCGGGCGGCCGGCGGCGGCGCTCAGGGGCATGATCCGGCGGCTGGGGGAGCCGGTGGTGCGGCGGGCGGTCGGCCGGGCGATGAAGCTGATGGGGGCGCAGTTCGTGCTGGGCGAGACCATCGGCAAGGCGATGGACCGGGCGCGGACGCTGGAGGGGAAGGGGTACACCTACTCCTACGACATGCTGGGCGAGGCGGCGCGGACGGAGCCGGATGCGCTGCGCTATGCGGCGGCCTATGCGCAAGGCGATCGCGGCGATCGGGGCGCGGGCGAAGGGGGAGGTGGCGGCGAGCCCGGGGATCTCGGTCAAGCTGTCGGCGCTCTATCCGCGGTACGAGTGGACGCACCGGGCGGGGGTGATGGACGTGCTGGTGCCGCGCGCGCGCGAGCTGGCGCGGGCGGCGGCGCGGGCGAGGATCGGCTTCAACATCGACGCGGAAGAGGCGGAACGGCTCGATCTTTCGCTCGACGTGATCGAGGCGCTGCTGCGGGATCCGGAGCTGGCCGGGTGGGACGGGTTCGGGGTGGTGGTGCAGGCCTACGGGCGGCGCTGCGGGGCGGTGATCGACTGGCTGGACGGGCTGGCGGCGAGCCTCGACCGGCGGATCATGGTGCGGCTGGTGAAGGGCGCCTACTGGGACGCCGAGGTCAAGCTGGCGCAGGAGCGGGGGCTGCCGGACTTTCCGGTGTTCACGCGCAAGCCTTCGACCGATGCGAGCTATCTCGCCAATGCGCGCAAGCTGCTGGAGGCGCGGGAGCGGATCTATCCGCAGTTCGCCACGCACAACGCGCATACGGTGGCGGCGGTGCTGGCGCTGGCGGGGGACCGGGAGGGGTTCGAGTTCCAGCGGCTGCACGGCATGGGCGAGGCGCTGCACGACATCGTGCACGAGCGCGAGGGGACGCGCTGCCGGATCTATGCGCCGGTGGGGGCGCATCGCGACCTGCTGGCGTATCTGGTGCGGCGGCTGCTGGAGAACGGGGCGAATTCGTCGTTCGTGAACCAGATCGTCGACAAGCGGCTGGCGCCGGAGGTGATCGCGGCCGATCCGCTGGCGGCGGTGGAGGCGCTGGAGGAGGTTCCCAATCCGCGGATCCGGCGGCCGGAGGCGCTGTTCGCGCCGCGGGTGAATTCGCGCGGGTGGAACGTGAACGAGCCGGCGTCGATCGCGGCGCTGGCGGAGGCGCGGGAGCGGTGGCGGACGCATCGCTGGGAGGCGCGGCCGAGCACGGGCGAGGGCGGCGCGCCGCGCGAGGTGGTGAACCCGGCCGATCCTGCCGATGTGGTCGGCACGGTGCGCGAGGCGACGGCGGCGGACGTGGCGGCGGCGCTGGCGCGGGCGGAGGTGCCGGGCTGGGCGGCCGAGGAGCGGGCCGGCGGCGCTGCGGCGGGCGGCGGATCTCTACGAGGAGAATGCGGCGGAGCTGACGGCGCTGGCCACGCGCGAGGCGGGCAAGACGCTGCCGGACGCCATCGCCGAGGTGCGGGAGGCGGTGGATTTCCTGCGCTACTATGCCGACCAGGCGGAGGCGGCGACGGGGCGGCGCGCGGGGTGATGGTGTGCATCTCGCCCCTGGAACTTCCCGCTGGCGATCTTCAGCGGGCAGGTGGCGGCCTGCCTCGGGGCGGGGAATGCGGTGATCGCGAAGCCGGCGGAGCAGACGCCGCTGATCGCGGCGCGCGCCACGGCGCTGATGCATGAGGCGGGGGTGCCCGAGGCCGCGCTGCAGCTGCTGCCGGGGGACGGGCCGGCGGTGGGCGGGCCGCTGACGGCGGCGCCGGGGATCGCCGGGGTGGTCTTCACCGGCTCGACCGAGGTGGCGCGGATCATCAACCGGGCGCTGGCTGAGAACGCCGCGCCGGACGCGGTGCTGGTCGCCGAGACCGGCGGGCTGAACGCGATGATCGTCGATTCGACGGCGCTGACCGAGCAGGTGGTGCGCGATGTGCTGGCCTCGGCGTTCCAGTCGGCGGGGCAGCGCTGCTCGGCGCTGCGCATCCTCTACGTGCAGGACGAGGCGCGGCAGCGGGTGCTGGAGATGCTGGGCGGGGCGATGGAGTCGCTGAAGCTGGGCGACCCCTGGGATGCGTCGACGGACGTGGGACCGGTGATCGACGCCGAGGCGGAGGACGGGATCAAGGCCTATATCGCCGACGAGAGCGCGCGTGGGGCGGTGCTCGAAGACGCTCGCGACGCCCGGCCGCGGACGGTTCGTGGCGCCGACGGTGATCGCGGTCGACGGCATCGGCGCGGTGGCGCGCGAGGTCTTCGGGCCGGTGCTGCACGTGGCGGGCTTCCGCGCCGCGGAACTCGACGCGGTGGTGGACGCGATCAACGCCCGCGGCTTCGGGCTGACCTTCGGGCTGCACAGCCGGATCGACGACCGGGTGGAACGGGTGACGGCCCGGCTGCAGGCGGGCAACGCCTATGTGAACCGCAACCAGATCGGCGCCATCGTGGGCTCGCAGCCCTTCGGTGGCGAGGGGCTGAGCGGCACCGGGCCGAAGGCGGGCGGGCCGTTCTACCTGCGCCGGCTGCAGCGCGGGCCGGCGGAGCCGATGCTCTCTGCGCCGGAGGGGCCGGTGATCGCGTCCGCGGCCCTGGCTTCGGCGCTGGCGGCGGTCGACGCCGGCGACTGGGCGGTGCGCGGCGACCGGCTGGCGGCGCTCCGCAAGGCGCTGGGGTCGGCCGGCGGGCAGGTCGGCGCGGCGCTGGCCGCCGCCGAGGCTCTGCCACAGGCGCCGCTCGACCTGCCGGGGCCGACCGGCGAGAGCAACCGGCTGAGCCTGCATCCGCGCGGGCGGGTGCTTTGTCTCGGCGCCGGCGCCGAGGTGGTGCTGGCGCAGGCGGTGCAGGCGCTGGCCGCCGGCAACGCCGTGGTCGCCGTGGCTGCGGGCGCGCCCTGGGCGCTGGCCGCGCTCGAGGGCTTGCCGGTGGTCGCCATCGCCGGGCAGGTGGCGCCCGAGAGCCTCGAGGACCTCCCCGATCTGGCGCTCGTCGCAGCCGCCGGGCCGGACGACTGGCTGCGCGCCTTGCGGATGGCTCTCAGCCGCCGGAACGGGCCGATCGTGCCGCTGGTCACGAGCATCATCGACGCCGAGCGCTACGCGCTGGAGCGTCACCTCTGCATCGACACCACCGCCGCGGGCGGCAACGCCAGCCTGCTGGCGGCGACCGCCTGATGGCGCTGCCGCCGCCCCGCCGCGGCCACGCCCCGATGCCGCCGGCGCTCCTGGTGCTGGTCGCGGTGATCGCGCTCATCGAGGTTGCGCTGAGCCTCGCCGACAGGGGCATCCTGTTCGACCCGTCGCTGCGGAGCCGCGTCATCGTGGTGGGCGCCTTCTGGGCGAGCCTGCTGCGTGGCGACACGCCGCTCTACGCCGCCCAGCCCGTCACCATGTTCCTGAGCCATGCCTTCCTGCACGGCGGGTTGCTGCACATGGTGATGAACATGACCATCCTGCTGGCGCTCGGCCGCTTCACGGCGGATCACTACGGCCCGCGGGTGATCCTGCCGGTTTTCTGCCTCGGCGCCATCGGTGGCGGGGCGGTCTTCGGCATGATCGCGGACGGCTCCTACCCGATGGTGGGGGCATCCGGGGCGGTCTTCGCCTTCCTCGGGCTCTGGATCGCCTGGGACTGGCGGCGCTACCGTCAGGCGGGGATCTCCACCGGCCCGGTGCTGCGCCGGGTAGGGGTGCTGGTGCTGATCAACGTCGTCACCCTGATCGGGCTGCAGGGCATGCTGGCCTGGGAGGCGCATCTCGGTGGCTTCCTGGTCGGGTTCGCCTGCGGAATCTGGATGGAAGGCCGGCTCGACCGCAACGAGCGCGCCGCCCGCGCCGAGAAGCGGCGACAGCGCCAGGGGGACGCCTGACGTCGTTGTGAAGTCGGGAAAAACGTGCTGTACTCGCGAAAGGATAATTCGCGAGGGGGACAGAACCGTGCCGAAAGTTGCCCTGACTGCCGCCGTGCTCGCGCTCCTGTCCGCGGTCTCGGCGCAGGCCGCCACCACACATTATTCCAGCGCGGTCATTTTCGGCGACAGCCTGTCCGACAACGGCAATCTCTATGCGCTGACCAGCGGTCGGTCCGGGCAGCCGCAGCCGCCCTACTTCGAGGGACGCACCTCGAACGGCCCGGTCTGGGCGGACCACATCGCCGCCGATTTTGCGGCCAAGGGGCTCACAGCAAGAACTACGCCTATGCCTACGGGAGGCGGTGACCAACGTCGACACCCGGTTCGGTGATCTGCAGGCTCCCGACCTCCACGCCCAGATCGAGGCCTTCAAGGGGTCGGGCACCTCGGGACTGCTCGGCCACCGGCCGGTCGCCACCTCTGGATCGCGTCGAATGACCTTTTCTACGCCATGGAGGCGGCTCCTGCCCGGTGCCGGGGGCGATGGCGGCGGCGGCCAGCGCCGTCGCCGGCGGAATCGAGACGCTGAGCGAGACCGGGATCGACGAGTTCGTCGTCTTCAACATGGTGCCGGTGGAAAGACCCCCGTTCTTCGCCACGCTCGGGACGCCCGCGCAGGCGCATCTGGCCGCGATCGGGGTCGCCGCGTTCAACGCCACGCTGGACGGGCTGCTGGATAATTTCGGCGGCGACACCCGCATCTCGACGATCGACATCCATGCGGAGATGAACAAGCTGATCGACAACCCGGGCGCCTACGGGGTGAGCGACGTGAGCAATCCGTGCTTCATCCCGACCGTGGCGGCGCCGCCCTGCGACGATCCAGGTGAGCGCGCCTTCTGGGATCCGGTGCACCCGAGCACGGAGATTCATGCCGCGATCGCGGACCTGGTCCGTGGCGAGATCGCGCCGATCCCGCTGCCGGCGCCGGTTCTGCTGCTGCTCGCCGGGATGGCGGGGCTCGCCGCCGTGGGCGCGCGGCGGCGTCGGGGCTGAGGGTCAGTCGGCGAGGCCGGCGAGCGCGGATCGACGCTCGGCCGGCTTGAGTTTCAGAAAGAGCGCGCGGGCCTTGCGGATGTCGGCGTCCTTGCCGCTGGCGGCGGCGAGCCTCAGGGCGGCGACGGTGGGGTCATCCGCACCGCGAAGGAAGGCAAGGGTGCCGGCGAGGCGGCCCATGGTCTCGCGGTCGATGCCGGTATCGTCCAAGGCGGGCGTCCTCCTCGCTGCTCCGGCAGGCATGCACCGGCGGCGCGGGGGGCGCAAGGGGGCCGTCGGCGACCCGGTCGGTGGCATTGGAACGCGGCGGTCTTTCGGATATGTCATGGGGCAGGTCGCGGGGGGCGTCGATGCTGGGTCTGGTCTTGGTCGGCGTGGTACTGGGGGTCGGCGCCACGATCCTCCTCGATCTCTGGGCGATCGTCCTGTGGCGTTTCGCCGGGCAGAACCGGCCGAACTGGGCGCTGGTCGGGCGCTGGTTCTGGCATCTGCGCGAGGGCAAGGTCTTCCACGACGACATCGGCAAGGCCGCGCCGTGGGCGCACGAGCTCGCGCTCGGCTGGGTCGGGCATTATGTCGTGGGGGCGGTCTATGGCGTGGTCTTCGCGCTGATCGCCGGGGCCGGGTGGCTGGCGGCGCCGCGGTTGCTGCCGGCGTGGATCTTCGGCATCGCGACGCTGGCGTTCGGCTGGTTCCTGCTGCAGCCGGGCCTGGGGCTGGGCTGGGCCGCCTCGCGGGCTCCGAACCCGGCGAAGGTGCGGGCGCTCAACCTCGTGAGCCACACGGTCTTCGGGGTCGGGCTTTACCTGACGGCGCTGCTGATCCGGTAGCCGGGTCAGAAGACGTCCATCAGGTAGAGGATGATGATGATCGGGATCGGAATGCCGATCATCCACGCGAGAATGCCCTTCATAGCGGTGTGCTCCTGTTGCTGCTGGCGGTGAACGCCGGGGCGCGGGGTTGGGTTCCGCCCCTTCATTTCGCCGCGCGGAAGCCACATCTGCTGGCGGAGGAGAGGAGGCGGGTATGGCCAAGCTGGTGTGCCTCGAGTGCGGGCAGGTTAACCGTGTTCCGGCGGAGCGGTTCTCCGCGGGGCCGAAGTGTGGCATTTGTGGAGCGAAGCTCATGGACGGGCGGGTGCGGGTGCTGGCGCCGGATGTGCTGGAGAAGGCGGCGCGGACGGACGAGGTGCCGCTGGTGGTGGACTTCTGGGCGCCCTGGTGCGGGCCTTGCCGGATGATGGCGCCGGAACTGGAGAAGGCGGCGCGGGCGATGGCGCCGCGGGTGCGCTTCGCCAAGATCGACACGGAGGCGCACCCGGAACTCGGGGCGCGCTACGGGATCCGCGGGATACCGCTCTTGGTGGCGTTCCAGGGCGGGCGGGAGCGGGCCCGGCAGGCCGGGGCGCAGCCGGCGGCGGGGATCGAGGACTGGGTGCGGCGGGCGGTGGTCGCGGCGGCGTGAGGATGGCGGGAATGCAACAGGTGGCGGCGATATCGAGAACAGTGTCGAAACGTTCCTGAAACAACTTTGCGGCAGGAGTATAGTGTCCTCCGAACCGCGCGAGGACGCGGACGAGGCAGATTGGATGAGTAAAATGGTTCGGAGCAAGGACAAGGAAGTCCCGCAGCCGCAGAAGCCTTCCCCCCGCCGGCACCGGCGGGTGGATGGCGGTTCAGCGACTGGGCGTCGCTCTAGGGCGCACGCCGCGGGCGGCCTGATGCTGGCGTGCGTCGCGCGCTGTTGGGTTTATGGAATTCGTCGGCGCGTAAGCCCGGCCGAGAGGTCTGCCCGCTGCTGACGCAGCGGAGGCGCGTCGGGCGATGCTGGGCGCCGCCCGACGCAGGTCTCTTAGTTGACGAGGGCGAGGTTCGCCGCCGACTCGCGGCCATCGCGGCCGGATTCGATGTCGAAGGTGACCTTCTGGCCGTCATCGAGATGGGTGAGGCCGGCGCGCTCGAGCGCAGAGATGTGCACGAAGACGTCCTTCGAGCCCTTCTCCGGCTGAATGAAGCCGAAGCCCTTGGTAGCATTGAACCATTTCACGGTGCCGTTGGCCATCGTGAGATCTCCTGTCTAGTCGCTGCCCGCGGAGTGCGGCAGCCCGGCTGCGGTCAGAGCTGAATCGTATGACTGAAGCCAGTGAAGGAGACAGAAGTCGATCGAGGTAACGTAGCCGAGGCTGCATAGGGCTTCGGCGGCGAAATAGCAAGGGAAACCCGCACCACCGGGGCGTGTGGCCTGCAACTTGAGCGACTAGCAGACTGCCCTGTCCGCGCTACATTGCCCTCCGCCACCCCTCGAAGATCGGAGCGCCACCCATGCGACTGAGGTTTGAACGACGGTTGCTGCTCGTCGCCGGTCTGGCCGGGGCGGTCGGGCTCGGGGGCGGGGTTGCGCTGGGGCGGACGAGCTATCCGCCGCTCGACGTGCTTTTCAGCGGGTCGGAGACGGTGCTCGGGCAGGAAATTGCGTACCCGGGAGGCAAGCCGGTGGTGACGGCGGCGCTCGTCACCATGGTGCCGGGGCAGGAGACCGGGTGGCACGTGCACGACGCGCCGGAGTTCGCCTGGATCCTCGATGGCGAGCTGACGGTCGACTACGGGCCGGACGGGGCCCGCGTCTACCACAAGGACGACGCGTTCGTGGAGGCGTTCCGCTCGCTGCACAACGGGCGCAACAGCGGGACGGGGAACGTGCGGCTGCTGGCGGTGTTCATGGGCGCCGAGGGGGTGGAGAACACGGTGATGCAGGCGGAGTGAGCCGCCGGGCCGCGGCGCGGTCGGGGCGTCCTAGAACAGGGCGGCGAGGAGCACCCAGAGCGCCATCAGGATCACCACGATGGAGCCGACCGAGAAGAAGGTGGCGCGGACCTCGTGGTTCTGCGCGGTGGCGTAGGCCCAGGTGTGGGCGAGGCGGGCGAGCACGAAGAGGGCGAAGAGGAGGACGGCCACCCAGGTGGGCGGGGCGGCGGTGACGAAGAGGAGGCCGGCGGCGAGGAAGGCGGGGATGCTCTCGAGGTCGTTGCGCTGCATCCGGCGCGAGCGCTCGACGTCGGGCTGGGGGTCGAGCTGGTCGGGGCGGGGGTTGCGGTTCGCCGGCGTCTGGCGGAGGTCCTCGGGGTTGAGGAGGCCGGCGTCGCGGCGGATCATCAGCGCGACCGTGACCCAGCCCTGCGCCATCAGCTTCAGGATCATCAGCGCCGCCGCGACGGCGTAGGCGGCGAAGACGGGGTTCTCCATCGAGAGAAGGGGCATTCGGTGGAGGCTCCTGGGCATGGATGCGCAAGGCGGACGTAGCACGCCGGCGCGGTGTGTGGCGAGCGCTTGCCGTGCGCTCGCGACGGGTTCGTTGCGGATCGGGACGTGGTAGGCTGCCGCGATCGGGATCGGCGGGGAGGCGATGATGGGGGTGCTTGAGAGGACGGCGGTGGCGGCTGCTATCATGGCGCTCTGCGTGGCGCCGGCCGCGAGCTTCGGCCAGGCGGGGCCGGCGGCGCCGCCGGCCGGGGAAGCGGCGCCGGACGCGGGTACGGGCGACCCGGGGGCGCCCGAGGACGGGCCGCCGGCGCGGATCGTTCCGCTGCCGCCGGACGTCCTGCCGCCCGGCGACTTCGGCCCGGGCATGGGTGGCCGTGACTGCGAGCACGAGCGCTCGCCGGGGATCGGGGTCTGATACCAACGGCCTTCATCCCTGACCGACGGCCCGCGGTTTCGGGTGAAATGGCGCGAAAATCGCCGGGCCTGGCGAATGGGGGGCAAGCCGCTGAAAAGGCTTCGCTTTCCGGGGCTGGAATCCGGCTGGAAAGTGGCTGGAAAGTGGCTTGCCACTTTTAGGACCCTGGAAGGGTATCGGCTTGAGTTGGGCGCCACCACCCGACGTGGCGCGTCGCCCTCGAGGTGTCGCTCTAGAGGTCGAAGATGGTGCTCGGGCAGGAGGTCGCCTATCCGGCGGGGGCGCCGGTGACGGCGGGGATCGTCTTCGGAACCGAGCGCGGCTTTCATCGGAGCCTCGTTCTCTTGGATGTGGCGGGCGTTGATCGGGGGACACGCGCGCCGTGGATTGCAAAGGCGATGAAGACCGGACGACCGGAGTCAGATGGCGAGGAACCGCCGTTCGGCACGCGAGGGCGCCGTGTTTATCAGTCCACAGGATCAATGCTCAAGTCGGATTTCATCAGTGTCACCGGAGCGGCGAACGCACCGATACAACTTTGGATAACTTCGCGAAACCAATCCTTGGATTCAGGATGTAGATACACGGCCTCGATAGTTGCATCCAGCGGAATTGAAATCTGTACTCCCTTTACTCCATCTTCGGGCTTGTCCGGGGAGACAAAAGTGGTAAGAACCGCACGGATTTCCCTTTCGTGGGAATAGCTTATTCGCTTGTGTACGATAGGGTTAAATAGACGGTGGACTTCGAGATCTTCCGGGCCGACTCGCCGCGGCCCTTGGGCGCGCGCGACCGCGCGAAGGGCGGCCGGCCCTCCTTCGACCCGGTCCTGAAGTTCCGCATGCTGGTGCTGCAGGCGATGCATGGGCTCTCGCTGGCGCAGACGGAATATCTGGTCGCCGATCGGCTGAGCTGGATGCGCTTCTGCGGGCTCGGCCCCGGCGACGCGGTGCCGGACGCCAACACGCTGTGGGACTTCCGCGAGGCGCTGATCGCGGCCGGGGCGCTGGATGCGCTGTTCGACCGGCTCGACCGGGCGATCACGGAGGCGGGGTATCTGCCGATGGCCGGCCAGATCGTCGACGCGACGCTGGTGGCGGCGCCCCGCCAGCGCAACACCGAAGCCGAGAAGGCGCGGATCAAGGCGGGCGAGAAGGCCAGCGGCGATCTGGCCCGACAAGCCGGCCAAGGCGCGCCAGAAGGACACGGATGCGCGCTGGACGGTGAAGTTCTCGCAAGGCGAAACCCGCCGCCGACGGCAAGCCGCAGTTCGACATCGCCATCCCGGCCTTCGGCTACAAGTCGCATATCTCGATCGACCGCCGGCACGGGATCATCCGGCGGGCGAAGGTCACCGACGCGGCGGCGCATGACGGCGCGCGGCTGCGCGAAGGGCTGATCGATCCCGAACAACACCGCCTCCGACGTCTGGGCCGACAGCGCCTATCGCTCGGCGGAGAACGAGCGGTATCTGGCGGGCCTCGGCAAGCGTCAGCCGCATCCATCGCCGCAAGCCGCCGGGCCGGCCGATGCCGAGGCGCACCGCCAGGGCGAACGCCGCCAAGTCCGCCGTGCGCGCCCATGTCGAGCACCCCTTCGCGCACCAGAAGGGGCCGATGGGGCTGGTGATCCGCACCATCGGCATCGCCCGGGCGAGCGCGGCCGTCACGCTCGCCAACATGGCCTACAACATGAAGCGATGGTGCTGGCTCGCCGGGGTCAAAAGCATCGGACGAAAAGTCTATATAGTTCACTTTTCCGAGGTATACATTTGATGGAAGAGCGCTTCTGAGCTTATCATATGTGGTAACAACTGCGACTCCTTGGCCGGCCAGAGAGTACAGGCGCCACATCGCAGCAAACTCGTGATGGTTCATGTGCCAACAATTGACAAACATGCTCCGACGATTTCGTCTATACGCGAGTCTAAATTGGTCTATCATCGGAGCTATGCCGCTGTGCTCTTTTCTCCTGCTTTTCTCGAGTTCCACACTTTGCTCAGTTAACGCTTCAAGCATTCGAGGTGTCATCGTCCCTTCGAACGGATCCCCCAAGCAATCCGCTCTGGCAAAGAATAGTGCCTTATTACTCAGCAGTGATACAAACTTCGCCAGATCCATGTAACGCCAAATTTTGACATCACCGTTCAGCGGCTGCGGAAAACTTGGATGGTCGGTTGAAGCGGCCAAGTGGTCACCTGCGCAAACTTCTTGTACTTGATCCGCTTCGGCTCCACCGCGTCCGGCCCGAGCCGGCGGATCTTGTCGGCCTCGTAGTCCTCGAAGTTGCCCTCGAACCACTCGACGTGGGCGTCGCCCTCGAAGGCGAGCATGTGGGTGCAGATGCGGTCGAGGAAGAAGCGGTCGTGGGAGATCACCACGGCGCAGCCGGCGAAGTCGGTGAGGGCGTCTTCGAGCGCGCGCAGGGTCTCGACGTCGAGGTCGTTGGTGGGCTCGTCGAGGAGGAGGACGTTGCCGCCGGTGCGCAGGAGCTTGGCGAGGTGGACGCGGTTGCGCTCGCCGCCGGAGAGGAGGCCGACCTTCTTCTGCTGGTCGCCGCCCTTGAAGTTGAAGGCGCCGCAGTAGGCGCGGGAGTTCATCTCGGCGTCGCCGAGCTTGATCACGTCGAGGCCGTCGGAGATTTCCTCCCAGACGGTCTTCTGCGGGTTCGAGCGCGTCGCGGGACTGGTCGACGTAGGAGAGCTTGACGCGACTCGCCGAAGGTGACGGTGCCGGAGTCGGGCGCCTCCTGGCCGGTCAGCATGCGGAAGAGCGTGGTCTTGCCGGCGCCGTTCGGGCCGATGACGCCGACGATGCCGCCGGGGGGGAGCGAGAAGGTGAGGTCGTCGATCAGCTCGCGGTCGCCGTAGTGCTTTTCGAGGTTCTCGACGGCGATGACGTTCTGGCCGAGGCGGGGGCCGTTGGGGATGACGATCTGGGCGGTGGTGATCTTCTCGCGCTCGGATTTCTGGCTGAGCTCGTTGTAGGCGTTGATGCGGGCCTTCTGCTTGGCCTGGCGGGCCTTGGCGCCCTGGCGGATCCATTCGAGCTCGCGGGTGAGGGTCTGCTGGCGGGCCTTGTCCTCGCGGGCCTCCTGGAGCAGGCGCTTGGCCTTCTGCTCGAGCCAGGAGGAGTAGTTGCCCTCCCAGGGGATGCCGCGGCCGCGGTCGAGCTCGAGGATCCACGAGGTGATGTCGTCGAGGAAGTAGCGGTCGTGGGTGACGATGAGGATGGTGCCCTTGTAGGCGATCAGGTGCTTCTGCAGCCAGGCGATGGTCTCGGCGTCGAGGTGGTTGGTGGGCTCGTCGAGGAGGAGGATGTCGGGGGCCTCGAGCAGGAGCTTGCAGAGGGCGACGCGGCGCTTCTCGCCGCCGGAGAGGGTGTCGACGGAGGCGTCGTCGGGCGGGCAGCGCAGGGCTTCCATGGCGACGTCGACCTGGCTGTCGAGGTCCCAGAGGTTCTGGGCGTCGATCTGGTCCTGGAGGGTGGTCATCTCCTCCATGAGCTCGTCGGTGTAGTCCTCGGCGACCTTCATCGCGACTTCGTTGTAGCGGGCGAGGAGGGCGCTCTTGGCGGCGACGCCCTCCATGACGTTGCCGCGGACGTCGAGGGCGGGGTCGAGCTCGGGCTCCTGGGGGAGGTAGCCGACGGCGACGCCCTTGGCGGCCCAGGCCTCGCCCTGGAAGTCCTTGTCCTGGCCGGCCATGATGCGCAGGAGCGAGGACTTGCCCGAGCCGTTGACGCCGACGACGCCGATCTTCACCCCGGGCAGGAAGCGAGAGGCGGATGTTCTCGAAGACCTTCTTGCCGCCGGGGTAGGCCTTGGTGAGGCCGTCCATGTGGAAGACGTACTGCGGGGTGGCCATGGGGTATCCTCGGGCTGCGGCGGGAGTCGCGGCCCGGGTTCTAGCCGGGGCGGGGGCGGGCCGCAACCGCGGCCGGTCGCCCGTTGTCAGCTGGTCGGGATCGGCACCGGGATGATGGCGACGGTGCGGTTCAGCGGCTCGGGCACGCCCTTGTCGGTGGCGACGGGCCGCTCGGCCTCGCCGGTGTCGTCGACCTCGAGCAGGTCGGAGGGGAGGCCGGCGGCGACCAGCGCTTCGGCGACGGAGCGGGCGCGCTTGACCGCCAGGCGGCGGTTGGCGGCGGGGCTCCCCACGGTGTCGGTGTGGCCGATCACCCGCACGGCGGCGAGCGGCATCTCGGCCAGGGTCACCGCGGCGGCGGCGGCGTTGGCGAGGCCGCCGGGGGTGAGCTGGGCGCTGGCGAACTCGAAGTGAACCTCGACGGTGCGGGTGGTGTCGGGGAGGAAGGGAACGGCGGGCCGCTTGGTGGCCTCGAAGACCGCCTCGAGGTGGGGCGCCTCGGCGCGGACGGCCTCGACGCGGGCGGCGCTCGGGTCCTCCGGGCCGGGCTCGAAGAGGGCGGCCTTGGCCTCGAAGCTGCGGGCCTGGCGCAGGGTGGCGAGCTCCTCGCGGAGCGTGGCGATCTCGGCGTCGCTGGCGGCGATGCGCGCCTCGAGTTCGCCGATGGTGGTGTCACGCTGGGCGAGGTCGGCCTGGAGCGAGGCGAGGACGGTGTCGCGCACGGCGAGGGTGGTGCGCAGCTCGGCGTTCTCGGCCTCGCGCGCTGCGAGTTCGGCGTTCAGACGATCGAGCGCCGCGTCGTCCGGTGCGGGCGTAGCGGTGGGGGCAGTTGTTACCGCAGAGGACTGAGCCGGGGCGGTCGCCGCCACCGGTTGGGCGTCCCCGCGCAAGCGTGCCGGAAGGTCTGATCGCGCCGCGACTATTCCGGCGACCAGCAACACTGCGCCACCGCCAATATAACCCCACTTCCCCGGCATGCCTGCTCCTGCAGTTGTCTGCTCGTTCTTGTTGAGCAAAGTATAGTCAGGAAACGACTGTTCCGGCAACGATTTCCTTACACCGCGTTACCCGCGCTGTTCCAAATTTGCCACACGCGGGTCTCCGGTGGCGGAAACTGGCCGATGACGCCGCCGGTCCCGGTTTCCCGGCAGGGAATTGACAGCGGGCGCGGGCTGCGTCGGTATCCGCTGGGACTGCCGCGAGCGGAGTGCGCCACTTTGCTGCCACCGGGACCCTATGCCAGCGCGGGCCAGCGTATCGGGCTGCTCGGCGGCTCGTTCGATCCGCCGCATGCCGGGCACGTGCATATCTCGAAATGGGCGTTGAAGGCCTTCGGGCTGGACCGGGTGTGGTGGCTGGTCAGCCCGGGCAACCCGCTGAAGCCGGATGCGCCGGCGGATCTCACGCGGCGGTTGCAGGCGGCGCGGGCGATCATGGTGCATCCGCGGGTTGAGGTGACCGACATCGAGGCGCGGCTCGGCACGCGCTACACCGCGGCGACGCTGGCGGCGCTGAGGCTGCGCTGGCCGGGGGTGAGGTTCGTCTGGCTGATGGGGGCGGACAACCTGGCCGGTTTCCACCGCTGGGAGCGCTGGGCGGAAATCATGGCCGCGGTGCCGGTGGGCGTGCTGGCGCGGCCGGGGGACCAGTTGCGCGCCGGACTGTCGCCGGCGGCGCGGCGCTTCGCGCGCTGGCGGTTGCCGCAGGCGGAGGCGCGGGCGTTGCCGTTCTGCGCGCCGCCGGCCTGGACGCTGGTGAGCGGGCGGATGCTCGATCTCTCGTCGAGCGAACTCCGTGCGCTGGGGGTGTGGCGTCGATGAGCCGGGCGCCCGTGGCGGTCGGGCGGCGGGCGATCCTGGCGGGAGCCGCGGCCTGGCTCGTGGCGCCGGCGGTGCTGCGCGCGGCCGTGGCGGAGCCGCTGGAGGCGATCCTGGCGGCGTCCGGCCTTGGCGGGGTCAGCGGCTTTGCGCTGGCCGACCTCGGCAGCGGCGCGTTCATCGAGGCGCACCGCGAGGAGACCGCGCTGCCGCCGGCTTCGGTGGCGAAGGTCATGACCGCGCTTTATGCGCTGGATGCGCTGGGGCCCGGGCATCGCTTCCGCACCGAGATCCGCACGGCCGGAACGATCACGGACGGGGTGCTTCGCGGCGATCTCGTGCTGGCCGGCGGCGGCGATCCGGTGCTCGACACCGACGCGCTCGGCGACTTGGTGGGGGCGCTTCGAAGCCGTGGGGCGACCACGGTCGAGGGGCGGCTGCTGGTGGCGACCGGCTCGCTGCCGGCCATAGCCGAAATCACCGGCGGGCAGCCGGAGGAGGCTGCCTACAACCCGACGATTTCGGGGATGAACCTGAACTTCAACCGGGTGTTTCTCGCCTGGGGGCCAGGGGCGCAGGGGCCATCGCTGGCGTTCAGCGCACCGGGGCAACGGTTCGAGGTGCCGGTGGATGGCGTCGAGGCCGAGCTGACCGCGGGCGGGCTGCCGCAGCACCGCTTCGAAGACGGGCGGGAGATTCTGGAGCCTGCCGCGGTCCGGGCTCGGCGGGCACGGCAGCGAGTGGCTGCCGGTGCGGGCGCCCGGCGTTCATGCGGGCGAGGTCTTCCGGGGGCTCGCCGGGGCGGCTGGACTGGCGCTGCCGGAAGCCGAAGTGGTGACCGAGGCGCCCGGCACGGTGCTGGCTCTCCGGGAGAGCGACGCGCTCGAGCAGATGGTGCGCGACATGCTGCGCTATTCCACCAACCTCACCGCCGAGGCGGTCGGGCTCCGCGCCGGGCAGGCGCGGGGAGCGGCTCCGGAGAGCCTCGCGGATTCCGGGGCGGCGATGTCGGACTGGGCGAGGGCGCGCTTCGGGCTCGGGCGCGCGGTCTTCGCCAACCACTCCGGGTTGAGCGACGTCACGCGATTGACCGCGGCCGAGCAGGTCTCGGTGCTGTTGCAAGCGGGGGACGGCGGGCTGCCCGGGCTGCTGCGGCCGCGTCCGATCCTCGACGCCCGGCGGGAGCCGGTGGAGGCCAACGGGGTCGAGGTCGTGGCGAAGACCGGGACCATGGACTTCATCAGCGCGCTTGCCGGCTACATGACCGGGCGGCGGCGTCTGGCGTTCGCGATCTTCGCGGCCGACCCGGAGCGGCGGGCGAACATCCGGCCGGACGAGCGGGCGAAGCCGCCGGGGGCGGCGGCGTGGGCGGCGCGGGCGCGGGCGCAGGAGCAGGCGCTGCTGCGGCGGTGGGCGGTGGCCTACGGGTGATTAGGGTGCATGGTTGTCAGGCGGGAAGCCCGTGCGCGGGATGCTCCAGCGCGGTCATGATGCCGCGAAGCTCGGCGAGACCCTTCAGGCGGCCGATGGCGGGGTAGCCAGGCTGCGCCCTTCGCTTCAGGTCGTCGAGGATGTCCTGCCCGTGGTCGGGGCGGAAGGGGATCGAGACATCCCTGCGTCCGGCGGCGGCGCGGCGGCGCTCTTCCGCGATCGCTGCGGCGATGAGCGCCACCATGTCGGTGCCACCGCCGAGATGCTCGGCCTCGTGGAAGGAGCCGGCGATCGCGTCCGACTCGCGTCTCACGTTGCGCAGGTGAAGGAAGTGCACCCGGTCGCCCAGGCGCTGCATCATGCCTGGCAGGTCGTTGTCGGGGCGGGCGCCGAGCGAGCCGGAGCATAGGGTGACGCCGTTGGCCGGGCTGTCGACGGCGTCGAGCAGCGCCTTGTAGTCCGCCTCGGTGGAGACGACGCGCGGAAGGCCGAGAAGCGCGAAGGGCGGGTCGTCGGGGTGGCAGCACATGCGGATGCCGACTTCCTCGGCCACCGGGATCACCTCCTCCAGGAAGGCGATGAAGTTGGCGCGGAGTTGGTCGGGCGAGATGGCGCCGTACTCGGCGAGGTGGGTGCGCACGTCGTCGAGGGTGATGCCCTGGGCGGAGCCGGGCAGGCCGAAGACGACGTTGGTCGCCAGTTCCTTCTTGCGCTCCTCGCTCATGGCGCGGAAGCGGCGTGCGGCTTCCTCGCGGGTCGCTTCGGGGTAGTCTTCCGCGGCGCCCCTGCGTTCGAGGATGTGGATGTCGAAGGCGGCGAAGTCGGCGTAGTCGAAGCGCATGCAGGTGCCGCCGTGCGAGACCCGGTAGGCGAGGTCGGTGCGGGTCCAGTCGAGGACTGGCATGAAGTTGTAGCAGACGACCTCGATGCCGGCGTCCGCGAGGTGGCGCAGGCTCACGCGGTAGTTCTCGACATGCGCGCGCCAGTCGCCCTTCTGCTTCTTGATCTCCTCGGAGACCGGCAGGCTTTCGACGACCTCCCAGGCGATGCCGGAGGGGGTGCCGTCCGTGCGCATGGCGATCTCGGCCTGGCGCTTCGCGATCTCGTCGGGCTGCCAGACGTCGCCGGTGGGGACGTGGTGGAGCGCCGAGACGACGCCCTCGACACCTGCCTGCAGCATGTCGTCGGTGGAGACCGAGATCCTTCGGGCCGAACCAGCGCCAGGTCTGCCGCATCGGTGATCCCCTCAGATGCCGCAGCCGCGGGCGTTGACGTAGAGCGCGAAGACCGAGGTGGTGGCGCAGATGAAGAGGCGGTTCCGCTTCGGGCCGCCGAAGCAGACGTTCGCCACCACCTCGGGCAGGAGGATCTTGCCGATCAGCGTGCCGTCGGAGGCAAAGCAGTGCACGCCGTCGCCGGCGGAGGACCAGATGTGGCCGCGGGTGTCGACGCGGAAGCCGTCGAAGAGGCCGGCGTCGCAGGTGACGAAGTCGGTTCCGCGGCCGACGGACACCCCGTCGGCGGCGACGGGATAGGCGCGGATTTTCGGCGTGCAGTCGGGCTCGTGGGTGCGGCCGGTGTCGGCGACGTAGAGGATGCTCTCGTCAGGCGAGAAGGCGAGGCCGTTCGGCTGCACCATGTCCTCGATGACGAGGGTCACGGCGCCGGAAGCGGGGTCGATGCGGTAGACGTTGGAGGAGCCGATCTCGGAGGGGGCGGCGTCGCCCTCGTAGTCGCTGTCGATGCCGTAGGAGGGATCGGTGAACCAGATCGAGCCGTCGGACTTCACCACCGCGTCGTTGGGCGAGTTGAGCCGCTTGCCGGCGTAGCTGTCGGCGAGGATGGTGAGGCTGCCGTTCGGCTCGATGCGGCTGACCTGGCGCCCGCGATGCTCGCAGGCGATGAGGCGGCCCTCACGGTCGACGGTGTGGCCGTTCTGGTTGCGGCAGGGCTGCTCGAAGACCGAGACGGTGTCGCCGGTCTCGTCCCAGCGCATCAGGCGGTCGTTGGGGATGTCGGACCAGATCAGGTAGCGGCCGGCGGGAAAGTAGGCCGGACCCTCGGCCCAGCGCCCGCCGGTCCAGATCCGGTCGAGCCGCGCGTTGCCGTGGATGAGCTTCGCGAAGCGCGCGTCGCGAATGTCGATGAAATCGGCTGGCATGCATTCCCCCCTCAGGACAATCTTTCGTTGCCGCCCGACGGGCTTAGGCGAAGGCGGCGCACGTCCGCAAGGGCCTTGCGGAGCGCTCGGGTGGGGAAAGCCATGGTCGCGGACAGGACCGCGCCTATTTCTACACGAAACTATCGTTAAATTTCTGAAAGTAATGGAATAAAGTGTCGTCCGCGACGGCGGCGCTTGGGCGAGGCGCACGCGGCCGCCGCGCGAGGCGGCGGCCGTGGGTTTGCGGGGTGGGGCGATCAGCCCTCGGGGGCCGTGTACTCGGGGCGATCCTTCAGCCCTTCCGGCGTGAGGTTGGTCAGGACGAAGACGTTCTCGTCCGCATCCCTGACCACGGCGATCTCGTCGAGGGTGAGAAGCACCGTCGTCTCGCCGAAACCGAGGAAGCCGCCGAAGCGCGCTACCACGTTCTCGACCGTCCCGTCGGGCGTCAGCAGCACGTCCTCGACGGAGGCGACCGTTTCCTGATCGTAGGTGGTGATGTTGCTGCCGATCAGGGTGTCGGCGGAGATCGTCGCGAGGTCGACCGGTGTCCAGCCCTCCTGCATCGGCGGCGTGTCGATGCCTGCGGGATCCTGCGCCATGGTGTCGGGGACCGCAGCGTCAGTCGCGGGCTCCTCGGCCATCGTCTCGGGCGACTGGAGTCGGGCGCCAGGCCGGCTCTTCGGCCAGGTGTCAGGCGTCATGGCGTCGGGCGCCGTCGTGGGCTCCTCCGCCATGGTGTCCGGCGACATCGCGTCGGGTGCCGGGGCTGCTCCGCTGTCGTCCGCGGTCTCGGGAACGATCGGGTCGCGGGATCGTCGCTCGTCGTCGTCGACGGCGCCTGATTTTCCATCGCCGCGGGGGGCGTCGTCTCCGTGTCGGCCGGTGCCTCCTGGGCATGAACGCCGAGCGTCACGAGGGTCGCAATGGCGGTGCCGGCAAGTAGGGTCTTCAGCATAGTGAACTCCTAAGGTATTGATGCAGCCGATTTCCTTGCGCGGAACGCCGCTGGCGTGCCGCGCGGGCCCGATCCTCGCCGGGGACTGCTGGCGTGTGTGACAGGTCAACGCCGGATGCCGGGCGGGGTTCCGAAAATCGATCCCGGGTGCGCGGCTTCCCGCGGACCGCGGCCGCCTAGGCGGGACGCACGAGGGCCCTGGCGAGGGCGCCGTGCAGGGCCTGGCTGGTGTAGGGCTTGTCGACGGTGGGGACCTCGCGCAGCGATTCCGGCAGGCTTCCCGGGTCGCGCATGCCGCTGGCGAAGACGATGGGCATCCGCCCGGCGGCGAGGCGGCTCGCGAACTCCTCGCAGCGTTCGTGGCCGATGACGAGGTCGAGCACGGCGGCGTCTACGGTCTCGCGCTCGACGATGGACTGGGCCTCCTCGAGCGTGTGGGCGACGAACACGCGCCGGACGCCGAGCGACATCAGCATGTCCTCGGTGTCGAGGGAGATCAGGGCGTCGTCCTCGAGAAGAAGGACGCATACATTCTGCAGGGCCACGGGCCGTTCAATCACAGTGCGATAGCTCCAAGTGTGGCCGGAGTCCGACCGATTGCGGGCGATGGGCCGACCGTCACAAATCCATCCCCCGGGCGCCCCATTGCGGCGATCGCCCCAGGATCTGGTCGGGACGGCGACATTCGCACGCGGGCGGAATCGCCGCATTAACATTTGTCAGGACCGGGAACGATCGCTGGCGCGACCGAATTTACCGCGCATGAGCCTGCGCATCGATCGCGCTGAAAGGCAACAGCGGAGAAGGCCGGAAGGCCGGAGGCGGACGTGCCAGATGTAACGCGATTTGCCGGATATCTTTCGCCCGAGACGCTGCTGGAGGACCCCTGGCTGAGCCGGGATGACAAGATCGGCGGGTTGCGCACCTGGCGGGGTCTGATCCTCCGGGTCGAGGAAAACCACGACGAACGGGCTGTGCGGGCGCGTCTCCTGCGCGAGATCGAGCGGGCGCTCGATGCGCTGGCGGAGGTCTGAGCTTGGCGTCGCAAATTCCGTTTATTTCAAGGATTCGGCGTGCTAGTCGTATAACTATGCACAGCGCATGCACAATCATGACACTAACGCATGGAAAGTTAACGTGGATCGGCGTCGCTGGTCCGAAGGTCGAGGCTCGTCGGGACGGGGCCGGCCACGACGGCTCTCGGGGAACTCGATCTCGCAGACGAGGCCTTCGGGGCGGAAATCGAGCGTCACCGATCCGTTGAGGGTGGCGCCGATGAGGCGCTCGAGCAGCACCCTGCCGAAGCCGCGGCGTTCCGGCGGGCTGACCGGCGGGCCGCCGATCTCGCGCCAGACGATGCGAATCCGCGAGTCGGCCCTGGTCCAGGTGACGCTGAGCTCGCCCGCGTCGGTCGACAGCGAACCGTACTTGCTGGCGTTGGTGGCGAGCTCGTGGAAGGCGAGGCTGAGGTTCTGCGCCGTGTCGGGCGACAGCATCAGCGGCGGGCCTTCGATCTTCACCTGCTCGGCCGTGGGCGCGATGGTCTGCGCGACGCTGGCGCGGAGGAGGTCGCCGAGGTCGGCGCCGTTCCAGGACTGCGAAACGAGGAGGTCGTGCGCGGCCGCCATGGCGCGCAGCCGCGCCGAGAAGGCGGCGATGAAGCCGTCCATGTCGCCGGAGACGCTGGCGGTCTTGCGGGCCATGGCCTGGATCACGGCGAGGAGGTTCTTCGAGCGGTGCGTCAGCTCGCGCATCATCAGCCGCATGCGCTTCTCGTCGTGCCGACGGTCGGTCAGATCGAACGCCGTGCCGACGATGCCGACGACGGCGCCGTCCTCGTCGGTGCGCGCCTCGAGCGTCAGGATGAAGAAGCGCAGCGTGCCGCCGACCTCGACCTCGAGCTCGACGGTCTCGCGCCCGCCGGATTCGATCACCCGCTTCTTGGGCGCCACGATCTTTCGCATCTCGCGCTCGGGGAAGATCTCGGCGTCCGTCCGGTGGAGGTAGTCGTCGGGCTCGGTGCCGGGCGGAGGATTGTACATGTAGGTGTAGCGCAGGTCGGGGGTCTGCTCGAAGACGGTGATGCCCGAGTTCTCCAGCGCCAGCTCGAACCGGAGCGAAGCGGCGCCGAGCTGTGCTGCCATCAGGGCGAGGCGCACCTCGAAGAGCCGCTTCTCGGTCACGTCGACGGCGGTGCAGAGCACGCCGTCGATTTCGCCCTGCAGATCGACGGTGGGGCTGACGGTCATGTCGAGATAGAGCGTCCCCTCGTCCTTGGTGGCGACCGCCACGGTGGAGCTGGCGGTGAGCCCGGTGGCAAGGGCGCGCAGCTTCAGCGGCGACGCCTCGTCGACGGCCCCCGGCGGCAGGAAATCCTCGCTGCGCCGACCGATCACCTCCTCCGGGGTGAGGCCGAGGCGGGGGTTGTGGATCCAGGTGAAGCGGAGGTCGGTGTCCTGGGTATAGACACTGATGTTGGAGCGCGACAGCGCCTGCTCGAAGCGCTGCGTGACAAGCTCCAGCTCGTGCGTGCGCCACGCGACCGTGGTCTCGAGCGAGGCGTTGGACTGGACGAGCGCGAGGTTGGCCCGGGCCAGGTCGCGGGGCGAAGGCAGCGCGAGGAGCCTGGGGATTTGCCGCCACAGGACGATTGCGGTCGCCAGAGCCGCGACCGCAGTGAGCGCCCTTAGCGCGCCCTGGACGGCGTAGATCGGGAACCAGAGGGTGAACACGTTGGCGACGTGGAAGCAGCGCCGCTGACAGGATGAAAACCAGGAAGAGGCCCGTGTTCCGCCGGGCGCTGCGGTCAAGGTCGCGGCGGCGGAGCAGGAAGGTCCAGACCGCCGATGCGATGAGCAGGTACGCCAGCGCGATTCCCACGCCCGAGACGGCGTGCAGCGCCAGCATTCCGGGGCCGAAGGACTCGTCGAGGGTGTAACTCATCTATTGTGCACGCGAAACCTCGGACCCGAGCCGCTAACGCACCGAAGGTGGGGAAGGTTCCGGGGCTTGCCTGCGTGATGGCTGGGAACCCCAGCGGCTCGAAGTCGTTTTATCGGCATACGGCTCACCGTAACAATGGAAGGACTTCAGGCATGAACTGGGATCAGGTCGAAGGCAACTGGAAGCAATTCAAGGGCAAAGTGCAGCAGCAGTGGGGCTCGCTGACCGACGACGACCTCGACAAGGTCGAGGGCAAGCAGACCGAACTGAGCGGCATCCTCCAGAAGCGCTATGGCAAGTCCAAGGAGGAGGCCGACAAGATGATCGACGAGTGGATGACCCAGGGCTGACGGGTCCAGTGAATTCGAGGCGCCGGGCGGGCCACCGCCCGGCGCCTTTTGAATTCAGTGGTCCATGCCCGGCATGGAGTCGTGCGTGTCTCCGCCGGCGCCGCGCGGCTCGACCTTGAACTCGACGGCAAGCTCGCCGGCGGCCTCGAAGACAAGCGTGGCGGGGATGCTCGCCCCGGCGACGAGCGGAGCGTCGAGCCCCATGAACATGACGTGCAACCCCGACGGCGCCAATGTCACCGTGGCGCCGGCGGGAATGTCGAGGGCGTCGATCTCGTACATTCTCGCCACCCCGTTGGCGTCGACCTCCACGCCATGCACCTGCGTGCGGGGGAAGCCGGTGCGGACGGCGATCAGGCGGTCGGGGGTGTCCCCGGTATTGGTGATGCTGAGATAGCCGGCGCCGGCCTTGGCGGTCGGGGACGTCTCGATTGCGAAGGGGTGGGCGATCTCCAGACTACCGAGCGTGTATTCGTGGGCGGCCGCGGGCGAAGCCAGCGCGGCGACGGCGAGGGCCGCGAGAATCAGGCGACGTTTCATCTGGATCTTTCGAGGCCAGCGGACGCGGGCTTCTATAGCGCCCGCGACCAGCCGCCTCAATGCGTCGCTACGCTGCGCCCCGGTCTGCCTCGAGCGACGCCGTCGTCCGGAAGAAGAGCGCCTGGCTGATCGCCGCCTTCACCGCGTCGGGATCGTAGGGCTTGGTGATGAGGAAGGTGGGTTCCGGCCGCTTGCCGGTCAGCAGCCGCTCGGGGAACGAGGTGATGAAGATGACCGGAACGTCGAACATCGCGAGGATGTCGCGCACCGCGTCGAGGCCGGACGAGCCGTCGGCGAGCTGGATGTCGGCGAGGACGAGGCCGGGCTCTTCGGTGCCGGCGGCGCTGACGGCCTGGCTGGCGGTGCGGGCGATGGTGGTGACCTCGTGCCCCAGGCTCTCCACGATCTCGGAGAGGTCCATCGAGATCAGCGGCTCGTCCTCGATGATCAGGACGCGCGTGGCGATCTGACGGTCGATCTCGGAGAGGGCGGCGGCGATCAGGGCATGGATCTCGGGCTCGCTGCGCTCGGCGATGAGGGCGGCCTCGGCCGGACGGAAGCCTTCGAGCGTGGTGAGGAGCAGGACCTGCCGGCTTTCGGGCGGGATGGCGGCAAGGCGCTCGCGGGCGGTGCTCTCGCCGGAGGAGACGTCGGTGTCGGGGTCCGGGTCCAGCTCGAGGCCGCGCCAGAGGCTGTGGAACAGCCGGTACAGGCCGACCTTCACGCCACTCTCGGCGTCGAAGATGGAGGGATCGGCGACGATCGCCTCGAGGCAGGCGGTCACATGCGCGTCACCGCTGGCTTGCGAACCGGTGAGCGCCCGGGCGTAGCGGCGCAGGTAAGGGAGGTGGGGACCGATCTCTTGCGAAAGGCTGGTGGGCATGAAGCTCAATCCTCTGGGCAACGCGGTTGTCCGGCCGCAGCGGGCCGACTCGAGAGTGGTAAAGCACGGAACGGGGTAAAAGTTCCATCGGCGATGGAACGGTTGTCGACAATCGCGCATTGCAGAGCGTGTAGTGTATTCGTGCCAAAGGCGGGGAGAGGCGTGTTGCGTCTTCGTCCCGCAGGGCGGGGACAGATAGCGGGTGGAATGGTAATGACAGGCAGTGAACCCCCGGATCGCGACGGACGCGGTCGCCGGGGCATGCGCAAGCAGGACTGGATCGCCAACCAGTTGCGCCGCGTCTACGACGAGGCGCTGCAGGAGGACATTCCCGCGGACATGATGGCGCTTCTCGCCAAGCTGGACGAGACGCCGGAGAAGGAGGGCGAGTCGTGAGCTCCTCCTTTCGCGACGATCTCGTGGGGGCGATTCCCATGCTGCGCGGCTTCGCGCGGTCGCTGAGCGGGAATCGCGACCGGGCGGACGACCTGGTGCAGGAGACCCTGGCCAAGGCGATCGCCAACCGGGACAAGTATCGCCAGGGCACCAACCTGCACGCCTGGCTGGTGACGATCCTGCGCAACCAGTACTATTCCGAGGGCCGCCGCCGCTGGCGCGAGGTTTCCGACGCCGAAGGCACGCATGCGGCGCGGCTGACCGAGGCGCCGGTGCATGACAGCCGCATGGAGATGCGCGAGTTCCTCGGGGCGCTGCAGGTGCTGCCGCCGGACCAGCGCGAGGCGCTGGTGCTGGTGGGGGCGAGCGGGCTCTCCTACGAGGAGGCGGCGGAGGTCCTGGGCACGCGGGTCGGCACGGTCAAGAGCCGGGTGTCGCGGGGGCGGGCGCGGCTGGTGGGCCTCCTGTCCGGGGGCGAGGGCTTCGCGCGTGACGACGAGGCGGTGACGAAGTCGATGGCGCACCTGCGGCGGGCGCTGTCCGCGTGAGGCCGCGAGGTCGGTTCGGCCTACAACTCACAAAGCCACGACAAGACGTTTCGCGAGCGCGGATCACGCGTCGACGGGAATGACGTCGACGGCGTGCTCGGTCGTCTGCTCTCCGGCGATGCGGAGCACGCCCTTGACCGGGGCGACGTCGCCGTAGTCCCGGCCGCGGGCGACCACGATGTGGTCGGTGCCGGCGGAGATGGCGTTGGTCGGGTCGAACTCCACCCAGCCGGTCTGCCCGCCGCACCAGGCGCGCACCCAGGCGTGCATGGCGTCCGCCCCTTCGAGGCGCGCCTTGCCGGGGGGCGGGTTGGTGCGCAGGAAGCCGGAGACGTAGCCGGCGGGGATGCCAGCGCCGCGCAGGCAGGCGATCATCACCTGGGCGAAGTCCTGGCAGACGCCGTGGCGGCGGGCGAAGGCCTCGGCCGGCGGGGTGTCGACGGTGGTGGCGTCGGGGTCGAACTTCATGTCGCGGTGCAGGGCGAGGCCGAGGGCGCGGACGGCGTCGAGCGTGGTCATGCCGGGCGCGATCGCTTCGCGGGCGTAGGCGGTCATTTCGGGGCTGGGCGCCACGCGGGGGCTGGGGCCGAGGAAGTGGTGCGGGGCGTCGGGGTCGAGGCCGCGGTAGTCGGTGATCTCGGCGGCGAGGCCGGGGAGGTCGGGCGAGATGTCGAGTTCGGGCGCCTCGGCCCAGCGCTCGACGCGGGCCGATACCCGGAAGAGGATCTCGTCGTGCTCGGCGCGGAAGGCGACCTCGACGCCGGAGTTGCCGAAGAAGTCGATGAGGGGCCGCCGCTCGGCCGGCTCGGGGAGGATGGTCAGGAGGCCGGTGATCCGGCGCTGCACCCCGGGGAGGTCGGCGGGCAGGAGGCGCAGGATGTGCCGCCCGGCCACGGCGGGGCGGTCGTACTCGTAGGCGATGGTCAGGCCGATGTCGTAGATCATGGCTCAGCGCAGGTAGTTGTCGGAGATGAGGGTGGACAGCCCCTCGATCTCGTGGATGAGCGCGGTCAGGCGGTCGCTGTCGATGGTGGCGGGGCTTTCCACCGCGAGGCCGGTGTGGGTCTGCAGCACGGCGCGCGAGAGCGGCGACATCTGGCCGTTGACCGTGGCGTCGGGGAGGAAGGCCACGTGCTCCTGGATCTCGGTCAGGTGGTAGAGCACCGAGCGGGGGTTCAGGGTGTCGAGCGCGAGGAGGTCCACCACCGTCTCGCGGGTGGTGGTGACGGCGTAGCGGCGGCGGTGCGACATGACGCTGTCGCCGATCTCGACCGCGAGGTCGAGGGCGCCGTCGGGGGCCTCGGGGTCGGCGAGCCAGGCGAGCGCGCCGGACATGGCGATGGCGCGCTCCAGCGAGCGGCCGATGGAGAGGAAGCGCCAGCCGGTGAAGCGGTACATGTTCTCGTGCACGAGGCCGGAGAAGCCGGTGATCTTGCGCAGGAGGACGCCCATGGCGCGGGCGGTGTCGTCGCCGGGGGCGACGCGCTCGGCCATCTTGCGGGCGGTCTTGGCCAGATCGTTCAGCGCCATCCAGCCGTCGATGGAGAAGCGGTCGCGCACGTTGCCGGCGGAGATGATCGCGCTGTCGAGCGTGCCGATCAGGCGCGTGGGCACGCCTTCGGCGGGGTCGATGCCGTGGGTCTCGAGGTAGTCGGCGAAATTGGCGATCAGCGGCGCGTCGGGGTCGGCGGTCTCGGCGAGGCGGATGTGGTAGGCGCGCATCAGGCGCAGCGCGCCTTCGGCGCGCTCGACGTAGCGGCCGAGCCAGTAGAGGTTGTCGCCGGCGCGGCTGGGCAGGACGCCCGGGCGCACGCGTGCGTAGGGCGTGGCCTTGGTCGGCAGCATGGTCACGGTTTCGACCGGGCGCTTGGAGATCACCCAGACGTCGGCCGCGGTGCCGCCGCGCTGCATGGCGATGGCGCTGGCCTCCGGCGTGTTGCCGATGCGGGCGAAGCCGCCCTGCATGACTTCCCAGCCGCGCGGGGTGCGGGCGAGAAAGACGCGCAGGCTCATGGGGCGGGGGACGAGGACGCCGTTCTGCCAGGCGGGGGTGGTGGAGAGGGTGACGGTCTCCTGGCCGACCAGCTCGGCGCCGTCGGCTTCCAGCCAGGCGTCGAAGGAGGCGCGCGCCTTGGGGCGGAACTGGCTGCCGAGGATGGTGGTGTCGTCGGTCTCGTAAGGCAGGCGGGTGGAGAGCGCCGGGCCGATCATCATCCGGTCCTTGTGGGCGCGCACGTGCTCGCGCTCGGAGGCCTGCCCGCACCACCAGGTGGCGATGTTGGGCAGGATGAGCGGCGCGCCCGTCAGCGCCTGGCAGATGCGCGGCAGGAAGGCGAGAAGCGCCCGGGTCTCGAGGATGCCGGAGCCGAGCGCGTTGACGAGGGTGACCGAGCCCTGGCGCAGCGCGCCGACGAGGCCGGGGGTGCCGAGGCGGGAGGTGGCGTCGAGCTCCAGCGGGTCGGCGAAGGCGGCGTCGAGGCGGCGCCAGAGCACCGAGACCGGGCGCAGGCCCGCGACGGTGCGGACCATGACGCGGCCGTTCTCGACCGTGAGATCCTCGCCTTCCAGCAGCATGAAGCCGAGGTAGCGGGCGATCCAGGCGTGCTCGAAGTAGGTCTCGTTGAGCGGGCCGGGGGTGAGGATGGCGACGCGGGCGTCGGGCTCGTCCGAGAGGCCCTGCAGCGCGTCGCGGAAGGTGCGGAAGAAGCCGGCGAGGCGGTGGACGTGGGTCTCGGCGTAGAGGTCGGAGAAGACGCGGGAGGTGGCGACGCGGTTCTCCAGCGCGAACCCGGCGCCGGAGGGGGCCTGGGTGCGGTCGCCGAGCACCCACCAGGAGCCGTCGGGGCCGCGGCCGATCTCGAAGGCGACGAAGTGGAGGTAGTGGCCGCGGCGGGGGGCGACGCCGACCAGCGGGCGCAGCCACTCGCGGCTGCCGGCGATCAGGCGGGCGGGGAGGTAGCCGTCGGCCACGAGGCGGTTCGGGCCGTAGAGGTCGGCGACCACGGCTTCGAGCAGGTCGGCGCGCTGGATGAGGCCGCGGGCGACGCGGGCGGCGTCCTCCTCCTCGACGAGGACGGGGATGTGCGCGAGCGGCCAGGCCCGCTCGCTCGGGCCGGTGGTGCCGTACTGGCGGTAGTAGACCCCGGCGTCGCGCAGGTACTGGTCGCCGCGGGCGAAGCGGCGCTCGAGGTTGGCGGGGCTGAGCCGGGCGATGTGGTCGACGAACTGCCGCCAGACCGGGCGGATGTTGCCCTGCGGGTCGAGAAGCTCGTCGGCGACGCCCGGCGGGGGGCGGTAGTTGGCGAGGAGGCGCGCCGCCGGATCATCGCCGTGGATGCTCCGGACCTCCATGTCAGATTCCGGGCGCCCGGCGGAGGTCGAGGGTCATGGGGAACTCGCGCGGCGGGACTTCGGCGGGCGGGACGTAGCCGCCGGCGGTGTGGCCGTGCGGCTCGAAGCGGGCGAGGCGGCGGGCTTCGGCCTCGTTGCCGTTGACCGGGAAGGTGTCGTAGCTGCGGCCGCCGGGGTGGGCGACGTGGTAGGTGCAGCCGCCGATGGCGCGGCCGGTCCAGGTGTCGAAGATGTCGAAGGTGAGCGGGGCATGCACCGGGATGACCGGGTGCAGCGCCTCGGCGGGCTGCCAGGCCTTGAAGCGCACGCCCGCGACCGAGACGCCGCCGGTGTCGGTGGGCTGCAGCGGCAGGCGGCGCTTGTTGCAGGCGATGACGTAGCGGTCGGGGTCGGTGGTGGTGAGCTTGGCCTGCAGGCGCTCGACCGAGCTAGTCGGTGTAGCGGACGGTGCCGCCGATGGCGCCGGTCTCGCCGAGGACGTGCCAGGGCTCGAGCGCCTGGCGGATCTCGAGGTTGACGCCGTCGACCTCGACCTCGCCGCAGAACGGGAAGCGGAACTCGGCCTGCGCCTCGAACCAGTCGGGGCGCATGTCGAAGCCGTGGTCGCGGAGGTCGCGCAGCACGTCGAGGAAGTCCTCCCAGACGAAGTGCGGCAGCATGAAGCGGTCGTGCAGCGTGGTGCCCCAGCGGGTGAGCGTGCCGGTGACCGGGGCGTGCCAGAGCCGGGCGATCAGCGCGCGGATCATCAGCTGCTGGGCGAGCGACATGCGCGGGTCGGGGGGCATCTCGAAGCCGCGGAACTCCACGAGGCCGAGCCGGCCGGTGGGGCCGTCGGGGGAGTAGAGCTTGTCGATGCAGATCTCGGCGCGGTGGGTGTTGCCGGTGACGTCGGTGAGGATGTTGCGCAGCAGCCGGTCGACCAGCCACGGCGGCGGGGCGTCGCCCTGGCCGGGCGGCGGGATCTGCGCCAGCGCGATCTCGAGCTCGTAGAGCGCGTCGTGGCGGGCCTCGTCGATGCGCGGGGCCTGGGAGGTGGGGCCGATGAAGAGGCCGGAGAAGAGGTAGGAGATCGAGGGGTGGCGCTGCCAGTGCAGGATGAGGCTGCGCAGGAGGTCGGGGCGGCGGAGGAAGGGCGAGTCGAGGGTGGTGGCGCCGCCGACGACCACGTGGTTGCCGCCGCCGGTGCCGGCGTGCTTGCCGTCGATCATGAACTTGTCGGCGCCGAGGCGGGTCTGGCGGGCCTCCTCGTAGACGGTGGAGGTGATGGCGACGCAGTCCTCCCACGAGGTGGCGGGGTGGATGTTCACCTCGATGACGCCGGGGTCGGGGGCGACGCGGATGACGTTGAGGCGCGGGTCGGGCGGCGGGGCGTAGCCCTCGATGTGGATGGGCAGGCCCATCTCGCGGGCGGCGGCCTCGGCGGCGGCGATGAGGTCGAGGTAGTCCTCGACGCTCTCCACCGGGGGCATGAAGACGCAGAGCCGGCCGTCGCGCGGCTCGACGGAGATGGCGGTGCGGACGGCGCCGCCGGCTTCGCCGAGCTCCTGCTCGACGCGCTCCTGCTGGCCGCCGTCGTCGGCGGTGAAGCGCGCCATGGGCTGGGCGCGGCCCTCGTGGATCGGGTGCGGCGGCTCGCCGCCGGGCCGGGGCGCGCGGTTGCGGAAGTCGGGCAGCGGGCCGCGCGGGACGGTGGGGTCGGCGATGTTGGTGTAGGGGTAGGCGGAAGGGGAGACGTAGGGGAGCTTGGGCAGCGGCAGGCGGAAGCCGACCGGGCTGTCGCCGGGGATGAGGTAGAGGAAGCCGCGGCGGAGCTTCCACTTTTCCGAGCGCCAGCGGTGGCCCTCGGCCTTGGACTGCCAGCGCTGCACGGGGAGGATGTAGCCCGAGGGGGTGGTGAGGCCGCGGTCGAAGACCTTGGCGATGCGGTGGCGCTCCTCGGGGTCCTTGAGCTTGGAGTTCTGCGGGGTGACGTTGGCGGGGAGGTCGCCCTCCTTGATGATCCACTCGGCCGGGTCCTCGTAGGCGGGCGTCACGTTCTCCGGCTCGATGCCGAGCTCGGTGGCGATGCCCTGCATCAGCTTCTCCGCCTCGGCGGGGCCGGCCTTGGTGTCGGCGCCTTCCTCGGCGATGAGCTGCTGGTCCTGCCAGATCGGGGTGCCGTCGCGGCGCCAGTAGAGCGAGAAGGTCCAGCGCGGCAGGCTTTCGCCCGGGTACCACTTGCCCTGGCCGTAGTGCAGGAAGCCGCCCGGGGCGAAGCGGTCGCGCAGGCGGCGGATGAGCTGGTCGGCGAGGGCGCGCTTGGTCGGGCCGACGGCCTCGGTGTTCCACTCGGCCGCCTCGAAGTCGTCGATGGAGACGAAGGTGGGCTCGCCGCCCATGGTCAGCCGCACGTCGCCGGCGGCGAGCGAGCTGTCGAC
This sequence comes from uncultured Alphaproteobacteria bacterium, assembly GCA_963844375.1. Lineage (GTDB taxonomy): Bacteria > Pseudomonadota > Alphaproteobacteria > Rhodobacterales > Rhodobacteraceae > Amaricoccus. The sequence continues at coordinate 168,123 of CAWJOI010000021.1, read as the reverse complement.
CTTGCGGCCGAGGGTGTCGAGCGCCTGCCAGGCCTCCTCGGAGAAGGGCTTGGTGATGCGCGGGTGCTCGGCGACGCGGGTCACCTTCATCTCGAAGCCGAAGTCGACCTCGGCGAAGGAGGCGACGCCGGAGATGGGGGCGGCGTTGCGGTAGTGCGGGGTGGCGGCGAGCGGGATGTGGCTCTCGCCGGTGAGGAGGCCGGAGGTGGGGTCGAGGCCGATCCAGCCGGCGCCGGGCAGGTAGACCTCGCACCAGGCGTGCAGGTCGGTGAAGTCGTGGTCGGTGCCGGGCGGGCCGTCGAGCGCCACGAGGTCGGGCTTGAGCTGGATGAGGTAGCCGGAGACGAAGCGGGCGGCGAGGCCGAGGTTGCGCAGGATCTGGACGAGGAGCCACGAGCTGTCGCGGCAGGAGCCGGTGCCGCGCTGGAAGGTCTCCTCCGGGGTCTGCACGCCCGGCTCCATGCGGATGACGTAGCCGACCACGCCGGCGAGGCGGGCGTTGAGGTTGACGACGAAGTCGACGGTGCGGGTGGGCTCGCGGGGGATGGTGGCGAGGAAGGCCTGGAGGTCCGCGCCGACCGGCTCGGGCTTCATGTAGATGGCGAGGTCGTCGCGGATGTCCTCGGGGTACTCGAAGGGCCAGAGCTCGGCGGTGTCCTCGACGAAGAAGTCGAAGGGGTTGTAGACGGTCATGTCGGCGACGAGGTCGACCTCGATCTTGAGCTCGGTGACCGGCTCGGGAAAGACGAAGCGCGACAGCCAGTTGCCGTAGGGGTCCTGCTGGTGGTTCACGAAGTGCTCGGCGGGGCCGACCTTCAGCGAATGCGACAGCACGCGGGTGCGCGAATGCGGCGCGGGGCGGAGGCGGATGATCTGCGGGCCGAGGACCACGGGGCGGTCGTAGCGGTAGTGGGTGAGGTGGTAGATGCTCGCCTTGATCGACATGTGTCCCCCGTCCTGCACGCCAAGCGTGGGCAGGGTTTCACAAAAGGTGCGGACGTGCCACGGCTTTGTTGCGCTGCGGCGTTCGCGGTGGGTGGGGTCCGGCGGGATGAGGGTCAGTCTGCCGTGAGCGGCCCGTAGAGGCGGAGCGCTTCCTCGGGGGTGTAGCGGCCGAGGCGGACGTCTTCGGCGACCGCGGTGCGGTCGCGGGCGGCGGGGTCGCCGTAGCCGCCGCCGCCGGGGGTGCGGACGCGGACGCGGTCGCCGGGGGCGAGGGGGATGTCCTGGGCCTTGGAAAGGTGTTCGGGAACAATGGTTTCGCCGTTGCGGGTGATCTCGACGCGGTTCTTGCCGCCGTCGCCGCCGCCGAGGGCGCCCTGGGGGCCGAAGCGGCCGTGGTCCATGACGAAGCTGGCGCGGGCGGTGCCGCGGAGGAGTTCGACCTCGTAGTCGAGGCCGAAGCCGCCGCGGTGGTGCGCCGGCGCCGGCGGAGTTTTCGTGCAGGGCGTAGCGGCGGTAGAGGACGGGGTACTGGCTGCTCCATGATCTCGACGGGGGGCGCCTTGGAGATGCCGATCGTCGAGCAACCGTTTGAAATGCCGTCGTGATCGGCGTTGCCGCCGTAGCCGCCGCCGGAGATCTGGTACATGACGTAGTCGCGGCCGCGCTCGGGGTCGTGGCCGCCGAGGGCGAAGTTGCCGGAGGTGCCGGCGGGGGCGGCCGTCACCCGGTCGGGGATGGCGGGGACGAGGGCGGCGAAGACGGCTTCGGCGATGCGCTGGCTGACCTCGGCGGCGCAGCCGGAGACGGGGCGGGGGTAGTGGGCGTCGAGGAAGGTGCCCTCGATGCCGGTGACGTGGAGGGGGTCGAAGGCGCCGGCGGAGATGGGGACCTCGGGGAAGATGTGGCGCATGGCGAGGTAGACGGAGGAGAGGGTGGTGGCGCGGACCGAGTTCATCGGGCCGGCGCAAGGCATTGAGGAGCCTGTGAAATCGAAGGTGAGGTCGGGGCCGTGCGGGTGACCGTGAGGGCGATGGTGAGGGGTTCGTTGACGACGCCGTCGCTGTCGATGAAGGCCTGCGAGGGCCAGGGGCCGGGGGGATGGTGGCGATCATGGCGCGCATCTGGGTGGCGGCGCGGGTGCGGATTTCGGTGATGGCGTGCTCGACCGTGGCGTCGCCGTAGCGGTCGAGGAGGGCGGTGAGGCGAGAGGATCCGACGAGGAGGGCGGAGGCCTGGGCCTTGACGTCGCCGATGCGGGTTTCGGCGACGCGGATGTTGGAGGTGATTATGGCATAGATTTCAGGGTCTAAGGCGCCTCGCTTGAAAAGCTTGACCGGGGGGAGGCGGAGGCCTTCCTGTTCGGCGCTGGTGGCGGAGGCGGAGAAGCCGCCGGGGACGCTGCCGCCGGTGTCGGGCCAGTGGCCGGTGTTGGAGAGCCAGCACCAGATTTTTCCCGAGCGGTAATAAGGGGTTGCGAAGCGGACGTCCATCAGGTGGGTGCCGCCGAGGTAGGGGTCGTTGACGATGTAGATGTCGCCGGGGTCGGGGGGGAGGGTGACGCCTGCGGCGATGCGCTCGAGGATGTGGCGGGTGGAGAACTGCATGGTGCCGACGAAGACCGGAAGTCCCCGGGATCCCTGGGAAATCAGCGACCCGTCGCTGGCGGCGTAGATGCCGTCGGAGCGGTCGTCGGCCTCGGCGATCACGGGCGAGAAGGCGGCGCGGGAGAAGGCGAGGTCCATCTCGTCGCAGACCTGCTGCAGGCCGGCCTGGATGACGGCGAGGGTGATGGGGTCGAGGGTCATATTGGGAAAACGGCGTATGGAAAGCGTATGGAATCCATATGGCTGGTCTCGCGTTCCGGGGCCGTTTCGCGGCCTGTCCGCAGGAGGCTAGACCCGCGGGTGGGGCGCTGGCAACATCGGTGCATGGACGAGGCGATCACGGTCATGCCGGCGGATGCGGTGGCGTGGGAGGCGGTGCGGGCGGTCTTCGGGACGCGCGGGGAGCCGGCGCGCTGCCTGTGCCAGCGGATGCGCTGGGGGCACCGGGCGTGGCACGACATGGCGGTGCCGGAGCGGGAGGAGCGGCTGCGGCTGCAGGCGGGCGGCGGGGGCGGGCTGGTGGCGTTTCTCGGGGGCGAGCCGGCGGGGTGGTGCGCGGTGGGGCCGCGGCCGGGGTTCGGGCGGCTGATGCAGGCGCAGACGACGACGCCGTGGGCGGGCAGGGCCGAGGACCGGGCGGACGAAGGGGTGTGGGCGGTGGCCTGCTTCGTCACGCGGGCGGGGTTCCGGCGGCGGGGCGTGATGCGGGCGCTGGCGGCGGCGTCGGTGGGGTTCGCGCGAGGGAGGGGGGCGCGGGCGGTCGAGGGGTATCCGATGGTGGCGGCGGTGGGGAAGGACGTGCCCTGGGGGGAGATGAGCGTCGGGGCGCAGAGCGTGTTCGAGGCGGCGGGGTTCGAGGTGGTGAGCCGGCCGGGGGTGCGGCGGGTGGTGATGCGGGTGGAGTTTGGGGTGGGGTAGGGCGCAAGTTGCTCACCTCCACTGAACACAGGAGGCGAACTAGCTCTGAGCACGATTCTGCTCGGATTCATTGGCGAGAGACCACCACTCTCCGGATCGCGTTCGCGATATCTCAGCGTAAACTTCTCGTCTGAGAGGACTTCATCGCCGTAGTCGGCATACGTCCAAATCGACGCCACGATCTTGAGGGTGAAGTCCATTCCGTAGAGTGGATCCAACGAAGGCGCTTCGCGGGATGATGTACGCTTAGCACGAATGGCCGCTGCTCGAAGGACTTCCGTACGAACTGCGTGCCCGGCGTCGTCAGGAAGTTGAACCACGGCTGACCTCCGAAATACCCGAACTGTTTGAGATGATTCCATCCAGAGCGTCTAAGTGCTCGAGCGTGTCGTCTCGCAAGGATTGAACGCGATCCGGATCGAGCAAATGGACGGAACGGTTGAGGACTTTGCCCAGGGCAAGATCGAATTCTCGCCCCACGTCGGCTTTGCCAGCACATTCCAGATGTCCGTGCAGGATGCGGCACACGCGACACGGCCAATCGCTCTCAGGAGTCCTTCCAAGCTACGATCCTTCTTCGATAGTGAGGAGAAGTCTTGAAGTTGAGTCGCGCAGGTTGCTACGCAATCTTAAATAACTTGAGCGAGGCGCTCGTTAAGGGCACAGGCAGCGACCAGCGCGGGGTAGAATGAACCGGACACTAACGCTGCGGGCGCCTGTTCGCTGCATTCGGTTGTGATAGCTAAGCAGCGACATCGGCTTCGGCCAAGCTCGGTAGCGTTCTTTACGGACAATTGATGTGCCGCGTGCCATACTCCAATTTCAGGCGATTGATGAGAAGGGTGCGCTTTTCGCGATGGAGACCCTTCGCCGTTTCGTCGCAGATATCGTTCCGCGTCCTGCGTGCCCCAGTGAAGCGCGAATCAGCGTCAGCCAGGCAGGCGCGGCACGATTGCGGGCGGCGCGGCAAGCGCTTGCCAAGCCCCACGCCCTCCGCAGGGGCGGAAGGCTCCGGACCGGACGACTGTCCAACTGGATCCTGTCGCATTTTACGGCCGGGGATCTTGCGCAACGATTCGTTGCCGCTCGAGCATCAGCGGGATTGGGCGCCGATCAGATGCGCAATTCTGGCTGGCGGACGATGACGTTCAGCTCAGCGTGTCACCGCCTGGAGGCTTTGGCGCAGCGTCTTTGCCGTCGTCCCGCGCGATTTTTCCGTCGACAAATCGTGCCGCGCCTGCCCGCCCGGGGCAGGCGCGAGTCCGCGCCAGCCGGGCAGGCGCGGCACGATTGGAGCCGTTCGGGCAAGCGCTTGCCCCCCACGCCCTCCGCAGGGGCGGAGGGCGTCCGGACCGGGCGACTGTCCACTGGACAGTCGCCTTTTCGGTCCGGGGGCTGGCAGGGCGTTTCGTTGCGCACCTGGCAGGGGGTGCGGAGCGCCGTCGTCATCGCCCCCTGGGTGGGGCGGGCGTTCGGTATGCGGGTCAGGAGAGGGCGGGGGACCACTCCGGGGCGGCGGCGGCCTGGCCTTCGCCGGGGGCGACGTTGCGCATCTTGATCAGGCGGCGCATCGAGGTGGCGTTGGGGGTGCTGACGACGCGGTTGGGCGGGACGCGGCTGGAGCCCACGAGGATGTCGGACTTGGTGAGCGGCGCGTTGGTCAGGAGGCCGACGCGGGCGGCGAGGATGGTGGCCTGGGTGATGGTCTGGGTGCGGAACATGGTGCAGATCGACCGCTCCAGCGTCGGGTAGGAGCCGTAGAGGTAGGTGGCCTCGCGCAGCTCCTCCTCGCCGGCGCCCATGGCCACGGAGCGCAGGATGGCGAGCTGGTCGTCGGTGAGGGCGAACTCGGTGGGGCGGTCCTCGGAGGCGAGCCGCGAGAAGGCCTCGGTGATGCAGAAGCCGACGGTGAGCAGATCCTGCTCGACGTGGCGGATGCGCTCGCGGAAGGCCTCGCGGTCTTCCGGCGAGCTGACCGAGATGGCGATCTTGTCGCCGCGCTCGGTGATGATGGGCAGGGTGTAGCCGGAGGGGCCGACGCCGTGGGTCTTGGCGTCGTGGTAGAAGGCCAGCGTGGTCGGGTCGGTGACCTGCAGGGTGTCCCAGAAGAAGCCGTTGTCGGCGGTGGCGCTGGCGCGGTGCACCGGGTCGATGGTGTAGTAGCGGCGGTTGAAATAGCGGGTCACCCACTCCTCGGGGTAGGTGGTCAGCGCCCGGGTGGTGAAGGCGGTGGAGGGCAGCTCGCTCACCACGTGCAGCGTGCAGTGCGAGACGCCGATGGCCTCGGAGAACTGGCGCAAGAGGTCGACGAGGTCGGGGAAGGTGGAGACCTCGAGCAGCTGGTCGGCGATCGCCTCGGACACCGGGTTGCGGAACACCTCGAGGTCGTCGAAGTCGAGGGTGTCGAGCAGCCGGTTGAGGTCGGAGGCGAGATGGTTCTTGCCGACCCGGGTGAGACAGTTGATCGCCTCGTAGAGCGAGGCTTCGACCCAGCCAATCATATCCAGCCCTCGTTACTCGGTCACGACACGGGAACACGCTGCCGCAGGGTCACAGCAGTTGGTTAAGGGAAGGATAACGAAGCCGGGACAAGTAGCGGCGAATGTTGATGAAATGGTTAACGACGACGGGGCGGGCCGCCCGTTCCGGGCGGCGCCTCCGGCGGGAGTATTTGGGCCAAGAAGATGGTGGGGAGGCCGGTGGTCAGGGGGTGATCGAGGAGGTTGCCGTCTGCGTCCTGGGCGAGGCGGGCGCCGGGGGGGAGGAGGGTGGTGGTGTCCATCTGCTCGAGGAGGGCGGGGCCGGTGAGGGTGGCGTCGGGCGGCAGGTGGTCGCGGCGGTAGACGGGGGTGTCGTGCCAGGCGCCGAACCAGACGGGGCGGGTGGCGGTCTGGGCTTCGCGCGAGGGTGGGGCGGCGGGCGGCGGGGTCGAGGAGGAGGCGGAGGTCGAGCTCGGGGCGGTGGCCGGTGACGGAGGTGGCGAGGTTGACGAGGGCGGGGCGGATCTCGGGGAGCTCGACGCGGAAGCGGGCGAGGTAGGCGGCCTCGAAGAGGGTGTGGAGGTCGGTCAGCGTCGGGGTGGCTGACGGGAGGGGGACGCGGAGGAGGTGGGTCTGGCCGACGAACTGCATGTCGGCGGCGTGGGCTGGTGGTGACGGCGGTGGTGGCGGACGGGCTCGGCGGCGATCTGGGCGCGGCCCTGGGCCTCGTGGGCGGCGAGGATGGCGTGGACCTCGGCGATGTCGAGGGCGGCGAGGGGGCGGGCGAGGGTGCGGACGAAGTCGTAGCGCAGGTCGGCGGTGGCGCAGCCGAGCGCGTTGGCGAGGCCGGGGCGGGCGGGGACGAGGACGCGCGGGAGCCCGAGCTCGCGGGCGAGGGCGGCGGCGTGCAGCGGGCCGGCGCCGCCGAAGGCGAAGAGGGTGAAGTCGCGCGGGTCGGCGCCGAGGGAGAGCGAGACCATGCGGATGGCGTTCGACATGCGGGTGTCGGCGATGCGGAGGATGGCTTCGGCGGCGGCCTCCGGGGTGAGGCCGAGGGGGCGGGCGATGGTGTCGGTGAGGATGCGGCGGGCGTCCTCGATGGCCGGGAAGCGGGCGGGGTCGAGGCGGCCGAGGAGGAGGTTGGCGTCGGTGATGGTGGGGTGGCGTGCCGCCGCGGCCGGAGGCGATGGGGCCGGGGTCGGCGCCGGCGCTGTCGGGGCCGACTTCGAGGAGGCCGGAGGCGTTGAGCCGGGCGATGGAGCCGCCGCCGGCGCCGACGGTGCGGACGTCGACCATGGGGACGTGGATCGGCATGGCGTATTCGAGCTCGATCTCGGAGGAGACCGGCGGGGCGCCGTCGCGGATCAGCGCGACGTCGGTGGAGGTGCCGCCCATGTCGTAGGTGATGAGGTTGGAGAGGCCGGCGCGGCGGGCGGTGGTCAGCGCCGGCCATGACGCCGGAGGCGGGGCCGGACATCACCGTCTTGGCGGCCTCGCGGGCGACGGTGCGGGCGGAGACCATGCCGCCGTTGCCGGTGACGACGAGGAGGTCGCGGGGGTAGCCGCGGGCGGTGAGCTCGGACTGGAGGCGGGCGATGTAGCGTTCGAGGATGGGCTGGACGGCGGCGTTGACGGCGGCGGTGACGCCGCGCTCGTACTCGCGGGACTCGGAGAGGAGGCGAGTGGCCGGTGGTGATGTAGGGGTTGGGCCAGAGCTCGGCGGCGATCTCGGCGGCGCGGAGCTCGTGGGCGGGGTTGGCGTAGGCGTGGAGGAAGTGGATGACGAGGGCCTCGCAGCCTGCGGCGAGGAGGGCGGTGATGGCGGCGCGGGTGGCGGGCTCGTCGAGGGGGGTGAGGATGCGGCCGCGGGCGTCGGTGCGCTCGGGGACTTCGAGGCGGAGGTCGCGGGGGATGATCGGGGTGAAGCGGCCGGTCATGCCGTAGGCGTTGGGGCGGGTGCGGCGGCCGAGCTCGAGGACGTCGCGGAAGCCTGCCGTGGTGATGAGGCCGGTGCGGGCGAGGCGGCGTTCGAGCACGGCGTTGGTGGTGGTGGTGGTGCCGTGGATGATGAGGTCGATCGGTCGGCGAGGTCGGCGCCGGCCTGGTCGAGGGCGGCGAGGACGCCGATGGCCTGGTTCTCGGGGGTGGTCGGGGTCTTGGCCAGGCGGACGGTGCCGGCGGCGGGGTCGAAGAGGACGAGGTCGGTGAAGGTGCCGCCCACGTCGATGCCGGCGATGATGCCGCTAGCCATGGGGGTGTACCGGTCGTGGCGCGGTGCGGGAGCCGCCCGTTCCGGGCGGCGCCTCCGGCGGGAGTATTTGCGCCAAGAAGAGGGAGGAGGGCATCGCGTCAGACTCCCACGTAGGCGCGGAACTGCGGCGCGTCGGGGGGGAGGCCGGCGGTGGGGACGGTCTCGGCGATTGCGGCCGCCGACGATGAAGGCGATGCGGTCGGCGACGGCGAGGGCGGCGTCGATGCGCTGCTCGACGAGGAGGGTGGCGACGCCCTGCGCCCGCAGGGCGGCGATGGTGTCGCGGATCAGCGCGATCATCGAGGGCTGCAGGCCCTCGGTGGGCTCGTCGAGGAGGAGGACGCGGGGCTCGGTGCAGAGCGCGCGGGCGATGGCGAGCATCTGCTGCTCGCCGCCGGAGAGGGTGCCGGCGACCTGGGCCAGGCGCTCGCGCAGGCGGGGGAAGAGGGCCAGCGCGCGCTCGCGGGTGGCGGGGCCGTGGTGGCGGGTGAGGAGGCCGATCTCGAGGTTCTCGGCCACGGTGAGCTCGGCGAAGAGGCGGCGGCCCTGGGGGACCCAGGCGACGCCCTGGCGGGGCACGTCGTGGGCGGGGAGGGTGTCGAGGCGGGTGGCGTCGAGGCGGATCTCGCCGGCGGTGGCCGGGACGAGGCCCATGATCGCCTTGAGCGCGGTGGACTTGCCGGCGCCGTTGCGGCCCATGAGGCAGAGGACCTCGCCGGCGGCGACGGCGAGCGAGAGGCCGCGCAGGACCTGCACCGGGCCGTAGCCGGCGTCGAGGTTCGGTGACGGCGAGCGTCATGGGCCGAGGTAGGCTTCGCGCACCGCGGGGTCGGCGCGGATGGCGGCCGGCGCGCCGGTGGCGAGCTTGCGGCCGAAGTTCAGCACGGTGATGCGCTGTGCGAGATCCATGACCACGTCCATGTTGTGCTCGATGAGGAGCACGGTCGCGGTGGTGGCGATCTCGCGGACGAGGAGCTTGAAGGCGTCGATCTCGCCGGGGGCGAGGCCCTGGGTGGGCTCGTCGAGGATGAGGAGGCGGGGGCGGAGTGCGAGGCCCATGGCGATCTCGAGCAGGCGCTGGTGGCCGTAGGCGAGGGTGCCGGCGACGGTGCGGGCCCGGTCCTCGAGCCCGACGCGGGCGAGGGCGGCGAAGACGCCGGCGGTGAGGTCGGCGCCGCCGGCGCGCTGTGCGGCGAGGGCGACGTTGTCGAAGACCGGCAGGCGCGGGAAGATCGAGGTGATCTGGAAGGTGTAGGCGATGCCGAGGCGCACGCGCGCCTGGGCGGGGAGGCGGGTGATGTCGCGGCCGGCGAAGCGGATGCGTGCCGGCGTCGGGCAGCAGGCGGCCGCTGATCAGGCTGACGAAGGTGGTCTTGCCGGCGCCGTTCGGGCCGATCAGCGCGTGGATCTCGCCGTCGGCGAGGTCGAAGTCGACGTTCTCGACGGCGGCGAGGCCACCGAAGTGGCGGGTGAGGCCGCGGGCTTCGAGCAGGTTCATGGCAGCCAGGCCGCGGCGCGCGCGCGCAGGCTGCCGAGGAGGCCGCGCGGCGCGAAGAGGACGAGGGCGAGGAGCGCGAGGCCGACGACGAGGAGGGTGGCGTCGGTGACGCGGGCGGCGAGGTCGATCACGTAGAACATGAGCGCCGTGCCGACGAGCGGGCCCGAGGACGGTGCCGGCGCCGCCGAGCAGCACCCAGAGGAGCGGCAGGATGGAGTACTGGATCGAGGCGAAGGTGGCGCCGACATAGCCGAAGAGGAGGGCGTAGGCCGCGCCCGCGGCGCCGGCGTAGAGGCCGGAGACGGCGAGGGCGAGGAGGCGGTAGCGGAAGGGGTCGTAGCCGAGCATGCGGGTGCGCTCGGCGTTCTCGCGGATGGCGACGAGGACGCGGCCGGTGGGCGAGCGGACGAGGGCGAGGCTGGCGAGGAGGCCGGCGGCGAAGAGGGCGAAGGCGAGGGCGTAGCGCGGGCCGTCGAGGGAGAGGTCGAAGGGGCCGAGGGCGCGGGCGGCGCGGGGGAGGGTGAAGCCTTCGTCGCCGCGGGTGACCGCGCCGAAGTAGAGGATGGCGAGGTAGCCGGCCTGGGCGAACATCAGCGTCACGATCATGAAGGCGACGCCGGTGGTGCGGAGCGCGAGGAGGCCGATGACCGCCGCGGCCAGGCCCGCCGGCGGCGATGCCGGCGGGCAGCGCGAGGCTGGCGGGGACGCCCGACCTGGGCGACGAGGAGGCCGGTGGCGTAGAGGCCGGCGGCGAAGAAGAGGGCGTGGCCGAGGGAGAGCAGGCCGGTGTAGCCGAAGGCGAGGTTGTAGCCCATGGCGAAGGTGGCGAGCACCATGATGCGGGCGAGGTTGGTGGCGTGGTAGGGCGGCAGGAGGAAGGGCGCGGCGGCGAGGGCGGCGAGGACGGCGAGGTGCAGGAGCCAGGGCTTCATGCCGCGGGCCGTTTCGTGCGAACTCCGGATGACGCGTCCGTCGCTTTGCGACACCTGCCGGGAGCGCGGCCTGCGCCTGCCTGGGGCTGGCGCACCTCGCCTGAGAGCGCCGCACGCGGAGGGTTCACGCGGAGGGCAGTTCGTGCCGCGGGCGGAACGGCCGGGTGCGCCTGCCCGGGGGGCAGGCAGGCGCAGGCCGTGCGGTCGCACGGCCGGGGACAGAGGCACCGTTGCGCGATGCCGGATGCGAGGCAGTCACGCGGAGCCGGCAGGAGGCGCGACGGCACTCCTTTCCCGGCCCAAGCGGAGGCGCGGACTGCGTCGGCCTAGGCCGTGCCCTTCCGGGACCTCACGCGGTGCGCCGTCCGAAAAGGCCCTGGGGGCGGAAGACGAGGACGAGGGCGACGAGGAGGGTGGCGAGGATCTTGGCCAGCGTGGGCGAGAAGAAGACCGAGATGATGCCGTCGGAGAGGCCGATGAAGAGGGCGGCGACGACGGTGCCGCGCAGGGAGCCGAGGCCGCCGATGATGACGACGATGAAGGAGAGGAGCAGCGGGTCGCCGCCCATGAGGTAGTGCGCCTGCTGGATGGGCACGATGAGGACGGCGGCGATGGCGGCCAGCGCCGCGCCGAGGCCGAAGACCAGGGCGTAGACGCGGTCGATGTCGATGCCGAAGGCGGTGGCGGTCTCGCGGTCCCACTGGGTCGCGCGCATCACGAGGCCGATGCGGGTGCGGGTGAGCATGAGCCAGACCGCGGCGAGGAGGAGGATGGCGAAGGCGATGACCGCGAGCTTGTAGCCGGAGTAGCCGAACCAGGGGAGCTGGATCGGCCAGGCGAAGGGGGCGGCGACGGCGCGGGCGTCGGGGCCGTAGAGCGAGAGCGCGCCCTGCTGCAGGATGTAGCCGAAGCCGATGGTGGCGACGATGACCGCCTCGGGCTCGTAGTCGAGGCGGCGGAGGACGAGCCGGTCGAGGGCGACGGCGATCAGGGCGGCGACGAGGGGCGCGACGACCAGCGCGGCGAGAAAGCCGAGGGCGGGGGCGGCGACGAGGTTGGCCACGGCCCAGGCGAGGACGGCGCCGAGCATGAAGAACTCGCCGTGGGCGACGTTGACCACCCGCATGACGCCGAAGACGAGGCTGAGGCCGACGGCGGTCAGCGCGAGGACCGCCGCCATGACCAGGCCCTCGAGGGTGGCGAGCAGGAGGAAGGGGCCGAAGTCCAAGGGTTCAGGCGGCCCGCGTCAGAAGGGCATGGTCGTGTAGTCCACCTCGTCGGGGTAGAGGCCGTCCTCGATCGAGGTGGTGTGGACGACGTTGAGCCTGCCGCCCTCGACCTTGGAGATGGGCTGGTGGCCGAAGACCTGGTGGGTCTTGCCGTTGAAGACCTTGTCGCCCTGGGGGTGCTCGTTGCAGGCGGCGAAGTCGGTCATCGCCTCCATGGCCTCGACCACGGCCTGGCGGTCGTCGGGGCCCTGGTAGGAGGCGGCCTCCATGGCGGCCTTGATGACGAAGAGCGTTTCCCAGGCGGAGAACATGTGGGCGTAGGTGGAGACCTCGCTGGCGTCGGCGACGGCGGCGCCGTTGTCGTCGACGCCGACGGCGGTGCGGTAGAAGGTCTCGAACTCGGGGGCGTCCGCCTGCTTGTAGCGCGGGTGGCCCTCCCAGAAGTGCGAGCCGTCGAGGAACTCGAGGCCGGGGGTGTTGAGGTCGACGGCCTCGAGGCTGTCGATGAAGCCGAAGATCTCCGGGTGGCCGGCCTGGCCGTAGAACTCGCCGAGCTCCTTGACGAAGGTGAGGACGGCGGGGCCGACCATCACGTGGTAGATGACCTCGGTCTCCTTGGGGATGCGCGGCAGGTAGCGGGTGAAGGAGGTCTCGGTGGGCGGGATGGCGAGGAGCTCGATCACCGCGCCGCCCTGCGCCTGCATGGCGGCGGTGAAGGCGTCGCGGTGGTCGTAGCCGAAGGCGTAGTCGGGGTAGATCATCGTGACCTGCTTGCCGAGGTTCGCCGCCACCCAGGGCGCCATCGCCTGCACCTGGCTCTTCACGTCGGTGATGCCGGGCTGCACCGTCCAGCGGTTGAGCGCGCCGGAGGCGACGTGGTGGCCCTCGGAGCAGACGAGGTAGGGCATCTTGAGCTCGCCGGCGCGGGGGGCGGAGCCCATGACCACGTGGGAGAAGAGGGTGCCGAAGACGAGGTCCATGTTGTCGTTGGCGAACTTCTCCACCACCTCGGCGCCGCGCTTGGGGTCGGTGCCGTCGTCCTCGAAGACGATCTCCACCGGGCGGCCGTTGATGCCGCCCTGCTCGTTCAGCACCTTGAGCGCGGCGGAGGCGGTGCGCTCGTACCAGCGGCCGTAGGCGGCGCCGATGCCGGTGCGGTGGAGCTGGAAGCCGAGGCGGATGGGCTCGGAGGTCTGCGCCTGGATGAAGCGCGGGCGTGGCGGTCAGGGCGGCGGTGGCGGCGAGGCCCTGGAGCACGGTGCGGCGGGTGGTGGTCATGGTTTTCTGGTCCCCCTGCTGTTGGGCGGAGCATGTGGTGGCGGGGGCGGAAAGTCTATAGGGATGGGGCCGTTGGAAGCGGGGAGGGTGGCGCATGACGGCTGAGCTGATCGCGGCGATCGCGGTGCAGGAGGAGCGGCTCGTCTTCGAGCGGTTCGACGCGGACATGGCGCTGGAGATCGGCCTCGACATCCGCGGGCGGGTGGCGGCGCTGGGGAAGGCGGCGGTGGTCGACGTGCGCTTCTGGGACCGGCGGCTCTTCTGGTTCGCCATGCCGGGGACGACCATGGACAACGAGGACTGGGTGCGGCGGAAGGTGAACGCGGTCAGGCGGTTCCACAAGAGCACCTTCCGGCTGCGGCACGAGCGGGGCGCGATGCTGCTGCCGGCCGAGGCGGGGCCGGAGGCGGTGGCCGACTGCGTGCTGGCGGGGGGCGGGTTTCCGCTGAAGATCGCCGGCGTCGGGTGCGTGGGGGCGGTGACGGTGTCGGGGCTGCCGCAGCGGGAGGACCACGAGACGGTGGTGGCGGCGCTGGCGGCGGCGCTGGGGGTGGAGGCCGCGGCGGTGGCGCTGCCGGACTGACGGCCCGGCGCCCGGCGGTCTATCCGCCGAAGACCTGTGCGACGTAGATTTGGCCGCAGCCGGGTTCGGAGAGGACCACGGCGAAGCTCGCACCGGCCCGGTTGAAGCGCTGGGAGGTGATGTTGGTGAAGTGCTTCGGCGACCCGATCCAGCGCGGGACCGAAACCCTCGCGACCTCGCTGCTCAGCCGCCGCGCGATGTCGGACGATCCCGCGCTGCAGCCGAGGCCGTAGCGGCTGACGTTGTCGCGAAGGATGTTCTCGCCGGCCGTGCGGATCCGCGCCCTTGCCGCGCGGAGCCGGGCCGGGAAGCCGGGCGTGCCGGCGATCTCGTGCTGCATCACGCGCGCCGTCGCCATCAGCATGGCCCCATGGCGCGCGGCGTCGGCCAGCCGCGGGTCGGAACCGAGCGGCCGCAGGCCGCGCGCTGCGCGTTCGGCGTTGATCCCGGCGAGCAGCGCCGCGTCGAAGTCAGCGTCCGAGAGAACCACGCCGCCGTTCGCCCTTGCGGCCAGCGCCCATGACGGAAGGCAACCCGCCACGCCGAGTGCCGCAACGCCGAAGATGAACTGCCGGCGCTCAAGCATTGTGCCGACCCCGCGGAGGGTTGCGGCGGGCCGGCCGCCGCTGCAACCCGAGTTGCGGACGGAGCGGGGATCGTTAGAGCGAAGCATGAGCGACAATACATACTCGCACTCCATGACTAGGTCAGGGCGAAGCTGTTTCTGGGATCAATTATGGCGGAGTCTTTGTAACGAATGACCGTAAAGCGAAGTGATTGACAATCGAGACGCGAATGAGTTGCTTTTTACGGATCGTACCGCGAATGCGCCGTCGACCGAGGATGCAGGATCAGCCGGCGGTCGGGGTGGAGAGGAGCCAGAGGCCGAGGATGGTGTAGAGGACCATCAGGACGGTCATCGGCAGGTGGGCGATCGCCGGCCGGGGGCCGGCGAGGCGGAAGCCGATCATCACGGCGAGGACGTGGGCGCCGACGATCAGGGCGAACTGGGCGTCCCAGATCAGCCGCACGGACGCGGTGTCGGTGAGAAAGCCGAGCGTGACGCCGTGGGCCGCGGCGCCCGAGGGATCGCCCAGGGCGGCGAGGGTGTAGCGGAGGCCGGTGAGGAGTGCCGTCAGGTAGTGGGCGGCGTGATAGCCGGCGGCGATGGGGAGAAAGGCGAGCATCGCGGGGCCGGCCTCGTCCCAGAACGGCGTGCGGGCACGCGCGAGGCGGCGGCCGAGGGCGACGGTGGCGAGGATGACGGCGGTGGTCAGCGCCCAGGCGGCGAGGAGGCCGAGGGTGTTGGGCAGGGTGACGGCCGAGCGGCCCGGGTACTCCAGCGGGTTGATGCCGAGGCGGCTGAGCCACCAGAAGGTGTGGTGCAACCCGTCGAAGCTGACGGCGCCGAGCACCAGCGTCACGAAGGCGGCGGCGCTGGGCGTGAGCGGGGCCGTCGCCAGGATCTGCGCGCCGGGCGGACCGGCGAAGAGCTGCAGCCGCCCCGCCGCGGGCACCCACCAGAGGGGGGCGATCCGCGCGATGAAACCGAAGAACACGCTGAACGCCTCGCCGCGGCGGAGCCAGGCCGGACCCTCGAGCACGGCGAGGACGAAGACGACGAGCCAGTAGATCGCGACGGCGCGGGCGAGCACGGCGGGATCGTCGGGTTTGAGCGAGACGATCTCGAACCAGGCGAAGGCGAGGTATCCGGCGACCGCCGGCCAGTGGCCGAGGCGGGAGAGGCCGATGCCGCCCTGCCGGCCGAGGAGGCGGCGGGTGAGGACGACCGGGCCGCTCCAGGGCTCGATGCCGCGCCAGAGGTCGCCCAGGAGCATGGAGGCGAGGGCGAGCCCGACCCACACCACCGTCCAGACGGTGAGGGTCAGCAGGTTGCCCAGGGGGTCGCGCGTGCCGAAGAAGCCGATCGCCACGAGGACCGCGAGGACGAGAAAGCCGCCCCAGCTGCCGAGGTTGCCCGGCGGCGTCGGGAAACTCGCGAGCCGGCGGGGGCGGACGGTGGGCAGGCGCGGCGCCAGGACGACGAGGAGGGCGGTCAGCGCCACGACGGCGGCGGCGCCGAGGATGTAGTGGCCGGTGGGGAGCGTCAGGATGATCATGCGCTCGGAGGCGTGGGCGAGCGCCGGGGTGGGAAGAAGGAGGGTGGCCAGGAGGGCGAAGAGCCCCCTTGCCACGGTGGCCGGAAGCACGGCCGGCGCCTGCCTGGGCGGGCGCATCTGGCCCGACGGCGCCGCGTGCGGTCGTTCGAGCACGGGGCCAAGCGTGCCGAGTGCGGAACGGCCGGATGCGCCTGCCGGGGGGCAGGCAGGCGCAGGCCGTGCGGTCGCACGGCCGGCGACAGAGGAATCGTTGCGAGATGTCGGATACCAGGCGATCACGTGCACTCGACTTCCGGCATTCAGCGCAGGCCGTCGATCGCCTTGATCTCCGAGGCGGCAAGGCCGCCCATGCGGTCATGGATGCGCGGGCCCCTCGCCATGGCGAGGACGAAGACGATCTCGCCGGCGCGCGGGGCGTCGGGGACGCGCACCTCCATGGCGTCGAAGTGGCTGCGAACGTAGGCGGCGTTGATGTGGCCGAGCGGGACGTCGAGGGTGGCGCCCATGCCGGCGACCTTGCTGGCGGAGGGGACGATGGCGCGCGACTCGCCCAGGAGCTCGCGCATGGCGTAGCCGCCGGGGACGTGCCAGAGCGCGCCGTGCTCGAGTTCGCCCGCCTCGCCGACGATGGTGCCCTTGCCGTAGCCGTCGATCCCTTCGCGGCCGCCGAGGGCGGCGATCAGGCGTTCGGACATGGCGAGGCCGAGGGGCTTGAGGTCCTCCATGGCGGGCTGCAGGTCCGCGTGGAAGCCGCCGGCGAAGGGGTTGGCCGCCACGGCGAGGCAGGCGCCGCGGAGGCGCGGGCGCGCCGGCGGCGGGCCGAACTCGTGCACGATCTCCTCGATGACGATGATCGTCTTTCGTATGATGAAATCATGCACTTGCGATCTCCGATTCAAGTTCGCTTCGCACCGCGGCAGCGCGCCGGTCACCCGGACCTCGCCCCGCAGGAAGAGGGCCGCGGCGGCGATGAGGCCGCGGGCGCGCATGCTCTCGGCGCTGGCGGCGCCGGAGTCCAGCGCCCGGGCGATCTCGGCGCGGGTGAGGGGGCCGACGGCGGTGGTGACGCGGCGGTCGCCGAGGTCGCTGTCGGCCTGAAGCGTGACCGCCGGGGCGCGGCGGATGGCGGGGTGGCCGGGCAGGTCCACCGCGTTGGCGATCAGCGTGGCGGCGGCGTCGGCCTCGGCGGCGGTGCGGGCGAGGACGGTGACGGCGTCGGCGATGCCGAGCGACAGGCTGCGGCCGCCCCAGCCCGAGGTGGCGATGCCGCGGATGGGGTCGGCGTGGGCGACGGTCACGCGGTCGGGCAGGCCGGCGCGGGCGGCGATGGCGGCGGTGAGGGCGGTCCCGGGGGTGAGGTGGAGGGCGATGTCGCCGCCGTCGTTGACATAGGCGCGCTCGAGGTCGCCCCCGGCGGTGAGGGCGGCGAGGATCTCGTCGGCGACGGCGCCCGCCACGGCGGCCATGGGGGTGATGAAGGCCGGCCGGTGCGGGGCGATGGCGCGCGCCATGGCGCGGGCGACGGGGCCGTGGAGCGTCCGGGGGGCGGGGCTGCGCAGGGCGGGGAGTTCGTCGACGAGTTCCTGCAGCAGGCCCTGGAAGCGCCGGGTGGCGCGGGCGTAGGCGTCGTGCAGGGCGGCGGGCGGACCCCAGGCCTGTATCACCAGGTCGATCGGCCCGTGCTGCAGGTGCAGCCGCCGGCCGTCGGGAAGCCAGGCGGCGTGGGGGCCGGTCACGGCGCCTCCGGGGCGGGCATGCGGCGCTCGCCGGAGGTGTATTCGCCGCCGGAGCGCAGGATGTCGTCGAGGGCGCGGATCAGCGGGGCGTGGCCGCCGAGCGCGAGGTAGTCGGCGCGGGGCATGGTGAATTCGAGCGGGGCCACCAGGGCGGGGGTGGGCACGGAGCCGAAGGCGCCCTCGGGCAGGCGGGTGACGTCGACCATGAAGGTGATGCCGCCGCCGGGCCAGACGTAGACCGGCGCGCCGCCGCAGGTGAGCCGGGTGCGGCGGTCCTGCACCGAGCGGGTGAGCCGCACCGGGTTGGCGGTGACGCCGGCGCGCAGCGATCCGCCGGCGCCGCCGACGAAGAGCACGGTGGTGAGCGAGGGCTCGCAGTTCTCGTCGATGAGGGCGACGGTCGGGAGGAGCGCCGGGGGGAGATCCTGGCGGCGGGGGACGAGGTCGGCGTCGAGCACGTAGTAGGCGTACTCCTCGCCGGTGGTGGAGACCATGAGGAGCGTGAGGCCGGGGCGCGCGCCCTTGCGCGCCTCGAAGGGGGCGAGGATTTCGAGGGGGTCGGCGAGGCGGGTGCCGCCCCAGCCGGGGCCCGGTTCGGAGACGCGGAAGTAGCGGCCGGGGGTGGAGCGGTAGCCCTTGATGCGGATGCCGGTGGCGGGCCAGCCGAGCACCCGGCCGGCCTGGTGCTCGGAGACGACGCCGGTGATGTGGTCGTCGACGACGACCACCTCGTCCACGAGGCCGCGCCACTGCGCGGCGAACATGCCGATGGTGGCCGAGCCGCAGCCGACGCGCATCCGCCGCTCGGTGGTGCCGTCGACCACGGGCGCGCGGCCGGCCTGGAGGGTGACGGCGGCGCCGCCCTCGATGGCGAGGTCCACGCGCTCGCGGTTGCAGAGGCCGAGCAGGGCGGCGCAGGTGGCGCGGCCCTCGGCCTTCGACCCGCCGGTCAGGTGGCCGACGCCGCCGAGCGAGAGCATCTGGCTGCCGTACTCGGCGGTGGTGACGTGGCCGATGGCCTCGCCGTTGGCGCGGACGACGGCGCGCTCCGGCCCGAGGAAGCGGTCGGTGTCGACCTTCACCTTGGCGCCGCAGTAGCTGAAGATCGCCTCGGTCACCACGGTGACCACGTCGGCGCCCTCGACCTCGGAGGCGACGATGAAGGGGGCGGGCTTGTAGTCGGGGTAGGTGGTGCCGGCGCCGATGCCGGTGACGAAGCCCTCCGGCGGGCGGGCGATCTCGCCGTCCCAGTCGCCGGCGGCGAACGGCACCACCGCGCCGCCGCGCCGGGTGGCGCGGTCGAGCACGGTGAGCGGGTCGGAGCGGACGATGCGGCCGTCGACGTTGCCGTAGCGGTCGCAGGCGCCGGTCTGGCCGGGGGCGATGTAGCACATCACCGGGCAGGCGTCGCAGCGGATCTTGACGGGGGCGTTCATCGCGGCCGGCCCGGAGCGCGGCTGGCGGCGGGAGGCGGCAGTTGCCGCCAATTCGGTGCGCGCAGGTGCGCGCATTGTTTCTTTGCTTGCGATGCGCCTGTGGGCGCATCGCGTCCTGCTCTCCAGGTTAGCATGCCCGTATGAAGCCTCGGGTCGCATCCGTGCGCCGGGTGCGCGCCGCGTGCGGGGTCATGGCCGGGCCTCGGCGGAGCGGATCGCCGCGAGGACGACGTGGGGCAGGGCGGGGAGGCGGGTGATCTCGGCGCCGGTGGCGTGGCGGATGGCGCTGAGGATGGCCGGCGCGGTGGGGATGAGCACGTGCTCGCCGAGGCCCTTGGCGCCGAAGGGGCCCTCGGGGTCGGGTTTCTCGATGAGGATGCTCTCGATCTCCGGGACGTCGCCGATGGTGGGGATGAGGTAGTCGTGCAGGTTGTCGGTGCGGCCGGGGAGGTATTCCTCCATCAGCGCCATGCCGATGCCCTGGGCGATGCCGCCCTCGATCTGGCCCTCGGCGAGGGTGGGGTTGATGGCGCGGCCGACGTCGTGGGCGGCGGTGAACTTGAGGAGCCTGACCGTGCCGAGGGCGGTGTCGACGGCGAGCTCGACCATCTGCGCGCCGTAGCCGTAGACGGCGTAGGGTGTGCCCTGGCCGTCGGCGTCGAGGGGCGTGGTCGGCGGGTCGTAGCGCTCCTCGGCGGCGAAGACGTAGCCGAGGGGGTCGGCGGGGAGCTGGCCGAGGTCGATGACGCGGGCGCCGGAGACATCGAGCCGGTGGCCGGCGAGGGTGAGGCGGGCGTCGGGGCCGGCGTTGGCGTGGCGCAGGATGGCGGCGCGCAGCGCCCTGCCGGCACGCAGCGCGGCGTTGCCGGAGACGTAGGTCTGGCGGGAGGCGGAGGACTTGCCGGCGTCGGGGGTCAGCGCGGTGTCGGGGCCGACGAGGGTGAAGGCGGCGACGGGGAGGCCGAGGGCGTCGGCGGCGATCTGGGCGATGACGGTGTTCGGGCCCTGGCCCATGTCGGTGGCGCCCTGGTGGAGGACGAGCGCGCCGTCGCGGCGGAGGCCGATGCGGATGGTGGAGGGGTTGGGCAGCGCGGTGTTGCCGCAGCCGTACCAGCAGGCGGCGATGCCCACGCCGCGGTCGGGGGCGGCGCGGGCGTCGGCGAGGGCGCGCCGCCAGTGCGGGCGGAGGGCGTCGAGGCAGTCGGCGATGCCGACGCCTTGGAGCGTCTGGCCGGTGGCGGTGGTGTCGCCGTCGCGCAGCGCGTTCAGCGCGCGGAACTCCAGGCGGTCGATGCCGGCCGCGTCGGCGAGGCGGTCCATCAGCGCCTCGCCCGCCATGGCGGCCTGCGGCACCCCGAAGCCGCGGAAGGCGCCGGAGACGGGGCCGTGGGTGTGGATGGCGCGGGCGCGGGCGAGGACGTGCGGCACGCGGTAGGGGCCGGTGGCGTGGACGGGGACGCGGTTCGCCACCGTGGGGCCCCAGCTCGCATAGGCGCCGGTGTCGAAGACGCCCTCGAGGTCCAGCGCGGCGAGGCGGCCGGCGGCGTCGCAGCCGAGCCGCGCCTTGAGCCGCGAGGGGTGGCGCTTGGTGCTGGAGAGCATGGACTCAGGCCGGGTGAAGGTCATGCGCACCGGCCGGCCGGTCCTGAGCGCGGCGAGGCCGAGGAGCGGCTGCAGCGACAGGTCGAGCTTGCCGCCGAAGCCGCCGCCGATGGCGGAGGGGATGATGCGGACGCGCTCGGGCGGCAGGGCGAGCAGGGCGGCGGTGTCGTCGCGGTCGAGATAGGGCGACTGGGTGCAGGCGCGGATCACCAGCGTGTCGCCGTCGAGCCAGGCCGCGCCCGCCTCCGGCTCGATGTAGGCGTGCTCGACGAAGCCGGTGCGGAAGGTGTCGTTCGCCACGTGCGCGGCCCCCGCCAGCGCGGCGGCGGCGTCGCCGCGCCGCACGCGGCCCTCGATCAGCCGGTTGCCGGGACGGTGGGCATGCAGCGCCGGCGCGTCCGGGCGCCTCGGCGGCGGCCGGGTCGGCGAGCGCCGGCAGCGGCGTCCAGGCGACGGGGAAGCCGTCGAGGGCGCAGGGGGCGCCGTCCTCGAAGGCGATGAGCGCCACCGCCTCGCCGCGGAACCGCGCCACGCCCTCCGCCAGCGCGGGCTGGTCGGCGAAGGACGCGATCACGCCGAAGCGGTTCGGCCCGGGGATGTCGGCGGCGGTGAGGACGAGCGCCACCCCCGGGCGCGCCCGCCGCCCAGGCGCGGAGGTCGCCGAAGCGGAACCGGGCGTGCGGGTGCGGCGAGCGCAGGGCCCGGAGCACGAGCGCCCCGGGCGGCCAGTGGTCGGCGCCGAAGGCGTCGGTCCCGTCCACCTTGGGCCGGCCGTCGAGCCGGGGCAGCCGCGCGCCGACCGCGGCGCCGGCGGCGGGCGGCGGTAAGGGGGGCGCGTCGGAGGCGGCGTCACGGACCGCGGCGATGATCTTGCGGTAGCCGGTGCAGCGGCAGAGGACGCCGCCGAGCGCCTCCGCGACCTCGGCCTCGCCGGGGCGCGCGACGCGGGCGAGGAGCGCCGTGGCGGCGACCAGCATGCCCGGGGTGCAGATGCCGCACTGCGCCGCGCCGTGGCGCAGGAAGGCGGCCTGCAGCCGCGAGAGCCCGGGGCCGCCCGCGAGGCCCTCCACGGTGGTCACCCGGCGGCCCGCCACCCGCGCCGCCGGGGTGAGGCAGGCGCAGACCGGCTGCCCGTCGAGGAGCACGGTGCAGGCGCCGCAGTCGCCGGCGTCGCAGCCGACCTTGGTGCCGGTGAGGCCCGCGTCCTCGCGCAGGAGGTCGGAGAGCCGGCGCGTGGGCTCGGCGTGAAACGCGACGGGACGGCCGTTGAGGGTGAAGCCGGTGGCGGGGCGGTGGAGGTTCACGCCGCGGCTCCGGCGAGGCTGCGGACGGCGCGGCGGAGCAGTTCGGCGGCGGCCTCGGCGCGGTAGGCGGCGGTGGCGCGGATATCGTCGATCGGGCGGAGCGCCGCCGCGACCTCGGCGGTTGCGATGCGGTCGGCGAGGCGCGCGTCGGCGGGGGCGCCGATCAGGCGGGCCTCGATCGCGGGCAGGCGGGTCGCCACCGGGCCGCAGGCGCCGACGGCGAGGGCGGCGGCGGTGACGCGGCCGTCCGCGACGGCCAGCCGCACCGCGACCATGGCGATGGAGATGACGAGGTAGGCGCGCGCCCCGAGCTTGAGGAAGGCGGAGCGGCCGGCGAGCGCCGCCTCGGGCACCAGGACGGCGGTCAGGATCTCGTCCGGCCGGCGCGCGGTCAG
Organism: uncultured Alphaproteobacteria bacterium; assembly: GCA_963844375.1. Classification (GTDB taxonomy): domain Bacteria; phylum Pseudomonadota; class Alphaproteobacteria; order Rhodobacterales; family Rhodobacteraceae; genus Amaricoccus. Next base: position 145,812 of record CAWJOI010000021.1, on the reverse strand, counting down.
CCGCACGTCGCGCAGGAAGGCGGCGAGGGGAAGGCGGCGGCGGCCGGCGGCGGTGGCGAGCTCGACCTCGGCGTCGAGCGCCAGGAGCGGCGGCACGCCGTCGGCGGCGGGCGAGGCGTTGCAGAGGTTGCCGCCGATGGTGCCGGCGGTCTGGATCTGCCGGCCGCCCACCTCGGCGGCGGCGGCGCGGAGCGCGTCGCAGGCCGGCGGCAGGGCCGCGTCGCGGATCGCCGCCCAGGAGGTGCAGGCGCCGATCCGCAGGTGGCCGTCCACGCGGGCGATGCCGTCGAGCTCGCCCACGCCGGTGATGTCGAGAATCGGCCCGGCCAGCGTCGGCGCGGACGTCGCCGGATAGAGGTCGGTGCCCCCTGCCAGGACCGTGCGGGGCTCGCGGGCGAGGATCGCCAGCGCGTCGGTCAGCGTCTCGGGCCGGTCGTAGACCATGCTCTCCCGTCGAACGGCGGCGCCGCCTGCGGTTTCGAGGGGCGCCGGGGGTTCGTATGTGTGCAAATTAGTTTGCGGCCTCCGCCGCGACCTGTCAACATGGAGGACGGGTGCTGGAACAGCGGAGAAAGTGGATGAGCGAGGAGACTTACCGGCTGGAGGAACAGGTCGGCTTTCTCCTCCGGCGGGTGAACCAGCGGCATCTCGCGGTCTTCGCCACGGTGATCCCGGAGGTGACGACGACGCAGCTCGCGGCGATGTCCAAGCTCGCCGAACTCGGGCCGATGTCGCAGAACCAGCTCGGGCGGGTGACGGCCATGGACGCGGCGACCATCAAGGGGGTGGTCGGGCGGCTGGTGACCCGGCGGCTGGTGGTGACGGTGCCGAGCGAGGAGGACCGCCGCCGGCTGATCGTCGATCTCACGCCGGAGGGCCGGACGCTGTTCGCGAGCCTGAGCCAGCGGGGCCGGCAGGCGACCGAGCGGACGCTGTCGCCGCTGTCGCCGACCGAGCGGGAGCGCTTCATCGCGCTGCTGCGGCGGCTGATCTGAGGGGATGGCCATGGGCGGCGAGCTGCGATGCGTGGCGCCGACGGGCGACGTCTGCGGCGAGGGGGCGGTCTGGGCGGCGGCCGAGGGGCGGCTCTACTGGACCGACATCAACCGGTTCCTGATCCATGCGCTGAGCAGTCGGCAGACGGGAGCGTGCGGACCTGGTTCTTCGACGAGCCGGTGGTGGCGCTGGCGCTGACCGACCGGCCCGGCGTGATGCTCGCGGCGCTGGCGAGCCGGCTGATCCTGTTCACGCCGGCGGAGGACGGGCGCGCGCCGCTCGGGCCGGCGCTGCCCGGGTCGCCGTCTGGTGCGGTTCAACGACGGGCGGCCGGACCCGCTCGGGCGCATGATCATCGGGACCATGGGCAACAACGTCGGGCCGGCGGGCGAGGGGCTGGAGGTGACGCCGGGCCTCGGCAAGCTCTACCGCTTCGGGCCGGAGCCGGCGTTCGTCGAGCTCGCGGGCGGGATCGGCATCGCGAACACGATCTGCTGGAGCCCGGACGAGCGGACGTTCTACTTCGCCGACACCATGGCGAACGAGATCCGCGCCTACGCGTTCGATCCGGTGACCGGCGCGGTGGGCGCGTCGCGGCCGTTCTTCGCCGGATTCGGGCGCGGCAGCCCGGACGGGTCGGCGGTGGACAGCGCGGGATACCTCTGGAACGCCCGCTATGGCGGAGGGTGCGTGGTGCGGGTGGCGCCGGACGGGTCCGTCGAGCGGGTGGTGGAGATGCCGTGCGGCAACATCACCACCTGCACCTTCGGGGGCGAGGGGCTGCGGACGCTCTACATCACCACCGCGGCGGCCGGGCGCGGGCCGTCCGAGCGGCTGGCGGGCAGCCTCTTCGCGCTGGAGGCGCCGGTGCCGGGCCTGCCGGAGCGGGTGTTCAGGCCGGGGTAGGGGCGCCGGTTCCCCTCACGCCGCGAGGAGCCGCGCCGCCCTGGGTGCGAAGTACGTCAGGATCCCGTCGCAGCCCGCGCGCTTGAAGGCGAGCAGCGTCTCGAGCACCGCCCGGTCGCCGTCGACCCAGCCGCGGGCGGCCGCCGCCTCGATCATCGCGTACTCGCCCGAGACCTGGTAGGCGAACGTCGGCACGCGGAACTCGGCCTTCACCCGGGCGCAGATGTCGAGATAGGGCAGCCCCGGCTTCACCATCACCATGTCGGCCCCCTCGGCGAGATCCGCCGCCACCTCGCGCAGCGCCTCGTCGCCGTTGGCCGGGTCCATCTGGTAGGTCTTCTTGTCCCCCTTCAGCGCCCCGCCCGAGCCGACGGCGTCGCGGAACGGGCCGTAGAAGCCCGAGGCGTACTTCGCGGCGTAGCTCATGATCAGGGTGTCGGGAAAGTCGTGCGCCTCGAGCGCGCGGCGGATCACCCCGATGCGGCCGTCCATCATGTCCGAGGGCCCGAGGATGTCGCAGCCGGCCTCGGCCTGCACCAGCGCCATCCGCTCCAGCGCGAGCAGGGTCTCGTCGTTCAGGATCACCCCGTCGCGCACCAGCCCGTCGTGGCCGTCCGAGTTATAGGGATCGAGCGCCACGTCGAGCAGCACCCCCACCTCCGGCACCGCCGCCTTGATCGCGCGGGTGGCGCGGCAGACCAGGTTCTCCGGGTTCCACGCCTCGCTGGCCTCCGGGTTCTTGTCCGCGTCCTCGGTAAAGGGAAAGAGCGCGACGCAGGGGATGCCGAGCGCCGCCGCCTCCTCCGCCGCCCGCACGGCGCGGTCGACCGACAGCCGCTCGACCCCCGGCAGCGAGGCCACCGGCTCGGCGACATCGCGCCCCTCGCGCACGAAGATCGGCCAGATGAGATCGGCCGGTCCCAGCCGCGCCTCGGCCACCATATCGCGAATCCAGGGCGCGCGGCGCAGCCGGCGCGGGCGGGAGAGCGGGAAGGGGGCATGGGTCATGCGGGGCGTCCCGAGGCTGGCGTCGGCCGGGTTTGGCATGCCCCGCCCGCCCCCTCAAGCGCAAAGGCCCGTTCACGATGCCGGCCCGCGCCGGGTTGACGCCGCCGGGCGGCTGCGCTGCAAGGGGCGGCGCCTCCGCCTCCGGGAACGAGCCTTGTCCGAGTTCTACGCCGCCGCCAGCTTTCAGAGCATCTGGTACTGGGTGCTGCATGTCGTCGTCTGGACGCTCGCCTGCTACCGCACCCTCGGCGTCCCGCTCGACATGCTCCAGCGCGCGCGCGACCGGCCGGAGATCGCCGCGCGGGTCGACGCGCTGGCCCAGCTCGCCTCGGCGCGGATCGCGGGCGTGCACGACCTGCTCGGCGCCCCCATCGCCGCGGTCTCCGGGTTCGTCCTCGCCATGCTCGTCGTGATCGGCTTCGGCATCGGCATCGAGATGGCGCGGGCCGCCCTCGCGATCCTCCTGCCGTTCGGCATCATCTCCTACTCCAAGCTGCGCCTCGCCCTCGCCATCCGCCGGCGCGGCATCGCCGGTTCCGACCTGGTGCTGGCGCTGGCGCGGCGGCGGGTCTGGCACCAGTTCATCGCCATTCTCGCCATGTTCGCGGCCTTCAGCATGGCGATCGCCCTGCACGCCCCGCGGCTTCCGCCGCTCTGATCCTTCGCGGCAGCAACAATCGAAACATCGCCGCCCGACCGCGGCACACGCGTGAAACCCGCCGGGGGCACGGTGCGCGGCATCGAAACCCGAACCCCCGGAGAACCGCCATGCTCACCTCGATCCGTTCCGCCATCAGCCGCGCCAACGAGCGCGCCGCCCGCCGGCGCGCCTACCGCTTCCTGCAGGGCCAGAGCGACCACCTGCTCAGGGACATGGGCCTGACCCGCGACAACGTCTACGGCGCCGTCGTCCGCGGACGCGACCAGCTTTGAGCCGCGCCGCGAAGCCGAATTTCACCCCCCGACCTCGCTGACCGCCCACCCCTCTCCCGGGGTGGGCTTTTTCTTGTCAGCGCCCCGGCCTTGCGTTAGGTCGCGCCGCATGACCGAACTGCGGCCCCTTGCCCCCGGACGCCTGCTGGTCGGCGGCTGTCCCGAGGGATACGACGCGCGCCATCTGGCCGAGACCATCGCCCGCGCCCGCGGGCCGGTGATCCACGTCGTGCGCGACGACGCGCGCCTCGCCGCCACCCGCGCCAGCCTGCGCTTCTTCGCCCCCGAGCTGCCCGTGCTGAGCTTTCCCGCCTGGGATTGCCTCCCCTACGACCGCATCTCGCCCAACCCCGAGATCGCCGCCGCGCGCATGGCGACGCTGGCCGCGCTGGCCGGCGGCTTCACCCGCCCCGCCGCGATCCTGACCACGATCAACGCCGCCACCCAGCGCGTGCCCGCCCGCGACGTGCTGGCGGCGGCGAGCATGACCGCCGCGGTGGGCCAGCGCATCGACGTGGCGGCGCTGCGCGCCTACCTCGCGCGGATGGGCTTCCAGCAGGCCCCCACCGTCACCGAGCCGGGCGAGTTCGCCATCCGCGGCGGCCTGATCGACCTCTTCCCGCCGGGGGCGCGCGCGCCGGTCCGGCTCGATCTCTTCGGCGACGTGCTGGAAAGCGCGCGCCGCTTCGATCCCGAGACGCAGCGCACCAGCGAGACGGTGAAGCGGGTCGAGCTCGCCCCCGTCTCCGAGGTCATCCTCGACGCGGCGTCCATCGAGCGCTTCCGCACCCGCTACCGCGCCATGTTCGGCGCCGCCGGCCGCGACGACCCGCTCTACGAGGCGATCAGCGCCGGCCGCAAGCACCAGGGCTACGAGCACTGGCTGCCGTTCTTCCACGAGCGGCTGGAGACGATCTTCGACTACCTCCCCGGCGCGCCGGTCCTCCTCGACGACCAGACCGCCGCCGCCCGCGCCGCCCGCTGGGCCGCGCTCGCCGAGCAGTACGACGCCCGCGCCTCGGCGCTGGCGGCGAAATCCAGGCTCGGCACCGTCTACAAGCCGGTCCCCCCGGGCGAGCTCTATCTCGACGACGCCGCCTGGGAGGCGGCGGTGGCGGCGCGGCCGCTGCACCAGCTCTCCGCCCTGCCGCAGCCGCTCGGCCCCGGCGTCATCGACGCCGGCGGCCGCATCGGGCGGGACTTCGCCCCCGAGCGCCAGCAGGAGTCCCTCAGCCTCTTCGGCGCGCTGGCGACGCACGTGGCCGCCCGCCGCCGCAAGGGCGACGTGGTGATCGCCAGCTACTCCGCCGGCGCGCGCGAGCGCCTGTCCGGGCTCCTCGCCGACAGCGGCGTCACCGACGCCCGCGAGATCGCCCGGGCGGCGGACCTGCGCGGCGACAACGGCCTCGCGCTGGCGGTCTGGCCGCTGGAGCACGGCTTCGAGGCCCCCGGCCTCACCGTCATCGCCGAGCAGGACGTGCTCGGCGACCGCCTGATCCGCGCCCCGCGCCGCCGCAAGCGGGCGGAGAACTTCCTCACCGAGGCCGCCGGCCTCACCCCCGGCGATCTCGTCGTCCACGTCGACCACGGCATCGGCCGCTACCGCGGCCTCGAGACCATCACCGCCATGGGCGCGCCGCACGAGTGCCTGCGGCTCGAATACGCCGGCGGCGACAAGCTCTACCTGCCGGTGGAGAACATCGAGCTCCTCTCCCGCTACGGCCACGAGGAGGGCCTGCTCGACCGCCTCGGCGGCGGCGCCTGGCAGGCCAAGAAGGCGCGGCTGAAAAGCCGCATCCGCGACATGGCGGAACGCCTCATCCGCATCGCCGCCGAGCGCGCGCTTCGCAAGGGCGCCATCCTCACGCCCGCCCGACCACCACGCCTGGGAAGAATTCTGCGCCCGCTTCCCCTACGCCGAGACCGACGACCAGCTCGCCGCGATCAACGACGTGCTGGGCGATCTCGAATCCGGCAATCCCATGGACCGTCTCGTCTGCGGCGACGTCGGCTTCGGCAAGACCGAGGTGGCGCTGCGCGCCGCCTTCGTCGCCGCCATGTCCGGCATGCAGGTGGCGGTGATCGCCCCCACCACGCTACTGGCCCGCCAGCACTTCAAGAGCTTCTCCGAACGCTTCCGCGGCCTGCCGCTGCGCGTCCGCCAGCTCTCCCGCTTCGTCTCGGCAAAGGACGCCACGGAGACGCGCGCCGGCCTCGCCGACGGCAGCATCGAGATCGTCATCGGCACCCACGCGCTCCTCGCCAAGGGCGTCACCTTCAAGAACCTCGGCCTCCTCGTCATCGACGAGGAGCAGCACTTCGGCGTCGCCCACAAGGAGCGCCTCAAGGCGCTGCGCACCGACGTCCACGTCCTCACCCTGACCGCCACGCCCATCCCGCGCACCCTGCAACTCGCCCTCTCCGGCGTCCGCGAACTCTCGCTGATCGCCACGCCCCCGGTCGACCGCCTCGCGATCCGCACCTACGTCAGCGAGCTCGACACCCTCACCATCCGCGAGGCGCTGCTGCGCGAGCACTACCGCGGCGGCCAGTCCTTCTACGTCGTCCCGCGCATCTCCGACCTCGACGCCGTCGCCGCCTACCTGCGCGACCATGTCCCCGAGGTCACGTTCACCGTCGCCCACGGCCAGATGCCGGCGACGCGAACTGGACGACAAGATGAACGCCTTCTACGACGGCCGCTACGACGTGCTCCTCTCCACCACCATCATCGAATCCGGCCTCGACATCCCCGCCGCCAACACGCTGATCGTCGACCGCGCCGACATGTTCGGCCTCGCCCAGCTCTACCAGATCCGCGGCCGCGTCGGCCGCTCCAAGCTCCGCGCCTACGCCTTCTTCATGACCGAGCCGCGCAAGAAGCTCACCCCCCAGGCCGAGAAGCGCCTGCGCGTCCTCGGCGCGCTGGACAGCCTCGGCGCCGGCTTCACCCTCGCCTCCCAGGACCTCGACATCCGCGGCGCCGGCAACCTCCTCGGCGAGGAGCAGTCCGGCCACGTCCGCGAGGTCGGCTTCGAGCTCTACCAGGACATGCTGCACGAGCAGATCGCCAAGCTCCGCTCCGGCGAGATCGAGATGGCCGACGACGGCGAATGGTCGCCGCAGATCAACCTCGGCGTCCCCGTCCTCATCCCCGAGCCCTACGTCCCCGACCTCGACGTCCGCCTCGGCCTCTACCGCCGCCTCTCGTCGCTCGAGCGCAAGGTCGAGCTCGAAGGCTTCGCCGCCGAGCTCATCGACCGCTTCGGCCCCCTCCCGCCGGAGGTCGAGACGCTCATGGTCGTCGTCCGCATCAAGGCGCTCTGCAAGCGCGCCGGCATCGCCCGCCTCGACGGCGGCCCCAAGGGCGCCACCGTCCAGTTCCACCACGACAAGTACGCGAACCCCGCGGGCCTCGTCCAATTCCTCCACGACCAGAACGGCGCCGCCAAGGTCAGGGACAACAAGATCGTCGTCCGCCGCGACTGGCCCACCGACAAGGCCCGCCTCACCGGCGCCTTCATGATCGCCCGCGACCTCGCGGCGCTGGCCAAGCCGGAAACGAACGGCTCGGCCCGAGCCGAAGGCCGATCCCCGCCTTGACGCGGAACTCAGCGGGCTCCCGGCGTGCCACGGCGGCCCTCGTTTGACAGGCCGCCTTCTTATCCTGACACTGCGCGTTTCCGCCATAAAAGGTCGCGCCGTGAGCCGCCAACCCCTGTTCACCGGGATCAACGTCGTCTCGATTTCTGTCACGAACCTGGCCGAAGCGAGACGTTTCTACGGCGAGGTACTCGGGCTCGGAGAGCCGCTTTACGACCTACCCGACGCCGGTTGGATCGAGTTTGCGATCGGTAACGACCGCGGCAATCTGTCGGTGACGACGGCCGAACCCGGCTGGCGTCCCTCGACGGGCACGACGGTGGTCCTGGACGTCGAAGACTGCCAGACCGCAGTCGCCGCGCTTCGCGATCGCGGCGTCACATGCGACGACCCCCGGACGTTCCCCGGCTTCGTGACCTTCGCGAGTTTCTTCGATCCGTTCGGGAACGGCTCCAGATGTGCAGTCCCGCACCCGACTGACCGACCCCCGCAAACGACCAAAGGAACCCAACGTTCCATCAAGTCGACCTTGACGAGCGGCCGGGGAACTTTCGCCGATGTTCCGTTTCCGGTCGTCCGCGCAATGCGGACGGCGGCAAGGGGTGGATTGCGACCCCTTCGGCCGTCCCCTACTGGCTTTCAGAGGCCTCACCCGGCAACGCGGGCAGCCAAGGCAGTTGTGATCGGCACCAGAACTGGCGCTTCGGAACCAGTTGCTCGCGTTGCCTGAGGGTTCCAACCCTAAGGCCAAGAGTGCGGTCGTCTCCGCCAACCGAGGTGGCGTAGATCGAGGAACCGCAGTCGGCGCAGAACGCCTGCACGCGCGGCGCACCGCTTTGTGCCGTTCGCTTTACGTATAGAGCTTCGGTGTGCCGGCGAGCAGGCGGAATCTGTCATTCGCTCATCGGGGCGACGATCCGGAAAGCCGATCCTGACAGCGACTGGCAGTCGGTGCCAGTGGCAAATTCGCACACGCTCGGGATCAATTTCGGCTTCGAACCTGATCTGTTCGCAGTGGCAGGAACCATCGACTTTCATGCTGATCTCCTCCGGGTGAAGAGGGCGACGTGCTCCCGTTAACGATTAAGCCGATGTTAAAAAGTGGCAAGCCACTTTCCAGCCGCGTTCCAGCCGCAACGAACCGCCGTAAACCTTTGCCTGCCCGGCGCAATCTCCGACCCGCCGCCTACACCCCCGCCGTCGCCGCCTCCAGCTGCCCGATCACGTCGTCCCACACCTCCACCGGCTGCGCCCCGGTCAGCACGTACTGGCCGGCGATCAGGAAGGTCGGCACCCCCGTCACCCCCATCTCCCGCGCCGCCTCCGCCTCGGCCAGCACCTCCGCCCGGTCCGCCGTCGCCCGCCAGCAGCGCCGCCACCGCCGCCCCCTCAAGCCCCGCCTCCTCCGCCGCCGCCCGCAGCACGCCCGGCTCGGAGATGTCCTCGTCAAGCTCGAAGTAGCGAGCGGAAGGCGCCATGGCGGTGCGCGTCTGCAGCCCCTCCGGTTCGGCCCATCGGATCACCCGGTGCGCGTCGAGCGTGTTGGGCGAGCGCCGCTCGAAGCGAAAGTCGATCCCCACCGCCCGGCCATCTCGACCAGCCGCCGGAGCGCGCCCTCGACCCGCGAGGGATCGCCGAACTTCCGCGTCATGTATTCGGTCCGGTCCATCCTCCTCGCCGGGATCGTCAGGTCGAGCTGGAACGGCCGCCAGCGGATGGCGCAGGGATGCCCCTCGCGCGCTGCGACCGCACGCACCAAATTCGCGGCCGCGAGGTAGCACCAAGGGCAGACCACGTCAGAGACGATCTTGAGCCGCGTCACGCCGGTCACTCCGGGTGGTTGGGATCGACCCAGCGCACCTCCTCCACCTCCTCGGCGGGGGCGATGTCGAGGTTCACCACCACCGCCTGCTGGTCGCTCCGGACCACCACGCACTCCAGAGGATCGCCCGGCAAGGCATTGATTTCCTGATGCGGCACGAACGGCGGCACGAAGATGAAGTCCCCCGGATCCGCCTCCGCCGTGAACTCCAGTCGCTCCCCCCAGCGCATCCGCGCCCGGCCCGCGCACCACGTAGATGATGCTCTCCAGATGCCCGTGGTGATGCGCCCCCGTCTTTGCGTTCGGCGCCACGCTCACCGTCCCGGCCCAGAGCTTCTGCGCCCCGGCCTTGGCATGGTTGATCGCCGCCGCCCGCGTCATCCCCGGTGTCTGCGGCGTGTTGAAGTCGAGCTCTCCCGACTTCACGATCCGCACCCCCTGCGTGCGCCAGTCAACCATCGGTCAGCCCTCCCTGAGCATCCGCCGCAACAGCTTGCCGTTCGGCCCCCGCGGCAACGACCGCACCGCCCGGAACATCCGCGGGCACTTGTAGCGCGCCAGCCGTTTCGCGCAGTGCGCCGCCAGTTCCGCCTCCGGCACCGGCTCTCCCATCGCAACATAGAACGCGGCGATGACGGAGACACCCTCGCGCGACCGCACCTCCACCGCCGCCGCCTCGGCGACCCCGGGATGCGCCAACAGCGCCGCCTCGACCTCGGCCGGGCCCACCCGGAAGCCGCCCGCGTTCATCACGTCGTCGTCGCGGCCGAGGTGGACGATCGCGCCTTCCGGCGTCATGCGCGCCCGGTCGCCGGTGACGAACCACTCGCCGCGGAACGCGCCCGCCGTCTCCTCCGGCCGCCGCCAGTAGCCGAGCATCAGCCCCGGATCGCGCCGCGAGACCGCGAGGCAGCCGTCCTCGCCGCGCGGCACCGGCGTCTCGCCCGCATCCGCCAGGATCGCCACCCGCCGCCCGCGCTGCGGATACCCGGCGCTGCCCGCCGACCGTGGGGCGGTTCGGCGAGAACGACACGTAGGTCGAGATCTCCGACATGCCGAGCGCCTCGAAGATCGGCCGCCCGGTCGCCGCGGTCCAGGCGCCCCGCACCGCCTCCGGCAGCGTCTCGCCGGCGCTCAGTCCATGCCGCAGGCCGGCGAAGCCGCGGCCGAGCGCGGGGTCGCCGAGCATCTGGCGATAGACCCCGGGCGCGGCCGCGAAGATCGTGGCCCCGTGCGCGCCCGCCAGCCGCGGCCACACCTCGCGCGCGGGCGGCCCTGAATAAACGAGCGCCGTCGCCCCGGCCGCCCACGGGTCGGTCAGCCCCGCCCCCAGCGTATAGGTCCAGTTGAACGCCCCGGCATGCAGCACCCGGTCCTCCGCCGTGAGGCCGTACCACCCCTCCCACATCATCCGCCGCGCCCAGGCGGCGCGCTGCGCCATGACCACGCCCTTGGGCCGGCCCGAAGTTCCGGAGGTATAGACCATGTAGGCCGGATCGTCCGGAGCCGTGGCCGCGAAGGGCAGGGGCGGGTGACGGCGCAGGGCCGCCAGCCCGTCCGGCCCCAGCACCGGCACCCCGGGCGCGTCGGGCAGCGACAGGCCGGCCCCGAGGCAGATCAGGCTCGGCTCGAGATCGGCGAGAATCCCGCCGATCTCGAGCACGGTAAGCTGGGCGGACACCGCGACCGGCACCGCCCCGAGCGCGTTGGCGGCGAAGAAGAGGATGGGAAACTCCGTGCTGTTGCCCACGCGCAGCAGAACACGCTGGCCCCGTGCCACGCCCATCGCCGCGAGGCCTCCGGCCGTGCGGCGCACCGCGTCGGCCAGCGCGGCATAGGTCCAGCGCTCGGCGACGCCGCCCGGCGCCGCGAGTACCTCCAGCGCGACCTTCTCCGGCGTCCGGGACGCAAAGGCGAAGGTATGTTCGGCCATGTTGAATGGCGCCGGGCAGGGCGCGAAGGGGCCTTCGTCGTAGAGCGAAAGGTCGGCCATGCCGACCTGCTAGCGCGGACCGGAGCCGCGGTCGAGACGCAAGCGATATCGTGCTGCCGGTTCGGGGCGGAGGGCGGAATGCGACGGGTTCTGGCAGGGCGGGCGGCGGTCTTTGTCATGGCGGGCGCCGCCATGGCCCAGGATAACACCGCACCCGCGACCAGTATTACGAAGGACGGCATCGTTACCGTCGACAGCTGGAACGCGCGCTACTGCGAGCTTCTGGTCGTCAAGGGCTCGCTCCTCAAGCTGGAGGCCGATGTCTACAACACCCTCGGCCTCAACACCTGCGACGCCGCGGCTTGGCAGGCGATCGACACCGACGCGGTGAAGAAGCAGATGGACGCTAGGGAGGCCTTCAAGAACGGCCCGCGCTACTGGGTGGTGTCGTCGCTCTCTACCCCTGTCGCCGCCCGGGCGGCGCCGGTCGAGACCTTCGGCGGACTGGAGGCGCGGCTGGTCGGGGTGCTGCAACTGGCGCCGGGGATGCGCAAGGGGCCGAACCCTTACGAGGAGACCACGGTCCAGCGCGACACCCGGTACGGATATCCGTCGGGCCGGCCGGTCTTCATCCTCGACGATCCCGACGGACAGCCATGGGTGATGCAGGCCTACAGCCAGATCGTCGACCCGGCGCTGACGCTCGACGACCTCGCCGGGCTTGGGACGCGGCTGAAGCTGCCGACGGGGTGGACCTTCCGCACCAAGGTGCTCGACAGCGACCTCACCGTTCAGCCGGTGGACGGCACCGCCCGCATCCTGCAGGACGAGCTGGAGAACACCTACGACCTCTGTTTTGCGAGCGCCTGCAGCTACTTGCCGTGAGGCAGGGGCAGCCTACCGGGCCCAGTTGCGGTAGGCGGGGTGGTCGCGCATTTGGCCGTAGAGGCGAACCATGCGGTCGAGGAACCAGAACTTTCCCGCCAGGCTCAGCGCGAGGCCGAGGAGTGTTGCGGCAGGATCGAGCCGCCAGAGGCCCCAGGCAAGGAGGGGCAGCCCGGAAACGCCGAGGCCGATGGCCGTCGAAACGAAGCGCCCGGCGTGGGCGGGTAACGGGACCACCGCGCGGTTCAGCCAGACCCGCTCGCCAAGCACGGCGCGCGATGCCCAGCTTGTCGTCGCGCGCGGCGGCGGAAAGGCGCGCGGGTTGAGCCATGCCCAGAGAACCAGGGCACCGAGCGCCGGCCAGGTCCAGCCGCCCAGCTCCTGGCGGAAATAGAGCACCGCGACACCGAGCGGCAGGATCGGCACGCGGGTCCAGACGCTCCAGGGACTTGCGTGCCGCTCCCACGTCGCTGCGTCCATGCGATGCAGGCGCGCGACCCGGGCGAGCGGGTTCACCGCGACAGCTCGCGGATCCCCGCCTCGAGCCCGGCCAGCGTCATCGGGAACATCCGCCCGCCGAAGATGTCGGAGATCATCCCCACCGACTGCGAATAGCCCCAGCCGGATTGCGGCAGCGGGTTGATCCAGATCGCGCGCGGCCAGGTGTCGAGCAGGCGAAGCAGCCAGGTCTCGCCGCTCTCGGCGTTCCAGTGCTCGTTGGCGCCGCCCGGCTGCGCGATCTCGTAGGGCGACATCGCCGCGTCACCGACGAAGATGACGCGGTAGTCCGCCCCGAAGGTGCGCATGACTTCGGCGGTCGGGGTCTGCTGGTCCCAGCGCCGGCGGTTGTCGCGCCAGACCCCTTCGTAGAGGCAGTTGTGGAAGTAGAAGTGCTCGAGATGCTTGAACTCGGCACGCGCGGCGGAGAAGAGCTCCTCCACCACCCGCACGTGGCTGTCCATCGAGCCGCCGGCATCGAGGAAGAGCAGCACCTTGACCGCGTTGTGCCGCTCGGGGCGGGTGATGACGTCGAGCCAGCCCTGCTCGGCGGTGCGCCTTATGGTGGCGGAAAGGTCGAGCTCGTCCGCCGCGCCCTCGCGCGCCCAGCGACGGAGGCGGCGGAGCGCCACCTTGATGTTGCGGGTACCGAGCTCGACCGTGTCGTCGAGGTTCCTGAACTCGCGCCGGTCCCAGACCTTGACCGCCCGCCCGTGCCGGCCCTCGTCCTGGCCGATCCGCACGCCCTCGGGGTTGTAGCCGAAGGCGCCGAAGGGCGAGGTGCCGGCGGTTCCGATCCACTTCGAGCCGCCCTGGTGGCGGCCCTGCTGCTGGCGCAGCCGCTCGGCCAGCGTCTGCATCAGCTTGTCGAAGCCGCCGAGCGCCGCGATCTCGGCCTTTTCCTCCGGCGTGAGGTGCTTCTCGGCCAGCTTCTGCAGCCAGTCGAGCGGCAGCTCGGCTCGGGCAACGATGGCCTCGATCGTCAGCGCCTCGAGACCGCCGAAGGCCGTGGCGAAGACCCGGTCGAAGCGGTCGATGTGGCGCTCGTCCTTCACCAGCGCGCTGCGCGCCAGGTAGTAGAAGCCCTCGGCGTCGTAGAGCACCAGCCCGGCGTCCAGCGCCTCGAGGAACGTCAGGTACTCGCGGAGCGAGACGGGAACCCTGGCGTCGCGCAGCTCGGCAAAGAAACCCGCGTACATGGCCTCACGCCAGCCCGAGACGCCCTAGGAGCACGACGAGGATCACCGTCACCAGCGCGAAGACGATGCCGTGGACGGCGGCGTACTGCCATTGATCGAGCCGGTCGCCGCCGCGGCGGGCGGCCCGCTGCCAGCCGAACAGCGCGCCGAGGCCGAAGGCGATGACGAAGAGCATGGGCCTCTCACTGCTTCTCGAGGCGGAGGAGCGCGGCGAGCTGCGCCTGCTCGCGGGCAAGCGCCCCGTCGGTATCGCCGAAGCCATAGCGTGCCCAGCGCAGTGAGTCGAGGCGGCTGGCCTGCGCCGCCTCGGTCTGGCCGAGCCCGGCCTGCGCCTCGGCCTTGATCGACAGGAGGCCGGCGAGGAGGATGGCGTTCTGGCCCGCAGCCGCCGCCGGGGCGTGCCGGTCGGCCAGGATGATGGCGGTCTGGTACTGCCCGGTCCCGAGCGCCAGCGCCGCGAGATGCACCCCCGCCTGGGCGGTCCGCACGTCTTCGGTTCCCAGCTGGCGGGTGAAGAGCTCGTAGGCCTGGGTGAATTCCTGCGCCGCCGCCACGGGGTCGCGCCGCAGGCTGAGGCGGCCCAGCGTCAGGAGCGACACCCCCAGCCGGTGGTCCACGGGGCGCATCTCGGCGGCGATCTGGGTCGCGAGGCTTGCCGCACCGACCCGCTTCGCGCGCGGCGCGTCGCGCGACAGCGCCGCCTCGATGGCGCTGGCCCAGGCCTTCGAACTCCGGGTGGCGCGCCCCATCGGGGCGGTCGCGGCCCTTGCGGTTCTCCCGGTGGAGGATGGCGGGCAGCGCCGCCGCCGCCTCCGGGCGGCTCATGCCGCTCTTCAGCTCCGGCGCATAGAGCGTGCGCAGGATCAGCATGTCGAAGGGTGTCGCCATGCCGTGGAAGTTGTCGTCGTTCCAGATCGAATCCGGCAGGCGATAGAGATCGTTGGCTGGCCCGAGCGCCTGGGTGATCTCCTCGGCGAGGCAGTCGCGCACGTCCTGGGGGGTCGTGTCCAGCGGGAGGAAGATCGCCGCCTTGCCCAGCGTCTTCTGGTCCGACCAGCGCAACCGGGCATCCGAACGGCGGCGAAGGAACTCCTGCCAGTCGGTCTCGCCCGGTACGATGAAGCACGCGGCGGTGGGAAAGACCCGGGCGATCTGGTCGGCAGGCACCATCTCGAGGAAGATCTGCGCCGACCCGGGGTCGCGGGTCTCCGCGATATCGATGCCCGCCTCGGTTCGGAGCCGGTGAATGAGCTCCTCGAGGTCGGGCCGGTACGCCGCGAGGGCCGGGGAGGCGAGATAGACCCGGACGGGGGTCTCGTAGCGCAGCAAGTGGTCCAGCGTCTCGCCGCTCTCGAGCGCGAAGGTCAGGTCGAGGAAGTCCTGCGCCAGATCCGCGTTCGAACGCGCCACGCCCACGGGCAGGGTGACCGCCGCGAAGCGCACCGAAGTGATCTCGGCCGGGGGAGTTGCAGCGCATGCGGCGAGTCCGGCGAAGGCGAGGCAGGCAATGACGACGCCGCGCATTCCGGTCAGCGGCGGTACTTGATGAAAGGGGTCACCGAGCCGAGCTGATCGTAGAGCCGCCGCGCCGTGGCGTTGAACTCCTGGGTCAGCCAGTAGACGTTGGGTCGCCCCGCCGCGTCGGCGGCGGCATAGACCGCCTCGATCAGCGCCCGCCCGGCACCCGAGCCCCGCGCCTCCGGCGCAACGTAGAGGTCCTGCAGATAACAGACGTCCTCGATCTGCCAGCCGTGGCGGTGGTAGATGTAGTGGGCGAGACCGATCGGTTCCTCGCCCTCCACGGCGAGAATGCCGCAATAGTCCCGCACAGCCGGGTCGGTCAGCCGGTCGAAAGTGGTGGCATAGACCTGCTCCGGCAGCTCGGTGTCGTAGAAGTCGAGGTATCCGCGCCAGAGCCGCCGCCAGGCAGGCCTCGTCCTCCGCCCGGAGCTCCCGAACCTCGATCATTCGGTACCCCCGGGCAGGAGGCGATGGCTCAGCTGCGATACTTGCGTACGTTCGAGCGCGTCTTGGTGCGGAACGGCTTCAGCGCCGCGGTGGCGATCTTCGCAGCATCGCCGCCGGTCGCCGCCGCCACCGCGGCCCGCTCGGTCGCCGTCGCGAAGGCAGTCGCCTTCTCCATCACCATGCCCATCACCTCGGGGCCGGTCATCTTGCCCTGCGACATGCGCATGCTGCGGTGCACGATAACCTCGCCGGCCGCCATCGACATCTGCTGGTAGGCGATCGCATATTTTATCCAGGAATTCGCGAAGTTTAGCTGGTTGAAAGGACCGTACATTCAAGGGTTTCCCGTTATGTTGCACTGCACAATAGCATGGGCCGAAGGGGGTGTCACGAGCGAAAGCGACCGATGCGATCACGACCGCCTGCCTCGTGCCATGAAGGCCAGGCGCTCGAAGAGGTGGACGTCCTGCTCGTTCTTCAGCAGCGCCCCGTGCAGTTTCGGCAGTGCCGCCGCCGCCTCCTGCCGCAGATCCTCGGGCGCCAGATCCTCCGCCAGGAGCAGCTTCAGCCAGTCCAGCACCTCCGACGTCGAGGGCTTCTTCCTCAGCCCCGGCGTCTCGCGGATCTCGAAGAACTGCGTCAGCGCCGCCCGGATCAGCCGCGGCTTGATGCGCGGGAAATGCACCTCGACGATCCGCGTCAGCGTCTCCTCGTCGGGAAAGCGGATGTAGTGGAAGAAGCAGCGGCGCAGGAAGGCGTCCGGCAGCTCCTTCTCGTTGTTCGAGGTGATGATGACGATGGGCCGCGCCTTGGCCCGGACCGTCTCGCCGGTCTCGTAGACGAAGAACTCCATGCGGTCGAGTTCCTGCAGCAGGTCGTTGGGGAACTCGATGTCCGCCTTGTCGATCTCGTCGATCAGCAGCACGACTTTCCCTTCCGCATCGAAGGCGCGCCACAGCGGACCCTTGCGGATGTAATTCCGCACGTCGTGCACGCGTTCCTCGCCGAGTTGGCTGTCGCGCAGCCGGCTGACGGCATCGTACTCGTAGAGCCCCTGCGCGGCCTTGGTCGTCGACTTCACGTGCCATTCGAGAAGCGGCACCCCGAGGCTCGCCGCGATCTGCCGCGCCAGCTCGGTCTTGCCGGTGCCGGGCTCGCCCTTGACCAGCAGCGGTCGCTCGAGCGTGATCGCGGCGTTGACCGCGACGGTGAGGTCCGGCGTGGCGACATACTCCGCCGTCCCTTCGAATTTCATCGCCTTTTCCGCCCGTTGCCCCGCTCGCTTTGCGCCAGCCTAACAGGGCCCCGTCGTTAAGCAAGTTCCCTCATGTTCCTCGTGACAACCTGCCGGAAACGCTATATCGGGTGGCCCAAGCGAAAACGGGCCGGGCTTTCGGTGCGAGATCAACGGCAGGCAAGCTCCGGGTCCGGCTAAGCAATCGAGGTGTGAGCGTCAAATGAAGGCCGAAACTAAGTTCGACGTTGAGTACCAGCCGACCGAAGACGAACCCTTCATGAACCCCCGCCAGCTCGACTACTTCCGCCGCAAGCTGCTGGCCTGGAAGGCGTCCATCCTGGCGGAGAACAAGGGCACCATCGAGCACATGCAGGAGGGGACGCGCAACATCCCCGACATCGCCGACCGCGCCTCCGAGGAGACCGACCGCGCGCTGGAGCTGCGCACCCGCGACCGCCAGCGCAAGGTGGTTTCCAAGATCGACGCGGCGCTGCGCCGCATCGAGGAAGGCAGCTACGGCTACTGCGAGGAAACGGGCGAGCCCATCTCGCTCAAGCGCCTCGACGCCCGCCCCATCGCCACCCTCTCGCTCGAAGCCCAGGAGCGGCACGAGCGCAAGGAGCGCGTTCACCGCGAAGACTGAGGCGGCGTCCGCCTCGTCCGGCTACCGGAGCGCGGCGGCCCGGGCCCTCAACTCGTGACCGCCGGCCCGCAGGTCAGCGGAATGTCCGTCACCGCCGTCATGCTCTGCGTCATCGCGGTGTCCATGCCGTCCCGGGACTCGATGATCAGGATCTCGCCGTCGATCCGCGCGTGGCGGAAGCAGGACGTGTCCTGTCCCTCCCAATAGAAGCAGTAGAGCGGTTCGACATACTCCCACCGCCCCTGCATGCAGGTCCCGTCGTAGAGCTGCAGCGTCACCCGGTCGGTGCCGGGATAGTAGTGCTCGAGCGCCCAGAACGTGCCGTTGATGCGGTAGGTGAGCGTCTGCCCCATCGCCATCGCCGACCATTCCTCCACCGGGATGTCAACGGCGCGCGCGATCCGTTCCGCCGGCGTTTGCGACGCGCCCGGCAGTACGAGAAGGACGATTGCCACGAGGACGGCGGTGATCGGGCGCATGCGGGCTCCGTCAGTGAAGGGCCGTCAGCATAGCTCGTGGTCAGCCGCCGTGCCAGCACCCAGCATCGGCGTTTTCGGCTGCGGCGGGCGGCCGCCGGCGCTATGGTCGCCCGAACGCGAGGGAAACCGCCTTGGACGAGCGCAAGGGCATCTGGAAGTCCGGCAAGGGCCGTGGTCGCGACCGGCCCAAGGGCAGGGCGCTCGACGACGACGCGCTCGCCGAGGTGCGCCGGCTTCTCGGCGACCGGCCGCGCCGCCGCGACCTGCTGATCGAGTTTCTCCACCTGATCCAGGACGCGCACGGCTGCCTCGGCGCGGCGCATCTGCGCGCGCTCGCCGAAGAGTTGCGCCTGTCGCAGGCCGAGGTCTGGGAGGTCGCCACCTTCTACGCCCATTTCGACGTGGTGAAGGAGGGTGAGACCCCGCCGCCCGCCATCACCGTCCGGGTCTGCAACTCGTTGCCCTGCGCGCTCGCCGGAGCCGAGGCGCTGCGCGCGGCGCTCGCCTCCGGCCTCGATCCATCCCGGGTCCGCGTGGTTGCCGCGCCCTGCATGGGCCGCTGCAACATGGCGCCGGTGGCCGAGGTCGGGCATTTCCACGTCGAGCGCGCCACCCCCGCCACGGTCGAGGCGGCGATCGCCGGCGGCCGCGTCCACCCGGTCATCCCCGGCTACGAGGACTACGCCACGTATGCCGCCCGCGGCGGCTACGTCACGCTTCGCGCGCTCCGCGCGGGGGCGCGGGCGCCGGAGGAGGTCGAGGCGACGCTCCTCGCCGCTGGCCTGCGCGGGCTCGGCGGCGCCGGCTTTCCCACCGGGCGCAAGTGGAGCGCGGTGCGTGGCCATCCCGCCCCCCGCTATCTCGCGGTCAACGCGGACGAAGGCGAGCCCGGCACCTTCAAGGATCGCTACTATCTCGAGCAGGTGCCGCACGCCTTCATCGAGGGCATGCTGATCGCCGCCTGGGCGGTCGAGGCGGCGCAGGTCTATATCTACCTTCGCGACGAATACCCCGCTGCGCTGGCGATCCTGCGCCGCGAGATCGCCGAGATCGAGGCCGCAGGCCTCGTTGCGCCGGGCTACGTCGAGCTGCGCCGCGGGGCGGGCGCCTACATCTGCGGCGAAGAGTCGGCGATGATCGAATCGATCGAGGGCAAGCGTGGCCTGCCGCGCCACCGCCCGCCCTACGTGGCGGAGGTGGGGCTCTTCGGCCGGCCGACGCTGGTGCAGAACGTCGAGACGCTGTTCTGGGTGGCGCGGATCTGCCGCGAGGGGCCCGAGGTGATGAGCGCCCACACCCGGAACGGCCGCACCGGCTTGCGCAGCTATTCCGTCTCCGGGCGGGTCGCCATGCCCGGGGTCTACGTGCTGCCGGCGGGATCGACCATCCGCGACCTGATCGCCGTCGCCGGCGGCATGCTGCCGGGCCACACCTTCAAGGCCTACCAGCCCGGCGGCCCCTCGTCCGGTCTGCTGCCTGCCCGCCTCGACACCGTTCCGCTCGACTTCGACACGCTGCAGCCGCACGGCACCTTCATCGGCTCGGCCGCCGTCGTCGTGCTCTCGGACCAGGACAGTGCGCGCGAGGCGGCGCTCAACATGCTGCGCTTCTTCGCCGCCGAGAGCTGCGGCCAGTGCACCCCCTGCCGCGTCGGCTGCGCCAAGGCGGTGCAGCTGATGCAGGCGGAGCGCTGGGACCGCGGCCTCCTCGCCGAACTCTCGCAGGCGATGGCCGACGCCAGCATCTGCGGCCTCGGGCAGGCGGCGCCCAACGCGATCGGCCTGACCATCCGCCACTTCCCCGACGAAATCTGACCCTGCCGGACGGCCATTAACCTTATCTTTGCCGCCGTCCGCGCCCACTTGTGCCCACAGGAGGCCGAATGGCGGGCAGGGGCTTGATCGGGGCAGGGTTGGCGCTGGCGGCGGTGCTCGCGGCTGCCGAGGCGCCCGCCGACGACACGACCCGGGTCACCGACGGCGACACCCTCCGGCTCGGCGCGGTCGAGATCCGGCTCTTCGGCATCGACGCGCCGGAAAGGCGGCAGCTCTGCGCCCGCGCCGACGGCACGCCCTGGCCCTGCGGCCATGCCGCCTCCGCGCGGCTGGCCGAGCTCGTGGCGCTCGGGCCGGTGCGCTGCCGCCCGCAGGACCGCGACCGCTACGGCCGCGTGGTCTCGATCTGCACCGCCGGCGGCGTCGACCTCGGCGGCCGCCTGGTCGCCGAGGGCCTCGCCCGCGCCTACGTCAGCTTCAGCGACGCCTACCTCCCGCTCGAGGCCGATGCCCGTGCGGCCGGCCTCGGCCTCTGGCAGGGCGCCGCCGACGCCCCCTGGGACTACCGCGCCGCAGCCTCGCCTCCCGCCGGCGGCGAGGGCTTCAGCCCGGCGGCGGGCGCAGCGCCATCGCCGGATTGCGCGATCAAGGGCAACATCTCGGCCGACGGGGCGCGCATCTACCATCTGCCGGGCCAGCCCGCCTACGCCCGCACCCGCATCGATCCCGCGCGCGGCGAAGCCTGGTTCTGCGACGAGCCGGCCGCCGCCGCCGCCGGCTTCCGCCCCCCGCGCCGCTAAGAGGAAAGGCTAGCCCTCGCTCGGGCGACGGCTCCCGGCCCCGGCAAGGGTGTGCTGGTCGACCAGATAGCGGTCGAAGAGCGGCAGGCTGGCCCCGCCGAGCGCCCGCGCGATCGGGCCGATGCTGCCGGGCCGCAGCCGCGGCGGCTCGATGCCGGACAGGTCGAGCAAGCCGAGCTCGCCCCGAACGGCGGCGATCAGACGGCGTCGCGCACCGCGTCGGGAAAGGCGCCGTCGATCACCGCCGCCTCGAAGTCGATGATCGCGCAGGCGGCGGCGACGGCATGGGCGATGCCGCGCGCCGCCACGGCCAGCCATTCGTCGAGCGCCTCGCCATAGCCCCGCCAGTCGGCCGCCGGATCGTAGAGCGCATCGAGCGGCAGCCCCGCGGCCCGCAGCCGCCGCTCCAGCAGCACCAGCGAGGCCACGTCGATCAACTGCGCCGAGCCGCCGGCCCCGTCCGGGCACCGGCATGGAGCCGATCGCCGCGGCGTTGCCGGTGCGCCCGGCGAAGAGCCCGCCGTTCAGCACCAGCCCGCCGCCGACGAAAGCGCCGACGTAGAAGTAGATGAAGTCCAGCAGCGCGGCGTTGTCCGCCGAAGGCGAGCTCGGCCCCGCAGGCGGCGGTGGCGTCGTTCTGCACATAGACCGGCCAGGGCAGCTGGTCGGCGAGCTCCGCGCGGATATCCGCGCTCCGCCAGGCGGCGAGTTCCGTCCTCCGACGCGCCGATCTCCGCCGCCCAGTTCCAGAGCCCGAACGGCATGGCGAGCCCGAGCCCGGCGATGCGCCCGGCATGCTCGCCCGAGCAGCGCCTCGCTCTGCGCGACCTCGGCCCGGATCAGCCCGACGGCGTCGCGCGGCATGGGGAAGGGGTAGGTCGCGCGGCTCTGGTGCCGGATGCCGCCGACGAAGTCGACCAGCACGAAGTCGAGGCTGCGCCGCCCGACCTTGGCGCCGAGGAAGTAGGCGCCGTCCGGATCGAGCGACATCGGCACCGACGGCTGGCCCGACCCGCCCGCGCTGCGGCTCGCCGCGCCGCAGCAGCCGGTCGGACTCGAGGTGGCGCATGATCACCGACACGGTCTGCGCCGAAAGCCCGGTCATCCGCGCGATCTCGGACTTCGCCAGCGGCCCGTGCCGCCGCACCAGGCTCAGGACCAGCCGCTCGTTCTGCGCCGCGCATGCCGGCCTGGTTCGTGCCGCGCTGCAGCGACACGGGCGCGTCGTCCCGCAAGTGCTTGGCATCCGGACCGCATCTTCGGCCGCATCCGTCCCGCTGGACGTCCGCGAGACTAGGACGCTAAAAATAAATCAGAGTGATTTAATTATTGACAGACTCGGAAGTTTGGAGTTTGTTAACCATCGGCCGGCCCGGAAGGTGGCGCCGGCGAAAAAGAACCGGGAGGAATACCGAATGACTCAGGAACGCTCAAGGGCGCGCTTCTGGCTGCCGCCGCGACCGTGGCGCTGACCGCGCGGGCCGGCCTTCGCGCAGGACGTGTCGCGCCTGCCTGATCACCAAGACCGACACCAACCCGTTCTTCGTGAAGATGAAGGAAGGCGCGCAGGCCAAGGCCGACGAGCTCGGCGTGAAGCTGACGGCGCTCGCCGGCCGCGAGGAGGGCGACATCGAAGGCCAGATCGCGGCGATGGAGTCCTGCATCGCCGACGGCGTGAACGGCATCCTGCTGGTTCCGACCGACAGCGCCGGCATCGTCGACACCGTCAAGACTGGCGCGCGACAACGGCATCCTGGTGATCGCGCTCGACACGCCGCTCGACCCGATCGACACCGCCGACGCGACCCTCGCCACCGACAACTTCAAGGCGGGCGAACTGATCGGCGCCTGGGCGAAGGCGCAACTGGGCGACGCGGCGGCCGACGCCAAGATCGCCTATCTCGACCTGATGCCGGCGCAGCCGACCGTCGACGTGCTGCGCGACCAGGGCTTCATGCAGGGCTTCGGCATCGACCTCGGCGACCCGAAGCGGATCGGCGACGAGACCGACGCCCGCAACGTCTGCCACGACGTGACCAACGGCAACGCCGGAGGGCGGCCGCAAGGCGATGGAGAACTGCCTGCAGCAGGACCCGGACATCAACGTCGTCTACACCATCAACGAACCCTCCGCCGCCGGCGCCTACGAGGCGCTGAAGGCCGCCGGGAAGACGGACGTGCTGGTGGTCTCGGTCGACGGCGGTTGCCCGGGCGTCAAGGACATCCAGGCGGGGGTGATCGGCGCGACCTCGCAGCAGTATCCGCTGCTGATGGCCTCGATGGGCATCGAGGCGATCAAGAAGTTCGCGGACACCGGCGAGAAGCCCGGCGTGACCGAGGGCCTCGACTTCTTCGACACCGGCGCGGTGCTGGTCACCGACAAGCCGGTCGAGGGCATCGAGTCGATCACGACCGCCGAGGGCCTGGAGAAGTGCTGGGGCTGACGGGCTGACCCGTCTGCCCCTTGGGGCGGCCCGCGCGGGCCGCCTCACCCGAAGCGGCCGGGGCGCCGGGCCGCCAACGATTGGGGGAGGATACGATGGCCGACGCCAAGACCCAGCCGTCCCAGGAATTCGAGAAGGTGCTCAAGGACAGCGCCACCGAGGTGGCGTCCTTCGAGCGGCACGACAAGCCGTTGCTCGAGCGCATCCAGCACACGCTGCACTCCAACCCTGCGCTGGTGCCGCTGATCGTGCTGGTGCTTTCGGTGGCGATCTTCGGCGCTGCTCCTCGGATCGAAGTTCTTCTCGCCCTTCGCGCTGACGCTGATCCTGCAGCAGGTGGCGATCGTCGGGATCGTCGGCTCGGCGCAGACCCTCGTGGTCCTGACCGCCGGCATCGACCTCTCGGTCGGCGCGATCATGGTGCTGAGCTCGGTGGTGATGGGCCAGTTCACCTTCCGCTACGGCATCCCGGCGCCGATCTCGATCCTCTGCGGCTTCGCCGTCGGCGGATTGATCGGCTACGTCAACGGCTTCCTGGTCGCGAAGATCAAGCTGCCGCCGTTCATCGTCACGCTCGGCATGTGGCAGATCGTGCTCGCGACCAACTTCCTCTACTCGCGCAACGAGACGATCCGAAGCCAGGACATCGACGCGCAGGCGCCGCTCCTGAAGCTCTTCGGCTGGACCGTCGTCGGCTCGCTGACCCTCGGCATCGTCGTCATGGTCCTGCTGGTGCTGGTGCTGAACTACATCCTGACCCAGACCGCCTGGGGCCGGCACGTCTACGCCATCGGCGACGACCCGGACGCGGCCGACCTCTCCGGCGTGCAGGTGCAGAAGATGCTGATCTCGGTCTACACCATCTCGGGCCTCATCTGCGCGCTGGCCGGCTGGGTGCTGATCGGGCGCATCGGCGCGGTGGCGCCGACCTCGGGCCAGTTCGCCAACATCGAGTCGATCACCGCGGTGGTGATCGGGGGCATCTCGCTCTTCGGCGGCCGCGGCTCGATCCTCGGCATGCTGTTCGGCGCGCTGATCGTCGGGGTCTTCGGGCTCGGCCTGCGCCTGCTCGGCACCGACCCGCAGTGGACCTACCTCCTCATCGGCGTGCTGATCATCGCGGCCGTCGCCATCGACCAGTGGATCAGAAAGGTTGCGGGTTAACATCATGGCCGAACCCATCCTCACCGCACGCAAGCTGGTGAAGCGCTATGGCCGCGTCACCGCCCTCGACAACGCCGACTTCGACCTGATGCCCGGCGAGATCCTGGCGGTGATCGGCGACAACGGCGCCGGCAAGTCGAGCATGATCAAGGCGATCTCCGGGGCGGTCACCCCGGACGAGGGCGAGATCACGCTCGAGGGCAAGCCGATCCACTTCACCTCGCCGATGCAGGCGCGCGCCGCCGGGATCGAGACGGTCTACCAGAACCTCGCGCTGTCGCCGGCGCTCTCGATCGCCGACAACATGTTCATGGGCCGCGAGATGCGCGTGCCGGGCTTCTGGGCGACTGGCTGCGCAAGCTCGACCGGCCGCAGATGGAGAAGTTCGCCCGCGACAAGCTGACCGAGCTCGGCCTGCTGACCATCCAGAACATCCACCAGGCGGTGGAGACGCTGTCGGGCGGCCAGCGCCAGGGCGTGGCGGTGGCGCGGGCCGCGGCCTTCGGCTCGAAGGTCGTCATCCTCGACGAGCCGACGGCGGCGCTCGGGGTCAAGGAGAGCCGCAAGGTGCTCGACCTGATCCAGGAGGTGCGGTCGCGCGGCATGCCGGTGGTGCTGATCAGCCACAACATGCCGCACGTCTTCGAGGTCGTCCGACCGCATCCACATCCACCGGCTCGGCAAGCGGCTCTGCGTCATCGACCCGAAGGACTACACGATGTCCGACGCGGTCGCCTTCATGACCGGCGCCAAGGAGCCGCCGCGGAGGCGATGGCGGCGTGAGCCTCGACGCGCTGGCGGCCGAGATCCGCGCGCGCGCCGAGGGGCGCGCGCGCTTCGTCTTCGCCATCGCCGGCCCCCCCGGCGCCGGCAAGTCCACCCTCGCCGAGGCGCTGCTCGCCGCGCTCGACGGTCGCGATGCCGGGGCGAGGCGGCGCTGGTGCCGATGGACGGCTATCACCTCGACAACGCGGTGCTCGCCGAGCGCGGGCTGACAGACGCGAAAGGGCGCGCCGGACACCTTCGACGTCGACGGCCTCGCGCGCGACCTCGCGCGCATCCGCGCCGGCGACCGCGACGTCGTCGTGCCGGTCTTCGACCGCACCCTGGATCTGGCGCGGGCCGGGGCGCGGGTGATTTCGCCCGCGCACCGGGTCGTGCTGGTCGAGGGCAACTATCTCCTGCTCGACCAGCCGCCCTGGGACGCCCTCGCGCCGCACTTCGACCGGACGCTCTTCCTCTCGGTCGACCGCGCCGAACTGCGCCGGCGGCTCGTCGACCGCTGGCTGGCTCTCGGGCTCGACCCGGCGGCCGCCACGGCGCGCGCCGAGGGCAACGACCTCCCCAACGCCGAGGTCGTCGCGTCGTCCGTCCGACCGGCCGACTTCGTCTGGCGGGACGGTGCCGTCGCGTCGACGTAGGCCCGAAGGGGAATGCCGCGAGCGGACTCCTCCTGTAGGTTGAATTCGGGTAATTCCTGAGCGATGACAGGTACCTGAGGAATAAGGTGAAGGTCGCACCCCGACCAAATGGCTGCAACACTGCGGCAAGGATGTGACAGTCGCGGCAAAATCAGACGGTGTGCTACGAAGATCCCGTTGATTTCGGGGCCAGTCTACGAAATGAAGGATCTGTGTTGTCCACCGACTGGGCAAATACTTGTCGGATCGCGAGTATTGCCCGCAGAACCTAGGTGTGTTGACGGTTCTTGTGGCTTTCGGCGGGTGTCCGCTATCGGACACCCGCCTACTCCGCATTGACCCCAACGACTGTGGGTATGAGGGGTGGGGTGCGTCGTCGGGCCTTGTGATCTCTTGCGAGGGGGATCACAGGATTCATTAACAATTAAGCCGGCACGCGGTGCAACCCCGAACGTAAGCCCGGCGGTTCAGCCGGCGGCCGGATGCGTCCCGACGACAGGAACGGCTCGCCGCTGTGAACAAAATCGAATCTGCCATGCACTGCCATCGGCTTGACGCCCTGACGCTCGAAAGTTCGGATCGCCCCTCACGCCGCCCCCTAGCGTAAGCGAGAATCCGCCGAGAGCCGTTGACCCTGCGTCACCACGGCGCCTTGATAGAGCCTGGCCCCGTCCTCACCGCCACCAGCCGCGAATTGTCCCGCCCGCGTCGGCGCCGGCTACTCCATCGCGAGGATCATGTTGCGCACCACCGGATAGATCTCGTTCTCCCAGCGCCGGCCGCTGAAGACGCCGTAGTGGCCGACGTTCGCCTGGAGGTGGTGGCGCTTGAGATGCGGCCGGAGCGAGGTGCAGAGCTCGTGCGCCACGGCGGTCTGGCCCAGCGCGCAGATGTCGTCGCGCCCGCCCTCGACGGTCAGCAGCGCGGTGTTGCGGATCGCGCCCGGGTCGACCGGGCGGCCGCGGTAGGTGAAGGTGCCGGCGGCCAGTTCGGCCCGCTGGAAGATCGCGATCGATCGTCTCGATGTAGAACTCCTCGGTCAGGTCGAGCACCGCGAAATACTCGTCGTAGAAGTCCTTGATCTTGCGCGCCTCCTCGGCCTCGCCCTTCGCGAGGTGGCGGTAGAGCCTGCGGTGCGCCTCGCGGTGGCGGCCGATGTTCATGGTCAGGAACGCCGACGAGCTGCACGAAGCCGGGATAGACCCGCCGCCCGCGCCCGGCGAAGCGGTGCGGCACCCGGGCGATCAGCGTGCGCTCGAACCAGTCCAGCGGCTTGGAGGTGGCGAGCTCGTTGACCGCGGTCGGGCTCTCGCGCACGTCGATCGGCCCGGCCATCAGCGTCATCGAGCGCGGCGTCGCCGGGTTGCGGTCCTCCGACATCACCGCGACGGCGGCCAGCGTCTGCACGCAGGGCTGGCAGACCGCGAGGATATGCGCGCCGGGACCGATCTCCTCCAGGAAGCGGATCAGGTAGTCGACGTAGTCCTCGACCCCGAACCGCCCGGCCTCGAGCGGCACCTCGCGGGCGTTGATCCAGTCGGTGACGTAGACGTCGTGGTCGCGCAGCAGCGTCTCGATCGTGCCGCGCAGCAGCGTGGCGAAATGGCCGGAGAGCGGCGCCGCCACCAGCACGCGCGGCTGCGGCGTGTCGACGTCCTTGGCGAAGTGCAGCAGGTTCCCGAACGGCAGGTCCAGCACCACCTCCTCGGTCACCGGCACGTCGCGGTTGCCGACCCGCACCGACCCGATGTCGAAGCCCGGCCGCGCATGGGTGAGCTGAAAGCGCGAGATCAGCTCGAGCGCGGCGCCCACCGACCGGCGGCCGGGCATGGCCAGCGGGCTGGCGAAGCCGAGCGCCCAGCGCGAGGCGCGGCGCAGCGGGGCGAGAAAGTCATCCTGGAACTGGTAGGTCTGGTAGAGCATCGCGCACGACCCCGATGTCCACCGGCCGTGTCATCGAGTCGTCAAATAAGCTAGTGCAATTCCTTTTGCGGTGCGAGAAGATTGTCTGCACTGCAACGACGCAAGGACGGCCCGAGGCCGATGGCGCGCGCGACCCTGACCATCTCGTCGAAGAACTATTCCTCCTGGTCGCTGCGCGGCTGGCTGCTCTGCCGCATGGCGGGGCTCGACTTCGAGGAGCGGCCGGTCGACCTCGGCGACCCGAACGCGCGGCAGGAGCTGCTGCTGCTCTCGCCGTCGGTGCTGGTGCCGCGGCTGACCCATGACGGCGTCGCGGTCTGGGACACGCTGGCGATCGCCGAATACCTCAACGAGATCGCCCCCGAAGCGCGGCTCCTGCCCGCCGGCCGCGCCGCGCGCGCGCACTGCCGGGCGGTCTCGGGCGAGATCCACTCGGGCTTCTACAACCTGCGCTCGGCGCTGCCGATGAACCTCAAGGCGCGGCACGCGCAACTTCAAGATCTTCTCCGGCGCCCGCCCCGACGTCGAGCGGATCAAGACGATCTGGACCGAGTGCCTGGAGGCCTACGGCGGCCCGTTCCTCTTCGGCGCGCCCACGGTGGCGGACGCCATGTATGCGCCCGGTCTGCACCCGGTTCCGCACCTATTCCGTCCCGCTCGACACCGCAGCTCCAGGCCTATTGCGACACGATCTTCGCCTGGCCGCTGATGCAGGAATGGACCGAGGGCGCGCTCGCCGAGGACGACGAGATCATCGAGCTCGAGGTCGAGTTCTGAGCTGCCGCTAACCCCCCGTTAACGCTGAGGCCGACCCTCCGGCCATTGGCGGGAGGCGAGCGATGGCCGGCGACAAGAACGAACCACCCGGGTTTTCCGAGGAGGCGCTGCGCGGCCTGCACGACTTCGAGCTGCGCCTGCCGCCGCCGCAGCCACCCGACCTCGCAGCCCGACCCCGGCCCGGTCTCGGAGGTGCGCCCGCACTACTGGGGCCACCGCGAGCGGCTGCGCCAGCGCTTCCTCGCCGGCGGCCACGCCGCGATGCCGGAGTACGAGCTGCTCGAGCTGCTGCTCTTCAACGCCATCGAGCGGATCGACGTGAAGCCGCTGGCCAAGGCGCTGCTCGCCGCCTTCGGCGACCTCAACGGCGTCGTCGCCGCCTCCGAGCACCGGCTGATGCAGGTGCCGGGCGCCACGCCCAAGGTCTGGCTGCAGCTCCGCATCGTCGAGGCCTTCGCGCATCGCATGGCGCGGGCGAGGGTCATCCAGCGCTCGGTGATCTCGTCCTGGGACGAGCTGATGGGCTATTGCCGCACGGTGATGGCCTACCGCGACACCGAGCAGTTCCGCATCCTCTTCCTCGACCGCAAGAACGTGCTGATCGCCGACGAGGCGCAGGCCAAGGGCACCGTCGACCACGTGCCGGTCTATCCGCGCGAGGTCGCGAAGCGCGCGCTCGAGCTCAACGCCTCGGCGCTGATCCTCGTGCACAACCACCCCTCGGGCGATCCGACGCCGAGCGACGCCGACATCGCGATGACCGAGCGAGATCGAGCGCGCCTGCCGCGCGATCGGCGTCGCGCTGCACGATCACGTGGTGATCGGCAAGGGCGCCGAGGCCTCGTTCCGCAGCCTCGGCGCTGCTCTGAGCGCAAGAAAGGTTCTTTCCCATCGACTGCCGTGTCGCAAACCGATAAAAGGAGCGCTAAGCTCTGGAACAAAGATGCGCAGCGCGGGAGGGAAGGCTCATGCGAATGGAACAGGCTGCACGATCGCGAGAGGGGCGCGTCGCGCTCGGCGCGACGCTTGCGACGCTCTGGGCGTCGGCGCGCCGGCGCGGTCAACGTCAACTTCGTCTCCGGCGCGACCGGCAACGACATCGCGTCATGCACGGAGCTCGTCAAGCCCTGGGAGGCGGAGACCGGCAACACGGTCACCATCGTGCCGATGCCGTCCTCGACCACCGACCAGTTCGCCCAGTACCGGCTCTGGCTCGCCGCCGGCAACGCCGACATCGACGTCTACATGACCGACGTGATCTGGGCGCCGCAGCTCGCCGACAGCTTCCTCGACCTGACCGAGGCCGCCGCCGGACGTGATCGCCGGACCACTTCCCCTCGATCATCGAGTCGCAGACCGTCGACGGCAAGCTGGTGGCGATGCCGCTCTTCACCGACGCGCCGGCGCTCTACTACCGCAAGGACCTGCTCGAGAAGCACGGCGCCGCGGTGCCGACCACCTGGGAGGAGCTGACCGCCACCGCGCAGAAGATCATGGACGCCGAGCGCGCCGAGGGCAAGGCCGACATCTGGGGCTACGTCTGGCAGGGCAACGCCTACGAGGGCCTGACCTGCAACGCGCTCGAATGGATCAAGTCGAACGGCGGCGGCCAGATCATCGAGCCCGACGGCACCATCTCGATCAACAACGAGAACGCGGTGAAGGCGCTCGAGATGGCCAAGGGCTGGGTCGGCACCATCTCGCCGCGGGGCGTGCTCTCCTACATGGAGGAGGAATCGCGCGGCGTCTGGCAGACCGGCAACGCGGTCTTCATGCGCAACTGGCCCTACGCCTACGCGCTCGGCAACGGCGACGACAGCCCGATCAAGGGCAAGTTCGACGTGGCGCCGCTGCCGTCGGGCGGCGGCGACAACACGTCGGCGGCGACGCTCGGCGGCTGGAACCTCGCGGTGTCGAGGTTCTCGCCGAACCCGGAGGCGGCGATCTCGCTGGCGATGTTCCTGGCCTCGACCGAGTTCCAGAAGCAGCGCGCGATGCATGGACTCGCAGCCTGCCGACGATCGTGTCGCTCTACGACGATCGCCGAGATCGCCGCGCAGCAGCCGCTGATCCCGCGCTGGAAGGACATCTTCCTGAACGCCGTGCCGCGGCCGTCGGCGCCGACCAAGGTCGCCTACAACGAGGTCTCGTCGAAGTTCTGGTCGGCGGTGCACGAGACGCTGTCGGGCACCGGCACCGCGGCGGAGAACCTCGAGATCCTCGAGCTCGACCTCGACGAGATGAAGGGCGGCGGCTGGTAGCCACCCCCGCCCGCGGATGCGCCGCGGACGAGCGCCTCGCCGGAGGGCTGCAAGCCCTCCGGCCCGATAACAAGCCTGGGCTTGGGGAGGCTCGAGGTGACCACCACCACGGTCAACGGCCGTCCGCCGTCGGCGCCGGCGACCAGGTCCAGCCGGCGAAACGCTCGCGAGCTCCAGGCCGAGCGGATCCGCGCCGCCCGGCTCTTCCTCCTGCCGATGCTGGCGGCGCTGTTCTTCGTCGCGGCCTGGCCGCTGCTGCGGACGATCTACTTCAGCTTCACCGACACCTCGCTGAACGACCTCGTCGGGCGGCAAGTGGATCGGCTTCGACAACTACCTGAGCTGGCGCACGCTGAGCTCGGGCCGGACGGTCTGGCGCGGCACGCTGGTCGATCCGGCCTGGTGGAACGCGGTCTGGAACACCTTCCGCTTCGCCATCATCTCGGTCTCGATCGAGACCGTGCTCGGCCTGATGGTGGCGCTGGTGCTGAACGCCGAGTTCAAGGGCCGCGGCCTCGTGCGCGCCGCGATCCTGATCCCCTGGGCGATCCCGACCATCGTCTCCGCCAAGCTCTGGGCCTGGCTGTTCAACGACCAGTTCGGCATGGTCAACGACATGCTGCTGAGCCTCGGGCTGATCGACGCAGAAGATCGCCTGGACCGCCAACGTCGACACGGCGATGTGCGCGGTGCTGATCGTCGACATCTGGAAGACGACGCCGTTCATGGCGCTGCTCTGCCTCGCCGGCCTGCAGATGATCCCGCGCGACATGTACGAGGCGGCGAAGATCGACGGCATCCACCCGGTCAAGGTGTTCTTCAAGGTCACCCTGCCGCTGGTGAAGCCGGCGCTGATGGTGGCGGTGATCTTCCGCCTGCTCGACGCGCTCCGCATCTTCGACCTGATCTACGTGCTGACGCCGAACTCCACGGCGACCAAGACCATGTCGATCATCAGCCGCGAGAACCTGATCGACTTCGACAAGTTCGCCTACGGCTCGGCGCAGTCGACGCTGCTGTTCCTGATCATCGCGCTGTCGGTGGTCCTCTACATCTGGCTCGGCAAGGTCGACCTCGGGGGGCAGAAGCAATGAAACTCGTCAAGAACGCCGCCTTCTACTTCGCGGTCGTGGTGATCGTCGTGGTCGCGGTGTTTCCGTTCTACTACGCGATCATCACCAGCTTCAAGACCGGCACGGCGCTCTTCGAGGTCAACTACTGGCCGACCGAGTTCAACTTCCAGAACTACGTCGACGTGCTGCGGCAGGGCGAGTTCCCGCGCAACATCCTGAACTCGGTCTTCGTCGCGACGCTGACCGTCGCCTTCGCGCTGCTGCTCGGGGTCACCGCCTCCTACGCGCTCGCCCGCGTGCGCTTCCGCGGCCGGACGCTGCTGCTGCTGACCATCCTCGCGGTGTCGATGTTCCCGCAGATCGCGGTGCTGGCGGGCCTCTTCGAGCTCATCCGCTTCATCGGCATCTTCAACACCCCCTGGGCGCTGATCCTCAGCTACACGATCTTCACCCTGCCGTTCACCGTCTGGGTGCTGACCACCTTCATGCGCGACCTGCCGATCGAGATCGAGGAGGCGGCGATCGTCGACGGCGCGACGCCCTGGGTCATCATCACCAAGGTGTTCATGCCGCTGATGTGGCCGGCGCTGGTGACGACCGGGCTTCTCGCCTTCATCGGCGCCTGGAACGAGTTCCTGTTCGCGCTGACCTTCACCTCGTCCAACACCACCCGCACCGTGCCGGTGGCGATCGCGCTCCTGTCGCGGCGCGACCCAGTACGAGACCCCGTGGGGCATCATCATGGCGGCGTCGGTCATCGTGACCGTGCCGCTGATCGTCCTCGTGCTGATCTTCCAGCGCAAGATCGTGGCCGGCCTGACCGCCGGCGGCGTCAAGGGCTGAACGGGAGCAAAAGAGAATGGCGCAGATCCAACTCCGCGACGTCCGCAAGTCCTACGGGGCGGTCCACGTCATCAAGGGCGTCGACCTCGAGATCGAGACGGCGAGTTCATGGTCTTCGTCGGCCCCTCGGGCTGCGGCAAGTCCACGCTGCTGCGGCTGATCGTCGGGCCTCGAGGACATCACCTCCGGCGACCTGATCTTCGACGGCGAGCGGGTCAACGACCTCGCGCCGTCCAAGCGCGGCATCGCCATGGTGTTCCAGTCCTACGCGCTCTACCCGCACATGAAGGTCTACGACAACATGGCCTTCGGCATGAAGCTGCAGAAGGCCGGGCGCGGACGACATCAAGGAGCGGGTGAGAAGGCGGCGAAGCTGCTGCAGATCGACCACCTGCTCGACCGGCTGCCCAAGCAGCTCTCCGGCGGCCAGCGCCAGCGCGTGGCGATCGGCCGGGCGATCGTGCGCGACCCGCGGGTCTTCCTGTTCGACGAGCCGCTGTCCAACCTCGACGCGGCGCTGCGCGTGGCGACCCGGCTCGAGATCGCCAAGCTGCACCACGCCATGGGCAACGTGACGATGATCTACGTCACCCACGACCAGGTCGAGGCGATGACGCTGGCCGACCGCATCTGCGTGCTGCGCGACGGCCTCGTCATGCAGGTGGGCACGCCCACCGAGCTCTACGAGCGCCCGAACTCGATCTTCGTCGCGGGCTTCATCGGCAGCCCGAAGATGAACTTCCTCAACGGCGAGATCGCCAAGGGCTACGGCTGCGACACCCTCGGCATCCGCTCCGAGCACATCGTCGTCGACAACGACAACCCCACCTGGAGCGGCGAGGTGGTCCACGCCGAGAACCTCGGCTCGGACAACTACCTCTTCGTCGACATCGGCTCCGACGAGCCGGTGCTCGTCCGCCAGGAGGGCAAGACCGCCATCCCCTGGGGCGCCAACATCGGCATCCGCCCGATCGAGCAGAACCTGCACCGCTTCGACGACAAGGGCGTGCCGATCCGCTGAACGCAGAACGGCCGCGCCCCTGTCGCGCGGCCCTCACCCCGCCGCGTCGCCGCGGGTCTCGACCATCCGCGCGAACAGCGCCGCGCCGATCGGCAGGATGCTGTCGTCCAGCACGAACCCGGGGTTGTGCAGCGGCACGCCGCCGCCGTGGCCGATGGTGCAATAGGCGCCCGGCACCACCCGCAGCATGTCGGCGAAGTCCTCCGACCCCATCACCAGCGTCTCCTTGCGCCCGGCGTTCTCCGCGCCGAACAGCCCCTGCGCCGCGTCGATCATCCCGTCCGCCAGCGCGTCGTCGTTGACCAGCACGTCGAAGACGTTGCGGATGTCGACCTCGATCGTCGCGCCGTGGGCGCGCGCGATGCCGTCGCAGATGGCGCGGATGCGCTCGGAGACCTTGTCCGCCACCGCCGTGTCGAAGTAGCGGACCGTGCCCGCGATCGTCGCGGTCTCCGGGATCACGTTGTAGGCCGACCCGGCGTGGATTTGCGTCACCGACAGCACCACCGGCGCGGTCGCGGCGATGTTGCGCGACACGATGGTCTGCAGCTGCTGGACGAGCCCGGTGGCGATGACCAGCGAATCGATCCCCATCTCCGGCCCCGCGGCATGGCTGCCCTTGCCGGTGACCGTGATGTCGAAGAAGTTCGCCCCGGCCATCGCCGGCCCCGGCCGGACCCCGACCTTTCCCGGCGCATCGTAGGGCGAGTTGTGCAGCCCGTAGATCTCGTCGCAGGGAAACCGCTCGAACAGCCCGTCGGCGATCATCGCGCGGCCGCCGCCGAGGCCCTCCTCGGCCGGCTGGAAGATCAGCACCGCCGTCCCGGCGAAGTCGCGCGTCTCGGCCAGGTAGCGCGCCGCCCCGAGCAGGATGGCCACGTGCCCGTCGTGGCCGCAGGCATGCATCACGCCCGGCGTCTTCGAGGCATAGCCGAGGTTCGTCTGCTCGTGGATCGGCAGCGCGTCCATGTCGGCGCGCAGCCCGATGCGCCGCCCCGGCCGGTTGCCCTCGATGACGCCCACCACGCCGGTCCGGCCGATCCCCGTGGCCACCTCGATCCCCCAGCCGCGCAGCGTGTCGGCGACCACCCCAGCGGTGCGGACCTCCTCGAAGCCCAGCTCCGGGTGCGCGTGCAGGTCCCGCCGGATCGCCGTCAGCTCGTCCGCATAGTCGCCGATGCGCTCAAGCGCCTGCATGCCGCGTCTCCTCCTGATCCATGACCGGCGGGGCGGGCATCTTCTCCAGCCGCTCCGCCACCAGCGCCTGCATCCGCCAGAGCGCCCGGTCGTGGATCCCGGCCTCCTGCAAGTGGGTGATCGTGTTGAGCAGATAGTCCGGCATCGACCCGACATGCCCCACCGCCAGCGCCAGGCGATCCGCCACCTCGGCCTCGCTCAGCCTGCCCGCATAGCTGAAATGCCGCCGTTCCGAGGCAAAGGCGATCGCCGGCACCGCGCCTTCGCTCGTCACCGCCCGCACCCACCGCGGCGGCAACGGCGGCTCCAGGCGCAGCAGGGCCTCGAGCGAGGCTGCCGGATCGGCCGGGTCCATGCGCATGGCGATGCCGTGGCACTGCCCGCCGCGGTCGAGCGACAGCATCAGCCCCGGCGCTGCCGGATTGCCACGGTACCGGCTGTCGGGACCGATGCAGAACGCCCGGTGCCAGCCCCGCACCAGCGCCGGCCGTCGCTCCACGACCGGGAAGCGCGGCTTCCAGATCAGCGAGCCGATGGCGAAGACCCAGAGGTCCTCGCCCCCGAGCCGCCCGATGATCTTCAGCGTGGTCTCGCGGTAGTAGTCGTCCGGCGGATCCGGCCAGCGCACCGGCCCGCGCTCGTCGACGCGTTCCGGCAGCCGGTCCACCAGCGCGCGGGTCAGTCGAAGGGCAGGGGCCATGCCGGTTCAGACCGGGGCCGCCGCGCGCGACTTCGAACCCTTCGCCTTGGCGACATCCGCCACCGCCGCTTCTCCGACCACCTCCATGATCGCGAAGCCGTTCGGATGCAGCACCAGCCGCTCTCCCTTGTGCTCGACCCCCTGCGACAGCGCCATCGCCCCGCCGCCGGTCAGCTGCACCTCATGCTGCTCCGGCGACAGGTTGAAGACGCAGAGCACCTTCTCCCCGCGGGTGAAGGCCAGCACCGGCTCCTCCACGTCGAAGAACCGCGTCCGCCCGGTGCGCAGCTCCTCGGTGTCGCGGCGGAGGCGCAGCATCGAGCGGTAGAACTCGAGCACCGACTCCGGGTCCCCCGTCTGCCCCTTGGCGTGCCGCGCCGCCTGCGGCTCCTTGATCGGCAGCCACGGCCGCCCGGTCGAGAAGCCGCTCGAAGCGTTGCCGCCGTCCCAGACCATCGGCGTGCGGCAGTTGTCCCGGCCGATCGGGTCGGGCCAGAAGCGGATGCCCTGCGGATCGGTCAGCTCGAAGAGCTCGAGCTCGGTGTCGGTCTGCCCCAGTTCCTCGCCCTGGTAGATGCAGATCGATCCCTCGAGCGAGAGCAGCAGCGCGCCGGCCAGCTTGGCGAGCGGCTCCGGGCCGATCCCGTGCTTCGCCCAGCGGGTCACGTGCCGCGGCACGTCGTGGTTCGAGAACGCCCAGGTCGGCCAGCCGCCCGGCGCGCCGGCATAGAACTCCTCGATCTGCCCGCGGAAATGCGCCGGATCGAAACGGTTGCCCAGCATCTCGAACGAATAGCACTTATGCAGCCGCTTGCCGGTGGTGTACTCGCCCATCATCCGGATGGCGTGGTGGCTCTCGCCCATCTCGCCCACCATCGCGCGCGCGTCGTACTCGTCGAGCAGCTTCCGCATCTCTTCCAGGAACAGCAGGTTCTCCGGCTGGTTCTTCGAGAAGATGTGGTACTGCATCGCGTAAGGATTGCCCTCCGGCTGCGGCTTCCTGCGGAAGTCCGCCGGGTCGTCGCGCAGGAGCGCGTCGTGGAAATAGAAGTTCACCGTGTCGAGGCGGAAGCCGTCGACGCCGCGCTCCAGCCAGAAGCGCATGGTCGAGAGCAGCCACGCCCGCACCTCGGGGTTGTGGAAGTTGAAGTCGGGCTGCTCGGCGAGGAAGTTGTGCAGGTAGTACTGCCGCCGCCGCGCGTCCCAGGCCCACGCCGGGCCGCCGAACACCGACAGCCAGTTGTTGGGCGGCGTGCCGTCGTGCTTGGGATCGGCCCAGACGTACCAGTCGGCCTTGGGGTTGTCGCGGCTCGACCGGCTCTCGGTGAAGAAGGGGTGCTGGTCCGAGGAGTGCGACAGCACCTGGTCGACGATGACCTTCAGCCCCAGCTCGTGCGCCCGGGCGAGCATGGCGTCGAAGTCGGCGAGCGAGCCGAAGATCGGGTCGATGTCGGTATAGTCCGACACGTCGTAGCCCATGTCGAGCATCGGCGAGGTGAAGATCGGCGAGAGCCAGACCGCATCGACCCCGAGGTCGGCCACGTAGCCGAGCCGCTCGGTGATGCCCCGCAGATCGCCGATCCCGTCGCCGTTCGAATCCTGGAACGACCGCGGATAGATCTGGTACATCACCGCCCCGCGCCACCACTCGCTCATCCCGCGCCTCCCCCTTCAGCACCTCGCCCGAACCTACCGACCTCCGCGGTTCATTCCAAGCGAGGAGCTTCGCCGCCGGCGTTTTCTTAACCTCCCGGCAACGAACCCATACGACCACCCATATGGATTCCATACGCTTTCCATACGCGATTTCCCGAGCATTTCCCGTGCGATACCGCCCAAAATCCCGCACCCGTCCGCAGCCCCCGCCGCACGATTAATCTCTCCTTAGCCAAACCGCCTTCCAATCGGGCGTTCCGCCTGTGTAGGAGTACCTGGTCCCATGATCCCCACGTCCCCGGAGGCCGATCTCCGCGCGCTCGGCAGCCTGCGCCGCCAATGCCTCTTCGCCGTCACCATCCTGCTCGTCGAGGACAGCCGCAGCGCCTCCGAAGCCATCCGCCTCTACGCCGCCGAAAGCGGCGCCCGCGTGCGCCGCGCCGACAGCCTGCACGCCGCCAGCCGCCACCTCGCCATCTATCGCCCCAACGTGGTGATGGTCGACCTCGGCCTCCCCGACGGCGACGGCATGGCGCTCATCCGCCACCTCGCCTCCGCCTCCACCCCGCTCGCCGCCATCGTCGCCCTCTCCGGCCACGAACGCGCCGCCTGGCAGCCCCAGGCCGTCGAGGCCGGCGCCGCCGCCTGCCTGGAAAAGCCCATCGCCAGCCTGCGCGCCTTCCAGGAATGCGTGCTCTCGGTCCTGCCAGACGCGGAAACCCGCCGCGGCCCCGACACGCGCGACCTCGCACTCGCCGGCCGCGCCTCGGTCGGCGCCGCGCTCGCCGAGGACATGCGCCGCGCCCGCTCCCTCCTCGCCGAGGCGCTCCCCGCCGGCGACATGGAGACCGTCGCCTACTGCGCGCAGTTCCTCGGCTCGGTCGGCGAGATGCTCGGCGACGCGGGCCTCGCGTCCGCCGCCCGCGGCGCCAGCCAGCCGGGCGGGGCCGTCCCGCTCCTGGCGCTGATCGAACGCCGGCTCGGCGTCCGCGCCGGCGCGCAGGTGGCCTGACCGACGCCTAACGCGGTCCCATCCGGATCGCCCCGTCCAGCCGAATCACCGTGCCGTTCAGCATGGCGTTCTCGGCGATCTGCACCACCAGCGCGGCGTATTCGTCCGGGCTGCCCAGCCGGTTCGGGAACGGCACCTGCCCGCCGAGGCTCGCCTGCGCCTCCTGCGGCAGCCCTTCCAGCATCGGCGTCAGGAACAGCCCCGGCGCGATCGACACCACGCGCACCCCCGACTTGGCCAGATCGCGCGCCATCGGCAGCGTCATCGCCGCCACCGCCCCCTTCGAGGCGGCGTAGGCGAGCTGCCCGATCTGCCCCTCGAAGGCCGCCACCGAGGCCGTCGTCACCATCACCCCGCGCTCGCCGTCGCCGTTCAGCGGCGGCGCCGCCGCCATCCGCGCCGCGGCCTGCGTGGCGAGATTGAACGTGCCGAGCAGGTTGACCGCCATCACCCGCGCGAAGAGGTCCGCATCGTGCGGCCGCCCCTCGCGGTCGACGCTGCGCGCGGCCGGCGCGATCCCCGCGCACGCCACGGCGATCCGCGCCACCCCGTGCGCCGCGGCGGCGCGCTCCAGCGCCTCGCCGACCGCCGCCGGGTCCGTCACGTCCGTGGCGCAGAAAAGCCCGTGCACCTCGCCCGCCACCGCCGCCCCGCGCTCCGCATCGAGATCGAGGATCGCCACCGGCGCCCCGCGCCGGGCAAAGGCGCGCGCCGTGGCCGCCCCGAGCCCCGAGGCGCCGCCGCTGACCACCACCGGCGTCTCCGGACCCGGCCGCATCAGACGCGCTCCAGCGCGACGGCGGTGCCCTCGCCGCCGCCGATGCAGATGGCGGCCAGCCCGGTCGCCCGGTCGCGCCGCTCCAGCGCATGCAGCAGCGTGACCAGGATGCGCGCCCCCGACGCGCCGATGGGATGCCCCAGCGCACAGGCCCCGCCGTTCACGTTCATCCGGTCGTGCGGCGCGCCCGTCTCGGCCATGAACGCCATCGGCACCACCGCGAACGCCTCGTTGACCTCCCAGAGATCGACGTCGCCGACGCTCCAGCCGAGCCGCTGCATCAGCTTCAGCGCCGCCGGCACCGGCGCCGTCGGAAACCGCGCCGGCGCCTGCGCGTGGCTCGCGTGCCCGAGCACCCGCGCCCGCACCGGCAACCCGCGCGCCCGCGCCTCGCCCTCGCGCATCAGCACCAGCGCCGCCGCGCCGTCCGAGATCGAGGAAGAGTTCGCCGCCGTCACCGTCCCGTCCTTGCGAAACGCGGGCTTGAGCGTCGGGATCTTCTCCGGCCGCGCCGTCCCTGGCTGCTCGTCCTCGGCCACCTCGACGGTCCCGTCGCGGCCGGTCACCGAAACGGCGGCGATCTCGGCATCGAAGGCGCCCGAGCCCTGCGCCTCGCGCGCCCGCACCAGCGAGGCCAGCGCATAGGCGTCCTGCGCCGCGCGGGTGAACTGGAACTCGGTGGCGCAATCCTCGGCGAAGGTCCCCATCAACCGCCCCTTGTCGTAGGCGTCCTCGAGGCCGTCGAGGAACATGTGATCCTGCGCCTGGGCGTGCCCCAGCCGCGCGCCCCCCCGCATCTTCGGCAGCAGGTAGGGCGCGTTCGTCATGCTCTCCATGCCGCCCGCCACCACCACCGCGCCGTTTCCGGCCGTGAGGGCGTCGTCCGCCAGCATCACCGCCTTCATCCCCGATCCGCACATCTTGTTGAGCGTCGTCGCCGGAACCGCCTCGGGCAGGCCCGCCGCAAATCCCGCCTGGCGCGCCGGCGCCTGCCCCTGGCCCGCCGGCAGCACGCAGCCCATCAGCAGCTCGTCGACCTCCCCCGCGCCGATCCCCGCCCGCGCCAGTGCCGCCGCGATCGCGGCGCCCCCGAGTTCAGGCGCCGTTGCGCCGGCAAGCGCCCCCTGGAACGCGCCCATCGGCGTGCGGGCGGCCGAGACGATCACGATGGCGTCGCCGGAAGCGGTCATGGAATGTCACTCCGTATCAGCGGCTTGGCCATGCGGACCAGCGGCACGGGAACGCCGCCGCGGTCGTCTTCAAGCCGCTCCACCGGTACGTACCCGCAGGCCCGGTACAGCGGCTCGCCGGCCAGCGTCGCCATCAGTTCGGCGCGTGTGAAGCCCTCGGCGCGCGCGGCATCCTCGCAGAGGGTCAGGATCAGCCGCCCGACGCCCCGGCGGGCAAAGGCGGGATGGGTGTACATCGCCCGCACCCGGGCCGCGTCCCGCGCCGGGTCGAGCAGCGCCGGGTCGCGCCCGGGCGAGACGTCGCCGCCGTAGAGCGTCGCGCGGCGGCTCCAGCCGCCACACCCCGCCAGCGTGTCGCCGAGATGGACCACGTAGTAGGTGCCGTCGTCGATCAGCTGGGTGTCGAGGCCCATCAGCCGCCGGCTCGCCGCGATCTCGGCTTCGGTCAGGAACGGCTTCTGCAGGTCCGCGATGGCCGCCTCCATCAGGGCGGCGAGTTCCTCAAGGTCGGAGCGGCCCGCCGGGCGGTGACGCAACCCACCTTGTCCGGCGCGGGCATCACGCGGGGGCCTCCGACGTCCCGCGTTCGCGATACGGCGTGGTCCGGTAGAGCGCCCGGTAACACTTCGAGAAATGCGAGGGCGAGGCGAAGCCGCAGGCGAGCGCCACGTTGATCACGCTCATGTCGGTCTGCATCAGGAGGTTCCGCGCCTTTCCCAGCCGCAGCTCCATGTAGTACCGCTTAGGGCTGCGGTTCAGATAGCGCCGGAACAACCGCTCGAGCTGCCGCGTCGACATGCCCACGTCCCGCGCCAGGATCATCGGCGAGACCGGCTCCTCGATGTGCTCCTCCATGCGGTGGATCACCGTGGCGAGCTTCGGGTGCCGCACCCCGATC
Organism: uncultured Alphaproteobacteria bacterium; assembly: GCA_963844375.1. GTDB lineage: Bacteria > Pseudomonadota > Alphaproteobacteria > Rhodobacterales > Rhodobacteraceae > Amaricoccus. The sequence goes on along the minus strand of CAWJOI010000021.1, from coordinate 104,769 downwards.
CGCGTCGGGATCGACAGCCGCTGCTCGTCCTTGTCCGACCGGATCGAGGTGTGGATCATCTGGTCGGCCACCAGGTTGGCAAGCTCCGCCCCATGCCGCTGCGCGACCAGCTTCAGCATGAGGTCGGTCGACGCCGCGCCGCCGGCGGCGGTATAGCGGTCGCGGTCGATCACATAGACGTTGGGCGTCAGCTCGATGTCGGGGAAGTCCTCCTCGAAACTGTCGCGGTTCTCCCAGTGGATCGTGCAGCGCCGCCCGTCGAGCAGCCCCGCCTGCGCGATCACCTGCGCCCCGGTGCAGACCGCCCCGATCGCGATCCCCCGCCGCGCCTCGCGCCGCAGCCAGGTCAGGACCGGCCGGGTGATCGCCTGCTTCACCTGCAGCCCGCCCACCACCACGATGGCCGCCTCGCGGCCCAGTTCCGCGAGGCCCGCGTCCGCCTGCACCACCACCCCGTTGGACGCGGTCACCGGCCCGCCTGTCTCGCTCACCACCTGCCACTCGTAGAGCGTCCGCCCGGCCATGCGATTGGCGATCCTGAGCGGCTCGATCGCCCCGGCGAAGGCAATGAGCGTGAAGTTCTCCAGGAGCAGGAAGACAAACCGCTCGGGGCGTTTCGGATCGGGCTTCGGGTCCGGGGCTGGGGCAGGGCGCATGCGCCGAACTACGCGGTCCGTCATGCCTCCGGTCAAGGCCTATTCCACGCGGCCGGGAAGGTCTGGTCAAGGTGCCGCGCCTAACCTATAGAACCCGCCAAAGCAGGACCTCACCGGAGGAAGACTGGCCATGTGCGCCGACTGGAACAAGTCCTCGTGGAGGACTCGCCCGCGGACCCAGATGCCCGAGTACCCCGACGCCGGCGCAATGGCCGCCGCCGAGGCGCGTCTCGCCTCCTATCCGCCGCTGGTCTTCGCCGGCGAGGCGCGCAAGCTCCAGGCGCAGCTGGCGCTGGCTTCCGAGGGCCGCGCCTTCGTGCTGCAGGGCGGCGACTGCGCCGAGAGCTTCGCCGAGTTCTCCGCCGACAACATCCGCGACACCTTCAAGGTGATGCTGCAGATGGCGGTGGTGCTGACCTTCGGCGCCAAGTGCCCGGTGGTGAAGGTCGGCCGCATCGCCGGCCAGTTCGCCAAGCCGCGCTCATCGGACACCGAGAGCATGGGCGGCGTCGCGCTGCCCTCCTACCGCGGCGACATCATCAACGGCTTTGACTTCACCCCCGAGGCGCGCGTGCCCGACCCGGCGCGGATGCTGCAGGCCTACACCCAGTCGGCCGCCACGCTGAACCTGCTCCGCGCCTTCAGCCAGGGCGGCTATGCCGACATCAACCGGGTGCATTCCTGGACGCTCGACTTCACCGCCGGCGCCGGCGGCTACGAGCAGTACCACAAGCTCGCCAACCGCATCTCCGACGCGCTCGACTTCATGGGCGCCGCCGGCGTCAGCCCGGAGACGGCCGACGCGCTGCACCGCGTCGACTTCTACACCTCGCACGAGGCGCTGCTGCTCGAGTACGAGGAGGCGCTCTGCCGCATCGATTCCACCACCGGCCTGCCGGTTGCGGGCTCCGGCCACATGATCTGGATCGGCGACCGCACGCGCCAGGTGGACGGCGCGCACGTGGAGTTCGCCCGCGGCGTGCAGAACCCCATCGGCCTGAAGTGCGGCCCCTCGATCACCGAGGGCGACCTGCTCAAGCTCATCGACCGGCTGAACCCGCGGAACGAGGCGGGCCGCCTCACGCTCATCTGCCGCTTCGGCGCCGGCCAGGTCGCCGAGCACCTGCCGCGGCTCATCCGCGCCGTCGCGCGCGAGGGGCGCAGCGTCCTCTGGTCCTGCGATCCGATGCACGGCAACACCATCAAGTCCTCGACCGGCTACAAGACCCGCCCCTTCGAGCGGGTGCTGCGCGAGGTGCGCGAGTTCTTCGCCATCCACGGCGCGGAGGGCACCATCCCGGGCGGCGTGCATTTCGAGATGACCGGCAAGGACGTCACCGAATGCACCGGCGGCGTGCGGGCGGTGACCGAGGAGAACCTCTCCGACCGCTACCACACCGCCTGCGACCCGCGGCTGAACGCGGCCCAGGCGCTGGAACTCGCCTTCCTCGTGGCGGAGATGCTGCACCAGCGCCTGCAGGCGCGCCGCGCCGCCGTCTGAGGGTGGCGTCCCGGGTCCTGGTCCTGACCGCCGCGTCGGGCGTTCCCGACGCGGTGGCTGTCGAGGCGGCCCGGGCGCTCGACGGAACGCCCCATCGGCTTGCCCGCACGGCCATCGAGGTCGCCTTCACCGGCCCGTTGCCCGAAGGCTTCGCGGCGGAAGGATGCGACGCCAACGTCGTACCGGAGGAGGGGCGGCGCAAGCGGCTGCTCATCGCCGACATGGATTCCACCATCATCGGCGTCGAGTGCATCGACGAGCTGGCCGACTACGCCGGCCTCAAGGCCGAGGTCGCCGCGATCACCGAGTCCGCCATGCGGGGCGAACTCGACTTCGAGGCGGCGCTGATCGCGCGCGTGGCGCTGCTGCGCGGCCTGCCGGCGACGGTCCTGGAGGAATGCTACCAGGAGCGCGTCCGGCTGAACCCCGGCGCCCGGACCCTCGTGCGCACCATGGCGGCGCTCGGAGCCGCGACGGCGCTGGTCTCGGGCGGGTTCTCCTTCTTCTCCGCGCGCGTGGCCGAGGCGGCGGGATTCGCCCGCCACCAGGCCAACGACCTTCTGGTGGCGGACGGGATGCTGACCGGCGAGGTCGGCCGGCCGATCCTCGGCCGGCGCGCCAAGCTCGCGGCCCTGCAGGCGCTGGCGGCGGAGGCAGGCCTCCGGTCCGAGGCGGCACTGGCGGTGGGCGACGGCGCCAACGACCTCGACATGGTCCGCGCGGCCGGGCTCGGGGTCGCCTACCACGCCAAGCCCGCGCTCGCCGAGGCGGCGCACGCCCGCATCGAGCACTCCGACCTCACCGCCCTTCTCGCGCTGCAGGGAATCCCCGAGACCGACTGGCGCGACTGAGTGCGCCGGGAAAGCGCCGCCGTCGGAGAGGCGCAAGACGCGCCTCCCGCTCCGCCGGCGCTGGGAAAAGCGCGGGACGCGCTTTTCCCAAAGCAAGCAACGAGCGGCCCTTTGGCCGCAGAGTTGTTTCTCCCGCGGCTTTGGCCGCGGGGCCCCTGCGACTGCTCGATAGGCTTCATGCCTATATGAATGCCTGAGAAGAGCCCCCGGCGAACCCTGCGCGGCTACTTGCCGTCGATCACCCGGAACTTCGGTGATCCGCCGCCGTCACGCGGTTTGCCGGGAGCATTGGGATTGCCCTCGATCGACCGCAGCTTCGGCGCCGGTGGGGCAGGGGGCGGAGGCGCGAAGGCGGCCTGGGCCTCGGCGAAGCCGGGCATCAGCTGCTTCGGCTCGACCCCCTGGCTCGGCTCGACCGGCGTGACGGCCACGTCCTCGATGGCGAACGACAGCGGCGGCGCGAAGAGGTCGCCTTCGCCGGAGGTGCAGCCGATCACCCGGTTGATGTCGCCGAAGTCGCTGCGCAGCGGCATCATCAGCATGGTGGCGCGGTAGGTGCCGGCGCGGTTCGGGGCGGCGAGCTTGAGCTCGACCACCGCGGGCTCGCCCATCACCACGTTGAGCAGGCGGTCGAAGCGCAGCCGGTCGGCCTCGTCGATCAGGAAGCCGGGCTGCATGCCGCGCACCTCCATGCCCATCATCTCGCAGATCTTCATGCCGGCGAGGCGGATGCGCATGTTGTCGGGCGCCAGCTTCTCGACGATGAACATGTTCTCGAGGGCGGACTTGAACTGGCGGGGGTCGATCTCGGCGCGGTAGGGGGCGACGCGCCCGGCGCGGAGCCTGTCCCAGTATGTCTTCAGCGACGAAAGCATGAGATCATTCATCTGGCAACTTGACCGCGTAGACCCTGCCTGCTTACCTCGACCGGCGCAGGGGCCGGTCTTTAGGTAAATGATTTCCTCACACGATATACCACCCCTGCGCCAAAGTCGCGCCCTTTGCACCGATTATCTTAATTTGCAGCAAATTTGGCGAACCGACCGGCGGAGATTCGCCTATTGCGGGAGTTGGGCCGCATGGCGCTGATTTCCATGACCGGTTTCGCCGACCTCGCGGGGTCGGCCGGCGGGTTTTCCTGGACCTGGGAGGCCCGCAGCGTGAACGGCCGCGGGCTGGACGTGCGGCTGCGCCTTCCCGAAGGCCTCGAAGCGCTCGAGCCGCCGCTCCGCGCCGCCGCGGCGACGCGTCCTCGCCCGCGGCTCGGTGACCGTGCTGCTGCGCCTTGCCCGCGGCGCCACGACGGCGTTGCCGCGGCTGAACCCGGAGGCGCTGGAGGCGGCGGTCTCCGCCGCGCTCGCGATCGGCGAGGCGGCGGCGCGGCGCGGGCTCGACCTTGCCCCGATGACCGCGGCGGATCTCGATCGCCGTTCGCGGCGTGATCGAGGCCGAGGCGCTGGCGCCCGCAGAGAACGCCGAGGCGCTGGCCAGGATGGCCGAGGGGATCGAGCCGCTCTTGGCCGCGCTGGCGGCGGCGCGCGCCGCCGAGGGCTCGGCCCTCGCCGCGATCCTCGCGGCTCAGGTCGACCGGATCGACGCGCTGGCGCGCGCGGCGCGCGCGACCGCCGAGGCGCGCTCCGCGCGCAGCGGCGCGCTCCTCCGCAGCCGGCTCGAGGCGGTGCTGGCGGCGGTGGCGACGCCGGTGGACGAGGCGCGGCTGGCGCAGGAGCTGGCGCTCGCTCGCGGTCAGGGCCGACGTGACCGAGGAACTGGACCGCCTCGAGGCGCACGTGGCCGCCGCGCGCGGGCTCATCGCCGGCGGCGGGCCGGTGGGGCGCAAGCTCGATTTCCTGATGCAGGAGTTCAACCGCGAGGCCAACACGCTCTGCTCCAAGGCGCAGGCCAGCGACCTGACGAGCATCGGCCTCGAGATGAAGGTGGTCATCGACCAGATGCGCGAGCAGGTGCAGAATGTCGAGTAGCGCCCATGTCGAGTAGCGCACGGCGCGGCATCCTGATCATCCTCTCCTCGCCCTCGGGGGCCGGCAAGTCCACCCTGTCGCGGCGGCTCCTCGAGTTCGATCCCGAGGTGCGCTTCTCGATCTCCGCCACCACCCGCCCGCCGCGGGCCGGGCGAGCAGGAGGGCCGCGACTACTTCTTCAAGAGCCGGCGCGAGTTCCAGGCCATGGTCGAGGCCGGCGAGATGCTCGAGCACGCCGAGGTCTTCGGCAACCTCTACGGCACGCCGCGCGCGCCGGTCGAGGCGGCCATCGGGCGCGGGCAGGACGTGCTCTTCGACGTGGACTGGCAGGGCGGCCAGCAAATCCGCAACTCGTCGCTGCGCGACGCCGTGGTCTCGATCTTCATCCTGCCGCCGTCGATCGGCGAGCTCGAGAACCGGCTGCGCGCCCGCGGCCAGGACACCGACGGCGGTGGTTGCCGAGCGCATGGCGAAGTCGCGCGACGAGATCAGCCACTGGGCCGAGTACGACTACGTCCTGGTCAACGAGAACCTGAAGCAGTGCGAGGAGGAGCTCCGCGCCATCATCGCCGCCGAGCGGCTGCGCCGCGACCGTCTGCCCGGAGCTGATGGATCTGGTGCGGCGGCTGAACGCGGAATTCGAGGAGCGGCTGGAATGAGCCTCTATGCGCTCGACGGGATCGGCGCCGGAGCTGCCGGAGGACGGCGACTTCTGGGTGGCGCCCGGCGCCCGGCTCTCGGGCCGGGTGGTGCTGGAGAAGGGCGCCTCGGTCTGGTTCAACGCGGTGCTGCGCGGCGACAACGAGCCGATCGTGGTGGGCGCGGGCTCGAACGTGCAGGACGGCTGCGTCTGCCACACCGACATCGGCCATCCCGCTGACCATCGGCGCCGACTGCACCATCGGCCACATGGCGATCCTGCACGGCTGCACCATCGGCGAGGGCAGCCTCGTCGGCATGGGCGCGACGGTGCTGAACGGCGCGCGTGATCGGGCAGGGGCGTGCTGGTCGGGCGCCGGCGCGCTCGTCACCGAGGGCAAGGCGTTCCCCGACGGCGCGCTGGTGGTCGGCCGGCCGGCGAAGGTGGTGCGCAGCCTGACGCCGGACGAGATCGCCGGCCTCCGCCGCTCGGCGGCGGGCTACCGCGCCAACATGGCCCGCTTCAGGGCCGGGCTTCGGCCAGCGCCGGACTGAGCGCCGATCGGCGACCTCCGCCGAGCTCTCGCCGAAGCGCGCCTCGAGCCGATGGCCCGACGCCGCGAGCGCCTGGCGCGAGCAGCGGCGAACTGCACCGCCTCGGGCCTGAGCTCGGCAAGGGCCGCGCCCGTCGCTCACGTGCGCCCACAGCTCGCTCCGGCGGCTGCGTGCGCCGGCCGTCGACCGCAAGCGCGATCGCCGCCCTCGGGCAGGCTGACGCGCACCAGCCCGCCCATGGGCAGGCTCTTCTCGAGGCAGAGGATGGCGAGGTAGGCGAGCCGCACCAGCGGCCGCGGCAGGTCGCGGTTGCCCGCCTCCCAGGCGACGGTGAAGCGGCCGTGGAACATCGCGTCGGTGATCTGCGCCGCCTCGTCGAGCGACTGCCGGGCCTGGCCGTCGGCCGGCCCGAAGGCCACGCGATAGAAGCGCAGCTTGGCGAGCGCGGTGGCGAGGCTGTCGTTGACGAGCGCGATCTCCGGCCCCGCCGGGGCCGCCGGCGAGCTGCGAGCAGTTCCAGCCCGTTGCCGATGGCGCCCATCGGGCTTATCAGGTCGTGGCAGAGCCGGGCGCTGACCAGCGCGCTGAGCTCGGTCTCGCTGGCATGGCGGCGCGCTCATCGGCGAGACCGCGAAGGAGACATGCAACAGTTCCTCGAACCCGGCATGCTGGTGCGCCACCCCGACCGCCCGGACTGGGGGCTCGGGCAGGTGCAGTCGGTGATCCGGCGACAAGATCACCGTCAACTTCGAGCATGCCGGAAAGGTGGTCATCGATGGCTCCCGGATCGATCTCGCGCCGGAGGAGGGCGCGCCCGAGGGGTGACGTTAACCTCTCGCACACCGGCGTTAAAGGAAGGTAAACACGCGTCCCGGCCAGCGGAGGTTTGCCTATCCCCCGGCGAGCCGCTAAGGAATGGCCGGCAGGCGCCGCACGCCCGCCAGCCGGGACCGAGATGCAGATCGACCTCAGCCGCTACCGGGTGAAGCTCGCCGAGACCGAGGCCGAGCGCGAGGCGGCGCAGCGGCTGCGCTACCGGGTCTTCGTCGAGGAGATGGGCGCGCACGCCACGCCCGAGGAGGCGGCGGAGCGCCGCGAGTGGGACGACTTCGACCCCTATTTCGACCACCTGATCCTGCTCAGCCTCGACCCCGCCATCGCCGACCCGCTCGACCGGGTCGTCGGCGTCTACCGGCTGATGCGCAGCGAGGTGGCGCGAGGCGGGGCCCGGTTTCTACGGCGCCAGCGAGTACGACCTCTCGCCGATCGCCGGCGCCGGCCGCGCCTCGGTCGAGCTCGGCCGCTCCTGCGTCGCGCCCGAGCACCGCGGCGGCCCCGCGATGCACCTGCTCTGGAACGGCCTCGCCAGCTACGTCCTCGAGCGCGAGATCGAGCTCCTCTTCGGGGTGGCGAGCTTCCACGGCACCGACCCCGCGCCGCTCGCCGAGGCGCTCTCCTATCTCCACCACGAGCACCTCGCGCCCCCCGACCTGCGGGTGCGGGCGCAGAGCGCGCACTACCTCGACATGAACCTGATGCCGCCCGAAAGGATCGACGCCGCCCGGGCGCTGCAGGCCATTCCGCCGCTCATCAAGGCCTACCTCCGGGTCGGCGGCTTCGTCGGCGACGGGGCCTTCGTCGACCGCGACTTCAACACCATCGACGTCTGCGTGGTGATGGACACCGGGCGGATGACCGAGCGCTACCTGCAATTCTACCAGCGGACGCGAGGTCGTCGCGGGTGAGGGCGGGCTGGAACGACGCCGAGCCGCCGGTCCTGCCGCCGCTCACCCTGGCCGAGCGCGTGCGGCTCGTCCTGCGCGCTGGCCTGGTCGCTCGCTGGCCCTCGCCGTGCTCTTCGCCATCTTTCTCCTCTTCCGCGCCATCGACCTCGTCGCGGCGCGTGTCGCCGGCCGCTCTGTGACCGCGCTGGGCCCGCGGATCGTCCGGCTCTGGGCGGCGCAGGCGCTGCCCGCGCTCGGCCTCCGCTTCGTGCAGCATGGCCGGCCGATGCGCCGCGGCGGCGCCTTCGTCGCCAACCATTCGAGCTGGATCGACATCGTGGCGCTGCAGCGGGCCGCAGCGCCCTTCCTCGTCTCCAAGGCCGAGGTCCGCAGCTGGCCGGTGATCGGGCACATCGGCCGGGCGATCGGCACCATGTTCATCGACCGCCGCCCCGCCGAGGCCAAGCGGCAGGAGGCCGAGCTCTTCGCGCGCCTCGCGCCACGGCGACCGGATGGCGATCTTTCCCGAGGGCACCAGCACCGACGGCCAGAGGGTTCTGCCTTTCAAGTCAGCGCTCTTCGGCGTCTTCTTCGCGCCCGACCTCAAGGACGGCATCGCGGTGCAGCCGGTGAGCATCGCCTACCGCCCGCGCCCCGGCCTGCCGCCCTCCTTCTACGGCTGGTGGGGCGAGATGGACTTCGCCGGCCACCTCCGCGACGTGATGGCCCGCTCGACGGGCGGCGTGGTCGAGCTCACCTTCCACCCGCCGCTTGCCGCTCGCGGACTTCCCCGACCGCAAGTCCCTCGCCCAGGCCGCGGACGCCGCGGTCCGGACCGGCCTCGGTGCGATCGGCCGACGCCAGGCTGTCCGCCTGATACGGCCTCGCGTTAACAGCCCGTAAAGAAGTGGCAAGCCGGATCTCCAGCCAGATTGCAGCCGCCTTCCAGCCCGGATTTTTCTAGCCGTTCCAGAGGGATGACCGCCGCCCGAGGCGCGCGAGCAGATCAACCGGAGATCGTATGATCAGCCGAGCCGCTCCACGATAGCCGCCAGCGCCGCCATCTCGCCCGCCGGCGCTGTCCAGATTTCGGCGCCGAGCGCGATGAAGTCAGCCGACCCCGCCAGCGCGGCGGCCAGATCCGGCGTCAGTCCGCCCTCGGCCACCACCGGCACCTCGATCATCTCCGACCACCACTCGAACAGATCGCAGCGGCGCGGTGATCCCGTCGCCGAGCGTCCGACGCGCCCGACCGGCCCGAAGCTGACGTAGTCGGCCCCGATCTCGCCGGCGGTCAGCCCCTCGTGGCGCGAGACGTGGGCGAAGGCGCCGACGATCGCGTCCTGGCCCAGCGCCTTGCGCACGGCCCGCACCTGCCGCGCCCCGTCGCTCAGGTGCACGCCGTCGAGCCCGAGCCGCCCGACCAGCCGGTGATGGTCGTTGACCACCAGCGGCACGTCGCGGGCGTGCGCCACCGGCGCGGAGCGCGTCGGCGGCGCGGGCGACCTCGTCCTCGGTGCGCCGCCGCCAGCGCCAGCCGCAGGCAGGCGATCTCGAAGGCGTCGAGCAGCGCGCGCCACCCGGTCGGGCAGGCCCGTGTCGAAGACCGGCGGCGTGATCAGGTAGAGCCGCGGTCGCGGCGTCCGGCGTCCGCCATCAGCGCCTGAGGATCGAGCGCCCGGCATAGACCGCGGTGTCGCCGAGGTCCTCCTCGATGCGGATGAGCTGGTTGTACTTCGCCAGCCGGTCCGAGCGCGACAGCGAGCCGGTCTTGATCTGGCCGCAGTTGGTCGCGACGGCGAGATCGGCGATGGTGGCGTCCTCGGTCTCGCCGGAGCGGTGCGACATCACCGCGGTATAGCCGGCGCGATGCGCCATATCGACGGCCGCCAGCGTCTCGGTCAGGCTGCCGATCTGGTTGACCTTGACCAGGATCGAGTTGGCGACGCCCTTCCCGATGCCTTCGGACAGCCGCGCTGGTGTTGGTGACGAAGAGGTCGTCGCCGACGAGCTGGCAGCGGTCGCCCGAGCTTCTCGGTCAGGAGCTTCCAGCCCTCCCAGTCGTCCTCGGACATGCCGTCCTCGATCGAGATGATCGGGTAGTCGTCGACGAGCCCGGCCAGATAGTCGGCGTTCTCCGCGGAGTTGCGCTTCCTGCCCTCGCCCTTCATGTCGTAGACGCCCTTGGCGAAGTACTCGGTCGCGGCGCAGTCGAGCGCGAGGAAGACGTCCTTGCCCGGCTTGTAGCCGGCCGTCTCGACCGACTTTTCATGATGAAGTCGAGCGCTTCCGTCGTCGGAGCGCAGGTTCGGCGCGAAGCCGCCCTCGTCGCCGACGGCGGTGTTGTGCCCGGCCTTGGCCAGGCCCTTCTTCAGCGCGTGGAAGATCTCCGCGCCGGTGCGGACCGCCTCGCTGAGGCTGTCGGCGCCGACCGGCATGACCATGAATTCCTGGATGTCGATCGGGTTGTCGGCGTGTGCGCCGCCGTTGATGATGTTCATCATCGGCACCGGCAGCGTCCGCGCCGAGACCCCGCCGATGTAGCGGTAGAGCGGCGTCCCGAGGCTCTGCGCCGCGGCCTTGGCCGCGGCGAGGCTGGCGCCGAGGATGGCGTTGGCGCCGAGCCGGCCCTTGTTGGCCGTGCCGTCGAGCTCGATCAGGATGCGGTCGATGCCGCACCTGGTCGGTGGCGGCGAGGCCGGTCAGCGCGTCGCAGATCGGGCCGTTGACCGCCTCGACCGCCCGGCGCACGCCCTTGCCGCCGTAGCGGCCGGGGTCGCTGTCGCGCAGCTCCACCGCCTCGTGCGCGCCGGTCGAGGCGCCCGAGGGCACCGCGGCGCGGCCCAGGGCGCCGTCCTCGAGCAGCACGTCGACCTCGACGGTCGGATTGCCGCGGCTGTCGAGGATTTCGCGGCCCACGACATCAATGATGACCGACATCGGCAGAACTCCCCCGTCCCGTTTGGGTCCCTTTGCCCCGAGGCTTAGTGCAAAGGCCCCGGGTGGGGAACCGAAATCTGGCGCGCCTCAGCCGACCAGCTTCAGCCCGGCGATGCCGGCGACGATCAGCCCGATGCTGGCGAGCCGCGGCAGCGTGGCCGGGTCGCCGAACAGCATGATCCCGAGCGCCGCCGTGCCGACGGCGCCCACCCCGGTCCAGACCGCATAGGCGGTGCCGACCGGCAGGTCGCGCAGCGCCAGGCCGAGCAGCCCGAGGCTGATCACCATCGACACCACCGTCAGCACCGTCGGCAAGCGGCCGGGTGAAGCCTTCCGTGTACTTCAGGCCGATCGCCCAGCCCACCTCGAACAGCCCGGCGATGATGAGGAGGATCCAGGGCATGCGCGGTCCCTCGCGGCGTGCAACCAGTCCCGCAAGCAGGACCTTCAGCGAGCCGGTGAGTCAAGGACACGCGGCGCTGACCGCCCTGGCAGTACGGCCGGGAGCGCGAGGCAAGAAGCAATCCTGTCGTGTCAGGTCTATCCACTGTCAGGCCCTTGCCTCGGCCGGTGGCCCGGCCTTTACTGTTGCATGGCCGAGGACGACATCGAGGGGCTGCTGGCGCGCTGCGGGTTGGGCGACCGCGCCGCCTTTGCGCGCCTCTATGCCCACGTCGGCGGGAAACTCTATGGTGTGGCCTTCCGTATCCTTGGCAACCGCAGCGACGCCGAGGAAGCCGTGCAGGAGACCTTCATCAAGATCTGGCACAGCGCCGGCCGCTTCCAGGCGGGCCGCGGCAGTGCGCAGGGCTGGATGGTCTCGATCGCCCGCAACCAGTCCATCGACGCGCTTCGCGCCCGCAAGGCCCCCACCCGCGATATTGCCGACATGCCCGACCTCGCCGATCAGGGACCCACCCCCGAGGCGAGCGCCCTCGGCGCCGACGACCGCCGCCGCATCGAGACCTGCCTCGGCGCCCTGCCGCGGGACCGGGCGCTGGCGGTGCAGGCCGCCTACGTCGAGGGCTGGAGCTATGACGACCTCGCCCGCCGCTTCGACGTGCCGCTCAACACCATGCGCACCTGGCTCCGCCGCGCCCTGATCAGCCTCAGGGAGTGCCTCGGGTCATGACCGACATTCCCGACCTCCCCGAGGATCCCGACGCCGCCCTCGCCGGCGAGTACGTCCTGCGCCTCCTCGCCCCCGAGGAGGCCGCCGCCTGCGCCGCCCGCGAAGCCCGCGACCCCGCCTTCGCCGCCCTGGTGGCCGCCTGGCGCGCCGACCTCGAGCCCCTCGACGCCGCCTACGCCGAGACCGCCCCGCCGCCCGGCCTCGAGCAGCGCATCACCGCCCGCCTCTTCGGCGCGCCGCCCTCGCGCCTCGCCCGGCTCTGGAGCAGCGCCGGCCTCTGGCGCGCCGCCACCGCCGCGGCCGCCGTCGCCGCCCTCTGGCTCGCCGTCTCCGCGCCCCCCGCGCCTCCGCCCGGCGAGCCTCAGGCCCGCCTCGTCTCCGCACTCGCCTCCGCGGCGGGCAGCGACGTGACGCTTCTCGCGGTCCTCGAACCGCAGGCCGCCGTCCTCAGCATCAACCGCACCTCCGGCGCCGCGCCGCCGGGCGGTTCGCTCGAGCTCTGGATGATCGAGGGCGGCAACCCGCCGGTTTCGCTCGGTGTCCTCCCCGACACCCCGCTCGCCCGCGTGCCGCTCCCGCGCGAACTCGCCGACCGCATCGGCCCGGGGACCACGCTCGCGGTCAGCAGCGAGCCCCTGGGCGGCTCCACCACCGGCGCGCCCACCGGTCCCGTGCTCGCCGCCGGCGCCGGTCACCGACATCTGACCCGCCTCAGTCGCCGAGGCAGGCCACCAGCCCGTCGGCGATCCCCTGCAGCAGCGCAGGGTAAAGCCCCGCCCCCGGCGGCAGCGCCGCGCCGAGCGGGTCGAGCGCGCCGGTCCGAACCTCGCTGCCCTCGAGGATGGTCTGCAACAGCTTCGGCTCGAACTGCGGCTCGGTGAAGGCGCAGACGATCCCCTCGCCCGCCACCCGGTCGCGCAGTTCCGCCACCCGCGCCGTCCCCGGCGTCACCCCCTCGTGCAGCGCGACGCTCCCCGCTGCGTGGATGTCGAAGCGATGCTCGAAATACTGGTAGGCATCGTGGAAGACGAGGAACGGCCGCCCGCGCACCGGCGCCAGCGTTCCGTCCAGCGCCTGCGTGAGGTCCGCCATCTCGGCGGCGAACGCCTCGGCGTTGGCAGCATAGACGGCGGCATCCGCCGGATCCGCCGCCGCCAGCGATGCCGCGATCGCCCGCGCCACCGCCACCGCGTTCTCCGGGTCGAGCCAGAGGTGCCCGTCGAGGACGCCGTCGTCGCCCTCCGCCGGCGCGTGGTCGTGGTCATGCGCTTCCGTCATGCTCATGCTCGTGCTCGTGCTCGTCGGCCTCGAACGGTCCGCCGGCCCGCGCCGGCAGCATCATCACCCCCGGCGCATCCGCCAGCGTCAGCACGGTCGCGTCGGGCGCCAGCGCGGCGATCGGATCCTCCAGCCAGTGCGTCAGGTCGGGCCCGACCCAGATCACGAGATCCGCCTCCTGCAGCGCCCGCGCCTCGGAAGGCCGCAGCGCATAGCCGTGCGGCGACGCCCCCGGCGGCAGGATCACCGCCGGCGCCCCGACGCCGGCCATCACCCGTGCCGCGATCGACTGCACCGGCGCGACGTCGGTCACTACGCGCGGTGCTGCGAGCGCCGGCGCGACCGGCAGGGCGAGGGCAAAAAGGCAGGCAATAGATCGGCTCATCCGGTGTCCCTCGGAAATGACGCTTGTGGGCGATAGGACGTGCGACTAGGATCGCCGCCACTTCTGCGAGGTCTGTTATAAAGTAACACATGCCCCAGTCAAGCGCCCCCGACTCTGCGGCATTCGCCCCGCACGATCATCGCCAGTGCCAGGGCCGCGCCCTTGCGGCGGCCGAAGCCCTCTGCGCGGCGCGCCGTCTGCGGCTCACGCCGACGCGCGCCTTCGTGCTGCAGACCCTCCTCGCCTCGCACCGGGCGATGACCGCCTACGAGATCCTCGACCAGCTTGCCGAGGCAGGGCTCGGAAGCCAGCCGCCGGTGGTCTACCGCGCGCTCGACTTCCTGGTGGCCAACGGCCTCGCGCACCGGATCGAACGGCTGGGCGCCTTCGCGGCCTGCACCCACGCGGAAACAGCGCACAACGCCGGCTTCCTCATCTGCCGCTCCTGCCGCCGCGTCGCCGAGACACCGTTCGCCCGGCCCGCCCGCGAACTCGTGGCCGAGGCCGAAGCGGCGGGCTTCAGCATCGAGCGCACCGTGCATGGAGGCCGAGGGCCTCTGCGCCCTCTGCCGCGAGGCGGCGAGGCCGGCGTGCGATGACTCGCGTCAGCCCGTAAAGAATCGCAGGCCGAATCCAGCCGGGCCGTGCGGGATGCAGCCGCCCGGCGCGCGGCAGATCACCGGAATCGTGCCTCATGCGGCCCGGGGCGTCGATCACCTGCGGACGCGCTCAAATCGACGCGCGCGGCGAGATCGTCACCGTGGTCGGGCCGAACGGTTCGGGCAAGAGTACGCTCCTGCGTCTCCTGATCGGCGCGGCCCGGCCCGACGAAGGCCGCGTCACCCGCGCCCCCGGCCTTCGGATCGGCTACGTGCCGCAGAAGCTGGCGGTGGACAGCACGCTGCCGATGACGGTGAACCGCTTCCTCGCGCTCGCCGACGCCGACCCGGCCCGCCGTGCGCAGACCCTGGAGCGGGTCGGAATCCCGGACCTCGGCGGGCGGCAGCTCGCGGCGCTCTCCGGCGGCCAGTTCCAGCGCGCCCTGCTCGGCCAGGCGCTGCTGCGCCGCCCCGGCATCCTCGTGCTGGACGAGGCGGCGCAGGGGCTCGACCAGCAAGGCGAGGCCCGCTTCTACCGGCTGATCGAACAGATCCGCGCCGAACTCGGCTGCGCCGTGCTGATGGTCAGCCACGACCTGCACGTGGTGATGGCGGCCTCCGACCGGGTCATCTGCCTGAACGGCCACATCTGCTGCGAAGGCACGCCGACGGTGGTCTCCGCCGCGCCGGAATACCGCGCGCTCTTCGGCCTCGGCACCCAGGGCGCGCTGGCGCTCTACCGGCACGACCACGACCACGACCATGCCACCGGCGCGGCGCACGACCACCACCACGACCACGCGCACGAGACCGGCGCATGACCCTCCTCGACGACTTCCTCGCCCGCGCCGCGCTCGCCGGGATCGGGGTGGCGCTGGCCGCGGGTCCGCTCGGCTGCTTCGTGGTCTGGCGGCGCATGGCCTACTTCGGTGACGCCACCGCCCATGCCGCCCTCCTCGGCGTCACGCTGGCGCTGGCGACGTCGCTGCCGGTGGTCGTGGGCGTGACGGTGGCGGCGCTCGCCATGGCGCTGACGGTCTCCCTGGCCACGGGCCGCAGCTATGCCGCCGACACGCTCCTCGGCGTCGCCTCGCACGGCGCGCTGGCGGCGGGCCTCGTGGCGCTGAGCTTCATGTCCGGCGTGCGCGTCGATCTCATGGGCTACCTCTTCGGCGACATCCTCGCGGTCACCCGGGGCGACCTCGCGGTCATCTTCGGCGGCGCCGCCCTCGTCGTGGCGCTCCTCGCCTGGCGCTGGCGCAACCTGCTGCTCGCGACGCTGAACGAGGATCTCGCCGCCTCCGCCGGGGTCGACCCCCGCCGCGAGCGGCTGATCCTGACCCTGGCGCTGGCGGTGCTGGTGGCGGTGGCGCTCAAGGTCGTGGGCGTGCTGCTGGTGACCGCCATGCTGGTCGTACCCGCCGCCGCCGCGCGCGGCTTCGCGCGCACGCCCGAGGCGATGGCGGCCGGTGCCGTCGCGATCGGCGCCCTCGCGTCCCTGCTCGGCCTCGCCGGATCCTGGCGGTTCGACACCCCCGCCGGCCCCTCGATCGTCGTCGCGGCGGTCGCTCGCCCTCGTGGCGGTCAACGCGGTGGCGAGGCGCCCTGGCTGACCCATGTTGCTCGGTAGGCCAGCGCCGCTTCGAGGCCCGGGGCGCGCCGTCGACAATGTGAACGCCAGAGTAGGGAAGGCCCCGGGCGTCGAGATCGTTCCAAGAACCGCGGCCAGGCTCGCCGTTGCTACCGATGATCCTTATGGTACCGACGCCCCGGCTTGAACGGGGGACCCCCAGATCCACAATCTGGTGCTCTAACCAACTGAGCTACGTCGGCACCGCGGATAGCGGGTTACAGAGGCGGCCGCGGCTTGGCAAGGCCCACTTGCGGAGGTGCGCGCCGGCCATCACTATGGCCACGCCGTTCGGGAGGGCCGGGCATGGGTATCAACCGCGAGAGCGAAGTCGCCGCCAATCTGCAGATCGGGCCGACCTCGCTCGGGATGGTGCGGGTGTTCATTGAGACCGACCAGATCGAGCTGCCGCTCGATTTCGACCCGGACGAGGCCGAGGAGATCGCCGAGGAGTTGCGCGCGGCCGCGGCGAAGGCGCGTGCGGTGCGGCCGGAGCCGAAGGGCGGCGGGGTCAGGTCAGGGGCGCCCGGGAAGGGTCGGGGTCGGTGAACTGGCCGAGCCGGCCGGCGGCGGTGCGCGCGAAGCGCTGGGTCAGCGCGCGGCGACGGGCGCCGGGCAGGGGTGCTGCCTCCGGCCAGCGGCGAATCTCGCCGTCCCAGGCGTCGGCGTGGATGAGGCCGGCCTCGGGGGGCAGGAGGTCGACGGGGAAGTCGGCGTCCACCGCCCAGAAGAAGCGGTCGCACCAGCCGAGGTAGCCGCCCCACTTCAGGTCGGAGACGTAGTCCACCCGGCTCGACTTGCACTCCACGATCCAGATCTCGCCGTGCGGCCCGAGGGCGATCACGTCCACCCGGAGGCCCGGGGCGGGGACGAACTCGAGGAGCGGCGCGAAGTCGAGGCTGCGCAGGAGGCGGCTGACGCCGCGCGCGAGGCGCTGCCCGGGGAGGAGGCATTCGATCATCGGGCATGCTTCGCGCCGCCGCCTTGGGGCGTCAAGGTCTGCATGCGGCCGACGCGCGTGCCATGACTGTAAGTTGCTGATTTTGTTTCAGGAGAGGATCCGGCTTGTCGCCGGTGGGAGCGGTCGGGCGGCAGAGGTGACCCGGAGATGCGACAAAGGCGTCGTTCACCGGGTCTTGAGACGCCGCGCCGGGGACGGTAGACAGGTCGCAAGGGCCGGACCGCATTGCGGAATCGGCACGCGGGGATCTCAGGAGAGCATACATGGCCGACGCCGTTGCCCACTCGCACGCCGACCACGACGCACCGGGGTTCTTCACCCGCTGGTTCATGTCGACGAACCACAAGGACATCGGGATCCTCTACATCGTGGTGGCGGGGACGCTCGGCCTCGTGTCGGTGGCCTTCACCATGTACATGCGGCTCGAGCTGATGGAGCCCGGCGTCCAGTACATGCTGATCGACGGCGAGCCGAACGGGCACCTGTGGAACGTGCTGGTCACCGGCCACGGCATCCTGATGATGTTCTTCGTGGTGATCCCGGCGCTGTTCGGCGGGTTCGGCAACTACTTCATGCCGCTGATGATCGGCGCGCCGGACATGGCGTTCCCGCGGCTGAACAACCTCAGCTTCTGGCTCTACGTGGCGGGCGCGACCCTCGCTGTCCTTTCTGTGCTGGCGCCGGGGGGCGACGGGCTGAGCGGGACGGGGGTGGGCTGGGTGCTCTATGCGCCGCTCTCGACGCTGGAGAGCGGCATGTCGATGGACCTCGCGATCTTCGCGGTGCACCTCTCGGGCGCCTCGTCGATCCTCGGCGCCATCAACATGATCACGACGTTCATGAACATGCGCGCGCCGGGGATGACGCTGCACAAGGTGCCGCTCTTCCCGTGGTCGATCATGGTGACGGCGTTCATGATCCTGCTGGCGCTGCCGGTGCTGGCGGGCGCGATTACCATGCTCCTGACCGACCGCAACTTCGGGACGACCTTCTTCGATCCGTCGGGCGGCGGCGACCCGGTGCTCTACCAGCACATCCTGTGGTTCTTCGGGCACCCGGAGGTCTACATCATCATCGTGCCGGGGTTCGGCATCGTCAGCCACGTGATCTCGACCTTCTCGCGCAAGCCGATCTTCGGCTACCTGCCGATGGTCTACGCGATGATCGCCATCGCGGCGCTCGGCTTCGTGGTGTGGGCGCACCACATGTACACGGTGGGCCTGTCGATCACCCAGCAGAGCTACTTCATGCTGGCGACCATGGTGATCGCGGTGCCGACCGGCATCAAGGTCTTCTCCTGGATCGCGACGATGTGGGGGGGCTCGGTGGAGTTCAAGACGCCGATGCTCTGGGCGCTGGGCTTCCTGTTCCTGTTCACCGTCGGCGGCGTGACCGGCGTCGTGCTCTCCCAGGCCGCCATCGACCGGGCCTACCAGGACACCTACTACGTGGTGGCGCACTTCCACTACGTGATGAGCCTCGGGGCGGTCTTCTGCATCTTCGCCGGCGTCTACTACTGGATCGGCAAGATGAGCGGGCGGCAGTATCCCGAGTGGGCCGGCAAGCTCCACTTCTGGATGATGTTCATCGGCGCCAACCTCACCTTCTTCCCGCAGCACTTCCTCGGGCGGCAGGGGATGCCGCGGCGCTATCTGGACTATCCCGAGGCCTTCGCGCAGTGGAACTACGTGTCCTCCATGGGCGCGTTCCTGTCGGGCCTGTCGTTCCTCTTCTTCTTCTGGATCGTCTTCTACACGCTGCGCTACGGCCAGCGGGTGACCGATCCGGCCTACTGGGGGCCGCAGCCGGACGCGACGCTGGAGTGGACGCTGTCGAACCCGCCGCCGGCGCACACCTTCGAGACGCTGCCGACCCGCGACATGTGGGACCACCACGCGGCGCATTGAGGGGGCCATGCCGGACGGATCGGGCATCGGAGGACCGGGCGGGGATTTCGGGCCTGCGCCCGATCCCTTCGATCGACGCGACCCGCCGGACCTCGCGCTGACGCTCTGGCCGAACCGCTCGCTGTCGCGCCGGGGCTGGACGTGGATCGTGGCGCTGCTCGCCGCCGGCTGCTGCTGCCGCTGGTCGGGCTGGCCGGGACCAAGGCGGCCTGGGGGATGCTGCCGTTCCTGGTGGCGGCGCTGGCGGGGCTTTGCCTGGCGGTGCGCCGCAACCACCTCGACGGACGGCTGCGCGAGGAGCTGCGCCTCTGGCCCGACCTGATGACGGTGGTGCGCCGCGAGCCGGACGGCCGCGAGCGGCGCTGGCATGCCAACCCGTTCTGGGTGCGGCTGAAGCTGCGCGACGCCCATGTCGAGAAGTACCTGACGCTGGAGGGCAACGGTCGCGAGATCGAGCTTGGCGCCTTCCTGAGCCCCTGGGAGCGCGAGACGCTGCACGCCGATCTCGCCGCCGCGCTGGAGCGCGCGCGGCTGCCCGCACCTCGCCCGAGCCGCGCTGACCGGCGAGAGGCTGGACCTGTGCCGGGGGAGGCGGATACGATGCGCCTCCAATGTGGGAGATCCTGATGCCACGCTTCGCTTGTTGTCGCATTTGCCGCCGCGCTGACGGCGTTTCCGGCGTTGGCCGATGAGTTCACCGACACGCTGGAAGGCGCGATCAAGGCCTATCGCGAGGGGGACGTCTCGGGGGCGCGGCAGGATCTCGACTATGCGGGCAAGCTCCTGACGGCGATGAAGTCGGAGGCGCTGGAAAAGTTCCTGCCGGCGGCGCAGCCCGGCTGGACGCGCGAGGCGGCGGCGGAGGACGCCGCCGCCGCGGGCGGGTTCATGGGGATGCTGGGCGGCGGCACCTCGGCCGCGGCGACCTACGCAAGGGCACGGAGACCCTGACGATCACCCTGGTGGCGGATTCGCCGATGGTGAACGGTCTCGGCGCGATGATCTCGGGCATGGCCGGCCTCGGCGGCGGCAAGCCTTTGCGCATCCAGCGCACCGAGTTCACCTCGCAGGACGACGCGCTGCAGGGGGTGGTGAACGACCGGGTGATGGTCAGCGTCGACCGGCGACGCCCCGCTCGAGGACATGGTCGCGCATCTGGAGGCGATGGACTTCAAGGCGCTCGGGACGTTCTAGGAAACCCCGCCCAGGATCGCCAGCCAGACCGAGGCGGTCAGGACGAGGAACGCCGTGGCCAGGAGCACGGCGCTCGCGGCCTGGGCCTGGCCGCGGGCGTACATGCTGGCGAAGACGTAGCTGTTGACGCCGGGCGCCATGGCCGCGGTCATCACCGCGGAGCGCACGAAGCCCTGCGGCAGGCCGAAGACGCCCTGGGCGAGGAGGAAGGTGATCGCCGGGTGCACGGACAGCGACAGCGCCGCGATCATGCCGGCCTCGGCCAGCGAGGCGCGGATCGCGTAGCGGGTGAGGACGCCGCCGAGGCCGAAGAGCGCGGCGGGGAGCGCTGCGTCGGCCATCATGTCCACGGCGGCGCGGACGCGGCCCGGGGATCGGGGATGTCGCCGAGGTTGACGGCGAAGCCGATGGCAAGGCCGATCATCAGCGCGTTGCGGAACATGGTGCGGGCCACGATGCGCAGCGTGTCGGCGGCGCCGCGGCCGTCGGCGCGGACGAACTCCATCGTGGTGATGCCGATCAGAGTAGCAGAGCGGCGCGTGGATCGAGATGATCGCGAAGGTGGGGGCCAGCGCGGCGGCGCCGTAGGCGCGCTCCATGATCGGCAGGCCGAGCAGCACGGAGTTGGAGAAGAGCGCGCCGAAGCCGATGGCGACCGCCTCGCCGGGCCGGCGGCGGAAGATGCTGGCGGGCGCCGAGGATGCCGAGGCCGAAGCAGATGAAGGCGCCGAGGTAGAAGGAGAGGAGGAGGCGGGGGTCGAAGACCGCCCCGAGGTCGAGGTCGGCCAGCGCCCGGAAGAGCAGGCAGGGGATGGCGAAGCTCTGGGTGAAGACCATGAGGCCGTCGACCGCGCTGGAGGAGAAGATGCCGGAGCGGGTGGCGAGGTAGCCGGCGCCCATCACCAGGAACACCGGGAGGACGACGAGGAGGATGTCGAGGATCACGCGGCGATCTCGAGGGTGAGGCCGTCGTAGGCGGGGACGACGCCGGCGGGCAGCTCGGCGGTGAGCGTCGCGTAGTCGAGGTCGTTGTGCATGTTGGTGAGCACGCCGAGGCGCGGTGCGGCGCGGGCGAGCCAGTCGAGGCTCTGCGCCAGGTGGGCGTGGGTGGGGTGCGGCTTGCGGCGGAGCGCGTCGAGAACGAAGGTGTCGAGGCCCTCGAGCATGGGCCAGGCGTCGTCGGGGATGTCCGAGACGTCGGGGAGGTAGGCGAAGCCGTTGACGCGGAAGCCGAGCGCCTCGATGCGGCCGTGCGCGGACGCGGAAGGGGCGGAACGGGATCGGCCCGCCGGCGCCGTCCACCTCGAACGGGCCGTCGAGGTCCCGGAGGTCGAGGATCGGCGGGTAGAGGCTGCCGGCGGGCTGCACGAAGACGTAGGCGAAGCGGGACATCAGCAGCTCGGCGGTGTCGGCGTCGGCCCAGACCGGCAGGCGGCGCGCCGCGGTTCTGCACCACGGTCCTGAGGTCGTCGATGCCGTGCAGGTGGTCGGCGTGCGGGTGGGTGTAGGCGACGCCGTCGAGGATGCCGATGTCGGCGGCGAGGAGCTGCGAGCGCAGGTCGGGGGTGGTGTCGATCAGGGCGCGGGTGGTGCCCCGCGGGCCGGTCCGCTCGACGAGGAGCGAGCAGCGGCTGCGGCGGTTTCGCGGGTTCGACGGGTCGCAGTCGCCCCAGTCGCCGCCGATGCGGGGGACGCCGGCGGAGGAGCCGCAGCCGAGGATGCGGGCGGTGAGGCGGGGCGTCATGGCAAGGCTTGAGAAGGCCGGATTTTCGGGACTGGAAACCGGCTGAAACGGCTGGAATCGGCTTGCCATTTGCTGGGAGGGCGCGCGGGTGGAAGCGGGAGGCCGCATTGCGGCCAAAGTGCGCGCAGGTGCGCGCATTGTTCTTTGTTTGTTTTCCGCCTGTTGACGGAAAACGACTGCTCTCCAGGTTAGCAAGCCTGTATGAAAGCCTTGGGGCTTCATGCGGCGGCCTTGGGGAAGAGGCGGTCGAAGTTGGCGGTGGTGAGGGCGGCGAATCGCCGGGCCGTCGAGGCCGAGGTGGGCGGCCATGAGGCGGGCGGTGTCGGCGGTGTAGGCGGGCTCGTTGCGCTTGCCGCGGTGCGGCTGCGGGGCGAGGTAGGGGCTGTCGGTCTCGACCAGCAGGCGGTCGCGCGGGGCGGCGGCGAAGATGGCGCGCGAGCGCGTCGGCGCTGCGGAAGGTCGCGATGCCGGAGATGGAGAGGTAGAAGCCGAGGGAGAGGGCGGTCTCGGCCAGCGCCGCGCCGGAGGTGAAGCAGTGCATCACGCAGGCGAAGGGGCCGGCGGCGTGCTCCTCGGCGAGGATGCGGGCCATGTCGGCGTCGGCGTCGCGGGCGTGGACGATGAGGGGGAGGCCGGTGACGCGCGCGGCCTCGATGTGGAGGCGCAGGCTCGCCTGCTGCACGGCGGCGCTCTCGGCGGTGTAGTGGTAGTCGAGGCCGGTCTCGCCGATGCCGACGAACTTCGGGTGCCGGGCCAGGGCGACGAGCGTCCTCGACGGTCGCCATCGGCTCCTCGGCGGCGTGCATCGGGTGGGTGCCGGCGGCCCAGAAGACGCCCGGGTGCGCCTCGGCGATGGCGCGGACCTGCGGCGCCTGGCGGAGGCGGGTGCAGATGGTGACCATGCGGGTGACGCCGGCGGCGCGCGGCGCGCGCGACCACGCGCCGGGATTTCGCCGGCGAAGTCGGGGAAGTCGAGATGGCAATGGCTGTCGACCAGGGTGGGGCATCGGCGTGCGGGTCTCGCAGGGTCAGGCAGCGCGTGCCCGCGCCTTGGCGGCGGCCGCGTCGATCTGCAGCAAGGTATCGAGGATCACCTGGGCAGGGTCAAGGTTGACCGCGCGGGCGTGGGCGGTGCGCTCGGCGAGCCGCGGCACCAGCTCGGCCCAGAGCCGCGCCTGCGCGGGCGTTCCGGCCAGCCGCGCGGCCATCTCGGCCTCCGCCTCGGTGAGGGCCGCGACGGCGCCCCCGGCCCCGGCGAGCGCCAGCCGGCCGAGGGCCGTCCCGAGAAGCTCGAGCGTCAGCTCGTAGCGGGCGGACTGGCGGCCGCCGGCGGCATCGGCGAGGGCGATGGCGCGGCGGCGGTCGATCGGGGTCCGCCCGAGGAGCGCCGACGATCTCGGCGTAGCGGGCGAGGCCGTCTTCGGCGGAGAGGCGGAAGCGCGGCGCCGACCGAGCCGCCCGCCAGCGCGGCGAGGAGCGGCGCGCCGGCGGAGTCGGCCGTGCTGCCGGCGGCGGTGAGGGCGGCGGCCAGCGGGGCGGGCGCCAGCGGCTCGCAGCGGAGCACGCGGCAGCGCGAGCGCAGCGTGGGCAGGAGCGCCGCCGGGCGGTGGCAGACGAGGAGCAGGACCGCGCGCGGCCGGCGGCTCCTCGAGGAGCTTGAGCAGCGCGTTGGCGGCGGCGGCGTTCAGCTCGTCGGCGGCGTCGACGATCGCCACGCGGCGGCCGCCGTCGGTGGCGGTGAGATGGAAGAAGGCCGGTCATCGCGCGCACCTCGTCGACGGTGATGGCGGTGCGCAGCCGTTCGGCCTTGTCGTCCCAGGGCCGGCGGCAGAGGAAGAGCTGCGGCGAGCCGAGCGCCGCGAGCTGGCGGAAGACCGGGTGGTCCGGGGCCATGTCGAGCGTCGCGGCGTGCTGCGCCGGCGACGAGGTGGCGGGCGATGCGCCAGGCGAGGGTCGCCTTGCCGACGCCGCGCGGGCCGGTGATCGCCCAGGCGTGGTGCAGCCGGCCGGCGGCGGCGGCGTCGAGGAAGCGCGCCTCGGCGGCGGCCTGGCCGAAGAGGACGGCGGTCTCGCGCGGGTGCGGGGCGCCGGGAAGGCGGTCGGGCTCCTCGGGCGTGGCGGTCATGGCGCGACCGCGGCCGCCACGCGGGCGGCGACCTCGGCCGCGTCGCCATCCGGCCGGGACCACGCGGCAGCGGGCGGGGAACTCGGCGGCGAGCGCCAGGAAGCCCGCGCGCAGGCGCGCCTGGAAGCCCTGGCCGAAGCGCTCGAAGCGGTCCTCCGCGCCGCCGCGGGCGAGGCCGCGGGCCGAGCGCCACGTCCGGCGTCGAGGTCGAGGATGAGCGTGAGGTCGGGCTCGATCCCGATGGCGAGCGCGTGCAGCGCGTCGACGGTGGGACGGAGATCGGCGCGGGCGACGCCCTGGTAGACGCGGGTGGAGTCGGCGAAGCGGTCGGAGATCACCGTGGCGCCGCGGTCGAGCGCCGGGCGGATGGTGCGCTCGAGGTGGTCGCGGCGGGCGGCGGTGAAGAGCAGGATCTCGGTCTCGGGCGACCAGCGGCCGGTGTCGCCGGAGACGAGGAGCGCGCGGATCAGCTCGGCGCCGGGGGCGCCGCCGGGCTCGCGGGTCTCCACGACCTCGGCGCCGCCGGCGCGCAGCGCCGTGGCGAGGGTGCGGACCTGGGTCGACTTGCCGGAGCCGTCGATGCCCTCGAAGGTGATGAAGCGTCCCGCCGCCATGTTCCCGAGCCGGATGTTTGCCTCGCGGGCCGGCCGGAGTCGGCCCGCGGCGTGTTAGACCATGGCGGGGCGGGTCATGTGGAGTCCCGTTCTCCTATTGCGTCGCGCGGCCGGGCAGGTAGCTGATCGCGCTGGTCGCGGCTCAGCTGCACGGCGGCGTTGATGCGCGTCAGGATCCCGCCGCGCGCCACGTCCGCGCCGGCGACGAGATCGAAGGTCACGTCGTCGTGGCCGGGGACCTTGACCTCGAGCGCGCCGAGCTTCTGGCCGGCGGCGATCGGGGCCTCGATCGGGCCCTGGTAGACGACGCGCGCCTTCACGCCGCTGCGGTCCTCGCGCGGGACGAGCATGCGGAGGTCGGCGGGCGCCACCAGCGCCACCTTGGGCGCCGCGCCGAGCCAGACGTCGGCCTGGGTGACCTCGGCGCCGGCGTCGAAGAAGCTGATGGAGTCGAAGGCGCCGAAGGCCCATTTCACCAACGCCTGGGTCTCCTCGGCGCGCTCGGCCTCGCCGGCGAGGCCGCCGACCATGAAGATCACCCGCTGGCCGTTCTGCATCGCCGAGCCCACGAGGCCGTAGCCGGCCTCGGCGGTGTGGCCCGTCTTCAGCCCGTCCACCCCGAGGCCGAGCTCGAGCAGCGGGTTGCGGTTGTGCTGCTTGATGTCGTTCCAGGTGAACTCGGTCTCGCTGAAGTAGGCGTATTCCTCGGGGAAGTCGTCGATGAGGCGTTGCGCCAGGATCACGAGGTCGCGGGCGCTCATCATCTGGCCGGGGTCGGGGAGGCCGGAGGCGTTGGCGAAGGTGGAGTTCGTCATGCCGAGCTCGTGCGCCCGCTTGGTCATCTGCTGGGCGAAGGTCGGCTCGCTGCCGGCGAGGCCTTCGGCCACCACCACGCAGGCGTCGTTGCCCGACTGCACGATGATGCCGTGGATCAGGTCCTCGACCCTGACCGAGGTGCCGGCCTCGACGAACATGCGCGAGCCTTCCATGGACTGCGCGTGCGGGGTGACGAGGAACTCGGTGTCGTTGGTGACCCGGCCGTCACGCAGCGCCTCGAAGAGCATGTAGAGCGTCATCAGCTTCGACATGGAGGCGGGCGGCATCGGCTGGTCGGCGTTCTTCTCGAACATCACCATGCCGGTGGTGTCGTCGATCATCAGCGCCTCGCGCGCCTTGGTCTCGAAGGCCATGGCCGGCAGCGGCAGCAGGAGCGCGGCGATCAGGGCGAGGAGGGGGATCAGGGGCATGCGCGAACTCCCGGTCGGCTCCGCCGCGCGGCGGTCTGACCACCGGGATAGGGGAACGGCGGAGGCGTGTCAAAATCTACCCTTGGTTGTATCAATCTGAAGCTCGCGGCGCAATGCGGTAATGCGCACCGTGGCGCCGCCGCGTCGATCCTCAGGGCGTCGGCGGCTTCGTTGGAGAGGCGGATCGCCGGGGCCGGCGGAGGCGGCGAAGAGCGCCACCACGACCTCGGCGCCGTTGGCGGGGTTCTCGACCAGCGCGCGTTCGGGGCGCGGCAGGCCCCGCACGGCGGCCCAGAGCCCGGCGCTGCCTTCCGGCCCGTCGCGCACCGCCGGGCCTTCGCGGGCGAAGGCGGCGGGCTCGGGGCGGTCCTCGAAGCTCAGGCGCATGGCGCCCTCGGCGGGTGGCGCCTCGCCGTCGGGCCGGCCGCAGGCGGTGAGCACGGCCAGGAGGACCAGAGCCCGGGTTCCGCTGCGTCGCTGGTGCATCGATGCTGCCTCCCCGGCCGGATGTAGCCGCCGCGCGGCCACAGGGGAAGGGCCAGCGTCTGGACGGGTCGCGGGCAGGGCGATATGACGGCGCCTCCGGGAGGAGTGGCGGAGCGGTCGATCGCACCGGTCTTGAAAACCGGCGAAGGCGAAAGTCTTCCGTGGGTTCGAATCCCACCTCCTCCGCCAGATCGGGCTGCTGCTGAGCGACGACCGGCGCACCGGCGGCGAGCTCCGGCGACTCCTACCCTTCAAGGTTGGTCGGCCTTCCCTTCGGTCGGATTGGCCCCTCCTTGGGGCCTGCCGTCCGCAGCATCCGGAGCCCAAGGAAAGCAAAGGCGATAGCGACGAGCGGGTTGATGAGGTTGAAGAAGGCGATAGGGAAGGTAAGAGGTGGTGGCGACCCCGAGCGTCGCTGCCATGTAGGCGCCGCAGCTGTTCCAGGGAACCAGCGGCGACGTGACGGCGGCGGAGTCGCCCAGGGTCCGCGACAGCACGACCGGCGCGAGCCCGCGCGCCTCGAAGGCCGGCCGGAACATCCGGCCGGGCAGGACGACGGCGATGTACTGGTCCGAGGCGAGCACGTTGGTGCCGAAGGCCGCGCCGACGAGGGTCGCGACCAGCGCGCCGGACGAGCGCGCCGCGGCGATCAGCGGCCCGATCAGCCGCTCCAGCACCCCGGCCCGCTCGATGAAGCCGCCGAAGGCAAGGGCCACCAGGATCAGCCAGACGGTGCCGAGCATGCTCGCCATTCCGCCCCGCGAGAGCAGTTGGTCGATGGCCGGCTCGCCGCTGCTCGAGACGTAGCCCCCCGAGAGGGTCGCCCAGACCCCTTTCAGCAGCGCGAGGCCGTGCGGCAGCCCCGGCCCCGCGAAAGCGGCCACCCGTTCCGGCGCGTCCACCACGGCCAGCACGCCGCCGGCCATTGCGCCGAGGAAGATGGCAACGAAGGGCGGCCAGCGCATGACCGCGAGCGCCAGCACGAGCGCCAGCGGGGCGAAGTGGATGAGCGACGGCTCGAAGGCGGCGGCGATGCTCGCGGTTGCGGCTGCGGGGTCGAACTCCACCGGTTCGCCCAGGCTCCAGAAGCAGCAGGAGCGCCACCAGGAGCGAGGGCCCGGAGGTCCGCAGCGACTCGCCGAAGTGCTGGTAGAGGTCTGACCCGGCGGCCGCGCACGCAAGGTTGGCGGTGCCGGAGAGCGGCGACAGCTTGTCGCCGAAATAGGCGCCGGAGATCACCGCGCCGGCCGTGACCGCAGGATCGAGCCCCATCTCGCGGGCCACGCCCATCAGGCCGATGCCGAGGGTGCCGGCGACGGTCCAGGAACTCCCGATCGACACAGCGACCACGAGGCAGATCAGGCAGGCGGTCGGGTAGAAGTAGTCGGGGCTGAGGAGCTGAAGCCCATAGTAGACCATGGCGATCAGCGTACCGCTGAGCGCCCAGGTGCCGATCAGTGCACCGACCGACAACAGAATGAAAATTGCCGGCAGCCCCGCCGTGACGCTCGCCACCGCAGCGTCGCGCAGGTCGTCGATCGAGTGTCCGTGCCACCAGGCGACGGCGATCGCCAGAACCGAACAGAAGACCAGCGCCACCTGGTTAGGCCCCGACGCGGCCGCATCGCCGAACAGGAAGAACGACAGTCCAAGCAGCAAAACGAGCGCCACGACCGGGACGAGCGCCGCCGCGAGGCCGAGGGGTACGGGTATGTCGGGCCGGTGCGCCACTGGGCATTTCTCTCGGCGATGTTGCGGGCGTTGCCGGCCGGGCGCGGGCTGGCGCGCCGGCCGGCATCGGCCGCCAGCAGCGGCTACTTCTCTTCGAGCAGCTTCATGATTTCGGCTTTCTTGGTCGCAGCATCGGCGTCCGATGCCAGGACCTGATTGATGTAGCCGACGTCTTCCTGATCGGTGACTTGCGCCGTGTCGATCCCGAGGTCGGTCAGCGCCTGCGCCGTGTTGTGGTCGAGCTGGACCTGCGCAAGGGCCGGCATCCCGAGCGAGAGCGGGATCGCGATGGCCAGGGTTGCAAGCAAGCGGTTCATGGTGTCCTCCCGGTGAATGATTGTATCCGACGACGCGCTCGAGACGCGCGCCTGCGTGGTTCTGGCCGTGCCCGGGGGGCCGCGTGCCTGCAGGCCTGGGGGCGCCTGGGTCATCAGGTGTCGGGCGGGGGGCATTCGCGCCTCGCGTCAGTGGAAACTGGTTTCGCCGGCGTCCCCGGCGATGGTGGTGCCCTTCTCGCCGCGTACGGCGGCATCCACGTCGGCGAGGGCGCAGATGATGGCACGGCCGCCGGTGGCGCGGGCGAAGTCCTGGGCGGCCTCGACCTTGGGTCCCATGGAGCCGGCGGGGAAGGAATGGGCGTCCATGGCGTCCGGGGTGGCGGCGCGGATCGCCCGCTGCCCGGGCTTGCCCCAGTCGAGATAGACCGCGTCGGCGTCGGTGGCGCAGACGAAGACCGAGGCGCCGATCTCGCGGGCGAGGAGCGCGGTGGCGCGGTCCTTGTCGATCACGCATTCGACGCCGACGAGGCGGCGGGTGCCCTTCTCGTACATCGTCGGGATGCCGCCGCCGCCGGCGGCGATCACCACGGTGCCCTTCTCGAGCAGCCACTGGATCGGGCCGGAGCTGGAAGATGCGCTTCGGCAGCGGCGAGGGCACGACGCGGCGCCACTTGTCGCCGTCGGGCTTCACCACCCAGCCCTTTGCGGCCGCCTCGGCCTTCGCCTCGGCCTCGTCGTAGACCTGGCCGACGAACTTGGTCGGGTCGCCGAAGGCCGGGTCGTCGGGATCGACCTCGACCATGGTGAGGAGCGTGGCGAGCGGCTTCTCGAACGGGCAGCAGGTTGCCGAGCTCCTGCTCGATCATGTAGCCGATCGCGCCCTCGGTCTCGGCGCC
This sequence comes from uncultured Alphaproteobacteria bacterium, assembly GCA_963844375.1. Lineage (GTDB taxonomy): Bacteria > Pseudomonadota > Alphaproteobacteria > Rhodobacterales > Rhodobacteraceae > Amaricoccus. The sequence goes on along the minus strand of CAWJOI010000021.1, from coordinate 75,714 downwards.
GAGCACGTCGAGCGGCGAGTCCTCGCCGGGGTAGGCGAGCTCCTGCAGCGCGAGGAGGCCGACCTGCGGGCCGTTGCCGTGGGTGATGACCACCTCGTTGCTCGGCGCAGAGCGGCGCCAGCGCCTCGGCCGCGGTGCGGGCGTTGGCGCGCTGGTTGGTGGCGGTCAGCGCCTCGCCGCGCTTGAGGAGCGCGTTGCCGCCGAGGGCGACGACGATGCGGGCCATGGCTCAGCCCGCCAGCGTCGCGACGAGGATCGCCTTGATGGTGTGCAGGCGGTTCTCGGCCTGCTCGAAGGCGACGTTCATCGGGCTCTCGAACACCTCCTCGGTCACCTCCATCTCGGAGATGCCGAACTTCTCGAACATCTCCTTGCCGACCTTGGTGTCGGTGTTGTGGAAGGCCGGCAGGCAGTGCATGAACTTGACCGTCGGGTTGCCGGTCTTCTTCATCAGCGCCATGTTGACCTGGTAGGGCGTCAGCAGCTTGATCCGCTCGGCCCAGACCTCCTTGGCCTCGCCCATCGACACCCAGACGTCGGTGTGGACGAAGTCGACGCCCTTCACGCCCTTGTCGATGTCGTCGGTGACCATCAGCCGGGCGCCGGTCTCGGCCGCCCATTTCTTCGCGATCGCCTGCACGTCGTCGTGCGGCTGGTTCGCCTTCGGCGCCACCATGCGCACGTCGCAGCCCATCATCGCGCCGAGCACGAGCAGCGAGTTGCCCATGTTGTTGCGGGCGTCGCCGAGGAAGGCGTAGGCGATCTGGGTGCGCGGCTTGTCGGAATGCTCGACCATGGTCAGCATGTCGGCGAGCATCTGCGTCGGGTGCCAGTCGTCGGTCAGGCCGTTGTAGACCGGGACGCCGGCGTAGTTCGCCAGATCGTCGACCATGTCCTGGCCGGAGCCGCGGAACTCGATGGCGTCGAACATCCGGCCGAGGACGCGGGCGGTGTCCTTCATCGACTCCTTGTGGCCGATCTGGCTGCCCGAGGGGTCGAGGTAGGTGACGTGCGCGCCCTGGTCGTGGGCGGCGACCTCGAAGGCGCAGCGGGTGCGGGTCGAGGTCTTCTCGAAGATCAGGCAGATCTCCTTGCCCTTGAGCAGCTCGCGCTCGGTGCCGGAATACTTGGCGCGCTTCAGGTCGCGCGAGAGGTCGAGCAGGTAGAGCATCTCGCGCTGGCTGAAGTCGTCGAGCTTCAGGTAGCTGCGGCCCTTGAGGTTGAAGGACATGGCGTTTCTCTCCCGTTGGTCTTGTTCAGTAGGCCGGGTCGCGGAGGATCGGGCAGGTCATGCAGTGCCCGCCGCCACGCCCGCGGCCGAGTTCCTGGCTGCCGATGGTGATGACCTCGACGCCGGCCTTGCGCAGCAGCGTGTTGGTGTGGGTGTTGCGGTCGTAGCCGACGATCACGCCCGGCTCGAGCGCGACGACGTTGTTGCCGTCGTCCCATTGCTCGCGCTCGGCGTCGAAGGCGTTGCCGCCGGTGCCGACGACGAGCAGGTCCTTGATCCCCAGCGCGTCCTTGTAGACGTCGAAGAGGTGGCCCTTCTCCTTGGTGATCTCGACGTCGCCGTTGCCGTCGGGCCGCAGCGAGAAGCAGGTGATCTCGTCCACCACCTCGCGGAAGGCGGTCACCTTGTCGTGGTCGAGGCAGGTGAAGACGGTGTCGAGGTGCATCGCGGCGCGCGACTTCGGCATGGCGCAGGCGATGACCCGCTCGGCGGCGCCCTTCTCGAACAGCCGGTCGGCGACCTGGTTCACCGCCTGGCGGGTGGTGCGCTCGCCCATGCCGATCAGGACGACGCCCTTGCCGATCGGCATGACGTCGCCGCCCTCCATCGAGGTGTTGCCCCAGTCCTCGTCGCTGTCGCCCCACCAGATCTCGAACTCGTTCTTGGTGAAGGCCGGGTGGAACTTGTAGACGGCGCGCTGGAGCAGCGCCTCGGGCTTGCGCGCCGGCCAGTACATCGGGTTGCAGGTGACGCCGCCGTAGATCCAGCAGGAGGGGTCGCGCTGGAAGAGCGCGTTCGGCACCGGCTTGACGATGAACTCGGTCGCGGAAAGCGCCTCGCGCATCAGGGGCGTGATCAGCTCGGCCGGCAGATCCTCGTAGACGACGCCGCCGAGCAGGTGCCGCGCCAGCAGATGCGGATCGAGCTCGTCGAGCCACGGCCGCAGGACCCGCGCCAGCGCCGGCCCGACCTGGTTCGGGGTGATCCGCCGGTCGAGCACGAAGGCGCGGGCCTCGGGGCTGTCGCGGAAGATGTCGGTGAGCAGGTCCTGGATGTCGAAGACCTCGATGCCGCGGTCCTTCATCTTCAGCACGAAGTCGGCGTGGTCCGAGCGCGCCTTCTGCACCCAGATCACGTCGTCGAACAAGAGGTCGTGGCAGTTGCCGGGCGTCAGCCGCTCGTGGGCGAGCGACGGCCGCGACACCATCACCTTGCGGAGCTTGCCGATCTCCGAATGGACGCCGAGTTGCATGGGTCAGGTCTCCTCCCGAAGCGGCCGTTCAGCGGCCGCGGTTTGCAGGATGCGGATCGCGCTGCCGACCGATGGGACGGGCGAACCTCCGCCATGGCTCACGTCGCCGGCGCTTCGGCGGGCGCCGGCTCGGCGGGGACGTCCGACCTCATCGCCGCGAGGCTCAGCGCCGCCGCGACGATGATCGCGAGGATCAGGAGCAGCGGCCAGAGGAAGCGCAGCCATCGGTTGTAGGACACCCGCCCGATCGCCAGCCCGCCCATCACCACCGCGAAGGTCGGGTTGAACAGGTTCACCCAGCCGTTCGCCGACTGATAGGCGGTGACCACCAGGCTGCGGGCGACGCCGGCGAAGTCCGCCAGCGGCGCGAGGATCGGCATCGACAGCACCGCCAGGCCGGAGGACGACGGCACGAGGAAGGACAGCAGCGTCTGGTTGAGCAGCATCCGATTGATGAAGGCGACCGGCGCGAGCCCGCCCAGCGCCGCCTCGCGGGCGTGCAGGATGGTGTCGGTGATCTTGCCCGCGTCCATGATCACCACGATGCCGCGCGCCACGCCGATGATCAGCGCGACCCCGAGCAGGTCGCGCGCGCCGTTCACGAAGGTGTCGACGAAGGTATGCTCGTCCATCTTCGTCGCCGCGTCGAACTTCGCGACGAAGAAGGTGAGGATCGCCATCCCGAGGAAGAGCGCCGACATCTGCCCCATCCACCAGCCGAGCGCGATCACCCCGTAGAGCATCACCGCGAAGGTCAGCCCGAAGAGCGCGAGGATGATGCTCCGGGTCCGGGTGAACTCGGGCAGGGCCGCTTCGTCGCCGGTCCCCTTGAGGAAATGCGCGACGTTGTCCTCGCGCTGGTCCGCCACGACCGAACGCGCCGGGTTCAGCTTCACCTGCCGCGCATAGCGCATCACGAAGAGCGATGCCGGCCGCGAGGCAAAGGACGAGGATCACGACGCGCAGCAGCAGGCCGTCGGTGAAGGGCACCCCGGCGGCGTTCGAGCCGACGACGGTGGCGAAGGCGTTGAAGGTCGAGCCGAGCGTGCCGATGCCGCAGCCGAGCATGATGACGGCGACGCCGGTCACGGCGTCGTAGCCGGCCCGGATGAACACCGGCAGCACGATGGCGTAGAAGGCGAGGCTCTCCTCGGCCATGCCGTAGCTGGTGCCGCCGGCGGCGAAGGCCGCCATCAGGATCGGGATCATCCATATCTCGCGGCCCCTGAGCGCGGTCAGCAGCCAGCCGATGCCCGCGTCGATCGCCCCGGTCTTGGTCACCACCGCCAGGAACCCGCCGATGACCAGCACGAAGACCGCCACGTCGATGGCGTTCGCCATCCCGGTCGCGGGATCGTAGAGCCCGGCGATCGGCGCCATCAGCACCGCGCCGAGCCCCTGCGGGTTCGGCTCGACCTGGGCGTAGGTGCCGGGCACCGGCGCCTCCTTGCCGAGCGTCTCGTTCATCGCGCGCTCGTACTGGCCGGCCGGAATGATCCAGGTCAGCGCCGCCACGACGACGATCAGCGCGAAGAGGATGGTGAAGGCGGTCGGAAACTTCTTCATGGGTTGTGCCTTGTTTCGGCGGGCGCGCCTTCCTTCGACGTCCCCTCCCAGGCCGCCAGGTCACGCCAGATTTGTGTTTGTCGCGCCCCTCGGCGCGTTCCGTCAGTCCTTGAGCCTGGCCTCCTTCAGGCGCCGGTCGATCTCGCCTTCGATCTCGGCAATTATCGTGCGGTAATCGCCGATCTCGGGCCGCTCGGCGGCGTCCGGGCGCGCCTCGAACGCGGCGAGGCTCTCCTGCGCGAGCGCGTACTCCTCGCAGATCTCCCGGAAAACCGCGTCGGTCAGCGCCAGTCTCCGCAGGGCTGTCGCTGCCTCCGGAAAGCGTGCCACTGCCTGGGCGAGCCCAGTCTGTGCGATGTCGGTATCCGCCATTGCGTCATCTCGGTCAGAGACTGAACTGAGGCTGCGCGTCGTTCACGGTGCTGCGAAGTACGTTACCGTTAGCAACGGAACTCAGAGTCTGAGGAAGAGCGAGATCGCCCCGACGTTGACGATATCGACGAAGAAGGCCGAGACCAGCGGCAGGATCACGAAGGCGTTCGGCGAAGGCCCGTAGCGCCGGGTGATCGCCGACATGCTGGCGATCGCCGTCGGCGTCGAGCCGAGCGACAGCCCGGTGAACCCGCCCGACAGCACGGCCGCCTGATAGTCACGACCGAGCGCCGGAAAGACCACGAACAGGATGTAGGCCGCAGCGACCACCGTCTGCACCGCGACGATGATGAAGAGCGCCGCCGCGCTGCCGGCCAGGGTCCAAAGCTGCATGCTCATCAGCGACATCGCGAGGAAGATCGACAGCGCATAGCTCGACACGAGTTCCAGCGCGGCGGTGTGGGCTGGCCACTGGAGCCGGGGAAGGACGAAGGGCACGGTGTTCGACAACAGGATGCCCATGATCAGGCAGGGCACGAAGAGCGGCAGGTTGATGCCGGTCGCCTCTGTCAGCCAGGCATGCGCCAGATAGCCGAGGATCACCGCGACGTTGACGGCGAGCATCGCGCGCATGACCCCCATCTTGTCGATCGGCGCCGCGTCGGCCTCCGGGGGAAGAACCCCGTCCTCCGGGCCGGTCCCTGGCACCTCAAGGCGGTTGCGCTCGATCAGGAACTTCGCGAGCGGACCGCCGAGCAGGCTCGCGATGATGAGGCTGATCGTCGCCACCGCGATGCCGCTCTCCAGCGCCGTCGGGAATCCGTGCTCCGCCGCAATCGTCGGCCCCCAGGCGATCGCCGTGCCGTGCCCGCCGACGAGCGACATCGAGCCGACGACGACCCCCGCCGCCTTCGGCAACCCGAGCGCCACCGCGCCGATGGTACCCACCGTGTCCTGCAGGAAGACGAAGGCGACCGTCACGAGGCAGAGCATGCCGAGGACACGACCGCCGGCGGCCAGATCCGTGAGCCGCGCGTTCACCCCGACGGTCGCGAAGAAGATGACGAGCAGCTTGTCCCGGGTGGTCATGTCGAAGGCGATGTCGACACGGAACAGGGCGTGCACCGCCCAGAGGAACATCGCGGCGACGAAGCCGCCGGTGACCGGCTCCGGGATGCTGTAGCGCCGCAGGAACTCCACGCGCTGGGTGATCAGCACGCCGACGAAGAAGACCACGATCCCGACGGTGAGCGCGAGAAAGTCGGGCGCCACCAGCTCCCTTGCTTCGGTCTGCATGGCGATGGCCCTTCCGTGGATGTTTCCGGTCCACGCTCGGCAGGCGGGGACTCCCGGCGAAGTACGTTACTGTCTACTACGTGACGTGTCGCGGTTTCGTACTCGTGCGCACATGTGCGAAGATTTCCGCGGCATTTCGGAGCGATATGGCGGCCAGAGCATGGTGGGGGAGGATCACGCGGTTTCTGCCGACGCCGTTCGCGCGGAGCTGAGCCGTATCCTCGCCTCGCCGCATTTCGACGCCAGCGAGCGCAACCGGCAATTCCTGACCCACGTCGTCGAGGAGACGCTCGCCGGGCGGACCGACCGGATCAAGGCCTATACGATCGCGACCGAGGTCTTCGGGCGCGACCCGAAGTTCGACCCGCAGCTCGACTCGATCGTCCGCATCGAGGCGGGAAGGCTCCGGCGCTCGCTCGAACGCTACTATCTGACCGACGGCCGGACGAGCCCTCTGCGCATCGACATTCCGCGCGGTGGCTACGCGCCGGTCTTCGTCAGCGCCGATCCCGTGGCACCGCACGCCCTCGCCGGTTCTCCACGCGTGCTGGTGACCGCCTTCGAGGAGGAGGGGGACCAGTCGTCCTTCCCCACTTTCACCCGTGGCTTCACACGGTCGCTGATCATCGCGCTCACCCGGTTCACCGGCCTCCGCGTGTTCGGCACCGAGACCGCTCTGCGCCATCCGGGCGATATCGATCCCAACTGCGCCCGGCGGGAACTGGCCCCCGACTACCTGGTCACCGGCCAGACCTCGCTCCAGCCGGACCGCTTCGAGGTTGACGTTCTGCTCGTCGAGGCGGCGAGCGGCCGCGCGGTCTGGGCCGAGGCCTTCGAGAGGCAACTTCAGCCATCCGAGATCGTTGCGCTCCGCAACGAGGTGGCGAACAGTGTCGCGCGGGCGCTGGCCCAACCGTACGGCGCGATCCAGGCCGACCGCGCCCGCGACGCCGACGGACGGGCCCCCGAGATGCTCGGAAGCTACGCGGCGGTGCTCCATTTCTATGCCTACTGGCGGACCTTCGACCGCGGGATGATCGAGGAGGTCCGCATCGGTCTCGAGCGCGCCGTGGCGAACGAGCCCGACTATGCCGAGGCGCTCGCCTGCCTGTCGCTGGTCTACTCCAATGCCTTTCGCTTCCGCCATCCCATCGCCGTTCCGGACCCCTGTGACCGGGCCCTCGCGCTCGCCGACCGTGCGGTCGAGCTCGCGCCAAGCTCGAGCTGGGCACGCTACGCGCTCGGCCTCGCGCGCTGGTTCGCCGGCGACGCCGCCGGCGCCCTTGATGCGCTGGAGGCCGGCCGCAGGCTGAATCCGAACGACACGACGATCCTCGCCGACCTCGGCCAGCGCTATGCCATGCTTGCGCGTTGGGACGACGCGGTGCCGCTTCTCGAGGAATCCTACGCCACCAACCTGGCGCAGCCCGGAGGCTACCGCATCGGCCTCTTTCTCTACCATTACGCCCACGGCCGCTATGCCGAGGCGCTGGCCGAAGCCCGCCGGGTCAATGCGCCCAAGGTTCTCTACGGCCACGTCGCCGTCGCCGCCGCGGCCGCCGAGCTTGGCCTTGACGACGAGGCCACCGACGCCGTCGCGAAATCCGCGGCCTCGACCCCGACTACGGGACGCGCGTCGCCGCCGACCTCCAGAGCCGTCATGTGGCGCCGGAACTCGTCTCGCTGATCGTCGCCGGCCTCGAGAAAGCCGGCCTGCCGATTGCTGCGCCGGCGCAAGACGAGCCGGCATCGTAGAATGACGACGATGCGCGCCCCCAGCCTCCAGAGCATGCAGGCGCTGCCGGTCTGCACGCTCGTCCTCGGGGGAGGTCACTGAACGATGCCGCCGGACGTGGCGATCCCCGCCCGAACGATCCTGGCGAGCTTCGCCGGCTACCGGCCGGCGTGGCTGAAGACCGACGTCGCCGCCGGCCTCGCGGTCGCCGCGGTCGGCCTGCCGAGCGCCATCGCCTACCCGGCGATCGCCGGCCTGCCGCCGCAGACCGGGCTCTACGCGTCGATCGCGCCGCTCGTCGCCTATGCGATCTTCGGCCCGTCGCGCCAGCTCATCGTCGGCCCGGACGCGGCGACCATCACTGTCATGGCCGCCGTCCTCGCCGCGATGCCCGGCCTCGAGGCCGCCGACCGGCCCGCAGTCGCTGCGATGCTCGCCCTCGTCGTCGGCGGCTTCTACATCGGCGCACGGCTCCTCGGCCTCGGCGTCCTCTCGACCTTCCTGTCCCGGCCGATCCTCGTCGGCTTCTTCGCCGGCATCTCGCTGTCGATCCTCGTCGGCCAGCTCAAACGGATCACCGGAGTCGACATCGAGGCCGATGGCCTGATCGCGCCCCTCGTCGAGCTGGCCCGGAAGGTCGCGATGATCCACTGGCCGTCCCTCGCCCTCGCGGTCGTCATGTTCGGGGTGATGCAGGCGACGCGGATTTTCCGGCTGCCGGTCCCCGGACCGGTGGTCGTAGTCGTGCTTGCGGTCGTCCTCTCGGCCATGCTCGATTTCCGCGGCCATGGCATCGCCGTGGTGGGAGACATCCCGTCGAGCATTCCCGCGCTTGCGCTGCCCTCGACGGGTGGCGCCGGCTTCGACCAGCTCCTCATCGGCGCCGCGGCGATCTTCCTCGTCAGCTTCGCCGCCGGCATCGTCACTGCCCGCAGTTTCGGCGAACGCGGCGGCTATCCGGTCGACGCCAACCGCGAGATGACCGGCTTCGGCACGGCGAACATCGCCGCGGGCCTGTTCTCCGCCTTCCCGATCACCGCCTCCGACTCCCGCACCGCGATCAACGCCAGCGTCGGCGGCCACTCGCAGCTCGTCAGCCTCGTCGCCGCCGGGGCGCTGCTCATGATCGTCCTCTACCTGCAGCCGGCGCTCGCCATCCTGCCGATCCCCGCCCTCGGCGCCATCCTGATCGCCGCCGCGCTCAGCCTGATCGACGTCCCCGCGCTGCGCGCGATCTGGCGCATCAGCCGGATGGAGTTCGTCTTCGCGATGATCGCGCTCTTCGCGCCGATCAGCCTCGGGGTGCTCAACGGCGTCCTCGTCGCGATCGGCGCCACGTTTGCCTACCTCCTGCACAAGATGATGTACCCGCGCGACGCGCTGCTCGGGCGGGTGCCCGGCCGCGACGGCTTCTACAAGCTCCACCGCCGGCCCGACGCCCGCCCGATCCCGGGCCTCGCCATTGCGTTGATCCAGGGCGACCTGCTGTTCTTCAACGCCGACCATGTCCAGGCCCGCCTCATGGCTATCGCCGATGCACTGGAGTCGGACGCCCGCTGGCTGGTTCTCGACGCCAGCGCCATCACCCAGGTCGACTCCACCGCCGCTGCGATGCTCGAGGAGGTGCGGTCCGACCTCGCCGGCCGCGGCGTCACCCTCGGTCTCGCCGAACTGCACGCCGACGTGCGCGGCCTGCTCGGCCGGGCCGGGCTCCTGGATGCGGTCGGCCCCGGAATGATCTTCGACGACCTCGACGACGCGCTGCGCGCCTTCGAAGCCGATAGCCCGAAGGGAGGAACCCCATGAGCAAGAAGCACAAGAAAGACAAGACGGCGCAGGCGCCAACAACGCCCGCCCCGGCCGAAGCGAAGAAGGCCCGCAACAAGGCCTACGAGAAGGAACTCGCCCGCCTGCAGGTCGAGATCGCCAACCTGCAGGCCTGGGTGAAGGAGACCGGCGCCCGCATCGTGATCATCTTCGAGGGCCGCGACGCCGCCGGCAAGGGCGGCATGATCAAGCGGCTGACCGAGCGGGTCAGCCCGCGGGTCTTCCGCGTCGTCGCGCTGCCATCGCCCTCCGACCGGCAGAAGACCCAGCTCTACATGCAGCGCTACATCGAGCAGCTGCCGGCCGCCGGCGAGATCCTGATCTTCGACCGCAGCTGGTACAACCGCCCCGGCGTCGAGCGCGTCATGGGCTACTGCACCGAGCAGGCCGCCCAGCGCTTCCTGCAGGAGATCCCGCATCTCGAGGCGCTGCTGACCGAATTGGGGATCACGATCCTCAAGTACTTCCTCACCGTCGGCGAGGAGGAGCAGGAGCGCCGCTTCCGCCAGCGCATCGACGATCCCGTCCGCCAGTGGAAGCTGTCGCCGATGGACCTCGAGAGCTACCGCCGCTGGTGGGACTACACCAAGGCCTACGACGAGATGATCCGCCTGACCGACACGCCGCACGCCCCCTGGTGGGTGGTCGATTCGAACGACAAGAAGGCGGCGCGGATCAACTGCCTCACCCACCTCCTCGCCGCGATCCCCTACGAGAAGGTCAAGTACGACGAGCCGAAGCTCGGCAAGCGCCAGAAGCGCCCGGACGACTACGTCCCCGACCGGACCGCCCGCAACGTGGTGCCGACCGTGTTCTGAGGCAGTGGCAATGCCCTTCCCGCAGCTCGGCGAGCCAAGCGGATATCGCGGGGAATGGGAGACGATCGCGTGCGCGGAGCCACGGAGCGCACCGTCAGGTGCCTGCCGCGCTTTTCGGATTCGGGGCTTCGTTCTTCACCCACGCCATCAACAGCTCATAGAAGATTCCCAGCAGGATCGGTCCGAGGAACAACCCGATCAGGCCATACGTCACGGTGCCGCCGATCACGCCGAGAAGGATGACGAGCATCGGCGTGGAAAGCCCGCGTGCCATCAGGATGGGCTTCAGCACGTTGTCGATGACGGGGATGACGATCAGCAGAAGCGTGAGGAGCAGCGCCGGCCCAGTGTCCTTCGCCGACCATGCCCAGATGATGACCGGCAGCACCACGGGCACCGGTCCAACCTGCACGATACAGAAAAGCAGCACGAGGAAGGCGATCACGCCGGCTGCCGGGATACCGAACAGAGTCAGGATGAGACCGGTGAGAAGCGACTGAAGCAAGGCGACGCCGATCACCCCGCGCGATATATTGCGGATCGTCGCTCCGGCCAGGTCTACGAAGTGCGCCCCGCGATCGGCCGCGATGCGTCGGGCGAAGGTCTTGATCGCCTCGCCCAGCCGCGGGCCCGGGACGAAGAGAAAGCCGGCGATCAGCACCGACACGGCAAATCCGAGCATGCCGAAGCCTATTCCCGCGATCTTTCCGACGACCGCGCCGGCCGCTTGCAGCAGGGGAGGTCCGAAGCGCTTCACCGCGGCTTCGAGATTGGTGGAGGCGAGGCTCCACGCGGCATGGACCTTCTCGCCGATCACCGGCCACTCCTTCACCTTCTCGGGAGGCCGGGGCACGGCCACCGTCTGGTTCTCGAAGTCGGCGACCAGCTCCAGCGTCGTATCTGCGACGTTGACCGTGACGGCCCCGAGCGGGACGACGATCAGCGCGACGCCCAAGAGCGTGATCAGCGTGGCCGCCAGCCCACCCCGGCCCCCGAGAAGCCTCCGCAATGCGGCGAAGGCCGGATAGAGCGCTACGGCGAGGATGACCGCCCAGATGACCATGATGAAGAAGGGGCAAGCAGCGTCAGGGACAGGTAGGCGAAGAAGCCGACGACGATCAGCTTGATGATAAGGTCAGTGAACCTCGCGTCGAAGGACTGGCCGTTGACATCCGGCGCGGCCGTCGGTCCGGGTTGATCGATCTGCATCACGTCCCTCCTTGCCGGCTCGCGAACACTGTCCCCGGGTTCGCCGGACTACCCGGGACAGGCGTGCGACGCTCCCTCGGCAGCCGCTCGAGAGAAGATGCGTGGCTGCAGGGTGTACTTGCGTCACAATGCCGAAAGGCTTTGGAGGGAGCACCATGTCGATCATAGACGCCTACCTTCGACTTGTCGCCCGCTGGCGATGGAGCTTCCTCTTGGCGTTGCTGATCGGGTCGTTCGTGATTCAGGCGATACTGCCGAACGGGCCCATCACACGTCTCACGGGGTTCACCCTCTTCATGCTGATATTTGGCGGCGCGCTCTATGCAGGGCGCACCGGCCCCCGGGCGACACAGGCGGCGATTGCACTGCTGGCCGCGACCGCCGTGCTCCAGATTCTCAACGTCCTCGGCGTCGCCGCGCTCGAAGGTCCCCTCGCGTTGCTGGCCCTGACCATCGTCTTCGGCGCCCTCGTCGCGACCTTCGCCGATCTCGTCGGCAACCGGGATGCCACGCCCGACAGCCTGGTCGGCGCGATCTTCGGCTACTTCGTGATCGCCGCCGCCTTTGCGCTGCTGTTCCGCCAGATGGAGGGCGTGCATCCCGGATCGTTCCGCCTGCCCGAAGGCGGCGACCTCGACACCCAGATGCTCTATTTCAGCCTGATAACCGTCACCACCGCCGGCTACGGCGACATCACCCCGGTCACCTCGACCGCGCAGATCACCACCGCGCTCGAAGCGGCGCTCGGCACGCTCTACCTCGCCATCCTGATCGGCCGCATCGTCGGGCAGCTCGGATCCGGGCTGCGACCCACGGACGCGGTGCCAAGCGAGCGCCCGCAGGCCGGTGCGCAGAGCGATCGCCTCGCGCCACCCTGAGGGCAACACCGCGCGCCCCCTAGCGGTGCGTGGCGGGCGTGGACTGTGGCGCGTCCCGCCAGCCCAGCAGCGCCAGGATCAGCGCGCGCGCCCAGACGGCGTAGAGCACGCCGAGGATCGAGTAGAGGCACCAGTCCAGTGTCTTCGAGAGCGTGCTGCCCTCCGCGGTCCCGAGCAGCACCCAGACGAGCGGGATCGCCAGCGCGACGGCGCCCTGGTGCCGGCCGGTGAAGGCCCGGGGAACCACGAGGAGGCCGAGGAACGCCATGGCCAGCAGCGCGGCGCCAGGTTGGGGCCAGAAGGTGTAAAGCACCGAGAAGGCCACCGCCGCTGCGCCCGCCATGATCGCGGACAGCACGCTCTCGGCGCCGGTCTCGCGCGCGTCGCGGCGGCTGAGCGAGACCAGCACGATGGCGATGGTGAAGAGCACCCGCATCGCCGAGGTCAGGTTGAAGGTCAGGAGCAGCGTGAATGCCGGCAGCATCACCAGCGCCGCGACGGCGGCGCTGCGCGTCCGCTCCAGCGGGTCGACCGGCGGCGGCGGAGGGGCCGCCCGGGCGACGACGCGAACCGCCGGGAACAGCGCGAAGGCGAGGTAGAGGCCGGCGACGGCCAGGACGCCGTTGAGCGCGAAGGCCCCGGAGAGCGCGCCGCCGGCCTGCTCGGACTGGCCGGTGGCGATCGGGAGCATGATGGCGAAGGTCTGCAGCAGCACGCCGACAAGCGCGGTCTTCGGCGCTGCCTGCAGCCGGAAGGCGTGGAAGAGCACGAGGCCGACGAACCCCACCATCAGGTAGGGGTACTGGCTCAGCACCCCGGCAATGCCGGCGAAGGCGAGCGGCAGCAGCGCCAGCAGCAGCGCCAGCACGACGACGACCGCGAACGGCGGCGGCGCCGGCATCTTCAGGGTGAAGGTGGCGAAGAGCATCGCCGCGACGAAGGGCAGCGGCGCGCCCATCCACACCGCCACGCCGTAGACCAGCGGCGTGACCAGCGCCACGCGCAGCACCTGCTGCGCGTGGCCGGGGTCAGTAGACATAGGAGACCAGCGCCCGGACGCGGATCAGGAGCTTCCAGAGCGGCCGGAGCAAGCCTGCCTCCTCGGTATAGACCATCACCGTCGCCTGCGAGCCGAGCCGCACGTTGGGCGGCCGCTGGTCCGGCGGATCGAACTGCAGCCGGACGCCGAAGCGCTGCGGTTCGGCCATCCACTGTTGCTGCGGCGGCGTGTCGATCAGCCCGCCCGGGGCGGCCGCCTGGTTCACGGTCATGATGCCGCCGGCGAACGACACCAGCCGGGCCGGCCAGACCTGCCCGGGGAGCACGTCGAGCACCACCTCCGCCGCGTCGCCGACCTGCATGTTGCCGAGCTGGTTCTCGCGGAAATACCCGACCATCCAGGCGCCCTGCAGGTCGATCATCGTCAGGACCGGCTGCCCGGCGGTGGCGGTCTCGCCCGGGCCGAGGCTGAAGTTGGTGACCCGACCGCGGGTCGGCGCCACGATCCGGGTCTGGCCCAGGTCGAACTGCGCCGTTTCCAGCGCCGCCTGGGCGGCGCGCAGCTGCGGGTTGTCCACGCCCGCCGGCCCCAGCGCCTCCTCGGCGCTGCGCAGGTCGGCCTCGGCGGCCGCCACGGTCGCCTCGCCCGAGGTGACATCCGCGATTGCCTTGTCCGCCTCCGCGGCCGGCGTCACGCCGCGCTCCACCAGCTCCAGCGTGCGCTCCGCCTGGGCGCGGCTGTTGGTCAGAACCGCTTCGGCCTCCGCGACCCGCGCCTGCGCGGCGGCAACGTCGGCGGTCGATGCCCCGATCGACTGCCCGACCTGCGCGAGGTCGGCCTCGGCCGCCTCCACCGCCAGCCGGAAGGGGGTCGGATCGATCTCGAAGAGCGTCGTGCCGGCTTCGACGATCTCGTCGTCGCTGACCGCGACGCGCAGCAGCTCGCCCGATACCCGGGAGGAGATCGGCAGCACCAGCCCCTCGACCGTGCCGATCGAGGAGACCGGCGCCGTCCGGTCGCTGGCGATCTGCAGCGCCAGCAGGAACAGGAGCACCGCCGCGACGACGATCGTCCAGCGGCGCACCGGATCGCGCGGCGGCGGGGCCTTCGCGTCGACAGGGTCTTGGGTATCGGCGCTCTGGGACATCTCGACCGGCTCAATCATCGCTGTGGAGGGGGAACGATGCGGCTGAGCCATGCGGCCGTTACGCCGCCGGCGGCGCCCAGTTCAGGAAGAGCCCGATGTCTCCCGGCACCCCGCCCGGGAAATTGATCACCATCGCCTTCAGCTTGTACCCTTGCGGCTTGGCCAGCTTCTCGTAGCGCTCGAAGAACTCCTTGGCCTTGCCCTGAAGCGTCTCGGGCCAGTTCGGCTCGAAGCTGTTGATCGCCCGCCCGCTGTCGGTGCAGAGGTCCGACGGGAAGCTGTAGACCATCGCCTCCATCTTTCCGTCCTTCACCGCGTTTGCGACAAGACGCCGCACCATGGCGATCTCGTCCTCGGACACATGCTTGTGCAGGAAGTCCGAGGTGAACTTCTGGAGCTTCTGCTCCTCTGCCTCGCGCGCCTTCCGCTCCGTGTCCATCTTCTCCATTTCCTTCTGGAGGATGGACATGCGTAGCGCCTCCGCGGACATTGGCGCCGACGTCGTATCGATCTTCTCGCTCATAACCTGAGTCTCCCAAGCCCCTTAGCAGTCCTCCAACTTCTATCAGAGCGGCGGCTGAAGGAAACGTTAGATACAGTAGCGTACCCCTCATTCCGCTTGACGCCCGCCCTTCGCACCTGCACACGGTGGCCGAAGTCTGCCTGCCCGCCCTGGATGAGAGGGAAAGCATCATGGCCCAGCGCGATACCCCGCGCCTTCCGAGCCCGGCCGCGACCGCAGAATACCTGACCGACGCCTGGCAGCGTTCGATCCTCTTTCTCGACGTGATGCGACAGCGCGCCGCCCAGTACGAGGCGCACGCGGCCGAGCTCGCGCCGAACGTGCTCGACTACAAGGCCGAGCTCGTCGTCGATGGCCGCAAGCTTGCCCGCCCGGTCAACTACCTTCTGGCGCGGATCGTCCCGCCCGAGGGGATCGACATCGACCCGAGGAAGCGGCCTTTCGTGGTCGTCGACCCGCGCGCCGGGCATGGCCCGGGCATCGGCGGCTTCAAGGCCGACAGCGAGATCGGCGTCGCGATGAAGGCCGGCCATCCCGCCTACTTCATCGGCTTCCTGCCGGACCCGATGCCCGGACAGACCATCCTCGACATCGCGAGCGCTGAGGCGATCTTCCTCGAGACCGTGATCGCCCGCCATCCCGAGGCCCGAGGACAAACCCTGCGTCATCGGCAACTGCCAGGCCGGCTGGGCGGTGATGATCGTCGCCGCCCTGCGCCCCGAGCTTTTCGGCCCGATCATCATCGCTGGCGCGCCGCTCTCGTACTGGGCGGGCGTCCGCGGGCCAGTACCCGATGCGCTATTCCGGCGGCCTGCTCGGCGGCTCCTGGCTGACAGCGCTCGCGCGGCGACCTCGGCGCCGGCATCTTCGACGGCGCCGCGCTGGTGCAGAATTTCGAGAACCAGAACCCCGCCAACACGCTCTGGAGCAAGCAGTACAACCTCTGGTCCAAGATCGATACCGAGCCGGAGCGCTACCTCGAGTTCGAGAAGTGGTGGGGCGGCCACGTCACGCTGAACGCCGAGGAGATCCAGTGGATCGTCGACGAACTCTTCGTCGGCAATCGCCTCGCCGCCGGCGACATCCGCACCCCCGACGGCACCGCCATCGACCTGCGCAGTCATCCGCTCGCCGATCGTCGTCTTCTGCTCCAAGGGCGACAACATCACTCCCGCCGCAGCAGGCGCTCGACTGGATCCTCGACCTCTACGACAGCGTCGACGACATCCGCGCCTGGGGCCAGACCATCGTCTACACCGTCCACGAGAAGGTCGGCCATCTCGGCATCTTCGTCTCCGGCGGCGTCGCCCGCAAGGAACACGACGAGTTCGCGTCGAACATCGACCTGATCGACGTTCTGCCGCCCGGCCTCTACGAGGCGGTGCTGACCCCCAAGGGCGAGGCCGTCGACAACCCGGACCTGGTCACCGGCGAGTGGGTCATGCGCTGCGAGGCGCGCACCCTCGACGACATACGCGCCCTTGGCGGCAACGACCTCGCCGACGAGCGCAAGTTCGAAGCCGCCGCAAGGGCTTCGGAGATCAACCTCGCCCTCTATCGCACCTTCGCCCAACCGGCGGTGCGCGCCATGGCCTCGCCGCCCGCCGCCGAGGCGATGCGCCGGATGCACCCGCTCCGGCTCTCCTACGAGATGTTCGGGCCGAAGAACCCATGGATGGCCTGGATAGCCACCGAAGCCGAGCGCGTCCGCGGCCGCCGTGCACCCGGCGAGTGCCGAGGCAACCCGCTTGTAGCCGTACAGGCGCAGGTCTCCCGGCAGATCGTCGAGGGTCTCGACGCCTGGCGCCTGGCCATGGAACGTCTGTCCGAGGATACCTTCCACGCGATCTATGGCACGCCCGCGCTGCAGGCAGCCCTCGGGATCGACACCACGTCGCCCGAACGCCCGCGCAAGGCCGCGCGCAGCAAGCTGCACGACGCATTGGTCGAGCGCCGTATCGAGGAATTGCGGGCCGGCATGAGCCACGGCGGCCTCGCCGAGGCGCTGATCCGCGCGCTCATCTGGGTCGGCATGGTTCGGAACGCCGTCGACGAACGCGGCTTCGCGGCCATCACCCGACTGCGCGACGCCCACCCGGCCAACAAGCAGATGTCCCTCGCCGATTTCAAGGCGCTGGTGCGCGAACAGTACCTGATGCTCGTGGTCGACGAGCAGACGGCGATCCGAGCGATCCCCGGCTTGATGCCCGAGCCCCTTGAGGCGCGGCGCGAGGCCTTCGCCGCCCTGCGCGGCGTGCTCGAAGTCAAGCGGTCCCCTCGACGACGCGCCGGCCGAGCGCCTGCGCCGTGTCGCCGCGCTCTTCGGCTTGGGCCCCGAGCTGGTGACGAATTGCAAGGCGTCCTGAGGACGGAGACAACCGTGGCCGAGACCCCGACCAAATACGAGCGCCTGATCGCAGCCGCCCGGGATGGCACCCCGGCGGTTACGATCGTCGCCCATCCCTGTGACGAGACCTCGCTGCGCGGCGCGGTGGAGGCCGCCGCGGAGGGTTTGATCGAGCCGGTGCTTGTCGGACCTGAGACGAAGATCCGCAGTGTCGCCGCGGAGCACGGCATCGACCTGACCGGGCGAAAGATCGTCGACGCGGCCCACAGCCACGCCGCCGCGGCCTGTGCCGTCGCTCTGATCCGCGAAGGCAAGGGCGAACTGCTGATGAAGGGCAGCTTGCACACCGACGAGCTGATGCGCGAGGTGACCGCCTCGGCGACCGGGCTCAGGACTGACCGGCGAATCAGCCATGTCTTCGTCATGGACGTGCCGGGTCACCCGGAGACGCTCTTCATCACCGACGCGGCGATCAACATCTTCCCCGACCTCGACGTGAAGCGCGACATCGTCCAGAACGCCATCGACCTCTGGGTCGGCATCGGCATGGGAACACCGCGGGTGGCCATCCTGTCGGCGGTCGAGACGGTGACGACGAAGATCCCCTCGACCATCGACGCGGCGGCGCTCTGCAAGATGGCCGATCGCGGCCAGATCACCGGCGGCCTGCTCGAAGGACCGCTCGCCTTCGACAACGCCGTCGATCCCGAGGCGGCGCGGATCAAGGGGATCACCTCGCCGGTCGCCGGCCACGCCCAGATTCTCGTGGTGCCCGACCTCGAGGCCGGCAACATGCTGGCGAAGAACCTGAGCTTCCTCGCCCACGCCGACGCCGCCGGGATCGTGCTCGGCGCCAGGGTGCCGATCGTCCTCACGTCGCGCGCCGACTCGGTCCGCACCCGGCTCGCCTCCTGCGCCGTAGCCGCGCTCTACGCCAACGCGCGCCGGGCGAAGGCCGCGGTTCCGGCGGCCTGATGCAGGCGATCCTCGTCCTCAACGCCGGCTCCTCGAGCCTCAAGTTCCAGATATTCGCCGTCGACGGCGACCGGCTGGAGCGGCGGGTGAGGGGCCAGATCGACGGTATCGGCGTGCATCCGCGTCTCAGGGCCAGCGGCCCGGACGGGGCGGCGTTGGCCGACCAGGCGTTCGCCTCGGCGGACCTGCCGGACCTTCCCGCCGCCACGGCGGAGCTGCGCCGCTGGCTCGCGAGCCTCGGCGGCTTCGAACTTCGGGCGATCGGCCACCGCGTCGTGCACGGCGGTCCCGACTACGACCGGCCGGTGCGCATCGATGCCGACGTCCTGGCGCGGCTGACCGCGCTCGCACCGCTGGCGCCGCTGCACCAGCCGCACAACCTCGCGCCAATCCGGCTCGCCGCGGAGATCGACCCGGCCATGCCGCAGGTGGCCTGCTTCGACACCGCCTTCCACCGCGGGCACGCCGAGCACACCGACTGCTACGCGCTGCCGCAGACCCTCTACGACGAGGGCGTGCGCCGCTACGGGTTCCACGGCCTCTCCTACGAATATGTCGCCGAGCGGCTGCGCGCCGTGGCGCCCGACGTGGCCGGGGGCCGGGTGATCGTCGCGCACCTCGGCAGCGGCGCCTCGATGTGCGGGCTGCGCGAGGGGAGAAGCGTCGAGAGCACGATGGGCTTTACTGCGCTCGACGGCCTGCCGATGGGCACGCGGCCGGGCCAACTCGACCCGGGGGTGGTGCTGTACCTGATCGAGCAGCGCGGGATGAGCGCCGCCGACGTGGGGGACCTGCTCTACAAGCGGTCGGGCCTCAAGGGGCTGTCGGGCGTCTCCAACGACATGCGCGACTTGCTGGCGAGCGACGATCCGCGGGCGGCTTTCGCGATCGACCACTTCGTGTACCGCTGCGGGCTGATGGCGGGCCTGCTCGCGGCCGCGCTCGGTGGCCTCGACGCCTTCGTCTTCACGGCCGGGGTCGGCGAGAATGCCGCGCCGATCCGGGCCCGCATCGCCGAGCGCCTCGCCTGGCTCGGCGCCGAGCTCGACCCGGCCGCCAACGATGCCGGCGCGGCGCGCATCTCGACGCCGGCGAGCCGTGTCGCCCTCCTCGTCGTGCCGACCGACGAGGAGCTGATGATCGCCCGCCACACCCTGGCGCTGGTCGGCGCGCCGGCCAACGCCTGAAAGTCCGGAGAAATTCCATGACCCTCCCCGCCGTGAAGGCGAAGCTGCTCGAAGGCCGCCGCGGCCTGATCGTCGGCGTCGCCAACGACCGCTCCATCGCCTGGGGCTGCGCCCGCGCCTTCCGCGCCTTCGGTGCCGAGGTCGCGATCACCTACCTCAACGAAAAGGCGAAGCCGCATGTCGAGCCGCTGGCCCGCGAGGTCGAGGCGCCGATCTTCATGCCGATGGACGTGATGGCCGAGGGCCAGCTCGAGGCGGTCTTCGAACGGATCACCGAGGAGTGGGGCGAGCTCGACTTCCTCATCCATTCCATCGCCTTCTCCACCAAGGACGCGCTCGGCGGCCGCGTGACCGACGTGCCCCGCCAGGGATTCCAGGTCACCATGGACGTCTCGGTCTGGTCCTTCCTCCGCATGGCGCATCTCGCCGAACCGCTGATGAAAAATGGCGGCACGCTCTTCACCATGACCTACTACGGCAGCCAGGCCGTTGTAGAGAACTACAACATCATGGGCGTCGCCAAGGCCGCGCTCGAGTCAGCCGTCCGCTACGTCGCGGCCGAGCTTGGACCCAAGGGCATCCGCGTACACGCCATCTCGCCGGGCCCGCTCGCCACCCGCGCCGCGTCCGGCATCCCCGAGTTCGATGCGCTCCTCGAGAAGGCCAAGGTCAAGGCGCCCGCCCGCGAGCTGGTTGACATCGACGACGTAGGCGCCGCCTGCGCCTTCCTGGCCCACGACGCCGCCCGTCTGATCACCGGCCAGGTGCTGTACGTCGATGGTGGCTACCATATCATCGACTAACAATCTCGGCTGGCAGTGCGACAGCATCGCGTGAGCGAACCGGGCGGGCCACCTGCTCTGGAGCAAATTGACTTCCCGCGGGCTCGCCCGTAGCGTTCAGTCCGACAGAACAAGATCGCTGCTCGCGCGCCGGTAGACGGCCTGGCGAGAAAAAGTGGATCGACCAGGGAGGATCGGATGAACGAAAAGCTTGCATCGGCGGCGCGTGCGCTCGGACGCCGCGATTTCCTCAAGGCGACTGGCGCGGGCCTGGCGGCTGCGGCCTTGCCGATGCGCGCCCGCCGCATTTGCGCAGGACCCGGTGGAGTTGACCTTCTGGGCGTGGTGCCCGGGGTCGGCGGAGATGTCGGCGAAGTTCAGCGAGAAGTACCCGCACATCACGGTGAAGCACGAGAACGTCGGCCAGGGCGGGCCGCACTACGTGAAGCTGCGCGACGCGCTCAAGGCGGGCAGCGGGCTGCCCGACGTGGCGCAGATGGAGTTCAACTCGATCCCGAGCTTCCGGGCGCTGAACGCGCTCGCGGACATGGGCGCCACCGGCGCCAACGAGGTGAAGGACAAGTTCGTCGACTGGACCTGGAAGTCGGTGTCCGACGGCGACGCGGTCTACGGCATACCGTGGGATTCCGGCCCGATGGGCCTGCTCTATCGGGACGACATCTTCACGGCGAACAACATCGGCGTGCCCGAGACCTGGGACGCCTATGCCGAGGCGGCGCTGAAGCTCGCCAAGGACAACCCCGGCACCTACATGACCGACTTCGCCGCCGGTGACGCCGGCTGGATCGCGGGCCTCCTCTGGCAGAAGGGCTGGCGTCCGTTCCATCTCGATGGCACCAGCATCGGCATCGCGATCAACGACCAGATCGCCAAGGACTGGGCGAACTACTGGCAGAAGCTGATCGACGCCAAGGCGGTCGACACGGCGCCGGTCTGGACCAGCGAGTGGTTCGCGGGCCTCGACAACGGCACCTATGCCTCCTGGGTGACGGCGGCCTGGGGGCCGGCGCTGATGTCCTCCTCGATGAAGGCGAGCGTCGGCAAGTGGCGCGCCGCCAAGATGCCGCAGTGGACGGCGGGCGAATACGCCGTCTCCAACTGGGGCGGCTCGACCGTCGCCGCCATGGCGGGCTCGCCGCAACCTCGAGGCGGCGACGCTCTTCGCCACGTTCATGGGCGCCGACCTCGAGGTGGCGAAGTACTGGAACAGCGGAGATCTTCCTCTTCCCCGTGGTCAAGGAGGTTCTGGCCGACCCGGCGGTGCTCGACCACAAGTACGACTTCTACGGCGGCCAGGCGGTGAACCAGATCTTCGCCGACGCCTCCTCGCACGTCGATCCGTCCTTCGAGTTCGCCCCGTTCCAGGACTACGTGAACACCCACATCCAGGACGAGCTGTCGGCGTCGCTCGGCGGCAACGGCACGCTGGCCGATGCCTTCGATCGCGTGCAGGACGCGATCGTCGCCTACGCCACGGACCAGGGCTACACGGTGGTTTGAGCCGCACGGGCGGAGCGCCTCCGGCGTAGGCGCTCCGCCTGCCCGGCAGGGGGATCGAGGGAAGCATGGCCGAGACCGCCGCCGCGCCCGGGCGACGATTTCCCCTTCACATCAGCAAGCGTGTCGCGCCGTACGTCTTCCTGCTGCCGTTCCTCCTGCTGTTCGCCGCCTTCCTGATCATCCCGCTGATCAACGCGCTCGGTCTCAGCGTCTACAAGACCACGCTGGTGGGCGGCACCCGCTTCGTCGGCATCGACAATTTCCACAGCGCCTTCGTCGATCCCAAGTTCTGGGGCGGCATCGTGACGCTGATCAAGTTCGGGGCGATGCAGATCCCGGTGATGCTGATCCTGGCGCTGTTCTTCGCGCTGGTGCTCGACAGCGGCACCGTCTACGCCAAGAGCTTCTTCCGCATCAGCTTCTTCATTCCCTACGCCGTGCCGACGGTGGTGGCGGCGCTCATGTGGGGCTTCCTCTACGGCCCCGCCTACGGGCCGTTCTCCCAGCTCGCCACGGCGATGGACTGGCCGAAGCCGGACTTCCTCAGCCACACCACCATCCTCCCGTCGCTCGCGAACATCGCGGTCTGGGAGTACATGGGCTACAACATGATCATCTACTACGCGGCGCTGCAGGCGGTCCCGACCGACCTCGAGGAGGCCGCGGTGCTCGACGGCGCCAACGCCTTCAGCTACGCCATGCGCATCAAGCTGCCGCTGATCTTCCCGACGATCGTCATCACCATCGTCTTCTCGATCATCGGCACGCTGCAGCTCTTCACCGAGCCCTACCTGATGATCAACCTGGCGCGCAGCGTCATCTCGAGCTCGTTCACCCCGAACCTCTATGCCTACACGCTCGCCTTCACCGGGCAGCAGTACAACTACTCGGCCGCCATCTCCTTCCTCCTCGGCGGCGTGACGGCGGTCCTCGCCTACACCTTCATGCTGATCTCCAGCCGGCGGCGCCGCTAGTGGCGATGGTCGGCAAGGGCAGGGACTCGGCCCGGCTGCGCCGCAACCGCAGGCTGATGACGGGGGTGCTCTTCCTCTACCTCGATCTATACCTTCACGCCGATCTTCTACCTGATCACGGCGGCGACCAAGACCAACCCCGACCTTTTCACCACCTTCGGCCTCTGGTTCTCCTCGGACTTCCATCTTTTCGAGAACCTGCGCGACCTCTTCACGATCCAGAACGGCATCTTCGGGCGGTGGCTGCTGAACACGCTTCTACTACTCGACCGCATCGGCCGTCGGATCGGCGCTCGTCGCGACGCTCGCGGGCTACGCCTTCGCCAAGTACGAGTTCGTCGGGAAGCGCTTCCTCTACGCGCTGGTGCTCGGGGCGGTGATGATCCCGCAGACCGCGCTGGTCATCCCGCTGTTCCTGCTCCTTGGCGAGATCGGGCTGATCAACACCCCCTGGGCGGTCATCCTGCCCTCGCTGGTCTTTCCCATCGGGGTGTTCCTGATGCGCGCCTATATCGAGGAGGGCGTGTCGAACGAGATCATCGACGCCGGCCGCGTCGATGGGGCTGGCGAGTTCTACATCTTCTGGTTCCTGGCCTTCCGCCTGATGATGCCCGCCTTCACCACCGTGCTGGTGCTGGCCTTCGTGGCGAACTGGAACAACTACTTCCTGCCGCTCGTCGTGCTCAACTCGTCCGAGTACTTCCCGGTGACCGTGGGCCTTGCGCAGTGGTACGCCGCCGCGACCGCCGGCAGCGGCGGCACCGTCCTCTTCACCGTCGTCGCGGCTGGCGCGCTGGTGTCGATCGTGCCGGTGATCATCGCGTTCCTCTTCGTTCAGCGGTTCTGGCAGGGCGGACTGTCGACCGGTGCGGTGAAATAGCTCCAGGCATTCGGTGACGCCCCGGGAAGTGGGAGAGTTTGACATGCGCGTGGGTCTGAATCCCTACGGCCTGACCTGGGTTCTCGGCCTGCAGGGTCGCGGCACGCCGCGGAGCAACCCGGCGGGCCGCGGAATCGCGGGTCTGCTCGATATCGCCGACGAGCTCGGGGCGAAGGTGGTGGAGATCTTCGACCCCTGGCTGCGGGCGATGCCCGACGCCGAGGTCGCCGCCATCGGCGCCCGCCTCGCCGGACGTGACCAGGTCCCCGTCGTCAGCGCCGGCATCGACATGATGGGGCCGATGGAGTCCGCCTTCCGCTCGGCACGCCTCCTCGGGGCGCGCACCATCCGCCTCGGCCTCAGCCCCGTCCTCTGCGGCGACCGCAACGCCGCTGGCGCGACGCTGGGGCGAGCTCAACGCCCGCATCCGCGAGGTCCTGGCGGAATGGGGGCCGCGCGCCGACGACGCGGGCTACCGCTTCGGCATCGAGAACCACCAGGACTTCA
The DNA here is from genome assembly GCA_963844375.1 of uncultured Alphaproteobacteria bacterium. Classification (GTDB taxonomy): domain Bacteria; phylum Pseudomonadota; class Alphaproteobacteria; order Rhodobacterales; family Rhodobacteraceae; genus Amaricoccus. Next base: position 51,687 of record CAWJOI010000021.1, on the reverse strand, counting down.
CCAGCGCCGAGCTCGTCGCCTTCTGCGAGGATGAGCCGCGGCATCGGCATCACCCTCGACACCGGCAACACCTTCCCCGTGGCCGAGGCGCCGCTCGACTTCACCCGCCGCGTCGCGCCGCACGTCGTCCACGTCCACCTCAAGGACTACCGGGTGCAGTTCACCGACGAGGGCTACCGGCTGGTCCGCTGCGCCATCGGCGACGGCGCCGTCCCGCTCGCCGAAATGCTGCGCCATCCTCGAGGATGCCAACCCCGACGTCACCGCGGTCCTCGAGCCCGGCGCGCTGGAAGCGCGGCACGTCCGCCTCTTCACCTCGGACTGGTGGAACGGCTATGCGCCAAGGACGGCGGCGGAGTTTGCGGCCTGCCTGCGGGCGGCGCGGGTGAACAAGCTGCCGGCCGACGCCGACTACCGCACCCCGTGGGAGCGGCAGGAGGACGACGCCCTGGAGACATACGAGCTCGACATGATCCGGCGCAGCGCCGCGAACATGCGGGCGCTCGGGATCATGTGAAGGAGAAGAGAATGACGGGGGAACTCAGCGGCAAGACGGCGTTCGTCACCGGCTCGGGGCGCGGCCTCGGGCGGGTGATGGCCGAGCGTCTCGCCGAGCTCGGGGCGAACGTGGCGATCCACGACCTCGACCGGGCGCAGCCGGCGAGGTTCGGCGAGTTCGCCGACCTCGACGAGGTGGCCAGGCTGATCGGCCAGGCACGGCGTGAAGGTCGCGACCGTCACCGGCAACATCGGCGACCCGGAGGCCGTGGCCCGGATGAAGGCCGACATCGACGCCGCCCTCGGCGAGGTGCACATCCTCGTCAATTGCGCCGGCGGCGACATCGGCGCCTCCGGCGGCAAGCCGGTGCCCAACGACGCCCTCGGCATCCCGTTCGAAGACATCAAGGTCCTGACCAACAACAACCTGATCGGCACCATGCTGGTCTGCCAGGCCTTCGTGCCGCCCATGGTCCGGGCCGGGTCGGGGTCGGTGGTCAACATCGCCTCGGCGGCGGCGCACATGGGATGCTCGCCCGAGGTGGTCTATTCCACGCTCAAGGCGGCGGTCGTCCACTACACCCGCTGCCTCGCCAGGGAACTGATCGAGAAGGGCGTGCGCGTCAACGCCGTCAGCCCCGGCCCGACCAAGACCGCCCGCTTCCAGGCGACGCGCACGGTCGACCCCGACCGGATGGACAGCGACAAGGTCTCGCTCGACCGCTACGCCGAGCCCGACGAGATCGCCGACGCCGTGGCGTTCCTCGCCGGACCGCGGGCCCGGTTCGTCAACGGCCAGGTGATCCGCGTGGACGGCGGCCTGACGCTCTTCGCCGGCTGAAGCGCGAGCGCCTCCCCTGGAGCGGGGGAGGCTTGCCCTCTCCCCGCGCGCTCCCGCATATGGGCCGGGAGGAAGAACCATCATGCCAGCGTTGCCGACCTCCATCGATGCCACCCGGGCGCTCCTCGCCGATGCCGGCTACGTCGCCGGCCGCAGCCTTTCCACCGTCGTCTTCCTCGCGCTCAAGCTCGGCCGGCCGCTGTTCCTCGAGGGCGAGGCCGGCGTCGGCAAGACCGAGATCGCCAAGGCGCTTTCGCAGGCCCTCGGGCGGAGGCTGATCCGCCTGCAGTGCTACGAGGGCCTCGACACGGCGAGTGCCGTCTACGAGTGGAACTTCCCCGCCCAGATGGTGGCGATCCGCACCGCCGAGGCCGAGGGCTCCGCCGACCGGCACGCGCTGACCGAGGAGCTCTTCTCCGAGCGGTTCCTGATCCGCCGGCCGCTGCTGGAAGCGATGCAGCCGCAGGACGGCGGGCCGCCGATCCTCCTCATCGACGAGCTCGACCGCACCGACGAGCCGTTCGAGGCCTTCCTGCTCGAGGCGCTGTCCGACTTCCAGGTGACCATCCCCGAGCTCGGCACCATCCGCGCCGAGGCGCCGCCCATCGTCATCCTCACCTCCAACCGCACGCGCGAGGTGCACGACGCGCTGAAACGGCGCTGCCTCTACCACTGGGTCGACTATCCCGACTTCGACCGCGAGCTCGCCATCCTGCGCGCCCGCGCGCCGGAGGCGACCGAGGCGCTCAGCCGCGAGGTGGTGGCCTTCGTGCAGCGGCTGCGCAGCGAGGACCTGTTCAAGAAGCCCGGCGTCGCCGAGACGATCGACTGGGCGAAGTGCCTGGTGGCGCTCGACGCGGTCGCGCTCAGCCCGCAGGTCATCGCCGACACGCTGGGCGCGCTGCTGAAGTACCAGGACGACATTGTCCGGATGCAGGGCTCGGAGGCCACGCGCATCCTCGACGATGCGCAGGCGGCGCTGGGGCCGGCCTGAGGCCGTGGCGGTCCCCTCGGACGGCAAGCTCGCGCTCAACATCGCGCATTTCGCCCGCGCGCTCAGGAAGGCGGGCCTGCCGGTCGGGACCGGTCGGGTGCTCGACGCCATCCGGGCCGTGGAGGCGGTGGGCTTCACCGACAAGGACGACTTCTACTTCACGCTGCAGGCCTGCTTCGTTAGCCGGCCCGAGCACCGGGAGGTCTTCTCCCAGGTTTTCCGCCTCTTCTGGCGCGATCCTCAGTTTCTTCAATACTTGATGAGCCTGCTGACCCCGCAGGTCAGCGGGCTGAACGAGCGCCCCGAGCCGGCTCCGGCGGAGCGGCGGGCGGCCGAGGCGTTGCTCGACGGCGCGGACACCGCCGGCGCGCCCGCGCGATGAGGCCGAGAGGGTCGAGGTCGACGCCCGGCTCACGTTTTCGGCCGGCGAGCGGCTGAAGAACATGGACTTCGAGCAGATGTCGGCGGCGGAGCAGGCGGCGGCGCGGCGGGCGATCGCGCGGCTGGAGCTGCCGGTCAGGCCTGTTGCCAGCCGGCGGACGCGGGTCGACGCGCGTGGGCGGGTGGCGGACTGGCGCGGGACGATGCGGGCGGCGCTGCGGTCGGGTGGCGAGGTGCAGGCGCTGGTGACGCGGGCGCGGCGGACGCGCTGGCCGAACCTGGTGGTGCTGTGCGACATCTCGGGGTCGATGGCGGACTACAGCCGGATGCTGCTGCACTTCCTGCACGCGACGGCCAACGCCAAGGGGGCGGGCTGGGCGCAGGTGCACGCCTTCACCTTCGGCACGAGATTGACCAACATCACCCGCCACTTGCGGCGGCGGGACGTGGACGCGGCGCTGGAGGCGGCGGGGCGCGAGGCGCTGGACTGGGAGGGCGGCACCCGGATCGGCGCGTGCCTGCACGCGTTCAACCGCGACTGGTCGCGCCGGGTGCTGGGGCAGGGGGCGGTGGTGCTGCTCATCACCGACGGGCTGGACCGCGGGGACCCCGGTCGCCTCGCCGCCGAGATGGAGCGGCTGCACCTCTCGGCCCGCCGGCTGATCTGGCTGAACCCGCTCCTGCGCTGGGACGGCTTCACCCCCCGCGCGCGCGGCATCCGCGCCATGTTGCCGCATGTGGACGCCTTCCGCGCCTGCCACAATCTCGCCTCGCTGGAGGAGCTGGTGGCCGAGCTGAACCGGGCGGACGATCCACAGGACCGGGCGCGGATCGCGCGGATGCTGGCCGCGGGTTGAAAGGGCATGTGCTTGCTGATGGGGATCTGCTCGCGCGCCTCGGGCGGCGGTCATCCCTTTGGAACGGCGAGAAAAATCCGGGCTGGAAGGCGGCTGGAATCCGGCTGGAATCCGGCTTGCCACTTCTTTACGGGCTGTTAACGCGAGGCGATCACACGGAGGCCGTATCACCGGTCGGCGGAAGCGCCGTCCGTCAGCACGTCCTCGACGAAGCCGCCGATCTTGCCGCCGGTGGAGAGCAGGCGTCGCGCCGCGTCGAGGCTCGGCCGGTCGAGCGGCGGCAGCGGCTCCTGGAAGGCGAGATCGGGGGAGAGCGCGGCCGGGTCGGCCGCCGGGACGGGCGCCGGGGCGGTGCCGGTCTCGACCGTCATGTAGCTCGCCATCGCTAGCCGCGCCGGATCCTCCGCGGCGGCGGCGCGCGCCCTCGACCAGTCGCCGGAGGGCCAGGCATAGGGGGCGGCCGCCTCGGGCGATCCGCTGTCGGCCAGCGTGGCCAGCGCCTGGCCGTACGCCCCTGAGAGCGCGAAGGCGCGGGCGCGAAGCTCGGCCGCCTGCGGCCCCGCCAGCGCGCCGAGCGCCAGTCGGGCGGCCTCGGCGTCACCGCGGCCGAGCTCGGCGCGGGCGGCGATCAGCTGCGCCGCCGCGTCGCCGGCGCCCGCCGCCGGGGTCACCGCCGCGAGCGCCGCATCAGGCAGCCCGAGCGCCAGCAGCCGTTCGCCGATGGCGAGCCGCGCGGGGTCGGCGGGAGGCGCCGCCGCCACCAGGTCGCGGGCGGCGAGGACGGTTTCGGCGTAGGCGGCTGCCCCCACGGCCGCCGGGTCAGCCTCGGCCAACAGGCTCACCGCCAGGCCGGCGAGGCCAGGCGCCGCGGCCGGCAGGTCCCTCATTGCGGTGCGGGTCTCCTCGAGCGCCGCGGGCAGCTCGGCGCGCCGCGCCAGCGCCTCGACGAGGAGCGCGCGCAGTTCCGCCTCGACGGCCGCGCCGCGATACTGCAGGGCGGCGGCGCGCAGGTCGGTGACGACGCGGTCGGGGATGGCCAGCCCGGCGTCGAGGACGATGCGGACGAGTTCGGTCAGCGCCTCGACCGAGGCGTGGCCATCGGCCTCGATCAGCGCTGTCAGCGCCCGCACCGCCTCCTCGGGATGGCCCTCGGCGGCGGCGATACGCGCCCCTGCGAGATCCAGCCCGGAGTCCTCCGCCTCGCCCGGCCGAATGGCCGTCTCATGGATCAGCCTCGCCTCGCGGGCGTGACCGGCCGCAAGCAGACGGTCGATGAACCCGGGCGCCAGCAGCACGCGCAGCTCCGGGGGCAGGGCGGCGAAAGCGGCCTGGACGGCAGCGAAGCTCTCCGCTTCGTGGAACACCGGAGCGGCATGCCCGAGCGCCAGCCAGAGGCCGTGGTTGCCGGGGCACGCGACGGCTACCGCGAGCGGCCCGTCCGGGGTGACGGCGCGCCCCTCCACCGCCCGCGCGAGGTCGACGAGAAGGTCGCGGTCCTCGACCGGCGCATCGCGAAGGCGGCCAGCAGCGCCTCGGCCTCGGCCCCGAAGCCGAAGCGGATGTAGAGCCGCGCCAGGTCGCGCACCGCCTCGGGATTCGGCGCGTCGAACTCGCTGACGAGCTGGCGGCCGAACTCCGGCATCTGCGCGGTCAGGGCCAGCCCGTTCGACCATGCCCCGACGTCGAGGCGCGCGTCGTCGAGGCAGACCTCGGGCGGGCCATCCGTCTCGCCCGCCGCCCTCGCCCGGCGGCCGTCGCGGTCATAGACGGTGGTGGCCAGGACCTGATCGCTCCCCGCCAGCGCCGCGAGCACGCTCTCCGGCGCGATTGCCGCGTCGACCGGAGCCTCGGGTATGGCGCCGGCCGCGGAGCCTGGCTGGGCCTGCTCCAGTGCGGCCGCGTGCTCGGGCTCGGGGGGAGCATCGGGATCGTTGAAGCGGACGATCCCCTGGCTCGCTGCGCGCTCGATCTGGCGGATCAACGCCTCCTCCGCACTCGATACGGCCGCATGTTCGCGGGCGGCGCGCGCCTCGGGCGTCTCGGGCGGCGGCTCCACGGCCGCCGTCGCCGCGTCGCGGTCGGCCACGTCGAGGGCCAGGTACTGCGCTCCCACGAAGGAGGTGCTGACGCGGCAGTCGCAGCCGAGATCGACCGTCACGAGCGTGCCCGCGGCGTCGGGTATGACGCTCACGACCTTGACGCGGGTGCGGGGGATCTTGTCGTAGACCCCCTCGGTGCCGAAGGCGAGCTGCTTGCCGGGGAAGCGCAGCGTCGCGCGGCCATCGACCGTCTCGAGCGACCATTCGGTGGTGGGCTCGACGGTGAGCACGATGCGGGTGAAGCCGTCATGCTCGCCGCCGCGGATCGTGCCGCCTTCGGCCGCGATGGCGGGGGCGGCGACGCCCGCAGCGGCGAGGCCGAGGAGGCCGGCACTCACATGGGCGCGGATCACGCGGCGAGGCTCTGCTTGGACGCCCTGAGCGCGCCTTCGAGCTCGTTGTAGGAGGGGCGGAGGTTGGCCGGCGTGTTCTGCCGGCCGACCTCGACGCAGATGTTGGGCGCGTGGTTGTGCAGCGCCGCCACCATCACCTCGCGGATCAGGTTGTAGAAATGCTGGTCTTCGTCGATCACCGCCTTCACCCGGTTGGCGAAGGGCCCGACGAAGCCGTACGCCATGAACACGCCGAGGAAGGTGCCGACGAGCGCGCCGCCGATCATCTTGCCGAGGATCTCCGGCGGCTGGTCGATGGACGCCATGGTCTTGATGACACCGAGGACGGCGGCGACGATGCCGAGCGCCGGAAGACCATCGGCCATCGTCTGCAGGGTGTGCGCGGAGTGCTGCGCCTCGGCATAGTTCTTCTCGATCCGTTTGGTCAGCACCTCCTCGACCTGGTGCGGATCGTCGTAGTTCATCGAGGCGGAGCGCAGGGTGTCGCAGATCAGCGCCACCGCCTCGCTGTCGGCGAGGATCTTCGGATAGGCGCCGAAGATCGGCGAGGCGCCCGGGTCCTCGATATGCTGGTCGAGCTCCACCGGGTTGGATCGGGCGATGCGGATGAGCTGGAACATCAGGCAGAGAAGGTCCTGGAAATCCGCCGTTTTCCAGTGCGGGCCCTTGAAGACCTTGGCGATGTCCTTGAGCGTGTGGCTGATCCCGTGCTTGTCGTTGCCGATGATGAAGGCGCCGAGCGCCGCGCCGAGGATGATCATCATCTCGAAGGGCAGCGAATGCAGGATGATTCCCATCTTGCCGCCGGCAAGCGCATAGCCGCCGAAGACCATCACGAAAACGATGCAGATGCCGACGATGCCGATCATGAGTCCATTTTCCGAGGCTCCGGGACATGGCTTTGCGGCCCGTCCTTTTCACCATCCGGTCTACTCGTCAGGAGATTAACAAAGCTTCAAGCCGACCCGCGTTTGCCCGGTCATTTGGTCGGAACCTCGGCGTTCCGGCTGGCGATGGTGAGGGTGACGGCATAGGCGCTTTCGGGCTTCATCCCGGTCAGGACCGCCGCCGCCACGTCCGGCCGCATCCGTGCGAGAAGTCCGGCGGCGAAACCCACGTCCATCGTCTCGAAGATCTGCGCCGCGTCGGCGGGCTTCATGTTCTCGTAGACCGTGGTCATGCGGGCGATGTCGCGTTCGGCGGCCTGATCCGCCATGGCCAGCGTCTTCTCCAGGTTCTTCTGCGCCGTCTCGAAGGCGGCGAGCTGTTCGGCGAGCTTGGCTTCGGCCACGCCCAGCGTCTGCTTGCGGTCGGCCAGCCGCTTCTCTTCCGCGGCCAGTTGCGTCTCGCGCTGGCGGATCGCTTCGAGCAGCTGGTCCCCGGCGCTGCCTTCGGTGGAGGCATCGCCCGCGGTTTCGCTGATTCCCTCGGCCAGCGCCCAGCCGTGGTCGGTCATGCGCAGCGCCGCCGAGGCGAAGAAGCAGCAGACGATCAGCCCCACGCCGCTCAGCACCGGCCGGCTGGTCGTCGCCATGGCTTCAGCGGCCTCCCGCAAGCGCGCTCAACGCCTCGAGAATGTCGTCCTCGCTGCGAGCCGGCTCCGGCTCGGCCTCCCTGCGGCGAAGCGGGTTCTCGATCGGCGCCAGCGCGCGCGGTTTCGGGACCTCGGTCAGATGCGCCGCGGTTGCGCGAGCCGGCGTGGCAGGCTCGGGCCGAGCGGCCGCGCGGATCGACACGACCGGCGCGGGCTCCGGTGCCGGAGGGTCGGCGGGCTGCGGCGCCGCTTCGGCCTTGGGCTCGGGCGCCGGCGCGGGCACGACGGCGGCGGGGGGCGGGACGGGGGCCGGGACGGGGGCGGCGGCGATCAGCATGCGGAGCTGGCCCGCGGCGCCGTCGGCCTTGGCCACGAGCTGTGCGAGGTCCTGGCGCGTGTCGCGCGAGGCGGCGCGCGCCTCGTCCAGCGTGGTGCGGGCGAGCTCGATCTGCCGCGTCAGCGTCACGATCGCGCCGCCGAGCCCGGAGTTGAGCGACTTGAGGTCGCGAACCCGTCGCGCGAGCACCCAGCAGTAGCCGCCGGCGAAGAGGGTCGCCGCCGTCAGGAGGCCGTTCATCAGGAGGTCCATGCGGGCGATCCCTAGTTCAGCACGAGTTCGGAGATGAGCAGGTCGCGCACCCGGCCCTCGCCCGTCACCACCTGGATGCGCCGGAGCATCTGGGCGCGCAGCCGCGCCAGCGAGGACGGCTCCTCGAGGTCGCGGACCTCGACGGCGCGGAGGTAGGTGTTGAGCACGTCGAGCACGCGCGGCATGAGGCCCGCCACCTCACCCGCGTGCTCCGGCGCCACCTCGAGCTGGCCCGCGAAGCGCAGATGCCGCGCCGACGCCCCGGGGGGAGCGAGATCATGATCGGGTCCATCGCCACGAACGCCACGTCGCCCAGCACGCTCGCAGCGCCTCCGGCGGACTCTCCGTGGCCACCGCCGTGGCTGTCGCCATGCCCGCCGCCACCACCGAAGAGGCCCGTGACGCTGGAAGGATCGAAAAGCCCGGCATAGACCGAATAGAATCCGCCCCCGCCGAGAGCCAGCGCGCCCACGACTCCGACGATGAGTCCGAGCTTGCGCCTGGGCTTTGCAGGCGTCGCGTCCTCGGCGATTTCGGCGGCATCGGCCATGGGAACTTCGATCCTTAAGGTTCGTGTTTCGGTCACAGGTAAACCGAGCATCCCTAACCATTTCTTAAGCATGCCCCCCCGAGTATCGCCGCGACATCAGCGGCAGATTGCGGGTAAGTGGTGGCAAGGCTTAAGGAGCTCTGGGACGGACTGGATGCGCGCCGGCGGCTGATCGCGGGCCTCAGCGTCCTCGCGATCGTGGCGGCGGTCTTCGGGATCAGCCGGGTCGCCACCGAGCCGTCCATGGCCATGCTCTACTCCGGGCTCGACGCCACCGCCGCCGGCGAGGTGGTGGCCGAGCTCGAGGCGGAGGGCGTGGCCTTCGAGGTGGACGGCGCGGCGATCATGGTCGACGCCGCCGCGCGCGACCGCATCCGCATGCAGCTCGCCTCGAAGGGGCTCCCGGCAGGCGGACCCGCAGGCTACGAGATCCTCGACACGCTCTCGGGCTTCGGCACCACGAGCCAGATGTTCGACGCCGCCTACTGGCGCGCCAAGGAAGGCGAGCTCGCCCGCACCATCACCGGCTCGCCCGACGTGCGCTCGGCGCGCGTGCACCTGGCGAACCCCGTCTCGCAGCCCTTCTCCCGCACGCCCGCGGGCTCGGCCTCCGTCACCGTCACCATGGCCCGCGGCACGCTGGAGCGGGGCCAGGCCGAGGCGATCCGCTTTCTCGTCTCCTCTGCCGTGGCCGGGGTGGCGCCCGAGGCGGTCGCGGTGATCGACGCGGCGCAGGGCGTCGTGCTCGCCGGCAAGGACGACCCGCTGACCGGCGGCGAGACCGGCCCGACTGCGCGCGCCGAGACCATGCGCGCCAACATCCAGCGGTTGCTCGAGGCGCGCGTGGGGCCGGGCCGGGCCATCGTCGAGGTCAACGTCGACGCCGACATGGACAGCCAGACGATCTCCGAGCGGACCATCGACCCGGAGAGCCGCGTGGCGATCAGCTCCGAGCTCGAGGAGAGCTCCGAGACCGCTTCCGGCAGCGCCCCGGGCGTCACGGTGGCCAGCAACCTTCCCGACGGCGACGCCGGCGCGGGCGGGAACGACAGCCAGCGGTCGGCGACCGAGAGCAAGGAGCGGCAGAACTACGAAGTCTCCGAGACCCGACGCGAGCGGGTGATCCTGCCCGGCCAGATCCGCAAGGTCAGCGTCGCGGTCATGGTCGACGGCATCGTGCAGGCCGGCGCCGACGGCAAGGAGACATGGGCCCCGCGCCCGGTCGAGGAGATGGAGACGCTGCGCCAGCTCGTCCGCTCGGCGATCGGCTTCGACGAGGAACGCGGCGACACCGTCACCATCGAGTCGCTGCAGTTCACCCTTCCCGCCGAACAGGGCGCGCTCGCGGAGAGCGCCGGGTCGGGCTTCCTCGACGTCTGGGGCGGGCGGCTGGCCCAGCTCGGCGTGCTCGGCGCGATCGTGCTCGCGCTCATCTTCTTCGTCCTGAGGCCGATGACCACCCGCCGGCCGATCCTCGAGATCACCCAGCTGACCGGGCCGCGCGACCTCGCGGCCGAAGGCGCCCGCCACGCCCTGCCGCCGCAGATCGGCAACGACAGCCTGCTCGACCTGCCGGCGCAGACCGTCAGCAAGATCGAGCGGCTGCGCGACGTCATCTCCAGCCGCGGCGAGGACAGCGCCGCGGTGCTGCGCAGCTGGATCGAATTCCCCGAAACCCGCAAGGAGCCCGCCGGATCATGAGCGCCTATCGCCTGGAGACGTTCCAGCCGGCCTCGGGGCCTACCGCGGTCAAGATCGGCCCGCTCGAGCGCCGCATCGAGGCCGCGCGCGAGGAGGCCTATCACGACGGCTACCTCGCCGGGCAGGCGGCGGCCACCGACGGCTTCCTGGAAGAGCAGGGACGGCTCACCAGCGAGCTGATCGAGGCGATCAACGACGCCCGCGTGACCAACGAGGCGGCGCGGCGGCACGTTGCGGCCAGCGTCGCGCCGATGGTCGAGGCTCTCGCTGCCGCGGTGTCTCCCGCGCTCGCCGACGCCGGGCTCGGGGCCGAGATCGCCGCTGTGGTGGAACGCGCGCTGGTCCATGCCCCCGCGGCGCGGCCGCGGCTCCGCTGCGCGCCCGAGCTTGCCGGCCGCATTGAAAAGCTGCTGGCGCATCTCGGCCTCGATGCCGCTGTCGAGGAGGCGCCGGAACTCCTGCCGCGCGAGGCGCAGGTCTTCTGGGACCAGGGCTACGACCACATCGATCTCGACGCCTGCATCGCGCAGATCCGCGGCTGCATCGCGTCGCATCTCGGGACGGGCAGCAAGGGCGAGGGTGATGACAGCAAACTCGGATGAGAACCACGCAGAACCGGCGGCAGAGGCCTTGAGCGAGGTGGCCCCGGACCGCGGCGCCCGCCAGGCGCGGGCAGGGGCCTTCCTGGGCGTCCCCATCGAAGTGACGATCTCGGTCGGCAAGGCCCGGCCGCTGGTCAGCGAGCTGGTCGAGCTCCGCCGCGACTCGGTGCTGACGCTCGACAGCACCATCGACGACCCGGTCGAGCTCTACATCGGCGACCGGCTGATCGCGCGCGGCGAACTGCAGGAGATCGGCGACGACTCCGGCCGCCTCGGGGTGCGCCTGACGGAAGTGGCCGACTTCTCGCATGAGCTCTGAGACGGCCGCCGCGAATTGAAATACAATGATTATCAATCTGAGTTTTAACCGAATCTCAAGAGTTGCCCGCACCCGAGCGGCCATGGGCCTCGTTCTTGTCCTCCTCGCACACCCGGCGCTGGCGCAGGACATCTCGATCAACCTCGGTGACGGCCAGTCGTTCAGCCTGCGCACCGTCCAGCTCTTGCTGCTCATCACGCTGCTGAGCCTCGCGCCCGGTCTCGCGATCATGGTCACCTGCTTCCCGTTCATGGTGACGGTGCTCTCGATCCTGCGCCAGGCGATCGGCGTGCAGCAGGCGCCGCCCAACATGATGATCGTGAGCCTGGCGCTGTTTCTCACCTACTTCGTGATGGAGCCGGTCTTCACCCAGGCCTGGAACGACGGCATCGAGCCGATGGTGGCGGGCGAGATGCAGCCCGAGCAGGCCTTCGCCCCGGTCATGGCGCCCTTCCGAGTCTTCATGGAGGGCCGGGTCGACCCCGGGACGGTCGAGTTGCTGCGCGAGGCGCGGCCCCCCCAGCCGCAGGCCGAGGACGGCGCCGCCACGCCGCTCTCGCTCCTGGTGCCCTCTTTCCTCCTCAGCGAGATCCGCCGCGGCTTCGAGGTCGGCTTCCTGATCTTCCTCCCCTTCCTCGTCATCGACCTCGTCATCGCCGCGGTCCTCATGTCCATGGGCATGATGATGGTGCCGCCGGCGGTGATCTCGCTGCCCTTCAAGCTCGCCTTCTTTGTCATCGCCGACGGCTGGAGCCTGCTCGCCGGCGCCCTGGTCCGGAGCTACCAGCCATGAACGAGACCACAGCGCTCGTCCCCGCCAGGGGCAAGCCCGAGAAGCCGCGGCTGCCGGCGCTGCGCGCCGACCAGATGCCGACGCCCATCGAGAAGGCGGCGATGATCCTGACCGCCATCGGGCCGGAGCATGCGGCGGGGTTCCTGCGCGAGCTCGCCGAGCCCGACATGGAGCGCTTCGCCCGCGCCATCAACGGCCTCGGCAAGATCAGCCAGGAGGTCCTCGACGCGGTGATCGTGGAATTCCTCGAGCTCCTGACCACCGGTCCCGAGATCTCCGGCGGCTCCAAGGCGGCGCGAAAGCTCCTCGCCGCCGTCCTCGACGACGAGGACGAGGTGCAGCGGCTGATCGACGGCCGCCGGCGCAGCGAGGTCCGCTCGGTCTGGGAGCGCCTGAACGACACGCCGGCGGCAACGCTCGCGAACTTCCTGCAGGCCGAACACCCGCAGGCCGCCGCCGTCGTCCTGAGCGAGCTGCGCGCCGAGATCGCCGCGAGCGTCCTGGAACGGCTGGAGCGCGGCTTCGCCCAGGCGGTGGTCCTCCGCCTGTCGCGCGTGCCCACGCTCGACCCGCCCATCTCGGCCGCGATGCAGGGCGCCATCGAGCGCGACTTCCTCTCGGTGCTGCAGCGCAACCTCTCCAAGCGCCGCCCGGCCGACCTGATCGCGGGCCTGATGAACAACATCTCGACCGAGGTGCGGGAAGGCTTCCTGAGCTACCTCGAATCCCAGGAGCCCTCGCTCGCGCAGGACGTCCAGCGCACCATGTTCACCTTCGAGGACATCTCCGTCCGCCTGCACGGCCGCGACGTGGCCGGGGTGCTGCGCGACGTGGCCGAGGAGGTGCTGCTGAAGGCGCTGAAGCTCGGCCAGGCCCAGGACAGCGCCACCGTCGCCTTCGTGCTCGAGAACCTGCCGCGCCGTCTCTCCGAGCGCTACGTCGAGGAGCTGGCGGGCCTGACCGACGTCAGCCGCAAGGAAGGCGAATCGGCGCAGATCGAGATCACCAAGGCGATCCAGGCCCAGGCCAAGGCCGGCACGATCCGCTTCATCGAAAAGGAAAGCGGGTTCGGCTGAAGTCCCGCCGCGTGATCGATCCCTTGCCACCCGGCGGCCGGCGCGGATAGCCTGACGCCGAGGCGCACTCAGCGCCCCCGGGGGCGCGGCGGCGGTGCAGACCCAGCTCGAACAGAAGGCCTTCCTGCTCCTGCTCGCGCTGGTGACGGTCGCCTTCTTCTGGCTGCTGCTGCCGTTCTACGGCGCCGTCTTCTGGGCGGTGATCCTCGCCATCGTCTTCCAGCCGTTGCAGCGCACCTTCGAGGGGTGGTTCGGTCCGCACAGCAATCGCGCGGCGGCCCTGAGCGTGCTCGTCTGCATCTTCATCGCCATCATCCCGGTGACGCTGATCCTCGGCGCGCTGGTCCGCGAGGGCACGGTCCTCGTGGAACAGGTGCAGAGCGGCGAGATCGATCCCTCGACCGTGCTCGGCAACGTGCAGAAGGCGCTGCCGCCCTGGGCGCAGAGCTGGTTCGACCGGCTCGGGGTCGGCAACTTCGAGGCGATGCGGGGCCGCTTCGTCGAGCTCCTCCGGGAGGCCAGCCAGGCCATCGCGAGCCGGGCGCTCAGCATCGGCCAGGACACCCTGCGCCTCTTTGTCAGCGCCGGCATCATGCTCTACGTGCTGTTCTTCCTCTTCCGCGACGGCCGGTCGATCGGGCGCAACATCCGCGCCGCCATGCCGCTCAGCGACGAGTACAACGCCGACCTCCTCTCGCGCTTCGCGGCGGTGGTGCGTGCGACCGTCAAGGGCAACATCGTGATCGCCGTCATCCAGGGCACGATCGGCGGGGTGACCTTCTGGCTCCTCGGCATCAAGGGTGCGTTGCTCTGGGGCACGCTGATGACGTTCCTCTCGCTGCTTCCGGCGGTGGGCTCGGCGCTGGTCTGGGTGCCTGCGGCCGCCTACCTCATCATCACCGGCGAAGCCCTGAAGGGGATCGCCCTTGTCTTCGTGGGCGTGATGGTGATCGGACTGATCGACAACGTCCTGCGCCCGATCCTCGTCGGCCGCGACACGCGGCTGCCCGACTATGTCGTCCTCGTCTCCACCCTCGGCGGCATCTCGCTCTTCGGCATCAACGGCTTCGTGATCGGGCCGCTGATCGCGGCGCTGTTCATGGCCGCCTGGACGCTCTTCCGCGACGAGCAGGCCGAGCGCCGGCGGCTGGAGAGGGCCGCCGCCAAGCGCTGACCGCGCCGGGTTTGCATCCCCCGCCGACGGAGGCTAGGGAGAGGCGCAGGCAGGGGGCATTGGCGGCATGGCGTTCTTCCAGAAGCTCAAGGAGCGGCTTTTCAAGTCCTCGTCCAAGCTCGAGGAAGGGCTGGACGCGATCATCGAGGCGGCCCCCGCCGCAGCCGAAACCGTGCCGGCGGCCGCACCGGTCGCGGCGCCAGCCGAAGCCGTGCCGGCGGAGGAGCGCACCGGTCTGGTGGGCCGCATCCTCGGGCAGGAGAAGGGCAGGGTGCTCGACGACGCCATGCTCGAGAGCCTCGAGGAGCTGCTGATCCAGTCCGACATGGGGGTCGAGACCTCGCTCAAGGTCGCCGCCAACATCGCCGAGGGCCGCTTCGGCCGCCGGGTCGGCGCGCGCGAGATCCGCGAAGTGCTGGCGGCGGAGATCGCGGCCATCCTCGAGCCGGTGGCCCGTCCCATGCCGATCTACGCCAAGCGCCCGCAGGTGGTGCTGGTGGTGGGCGTGAACGGCTCGGGCAAGACCACCACCATCGGCAAGCTCGCGAGCCAGTTCCGCGCCGCCGGCAAGAAGGTCGTCATCGCCGCCGGCGACACCTTCCGCGCCGCCGCCGTCGAGCAGCTGCAGATCTGGGGCGAGCGCGCCGGCGTCCCCGTCATGACCGCGCCGCAGGGCTCCGACCCCGCCAGCCTCGCCTTCGACGCGCTCGCCCGCGCCGAGGCCGAAGGGGCGGATCTCCTGCTCATCGACACCGCCGGCCGCCTGCAGAACCGCGAAGACCTCATGGCCGAGCTCGCCAAGATCGTCCGCGTCATCCGCAAGCGCGACCCGGAGGCGCCGCACAACACGCTGCTCGTGCTGGACGCCTCCACCGGCCAGAACGCCCTCTCCCAGGTCGAGATCTTCCGCAAGATCGCCGACGTCACCGGCCTCGTGATGACCAAGCTCGACGGCACCGCCAAGGGCGGCGTGCTCGTCGCCCTCGCCGACCGCTATGGCCTGCCGATTCACGCCATCGGCGTGGGCGAGGGTATCGACGACCTCGCCCCCTTCGATCCCGAGGAATTCGCCCGCGCCCTCACCGGTTCGGCCGCGGCCTGACGCCGCAAGACTCCGCCCCTTTCCTCGTGCTAAGGGTCGTACGGGAAGTTCCGGTATGGCGGTAATTTGTTCGCGCGGGCGGTCTGGAGACTATCGGTCGCGCTGCTGGCGTGCATGGCGAGCCCGGCCGCGGCCTGGGTTCCCGCTGACCTTTTCGCGCCGTGCCGCGGGGACTGCGCCACGGCGGTCTATGCCGGAAACTACGTCGAGAGCTCGATGGGCGAAGTGCTCTTCACATCGCCAAGCCCGCCCTCGGCCTGGGACTACACGACCAGCGACCACATCGTCGCCACCGCCGTCTCGCGCGTGGCGGGGAGGGTCTGGAACCGGATCACCCTCGAGCCCGAGGCGGGCATCGCGCAGCGCTTCGGCCGGGAGGGCGCGACCGAGGTCTGGGGCGCGGTCTTCTTCCGCTACCACGGGTTCCCCTGGGATGGCAGGGTCCTCACCACCGCAGCGGTCTCCACCGGTCTCAACTGGAGCAACACCGTCACCGGCGTGGAGGAGGAGCGCGCGAAGGACGGGCAGGGCAGCCCCTGGATGCACTTCTTCTCCCCGGAGGTCACCTTCGCCCTCCCGAGCCGCCCCGACGTGGAGCTTCTCCTGCGCTTCCACCACCGCTCTGGGGTCTTCGGCCTCGTGAGCGACGCCTGGGGCGGCGCCCAGTACGCCACGGTGGGCCTGAGGTTTCGCTTCTGAGCAGCGCCTCGCCCCCCGCCTGCCGGCTGTGGCATCCCGCCAGCGGTGCGGCTATATCGGGGTCATGTCCGAGCGCCACATCAACCCGCTGCTGAAGCTTCTCCTCGAGATAGGCCCGATCGCGGTCTTCTTCCTCGCCTACCGGATGGCGCCGGTGCAGGAGGGCCTCGACGAGAGCGAGCGGCAGCTCGAGCAGATCCTCTTCTCGACCAAGGTCTTCGTCCCGACCATCCTCCTGTCGCTGGCGGCGAGCTACGCCCTGACGCGCAAGCTTCCGAAAATGGCCGTGATCACCGCCGTCGTGGTGACGATCTTCGGCGGGCTCACGCTCATCCTGCGCGACGACACCTTCGTGAAGATGAAGCCCACGATCCTGTACGCGCTTTTCGCGGGGATTCTCGGCTTCGGGCTGCTCCGCGGCCAGAGTTACCTCAAGTACCTGATGGACGAGCTCATCCCCATGCGCGACGAGGGCTGGATGAAGTTCACCGTCCGCTTCGTCGTCTTCTACCTTCTCCTCGCCGTCCTGAACGAGGTGGTCTGGCGCAGCTACGGAACCGACACCTGGGTCAACTTCCGCACCTTCATCCTGCCGGCGGCGAACTTCCTCTTCATCATGGCGCAGGTCCCGCTGTTCCAGCGCTATTCCCTCGTAGACGGCGCCGGGAAGGGTTGACCGGACCGTGTTCCCGGGATCGCCGGCAGGCGGTCGTCCGCTCACGCTTCAGAGATTTGTTTGCAACAAAACCGACGAATCGTTGTCCGGAGCGTACACTTTCCCATGATCGGAATCCGATTTCCGCGGCGCTTCCGCGGAAGTCGTGCGGCATCCGCACCCAGCAGGCCCGGAGGCAGCGATGAGCGGATCAGCGGAGGGCGGGGATGTCGCTGCCCCTCCAGCGTCCCTGGATGAGCAGCCGGTTCGCATGGGAGTGCTCGACGGTTATTTCCTCTTCAATCTCCGGTGGGCGCATGCCGCTGCGTTCCGCCACTTCAAGCGGCACGCCGGCATCCCAGGCCTGCGTCCCGGTTGGTTCGCGCTCCTGTCGCTCATCAACGAAAATCCCGGCATAACGCCGCTCGCCCTCAGCCGTGCCAGCGGGCGCGACAAGTCGACGCTCACGCCGCTGCTGCGCGATCTGTTGCGCGAAAAGCTGATCCAGCGCGAGGAGACCCCGACCGACCGGCGCAGCTACACCCTGCGGCTGACGGCAAGGGGAGGGGAGGCGCTCCAGCATCTCGCCGTCTGTGCCGCCGCCCACGATCGCGAGATCGCCGCCATCGCCGGCGACCAGAAGCCGGCGCTCCTCGCGCTCCTGCGCCGCATCGCGACCGAGCTGGGCTGACCGCGGCGACTCAAGGCAGGAGCGTCTCCAGCGACCCGAGGCGCGGCTTGTAGTAGGCGACCCTGTGGATGACCCGCGGCGCCAGCCCGACGCCGAAGAGCGGCGTGAACGAGTAGAAGACCTCGGCCGCGATGATCGTCTCCCCGGCGACGATGTCGAGATCCGCGGGCAGCGTGGCCTCGTCTCCCTCGCTGCCGATCTCGCTCGTGGCGGCGAGCGCTCCCGGACCGGTCCGCTGCCAGTTCACCACCAGGTCGTCCGAGGCATCGACGCCGACGCTCGACACGATCGCCTTGCCCTCGGCATCGAACTCGAAGGGCTGGATGATGTTGTCGATGGCGAGGAAGATGTTCTCGAGCTGCTCCTCGCTCAGCGTCCGGTCCCGCGCCGTGAGGTCGGCCAGGATGAACGACCCGCTCTGCAGCTTCTGCGTCAGCAGGATCAGCCGGCTGTACTCGATCGTCCCGGCGCTGAACATGACGAGGATGGGCAGGATCAGCGCGAACTCCGACGCCGCGATGCCGCGGGTGTCGCGCCTCAGGCGGGTGAGCAGCCCTCGCATCGTCCGCCTCCCTCAGTACGGCTCGTTGCGCACGGCGATGCTCGAGACATGCGTCACGTTGTCGCCGATCACGTTGCGCATCACCGGGGTGACGATGCCCCAGTCGTAGGTCAGCCGGTACACCACCACGTCGCTCGGCCCGCCCAGCCCCGCCTCGCCCATGTCCGCGTCCCACTGGCCGTTGCCGTTCACGTCCACGAACGGCCTCGCCAATCTACAAACTTAAAGCATATTAATGTAATATTATTCGCTAATACAATATTTTTACCTTAATTCGTCTAATTTATTCGATTGATTGGGAGTGTAGTCGCGTTATAAATTTCCAATCCAGTCTCGGTGGTGGACCAAATGGTGAAACGTAGATTGCAGCGCCTTCTCGCGGATACTAGTGGGGCCGCGGCGGTCGTGATGGCCCTCACGCTCCCGGTCGTGCTTGGGGGAATGGGGCTCGGAACCGAGGTTGGCTACTGGTACTTCAATCAGCGTAAGGTCCAGAATGCTGCTGACATGGCCGCCTACGCCGGCGCGGTCGAGCTCCGTTCCGGCCATTCCATCGACAGCATGGAGACGGCTGCCGCGAATGCCGCCGAGGAAACCGGCTACGCCGCCGATATCGGCACCATCGTTCTGAACTCGCCGCCTTCGAGCGGAGCCTATGCCGGCGATCCCGAAGCCGTGGAGGTGACGGTTCAGGAGAACATGCCGCGCTGGTTCACCGGGCTCTTTTCCGATGGCACGGTCGAGGTCGCCGGCCGGGCCGTGGCGCGGATCACTCCGGGGCAGCAGACCTGCGTGCTGGCGCTCGACGAGAGCGAGAACGGCGCCGTGACCTTCATCGGCTCGACCAGCGCCATCCTGATCGGCTGCAACGTGCATTCCAACTCGCTGTCCGACAGCTCCGTGCTCGTCACGGGGAACGCGGTGGTGCAGACCCCGTGCGTTTCGGCCTCGGGGATGGTTTCGGTCAGCGCCAGTCTGAGCTCTCGATCGAATGCGCGGCGCCCTACGAGCGCGCCGACCAGGCGCACGATCCCTACGCCGATCTGCCGGTACCCGACGTGACCCAGCCCTACACGACGCCGAACACCTTCGGCGGTGGGGCCGGAGCGACCTACAACATCTCGCCCGGCCGCTACAACGGCATGGACATCCGCCGGACGGTCAATATGGCGCCCGGCGTCTACGTGATCGACGGAGGCTCGCTCAGCATCAACTCCACCGCTACCGTCAACGGCACCGGCGTGACGTTCTATCTGACGAACGGCGCCACCGTGTCGATGAATGGCGGCGCCGACATTCAACTGAGCGCCCCGACGTCGGGAGACTATTCCGGGGTCCTGATGTTCATGGACCGGTCCGAGAACAGCAGTAACGTCCACCAGGTGAACGGCAACTCCAGTTCACGCGTGAATGGCGCGATCTACTCCGCCAACGGCGAGGTGCAGATGAACGGCACCAGCACCTTCGGCGGCGGCTGCACGCAGATCGTAGCGCGGACGATCGAGTTCAGCGGCAATGCCGGCCTCGGCGTCGATTGCACCGGCTCCGGCGTGCGCGACATCCGCTCGTCGCGCCTGGTCACACTGGTCGAATGAGACAGGAGACGGCTCCGATGGCACGCTGTTTGCGTTTGTGGCTGGATCGGGGGCGGCTGTTACGCTGTGATGCGGGCGTCGCCGCGACGGAGTTCGCCATTTTTGCGCCCGATGATCATCTTCGGCCTCCTGACGATGGTCGACATTGGCGGGGCGATCGCCGAGCGGATGGAAATGGACAGGAACGTCCGCGCGGGCGCCCAGGCGGCGATGTCCCTCAACAATGATGTGAGCTCGATCGAGGGAATCATCCTGGCGTCCACCGAGGAGCCGGAAAACCTGACAGTGGCTGTGAATATGCAGTGTCTCTGCTCTGAAGCCTCAGCAGTATGCACCACGCCTTGCCCGGACGCCACCGCCCCTGGGGTCTTCGTGGAAATCAGCACCCAGCAGGCCTACGACGGGATCATCATCCCCGAGCGGACTCTGACGTCGCAGACGCGGGTGCAAATCCGGTGAGGACTCAAGCATGACCCTAAGGGCCACGCCCATAGCAGCCCGAGCCTCGCGCGCTGTCCGCGCGCTCGACAGGGACACAAGCGGCGTCATCTCGATCGAATTCGGGCTGGTGATCGGCCTACTCATCATGATCGTCGTCGCCACGGTCGAATTCGGGCGGGCCCTCGCGGCGCAGAATGAGATGAGCCATGCGTTGGGGCGCGTAACACGGGTGGTCAACCTCAACAGTGACAACCACCGACGAAACGATTGTTCAACTCCTGGAGGAGTACCTCGATGGCTACGACGAGCGGGAGCTCGACGTTGGCATCACGCGAGATCTCGGGAACGAGCTTCATGGAAGTATCCGTCGAGTTTCCCTTCACGGTTTCAATTCCCCTCATGCCGGATACCGACGTGATGCTGCGGGTTGCTACACGGGCGCCAATAGTTTCGCCAATCCAATAGCCAGCCATGGTGTAGCGTTTGCTCCCGCGTTAACCTCGGACGTTAAAGCGAATGTCGAAGGCGGCCGGAGTTCGCTAGATTGATGCACAGCAACTCCTGACGGATGCGAGACATGGAAGAATCGCCGAAATTCGACCAGACATCGCGTGCTGCGCCGGGGCAATATCGTCTACTGCAGAGGGCACAGCGCCGTGGCGTGCGTTGTGCTTAACCTCTCCACGGGCGGCGCCAAGCTCAAGATCGACGAATGGCTGGGCTTGCCGGACCGCTTCGAGCTGCGCATCGAGAACGGCCCGCGACGCGAGGCCGAGGTCCGCTTTCGCGACATGGAGATGACCGGGGTCCGCTTCACCGACTCCGTCGCCGCCTGAAGGCCGCCGCCGTCACGCCCAGAAGGCGCCCGTCGTCGTCAGGATGCCACCCGCGGCGATCGCGACCGCGTAGGGCAGGCTGGGGCGCAGGCGCCGGGCCGATGCCGGCAGTCGCGAAATTCCAGGCGACGAACGCAACCGCCAGCAGACCGCCCGCCATCCCCGTGGTCAGCAGATAGGGGCCCGAGCGCCGCGGCCCCGAGCCAGAGCGTCCCGGCCGCCAGCAGCTTGACGTCGCCGCCCCCGAGCAGTCCGAACCGGAACGCAAGCGCGGCGAGGGCGAATACCGCCACCGCCGCAGCCAGGTCGAGCCCCGCCGTCAGCGCGCTCTCCCCTGCCACCAGAGCGGCGGCGATCCGCACCAGGCCGACCAGCTGCGAGGGCGATCGAAATTCGATTCGGAATCCGCCGGCTCAGCGAGTCGGTCACGGCCGCGGTGGCGAAAAGCGCGATCGCGGCGATGGCAAGAGCGAGCGCCATGCGGCACCTCCCAGTGTCTCGTGGCAACCAAGAGGTGCCGGCCGGAGGCCGACTATCGCGGCGAGAGGTTGAAGGAAGGTAACTATCGCAGCACGAGTAGTAGCATCTACTTTAGCGCTAAAACCTTTGGCAAAATACAACCTGAATGATATGCTCGACGCCGCGAGGTCAAGCATGAGGCGATCAGCAATGGCCAGAATGAACACGAGGTATGGACAGCTTGCGGCAGGCGTGGCGGCCCTGTCGCTCCTTACCGCCTGCTCGGGCGGCTTCAAGGGTGCAGGTGGCGGCGGCGGCTCCTCCAGCCGGCTCGCGGAGCGCTCCGCTGACGCCGGCGACTATCAGACCGCCGAGGCGCTCTACCGCCAGGCCTTCGAGGCCAATCCCAACTCCATCGAAGCGCTGGTCGGCCTCGGACGCAGCTACGCCGGCATGGGCCAGTACGCCCGCGCCGAGCAGGCGCTCAACGAGGCGAACCGCCGCAAGCCGAAGGACCCCGACGTGCTGCTCGAGCTCGCCCGCACCCAGCTCGGCGCCGGCCAGGCGCAAGCCGCGCTCGCCAACCTCGACATCGCCGTGGCCAAGCGCCCGCGCGACGTGTCGCTGATCACCGCGCGCGGCATCGCCCTCGACCGGCTCAGCCGCCACGCCGAGGCGCAGGCGACCTACCGCGAGGGGCTGAAGCGCGACCCGACCGATTTCGCGCTCCACAGCAACCTCGGCCTGTCGCTCGGCCTCTCCGGCCAGACCGACGCCGGCATCGCCATCCTGCGCGAACTGGTGCGCGACGGCTCGGCCAACGCCAACACCCGCGGCAACCTCGCGCTGGTCTATGGCCTCGCGGGCCGCGAGCGCGAGGCGAAGGCGACGCTGCAGAGGGACCTGAGCAGCAGCGCGATCCAGAACAACCTCGCCTACTACCGCGAACTGCGCGGCCTCCTGCTGAAGGGCAAGCCGATCGGCAACCTCGGCCAGCCCCTGCAGGGCACGCGGCCTGCGGCCAAGCCCCCGGCGGCCGTCGTCGCTTCCGCCGCGCCGGCAGGCGCGGCTCCCGGCGTTGGCGCCCCGCTCAGCGGAGTCGATCCGCTCAGCGCCATCGTGCCGGTCGCGCCAGCCATCCCGGTGCTGCCTGTCGCGGGCAAGCCGAGCGAGCCGTCCAGGCCGATCGCAACCGCGCAGCCGGCGCCGGTCGCCACGCCCTCGGCGACGGCAGCCGCCACGCCCCCGAAGCCAGCCCCTGTCGCCACGGCGCCGGTCACGTCCCAGGCCGTAGCCGCCAACCCGTCGAGCCGGTTCCGGATTTCATGCCGGCCTCGGGCGCCTTCTCCTCCGGCATCGCCGTCCCCGACACGCCGATCAGGAAGCTCGCGCCCGAGCCGGCCGCCACGCCGGCGCCGGCATCGACTACCGCGGGGGAGTAGCCGGAAGACCGGCTACTCGTCCCATGCCGATGAAGTTGTCCATGATGTCGAGGATCGCCGGGCCGATCAGCACGATGAACAGCGCCGGCAGGATGAAGAGCATCATCGGCACGGTCATCGTCGCCGGCAGGCGCCCGGCCTTCTCCTCGGCGCGCAGCATCCGCTCGGTGCGCTGCTCCTGGCTCAGCACCTTGAAGGCGCGCGCCAGCGGCGTGCCGTACTTCTCCGCCTGGATCATCGTGTTGACGAAGCCGTTGATCGACGGGCAGCGGCGCCCGCTCCACGAGGTTCTCCAGCGCCTGACGCCGCTGCGGCATGAAGCTGAGCTCCAGCGCCGTCTGGTTCAGCTCCTCGCTCAGCGCCGACGACTTGCGCCCGGTCTCGGCCACCACCCGCTTCAGCGCGGCATCGGTGGCGAGCCCCGCCTCGGCGCAGATCACCAGCATGTCGAGCGAATCGGGCAGCGCCTTGCGGATGCTCTCCAGGCGCTTGTTCCGCACGTTCTTCACGAAGATGTCCGGCAGCTTGCTGCCGAGGAGCGCCGCCGCCATCACCGCGGCGGCATCGACCATCGGGCCCTTGCCGATCGGATGCATCCCGTAGACGTAGAGCGCCGCGCCGGCCGAGGAAGACCAGCGGCGATCACCAGCTTGAAGAAGGTGTAGACCACGATCGCGTCCCGCGAGCGGAAGCCGGCGCTGACCAGCATCTTGCGGGTCTCGCCGATCTGCCGCGCCCTTCATGATCGAGACGCCCTTGGTCGAGGCGCGCATGAACGCCAGCGCGCCCTGCTGCAGCTGCTGTTCTTCGCCGACTTGGCGCTGCCCACGGTCACGACCCGCCCGGCCCGCTTGCCGGTGGCGGTGCGCACCCGCTGCATCCGCGCGCGCTTCTCGACCATCCAGTGGCTGGCGCCGGTCAGAAGCAGCAGCGCCGGCAAGCGCCGCCGAGACGCCGAAGCACGACGAGAGGGGACATGGACATGCCGCAGGCCTCCCTAGATTTCGAACTGGGTCATCCGCCACATGACGAAGGCGCCGATGCTGATGCTGGCCGAGGCCGCAGAGCAGCATGATCTGCCCGCGCGGATCGGTGAACAGCGGCATGATGTAGTCCGGGCTCATCATCATCAGCAGGCCGAGCATCATGAAGGGCAGGGCGCCGATGATCAGCGCGCTCGCCTTGGCCTCCGACGAGATCGCCTTGATCTTGAGCTTCATCCGCTCGCGGGCGCGCAGCAGGTCGGCGAGGTTGCCGAGCGCCTCCGACAGGCTGCCGCCGGTCTCCACCTGGATGGAGATCGAGATGGCGAAGAAGTCCATCTCCGGCTTGTCGATCACCCGCGCCACCCGCCAGAGCGCGCCGTCCAGCGTCTCGCCCAGCATCACCCGCTCGCTGATGGCGCGGAAATGCCCGCCGACCGGATCGTCGTACTCCTGCCCGACGCCGCCGATGCACTCGATCACCGGCAGGCCCGAGCGGATGCCGCGGATGATGGTGTCGAGCGCGTCGGGCAGCTGCTTCATGAAGCGGTTGGCGCGCCGGCCGCCGCGAAACTTCACGAAGACGTCGCACGCGAACATCCCGGCGAAGAGCCCGGGCAGCAGCGTCACATAGATCGGCCGCCCGAGCGCCAGCATGAGCAGCACCGCGAAGACGCACGCCCACCCCGAGCGAGATGGCGACGAAGGTGCCGACCGACCACTCCAGCGCCGCGCGGCGGAAGTTGGCGCGCAGCCGCGTGGTGTCGAGCAGCGGAATGAACTTCGCCAGCGCCTCGGTCAGCTTCACGACCAGGTTCGAGTCCTTCTTGTGCCGCACCAGCAGCATGCGCGCTTCTTCCATGTCCAGCCGCCCGGACATCCGCCGGCGCCCGACCCGCGCCAGCCGCTTGCGGTGCTTGTGCTGCATCTTGAGGATGACGGTCAGCACGAAGAGGCTGAGCCCGATCGCCACCGCGACCGAGGCGATGAAGATCGCGACGGCGACGAGAAGGTCTAGCGACATCCCATCGCCTCCATCAGCCGGCTGCCGAGGCCGAAGTACTCGGCGCGCGGCATGAAGTGCGGGCCGCAGGTTCGAGCACTCGAAGCGCCCGGCGACGCTGCCGTCGCTGTTCTCGCCCTCGTAGATGAACTTGAAGAGGTCCTGGGTGGTGACGACCTCGCCCTCCATGCCGGTGATCTCGGTCACCTGGGTGATCCGCCGCTTGCCGTCGCGCTGGCGGCTGATCTGGATGATCAGGTGGATCGCACTCTGGATCTGCTCGCGCACCGCCTCGGCCGGCAGCTTGAAGCCCGACATCGCGACCATGTTCTCCAGCCGCGTCAGCGCGTCGCGCGGCGTGTTGGAGTGGATGGTGCCCATCGAGCCGTCGTGGCCGGTGTTCATCGCCTGCAGCATGTCGATGGCTTCCTCGCCGCGAATCTCGCCGAGGATGATCCGGTCGGGCCGCATGCGCAGCGCGTTCTTGACGAGGTGGCGCATGGTGATCTCGCCCTCGCCCTCGATGTTGGCGGGCCGGGTCTCCAGCCGCACCACGTGCGGCTGCTGCAGCTGCAGCTCGGCCGCGTCCTCGATCGTCACCGTGCGCTCGCCCATGTCGATCATCCGGGACATGGCGTTGAGGAGCGTGGTCTTGCCCGAGCCGGTGCCGCCGGAGATCAGGATGTTGAGCCGCGCGCGGCCGGCGATCTTCAGCACCGTCGCCATGTCGGCGGAGATGTTGCTCTGCCGCGCCATCACGTCGAGCGTGATCTCCTTCTTGGAGAACTTGCGGATCGAGATGGTCGGGCCGTCGATGGCGAGCGGCGGGATGATGATGTTGACGCGGCTGCCGTCCTTCAGGCGGGCGTCGACCAGCGGCGTGGACTCGTCCACCCGGCGGCCGACCTCGGTGACGATGCGGGTGGCGACGTGCAGCACGTGGGCGTCGTCGCGGAACTGCACGTCGGTGAGCTCGACCTTGCCCTTGCGCTCGACGTAGATCTGGAACGGGCCGTTGACCATGATGTCGGTGACGGCGTCGTCCTTGAGCAGCGGCTCGAGCGGCCCGAGCCCCACCATGTCGTCGACCAGGAGCCGCACGATCGAGCTTCAGCTCGGTCGCGTTCAGCTGGATCTTCAGGTCGACGATGATCTCCTCGACGATCTCGGCGATCTGGTTGCGCAGCTCCTCCGGCCCCAGCGCCGAGGCGACCGAGATGTCGATGCGCTGCATCAGGAGCGGCATCACCTGCGCCTTCACCTGCAGCTCGCGCTTGTTCTTCGACCTCGGGCGCGTTCTTCGCCGCGGCGTCCGCCAGCGGGTCGGCCAGCCGGTCGATCTCCGGCTCCGCGGCCTCACGGCGGCCGCCGGCGCAGCCGCCGCGCGCTCGGCGCGCAGCGTGTCCACGACGTCGCGCAGCAGCTGGCGCTGCTCGGCCAGGGTCGGCGTCACCTCGGCGCGCTATGACCAGTCCGTCCAGCGCCTCGTTGGCCATCTCGGCGAGTTGCAGCGGATTGGCCTGCGCCAGGCCCGTCCGGCCCGAGCATCTGGCGCAGCCGCTCGCTGGCGGCCGAGCGCAGCAACGACAGCGGATCCTGGCCCGCCGCGCCATGGTCGAAGCCGTCTTCCATCGCCGGTTACCTCCTGCCGAGCCGGCGCTTGAAGAAGCCGCCCGACGACCTTGGTCTCCTCCGGCACGCCGGCGAGCTCGATGCAGAGCCGGTGCAGGTCGGCGACCATCTTGTGCTTCACGTCCGCCGTCGCCAGCGCCTGGCCCTTCAGCGTCATCTTGGTCATCGCCTTGGCGTCCTGCGGGAAGAGGCAGCGCAGCTTGGTCTCCAGCCCCGCCTCGAATTCCTTGACCGTGACGTCCGGCTTCGCCGGCACCTGGTTGGCGATGACGTGCAGCTTGGCCTGCCGGTTGCGCGCGCCCAGCAGCTTCATCAGCCGGTTGGCGTCGCGCAGCGACTGGAGCGTCAGTTGCGTCACGATGACGATGTCGTCGAACCGCGAGAACAGCGCCGGCTCGCGCATCACGAAGTGGCGCGGCAGGTCCATGATCGTCATGTCGAAGTTGGCGCGCATGATGTCGGCCAGCGCCAGCACCTTGTCGTCGGTCATCCGCACCGTGTCGTCGAAGCCTTCCTCGGTCGCCAGCACGTGCAGGCTCTTGCCGAACTTCGCCATGGCGTTCTGCAGGAAGGTCTGGTCCACCCGCTCGGGGTCGTCGAAGGCCTCGCGCAGGCCGCGGGTCGGCTCGATGTCGAGCGCCAGCGCGATGTTGCCGGCATAGATGTCCATGTCGACCAGCGCGGTGCGGCGCGACAGCCTGTCGGCCATGATGAAGGCGGTGTTGATGCCGATCGTGGTGGCCCCCACGCCGCCGCGCGCGCCGATGAAGCCGACGACGCGGCCCTTCGGCGTCACGCCGTCGCCCGGCTGCTCCAGCCGCACGAAGATCTCGCCCAGCATGTCGGCATCGACCGGCTTCATCAGGTAGTCGCGGGCGCCGGTGCGCATGATGCGGCGGAAGTAGTTCACGTCGTTGACGGTGCCGAGCGCCATCACCTGGCTGCCGAGGCGCGCGAGCTCGACGAGTCCGCTCTCCACCTCCTCGATCGGCAGGCCCTCGATGTCGACGATCATGAAGCGGGCAGGGGGGGCGACGCCGAGCAGCCGCAGCGCCGCCGCGAGGCCGCCCTTGCGGATGTTCGAGGTCGACCAGCCGCGCTGGTTCGCCACCGCCTGCGCCGCCTGCTGCGAGGCGTCGTCGGTCAGGTAGGCGGCGAACGGCTCGCGCTCGTCGCCCGCATCGTCGAAGATCATGCCGCTCTGCGCGGCCGCGGATTGTGCCATGGCTCAGTTGTCCACCAGTGCTTCCAGCGAGATCATCTTGACCTTGTCCTGCTGATAGCGGTCCACCGCCGCGCCGGCGACCACGCCGTCCGAGCCGCCGAAGTCGCGCGGATCGGTGAGGTCGCGGACCGAATCGGCCATGTTGGCCAGGTTCACCGCGTTCGAGCAGCCCTGGCTCGGAAGCGGCGTGGTCAGCTCGTAGGTGGCCGCGGTATTGCCCGGGCACTTCACCACCAGCCGGTTGTACTGCACCACCTCGACCTGCGCCGCGTCGGTGCGGAGGTCCTCCCCGAGCGTGGTGTCCACGCCGACCAGCCGCACCCGCGCCGGCGTGCGCGGCATCGAGGCGCGCAGCGTGCCCCGCCGCCGCGCGTCGAGGAGCGGCGAGCCGGTCCTTCCCACGTGCAGCAGGATGTCGGTCTCGGGCGTGATCATCTGCTGCGACAGGAACGAGCGGATGCGCTCCGCCTCGCCCGCCCGAAGCTGCGGGCTGCCGGGCTGGAAGTAGACCGACTGCAGCGCCCGGCTGCCGTCGGCGACGAACTTGGCGCTCTGGAACGAGCCGACCGGCTGCGCCTCGCAGGCGGCCAGCGCCAGGGCGGAGGCCAGGGCCAGCGCGCCGGCCCGAAGCCGCCGGGCCATGCGATCGCGGGGGGTGAGGGTGCTCATCGTCGGGGCCCTTACTTGAAGACGAAGCCGGACGGGCCGGCCAGGCGGCGCTGGCCGAGGCCGTTCTGCACCTGGTCGACGCCGCGGGGGTTGCCCTGGAAGCGGCCGAGCAGGATGCGCTCGAAGTCGTTCGGCGGAATGAAGTTGTCGACCGGCGTGGTGATGCGCCGGCCGGAGGTCGGGTTGACGATGACCGGCGTCACGATGATGACGAGCTCGCTCTGGCCGCGCTTGAAGGCCTGGCTGCGGAAGAGCGCGCCGAGCACCGGCATGGTCCCGAGCCCCGGCACGCGCGAGGCGTTCTGCGACGAGGTGTTCTCCATCAGCCCGGCGATGGCGAAGCTCTGGCCGCTCGCGAGGTCGACCGTCGTCTCGGCCCGGCGCGTGCGAAGCGACGGCACGGTCTCGCTCTGGGTGAAGTCGAGCTCGCTCACCTCGGTGCCGACCGTCAGGCTGATGCGGTTGCCGTCGATCACCGTCGGGGTGAAGTTCAGGCCGATGCCGAAGTTCTTGAACTCGACGTTGGTCCCGTTGTCGCTGACGGTGGAGTAGGGGTACTCGCCGCCGGCCAGGAAGGTCGCCGGCTCGCCCGAGCGCGCGGTGAGGTTCGGCTCGGCCATGATGGTGACGAGCCCCTCCTCCGCCAGCGCCTGCAGCACCACGTCGATGTTGAAGCTGCCGCGCATGGCGCCGTAGCGAGGCCTGGTAGTCGCCCTGCACCGCCCTGCCGCCCTGGAAGCCGACGCGGCCGCCGTTGATGCCGACGCTGACGTCGTTCCACTGGATGCCGAGCTGCCGGTCGACGTTGCGCGCCACCTCGGCGATGCGGACCTGCAGGTTCACCTGCGTGGGCGCGGCGACGACAGGCGGTTCACCACCCGGGCCGGATCGTCGACGAACTGGTTCGCCACCTGCAGCATGTTGGCCGCCTGCTCGGCGTCGGCGACCGTGCCGGTCAGCACCAGCGACTGGTCCACCGTGCTCGCCTTCACCGACTGCCCCGGGGCCATGCTGCTGATGCCGTCCTCGAGCGCATTGATGTTGTGGGTGACGCGGATGCGGCTCGACATCAGCACGTTGTCGTTCTCGTCGACCGCGAAGAGCGTCGTCTCGCCCACGCCCACGCCGGTCAGGTACATCAGCCGCGGAGATTTCACCTCCACGTCGGCCACTTCCGGGTTGGCGACGAAGAGGCTCGAGAACGCCTCCTCCACCCGGATGAGCTGGCCGGTCCCGACCACGAGGCTGACCTGCTCGCTCCGCCTCGGTCCGGACCAGCTCGAAGGCGTCGAGCGAGATCGGCCACGAGGCCGGAAGCGTGACGAAGGCCGCAGCAAGCGCGACGGCGAGGGGGCGATGTCGTTTCACTGCTCTAATCCCGTCTGATGGGGGGCTATTCGGAGGTGGCCGGGCCCGCTTCGGCCGCGGGCGCCTCGGCGGCGGTCGACGTGGCGCGGATGCTGACGCCGCGCACGATCTGCACCTTGTTCGTCGAGGTGACGTCGGACTCCAGCGTCTGGCGCCGTGCGGGCGGCGCCACGAAGGCCTCGAGGGAGGCGGGCGCCGAAATGTCGAGGTTCACCGTATCGGTCTTGGCAAGCCTGTCCTTCTCGCCCTCGTCGCCGCCGTCGCGAACCGAGTTGAGGATCAGCGACAGGGTCCCCAGCGTCTGCGCCAGGGTGATCATCTCCGCCTGGCGCGACGAGACCTCGAGCGTCGCGGTCCGGGCGACGGGCGCGACCTGCGGCCTTGCCCTCCTTGTCCTTCGGCGGCGCCTCCGGCCCGAGCCGCTGGTCGAACGCCAGCACCCGCAGGTTGGAGATCACCGTCTCGCTGGCGCGAATACCGTCGTCGCCGCCCGAATAGGTCAGGATCAGGTCCACCCGGTCGCCGGGAAGCGCCAGGCCGCTCAGCCCGGCGACCTCGTCGATGGGAATGGTGATCGCGCGCATGCCCTTGGGCAGCACGGCGGCGAGAAAGCCGCGGTCGCCGGGCCGCACGACGAAGGAACGGGCGATCGGAACGCCCTTGGGGCAGCACCTGGCGGGCAACGCTGCCCGCCAGGAACTCTTGTCCCGCCGCGTCGGCGACGATCATCTCGCCGTTCAGCGCGCCCTCGGTGATGTCCATCCGCGAGAGCCACTCGGGCGTGATGATCGTGCCGATCGGGACCTGCGACGCCGGAACGAAGACCTGCCTCAGCTGCGGAGCCGCAGCCTGCGCCACCTCGGGGGCGGCCGGCCGAAGCCCCTGCAGGACGTAGAATCCCGTGCCGCCCGCCACGATCAGCGCCGCAAGGATGACGAGGAAAATACGCATGCTGCTACAGGCTCCACTTCTGAGGAGGTCGTCCGGTCCCGCGAACCTGCCCGCGACCTTACGGGGCGGGAGCGGCGGCGCCGGCGCCGACGCGGCCAGCCCGAGCCCGGCGTCGACGTCCTCGAACACGCCCGTCAGGGTCTCGCCCAGGGAGGTCACGGCGAGGATGATCGCCACGGAGATGAGCGCGGCGAGAAGGCCGTACTCGATCGCGGTCGCGCCGTCTTCGTCCTGCCAGAGCGACTTGCCGAAATTCAGGAACTTGGTCATGTCAGTTACTCCTTGCACGCTTGCACTACACGTGGTCTTCCCACAAGGTCGATACTACTTGCGATATCTCAGAAGTCAAATGCGTTATACTTCTAGTTGTTCCCATTGTGTTCATGGGAGCCTAACCAATGTTCAGTCGGCGATCCGGCGTGGTTTGGACCAGATGGTCATTGGCATTGGTGAAGATCGCGTCCAACGTCTGGCCCATGGTGAGCATCGCCGCGATCATTGTTCCGGCGATCAACGCCGCCAGCAGCGCGTACTCGATCGCCGTCGCGCCGCTGTCGTCGGCCAGGAGCCGCCTTACCGTCATGAGCGTTGCGATCATCCTGTCCTCCGATTGCACAACTGTACCCGCCTCAGGGTCGGGACAAGACGTTAACAACACGTCACCGGGTCGCGCCGAACAAAGCTCCACTTTTATCCAGCCAGTATTCGCCGACAGGAAGAGCCGTATTCACTAACAAATGGTAGTTATTCCGGACCTCAGTAGACGAGATCGGCCACGACAGAGTTTTTCCGCCCTGCGCCTTCGACGTTCCGCCCGAGCAGTCCTGCCTCCTCGGTCGGAGCCTCGACCTTGCCGGTCTCCGGCGCGATGGTGATGATCTTCGGGCCCCGCGACAGGCGCGTCCGGCTCTTGCGCGGCTTCGCGGCCTCGGCCGGCGCCACGGGCTCGGCCTCCGCCGGCGCCGCCGCCACGGTCAGCAGCGGCCCGCCGCCGAGACCCGCGAAGATCCGGTCGAAGCGCGCCCGGTAGACGCTCGCCCGCGACGGCGTCTGCGAGTGATAGGCCCCCGCCGCCGCCGACCAGTTGCCGCGTTCGGCATAGAGGCTCTGCAGGAACTGCGCGGCATAGTCGGCGCCGGTGTCCGGGTCGAACATCGCCTCGAGCGAGGCGAAGTTCATCCCGTGCCAGTGATAGTTGATCTGGAAGCAGCCGACGTCGAAGCTCCGCCGCCCCTCCGCCAGGCTCGCCCTGGCGAAGGCCAGCGCCTCCTCGCGGTTCTTGAACCAGAATCCCTTGCCCTCGCGGTTGATCGCCCAGGGCCAGGGCCGCAGCCGCCCGCCCTGCGCCCGCCCGGTCTCGGTCAGCGAGATGGCGTGCAGCACGTCCTGCGGCACGCCGGCGCGGCGGGCGCCGGCGATGATGGCGCGCTCGCAGATCTGCGCCCCCGCCTCGATCGGGTCCGCGTGGACCCGGTCCACGGGGAAGGCGATGGACAAAAGCAGGGCGAGGACCGGCCAGGGGCCGAACCGGCGGATCATGGGGCGTCTCCCTTTGGAGCGGGGTTGCCCCAGTCACTAACATGCCCGTATTAGCAACGGGTTAGCCCATAAACTACCGATAAAACTGTAAGGACAAAACGGAAACAGATTCGCGCCCGCATGGGCGATCCCCGAAGGGATCTCGACAAGCCGGTGCTGCGATGCTCCTCTGGCCGCCTCTCTCCGCCGCGCCCGTGGCCGGCTCCACCGCCAAGGATGATCCCCATGCCGGCGCGCGCCGTCCGCCCTCTCGCGCCGATCGAAGATCGCCGGCTCCGCGGCATCGCGCTGATGATGCTGGCGCTCCTCGGCTTCACCGGCATCGACACCTGCGCCAAGTGGCTGGTCGAGGACGGCATGCCCACTGCGCAGGTCGTCTTCGTGCGCTACCTCGGCCACCTCTTCCTCGTGATCGGCTTTGCCCTGCCGTTCGGCGAGCGGTTCCTGCGCACCGGCAACTTCGGCGCGCTGGCGGTGCGCGGCGTGTTCCTCCTCCTCAGCACGATCCTCAACTTCGCCGCCCTCGGCTTCCTGCCCCTGACCATGACCGCGGCGATCGCCTTCTCCGGCCCGCTCTGGGTGTGCCTCCTCGCCATCCCGCTTCTCGGCGAAAGGGTCGGCCCGCGCCGCTGGGCGGCGATCCTCGTGGGCTTCCTCGGCGTCCTGGTGGTCACCCGGCCCTGGACCGGCCCGCTGCACTGGGCGGTGGCGATGTCGATCGGCGCGGCGCTCAGCGGCGCGTGCTACAGCCTGATGACCCGCATGCTGGCCGGCCGCGACAGCACCACGACGCAGCAGTTCTACGCCGCCCTCATCGCCACCCTCGGAACCGCGCCGCTGGCGCTCGCCGACTGGACCTGGCCCGGCGGCGCGGCCAGCTGGTTCGCCTTCTTCGCCATCGGCGCCTTCGGCTGGGCCTCGCACCAGCTCCTGATCATCGCCCACCGCTTCGCCCCCGCCTCCACGCTGGCGCCCATGGCCTACGTCCAGATCATCTACATGACCGCCTCGAGCTGGATCATCTTCGCCCAGCCCCCCGACGTCTGGGTGATCGCCGGCGCCGCCATCGTCGCCGCCAGCGGCCTCTACATCTGGCTCCGCGAGCGCAGCCTCGCCCGCGGCGGCTGAACCGACCTTGTGATCTGCCGCCCGCCGTCCGAAGGTGCGCGCCAAAGCGCAGCCAGGAGGAAACCACCATGACCGACCGCCAGATCGTCCTCGTCACCGGCGCCAGCCAGGGCATCGGCGCGGCCACCGCCCGCGCCTTCGCCCGCGCCGGCCACGCCGTCGTCCTCGCCGCCCGCGACGCGGGCAAGCTGCAGGCGGTGATCGCGGGCCTCGGCGACGCGGGCAAGGGCTGCACCGCCGTCCCCTGCGACGTCACCGACCCGGCCGCCGTCGAGGCGCTCTTCGCGCGGATCGGCGAGACGCACGGCCGCCTCGACGTCGTCTTCAACAACGCCGGCACCAACATCCCCTCCGCCCTCGCCGGCGACGTGAGCTGGGAGGGCTGGCGGCGCGTGCTGTCGGTGAACCTCGACGGCGCGTTCCTGATCGCCAGCGCCGCCTTCCGCATGATGCGCGACCAGTCACCGCAGGGCGGCCGCATCATCAACAACGGCTCGATCTCGGCGCA
The DNA here is from genome assembly GCA_963844375.1 of uncultured Alphaproteobacteria bacterium. GTDB lineage: Bacteria > Pseudomonadota > Alphaproteobacteria > Rhodobacterales > Rhodobacteraceae > Amaricoccus. The sequence goes on along the minus strand of CAWJOI010000021.1, from coordinate 17,838 downwards.
CGCCCCGCGCTACGGCTCGATCCCCTACACCGCCTCCAAGCACGCGGTCACCGGCCTGACCAAGTCCCTGTCGCTCGACGGCCGCGCCTTCGACATCGCCTGCGGCCAGATCGACATCGGCAACGCCGCCTCGGACATGACCGCCAGCATGACCGCCGGCGTCCCCCAGGCCGACGGCACCCTCGCCCCCGAGCCGCGCATCGACGTCGATCAGGTCGCCCGCGCCGTCGTCCAGATGGCCGACCTGCCGCTCGACGTGAACGTGCAGTTCATCACCATCATGGCCACCAAGATGCCCTTCATCGGCCGCGGCTGAGCGAAATCACCCATATGGATTCCATATGGATTCCATATCCGAGGAATCCCGGCATGGCCGCCCCCCAAACCGCCCCCGAACCCCCGCGCGACTGCCCCCGCTGCCCGCGGCTGGCCGCCTACCGCGAGGCCAACGCCGCCCGCCATCCCGACTGGTTCAACGGCGCCGTCCCGTCATTCGGTGACGCGGAGGGGCGGCTTCTCGTGCTCGGCCTCGCCCCGGGCGTCAGCGGCGCCAACCGCACCGGCCGCCCGTTCACCGGCGACTACGCCGGCACGCTCCTCTACGCCACGCTGTCGAAATTCGGCTTTGCAAACAACCGCTTCGCGGCCGATCCGGACGACGGCCTCGCGCTGGACGACTGCCTCGTCTCGAACGCCGTCCGCTGCGTCCCGCCCGGGAACAAGCCGACCCCGGCCGAGATCGCCACCTGCCGCCCCTACCTCTCCGCGCGCCTCGCGGCCTTGCCCCGGCTCCGCGCCGTGCTCTGCCTCGGCCGCATCGCGCACGAAACGCTCCTGCGCACCCTCGGCCACCGCCTCGCCGACCACCCCTTCGCCCACGGCGCCCGCCACGCCCTCGGCCCCCTCGCGGCCTTCGACAGCTACCACTGCTCCCGCTACAACACCAACACCGGCCGCCTGACGACTCCCATGTTCGAAGCCGTCTTCACCGACCTCCGCGCCTACCTCGACGACCCCGAAGCCTAAAGCCCGTTCGCCTCCATCCAGCGATGCAGCGCCGCGGCCTGGACCGCGCAAGGCTGCCCCAACCCGCCACCCTCATCCGCGAAGAGATCCCCACAGCATGAGGTCGGCTTCACGCAGACATGCGGGATTACGTTCTCCTTCGGGATCTCGTACTCCTGCATCAGCCAGCCGATCAGCGCCGCCGCCGTCGCCGCCTGCTTCGGGGCGATCCGGTCGCCGGGACCCGCCACATGCTCGATCCCGATCGATCGCGCGTTCATCGCCACGTTTCCCGCGTGCCACGCGCGGTCGCTGTCGTTGACCATTTGCACCAGCTCCCCGTCGCGCCCGATGATGTAGTGCGCCGAGGTGCGCGGTCGCCCGTGCTTGAAGTGGCTGATCGAGCCCTCGATGTTGCGTGAGGTGGTGTAGTGGACCACGATATGATCGATATCCACGCCGTTGCGGCTCGACTGGTGCGACGTCGGCTCCCAACGCGACACCGTCGGCTTCACCGACAGGTCGACCTCGCCGGTGCCGCAGCCGTCGCAGACGTGCCCCGGCGCCGGGCCGGAATGCACGACCTCCTCCAGCAACGCCTCGGCCCGCTCCAGCAGCTTCAGGACCTTGCCGGGATAGGCGCCGTCCGTGGACCAGATCGGCCCCACGAAGGCGATGAACGCCCGCGCGTCGCCCGCCCGGTCCCGCCAGCCGTTGTAGGGCGAACGATCGAGAAAGGCCCAGTAGCCGGCGACAAAGTCCTCCAGCGTGTCGAAGGCGCAGTAGTCGTCCGCCCCGTCGTGCGCCTGATAGCGGACCTTCCTCGCGAACCGCCTCATCTCGTTGCGGTACTTCATGCCCGCGAAGTTGTTGTGCTTCCGCGCAAGCTCCGACTGTCCCCAGCCCGACTCCAGGATCCAGCTTGCAAACGTGACCCCCTTGAGGCCGGGAAATTCAACGGCGGCGTCCCGGTAGCGATCGGCAAGGTCGAGCAACTGCTTGCTGGCCGGCACGGCCGTGTCCTTCCCTCAGCCGCGGCACCCACCTGCCGCCTTCCCCACAGTGATTGTCTACCCGAAATCGCCAAATCCGACAACGTCCGCCTATCCGAACGAGAACCCGTCGGGATAGTCGTGCTTGCCGTCGAAATCCGCCTTGCCGAGCGGCACGCCGGCCTGTTTCAGCGTCACATGCGCCATGGCGTGATGGAAATAGAGGTTGGGCAGGCCGAACTCGTGCAGGAAAGCCTCGCCCGGCAGGTCCAGCACCGCGAAACCGGCCTGGGCGGTCACGACCCGCGCCTCCGCGCCCTCGAACGCCGCCGGGTCAAGCCCCGCGAGATGAGCCCGCGCCGCCGCCAGGCGCGCGCGGATGCCCGCCACGTCGAGCGTGCCCCGAAGCTCGGGGACCCGCTCGCCGGCCAGCGGGCAGGCGATGCGCAGGGTGAACTGCACCGCCGTGGCCACCTGGCGCCCCGCAGGCAGCATTCCGTCCGCCGGACGCTGCGCCAAGGCCGCCTCCAGCCCCGCCCCCAGCCGGCCCTCGGCACGCGCAAGCTCCGCCTCGATCCGGTCGAGCACGCCGAGGAAGACCGGCACCGTGGCGCGCCAGAGCGCCGGGCCTGTTGCCACCGAAGTTTCCACCATTTGCACTTCCCCCCGCCAGCGGACCGGCACGGTAGGCTTGCCCCCGCGCCGCGCGCAAGTCGTTCACCATGAGCACGGTTGCGGCATTCGCAAGTTCCTGTAATGTTCCGATTGTACCCTGCGCCGGGATCTCGCTAGATGTTGATGATGACGACCGACCCAGCCCAAGACCTTCGGCGCGACCTCGCGGGCAGGCGCTTCGCCACCGTGCTGGCCGATCCGCCGTGGCGGTTCGTCAACCGCACCGGCAAGGTCGCGCCCGAGCATCGCCGTCTCAGCCGCTATCCCACGCTGACGGTCGAGGAGATCTGCGCCCTGCCCGTCGCCGACCACCTCGGCGACACCGCGCACTGCTACCTCTGGGTCCCGAACGCGCTCCTGCCCGAGGGCCTCGCCGTGCTCGCCGCCTGGGGCTTTTCCTACAAGTCCAACGTCATCTGGCACAAGGTGCGCAAGGACGGCGGCTCCGACGGCCGCGGCGTAGGGTTCTACTTCCGCAACGTCACCGAGATCGTGCTCTTCGGCACCCGCGGCCGCAACGCGCGCACCCTGCCGCCTGGTCGCCGGCAGGTGAACCTCATCGCCACCCGCAAGCGCGAGCACTCGCGCAAGCCCGACGAGCAGTACGACCTCATCGAATCCTGCAGCCCCGGCGCCTATCTCGAACTCTTCGGGCGCGGGGTCCGCAAGGGCTGGACGGTCTGGGGCAACCAGGCCAGCGAGGACTACCGCCCCGACTGGGACACCTACGCCTACACCTCCAAGAGCCTCGCCGCGGAATAGGCCACTTGCGGCGCCGCGATTCCACGCTAGGTCCCCGGACGACAGCGGAGAGGAAGGCGCGCCATGGCCGGTCGACTGCTCGCTTGCCTGGTGGCCGCAAGCCTTCTCCCTGCCTGCGTCACGGCCGCACAGGATGCCCCGCCCGAAAAGGTCGACGCCAAGATCGTGCTGGCCGTCGACGCCTCGCGCTCGATGGACCTGACCGAGTTCGCCGTGCAGCGCGACGGCTACCTGCAGGCGCTCCGCCACCCCGACCTCATCCGCGCCATCACCGCAGGCCGGCTCGGCCGCATCGCCATCGCCTACTTCGAATGGTCGGGCCAGGCGCAGGACGGCGGGTTGGTGCCCTGGCGCATCATCGACGGTCCGGCGGCGGCGGCGTCGCTGGCCGACGAGATCGCCACCCTGCCGGTACGCCGGAGCCGCGGCACCTCGATTTCACGCGCGCTCAACTTCGCCACCGTCCTGATCGAGGACGACGCCATCGAAGGCGCCCGGCGCGTGATCGACGTCTCGGGTGACGGCGCCAACAACGTCGGCCCGCCGGTCGTCGGCGCCCGCGACGAGGCGGTGGCCCGCGGCATCACCATCAACGGCCTGCCCATCGTCATTTCCTCCTACGGCGCCCAGCGCAACCTCGACCTCTACTACGAGGACTGCGTCATCGGCGGCGAGGGCGCCTTCATGATGGTGGCGCACACCGGCGAGGAACTGGCCCGCACCATTCGCCGCAAGCTGATCCTCGAGGTCAGCGGCGACATGCCGCCGGCGCGGATCATCCCGGCCGACTTCGAGCCAACCGACTGCCTGATCGGCGAGAAGCAGTACCGCGAGCGCTGGGGCCGCTAGTCTAGATAGACGGCAAGCCGATTCCGCCGCTGGCAGCGAATCTCCAGCTGCCGGAACGGCAGGCTGTTCAGTGGCTTGCTGCAATCGCCGACTCTCGCGACTTTCGCGCCGTTTCACGTCGAGATGCTTCGGCATGCGGTCAAGGACCAGGTCGCCGCGCTAGTCTAGCGTGCGACCCGGACGGTCACGAAAAGAGCTCGTGGCAGGTCTCCAGCGCATCCACCAGCACGTCCACCTCCTCGGTGGTGTTGTAGAGCCCGAAGGACGCCCGGCAGGTCGCGGTCAGGCCGAGATGCGCCATCAGCGGCTGGGCGCAGTGATGCCCGGCGCGGACCGCCACGCCCTTGCGGTCGACCACGGTCGAGATGTCGTGCGCGTGCGCCGGCCCCTCCAGCGTGAACGAGAAGATCGCCCCCTTGTCCGCGCGCCTTGCCCTGGATGTTCAGCCAGTTCAGCCCCTGAAACCGGGCGATGGCATAGTCGCGCAAGGCTCCGCTCGTGCGCCGCGATACTGTCCATGCCCAGCCCGGTCATGTAGTCGAGCGCCACCCCGAGCCCGATCGTCTGCACGATGCCCGGCGTCCCCGCCTCCATCCTGAGCGGCGGATCGGCGTAGGTGATCGCATCCTGCCGCACCTCGCGGATCATGTCGCCCCCGCCGAGGAACGGCCGCATCTCCGCCAGCCGCTCCCGCCTGGCATAGAGCGCCCCCGACCCCGTCGGCCCATAGAGCTTGTGCCCGGTGACGACGTAGAAGTCGCAGCCGATGTCGCTCACATCGACGGCCATGTGCACCGCCGCCTGGCTGCCGTCGACCAGCACCGGCACCCCCATCGCCCGCGCCGCCCTGCAGATCGTCCGCACGTCCACCACCGTCCCGAGCACGTTCGACATGTGCGTGACGCGCGATGAGCTTCGTCCTCGGCCCGACCGCCGCCAGCACCCGCTCCGGGTCGAGCGAGCCGTCCGGCTCGATCTCGACCCACTTCAGCACCACCCCCTGCCGCTCGCGCAGAAAGTGCCAGGGCACGATGTTGGCGTGATGCTCCATGACGCGTGAGCACGATCTCGTCGCCCGCCTCCAGCCGCGGCGCCGCCCAGGCATAGCTCACCATGTTGATCCCCATGGTCGAGCCGCTGGTGAAGACGATCTCGTCCTCGTGCCGCGCGCCCAGGAACCGCTGCACGATGCCGCGCGTCGCCTCGTACTTCTCGGTGGCGACGCTGGAGAGGTAGTGCAGCCCCCTGTGCACGTTGGCGTATTCCATCGAATAGGCCCGGGTCTCGGCGTCGATCACCGCCTGCGGCTTCTGCGCCGAGGCGCCATTGTCGAGATAGACCAGCGGCCGCCCGTGCACCTCGCGGGAGAGGATGGGAAAGTCCCGCCGCACCGTTTCGACGTCGTACATCAGGACACCGCCGGCGGCGTGAGCCCCAGGATCGCCAGCAGCATCGCCGTCGTGAAGAAGAGAACGATGCTGGTCAGGATCACGCCGCCGAGCACGAGCGCGGGGTTCTTGAAACCGTGCAGCTCGGCCACGAAGTTGGCGAAGGCCCACAGCGCCCAGAGGATCGTGGCGATCGCGAGCGCCGCGGCCAGGGGCGGCGCCAGCGCCAGCGCCACCAGCTGCACCACCTGGACCAGCACCATCACCGCGTTCAGCCACACCACCAGCGCCAGTGCGTCCCAGAACCCGCCGATGCCGCCGAAGAGCCGCCCGATCCGGACGGTCAGGAAGACCACGATCACGAGCGCCGCGAGCTGCACCATCGCGCCGACCAGCGGCCGGCCGAGGATCGCCGCACTCACCCGGTCGACCGCACCGGGGCTGAGCAGAAGCGCCGCGTAGCCGAGGACGACGCCGACGCAGGTCACCAGCACCGCGGCCTCGAGCGTGAACGCCGCTGGAGCGCCCGCCGGAGATGATCCGGCGCGCCGCCGCGCGCGGCCTGAGCAGGCTGTCGGTGACGAGTTGACCCCACATTGTCAGCGAACGCCATGCCGGGCGGCATATTCGGCGAGCCCCGCGATCCCGACCAGGACCGTGGCCACCACCGCCGCGACGCGGCCCGTCGAGGCGAAGCCCTCGGTCTCCGCCAGGCTCGCCGCGAAGATCCAGACCCAGAGCGCCGAGGGCTATGTAGCCGAGCCAGTCGAGCCACGGCAGCACCCGCCCGGTGAGCGACACGCCCACCGCGCCCACGATCCCGATCAGGCAGCGCCGCCGGCGCCACCGCCAGCCCCGACCAGAAGAGCGCCGCGCGCGCCGCCGAGGAACCGCCCCGCCCCCGAAGGCGCGGGCGACGAGATGCACCGACCGCCGCCACGCCGTAGCCGAGAAGCGGCGCGACCGCTCCCCAGGCGAAAAGATGCGCCGAGACCGCGGCGCTGACCGGCTCGTCCACGGTCAGCCCGCGCCGCGCTGCGCACCGCCAGCGGCAGGCTGGCCACGAAGAAGACCCCGCAGGCGAGCATCAGGTGCACGAGCGCGCGCGCCTCGGTCAGCCCGGCGGCCACCGCGTCGGCCATGACGGCGCGCGGCGCACGCCAGGACCGGGCGATCGTGTCCACGAGCCCCCGGGACGGCATGCCGCGCATCACCGCCGCCGGCGCGCGAGCCACGCCGCCAGCCGCTCGCGCAGTTCGTCGGCCAGTGCGGCGTCCTCGACCTCGGCGATGGCCTGGTCGAGGAAGGCGAGCACCAGAAGCTCCTCGGCCGAGCGCCGCGGGATGCCGCGCGAGGTCAGGTAGAACCGCGCGTCGTCGTCCACGGCGCCACTGGTGGAGCCGTGGCTGCAGACGACGTCGTCGGCGTAGATCTCGAGCTCGGGCTTGGCGAGGAACTGGCTCGCCTCGTCGAGCAGCAGGCCCTGGCTGATCTGGTAGCCGTCGGTCTTCTGCGCCCCGGGCTTCACCAGGATCTTGCCCTGGAAGACACCCACGGCGCTTCCCCGCAGCACCTTCTTGAACACCTGCCGGCTCTCGCAGCCGAGCGCGTCGTGGGTGACGAAGACGGTGTCGTCGTGGTGGAAGTCGCCGTCGCCGACGCAGGCGCCGGCCACGTGCGCCACCGCGCCGTCGCCGGTGAACTCGACGATGTTCTCGTTGCGCGTGAGCCGCCCGTTCACCGTCAGCGTGAACGACTTGAACAGGCTCTCCCGGCCGAGGCGGGCGAACATCGCCGTCGCCGCCCGCCGCTCGTGGTCGCGCCCCTGGGTGCGCACGTGATGGAAGGCCGCCCCGTCCGCCGACCTCGACCTCGGTGACCGCATTCAGCCGCGCCGCCGCCGGCCCGCTCTCCAGCAGCGTGAAGTCGGCGCCCGGGTCGAGCCGGATCGAGATGGCGGACCATGCGCGTCGGCCTCCGCCGCCTCGCCGGCGATAGACGATGTTGACCGCCCGCGGCGCCCGCCCGGTGACCCGGATCGCCACCCCCTCCGTCGCCCGCGCGGTGTTGAGCGAGGCCATCGGCCGGTCCACCGGGTCCTGCCCCCGCGCCTCGAGCACCCCGAAGAGATCCCGCGCCCAGTGGATGTCGGTGGCGAGCACCTGCGCCAGCGGCCGGATCTCCACGCCCGCCATCTCCGGAGCGTCGGATCAGCTCCGGCGCGAAGACCCCGTCGACGAAGACGAGGCGCAGCCGGTCGGCGCCTTCGAACATCGGCTTCTCGTCGGTGGCCAGCAGCGCCGCCGCCGGCGCCGGAAGCGCGGTCAGCCCGCCGGGTCGGTGAACTTCCAGTACTCGTCGCGCCGCACCGGCGCCCCGCGCTCCGCCAGCCGCCGCGCCGCGCGCGCCCGCGCCGCACGCGCCCAGCCCGCCTCGCCGGCCGGGCTCGGGCCACGCCGCGAGCAGCGCCTCGGCGCCGCCCAGCTTCAGTGCCGGGACCGCCATCAGGCCACCGTCCTCAGGATGTCGGCATAGCCGTTCTCTTCCACCTCGAGCGCCAGCTCCGGCCCGCCGGACTGCACGATCCGCCCGTCGGCCATGATATGCACCACGTCCGGCGTGATGTGGTCGAGCAGCCGCTGGTAGTGCGTGATGACCAGGAACGCCCGGTCCGGCGCGCGCAGCGCGTTCACCCCCTCGCGCCACCAGCTTCATCGCGTCGACGTCGAGCCCGCTGTCGGTCTCGTCGAGGATGCACATGCGCGGCTCCAGCACCGCCATCTGCAGGATCTCGTTGCGCTTCTTCTCGCCGCCGGAGAAGCCGACGTTCACCGACCGCTTCAGCATCTCCGCGTCGATGTCGAGCGCCGCCGCCTTCTCGCGCACCAGCTTCAGGAACGCCGCCGCGTTCAGCTCCGCCTCGCCCCGCGCCTTGCGCTGCGCGTTGAGCGCGGTGCGCAGGAAGGTCATGTTGCCCGACGCCGGGGATCTCCACCGGATACTGGAACGCCAGGAACAGCCCCAGCGCCGCCCGCTCCTCCGGCTCGATCGCGAGGAGGTCGGTCCCGTCCAGGGTCGCCGTCGCCCTCGGTCACCTCATAGCCGTCGCGCCCGGCGAGCACGTAGGAGAGCGTCGACTTCCCCGACCCGTTCGGCCCCATGATCGCATGCACCTCCCCGGCCCTCACCGATAGGTTCACGCCCTTGAGGATCGCCTTGTCCTCCTCCTCGAGCTTGACGTGCAGGTTGCTGATTTCGAGCATTCTCATCCGTTCCTTGAATTCGTTGTCGGCGCAGAGAACGCCCTAGGCGCTCGTCCGCGCCCGCCACCCGGCGTTCCAGAAGCCCGCGGCCCCCGTCAGAAGCAGCCACACCAGCGCAGCAAGAGGCTCGGCAGCGGCACGATCCAGCCGACCAGCAACACCAGCGACAGCGTGAACGGCGCCACGACCAGGGCCGCGATCGCAAGGTCCTCGGCGGAAAGCCTGGCGCCGGCCTTGGCGTCAGCGACGGCCTCTTCCTGAAGTTCCCGCGCCTTCATCATCCCACGCTCCCCTCCAGGCTGATCGCCACCAGCTTCTGCGCCTCCATGGCGAACTCCATCGGCAGCGCCTGCAGCACCTCGCGGCAGAAGCCGTTGACCACCAGCGCCACCGCCTCCTCCTCGTCCATGCCGCGCTGGCGGCAGTAGAAGAGCTTGTCCTCGTCCACCTTCGAGGTGGTCGCCTCGTGCTCCACCCGGCTCGAGTTGTTCTTGCACTCGATGTAGGGGACCGTGTGCGCCCCGCACTTGTCGCCGATCAGCAGGCTGTCGCACTGGGTATAGTTGCGGCTGCCGGTCGCCTTGGGGTGCATCGAGACCAGCCCGCGGTAGGTGTTCTGCGCGAACCCCGCGCTGATCCCCTTCGACACGATGCGGCTGCCGGGTGTTCTTCCCCAGGTGATGCATCTTGGTGCCGGTGTCGGCCTGCTGGTGGTTGTTGGCGATGGCGATGGAGTAGAACTCGCCCTGGCTCCCCTCGCCGCGCAGGATGCAGGAGGGATACTTCCAGGTGATCGCCGAGCCGGTCTCCACCTGCGTCCACATCACCTTCGCCCGCGCCTCGCGGCAGTCCGCCCGCTTGGTGACGAAGTTGTAGATGCCGCCCTTGCCGTCCTCGTCGCCGGGGAACCAGTTCTGCACCGTGGAATACTTCACCTCGGCGTCTTCCAGCGCCACGATCTCCACCACCGCCGCATGCAGCTGGCTGGTGTCGCGCTTCGGCGCCGTGCAGCCCTCGAGGTAGCTCACGTAGCTCCCCTTGTCGGCGATGATCAGCGTCCGCTCGAACTGCCCGGTATTCTCGGCGTTGATGCGGAAATAGGTCGACAGCTCCATCGGGCAGCGCACCCCCGGCGGCACGTAGACGAACGACCCGTCCGAAAACACCGCCGAGTTCAGCGTCGCATAGAAGTTGTCGCTGTAAGGCACGACGGTGCCGAGATATTTCCGCACCAGCTCCGGATGCTCGCGCACCGCCTCGGAGATCGAGCAGAAGATCACCCCGACCTTCGCCAGCTCGTCCTTGAAGGTCGTCCCCAGCGAAACCGAGTCGAAGACGGCGTCGACCGCCACCTTCCGCCCGTCCGCCGGCGCGCCGTCGTCCACGCCGGCCAGGATCATCTGCTCCTTCAGCGGGATGCCCAGCTTCGCGTAGGTCGCGATCAGCGCCGGATCGACCTCGTCCAGCGACTTCGGCCGCACCGCCATGCTCTTCGGGCGCGCGTAGTAGTACTGGTCCTGGAAGTCGATGTCCGGCAGCGTGAGCATCGCCCAGTCCGGCTGGTGGTCCATCTGCAGCCAGCGACGGTACGCCTTCAGCCGCCAGTCGCACATCCACTCCGGCTCGCCGTTCTTCTCCGAGATCAGCCGCACGATATCCTCGTTCAGCCCCTTCGGGGCGTACTCGGTCTCGATGTCGCTGGAGAACCCGTACTTGTAGCGCTCGCCCACCGAACGCACGGTGTCGACCGTCTCCCGGTCCACGCCCTCGCGCACGCTGATCTCGTCCAATCCGGCCATTGTCGTGCCCTTCCTGTCTGGCCCCGCAGCCCGCCCTCAGGCGGCTCTGGCGCGGAACCGGCGGTAGTGTCTTTCCCAGGCGCCGGCGAAGCCCAGCACCTCCTCGCGTGTCGTCGCGGGGCCGATCGAAACCCGGATCGCGCTCGACGCGACCTCCGGACCCAAGCCCCATTGCGGTCAGCACCCGGCTGGAGCGGACCTTGCCGCTGGAGCAGGCCGAGCCGGCGGAAACGGCATAACCCGGCGAGATCCATCTGCATCACCTGGGTCTCGCCCTTCCAGCCCGGCCACGGCGAAGCAGCTGGTGTTGGGCAGCCGGGCGCAGTCCTTCCCGACAAAGATAACCTCCGGCGCCGCGGATGCCAGAGCCTCCTCCAGAATATTCCGCATCTCGGCCACCGCCTCCCAGGCGCCGCGGGCCACCTCGGCCGCCGCCACGGCCATCGCCGCGCCGAAGCCGGCGATTCCGGCCACGTTCTCGGTGCCGGCCCGCCGCCCCATCTCCTGGCCCGCCGCCCCTCAGCACCGGCGCCAGCCTCCGCGCCCGGCGCGAGCAGCAGCGCGCCCGACGCCCTTCGGTCCGCCGAGCTTGTGCGCCGAGAGGATCGCCGCGCGCGCCCCGCTCCAGTCGAAGGCGAAGGGGACCCGCCCCACCGCCTGCACCGCGTCCACGCAGGCCAGCCCCGCGCGGCAGGTCCTGCATCACGCCCGTCTCCGAATTCGCCGCCTGCAGCACGCTCGCGCCCGGCTCCGCCACCGCCACCCGGCCATCCGCGTCCACCGGCAACACCGGGTCGATCCAGCCCGCGACACTGTCATGCTCCACCGGCGCGCCGGCGAGGCCGCGCCCGGCCAGCGCCAGCGCCGCCGCCTCGGTGGCGCCCGAGGTGAAGACCACATCCCCCGCCACGCAGCCGGTCGCCTCCGCCACCTGCGCCCGCGCCCGCTCGATCACCGCCCGCGCCGCCCGCCCCTCGGCGTGCACCGACGACGGGTTGCCCACCACGTCCATCGCCGCCGCCATCGCCGCCCGCGCCTCGGGCCGGAGCGGCGCGTCGCGTTCCAGTCGAGGTAGACCCGCGCGTTCATCGTGCCGACCGCGCCTCCCCGTCCAGCGCGTCGTCGACCACCGCCACGAAGGCCGGCACCGCCGGGCAGGGCGCGAGCTGGTTTCAGCACGACGTCGCCGAGCCGCGTCTGGTGCAGCATCACGTAGACGTTGGCCGAGAGCTGCTCCCAGAGCTTGTCCGCCAGCTTCTGCTCCGGCGTCCCGACGGCGCCGCCCGAGGCCCCGGCTCCGCGGCGCAGCGCATCCATCGTCTCGTCCACCGCCGCCAGGATCTCGGCGATGCGGATTTCCCCCACCGGCCGCGCCAGCCGGTAGCCGCCCCCCGGACCGCGCACCGAATCGACGATGTCCGCCCGGCGCAGCTTGACGAAGAGCTGTTCGAGGTAGGCGAGGCTGATCTCCTGCCGCTCGGCGATCTCCGAGAGCGACACCAGCCGGTCCGGTCCCTGCGCGGCGAGATCGGTCAGCGCGATCATTGCGTAGCGGCCCTTGGTACTCAATTTCATCTCGCACCTCCGCAGGGCCTTGCCTTGGAGTTGACGCAAACACGAAGAGCACTTAACTGCTCTGCACTTCGGATCGCACAACTCAAACTTTAGAATCCTTCTAAAATGGGTGAGCGATTCCGTCAAGTACGCGTCGCGTGCAAATGTCCTGGGAGGATCGCTCCAAAATGCCCGAGGTGATTTTCCCCGGCCCCGACGGGCGGCTGGAAGGGCGCTATCATCCGCAGAAGAACAAGGACGCGCCGATCGCGATCATCCTGCACCCGCACCCGCTCTACGGGGGCACGATGAACAACAAGGTGGTCTACAACCTGCACTACGCCTTCCACCGCATGGGCTTCACCTGCCTGCGCTTCAACTTCCGCGGCGTGGGCCGCAGCCAGGGCGAGTACGACCAGGGCATCGGCGAGCTTTCCGACGCCGCCGCGGCGCTCGACTACCTGCAGTCGCTGAACGCCAACGCCAAGAACTGCTGGGTCGCCGGCTTCTCCTTCGGCGCCTGGATCGGCATGCAGCTCCTCATGCGCCGCCCGGAGATCGCCGGTTTCGTCTCGGTGGCGCCGCCCGCCAACCAGTACGACTTCTCCTTCCTCGCCCCCTGTCCCTCCTCGGGCCTGATCATCGGCGGCTCCGCCGACCGCGTCGTGCCCCCGGCCGACGTCGCCGTGCTCGCCGACAAGCTCAAGCAGCAGAAGGGCATCACCATCACCCACAAGACCATCGAGGGCGCCGGCCACTTCTTCGACCCCGGCATGGACGAACTGATCGCCACCGTCGACGCCTACGTCCGCCAGCGCATGACCGAGAGCAGCCGCTAGGATAGGCTCGGCTCGCCCCGAATCCCTCCTCCGTCAATCTCCTTAAACCGTCACCCATACGTCGCCATAGAGGCGATCGGTCCCTACGCCCCTGACCGCCACGCTGGTCGCGGAAGGCTTCGAGGTCGGCATCGCCGACCCGCGCCAGGTCCGCGCCTTCCGCACCGCCGGCATGGCGCCGCATCCCGACCAGTCCGGCCCTCTCCCGGGACGCAATGCCATCGCGGGAGGCCGACCGTGCCTCAGGACCGCCTTCTACATGGCCGGCATGGTCGCCGCCCGCTGCGACCCGCGGTTCAAGGCCCCCTATCGCGCCATGCGCGAGGCCGGAAAGCCTCCCAAGGTCGCCATCGTGGCCACCGGACGGCACCTCGTCACCATCGCAAACGCCCTCATCCGCGAGGACGTCACCTTCGCCCACAGCCGCTGCGCCTCTTGACCAACAATACAGTCGCCATACGATTTCCATACGCTTTCCATATCCAAGAAGCGCCCTGCGGGATGTAGCCTGCGCCGCCGCCTCTTTGCATCCGACAGCGACACTTGAAACGGCAAAGGCCCGTTCGGGCATGGTGCTGAAACCCGGGTTCGTTAACCGGGGTTCGTTCGCATACAATCAATTTCTCCGAAGGAAGAAAGACGATGAGCAGCCAGCGTTCCACTCTCTCCGGGCTCAAGTATGAAGTCCACGGCGAGGGTAACCCGGTCATCGCCCTCCACGGCTCGGCCAGCACCGCCGCGCAGTGGAAGAGCCTCACAGGCTACCTCGAGGGCCGCTTCCGCATCTACACGCCCGACCTGCCCGGATACGGCGGCTCGGCTCCCGCCCCGACACCCGGACTGGCAGGCGATGCCCGCGCCATCGGCGCCCTGATCGACCGGATCGGTGCCCCGGTACACCTCGTCGGACACTCCTACGGCGGAGCGCTCGCGCTCAAGCTTGCCGCGTCCCGCCCGGATGCCGTCCGCAGCCTGACCGTCATCGAGCCTGTCGCGTTCCATCTGCTGCGCCGGGGAACGGAGGCCGATCGCCGTCTCTACGACGACGTCATGTGGCTCGGCGCCGCGATGGACCCGGAGTCCGACGAAGGCGCGCGAATTGCAGGAATGCGCAGGTTCATCGATTACTGGAACGGACCGGGCGCATGGGCGCGCAGCAGCCCGGCGCTCAGGGACTTCCTCCTGAAGTGTCACGACCGGGTCCGCGCGGACTTTGCTGCCATCGCCGGCGAAGAGGCCAGCATGGCCGAACTCGCGTGCATCGACCGCCCGACACTCGCGATCATGGGGCTGGACTTCGCCGACGCCGAGTTTCCGGGTCACCGAGATCGTCGCCCGTGCAATTCCACGCGCGGTGCTGCGGATGATTTCTGATGCCGGCCACATGGTGCCCTTGACCGATCCGCACCTGGTTGATCCGTTGATCGGCGACCATCTGGTGGCGGCCGACCGCGTACCTCGCCAACGCCTGCAATGGCTGCCTGAGACATGGGGGACATGACGGAAGCTGACGGATGGGCGGGCACGATCAAGGGCCAGCCCCGGGTCGGGCAGGTGGCCGAGCGTCGCCGGGTCACCCAGCCATGCGACATTTCCGCCTTCACCGCGATCACCGGTGATCACAATCCGCTGCACTACGATGCGGTTCTCGCCGAAGCCTCGATCTTCGGGCGGATCATCGTTCAGGGCGGCGTGACCAGCGGCCTCCTCAATGCGCTGTGGCCGAGGATTTGCCGGGACCCGGAACAGTCTTCCTCGCTGTCGACTGGAAGTTCCGTCAGGCGGTGGGGATAGGAGAGGCGCTGACGGCCCAGGCAGAAGTGCTAACCGTCCGCAAGGACAAGCCAATCTGCACGCTGTCCACCACGATCCGCAACGGGGCGGGCGAAGTCTGCCTTGAGGGGACCGCGACCACATACACGGTCCCGCTCGCAGGGGCTCAGATCAGTCGGTAGCGGAGCATCTCCGCTTGCGTTGGTGTGCCCCAGAGCCGGATACGCGGCTCGGAGTCGGGCGGCGGCATCTCGCTGAGCGACGGTTCGCCCCTCTGCCTCCGGTGCCCTTCGCGCTGATACTCGCCACGGCAGGACTTGCAGTGAGCGGTGCGGTGCGTTGACGCCTATAGGATATGGCAGCGACTGCAAAGCTTCGGACTGGGCTTCATCTCAGATTCCTCGGACGGGTTGGTCTCCGATCCCAAGCGGTTGCTCACTTGGGTCGTTGTTCTGGTCGGCTACGCCGATCAGATCGCCTTCAACAACAGGCGGAAAGGACTGTCTCCCCCCGCCGGTTTCGCGCCGAAGGGCGGACCACGCTAGGGATCAACTCTCCAGCCTGACCAGATGGTGCCGCTTCTTTCCCACCGACACCTTGAGTTCACGGCCGATTGTATCGGAGGTGACGAGCGCGTTCGGGTCGAGCACCAGTTCGTTGTTGAAGCGCAGTCCCCTTTCGGCGATCAGCCGCTTCGCCTCCTTGCCGGACTGGACGATGCCGGTCGAGACGAGGAAGTGCGTGTTGGCAACGCCGCTCGTCAGGGAGTCACGGCGGATGGTCAGCACCTCCAGCGCGTCCCCGGCGCCGCCCTCTTCGAAGACTGAGCGGGCGGTCGACTCGGCCGTCATTGCCGCCTCCGGGCCGTGGCACAGGGTGGTGACCTCGTTGGCCAGCACGATCTTGGCGGCATTGATTTCCGAGCCGGCGAGGGCGCCCAGCCGGTCGCATTCGGCGACCGGAAGCTCGGTGTAGAGCTTGAGGAAGCGCCCGACGTCGGCGTCGGTGGTGTTGCGCCAGAACTGCCAGAAGTCGTAGGGCGCCATCGCTTCGGCGTTGAGCCAGGCGGCGCCGGCGGCGGACTTGCCCATCTTGCGGCCGTCGGAGGTGGTGAGGAGCGGCGAGGTCAGGCCGAAGATTTCGGCGCCTTCGACGCGGCGGGTGAGGTCGATGCCGTTGACGATGTTGCCCCACTGGTCGGAGCCGCCCATCTGGAGCAGGCAGCCCTCACGCCGAAAAACTCAAGAAAATCATATGCTTGAAGGATCATGTAGTTGAACTCAAGGAAGCTCAACGACTGATCGCGGTCGAGGCGCGACTTGACGCTCTCGAAGGAGAGCATCCGGTTGACCGAGAAATGGCGGCCGATGTCGCGCAGAAAGCTTAGGTAGTTGAGGCCGTCCAGCCATTCCGCGTTGTCGAGCATGAGCGCGCCGGTTGGCGCATCGGAGTAGGCGAGGTACTTCTCGAACACGCCGCGGATGGTGGCGATGTTGGCGCCGATCTGCTCGGGCGTGAGAAGCGGCCGCTCGTCGTCGCGGAACGAGGGATCGCCCACCTTGGTCGTGCCGCCGCCCATGAGCGTGATCGGCTTGCCCCCGGTCTTCTGCAGCCACCGTAGCATCATGATGTTAAGAAGGTGCCCCACGTGCAGCGACTGGGCGGTGGCATCGTAGCCGATGTAGGCGGGAACGATGCCGGCGAGCAGACGCTCGTCGAGACCGGCCATGTCGGTGCAGTCCTGCAGGTAGCCGCGCTCGACCATGACCGCGAGGAAATCGCTCTTGGCGCGGTGGGTCATCGGGGTGGTCCTTTCGGCTCGGGCGGCGCCGTTCTATAGCGGATGCAGGCAGGACGGAAGGGCAGGATGCGCGCGCTGGGGTTGATGTCGGGCACCTCCATGGACGGGGTGGACGCCGCCGTGCTGGAAACCGACGGCGAGACGATCCAGGCCTTTGGCCCGAGCGCTTTCGCGGCCTATGGGGCTGAGGATCGTGCTCTTCTCCGCGATAGCCTCGGCCGGTGGCCGGGAGAGCAGGGAATCGAGGCCGTCGAGGCCCGGGTTCGCCTGGCGCATGCGGCGGTGGTTGCCGGGTTCTCCGACCTGGAAGTCGTTGGTTTTCATGGGCAAACTCTTGCCCACGAGCCCGGGGCAGGGGCACGCACAGGTGGGGCGGGGGACTGGCTGGCGCGGGACGTGGGGGTGCCGGTGGTGTGGGACTTTCGCACCGCCGACGTGGCGAGCGGTGGCGAAGGGGCGCCCCTGGTGCCATTCTTCCATTTCGCCTGCGCGCGTTGGATAGGGGCGGAGGCGCCGATCGCGTTTCTGAACCTCGGCGGCGTGGGCAACGTCACCTGGGTGGACCCGCGCAAGGCGGGGCCGGAGGCGGAGGGGGCGCTGGTGGCTTTCGATACCGGGCCGGGGAATGCGCTGATCGACGACTTTCTGGCGCTTCGGCTCGGGCGAGCGTTCGATGACGGTGGGGCGGTCGCGGCGGCGGGGCGAGTGGACGAAGCGGTTCTGAAAGGGCTGGCGGGGCACGCCTACATCGCAAGAACTCCGCCGAAGTCACTGGACCGAAATGACTTCCACGGATATCTCGATCGGGTCTCCGGGCTTTCCACCGAGGACGGGGCAGCGACGCTGGCTGCGTTGACGGTGGCTTGTGTGGCGGAAGGATCGCGGCACTTTCCCGAGCCCGCGACGCGGTGGCTCGTCTGCGGCGGGGGGCGGCGAACCGCACGGTGATGCGGATGCTGGCGCAGAGAAGCAATACGCCGGTGGAGCCGGTGGAGGCGGTGGGCCTCGACGGGGACATGCTCGAGGCGCAGGCCTTCGCCTATCTGGCGGTCAGGGTGCTGCGGGGGCTGCCGACGTCGGGGCCTTCGACGACGGGGGTTAGGTTGCCGGTGTCGGGGGGGCGGGTAAGTCTGCCAAG
>CAWJOI010000020.1:0-156259 GCA_963844375.1 uncultured Alphaproteobacteria bacterium | reverse complement strand
CCCCCTCGGCGACCTCGAACAGCAGCTCGTCATGCACCTGCAGCAGCATCCTCGCCGGCAGGTGCGCGATGGCGTCGGGCACCCGGATCATCGCCCGCCGGATGATGTCCGCCGCCGATCCCTGGATCGGCGCATTGATCGCCGCCCGGCTGGCGAACCCCGCATGCGGCCCCCGCGCGTTGATCTCCGGCGTATGGATCCGCCGCCCGAACAGCGTCTCCACGTGCCCGTGCTCCTTGGCGAACGCCACGGTCCGGTCCATGTACTCCCGGATGCCCGGGAAGCGGACGAAATACGTGTCGATGAACCGCTTCGCCTCCTCCCGCGGGATGCGCAGGTTGTTGGCCAGCCCGAACGCCGAGATGCCGTAGATCACCCCGAAATTGATCGCCTTCGCCTGCCGCCGGACCGCCGCCGGCATCCCCTCCACCGGCACCCCGAACATCTGCGAGGCGGTCAGCGCGTGGATGTCGATGCCGTCGAGGAACGCCTGCTTCAGCGCGTCGATCCGCGCGACGTGCGCGAGGATGCGCAGCTCGATCTGCGAGTAGTCGAGGCTGACCAGCACGTTGCCCGGCTCCGCCACGAACGCCTCGCGGATCCGCCGGCCCTCGTCGGTGCGGATCGGGATGTTCTGCAGGTTCGGCTCGGTCGAGGCCAGCCGCCCGGTCGCCGCCCCGGCGATCTGGTAGGAGGTGTGCACCCGCCCGGTCTCCGGGTTGATCGCGTCCTGCAGCGTGTCGGTGTAGGTGGACTTCAGCTTCGACAGGAGCCGCCAGTCCAGCATGCGCGCCGGCAGGTCGTGCCCCTGCGCCGCCAGCTCCTCCAGCACGTCCGCCCCCGTGGTGTAGGCGCCGGTCTTGCCCTTCCGCCCGCCGCCCATCCCCATCTGGTCGAACAGCACCTCGCCGAGCTGCTTCGGGCTGCCGAGGTTGAACCGCCCCCCCGCCAGCCCGTAGATCTCCTCCTCCAGCGCCGCCATGCGCTGCGCGAAGTCCCCCGACAGCCGCGACAGCGCCTGCCGGTCCACCTTGACCCCGGCCCGCTCCATCTCGCCCAGCACCGGCACCAGCGGCCGCTCCATCGTCTCGTAGACCCGGGTGACCCGGCTGAACGGCAGCCGCGGCTTCAGCGCCTGCCACAGCCGCCAGACCACCTCCGCCTGCTCGCCGGCATAGCGCCCGGCCTCCTCCACCGACAGCTGCGCAAACCCCCGCGCCGCCCGCCCGCCCCCGGTCAGCGCCTTCAGCTGGACCGGCACATGCCCGAGATACGCCTCCGACAGATAGTCGATCCCATGCCCATGCAGCCCCGCATGCAGCGCATACGAGACGAGCATCGTATCGTCGATCGGCCCCAGCCGGATGCCGTGCCGGGCCAGGAGCTTGACCGTCGCCTTGACGTTCTGCCCGATCTTCAGCACCGCCGGGTCCTCGAGCACCGGCCCGAGCAGCGCCAGCGCCGCCTCCAGCGGCACCTGCCCCTCGACCGGCTCGTCGAAGAGCCCGCCCGACCCCGACACGTGCGCGACGGGCACGTAGGCCGCCTCGCCCGGGCCGAGGGCGAGCGCGATCCCCACCAGCGGCGCGCGCATCTCGTCGGCGGCCCCGGTCCCCACCTCGATCGCCACCGCGCCGACGCTCGGCGATGCGCGCCACCCAGCCGGCCAGCGCCTCGGCGTCGCGGACGAGCACATACTGCGCCGGGTCCACCGGCGCCAGCCGGAACCGGCTCGCGCGCGAAGGCCGTGGCCGGCCCCTGCTGCGCCTCCGCCACCGGCTCGATCACCGGCGCCGCCACCCCGAGCTTCGCCGCCACCCGCCCGGCGAGGGCGCGAAACTCCATCTCGCTCAGGAAGGGCAGCAGCGCCTCGGAGTCGGGCTCGCGCACCTCCAGCGCCTCCAGCGGATCCTCCAGCGGCACGTCGCGGCGCAGCGTCACCAGCGCCGCGCGAAACGCGGATCTGCTCGGCATGCCCGAGCAGCACCTCGCGCCGCTTCGGCTGCTTGATCTCGCCGGCGCGCGCCAGCAGGGTGTCGAGATCGCCGTACTCGGTGATGAGCTGCGCCGCGGTCTTGATCCCGATCCCCGGCGCGCCCGGCACGTTGTCGACCGAATCCCCCGCCAGCGCCTGCACGTCGATCACCCGGTCGGGGCCGACCCCGAACTTCTCCAGCACCTCGTCCGGCCCGATGGCGCGGTTCTTCAGCGTGTCGAACATCTCGATGCCGGGACCCACCAGCTGCATCAGGTCCTTGTCGGCGCTGATGACCGTGACCCGCCCGCCCGCCGCCGCCGCCTGCGTCGCATAGGTCGCGATGATGTCGTCGGCCTCGAAGCCCCCCATCTCGATGCAGGGCAGGTTGAACGCCCGCGTCGCGTCGCGGATCAGCCGGAACTGCGGCACGAGGTCGTCCGGCGCCGGCGGCCGGTTCTGCTTGTAGTCGGGGTAGAGCTCGTTGCGGAACGTGACCTCCGACTTGTCGAAGATCACCGCGACGTGGGTGGGCGCGTCGGCCCCCTTCGTCTCCTGCAGCATCTTCCAGACCATGTTGCAGAAGCCCGCCACCGCCCCGATGGGCAGGCCGTCGGACTTGCGCGTCAGGGGCGGCAGCGCGTGGTAGGCGCGGAAGATGAAGCCCGAGCCGTCGATCAGGTGCAGGTGGCTTCCCTTGCCGAAGGCCGCCACGTCACGGGTCAATGGTCTGCGGGGGCCGCGCCCGGCTTCAGGACATAGCGCTTGTCGCAGTACCCGCACTCGACCCAGCCCTTCTCCGGGTCGATCTGCAGCCACACCCGGGGATGCCCGGCCGAGCCGCCGCCGTCGCAGGCGACACGGCTCGTGGTCACTTCGAAGACTTCCGGGTTTGGGGCGGGCATGGGGCCGACTCCGTTGAGGTGCGACCCTGCTTAGCCCGCATGGCGCACGCGGGGCAAGCGGGGGAAGCCGGGCAATCGCCTTGACCGCGCCCAGCGGCGCGGCCCCATATGCCGGGGTTCGCAAGGAGGGACGGGCAATGGCGGAACGACCGCTGGCGGGGCTGCGCGTGCTCGAACTGGCGCGGGTGCTGGCCGGCCCCTGGATCGGCCAGACCCTGGCCGACCTCGGCGCCGACGTCATCAAGGTCGAGGCGCCCGGCGGCGACGAGACCCGCCACTGGGGCCCTCCCTTCGCCGCGGACGGCGCCGCCGCCTACTTCCACGCCTGCAACCGGGGAAAACGCTCGATCGCCCTCGACTTCAACGATCCGGCGGACCTCGACCGGGCGCGGCGGCTCGCCGCGCGGGCCGACGTCGTGGTCGAGAACTTCAAGGTGGGCGGCCTCGCGAAGTTCGGCCTCGACTACGCCTCGGTGGCGGCGACGAACCCCGGCGTGATCTACCGCCTCGGTGACCGGCTTCGGTCAGGACGGCCCGTATGCCGCCCGCGCCGGCTACGACTTCATCATCCAGGCCATGGGCGGGATCATGGACCTGACCGGCGCGCCGGACGGCCCGCCGCAGAAGCCGGGGGTGGCGTATGCCGACCTCTTCACCGGCATGTACGGCACCGTCGCGGTGCTCGCCGCGCTGCACCTCCGCGAACGGACCGGCCGCGGCCAGTGGATCGACCTCAGCCTCTTCGACACCCAGCTCGCCGTCCTCGCCAATCAGGCGGCGAACTACCTGATCGGTGGCGATTTGCCGCACCGCATGGGCAACGCCCATCCCAACATCGTGCCCTACCAGGTCTTCGAGGCGGCCGACGGCCCGCTGGTCATCGCCTGCGGCAACGACGCCCAGTTCTCCCGGCTCTGCCAGGGTCTCGGGCTCGATCTCCACCGCGACCCGCGCTTCCGGCAGAACCCCGGCCGCCACGCGCACCGCGAGATGGTGATCGCTCCCCTGGAAGCGCGCATCGCCGGCCTTCCGCGGGCGGAAGTGCTCGCCGCGATGGACGCCGCCGGCGTCCCGGCCGGGCCGATCAACACCGTCGCCGAGGCCTTCGCCGAGCCGCAGGCGGTGGCGCGCGAGATGGTGCAGGACATCGCCGGATCACGCAGCCCGCGCAGCCCGTTGCGCTTCTCGGACGCGGAGCTGGCGCGCGACCTGCCGCCGCCCCGACTCGACGAACACGGCGCGGCGATCCGCGCGGCTCTGGCGGACGGCGCCGACTGGCCTTAAGGCGGTAATCAAAACCGGGGAGGGACCCATGCTCTACATCGACCTGCCGACCCATGCCGATATCGAGACGCTGCTCGCCCATCGCGGCGCGCCGGCGGTGTCGATCTACCTCGCGACGACCCCGCTCACCCAGGAGGCGCAGGCCGACCGGATCGAGCTCAAGAACCTGCTGAAGGCGGCCGTCGCCGAAATGGAGGCCGGCGGCACCGCGAAGCGCGCGATCTGGCCGATCGAGCAGGCCGTGGACGCGGTGATCGCCGACGACGGCTACTGGGCGGTGCAGGCGAACAGCCTGGCGCTCTTCATCACGCCCGAGCGCATCCGCACCTTCCGCCTGCCGAACCGGCTCACCAACATGGTGGAGGTCTCCGACCGCTTCCACCTCAAGCCGCTGATCCGCGCCGTCACCTTCCCGCAGAACGCCTGGGTGCTTGCCATCGGCATGGGGGCCGTACGCCTGATCGAGGTGACCGCCGACCTGCCGCCGCATGACGTGCGTGTGCCGGGCCTCCCGAGGGACATGGCCGACGCGCTTGGCCGCCGCAGCCACACCGAGCGCACCGGCGAGGGGCGCAGCGGCGAGCAGACGAGCGAGCACGCGCTGCTCAGCCGCTATGCCCGCACCGTCGACCATGCTCTGCGTCCCGTGCTCGCCGGCGACGCCCGGCCCCTCATCGTCGCCGCGGCCGAGCCCCTCGCCTCGGTCTACCGCGCCGTCTCGACCTATCCGCACACCGCCGCGGCCGTGATCCCCGGCAGCGCCGACCGCACGCCCGATGCCGAGCTCGCCGCCGCGGCGCGGGGCATCCTCGACGGCATCTACGCCGACGATCTCGGCGCGCTCGCCGGCCTCTTCGCCACCCGCGAGCCGCAGGGCCGCGCGGTCACCGACGTCGCCCAGGCGGCGCGCGCGGCCACCTTCGGCGCCGTCGATACGCTGATCGTCGACATGGATGCGGTGGTGCCGGGCACGGTCGCCGACACGGACGGCGCCGTCAGTTTCGCCGACGGCGCCAGCGCCGGGAGCTACGGCGTGGTCGACGAGATCGCCCGCCGCACGCTGGCGGCCGGCGGCCGGGTCGTCTCGGCCCGCCGCGCCGACGTGCCCGGCGGCGGCGACCTGGCTGCGATCCTGCGCTATCCCGTCTGAGCCGGCAGCGCCGTTTCGCGCCTCTTCTGAGCCGGTCGGCGCGCGGCCGGTCAGCGATCCGCCACCCGCCAGCGCGGATTGATCCACGGTTCTGCGTTGGACGGCGGCAGCGGGGTGCGGCCGAGGATGTGGTCGGCCGCCTTCTCGCCCACCATGATCGAGGGCGCATTGAGGTTGCCGTTGGTAATCCGTGGAAAAACCGAGCTGTCCGCCACCCGCAGGCCATCCACCCCGATCACCCGGCACTCCGGATCCACCACCGCCAGCGGGTCGTCCCGCCGGCCGAGCCGGGCGGTTCCGCAGGGATGATAGCCCGACTCCACCTGTTCGCGCACGAAGCCGTCGATCTCGTCATCCGTCCTGACCCCAGCGCCCGGCTGGATTTCTTCGCCTGCATAGGGCGCGAAAGCCGGTTGCGCGAAAATCTCCCGCGTCAGCCGCACGCAACGGCGGAAGTCGCGCCAGTCCTCGGCATGGGCCATGTAGTTGAAGCGGATTTCCGGAGCGACCTTGGGGTCCGTCCCCGCCAGCCGCACGCTCCCGCGCGAGGGCGACCGCATGGGACCGACATGCGCCTGGAACCCATGCCCGCGCACCGCCGCCTTCCCGTCGTAGCGCACCGCGAGCGGCAGGAAGTGATACTGGATGTCGGGATACTCGACCCCGGCGGCGCTCCGCACGAAGGCCGCCGCCTCGAACTGGTTCGATGCGCCCAACCCGGACTTGAGCAGCAGCCACTGCGTCCCGATCGCAATCCGGGCCGGCCAGTTGTAATGGCGGTAGAGCGTCACCGGCGTCCGGCTCCGCATCTGGACATAAAGCTCCAGGTGATCCTGCAGATTAGCCCCCACGCCCGCCCGGTCCGCCAGGACCTCGATGCCGTGCTCGGCAAGGTGCGCGCCCGGCCCGATCCCCGACAGCATCAGGAGCTTCGGGGTGTTGATGGCCGAGGCCGCGAGGATCACCTCCCGCCGCGCCGTCACCGTCTCGCGCCGCTCGCCCCGCGCGATCCTGACGCCGACAGCGCGCCCGTCGCGGATCTCTACCCCCTCGGCGAGGCAGCGCAGCACCGCCACCCGGCCGCCGGCCAGCGCCGGCCGGAGATAGGCGTTGGCAGCCGACCACCGGCGCCCGCGCCAGACGGTCTGGTCGATGGGCCCGAAACCCTCCTGCTTCTCGCCGTTGCAATCCTCGCTCCGCTCGAAGCCGGCCTCCACCCCGGCCTCGACGAAGGCGTCGTAGAGCGGGTTCCGCCGCGGCCCGCGCGTCACGTGGAGCGGCCCGTCGTGACCGCGCCACGGCGAGGGCTCCGGCCCGTGCCAGGTCTCCATCCGCTGGAAGTAGGGCATCACGTCGGCCCAGCCCCAGCCATCGGCGCCCATCTCGGCCCAGGTATCGAAGTCGAGGGGATGGCCACGCACGTAGACCATGCCGTTGATCGAGGACGACCCGCCCAGCACCTTGCCGCGCGGACAGGCCAGGCGCCGCCCGCCCAGGTGCGGTTCCGGAGCGGTGACGAAGCCCCAGTCGTAGCGGCGCATGTTCATCGGATAGGAGAGCGCGGCCGGCATCTGGATGAACGGCCCCCAGTCCGTCCCGCCATACTCCAGGACCAGAACCGAATGCCCCGCCTCGCCGAGGCGGTAGGCCAGCGCCGAGCCGGCCGAACCGGAGCCCACGATGACGAAGTCCGCCTCCATCAGGCGCCTTCGACCCGAATGGTGTCGCAAGGGCTGTGGCTCGAGGTCGTGGCGCCCCCGCAGTCCGGGATCATACCTCGCTCCGCAGGTGGGCAAGCTCGCGGTCGAGGTAGTCCTCGACGGCCGCGATCGCGGCGTCGGGAACGGTCGGGCGGTCGCGCAGCGCCTCGCGAAGATATACCCCGTCGATCAGCGCGCCCAACCCCTCGGCGACCCGCACCGCCTCGGCGGCGGGGACGAGCCGCTTCAGCGCATGGGTCAGGTTGCTGTGCAGCCGGCGCTGATAAACCCCGCGCAGCCGCGCCGCCCCGGGCGAACTCAGCGCCCAGGCGTAGAAAGTGAGCCATGCGCTGATCGTCGCCCGATGAAACTGCTCAGGGCCGAAACTGCCGCGGATGATCGCCGAAAGCCGCGAGCGCGGACCGTCCGCGCCGGCGAGACCGGCCACGATGACAACGCGGAACTCGGACAGAAGATGGCGCATCGTGGCGAGGATCAGGTCGTCCTTGGCGCCGAAATAGTGGTGCGCCAGCGCCGGGGACACGCCGGCCCGATGCGCGATCTGCGCCACGGTTACCTCGATCGAGCCGTGATCGGAAATCTCCTGCAGGGCAGCGCCGATCAGCGCCCGGCGCCGCGTTTCCGCCATGAGCGTCCTCGGCACCGCATCCTCATGAACTGATTGACTGATCAATCAATATGAGTTTCCCTTGCAACGGTCAATGCTTTCGAGCGACGCTGCGCGAGAACCGGGGGCGCAAGCATCCTTGGAAAACCAACAGATGAGGTAAACGACGATGAAATTTCCCTTGGCCGCCGCGGCACTCGCCGCGGCCATCGCCGGCGGCCCAGCATTCGCCACCGAACCCGAAAGCTGCGCCGAAGTTCACTTCTCCGACGTCGGCTGGACCGACATCACCGCCACCACGGCCGTCGCCGGGACAGTGCTCCGCGCCCTCGGTTACGAGACCGATGTCAGCATCCTTTCGGTGCCTGTCACCTATGCGGGGCTTTCGAAGGGCGATATCGACGTCTTCCTCGGCAACTGGATGCCAAGCATGGAAGCCGACCTCGCCCCGCACCGCGACGACGGCTCCGTCGAGGTGCTGCGCCCGAACCTCACCGGCGCGAAATACACCCTCGCGGTATCGACCAGCCTGGCCGACGCGGGGCTGAAGGACTTCGCCGACATCGCCAAGTTCGGCGACCAGCTCGACAACACCATCTACGGAATCGAGCCCGGCAACGACGGCAACCGGTTGATCCTCGACATGATCGAGAAGGACGCCTTCGGCCTCGGCACGTTCGATCTGAAGGAAAGCTCCGAGCAGGCGATGCTGGCCGAGGCCAAGCGCGCCGAACGCACCGGCGAGGAAATCGTCTTCCTCGGCTGGGAGCCGCACCCGATGAACGCCAATATCCAGATGACCTATCTGACCGGCGGCGACGAATTCTTCGGCCCGGACTTCGGCGGCGCCACCGTCTATACCAATACCCGCGCCGGCTATGTCACCGAGTGCCCCAATGTCGGCCAGTTCCTCACCAACCTCGAGTTCACCTTGGCCATGGAGAACACGATCATGGGCAAGATCCTCGACGACGGCGAGGATCCCGACGACGCCGCTGCCGACTGGTTGAAGGCCAATCCCGAGGTCCTGGACGGATGGCTTGCGGGGGTCACCACCCGCGACGGCGGGGATGGGCTTGCCGCGGTGCGCGACGCGCTCGGCGTCTGATAGGGGCGGGGGGTCGCGGCGCCGATGGACTGGATCACCGCAAGCAAGATCCCGGTCGGGCAATGGGCCGGCGACGGCGTGGACTGGCTCACCGCGCACGGCGCCTGGTTCTTCGACGGCCTCGCCGCCGTCGTCGAGGCGCTGATCGCCGCAATCCTCTGGGCGCTGCAGACCCCGCATCCACTGGCAATCGTGTGCGCATTCGCCGATCCTTGCCTGGATCCTCCAGCGCTCCTGGTGGATCGTGGCGCTGGTTGTCCTGGGTTTTCTTTTCATCATCAACCAGGGCTACTGGGAGGAGACGACCGAGACGCTCACCCTCGTCCTCTCGGCGGTGGTCGTGTGCATGGGCGTGGGTGTGCCCATCGGCATCGCCACCGCCCACCGCCCGAAGCTCTATGCCGCGCTGCGCCCCGTCCTCGACCTGATGCAGACGCTGCCGACCTTCGTGTATCTCATCCCCGCCATCGTCTTCTTCGGCATCGGCATGGTCCCTGGCCTGATCGCCACCGCCATCTTCGTCATCCCGGCGCCGATCCGTCTGACCCATCTCGGCATCACCACCACGCCCAAGGAACTGAAGGAGGCCGGCCTCGCCTTCGGCGCCACCCCGGGCCAGCTCCTGCGCAAGGTGGAGCTGCCCTGGGCGATGCCGCAGATCATGGCGGGCCTCACCCAGACCATCATGCTCTCGCTCTCCATGGTGGTGATCGCGGCGCTGGTCGGCGCTGACGGTCTCGGCGTGCCGGTGGTGCGCGCGCTCAACACCGTCAACACCGCCCTTGGCTTCGAGGCCGGCCTGGTGATCGTTGTGGTCGCGATCCTGCTCGACCGCGTCTTCCGGAGAGGAGACTAGCGATGACCGCGATGATCGAGTTCGACCAGCGTCTCCATCGTCTTTGGCGGCTCCCCGGAGCGCGCGTTGCCGCTCATGGACCAGGGCCAGACCCGCTCGGAGATCCAGAAGGCGACGGGGCAGATCCTCGGCGTGCACGACTGCTCGCTCACGGTGAACCGCGGCGAGATCTCCGTCCTCATGGGGCTCTCCGGCTCCGGCAAGTCCACGCTGCTTCGTGCCGTCAACGGCCTCAACCCGGTCGCGCGTGGACGGGTCATGGTGCGGGGGCCGGGCGGAGAGTCCGTCGACGTGGTCACCTGCGGCCCCGAGAGCCTCCGGGCGCTGCGCCGCGGGGCGGTCTCCATGGTGTTCCAGCAATTCGCGCTCTTGCCTTGGCGAAGCGTCGTGGAGAACGTCGCCCTCGGCCTCGAGCTTGCCGGCGAGCCGAAGGAGAAGCGGCTCGCCAAGGCCCGCGAGGTGCTGGCGACGGTCAACCTGCAGGACTGGGCGGAGAAGAAGGTTTCAGAGCTTTCCGGCGGCATGCAGCAGCGGGTCGGGCTCGCCCGCGCCTTCGCGACCGACGCGGAGATTCTGCTCATGGACGAGCCCTTCTCGGCGCTCGACCCGCTGATCCGCAACCGCCTGCAGGACGAACTGCTGCAGCTCCAGTCCAAGCTTCACTGCACGATCGTGTTTGTCAGCCACGACCTGGAGGAGGCGGTGAAGCTCGGCAACACCATCACCATCATGGAGGGCGGCCGCATCGTGCAGACCGGGCGGCCGGAGGACATCGTGCTGAAGCCGGCCAACGGCTACGTCGCGGACTTCGTCGCGCACCTCAACCCGCTCAGCGTGCTGACCGCGACCGACGCGATGGCGGCGGACCAGGGCCCGGCGGTGGCGACTCGGGCGCTGCCGCCCGACGCGCCGCTCAAGGATGCGCTGCCGTTCTTCGCGACCTCACCGGAACCGGTGTGGGTGGTGAAGGATGGCGCGACGGTTGGCAAGATCACCTCGCGCGCGGTCTATTCCCTGCTCGCACGCGGATCGGCGGCGGCGCCGAAGGAGAGCTCTTTCCCCGCCTGATCCTGGACTGTCCGCGTGCGGGGGCGCGCCGCGCTGGCCCCGGAGCGGATGACGCGCACCAGGACCGGACGCCTCGCGGCTGACCGGGCCTGGCACACAACAGCCCAAAGCAGCGGAACGAGACCCGCCAGAACACACTCCAGATACCCGGCTGCCATCCCGTCACTCCGACCAGCGCGACGCGGACCCACCCTGCGGGGCAAAGCTTAAGGTGGCGTTACTGCCTAGCGGCGGCTTTGTTGCGATTAAGGCAACAATCCATTGCCAGTGGCCGCCACTTTGGCCGCGGTCCTTTCCGGCCTATCTATGCGACAACCGAAAGGAAGGGCTTCCCATGCTGAACCAGATCCAAGGCCTGCACCATGTCACGTCGATGGCGTCGGACGCACGGGCCAACAACGCCTTCTTCACCGACACGCTCGGCCTGCGCCGGGTCAAAAAGACGGTGAACTTCGACGCCCCCGACGTCTACCACCTCTACTACGGCGACGAGCTCGGCACTCCGGGGTCGGTGATGACCTACTTCCCCTTCCCCGACATGTCGCGCCGGAACAAGGGCGCGGGCGAGGTCGGGCAGACGGTCTTCGCGGTGCCGAAGGGGTCTCTGCCGTTCTGGCGCGAGCGGCTCGCGGCGCAGGGCGTCTCGAGCCTCGCCGAGGACGAAAGCTTCGGCGCGAAGCGGCTGAGCTTCACCGGCCCCGACGGCGACGAGTTGGCCCTGGTCGAGGCGGACGACCCACGCGCCCCCTGGACCGGTGGCGGGGTCGGCGCGGAGGCAGCGATCCGTGGCTTCCATGGCGCGTCCCTGCGCCTGCGTGACGAGGGCGCGACCGCCGAGCTCCTGCGCTACATGGGCTATCAGCTGGCGGAGAAGTCGGGTGACACTGCCCGCTACCTCCGCGAGGGCGGCAACGGCGCCGATGTGATCGACCTCGAGACGCTGCCCGGCGCGCCGCGCGCGGGACTCGGGGCAGGCTCGGTGCACCACATCGCCTTCGCCGTGCCCGACCGGGCGGCGCAGCTCGAAGTACGCCAGGGGCTTGTCGACACCGGCTACCAGGTGACCCCGGTGATCGACCGCGACTATTTCTGGTCGATCTACTTCCGCACGCCGGGCGGTGTTCTCTTCGAGGTCGCCACCAACGAGCCCGGCTTCGACCGGGACGAGGACACGGAACATCTCGGCGAGGCGCTGAAGCTGCCGAAGCAGCACGCGCACCTGCGTGGCTATCTGGAAGAGCACCTGGAGCCGCTGGCATGAGCGCCGCGACGGAGTCCTACGCCTATCACGCGGAGGGCCGCGCCGAGGGCAAGCCGCTGGTATTCGTGTTCCATGGCACCGGCGGCACCGAGACGCAGTTCGTGCCGCTCGTGCGCGAGTTGATGCCCGGCGCCGCCATCGTCGCGCCACGCGGCGACGTGAGCGAACACGGTGCGCTGCGCTTCTTCCGCCGACGCGGCGAGGGGCTCTACGACATGGAGGATCTCGCAGCGCGGACCGCTGCAATGATCGGCTTCGTCGAGGCGCATGCCGCCATGGCCAAGCCATCGCGCGTGCTGGGCCTTGGTTACTCCAACGGCGCCAATATCCTGGCGAGCGTGATCTTCCAGCGCCCGAAGTTCTTCGACGACGCGGTACTGATGCATCCGCTGATCCCCTGGACGCCGGACCCGGCCCCGGTCACGACTCGGGTGCTGATCACCGCCGGCGAGCGCGACCCGATCTGCCCGCCGGCCGCAACGCGGGCGCTGGAGGATTGGTTCGTCAGGCAAGGCGCACCGGTGACAACGCACTGGCACGACGGCGGCCACGAGATCGATCGCTCGGAGATCCATGCCGTCGCCGAGTTCCTGTCCGCCAGCGACGGCAAGGAGGGCGCCAGATGAGCGTCGAACCCACCGCAATCTCGCTGGAAGAGACCGCCAGCAAGGGCCGCTACGTCTATCGCTCGGGCGGAAACGAGGCGGAGCTGACCTTCTCCAAGGCCGGCGATAAGCTCGTGATCATCGACCACACCGGCGTGCCGGCGGCGTTCCGCGGCCAGGGCGTCGGGCAGGCACTGGTGGCGCGCGCGGCGGCGGATTTCCGCGCCGCCGGCAAGAAGGTGCTTCCGCTGTGTCCGTTCGCGGCGTCGCAGTTCCGCCGCCATCCCGAATGGGCCGACTTGCTGCAACAACGGAGCGCCCCCGCATGAGCTGGAATCCCTCCCTCGACCCGACCTGCCCGACCGGCGACGCCGTCGACGCCATCGAGACACTGATCGTGCCGCGCGCACGCGACCTCGGCGGCTTCGAGGTCCGCCGCGCCCTGCCGGCGCCGAAGCGGCAGATGGTCGGGCCGTTCATCTTCTTCGACCAGGCCGGGCCGGCCGAGTTCCTGACCGGCCAGGGCGTGGACGTGCGGCCGCACCCGCACATCGGTCTCGCGACCGTCACCTATCTCTTCCGGGGCGAGTTCCACCATCGCGACAGCCTCGGGACCGACCAGATGATCCATCCCGGCGCGGTCAACTGGATGGTGGCCGGGCGCGGCGTCACTCATTCCGAGCGGACGAGCGAGGCGACGCGGCGGCATCCGCACGCCCTTTTCGGCATCCAGACCTGGGTGGCGCTGCCCGAGGGCGCGGAGGACGACCCGGCCGGGTTCGAGCACGCGGCCAAGGAGGCGCTGCCGGTGATCGAGGCCGAAGGCGTCACGGCGCGGCTGATCCTCGGGACCGCCTGGGGCGAGCGGGCGCCGGTGAAGGTGTTCAGCGAGATGTTCTATGCCGACGTGGAGCTGCAGCCGGGAGCGCGGGTGCCGCTGCCGGACGGGCACGAGGATCGCGGGCTCTACATCGTCTCCGGCAGCATCACCGTCGGCGGCGAGGACTATACCGCGGCGCAGATGATGGTGTTCCGCCCGGGCGACCGGCTGCACGTGACCGCCGGCCCCGGCGGGGCGCGACTGATGCTGCTCGGCGGCGAGACCCTCGGCGGACCGCGCTACATCTGGTGGAACTTCGTCGCCTCGTCGAACGAGCGGATCGAGGCCGCCAAGGAGGCCTGGCGCGCCGGCGACTGGGAGCACGGCCGTTTCCAGCTGCCCCCGGGGGACGAGGCGGAGTTCATCCCCCTGCCGGAGGAGCCGGCGGGCACGCGTGCCCGCGAGGTCAAGTGACGGCCCAAAACTTGGTTAACCCGTGACGACAGCGATGGCGAACCCGTCCCAGCCCTTGGCGCCGACGGTCTGCACGGCGGTTCCGCTCAGCCGCGGCTCCGACGCGAGAACGTCGAAGAAGTCCCGGGTGCCGACGACTCCCGGATCGCGGCTGTCTGCGTCGGCGATGCGGCCGTCGCGGATCACGTTGTCGCAGACGATGACCGTGCCGGGGCGCGCAAGCCTGAGCGCCCAGCGCAGGTAGTCGGGGTTGCTCCGCTTGTCGGCGTCGATGAAGACGAGGTCGAACGGCCCTTCGAGCTTGGGCAGACTGTCGAGCGCCGGCCCGATCAGGACCTCCACCCGGTCGGCCAGGCCGGCGCGGGCGATGTTGGCCCGGGCGACCTCGGCATGGCGGGGCTCGGCCTCGAGGCTGACGAGCCGGCCGTCCTCGGGGAGGGCGCGGGCAAGCCAGATCGTCGAATAGCCCCCGAGCGTGCCGATCTCGAGGATGCGCCGGGCGCCGGCGATCTGGGCGAGGAGGTTGAGGAACTTGCCCTGCAGCGGCGAGACATCGATCGCCGGCAGGCCCTCGGCCGCGTTGGCCGCCAGCGCCGCGTCGAGGGCGGCGTCAGCCGGGAGCAGCTTTTCGGCGAGGTAGGCGTCAACGCGCTTCCAGGTCTCGGTCACGGATGCTCTCCTAAGGCAGGGGTCGATTCCAGGGATCTCTGGGACGGTTCAATCCGGGGCCAGCATGTAGCCGGAGCCGCGCACGGTCTGCAGGTAGCGCGGGGCCTTGGGGTCTTCCTCGATCTTGCGGCGGAGGCGGGTGATCTGCACGTCGACGGCGCGCTCCTGCGCCTCGGCGATGCCGCCGCCGAGGTCCTCGACCAGCTCCTGGCGGGTGACCGGCTCGTGGGCGCGGGCGGCGAAGATGCGCATCAGCATCGATTCGGTGGCGGTGAGGCGGATGAGGTCCCGCCCGCGCCAGAGCTCGCCCCGACCGAGGTCGTAGCGCACCTCGCCGAGGTGCAGCGTCCTGGGCGGTTCGCTGCGGGGCACGGGCTTCGGCACGCGGCGCAGGATGGCGTTGATGCGCAGGAGAAGCTCGCGCGGCTCGAAAGGCTTGGGCAGGTAGTCGTCGGCCCCGGCCTCGAGGCCAAGGATGCGGTCGTCGGCGTCTCCGCGGGCGGTCAGGAGCAGGATCGGCGTCGTCATGGTCTCGCGCAGGGAGGCGGTGAGCTGCAGGCCATCCTCTCCGGGCATCATCACGTCGAGGACGATGAGGTCGAACTCCAGCCCCTCCAGCAGCCGGCGCGCGTGGGCAGCATCGCGCGCCGCCGTCACCATGAAGCCGCTCCGGGCGAGGAACTTCTGCAGCAGCGACCGGAGCCGCGCGTCGTCGTCGACGACGAGGACATGGGGCTGCGCCCCCTCGGTCATCACCGGCCGGTCTCGAGCCAGCCGGCGACCTGGTCGCGCAGGTCGATGTCGATCATCTGCTCGAGGACCTTGCGGAAGCCGTGCACCGCCTCGGGGCCGGCGACGGAGAAGGCCGCGCGCATCCGCCGCCGCTGCGCCGAGGAAAGCTCCTGCTCGAGGGCGCGGCCGGCCGCGGTCAGGTGGAGGTTCCGGTGCCGGCGGTCCTCGAGCCCGACCCGGCTCTCGACCAGGCCATCGACGACGAGTTGGCGCAGCACGCGGTTGAGGCTCTGCTTGGTGACGCCCAGGAAGTCGAGGAGCTCGTTCACCGTCAACCCGGGGCGGCGGTTGATGAAGTGGATCGCCCGGTGATGGGCCCGGCCGTAGCCGCGGGCCTCGAGGATGCGGTCGGGGTCGGCGGTGAAGCCGCGGTAGGCGAAGAACATCAACTCGATGCCCTGGCGGAGCTGGTCGTCGGTCAGGAACAGGAGCTGCTCGCTCCGGGTCGGATTGGTCGAATAGCCGCCGCCCATCGGTCCTCCCGGAGCCTTCACCCGAAACTCACTGCAGTCACAGTTTATGTCAGGCATGTTGACATTCCAAGCCTCAAATGCTAGCCCCTGCCGCAACAGGCGCAACAAATGGTCGCAAGCGGCGAATCCAGCGCAACATCGCAAAAACAGGTGGGGAGCGGCCATGGCTGGCGCATACGACGACCGCGACGGAGTTATCTGGCTGGATGGCGCCTTCGTGCCGTGGCGCGAGGCCAAGGTGCACATCCTGACCCATGCGCTGCACTACGCGAGCTCGGTCTTCGAGGGTGAGCGCGCCTACAACGGCGAGATCTTCAAGAGCCGCCAGCACACCGAACGGCTGCTCAAGTCCTGCGACTATCTCGACATCCCGCATCCCTACACGGCCGACGAGATCGAGGCTGCGAAGGTGGCGACGCTGGCCAAGAGCGGGCTCTCCGACGGATACGTCCGGCCGGTGATCTGGCGCGGCTCTGGTCCGGACATGGGCGTCGCGAGCGCCCGCAACCCGGTGCATCTCGCCATCGCGGTCTGGGAGTGGGGCGCCTACTACGGCGACGCGAAGATGAAGGGCGCCAAGCTCGACATCTCGACCTGGAAGCGCCCGAGCCCGGAGACCATTCCCTGCTTCGCCAAGGCGAGCGGGCTCTACATGATCTGCACCATGTCCAAGCACGCGGCCGAGGCCAAGGGCTGCTCGGACGCGATCATGATGGACCATCGCGGCTTTGTCGCCGAGGCGACCGGCGCCAACGTCTTCTTCGTCAAGGACGGCGAGGTGCATACGCCGGAGCCCGACTGCTTCCTCAACGGCATCACCCGCCAGACGGTGCTGCAGATGCTGAAGGAGAAGGGCGTCCGCGTGATCGAACGTCACATCGAGCCGCACGAGATGGCCGACTTCCAGCAGTGCTGGCTGACCGGGACCGCCGCCGAGGTCACCCCGGTAGGCTCGATCGGCGAGTTCAGCTTCGAGGTGGGCGCGCTCACGCGTGCCATCGCGGGCGATTACGAGAAGCTGGTGCGGGGGCAACTCGCGGCCGCCTGAGCTTGTAGGGATCGGGCGGGACCGCTAAGGGACGGCGTCCTTCGTCCGGAGCCTCGCAATGCCCGCCGGAAAACGCAGCGGAACCCTCGGCCGCGCCCTTCTGGTCGCGGCCATCGTCGTGGCGCTCGACCGGATCAGCAAGATCTACGTGGTCGAGGTTCTCGACCTGCGCAACCGGCTCTACATCCCGGTCATCGACCCGTGGTTCAACCTGACCATGGCCTGGAACGAGGGGATCAACTTCGGCCTCTTCGACTTCGGGGCGGCGGGGCGGTGGGTGCTGGTGGCGCTCGCGCTCGGGATCGTCGTGGCGCTGGCGGTCTGGGTGCGCAAGGGCGGCTGGGTGCAGGCGCTGGGGGTCGGCCTGATCATCGGCGGGGCGATCGGCAACGTCTGGGACCGGGTTCGCTGGGGTGCGGTGGCGGACTTCATCAACATGAGCTGCTGCGGCATCCGCAATCCGTTTGCGTTCAACGTGGCGGACGCGGCGATCTTCGGCGGCGCGGCGCTGCTGGTGGCCTTCGGCGCAACAGGACGTGACGGACGCGGCCGAGTACGGTAGAGACGGGTCGCGGCACGCCGGAAGAGGATGATGCGGGCAGGACGGGCATTCGCGTGGACGGCACTGGTGCTGGCCCCCTTGGCACTCGGCGGATGCGAGGGCGGGCTCGCCGGCGGCCTGCGCTCGGCCGGTGTCGCACGCACGCCGGACGAGTTCATGGTCCTTCCCACGCGCCCGCTGGAGATGCCGGAGAACTTTGCCGCCCTGCCGCCACCGACGCCCGGCACACTCAACCGGGTTGATGTCCGTCCGCACGCCGAGGCGGTCGTCGGGCTGACCGGACGGCCCGGGCCGGTGGGATCGGGCGGCACGGCGCTTGTCGCTGCGGCAGGCCCGCGCGACCCGGCGGTTCGCACCCAGCTCGCCCAGGAGGACGTGGTCTGGCGGCAGACCCATCGCGGGCGGCTGCTGGAGCGATGGTTCAGCACCGACCGCGAGGCGCTGATCTACCGCCCGATGGTGCTCGATGCGCCCGACGCCTTCGAGTACCAGCGCGCCCAGGGTCGGCGGGTGCCGGCGGCGCCGCCCGCAGCGCTCGAGCAGTAGCCCGATCACGCCTGCGTGCCCCTCGGTTGCGCCGGGGGCGTGGGGCGGTAGGATGGCCGCTCAATCCTTGGGAGAACCTCAGGCCATGCGTGCGACCCTGCCGGGCGTAGCCCTTTTCCTCGCGCTGGCCCCGGCGGCCGTCCGGGCGGCGGCGCCCGAGGCGGCGACGACGAGCTTCACGCTGCCCAACGGGCTCGTCGGCGTGGTGATCGAGGACCACCGCGCGCCGGTGGTGACGCATATGGTCTGGTACAAGGTGGGCTCCGCCGACGAGCCGCCGGGGCAGTCGGGCATCGCGCATTTCCTCGAGCACCTGATGTTCAAGGGCACCGACCGGCTGGCCGACGGCGCGTTCAGCCGGGTGGTCGCGGCGAACGGCGGCGAGGACAACGCCTTCACCACCCCGGACTATACCGCCTATCACCAGCGCATCGCCGCCGACCGGCTGGATCTGGTCATGGGGATGGAGGCCGACCGCATGGTCAACCTCGATCCCGGAGAGGGTGCGGTGCTGTCCGAGCGCGACGTCGTGCTCGAGGAGCGCAGGCAGCGGGTGGGGAATACGCCGGACGGCCTGTTCGGCGAGGCGCTCGAGGCGGCGCTCTACGTCAACCATCCCTATCGGCATCCGGTGATCGGCTGGGAGCACGAAGTGGCCGGTCTCGGCCGCGAGGCGGCGATGGCCTTCTACCGCGCGCACTACGCCCCGAACAACGCCGTCCTGGTGGTCGCGGGGGACGTGGACCCGGACGAGGTGCAAAGGCTCGCCGAGGCGCATTTCGGACCGATCCCGCCGGCGGCGATTGCGCCGCGCATCCGGCCGCAGGAACCGCCGCCGGTGGCGGCGCGGCGGATCGTGATGGAGGACGCGCGGGTACGCGAGCCCTACGTGGCCCGCCTCTATCCGGCGACGCAGCGCAAGCCCGGCGATCAAGCGGAAGCCGCGGCGCTGACCGTGCTGGCGGAGCTGCTTGGGCGGGTCGGGGGTCACCTCCGTCATGGCGCGTGGGCTCGAGCTCGGCGACGGTGTCGCGCTCGATTCCGGGGCGGACTATTCCGGCATCGGCGTCGACCCGCAGAGCTTCAGCTTCTATGTGGCGCCGAAGCCCGGGGTGCGCCTCGACGAGGCCGAAGCGCGGCTCGACGCGCTGATCGCAGACTTCCTGGCCGAGGGACCGGATCCGGCGCAGCTCGCACGCATCCAGACGCGGATGCTGGCGGCCGAGATCTATGACCTCGACCGCCAGCAGGGGCGCGCGCGCCGGGTGGGCGCGGCGCTCGCCACCGGGTTGACGCTTGAAGACGTGGCGGACTGGCCCCGGCTCCTTCAGGCCGTGACGCCGGCGGACGTTCAGGCTGCCGCGGCGGCGACCTTTCGCCCCGAGGCGTCGGTGACCGGCTGGCTGACGGCCCCCGATCAGGAGGCGGCGCCGTGATCAATCGCGCCGCGGGGGTGCTTCTGGCCGCCACGCTTGCGCTGCCGGCGCGGGCGGAGATCGCCATCGTTCCGGTCACCTCCCCGGGAGGCATCACGGCATGGCTGTATGAGGAGCATTCGCTGCCGATGCTCAACATCGAGGCGAGTTTCCAGGGCGGGGCGGCGCTGGACGCACCCGGGCAGGCCGGGGCGGCGAGCCTGATGGCCGCGCTCCTCGACGACGGCGCGGGCGATCTCGACGCCACGGGCTTCGCCGAGGCGCGGGAGGAGCTGGCGGCGCGGCTGAGCTTCCGGGCCGGGCGCGATTCGGTCGACGTGACCGCGCAGATGCTGACCGAGAACCGGGAGGCGACCCTGGAGCTGATGCGCAGCGCGCTGATCGAACCGCGGTTCGACCCCGAGGCGCTGGGGCGGGTGCGCGGGCAGATGATCTCCTCGGCGCGCGCGGCCGAGACGGACCCCGGCGCAATCGCCCGGCGCGCGTTCCAGGCGCAGGCCTTCGCCGGACATCCCTATGCCCAGCCGACCGGGGGCACGCCGGAGAGCCTGGCCACGCTCGATGCAGCGGCTGTCCGTGCGGCGCACAGGGCGACATTGGTCCGCGACCGGCTTCGGGTCGCGGTCGTCGGCGACATCACTGCTGACGAACTGGGGCCACTTCTCGACCGGCTGTTTGGCGCGTTGCCGGAGACCGGGCCGCCACTGCCGCCGGTCGCCACGGCCGAGGCTCCCGGGACGCTCACTGTGGTCGATCTCGATATTCCACAGTCGGTGGTCGTCTTCGGTCACGGCGGCATCGCTCGGGACGACCCCGACTTCATCGCCGCCACGGTGATGGACCACCTGCTGGGCGGTGGCGGATTCAGCTCGCGACTGACGGTGGAGGTGCGCGAGAAAAGGGGCTTGAGCTACGGCGTCAGC
This sequence comes from uncultured Alphaproteobacteria bacterium, assembly GCA_963844375.1. Classification (GTDB taxonomy): domain Bacteria; phylum Pseudomonadota; class Alphaproteobacteria; order Rhodobacterales; family Rhodobacteraceae; genus Amaricoccus. The sequence continues at coordinate 135,976 of CAWJOI010000020.1, read as the reverse complement.
ACCGGTTTCCAGCCCGACGACTTCGGCTGGCTCTACACGGGGCGATTCTCCAGCGCCAACGCGCGGGTGGGCGAAGCGCTGGCCATCGTGCGGGCGGAGTGGCGAAGGATGGCCGAGGAGGGTGTGACGCCCGAGGAGCTCGACGCCGCCAAGCGCTATCTGACCGGGGCGTACCCCTTGCGCTTCGACGGCAACGGACGAATCGCGGGGCAACTTCTCGGCCTCCAGGTCGCCGGGCTCGACCCCGACTACGTCAATCGGCGGAACGCCTTGGTGGAGGCAGTCACGGTGGAGGACGTGCAGCGCATCGCTGGGCGGCTGCTCCAGCCGGACGCGCTGACCTTCGTCGTGGTAGGGCGCCCGGCGGGCGTCGAGGCGGCCAATTAACCATTTACCAGTGGCGGGCTGCCGGCGCCTTTGCTAAACCTTGGGGTATGAACGTCGAGAGCCCCAAGATCGTGTCCTCCTGCCGCCCGATCCGCCAGCTCGATGCCGCGGCGGCGAATCGTATCGCCGCGGGCGAGGTGGTGGAGCGGCCGGCCTCGGCGGTGAAGGAGCTGGTCGAGAACGCGCTGGACGCGGGGGCGCGGCGGATCGGCGTGGCCTATGCCGATGGCGGCAAGCGGCTGATCCGGGTCGAGGACGACGGCCACGGCATCCCGGCGGGCGAGCTGGCGCTGGCGCTCGACCGGCACGCCACCTCGAAGATCGACGGCACCGACCTTACCCACATCCTGACCTTCGGCTTCCGGGGCGAGGCGCTGCCCTCGCTCGGGGCGGTGGGGCGGCTGACGGTTACCTCGCGCGCCGCCGGCGCCGCGGAGGCGGCGAGCATCACGGTGCGCGGCGGAGCGGCGTCTGCGCTGCGGCCGGCGGCGCTGGCGCGCGGGACGGTGGTGGAGCTCGAAGGGCTTTTCACCGCCACCCCGGCGCGGCTGAAGTTCCTGCGCGCCGATCGGGCGGAAGCGCAGGCGATTGGCGAGGTGGTGCGGCGGCTGGCCATGGCTGCGCCGGGCACCGCCTTCACCCTGACCGACCGCTCCGATCCGGACGGCCCGCGCGAGATCCTGCGGCTCGAGGCGGAGCCGGGCGATCTTTTCGCCGGCCTCGGCCCACGACTCCGCGCGCTTCTCGGGCCCGATTTCCTCGCCAACGCGCTGGCGATCGACGCCGAGCGCGACGGCCTGCACCTCGGCGGCTTCGCGGCCTTGCCGACCTTCTCGCGCGGGGCGGCGGTGGCGCAGCACCTTTTCGTCAACGGGCGGCCGGTGCGCGACAAGCTGCTCCTCGGCGCGCTGCGCGCCGCCTATTCCGACCTCCTCGCCCGCGACCGGCACCCCGCGGCAGCACTCTTTCTGACCTGTGATCCGGAGTTGGTGGACGTGAACGTGCATCCCGCCAAGGCCGAGGTGCGCTTCCGCGACCCGGGCCTGGTGCGCGGGCTGGTGGTCGGCGCGCTGCGCCAGGCGCTGGCCGGCGCCGGGCACCGCGGCGCCAGCACAACCGGCGGAGCGATGCTCGGGGCGTTCCGCGCCGCCTCTCCACTGCCGCCCGCCGTGGAGCGCGCCCTCTGGTCGCCGGCCCGGCCCGCTGCGCCGGGCTTCGCCGAACCGGCGAATAGCGATGGCTGGGCGGCGGCGCGGGTCGAGACCCCGGCCCCGGAGGTGGACGCAGCCGACTTCCCGCTCGGGGTCGCCCGGGCGCAGGTGCACGAGACCTATGTCATCGCGCAGACCAACGACGGGATCGTCATCGTCGACCAGCACGCGGCGCACGAGCGGCTGGTCTACGAGCGGCTGAAGGCGGAGCGCGCGGCGGCGGGGATCGCCGGGCAGATCCTGCTCATCCCCGAGGTGGTCGAACTCGACGCCGCGGCCTGCGCGCGGCTGATCGAGGCGGCGCCGGAGCTGGCGCGGCTCGGCCTCGTGCTGGAGCCGTTCGGCGGCAACGCGGTCTGCCTGCGCGAGACCCCGGGCCTGCTGGGGGCGGTGGACGGGGCGCGCCTCCTGGCCGACGTCGCCGACGCGCTGGCGGCGGACGAGGGGCGGGGGCTCGAGTCGCGGATCGACGCGGTCCTGTCCAGCATGGCCTGCCACGGCTCGGTGCGGGCGGGGCGGCAGATGCGCGCCGACGAGATGAACGCGCTCCTCCGGGCGATGGAGGCGACGCCGCATTCGGGGCAGTGCAACCATGGCCGGCCGACCTATGTCGAGCTGAAGCTCACCGATATCGAGCGGCTGTTCGGGCGGCGGTGATGATAGCGATAGGCCAGTACCAGATCGCGATGGACGACCCGCGGCTCTGGGCGGCGGCCGTGGGGATCGTCCTCTTCCTGGTCCTGTTGCGCGCCGTCACCCGCTCGGCGCGGGCGGTGGAGCCGCTGGCGCGCCACCTCGCCGATCTCGATGGCGCCGTCCGGGCGCTGAACGACGGGCAGCAGCAGCTCCACGGCGGGGTGACCCATGTCGCCGAGGCGCAGGCGGCGGCGCAGGTGCGGCTGGCGCAGGCGATGGAGAGCCGGCTGAGCGAGGTCAGCCGCGCCATGGGCGACAGCCTCGGCGCCAGCGCCACCCGGACGGCACGGAGCCTCGGCGAGCTGCAGCAGCGGCTGGAGACGATCGACAAGGCGCAGGTCAACATCGAGAAGCTGTCGGGCAACGTCCTCGGGCTGCAGGACATCCTGTCGAACAAGCAGACCCGCGGCGCCTTCGGCGAGATCCAGCTGCGCGAGATCGTCACCCGCGCGCTGCCGCCCGACGCGGTGACCTTCCAGGCCACGCTGTCGAACGGCAAGCGGGCGGACTGCCTGATCCACCTGCCGCAGCCGCCGGGGCCGCTGGTCATCGACGCCAAGTTCCCGCTGGAGGCCTACGAGGCGCTGCGGGCGGCCAAGACCCCGGCGGAAACCCTGACGGCGCAGCGGATGATGCGCGGCGCGGTGCGGTCGCACATGCGGGCGATCGCCGAGAAGTACGTGATCGAGGGCGAGACCGCCGAGGGCGCGCTGATGTTCCTGCCGTCCGAGTCGGTCTATGCCGAGCTGCACGCCAACTTCGGCGACCTCGTGCGCGAGGGGTTCGGGCTGCGGGTGTGGATCGTCTCGCCGACCACCTGCATGGCGACGCTGCACACCCTGCGCGCGGTGCTCAAGGACGCGCGCCTGCGGGAGGAGGCACACGTGATCCGCCGCGAGCTCGGGCTGCTCTACAAGGACGCCGAGCGGCTGGCGGCGCGGGTCGGCAACCTGGACCGGCACTTCACCCAGGCGCAGAAGGACATCGAGGAAATCAAGATCTCCGCCGACCGCACCCAGAGCCGAGCCCGCCGGCTGGAAGCCATCGACTTCGCGCCGGAAGCCGAGATCGAGCGGAGGATCCCAAGGTCGCCAGGCTGCCCGAGCGCGGTTGAAGAAGTCCGCCGCCGCTGCCCCGTCGGCGGGGGATGCTTTGCCGGTGCGGCGCGTGTAGGGTTCGGCCCGGTAACAGCCGCAAGAGACCGCCATGGCGCAGCTCGCCCTCGATGACTACCCCGGCCGCTACCCGCTGGTGAACGAGCTGCACGCGCGGCCGTTCCCGGAGCTGGCGGCGCCGTGCCGGGCGATCTACCTCGCGATCAAGCAGCCGGAGAATGCGGCCGACCGCGACCGCGACGCCGATCGGGCGCATCTCCAGGCGCTGCTCGACCGCTACGGCGCGCCGCATCCGGCGCCGGGGGCGAGCCACTACTACGGCCCGGTGGGGCGGTGCTTCCTCAAGTGGGAGTTGCACACCGAGTTCGTCACCTACACGCTCTTCGCCGACGGGGTCGCGCCGAAGCCGTTCTCGGCGGAGATGTTCTCGCTTTTTCCGGCCGACTGGCTGGCGGAGGCGCCCGGCAGGGTGGTGACATCGTGCCTCGTGCGGATCGATACGGCCGATCCCGAGGACGTGGAGGCGCGTCTCGACGCCGACCTGCCGAAGTGGTTCGTGCTCGAGAGCCTTGCGGTCAGCCGGGTCGTCGACGGCGAGGCGGTGATCGCCGCCGACTTCCGCATCGACGAGCATGGCCATGGCCGCCTCTTCGTGCTGGCGCAGCCGGGGATCAGCCGGCGCCGGCTGGGGCGGATCGTGCAGCGGCTGCTTGAGATCGAGACGTACAAGTGCATGGCGATGCTGACGCTGCCGCTGGCGCGCCAGGTGGCTGGCGCGGTCGCCCGGATTGACCGCGAGCTGAGCGCGGTGGTGGCCGGCATGGCCGCCGAGACCGGCCACGAGGCAGAGACGCTGGACCGGCTCCTGAAGATGGCGGCCGAGATCGAGCATCTCGCCTCGACCAGCGCCTTCCGCTTCGGCGCCGCCGGGGCCTACGAGGCCATCGTGAACCAGCGGATCAAGGTGCTGCGCGAAGAGCGTATCGGCGGCCGGCAGTTGTTCGAAGAGTTCATGATCCGCCGCTTCGACCCGGCGATGCGCACCTGCCGCTCGGCCAAGGAGCGGCTGGCCGAATTGTCGGCCCGCGCGGAGCGGGCGGCCAACCTGCTGCGCACCCGGGTGGACGTGAACAACCAGGCGCAGAATGTCGAGATCCTGCAGGGCATGGACCGGCGGGCGGCATTGCAGCTACGGCTTCAGCAGACGGTCGAGGGGCTGTCGGTGGTGGCGATCAGCTACTATGCCGTCAACCTGGCGGGCGGCGTCTTCTCGCCGCTCGCCGAGAGGGCGGGGCTGGAGAAGCCGACGCTGCTGGCGCTCCTGACCATTCCGGTCGTGGTGCTGGTCTGGCTGATGGTCCGCCGCATCCGCGCCGGGCTCGGACATCGCGGAGGGCCGGACCGGCGGAGCTGAACCACAGGGTTCGCTCGGTCAGTCGCGTGCGGAGAGCAGCGCGGCTGCGTCGAGGGTGAAGTCGGACGCGAGCCAGTCCGCCTGCAGCCGCTTCAGCGCCCGGCCGAGCGCGGGGCCTTCCAGGCCGAGGTCGGCTGCGGCCAGCGGGAAGACGGCGGCGCGTCCGCGGGCGATCTCCGTCTCGAGCGCGGCGGGCGGCGGCGCGCCCAGCGAGGCCGCCCGAATGAGCGCGGCGTCGCGCGCCGCCTCGGCGCCGAAGCGCCAGGCCGCAGCGGCGGGGGGCGCGCCTTCGGCGAGGGCCGCGGCGGTGGCTTCGATGGCGCGGACATCGGCGCGGGAGAAGCGCAGGGCGTCGGCCCAGTCGGGTCGCCAGCCGAGGGCGACGGCGCGGCGCTGCCAGCGCGCGTCGGCGCCGGCGGCGGCCTCGGCGTCGACGAGGGGCGCGAGCGCGCGCGCGTCCGCCCCGGGCAGGACGCGCGCGAGGATGCCGGTGGCCGCCATGGCGGCGACGGCGGGAGCCGGGTCGGGCGCGGCGAGGAGCTTCACCATCTCGGCGCCGACGCGCTCGCGCGAGAGCCGGCCGAGGCCTTCCTGCTGCGCCGCGCAGGCGGCGAGGCCCTCGGGGTCGAGGCCGCCCGCCGGGTCGCCGTACCAGGCGTGGATGCGGAAGAAGCGCAGGATGCGCAGGTAGTCCTCGGCGATCCGTGCCGCCGGGTCGCCGACGAACCGCACGCGGCCCGCCCTGAGGTCGGCGAGGCCGCCGAGCGGATCGATGACCGCGCCGTCCGGCCGGCAGTAGAGCGCGTTCATGGTGAAGTCGCGCCGGGCGGCGTCCTCGGCGAGTTCGGTGGAGAAGGCGACGGTGGCGTGGCGTCCGTCCGTGGCGACGTCGCGGCGGAAGGTGGTGACCTCGTAGGGCCGCCCCTCCGACAGGATCGTGACGGTGCCGTGCGCGATGCCGGTCGGAACCGCTTGCAGCCCGGCCCGCCCGGCGATCTCCACGACAGCCTCCGGGCGCGCGTCGGTGGCGATGTCGATGTCGGCGACCGGCCGGCCGAGGAGCGCGTTGCGCACGCAGCCGCCGACGAGAAGGGCCTGGTGTCCGGCCGCGCTCAGCGCGCCGCACACCGCCTGCGTCGCCGGGGCGGCGAGCCAGGGCGCGTCGATCCGCGGCACGGCTCCGGGCGTCACGGGCCCTGGACCCGGTCCGACAGCGCCTTCAGCATGCGCGCCGTGGCGCCCCAGATGTAGTGCGGGCCGTAGGGGATGACGTAGTAGCGGCGATGCGTGCCGTGCCAGACGCGGCCGTGGATCTGCAGGTTGGCCGGATCGAGCGCGAAGGCGAGCGGCACCTCGAAGACCTCGTCCACCTCGGCGCGGTCGGGGACCGGGCGGAAGGCGGGATCGACGAGCCCGACGAACGGCGCAACCGTGAAGTCCGTCACCGTCTCGTGCAGGTCGAGCCGGCCGAGCACCTCGACCTGGTCGGGACGGAGGGCGATCTCCTCGTGCGCCTCGCGCAGGGCGGCGTCGAGCGGCGTCGCGTCGCCCGGCTCCTGCTTGCCGCCGGGGAAGGCCACCTGTCCGGGGTGGTGCTTGAGCAGCGCGGCGCGGCGGGTGAGGATCAGGTTGACGCGGCCGGCGCGCTCGACAAGCGGAACGAGCACCGAGGCGGGTCGGAGCGGCCGGGCGCCGGGCCTGGGAGACTCCGGATTGAGGTCGAAATCCGACGACCCGGCGGCCGGCGCCTCGAGCGCGCGACGCAGGCGTGGGACGTTGACGGTGTACCGGTCCATGGCCGTACATGGCCGCAGGCAGGGTCGGGCACAAGAGATTCGGGCGCTCCTCCGCTGGTCCACGCCCCGTCCGGGACACACCGCATATTTTCTGTGCGGATCGAGCCTGAGCCCCTCTTCGCGCAAAACGCGTGCATGCTTTGTGCATCCGTTGTGCATGGGTTGTGCATCGAGAAAATCGAACTGTTTTCCACCGCTTGCGGGACAAAGACGGAACGAGGCCGGCAGCGGCGCTTCTTCCCGCTTCCGTACTGAAGACTTCCTGTCAGCCGGAGACCGCATCATCGCGCAAACGGTCCTGCCGCCGGGCTTCGGTCGTATTGCGCTTGAGCGGGGCGGCGATCCGGGCCAGCATTGCCCCGGGATCGTCGAATGGGGAGCGAGATGGCCAAGGTGACATACGCCATCGTCGAGCACGACGGCGGCTGGGCCTACCGGGTGGACGGGACGTTTTCGGAGACCTTCCCCAGCCGCGAAGCCGCGCATTTCGCCGCATGCCGGGCAGCGCTGGAACAGCAGCAGCCGGGGACGACGGCGGGGATCACCTGGGAAGACGAGCGCGGCCGCTGGCACGCGGAAATCGCCAACGGCACGGACCGGCCGGAGGTGGACGTCGAGGACTGAGGCCAGGGGGACGGCGATGACGGGACCATGCACGCATCTCGCCACGATCCGCGACGTGACGCCGAGCGCACGCGGCTGCGAGGAATGCCTGAAGACCGGTGACTGGTGGGTGCACCTGCGCCTCTGCCGCACCTGCGGCCACGTGGGCTGCTGCGACAACTCGCCCAACCGGCACGCCACCGCCCACTTCCACGCCACCGGCCACCCGATCATCGAGGGCTACGACCCGCCGGAGCACTGGGGGTGGTGCTACGTCGACGAGGTGGCCTTCGACCTTTCCAACCGGGCGACGCCACAGCTCGGCCCGATCCCGCGCTTCGTGTGAGCGGGCGTGGCTGAACCTCGGCCCCACGACGGCCCCGGCGGGCCCCTGGCGCCTCCTCCCCGCGCTGGCGGCGGCGGCGGCGACGCTGTGGTTCGCGCGCTTCGTGCCGGGGGTGGCGCGTGGCGAGATCCCGGAACTGGTCGTGCCCTGGGTGCCGGCGCTCGGCATCGACTTCGCCTTCCGGCTCGACGGGCTGGCGCTCGCCTTCGCGCTGCTCATCTGTGGCATCGGGGCGATGGTCTTCCTCTACGCCGCCACCTATTTCCGCACCGACCGCCGGCTCGGCTCGCTGCTGCTCACGCTCGTCGCCTTCGCGATCGCCATGCTGGGCCTCGTGACCGCCGACGACGCGATCACGCTCTTCGTCTTCTGGGAGGGGACGACCGTCACCTCCTGGCTCCTCGTCGGCTTCGACCACGAGCGCGCCTCGGCGCGAGCCGCGGCGCTGCAGGCGCTGCTCGTCACCGGCATGGGCGGGCTCGCGCTCCTGGCCGGGCTGCTGGTGATGGGGAACCTGGCGGGGACCTACCGGCTGTCGGAGATGAACGCGGCGGGCGATCTCTTCCGCGCGAGCCCGGCCTATGCGGCGATCTTCTGGCTCGTGGTCCTCGCGGCCTTCACCAAGTCGGCGCAGTGGCCGTTCCAGTTCTGGTTGCCCAACGCCATGGCCGCGCCGACACCGGTCAGCGCCTACCTGCACTCGGCCACGATGGTGAAGGCGGGCGTCTACCTCCTGGCACGCCTCACCCCCGCGCTGGGCGGGACCGAGCTCTGGACCGGCGTGCTGGTCCCGGTGGGCGGCTTCACCATGCTCCTCGCCTCGGTCTGGGCGATGCGGCAGACCGACCTCAAGCTGATGCTCGCCTATACCACGGTCATGGCCCTGAGCCTCATGGTCATGCTGATCGGGATCGGCACGCCCGAGGCGATCGTGGCGGCGATGACCTTCCTGCTGGTGCACGCGTTCTACAAGGCGGGCCTCTTCCTCTCCGTCGGCATGATCGAGAAGGGTGCGGGCTCGCGCGACTATCCTGCGGTCGCCGGGCTCGCCATGGCGATGCCGTTGACGGCGGCGGTGGTGATGGTGGCGGCGCTCTCCATGGGCGGCCTGCCGCCGCTCTTCGGCTTCATCGGCAAGGAGCTGATCTACGAGGCGACCGGCCACGCGCCGCGCTGGGCGCTTCTGGTGACGGGGGCGGCGATCGCGGCCAACGCGCTGATGGTGGCCTGCGGGGCGATGGTGGCGCTCAGGCCGTTCTTCTTTGCGCCGCGCCGGAGCCCGAAGGACAGGCCGGCCGACCCGGACTGGGGGCTGGCGGTCGGGCCGGTGATCCTCGCCACGCTCGGGCTTCTCTGCGGCCTCGCGCCCGCGCTGATCGGCGACGCGCTGGTCGCGCCCATGGTGCTCGCGGTCTCGGGTGCGGAGATGGAGGGGCACCTCGCCCTCTGGCACGGGATCGGCACGCCGTTCCTGCTCAGCCTCGCGACCTTCGCGCTGGGCGGGCTGCTCTACCTCCTGCTCGACCGGATCCGCGACGGCCTCGCCGCGGCGGAGCCGTCGCTGCCGCGCACCGAGGGCTGGTACGACGCGGCGCTGGGCGGCCTCGCGGCCACGGCGCGGGGCGTGACGGGCGTGGTGCAGGACGGAAGGATGACGAGCTATCTCAGGCGCACGTTCGTGGTGTTCGCGGCCCTGGTGTGGGGCGCGGTTCTGGCAGGCGAGGCGCGCTGGCCGGAGTTCGTCCTCAGTCCCGAGCTGATCGACTGGGCAATCATGGCGATCATCGTGGCATCGATCGTCGTGGTCCTGCGCACGGATTCGCGGCTGACCGCGATCACCGCGCTGGGCGGCGTCGGCGCGGGCATCGCGATGATCTTCGTGCTCTACGGCGCCATCGACGTGGCGATGACCCAGCTCTTCGTCGAGATCCTGGTGGTGGTCTTCCTCGCCATCGCCATGGTGCGGCTGCCGCCGGCCGGCGCCGTGCCCTTCCGCGCCGTTAACGCGCTGGTGGCAGGCGTCCTCGGCGTGGGGGTGACGCTCGCGGTCCTCTCGGTTCTCGGGACGGACCTCGATCCGTACCTGACCCGCTACTTCGAGACCGAGAGCGTGCCCACGGCGTACGGGCACAACATCGTCAACGTGATCCTGGTCGACTTCCGCGGCTTCGACACCATGGGCGAGATCGCGGTGGTCGTCATCGCCGGCGTGGCGGCCATCGCGGCGCTGCGCGCGGGACGAAAGGCGCCGCGATGAAGTCGCTCATCCTTTCCACCGCCACCCGCATCCTGATGCCGCTGATCCTGCTTCTGTCCCTGTTCGTCTTCTATCGCGGGCACAACGACCCGGGCGGCGGCTTCATCGGCGGCCTCCTCGCCGCCACCGCCTTCGCGCTGCTCGAAAAGGCCGAGGGGCTGGCGGCGGCGCGGCGAGCGCTGCGCTTCAGGCCCGAATCCATCGCCGCCGTGGGCCTCGGCTGCGCGCTGGTCTCGGGCCTCTGGGGTGGGCTGCAGTACGGCTATTTCCTCAAGGGCGTCTGGCCGTTCTACGCCCTCGATGCGGCGGGCGAGAAGCACGGGGTGCCGCTGGGCTCCATCCCGCTCTTCGACTTCGGCGTCTATCTCGTGGTGCTCGGCACGGTCTGCGGCATCCTCTTCGCGCTCGAGGAAGTGGTGGCGACCGAAGCGGACCGGGGGGACTGAGGCCATGGAGATCATGCTCGCCGTCCTGACCGGCATCCTCGTCGCCGCCGGCGCCTATCTGATGATGAGCGGCAAGACGCTGCCCTACATCTTCGGCCTGACGATGATCTCGAACGCCGCCAACATGCTGATCTTCGCGGCCGGCCGGCTGACCTTCGGCAAGCCGCCGCTCGTCCCCGCGGACGACAAGACCATCGCGGGCGCCGCCAACTCGCTGCCGCAGGCGCTGATCCTGACCGCCATCGTCATCGGCTTCGGCCTTCTCGTCTTCGCGCTGACGCTGGCCTACCGCTCGTACTACGTGCTGCGCACCACCCGGATGGACGAGATGCGCGTGGCCGAGCCGGTCGAGGAGCAGGCCTAGTGCTGCTCTTCTGGCCCCTCGTCATCCCGTTTTCCACCGCCGTGCTCTGCATCCTGGCCTGGCGGTCGCTCGAAACTGCAGCGGGTGATATCGCTGGCCGGCGCCCTGGCGCTTCTCGCCGTGGGCGCGCTCATCCTCTCCCGCGTGGTGCGGGACGGACCGTTCGCCGAGCAGGCCGGCGGCTGGCCGGCGCCCTTCGGGATCACCCTCGTCGCCGACGGCCTCTCGGCGATCATGGTGGTGCTCGTCGGGCTGGTGGCGGTGGCCGTCCTCGTCTTCGCATTGGCCGACGTGACGCCCGAGGAGGAAACGAACGGCCACTATCCCCTGACGCACGCCATGCTCGCCGGCATCTGCGGCGCGTTCCTGACCGGCGACATCTTCAACATGTACGTCTGGTTCGAGGTGATGCTGATCTCGTCCTTCGGCCTTCTCGTCGTCGGCGGCGGCAAGGACGAGCTCGACGGCGCGACGAAGTACGTGGGCCTGAACCTCATCGCCACCGTCGCCTTCATCTCCGGCGTGGGCCTGCTCTACGGCGCCACGGGGGCGCTCAACATGGCCGACCTGCACGGCCGGCTGATCGGCCGCGGCGCCGAGACGCCGATCATCGCCTCGGCGGCGTTCCTCATCTTCGCCTTCGCCTCGAAGGCGGCGCTCTTCCCTGTCTTCTTCTGGCTGCCCGCGTCCTACCACACGCCGTCGTTCAGCACCTCGGCGCTCTTCTCGGCGCTCCTCACCAAGGTCGGGGTCTATGCGCTGATCCGGGTCTTCACGCTGGTCTATGACGTGGAGGGGACGCCGATCCAGACCTTGCTCCTCTGGGGAGCTGTCCTCACCATGGTGGTCGGCGCCTTCGGCGCCCTCTCGATGACCGGGGTCCGCCGGGTGCTCGGCTTTTCGATCATCTCGTCGATCGGCTACATGATCCTCGGCCTCGCCGTGGCGACGCCGCTGGCGCTGGTGGGCGCCGTCTTCTATCTCTTCCAGGACGTCGTGGTGAAGGCCAACCTCTTTCTCGGCGCCGGCGCCGCGCGCCGCCTCACCGGCTCGGAGCTCTTCGGGCGCTCGGGCGGCATCTGGCGGCAGCGGCCCTGGTTCTCGCTCCTCTTCCTCATCCCGGCGCTGTCGCTGGCCGGCGTGCCGCCGTTCTCCGGGTTCTGGGCCAAGCTCCTCCTCGCCAGGGCGACGCTCGAGGACGGGCGCTACGGCCTGACCTTCGCCGTGCTGGCGGTGGGCCTCCTCACGCTCTTCGCCATGGCGCGGGTGTGGTCCGAGGTGTTCTGGGACGCCCATCCCAACGGCGATCACGCGATCACCGGCCGCGTGCCCGCCGCGATGCTGGCGCCGCTCCTGGTCCTGACCGGCATCGTGATCTGGGTGGGCGTCGAGGCCGGTCCCTTCGTCGACGCAGCGATGGCGGTGGGGGCGGCGATCATCGATCCGGCCCCCTACATCGCCGCGGTTCTGGGGCCGCGCCCATGAGCTACGTCCTCTGGCCCTGGAACATGCTCGTCCTCGGAACGGCGTTCTCGCGTGATCTCGTGGTGTCGAGCCTGCAGGTGGCGAGGACGGTGCTCGCCCCGGGCGGCATCTCGCAGCCGCGCTTCGTCAGCGTGCCGCTCAAGGCGGCGCGCACCGACCTCGAGATCACCATGGTCGCCAACTACATCACGCTCACGCCGGGGACGCTGACGGTGGACGTGAGTTCCGACCGTTCGACGCTGCTGGTGCACAGCCTGCTCGCGGGCGAGACCGGTGACGACGTCCGGGCCGACATCCAGGAGGGGATCGAGCGGCGCGTGATGCGGGTGACGCGGCCATGATCATCGAGACGGTGCAGACCGGGGTTTTCGGCTTTGCCCTTGGGGTCACCACGCTCTGCCTCATCGTGGCGCTCTTCGCCGCCGCGTGGCGGCTCCTGCGCGGGCCGACGCTGGCCGACCGGGTCGTTGCGCTCGACCTCGTCTCGATGCTCCTGATCGTCTTCCTCGTGATCTTCAAGATGGTGAGCGGGGTCAACGCCTACATCTACGCCGGCATTGCGCTGGCGTTGATCTCGTTCCTCGCGACGGTGGCCTTCGCCCACTACATCGACCGCAGCACGGGGGATTCCGATGAGTGACTGGATCGCCGCCGTCCTGATGCTGGCCGGGGGGTTCTTCTGCCTGGTGGCGGGGATCGGAATTGTCCGGATGAACGACATCTATGCCCGCATGCACGCCGCCACCAAGGCTGGAACGCTGGGGCTGGCGCTGATCTGCCTCGCGGCGATGGTCGAGGCGGAGACGTGGGGGCAGGTGGTCGAGGCGCTCTTCGTCTTCGTCTTCATGATCGCCTCCGCGCCGGTCGGCGCCCACCTGATCGGCCGCGCCGCCTTCCGGACGCGCGCACCGGAGGATCCGCGGACGCAGCATGACACGGGGAGCGAGGACTTTCGCAGCCACAAGGCGTGAGATCGCCCGCGCTGCGGTCTTGTCTGCTACTTCACGAGCGAAAATCTTGCGACGTCACGGCCATTTCGCGATCGGCGGCAGCGACATCAGCACTGCCTCCGGGTTGTGGCCGGTCTCCAGCCCGAAGCGGGTTCCCCTGTCGTAGAGGAGGTTGAACTCGGCATAACGCCCCCGCTTGACCAACTGGATCTCGCGCTGGCTCTCGGTCCACGGCTCGGCCATGTGCCGCTCGGTGATCGGCACGAAGGCGGCCAGAAAGGCGCGTCCCACGTCCTGGGTGAAGGCGAAGTCGGCCTCCCAGTCGCCGCTGCAGAGGTCATCGTAGAAGATGCCCCCGACCCCGCGCGTCTCTCCGCGATGGCGGATCAGGAAGTACTCGTCCGCCCAGGCCTTGAAGCGCGGGTAGTAGCCGGCGTCATGCCCGTCGCAGGCCGCCTGCAGCGCGGCGTGAAAGGCCGCGGTGTCGGCGGCATCCTCGATCATCGGGTTGAGATCGGATCCGCCGCCGAACCACCACGCCCCGGGGGTCCAGAACATCCGCGTGTTCATGTGCACCGCCGGCGTCAGCGGCGAGCGCATATGCGCGACCAGGCTGATGCCGGAGGCCCAGAAACGCGGGTCGTCCGTGAGACCAGGGATCTCGCGCCGCGCGGTCAGGCTCCGCTGCGCCGCCTCGCCGAGCCGGCCGTGCACGGTCGAGATGTTCACTCCCACCTTCTCGAAGACGCGCCCGTCGCGCATCACCGACATGACCCCGCCCCCTGCCTCCTCGGCGGCCTCACCCGCCCTGCGGGTCTCGGTCCGGACGAACCGTCCCGGCGCCAGGCTCGCGAACGGACCCTGGTCCTGCGCGTCCTCGAGCGTCTCGAACGCGGCGCAGATCCGGTCGCGCAGCTCCGCGAACCAGCCGGCCGCCCGGGCCTTTTCCGTGTCGCCGACGGTTGCCGCCATCCGTTCCTCCCCTCGCGCCCTGCGCCGGATTACCTGCCCGCAGCCGGCGATGTCCAGCAGGCTGCCGGAAAACGTGCCGCGACGGGGTGACACGGGGCCCCGGATCGTGTAAGCAGTGCGCCGGAACTTGAGGAGACCCTGCATGAGAATTGTCCGGAGACTTCGCCGCCTCTGACCGGCCCCGGACTGGGGCCGTCTGGCCCCGCATCGCTCGTGCGTCCTTCCCGCTCCAATCCCTAGGCCCTCCATGTTTCGCTTCTTCGAGTCGCTCGTCGACCCCTATGCGCCCTATGCCGCCACCGACACGCCGCCCACCCGGCTGTGGCCGTTCCTGCGCGACTACCTCCGCCCCGCCTGGAAGGTGATGGTCTGGACCGTGCTCGCGGTCCTGGCCGTGGCGGTCATCGAGATCTGGCTGATCTGGTACGTCGGCCGCCTGGTCGACGTGCTCGGCGACACGCCGCCGGGCGCGTTCTGGGCGCGGCACGGGCTCGAGCTCGTCGCCGTGGCGGCCTTCATCCTGCTGGCGCGGCCGGTCATCCAGACCGCGAGCGCTGCGCTCATCAACCAGTCGCTGATGCCGAACGTCGGAACCATCGTGCGCTGGCGGAGCAACCGGCATGTGCTCCGCCAGTCGGTGGACTGGTTCCAGAGCGACTTCGCCGGGCGGATCGCCAACCGGATGATGCAGACAGCCCCTGCGGTGGGCGAGGCGACGTTCCAGACCTTCGACGCCATGGTCTATGCCACCGTCTACCTCGTGGGCGCGCTCTGGCTGCTCAGCGACACCGACCTTCGCTTGGGGATTCCGCTGCTCGTCTGGCTCGGCCTCTATGTCTGGCTGGTGGCCTGGACGATCCCGCGCGTCGGCAAGGCGTCGAAGGCGTTCTCCGACGCCCGCTCGGCGATCACCGGGCGGATCGTGGACAGCTACACCAACATCCAGTCGGTGAAGCTCTTCGCCCACACCAAGACCGAGGAGGCCTACGCCGGCGAGGCGATCGAGCACGCGCGCAAGACCTTCATGGCGCAGATGCGGATCATCACGCTGATGGACCTCGGCCTGACGGTGATCAACGGGTTCCTGATCGTCGCGGTCATCGGCTATGCGCTGGTGCTCTGGCAGCAGGGGTCGGCCACCATCGGGACGGTGGCGGCGGCTTCGGCGCTGGTGCTGCGGCTGAACGCGATGACCGGCTGGATCATGTGGTCGCTGTCCTCGCTCTTCCAGAACCTCGGCGTGATCCGCGAGGGCATGGAGACGATCACCCAGCCGATCCGCCTGACCGACGCGCCGGACGCGGGCGAACTCGCCCTGAGCAAGGGCGAGATCGTCCTCGACCGGGTCAGCCACCACTACGGGCGGAGAACCGGGGGGCTGCGGGAAGTCTCGCTGACCATCCGGCCGGGAGAGAAGGTGGGGCTGGTCGGCCGCTCCGGCGCGGGCAAGTCCACCCTGGTCAATCTGCTCCTGCGCTTCTTCGACACCGAGGGCGGCGCCATCCGCATCGACGGCCAGGACGTGCGCGCGGTGGCTCAGGACTCGCTGCGCAGCCGCATCGGCATGGTCACGCAGGATCCCTCGCTCCTGCACCGTTCGGTGCGCGCCAACATCCTCTACGGCCGCCCCGAAGCTTCCGAGGCCGAGATGATCGAGGCCGCGCGGCGGGCCGAGGCGCATGACTTCATCCTCGGCCTCGCCGACATGAACGGGCGCACCGGCTACGACGCCCACGTGGGCGAGCGCGGCGTCAAGCTCTCCGGCGGCCAGCGCCAGCGCATCGCGCTGGCGCGGGTGATCCTCAAGGACGCGCCGATCCTCGTCCTCGACGAGGCAACCAGCGCGCTCGACAGCGAAGTGGAGGCCGCCATCCAGGACACGCTCTACGGCGTGATGCAGGGCAAGACGGTGATCGCCATCGCCCACCGCCTCTCCACCATCGCGCGCATGGACCGCATCGTCGTCCTCGACGACGGCGCCATCGCCGAGGAGGGCACCCACGCCGAGCTTCTCGCCAAGGGCGGCCTCTACGCCCGCTTCTGGAACCGCCAGTCCGGCGGCTTCATCGACATCGGCGACGTCCCCAAGGCCGCCGAATGACGCCGACCGACCAGCCAAATGGCAAGCCTGATTCCAGCCACTTTCCAGCCGCGTTCCAGCCCCGGTTTTCCCAGCCTTTTCAGCCACCTTGCCACAGGAGACCACGATGACACGATTTGAAGGCCACCCCCCGCCCCTCGCCCCGAGATCCGAGACACGGCACCGACCCTGACCCCGACGCGGGTCAGGTGCGGGCCGAGACCGTGAGACAGCCATGCTCGACCGCATCACCGCGACCTTCGACGCCTTCTACTCCCCGACCGCGCTTGCCGCCGACCGGCAGCCGCCGGCGCCGACGCGCGCCTTCTTCGCCTACTTCCTGCGGCAGTTCCGCGGTGCGCTGATCGCGCGCTTCCTGCTGGTGGCCGGCGGGTCGCTGGCGGACGCCATGCTGCCCGTCTTCGTCGGCTGGACCGTGGGCATGCTCTCCACCACCCCGCCGGGGCAGCTCTTTTCCCAGCATTGGCAGACGCTCGCCTTCATGCTCGCCGTCGTGCTGCTGCGGCCGCTGTTCTTCGTGGCTGACGCCCTGGTCCGCAACCACGCGGTGACGCCGAACCTGGTCGATCTCGTGCGCTGGCAGAGCCACTGGCACGTCATCCGCCAGTCCTGGACCTTCTTCCAGAACGACTTCGCGGGCCGCATCGGCAACAAGGTGATGCAGGCGGGCGAGGCGATCGAGATGACCGTCAACCTCACCATCGACGCGGTGTGGTACGCCGCCGTCTTCGTCGTCGTCGCCGTCATCGCGCTGGCCGGCATGGACCCGCTGCTCCTCGTGCCGATCGCGCTCTGGCTCGTCGGTTATGCGCTCCTCTTCCGCTGGACGATGCCGAACGTCGACCGCATCTCCGAGGAAGTCTCCGAGGCGCGCTCCGTGATGACCGGCCGCATGGTCGACAGCTACACCAACATCCAGACGCTGAAGACCTTCGCCGTCGACGACGAGGAGGACGCCTATGTCGCCGAGTTGGTGACGGCGCACGTCGGCGTCTTCCGCCGGCTCATGGCGATCTTCACCTGGAGCTGGTCGCTGCTCTTCCTCCTGAACGCGCTGCTGGTCGGCTCCGTCACCTGGATTGCGCTTGCGGCGTGGAATGCCGGGACGATGACGACGGCGATGGTGGCGACGGCGATCCCCTTCGTGCTGCAGATCATGAACATCTCGGGCTGGATCCTCGAGGTCGGTTCCAACGTGTTCCGCCAGATCGGCACGGCCCGCGATTCCATGGTGACGATCGCCAAGCCGCTGACGCTGGTGGATGCGCCGGACGCCGTGGCGCTGAAGGTGACCCGGGGCGAGATCGTCTATGACCGGGTCGGTTTCGACTACTGGCGCGGCGACAAGGGCGCCGTGGTGAAGGACTTCAGCCTGGTGGTGCGACCGGGCGAGAAGATCGGCCTCGTCGGGCGGTCAGGGGCCGGCAAGTCCACGCTGGTCAACCTCACGCTCCGGATGTTCGACGTGGCCGAGGGGGCAATCCGCATCGACGGGCAGGACATCCGCGCGGTGACGCAGGAGAGCCTGCGCCGGGCGATCGGCGTGGTGGGGCAGGACACCTCGCTGCTGCATCGCTCGGTGCGCGACAACATCAAGTACGGGCGGCTCTCGGCATCCGATGCCGAGATGATCGAGGCGGCGAGGCGGGCGAGCGTGCATGATGTGGTGGAGGCGCTGGTCGATCCCGAGGGCCGCACCGGCTACGACGCGCACGTGGGCGAGCGGGGGGTCAAGCTCTCGGGCGGGCAGCGGCAGCGGATCGCGCTGGCGCGCGTGATCCTGAAGAACGCGCCGATCCTCGTGCTGGACGAGGCGACCAGCGCGCTCGATTCGGAGGTGGAAGCGGCGATCCAGGACACGCTCTATCGCGTGATGCAGGGCAAGACCGTCATCGCCATCGCGCATCGGCTCTCCACCATCGCGCATATGGACCGGATCGTTGTGATGGACGCGGGGCGTATCGTCGAGGAGGGCAGCCACGCCGAGCTGCTCGCGCTGGGCGGAATCTACGCAAGGCTCTGGGGCCGGCAGTCCGGCGGCTTCCTCAACCTGGAGGCGGCCGAGTGACGGCGGGTGGCGGGGCGAATGCCGTTGTGAGGCGCTCCTCACCGTGCGACCCTGCCTCGCACACCCCCGCCGCATCCGCTTCAGGAGAGACCACATGATCCGACGCCCTCTCGCCGTCCTGCTCCTCCTCGGCGCCACGCTCGCCTCGGCTGCCTCGGCGCAGGATGGCAACCCGATCATCGTGCTGATCAATCCCAACTCCAACGAGACCGCCACCCAGTCGATGGCCGACCTCGCGCGCGGGGAGATCGGCGATGCCGCGACGATCGAGGGACTCAGCAACGCATCTGCGCCACCGCTTCTGACCACCCCCGAGGACATGGCGAATGCGATCCCGGGTGTGGTCGCCGCGGAAGTCGAGGCCGCCAAGGATCCGCGCGTCGCGGCGATCATCGTCGCCGCCTTCAGCGATCCCGGCCTCGCGGAGCTACGCGCCAGCGTGCAGGTGCCGGTCTTCGGCATCGGCGAAGAGGTCTTCCGCGAAGCGGCGCGCGATGGACGGCAGTTCGGCATCGTCACGGTCACGCCAAACCCGGAACTGATCGCTTCCTTCGAGGCCAAGGCCGAGGAACTCGGCTTCGGCGCCCAGTACCGCGGCACCCGCGTCACGCCCGGCGACCCGACCGAGCTGGTCAAGGATCCCGTCAAGCTGGACGCCGCCCTGGCCGCGGCGGTGGAGGAATCGATCGATCTGGATGGCGCTCAGGCGGTCATCATGGGCGGCGGCCCGCTCTCCGCCTCGGCGATTCGGCTGCAGCCGCAGTTCGACGTGCCGCTGGTGGTGGCGGTCAACGCCGCCGCCCGCGCCGCGCTCGAGGCCGCACAGGCCCGGTAGGCACGCCGGGCAGCGACGTGACAGGCGCGGCGACGCGCCTATATCGGGAGTATTGGGGCCCGCTCACTGGCGTGCCAGTTGCGAACCGGGGAATCTATGCGATTATGAATCCTCTCAAGATCAAGGTGTTATCTATAGTTTCACGTGCGTTAGACGTCGCTTCGAGCGCATGAGGTTCCTCTCCGACCTCATCGACGCCTTCGCCCGCGCCGACGGACCCCCACCGGACCGGCTCTGGCGGTTCATGGCCTGGGTGCTGAAGGGCGCCCTTCCGGCGATCGGGCTGGGGCTCGCCGTCTCGGTCGCTGTCGGCGCGACCGAGGTGGCCTCGGCGGCGGTCATCGGCTGGCTGATCGACCTGGCGCAGTCGCGCGGGCCGGAGGGTCTCTTTGCGGATAGCTGGCCGTGGCTGCTCGCGGCGGCGGCGTTCTTCCTGGTGCTCAGGCCCGGGCTCATGGGGCTCGGTGCGGCGATCAACGCGCTGACGCTGGGGCCCAACCTCTATCCGCTGGTGCTATCACGGTTGCACCGGCATACCCTCGGGCAGAGCCTGAGCTTCTTCGACGACGACTTCGCCGGCCGGATCGCCCAGAAACAGCAGCAGACGGCCCGGGCGGTGACCGAGGCGGTCACCGAGTCGGTCAACACGCTGGGCCTTGCCGTGACCGCCATCGTCGGGGCCGTTGCGGTGATGGGACGGATCAACCTCTGGCTCGCGCTCGGGATGCTGGTCTGGCTCGGCGGCTACGCGTTTCTCATCCGGCACTTCATGCCGCGCATCCGGGCGCGATCCACGGCGCGCGCCGCCGCGCGCGCGGTCGTCACCGGGCAGGTGGTGGATACCCTGACCAACATCGCCACGGTCAAGCTCTTCAGCCACGGAAGGCATGAGGACGAGTCGGCGCTGGACGCGCTGGCGGGGTACCGGGGCGCGACCATCGACTTCGGCGCGACGAGCGCGCTCTTCCGGTTCTGGCTGATGACGCTGGCCGGTGCGCTGCCGGTTTTCCTGATCGGCGGGTCGATCTGGTTCTGGACGCGCGGGACGGCATCGGCGGGCGACATCGCCACCGCGGGGCTCCTCGCCACCCGCATCGCACAGATGTCCGGCTGGGTCAGCATGACCGCCATGGGCATCTTCGCGAACGTCGGCGAAATCGAGGACGGCATGCGCACGCTGTCGCCGCCGCACACCATCACCGACGCCGCCGACGCCGGCGCGCCGGCGCGGATCCGGGGTGCGGTGGACTTCGAGGATGTCCGCTTCGGCTACGGCCGGCCGCAGCCGGCGCTCAACGGCTTCACGCTGCACGTCCGGGCCGGCGAGCGGGTGGCCCTGGTCGGCCGGTCGGGAGTGGGCAAGACGACAGCTGTGTCGCTTCTCCTGCGGCTTTACGACGTGGAGGGTGGGCGAATCCTGCTCGACGGGACGGACATCCGCGAGCTGACGCAGGACGCGCTCCGGTCGCAGATAGGTATGGTCCGGCAGGAGACAGCGATGTTCAACCGTTCGGCCCTGGAGAACATCCGCTATGGGCGGCCGGACGCCAGCGAGGCGGAGGTGTTCGCGGCGGCGCAGCGGGCGGAGGCGCACGAGTTCATCCTTGACCTGCGGGATTTCCGCGGGCGGACGGGGTACGCGGCGCACCTGGGCGAGCGGGGCGTCAAGCTTTCGGGCGGGCAGCGGCAGCGGATTGCGCTGGCGCGGGTGATCCTGAAGAACGCGCCGGTGCTGGTGCTGGACGAGGCGACGAGCGCGCTCGACAGCGAGGTCGAGGCGGCGATCCAGGACACGCTCGACACGGTCATGGAGGGCAAGACGGTGATCGCCATCGCTCACCGGCTCTCGACCATCGCGCGAATGGATCGGATCGTGGTGCTGGAGGAGGGTGTCATCGTCGAGGAAGGCAGCCACGCCGAACTCCTGTCCCGGCGCGGCCGCTATGCCCGCTTCTGGCAGCACCAGTCCGGCGGGTTCATCAACCTCGCGGCGGAATGAGGCTGGACCAGGCGCTTGTCGCCGCCGGCCTGGCGTCGAGCCGTGCGCGGGCACAGGCGCTGATTGCGGCGGGGGTGGTGCGGATGGACGGGGCGCCGGCCGGCAAGGCCGCGGCGCGGGTTCCGCATGGGGCGCGGCTGGAGCTTGCGGGCGATCCCCTGCCCTACGTCTCGAGGGCGGCGTTGAAGCTCCGGCACGCGCTGGATGTCTTCGCGCTCGATCCTTCGGGCGCGGTGGCGCTGGACCTCGGCGCCTCGACAGGCGGGTTCAGCCAGGTGCTGCTGGAAGCCGGGGCTGGCGGAGGTGTGGGCGGTGGACGTGGGCCACGCCCAACTGGCGCCGGAGTTGCGCGCCGATCCGCGGGTTCGCGTCATCGAGGGCTTGAATTCGCGGGATCTTTCGCCTGCGCACGTGCCGCCGCCGAGCTGGATCGTGGCCGATCTTTCGTTCATCTCGCTTGCCAAGGCGCTGCCGGCGGCGCTGGCGCTGGCGCGGCCCGGGGCGATGCTGGTGGCGCTGATCAAGCCGCAGTTCGAGGTCGGACGGGCTCATGTGGGCAAGGGCGGGATCGTCCGGGATGCCGCGGCGATTGCTCGTGCTCGGGCCGGGGTTCGCGATTTCCTGTCGGGTGCCGGATGGGCGGTGATCGGGGAGGCGGAGAGCCCGATTCGGGGTGGCGACGGGAACGCGGAGTTCCTGATCGCCGCGCGCGGGCCGGAAAGGGCGTGAAATCTCGGTGCAGTAGCGGAAAAACGCGTGCGGCGGCGAAGTCCGGCTTTTGCCCCGCAAGTGGCCGAAACGGATCGGTTTTTCGATGCAACGATGCACAACGCATGCATACGATTTGCGCGAAACGACGGTCCTGCTGAGCGGCGAAGTGCAGCCGAGATCAAATCTCGCGGAACATGACCAGTGCGTCGACCCAGCCGTGGCGCGGGTGGGCGAAGGCTCGTGGCAGGCGGCCTACGATGGCGAAGCCGGCGGCTTCCCAGGTGGCGATGGCGCGGGTGTTGGTCGCTACGACGAAGTTGAACTGCATGGCGCGGAACCCGCGGGCGCGGGCGGCATCCAGCGAATGGGCGAGCAGCGCTCGGGCGATGCCTTTGCCCTGCGACGCGGCTGCGGTGGCGTAGCCGGCGTTGGCGACATGCGCCCCGCCGCCGCCCTGGTTCGGACGGAGGTAGGAGGTGCCGAGAATGGCGCCTTCGGCCTCGGCCACGAAGACCTCGCGTCCCCTGCCTGCGAACCAATAGTCGAAGGCGGCGTCTCGACCGCCGTCGGGCGCCACGCAGAAGGTCTCGCCGGCGGCGCAGATGGGTGCGAGGATCGACCAGATCGCGTCGTGGTCAGCGGGTTCGGCAGGGCGGATCAGCACGGGCAGTCTAGTCCCGCGGCAGGTAGTTGACGCGCTCGGGGCCGGGGCTCGTTGCGAGGGGATCGTCTTCTGGGTCCATTGATCGCGGCGCGGGCTACTCGATCCGTTTCGCGGCGAGGCTCTTGCGGTCGATCGACCAGCGGGAATCCCGGTGGGGCAGCAGCGCGGGTCGTCCGGCTTGGGCATCGTCGTGGTGAGCTCGATATTGTCGGCCAGGAAGAGTGGGTCGCGCGGCTCGGAGCCGTAGAGTTCGGTCACCTCACCGATGAAGGTGAAGCCGTCGCCGCCCTTCTGGAAGTAGCCGGGGAAGATGTTGAAGTTACCGGCGGCGCCCTCGATCTCGATGTACTCGACGCCGATCGCCTCGGTGGCCGCGGCCGGGTCGGGGTTGTCGGGCAGCCAGTAGCTGGCGAGCGGGTTCGCCCCAAGAGACTCCGCCATCAGGGCCTCGACGTCCTGAGCGAGGGCAGGGCCGGCCAGGACGAGGGCAAGCGCGAGGGTGCGAAACATCACGCGGCCTCGCGGGCGCCGGCGTCGGCGAGGGCGACGATGTCGAGCATGATCCGGTTCAGCTCGAAGTCCTTCGGCGTGTAGACGCGGGCAACGCCGGCGGCGAGGAGGGTCGCGGCGTCGGCGTCGGGGATGATGCCGCCGACAACGAGGGGGATGTCCTCGAGGCCGGCTTCGCGCATGCGCGCCATAATCTCGGTCACCAGCGGCAGGTGCGAACCGGAGAGGATGGACAGGCCGACGACGTGCACGCTCTCTTCCAGGGCGGCGTTGACGATCTGGGCGGGGGTGAGGCGGATGCCTTCGTAGAGCACGTCCATGCCGCTGTCGCGGGCGCGGACGGCGATCTGCTCGGCGCCGTTGGAGTGGCCGTCGAGGCCGGGCTTGCCGACGAGGAGCTTGATCCTGCGGCCGATGCGGGCGCTGGCGGCCTCGACGGCGGCGCGCACCTCGGAGAGGTTGCCGGCGGGTGCGCTCGGCGGCCTTGCCGACGCCGGTAGGGGCGCGATACTCGCCGAAGACCTCGCGCATGGCTGCGCCCCATTCGCCGGTGGTGACGCCCGCCTTGGCGGCGGCGATCGAGGCCGGCATGACGTTGCTACCGTCCCGGGCGGCGGCGCGCAACGCCGTCAGCGCGGCCGCGGTGGCGGCGGGGTCGCGGGCGGCGCGCCAGGCGGCCGAGGCGCGCGATCTGCTCGGCTTCGACGGCGGGATCGACGACGAGGATGCCGCCCTCGCCGGCGGTGAGCGGCGAGGGTTCGGCCTCGGTGAATCGGTTGACGCCGACGACCGTGGTGGCGCCGGCCTCGATGCGGGCGAGCCGGGCGGTGTTGGCGGCGACGAGGGCGGATTTCATGTAGTCGATGGCGGCGACGGCGCCGCCCATCTCGTCGATCCGCGCGAGTTCGGCGCGGGCGGCCGCCTTGAGCTCCTCGACCCTGGCGGTGACGACGGGATTGCCGTCGAAGAGGTCGCCGTATTCGAGGAGGTCGGTCTCGTAGGCCATGATCTGCTGCATGCGGAGCGACCATTGCTGGTCCCAGGGGCGGGGCAGGCCGAGCGCCTCGTTCCAGGCGGGGAGCTGGACGGCGCGGGCGCGGGCGTTCTTCGAGAGGGTGACGGCGAGCATCTCGATCAGGATGCGGTAGACGTTGTTCTCCGGCTGCTGCTCGGTCAGGCCGAGCGAGTTGACCTGCACGCCGTAGCGGAAGCGGCGGTGGCTTCGGGTCGGCGACGCCGTAGCGGTGGCGGCGATCTCGTCCCAGAGATCGACGAAGGCGCGCATCTTGCACATCTCGGTGACGAAGCGGATGCCGGCGTTCACGAAGAAGGAGATCCGGCCGACCATCTCGGGGAAGTCCTCCGCGGGGACCTGGCCGCGGACCTGGTCGAGGACGGCGCTGGCGGTGGCGAGCGCGAAGGCGAGTTCCTGCTCGGGCGTGGCGCCAGCCTCCTGCAGGTGGTAGGAGCAGACGTTCATCGGGTTCCACTTCGGGACCGCGCGGTAGCAGTACTGGGCGACGTCGGCGATGAGCTTGAGCGACGGCGCGGGCGGGAAGACGTAGGTGCCGCGCGAGAGGTATTCCTTGATGATGTCGTTCTGGACCGTGCCCTGGAGCTGGCCGAGGTCGGCGCCCTGCTCCTCGGCGGCGGCGATGTAGAGGGCCAGCAGCCACGCGGCGGTGGCGTTGATCGTCATCGAGGTGTTCATCGTCTCGAGCGGGATGCCGTCGAAGAGCGCGCGCATGTCGCCGAGGTGGCTGACCGGGACGCCGACCTTGCCGACCTCGCCGCGGGCGAGGATGTGGTCGCTGTCGTAGCCGGTCTGGGTGGGCAGGTCGAAGGCGACCGAGAGGCCGGTCTGGCCGCGGGCGAGGTTGGCGCGGTAGAGCGCGTTCGAGGCGGCGGCGGTGGAATGGCCGGCGTAGGTGCGGAAGAGCCAGGGCTTGTCGCGGGCGGGTTCGGTCATTCGGGGCCTCCGGCGCGGGATCTCGCGTGCGAAATTATGGCTATCCCGTTGATGTGAAATGGATTCATCGTCATTGCAATCCGCGTTTCGCACCCGCAGGCCGCTGCGGCCGGGAATCCGCGGCGATTGTGCTGCATTGCAGCGTAAGCCGTCAAGAGCGTCACGCAACAAACTTTCGCGTTCCGGCGCTCCGCCGCAATCTTCTCGCTCAGCTGCGCCATTTGCGCAGGAGAGCGGATTCGGCGATGTTCGGGCGTGTGCGAACTGGGGAGGCGGAATGCGGGGTTTCGGTGCGGAGCGGTCGGCCCGGCACGTGACGGCGGGGATGATGGCGCTGATCGGGGCCGGGTTTTCTTCGTGCTCCTGGCCGGCGACCTGCCCGGACGGGAAGAGCGGCGAGTGGGACGACCTGACGACGCGGATCGTCGTCCGCTACATCGTGACGATGGCGCTCGGGAGCGCGGCCGCCGGCTGGCTGCTGGCGGGGCTTTTCGGGCGGCGGGGTCGCCGGGGGGTGGCTGCTGGCGCTCGTGGGCGCGGTGGTGGCGACGATGATCGCCGGGCTCCTGGGGAGCGCGATGGGGCTGTTGCCGGACCTGCTGCGGGACGGCTGGCAGAGCGCGGACATCATCCCGATCCTCTTCGGGCTGGCGGTGCTCCCGCTCGCCTTCGTCGGCAAGCCGCTGCTGCTTGCGGGCTGGCTGGGCCTGATCGCGCTGACCCACGTCTGGGCGCGGCAGGCCCGCGCGGCGGCGGTGAAAGGCTAGCCTCCCGTTCGCCGCGTTGCACAAGAAGCGGTTGCGCGCGCGAGCGAACAATGTAATTGATGCCGGGACGCCTGATTCAGCAATAAAGTTGCGCGGAGGCCGCGAGCCTGGCGCACCCGACCCGAGGTACCGCCGATGCCCCTCCTGGACGCCACCGCCTCCCAGCCCGACTACGACGCCCTGCGCAAGGACCTCTACGAGGTCGGGGAGATCCCGCCGCTCGGCTATGTGCCGAAGCAGATGTACGCCTGGGCGATCCGCCGCGAGCGGCATGGCGAGCCGGATGTCTCGTTCCAGCTCGAGGTGGTGGACACGCCCGAGCTCGACTCGAACGAGGTGCTGGTCTTCGTCATGGCGGCGGGGGTGAACTACAACGGCGTCTGGGCCGGGCTCGGGATCCCGATCTCGCCGTTCGACGTGCACAAGGCGCCCTACCACATCGCGGGGTCGGACGCGTCGGGGATCGTCTGGGCGGTGGGCGACAAGGTGCGGCGCTGGAAGGTGGGCGACGAGGTCGTCATCCACTGCAACCAGGACGACGGCGACGACGAGCACTGCAACGGCGGCGACCCGATGTATTCGCCCGAGCCAGCGGATCTGGGGCTACGAGACGCCGAACGGCAGCTTCGCGCAGTTCACCAACGTGCAGAGCCAGCAGCTGATGGCGCGGCCGAAGCACCTGACCTGGGAGGCGAGCGCCTGCTACACGCTGACGCTGGCCACCGCCTACCGGATGCTGTTCGGGCATGCGCCGCACGAGCTGCGGCCGGGGCAGAACGTGCTGGTCTGGGGGGCGTCGGGGGGCTCGGGTCGTTCGCGATCCAGCTCATCAACACCGCCGGCGGCAACGCCATCGGGGTGATCTCGGAGGAGAACAAGCGCGACTTCGTGCTGTCGCTCGGGGCGAAAGGAGTCATTAACCGGAAGGACTTCAACTGCTGGGGGCAGATGCCGACGGTCAACAGCCCGGAGTACAAGGAGTGGCTGGGCGAGGCGCGGAAGTTCGGCAAGGCGATCTGGGACATCACCGGCAAGGGCGTCAATGTCGACATGGTCTTCGAGCATCCGGGCGAGGCGACCTTCCCGGTCTCGGTGCTGGTGGTGAAGAAGGGCGGGATGGTGGTGATCTGCGCCGGCACCACCGGCTACAACCTGACGCTGGACGCGCGCTACCTGTGGATGAACCAGAAGCGGGTGCAGGGCAGCCACTTCGCCAACCTCAAGCAGGCGTGCGCGGCCAACCAGCTGATGCTCGAGCGGCGGCTCGACCCCTGCATGTCGGAGGTCTTCCCCTGGGCGCAGATCCCGCAGGCGCACGTCAAGATGCGGCGGAACGAGCACAAGCCGGGCAACATGGCGGTGCTGGTCAGCGCGCCGACGACCGGGCTCAGGACCCTCGCCGATACGGTGGAGGCGAGCCTGGCGCGGGCGGCTGAAGTCGGCGGGCGTGAGAGCCCGATTCGGCGGGGCATTTCGCACTGCGGTTGAGCGAGTCTCAATCATTTCAATACTTTGGCAACAACGACCCCCGCCATTTCGGGGGTATCAATATTGGCGAATTTAACCAATCGGCCGCCGTGGTATCAAGGTCCCCGTGGAATCTCATTCTTTCACAGGGGACTGCAGATGAAGGCCTACTGGGTGATTGATATTCTGAAGGATATCCGGCAGTTTTCCGAAAAGAACGGAATGGTGGAGCTGGCGGAGCATCTCGACGACGCGATCTTCGTCGCGGCGAGCGAGATCAGCGCCCGGCTCTGCAGCGCAGGAACTGTCGAAGTTGGAAACGGCCAGGCTCGAGGCGCTGCTGGAGCGCTTGCAGACAACGAAGTCCATTGGCGAGCTGCAGGTCTGGGCGCACGAGCTGCGCGACCACTTCGGCGTCACCCACGTCTTCTACCACACCGCCACCCTGAAGTCCGAGCAGGTCGGCGCCTTCACCTACAGCCTCGAATGGGCGCGGCACTACATCGAGAACGACTACAGGAGCATCGACCCGGTGGTGCTCGGCGCGCAGCGGCGCTTCCATCCGATGGACTGGAAGACGCTCGACTGGTCGAGCCCGCAGGCGCGGGCGATGATGCGCGAGGCGATGGCGCACGGGCTCGGCAACCAGGGCTGGTCGGTGCCGATCTGGGGGCCGAACGGCGAGTTCGCGCTGTTCTGCGCTCAACCACACCACCGACGACGCCAGCTGGGAGGCCTTCACCACGAGGAACGCCAAGGACATCCTTGTCGTTTCGCACCTGATGCACGAGCAGGCGATGCGGATCATCAACAAGGAGATGGAGCCTGCCACCGCCGAGCTCTCGCCGCGCGAGCGCGAGACGCTGACGCAGCTCAGCCTGGGCAGAGCCGGGCGGAGGTGGCGGACCCGCTGCAGATCTCCGAGAACACGCTCCGCGCCTATATCGACTCGGCGCGCCACAAGCTCGGCGCGCTGAACGTGACCCACGCGGTGGCGCTGGCGCTGGCCAAGGGGATCATCGTGCCGACGGGGGCGTTGCCTAAATACTGAAGCAGCGCACGGTCGGCCTTTGTTAAGTTCGATCGCGGATTAATGGCCTCACCAAAGATAATGTGAGGCCCCCATGATCCGCTTCATCTACGCTGACCAGTTGTCGCTCTATCCTCTTCTTGCCGAATCGATGTTCAAGGATCGGGCAGCGCAGTTCAAGGATCGGCTGGACTGGGATGTTACTGTGAGATGAGAACGGCTGGGAGGTCGACGAGTACGATCGGCTGAACCCGCTCTACATCATCTGGGAGAACGCCGAGGGCCGCCATGGCGGTTCGGTGCGGATCATGCCGACGGTCGGGCGGATCATGACCAACGAGCATTTCCTCGACCTGACCGGCGGCGTGACGATCCGCAGCCCGCTGATCTGGGAGTGCACCCGCTTCTGCCTGGCGCCCGACGCGCCGGTGGGCGTGGCGGCGGCGCTCCTGGCCGCGGGGGTCGAGCTCGGCCTGCGCTTCGGGCTGGAGCAGGCGCTGGGCGTGATCTACGCCAAGACCGTGCCGCTCTACCGGCGCATCGGCTCGGAGCCCGACATCATCGGCAGCCGCGGCGAGGGCCGCGACCGGATCAGCGTCGGCCTCTGGCCGATCACGGTGGAGGCCCGCGCCGAGATCTCGCGACGCTCGGGCATCCCGCTGTCGGTGATGGCGCGCTGGTTCGACGCGAGCTTCCCCGCCCGCCGCGTCGAGGAGCGCATCGCCGCCTGATCCTTCGGATCGGACGGACTCCAGGGGCCGGAGTCCGGTCCGGTGCTGGCACCCGCCTGCCGCTCCCGCTAGGGTTGGGGGAGCGGCAGGCGGAGGCCCATGGAGTATTCGGTCGATCAGGCGCGGGCGCGGGACCGCATCGCGGCGGTGCTGCGCGCCGCCGGGGTCGACCTGGCCGCAGCGGCGCTGCTGCCCGAGGGCGGCGGCCCGCAGCCGACGCTGGCGGTGGTCGGCAAGGCCGGGTCGGGCAAGACGATGCTTCTCGCGGATCTGGTGCGCGGGCTGGTCGCCGCGGGGGTCGAGCCGGTCTCGGCCGACTACGAGAGCCGCAAGCAGCGGACGAAGCGCACGCTGGCGGTGCTGGCGCCGACCAACAAGGCGGCGAGCGTGCTGCGCGGACGCGGCGTGCCGGCGACCACCATCCACCGCATCCTCTACACGCCGCTCTATCATCCCGACTACGAGGCGATCGCCGAGTGGCTGACCGGCAAGGGCGACCGGCCGAAGGTCGAGGGGCTGACCGAGGCGGCGCTCGACCGGGCGCTGGCGTTCTATCGCCAGCATCCGTCGATCCCCGGGGCGCTGGCGAGCGCGGGGCTGCGCGGGCTCGGACTTCATCAAGGGCTGGAAGCGGCGCGAGGAGCCGCTGGACATCGGGCTGGTCGACGAGGCGTCGATGCTCGACGCGCGGCTCTACGGCGACCTGCGGCATCTGTTCTCGCACGCTGGTGCTGTTCGGCGATCCGGCGCAGCTCGCGCCGGTGGGCGGCGACGGGCGGCATGGTCTTCGACGACCTGCCGGAGGACGGGAAGCTGCTGCTGCACCGGGTGCACCGGCAGGCGGCGGACAGCCCGATCCTCGACCTCGCGCATGCGCTGGGCGACCCGGAGACTCGATTTCCACGACTTCGAGGACCTGGTGCGGCAGGCAGCGCGGCGCGACCCGCGGGTGGTGATCGGCGAGCGGGTCGACGCCGGGCGCCATGGCGCGGGCGCCGGTGCTGGTCTGGCGCAACGTCACGCGGGTGCGGCTGATCCATGCCTTCCGCCTGGCGCACGACGCGCCGCCGGATGCGCTGCTGCCCGGCGAGCCGCTGGTCTGCGACGGGATCGAGCTGCCGCTGAAGCACCGCAAGCGGCGGATGGACCTGGAGGCGCGCGGGCTGATCAAGGGGGCGCAGACGATCTATCTCGGGCCGGGGGCGCGGCCCGGGTTCGCGCGGCTCTACGTGGTCGGCGCCGAGGAGCCGCGGGTCGGGCGTGGCCAGCATCATCCAGATCGAGGCGCCGGGGCAGGAGGAGCCGATGATCGTCTCGGCCGCCAGCATGGGCGCGGTCTTCCTGCACGGGGCGGCGGTGACCATCCACAAGGCGCAGGGCTCGCAGTGGCCGGAGGTGCAGGTCTTCGCGCCCGACCTCTACGCCGCCGCGCAGTCGGGGCGCAGCGAGGCCGGGGTGCCGCTCTGGAAGCGGCTGGCCTACGTGGCGGTGACCCGCGCCGAGGAGCGGCTGGTCTGGGTGACGCGCTATGCGCTGGCGCGGCCGAAGGAGCCGCTCGGGGTCGAGGACCTGGCGCGCGAGATGCCGCGCCGCTGACGCTGGAGCGCGACGCGCGCTCAGCGCCGCGCGAGCCGGAACGCCTCGGCGGCGAGCCAGCCGGCAGCGAGCGCGGCGGCGACCGACAGCGAGGCCGTAGAGAAGCGGCCGGTTGCGGGAGAAGTTGTAGATCCAGCGCTCGATGCCGGTCTTCTCGACGCGGATGGTGGTGCCGGCCGGTCGAGATGACCATGCGGTCGCGCACCAGGAAGAACTGCGCTGCGTAGTCGCCTTCGACGAGGTTGGCCGGCATGTCGATGTGCGTCTGGAACAGCGTGTCCTCGGCGAGGGAGACCTCGTCGTCGAGCTGCTGATAGATGCCGGTCTTCTCGCGCAGCCGGACCAGCGCGTCGGTGAAGGGGGTGGTGTCCTCGATCGTGTCGTGGCCGCCGACCCGTCGCAC
The DNA here is from genome assembly GCA_963844375.1 of uncultured Alphaproteobacteria bacterium. Lineage (GTDB taxonomy): Bacteria > Pseudomonadota > Alphaproteobacteria > Rhodobacterales > Rhodobacteraceae > Amaricoccus. Next base: position 105,083 of record CAWJOI010000020.1, on the reverse strand, counting down.
CGCCTGGTCCATGCCGATCTGGTAGCGCAGCCGCTCGGTCTCGCTCAGGATGTCGTCGAGCGGGCGGGTGGTGGCGATGGCGTAGAAGCTCGGCGCCTGGCGCACGTTGAGCGACTCGGTGTTCATCCAGATCCCGAGCCGGCGCTCCTTGTGGCGGACCCTGACGCTCTTGGGCGGCCCCTTGATGGTGATGATGACGTCGAGCGGCCCCGCGCCCGGCGGAGGCGGCGCCTCGCGGCGGATCGCGCCGAAGACGAAGAGCTCGGAGCCGTCGAAGGTGGCGTTGAGCGCGATCTTGTCGGTGGAGATGCCGGTGACCACGGTCTCCTGGGCTGCCAGCGGCGCCGCGAGGGCGAGGAGGAGCGCGGCCAGCCGCAGCACCGCCCTACGAGGCTCCGAGCGAGAAGAGCTCGTCGGGCTCCGAGCACCAGGTCGGCGAGCAGCTTGAGGCAGACGACGAGGACGAGGACGCGCCAGGAGGACGCGCAGCTGCTCGGCGCGGAGCCGCACCGCGAGGCCGACCCCGATCTGCGCCCCGATGACCCCGCCGATGAGCAGGATGAGGGCCAGCATCACGTCGACGGTGCCGCTCTGGGTCGCGTGCATCACTGCGGTGAAGCCGGTGACGAAGAGGAACTGGAAGACCGAGGTGCCGACCACGACCTTGGTCGGCATGCCGATCAGGTAGATCATCGCCGGCACCATGATGAAGCCGCCGCCGACGCCCATGACCGCGCCGAGGATGCCGACCACCGCGCCGATCACGAAGGGCGGGATGGCGCTGACGTAGAGGTTGGAGGCGCGGAAGCGCATCTTGAGCGGCAGGCCGTGCGCCCAGGTGTGGCGGCGGCGCGGCATGAGCACGGCGTTCGGGTCGTTGCGGCGGCGGATCGCGCGGACGCTCTCCATCAGCATCAGCCCGCCGATTGTGCCGAGCATGACGACGTAGAGAAGGCTCACCACCAGGTCGAACTGGCCGAGCGTGCGCAGGCGCGTGAAGATCGCCACGCCGAGCAGCGAGCCCGAGGAGGCCGCCCGCGAGCATCACCAGGCCCATTCGGAAGTCGACGGTCTTGCGCCGGAGATGGGCGAGGAAGGCGGAGAACGAGGAGCCGGCGATCTGGTTGGCGGCCGAGGCCACGGCGACCGCCGGCGGGATGCCGATGAAGAAGAGCAGCGGCGTCAGGATGAAGCCGCCGCCGACGCCGAACATGCCGGAGAGAAGTCCCACCATCGCGCCGATCAGCAGAAGGCCCAGGCCGCTGACCGAGACTTCGGCGATGGGGAGATAGATCTGCATGCACCGGGACCGCTGACGCTCGCGTCCAGCCTAGTGGATGGCCGGTGTCGAGGCCAGCGCGATCCCGGATCGAAAACCGCCGCGCCGCAACCTGTTACCGGATTGCTGCGGCGCGGCGGGGTGCCGCCTAGGCGGCTTCGCGGTTCAGCGTCTTCTGCGCGAGGTCGGTGAGCTTGCGGTCGGCCGCGTACTCCTGCTCCAGGTTGGCCTGGAGGAGCTTCACGACGTCGGCCTTGCCGAGCTGGGTGCCCCAGGCGATCAGCGTGCCGTAGCGGGTGATCTCGTAGTGCTCGACCGCCTGCGCCGCCGCGATCATCCCGGCGTCGCGGGTGTCGGGGTCCTCGGCCTCGGTCATGATCTCCTTGCCTTCCTCGATGATGCCCTCGATGGCCGCGCAGGGCACGCCCCGCGGGCGGAGGTCCAGCAGCTCGAAGGCCTGCTCGAGATTGGCGACATGACCTTGGGTTTCCTCGAGGTGGTGCTCGAAGGCCTCGCGAAGCTTGTCGGAATCGGCCTTGCGCGCCATCTTCGGCAGCGCCTTCAGGATCTGCTTCTCGGCGTAGTAGATGTCGCGCAGGAAGTGCACGAAGAGATCGTCGAGGGATTGCATTGCCATCTGGGTTCCTTCCCTGGAAGTGGACTTGGGCGCCGGTCGACGCTCAGCCCATCCAACGCGGGACGGACGGTTGGGTTTCCTCTCAGCCGTCGATGGAGGCGAGATAGCGGCGCAGCACGCGCTCCAGCTTGGCGGCGCCGAGCGGGGCCATGGCCTTGGTGTGCTCGTGGCTGATCGCCTCGTCGCTGAGACCCGCGGCCATGTTGGTGATGGTCGAGATCGCCGCCACGCGCATGCCGAGGAAGCGGGCGAGGATCACCTCGGGGACCGTGGACATGCCGACCGCGTCGGCGCCGAGCATGCGGAGCGCGCGGATCTCGGCCGGCGTCTCGAAGCTCGGGCCGGAATACCAGGCGTAGACCCCCTCGGGGAGCGCCACCGCCTCGGCGGCCGCGGCGGCAGCGAGCGCCTGGCGCAAGGCGGGGTCGTAGGCGTCCGTCATGTTGACGAAGCGCGGGTCGGTCGGCTCGCCGATCAGCGGGTTGCGACCCGAGAAGTTGATATGGTCGGCGATCAGCATCAGATCGCCCGGCGGGATGTCGGGGCGGAAGGAGCCCGCGGCGTTGGTCAGGATCAGCGTCTCGACGCCGAGGGCGCGCAGCACCTCGAGCGGGCGGCGCATGACGCTCGCGTCCCCCTTCTCGTAGTAGTGGGCGCGGCCGCCGAGGACCGCCACCCGCACGCCTTCGAGCTGGCCGACGACGAGCCGCGGCTGGTGGCCGGAGACGCCGGCGTGCGGAAAGCCCGGCAGGTCGGCGTAGTCGATGGCGATGCCGTCGACGGCGCCGGTCAGGTGGCCGAGCCCCGAGCCGAGCACGAGGCCGACAGCGACGGGGATCGCGCCGGCGCGGGCGCGGATGGTCTCGAGGGCTTCCAATCAGCGCTCCTTGACGTAGGGACGGCCGCCGGCCTTGGGCGGGATCGCCTTGCCGACGAAGCCGGCGAGGATGACGACGGTGAGGATGTAGGGCAGAGCCTGCATGAACTGCACCGGCACCACGCCGACGCCGGGGATGGTGATCGACTGGTAGCGGATGCCGATGGCTTCCAGCAGCCCGAAGAGGAGGCATGCCCCGAGCGCCGGCCAGGGCCGCCACTTGGCGAAGATGAGCGCGGCGAGCGCGATGAAGCCCTTGCCGGCGGTCATGTCGCGATTGAAGCCGGCCGCCATGCCGGTGGAGAGATAGGCGCCGGCGATGCCGCAGAGCAGGCCGCAGATCATCACCGCCGCGAAGCGCAGGCGCACCACCGAGACGCCGGCGGTGTCCACCGCGCCTGGGTTCTCGCCCACCGCGCGCAGGCGCAGGCCGAAGCGGGTGCGGTAGAGCACCCACCAGGTCGCGGGCACGGCGAGCAGCGCGAGATAGACGAGGATGTTGTGGCCGGAGATCAGGTTCTCGTAGATCGGTCCGATCAGCGGGATTGGCGCGATCGTCTCGACCAGCGGCCATTCCAGCGACAGGAAGCGCTGGTCGGGCTTGAGCTGCGGGGTCTGGCCGCCCATGCCGAACCAGTTCTGGCCGATCAGCGCGGTCAGGCCCGAGGCGAGAAAGTTGATCGCCACGCCCGAGATGAGCTGGTTGCCCTTCAGCGTGATCGAAGCGACACCGTGCAGCAGCGACAGCGCGCCGGACGCGGTGATCCCGGCGAGGAGCCCGATCCAGGCCGAGCCGGTCACCGCCGCGAAGGCGCCGGCGGCGAAGGCCGCCGCCAGCATCTTGCCCTCCAGCCCGATGTCGAAGATGCCGGCGCGCTCGGAGATAGAGGCCGGCGAGGCAGGCGAGAAGCAGCGGCGTGGCGAGGCGGAGGCTGGAGGACGCGAGCTGGAGGATGGTATCGAGATCCATCACGCCGCCTTTCCGCGCCAGCGCAGGAAGGCGCGCTCGACCGGCACGCGCACCAGGTTCTCCAGCGCGCCGGTGAAGAGGATGACCAGCGCCTGGATCACGACGATCATTTCGCGGCTGATCGCGGGCATCTCGAAGGCGAGCTCGGCCCCGCCCTGGTAGAGGATGCCGAAGAGGATCGCGGCCAGCACCACGCCGATCGGGTGGGAGCGGCCCATGAGCGCGACGGCGATGCCGACGAAGCCCGCGCCGCCGACGTAGTCGAGGACCAGCCGGTGCTGGAAGCCCATCACCACGTTCAGCGCCATCATCCCCGCCATGGCGCCGGAGATCAGCATGGCGATGATGGTGATCCGCACGGGGTCGATGCCGGCATAGACGGCGGCGGGCTCCGAGTGGCCGAAGGCGCGCATCTCGTAGCCGAGACGGGTACGCCAGATCAGCACCCAGGTCAGGAAGGCCGCCACCAGCGCCAGGATCGACGTGAGGTTCATCGGCGTCCTCGACATCCTGATGCCGAAGACGGCGAGGATCTCGTGCATGAAGGGCAGGAAGGTGCCTTCCGGGAAGTTGCGCGTCTCGGGCGCCATGGACCCCGGAACCTTCAGGACGTTGACGAGAAGATAGACGACCAAGGCCGAGGCGATGAAGTTGAACATGATCGTGGTGATGACCACGTGGCTGCCGCGCTTGGCCTGCAGGTAGCCCGGGAGGAACGCCCAGGCGGCGCCGAAGAGGCCGGCGCCGAGGATGGCCACGGGCAGCGCCAGCCACCAGTAAGGCCAGGGCACGGCGAGGCAGACAAGCGTCACGCCGATGCCCCCGAGCGCCGCCTGGCCCTCGCTGCCGATGTTGAAGAGACCGGCATGGTAGGCGATGGCGACCGAGAGGCCGGTAAAGACGAAGGTGGTGGCGTAGAAGAGCGTGAAGCCGATGCCGTAGCTCGACCCCAGCGCGCCGACGAGAAGGATCCGGACCGCCTCGATCGGGTCCTCGCCGATGAAGACGACCACGAGCCCCGCCACCAGGAAGGCCAGGAGCAGGTTCAGCGCCGGGATCAGCGCCAGGTCCGCCCAGCGGGGGAGGGTCGTGTTCATGCGGCGCCGCGGGTGGCCGGGTCGATCCCGGCCATAAGCAGCCCGAGCTCGCGCTCGTCGGTCTCGCCGGCGATCCGCTCGCCGGAGATGCGTCCGTCGAACATCACGATGATCCGGTCGGCGAGCGCCTGGATCTCGTCGAGCTCCACCGAAACCAGCAGGATCGCCTTGCCGCGATCGCGCAGCGCCACGATCTGCTGGTGGATGAACTCGATCGCGCCGATATCGACGCCCCGGGTCGGCTGGCCGACCAGCAGCACCTCCGGGTCGCGCTCCATCTCGCGGGCAATGACGATCTTCTGCTGGTTGCCGCCGGAGAAGTTGGAGGTCTTGAGGTCGCAGGACGGCGGGCGGATGTCGAACCGCTCGATCGACTCGCGCGCGAGGTCGCGGATGGCGGTCCGGTCGAGCGTGAAGGCCGCCCCCTCGAAGCGTTCCTCACGCTGGTAGCCGAGGCATGAGTTCTCCCACTCGGCGAAGGGCATGACGAGGCCGCGGCGGTGCCGGTCCTCCGGCACGTGCGCGACGCGGGCGTCGCGGCGGTCGTCGGCATTCGTGGAGCGACTGAGATCGAGCGGCTTGCCGGCGAGCCGCACCTTGCCGGCGGTCGCCGGCCGGATGCCGGCCAGCACCTCGAGCAGTTCCGACTGGCCGTTGCCGGCGACGCCCGCGATGCCGAGGATCTCGCCCGCCCGCACCACGAAGCTGACCGACTTCAGCCGCGCCACGCCCTTCGCGTCGGTGAGCGACAGGTTCTCCACCTCCAGCACCATCGCACCGGGGTTCGGCGGCCCCTTCTCCACCCGGAGGAGCACCCGCCGCCCCACCATGAGCTCGGCCAGTTCGGCCGGGCTGGTGTCGGCGGTGACCAGCGTCTTCACCATCTCGCCGCGGCGCATGACGCTGACCTCGTCGGTCACCGCCATGATCTCGCGCAGCTTGTGGGTGATGAGGATGATCGTCTTGCCCTCGGCCTTCAGGTTCTCGAGGATGCGGAACAGATGGTCGGCCTCGGCCGGGGTCAGCACGCCCGTCGGCTCGTCGAGGATCAGGATGTCGCACTCGCGGTAGAGCGCCTTCAGGATCTCGACGCGCTGCTGCAGCCCGACCGAGAGCTCCCCCACCACCGCGTCCGGATCGACGTCGAGCTCGTATTCCTCCTCCAGCCGCTTCAGTTCCGCCCGCGCCTTGGCGAGCGACGGCCGCAGCAGCGCGCCGTCCTCGGCGCCGAGGATGACGTTCTCGAGCACGGTGAAGGGCTCCACCAGCATGAAGTGCTGATGCACCATCCCGATGCCGGCGCGGATCGCCGCCAGGCTGTCGGGGATGGGCGTCGGCTTGCCGTCGATGCGGATCTCGCCGGAGTCGGCCTGGTAGAAGCCGTAGAGGATCGACATCAGCGTCGACTTGCCGGCGCCGTTCTCGCCCACGATGCCGTGGATGGTTCCACGGCGCACGGCGAGATGGATGTCCTTGTTGGCCTGAACCGGCCCGAAGCTCTTGGAGATGCCGACGAGTTCAATGGCGAGGGGCGGGCTGGCGCCCCCCGCCTGGGTCTGCGCCTGTTCGGCCATGGCCCTCAGGACACCGGGCAGGCGCCGTCGCTGGTGTAGTCGTGGACCTTGATCTCGCCCGCGATGATCTGCGCCTTCGCCGCGTCGACGGCCGCCTGCATCTCGGGGGTGATCAGCGCCTTGTTGTTATCGTCGATCGAGTAGCCCACGCCGTCCTCGGCCAGGCCCATGACCTGGATCCCGGGGGTGAACTGGCCCTTCTGCACGTCCATCATCGCGTTGTAGGTGGCAAGGTCGACCCGCTTCAGCATCGAGGTCAGCACCTGGCCCGGGTGCAGGTAGTTCTGGTTGGAATCCACGCCGATGCCGAGCGCGCCCGCGTCCGCCGCCGCCTGCAGCACGCCGATGCCGGTGCCGCCCGCCGCGTGATAGACCACGTCGGCCCCCCGGTCGATCTGGCTCTTCGCCAGTTCGCCGCCGCGGACCGGGTCGTTCCAGGCGGCGCCGGTGGTGCCGGTCATGTTCTGGAACACCTCCGCGTCGGGGTTGGTCGCCTTGACGCCCTGCACGTAGCCGCAGGCGAACTTCTGGATCAGCGGGATGTCCATGCCGCCGACGAAGCCGACCTTGCCGGACTTCGAAGCCAGCGCCGCCAGCACGCCCACGAGATAGGATCCCTCGTGCTCGTTGAACACCACCGAGCGCACGTTCGGCTGCTCGACCACCATGTCGATGATGGTGAAGCTGGTGTCGGGGAATTCCTGGGAGACCGTCTCCATGGCCGAACCGTAGGAGAAGCCGGCGACCACCACCGGGTTGTGCCCGCGCTCGGCGTAGCGGCGCAACGCCTGCTCGCGCTGCGCGTCGGTCTGCAGCTCGAATCCTTCGTAGGCGATGCCGGTCTCCGCCGTGAAGCGCTCGGCGCCCTCGAAGGAGGCCTGGTTGAACGATCGGTCGAACTTGCCGCCGAGATCGAAGATGACCGCTGGGTTGGCGTCCTGGGCCTGGACGGCGGAGGCCGCCAGAATCAGGGCCGTCGCCGAGGCCAGGGTCTTTGCGAACGTCATGGGTAGAACCTCCAAGGACTTGCTGCGGGGGCCTCGCCGGCCCCCGTCGCTCCCCGGCCAGCGGTGTTCCGGGCCGGTGCAATGAGACGGATCACTAAACGCTTATCGCCCGGAATCGGTCAATGGTTTTTCGGTGAGTGTGATCGGGTGCTTGCGCAGCACCAGCGCGTCGACCGCCTCGGTGGAAGGTCGGCGGTAGTAGCCGGGCCGCCGGCCGGCGGTTGCGTACCCGAGGCCGGCATAGAGTGCGAGCGCCGCCGCGTTGGTGACGGCCACCTCGAGCAGGCACTCTTCGGCGCCCCGCGCGGCCGCGGCGGCCTCGAAGTCGGCGACAAGCCCGGTGGCGATGCCGCGGCGGCGTGCATCGGGGTGGACGGCGAGCGTCAGGAGTTCGGCCTCGGGCCCGGCTATCCGCCCGAGCGCGAAGCCGCCGGGACGGGTGGCCAGCAGCGTGCCGGGATGGCCGAGCAGGTCGGCGAACTCGGGCGCAGTCCAGGGGCGAGGCGTATCTGTAAAGGCGGTCGCATGCAGCGCGGCGAGCCCCTCAGGCGTCATCGAGGAGGACCGGGACCGGATCGGAGGAGGGGAGTGCGTCGGCGGGGCGCAGGTAGAGCGGAGCGGGCGGCGAAGCGGTCGCAAGCCTCCGCGCGGCGATCCGCGCCACCACGACCGGATCGGCCCGCGAGGGTCCGGCCGAGGTTTCGTCCGTCACCTCCGCAGGAGGTCCGAGCGGACTGCCGTCGCGGAAAGCCTGGGAGAAGCGGCCGCGCTTGTCGGCGATCGTGATCGTCACCTCGCCCGGCCGGTCGGCCAGCGCCTCGAAGACGCTGACCCCGACCGCCGGGATGCGGAGCGCCAGGGCGAGCCCCCGCGCCGCGGCGACCGCGAGGCGCACGCCGGTGAAGTTGCCGGGTCCCGTGACGACGCCGATCCCGTCGAGCGCGGCCCAGCCCGACCCGGCCTCCGCCAGCATCTCCTCCAGCATCGTCAGGAGCCGCTCGGCCTGGCCACGATCCATCGCCTCGTCGCGACGGGCGATGACGGCTTCCCCTCGAACCAAAGCGGCCGCGCAGTGCGCGGCCGAGGTATCGAAGGCGAGGATGAGCGGCGGCGCCGAGTTGGGATCCGGAGCCGTGTCAGAGACCAACCGGCCGGACCTCGGTGACTTCCGGGATGTAGTGCCGGAGCAGGTTCTCGATGCCCATCTTCAGCGTCATGGTCGAGGAGGGGCACCCGGCGCAGGCGCCCTGCATGTGCAGGTAGACGACTCCGCGGTCGAAGCCGTGGAAGGTGATGTCGCCGCCGTCCTGCGCCACCGCCGGCCGAACCCGCGTGTCCAGCAACTCCTTGATCTGACCGACGATCTCGGCGTCCTCGCCGTCGCCCGCGGCGTGGCCGACGGCGCCCGCCTCGCCCTCGATCACCGGCTGGCCGGACTGGAAATGCTCCATGATCGCCCCGAGGATGGCGGGCTTGATATGCGCCCAGTCGACGCCCTCGGCCTTGGTGACGGTCACGAAATCCGGCCCGAAGAAGACGCCGGTGACGTCCCCCGTGGCGAAGATGCGCCGCGCCAGCGGCGAAGCCTGCGCCGCCGCCTCGCCGGGGAAGTCCGCCGTGCCGACCGGCAGGACCGTCTGGCCGGGCAGGAATTTCAGCGTCGCCGGGTTCGGGGTGGATTCGGTCTGGATGAACATTTCGGTCTCCGTTCGCTTGGCCGTTAAGTGCGCCTGCGGCGGGAGCAAGTCAAGACTTGGAACGATTCCAATATTGCGCCGAGGCGCTGCCGCGCCGGTACTGAACCTCGCCAGCACGCCCCGGCAACGCCCTTCGTCAGTCCCTCAGTTCGTCAGCGATGCCTCCGACACGAGTACCGGATCGTCTCGGTAGACTGCCGGAAAGAGCCGCTTCAGGTTCTCGATCTTCGGCAGGTCGTGGTAGACGATATAGGGTGCCGTCGGGTTCAGCGTCAGGTAGTCCTGGTGGTAGTCCTCGGCCGGATAGAAGGCGCGGCCCGGCTCGATGGTGGTCGCGATGGCGTCGTCGTAGATTCCGGCTTCGTCGAGCTGGGCGATGTAGGCGGCCGCGACCTTGGCCTGCGCGTCGTTCTGCGGGAAAATCGTCGAACGGTAGTGCGGGCCGACATCCGGCCCCTGCCGGTTGAGTTCGGTCGGATCGTGGGCCACCGAGAAGTAGATCTGCAGGATGTCCCCATAGCTGATCTGACTCGGGTCGAAGGTGACGGACACCGCCTCGGCGTGACCGGTGCGGCCGGACCCCACCATGCGGTAGTGCGCCGTCGCCTCCTCGCCGCCGGAGTACCCCGAGACGGCGTTCTTCACGCCGGTCACGTGCTGGAAGACGCCCTGCACGCCCCAGAAGCAGCCGCCCGCCAGGACGGCGGTCTCGGTCGCGCCCTCGGCCGCCGCGTCGAGGGCAGGGGCGGGAATGGCGATGCCCTCCTGGGCGAAGGAGGGGAGCGCGTGCCAGGCGGCGGCCGCCCCGAGCGCGGCGAAAGCCAGCGCTGCGGCGCGGGAGGCGAAGGCCTTGGTCATGGGAAATCTCACTTTCATGCTTGGGTCAGGCCGCGGCCGGCTCGAAGGCGAGCGCGAGGCCGTTCATGCAATAGCGAAGTCCGGTCGGCTGCGGGCCGTCCTCGAAGACATGGCCGAGATGGCCGCCGCAGCGGCGGCAGTGCACCTCGGTGCGCCGCATGCCGAGGGTGCTGTCGATCTCGGTGCCCACGGCGTTGTCGAGCGGCTGCCAGAAGCTCGGCCAGCCGGTGCGGCTGTCGTACTTGGTGTCCGACGAGAAGAGCGGAAGCGCGCAACCCGCGCAGGTGAAGGTGCCCTTGCGGTGCTCATCGAGGAGCGGGCTGGTGAACGGCCGCTCGGTGGACGCTTCGCGCAGCACCGCGTAGGCGTCGGGGCTCAGCATCGCCCGCCATTCCGCATCGGTATGGGTGATCTCGAAGGTCGTGGCCGCCTCGTGGCCCGAGCAAGGGCACCGCCGACAGGGCAAGTCCGGCCGCGCCGGCCCTCAGCACGTGACGCCGCGTGATCATCGTCCGCTCCTCCCGCAACGCCGCCGCTACGCGCGCCGGCTCTTCCCCCTTACGAGCGGAACGGCCGTCCTGTTACGCCTGCCGTCGCCAGATCACGCGCTTTTGAGGTGATGCGCCAGGAACGACGCGGCCCGGCGCATGGCGGCCGCCGCCTCGGGGAGCCGGCCGTGGTAGGCCTGCCAGACGTGCGGCGCCGAGCGCACGAGGTCGAGCGTCACCGCCGCCCCGTCCGCGCGCAGGCGCGCGGCCATGGCGCGGGCGTCGTCGAGCAGGATCTCGGCGCGGCTCGCCTGGATCAGCACCGGCGGCGCGCCGGCGAAGCGCCCGAGATGCGGCGAGGCACGCGGGTCGCGCGGGTCGGCGCCGGCGAGGTACTGGTCGCGGATCTCCGCCAGCCTGTGAGCGGGAAGGTAGGCGTCCCGCCAGGCGAGCCGCGCCAGGCTCGCGCCTGCGAGCGTCAGGTCGGTCCACGGGCTGAAGGCGATCAGGCAGGCCGGCGGCGGTGCGCCCGCCTCGAGCAGGAGGTGCAGGAGCGCGAAGGCGAGCCCGCCGCCGGCGCTGTCGCCGCCCAGGGCGACGCGCGCGGGCGGCCAGCCTTGGGCGAGGAGCGCCTCCCAGGCCGCGAGGGCATCCTCGACGGCGGCGGGAAAGGCGCACTCGGGAGCGAGCCTGTAGTCCGGCAGCAGAGCGCCCGTCCCCGCCATCCGCGCGAGCGCTGCGACCATCGCGCCATGCGTGCGGGGCGAGCCGAGGCAGTAGGCGCCGCCATGCAGCCAGAGGAGCACGCCCGCCCCCTCGGGCGCCGGGATGCGCCAGGCGTCGAGCGGCGGGTCCTCCCGGATGCGCACCTCCTGCCAGACCCCTGCGGGCACCGGGAAGGCCAGCGCGGCGTTCGCCTCCATCCGCGCCCGGGCCGCGGACACCGACCTCTCGCGGGCGAGTCGCGGCTTCTCGTTGAGCCGAAGCCAGGCGTCGAGCGCCAGCAGCTGCCAGGACATCAGGCCGTCCCGTCAGCCGCGCCGCCGCTCGATCGCTTCCCAGATCTTTGCGGTGGCGTTGATGCCGTCGAAGCGCTCGAGTTCCTGCAGCCCGGTGGGCGAGGTGACGTTGATCTCGGTCAGCCAGTCGCCGATCACGTCGATGCCGACGAAGATCTGCCCCTTCTCGCGCAGGAGCGGGCCGATGGCGGCGCAGATCTCGCGGTCACGCTCGCCCATGGCGATCTTCTCCGGCCGCCCGCCCGCGTGCATGTTCGACCGCGTCTCGCCGTCCGCCGGCACCCGGTTGATGGCGCCGACCGCCTCGCCGTCAACCAGGATGATGCGCTTGTCGCCGCTCGAGACGGCGGGAAGGAACTTCTGTGCGATCAAGGGCTCGCGGTTGATGCCGGTGAAAAGCTCCCAGAGGGCGTTGAAGTTGCGGTCGTTCGGGTCGAGCCGGAAGACGCCGGCGCCGCCGTTGCCGTAGAGCGGCTTCAGGATGACATCGCCGTGCCGCGCCTTGAACGCCTTCAGCGTAGCGAGGTCGCGCGCGACGATCGTCGGCGGCGTCAGCTCGGGAAACCCGAGCACGAGGAGCTTCTCCGGGTAGTTGCGCACCCAGAAGGGGTCGTTGACCACCAGCGTCCGCGGGTGGATGCGCTCGAGGATGTGGGTGGTGGTGATGTAGCCCATGTCGAACGGCGGGTCCTGGCGCAGCCAGACCACGTCCTGGCCGGCGAGGTCGATGGTCGCCTCCTCGCCCAGGGTGAAGTGGTTGCCCTTCTCGCGGCGCACCTCGACCGGCCAGCCGCTGGCGGTGACGCGGCCCTCGTCGAGCGCCAGCCGGTCGGGCGTGTAGTAGAAGAGCCGGTGGCCACGCGCCTGGGCCTCTTCCATGATCCGGAAGGTCGAAGTTGGCGGCGATGTTGATCCGCTCGATCGGATCCATCTGGATGGCGACGTTGAGAGGGACGCTCACGGACATCGGCGGTTCGCTCCGGCGGTTTGCCGGCACTCTTGGCCGAGCCGCGCCGGCCTTGCAAGCCTACCAGTCGTCGAAGCTGCGGGCGTTCTCGATGCGCTCGAGCCGGCCGGCGCCGTCGACGAGCGCGAGATCGAACCGGCAGGGCGTGGTGCCGTCCGTGTGCTCGGCGAGATAGCGCGTGGCGGCGGCGCCGATCCGCGCCCATTGCCGCGCGGAGACGGCATTGGCGGCGTGATCGGCAGGGCCGCGGCGGGCCTTGACCTCGACGAAGACGATTTCCGACGGCAGTTCCACGACGAGGTCGATCTCGCCCTCCGGGCAGCGCCAGCGCGCGGCGCGGACCCGCCCGCCGTCGGCCATGTAGCTGCGGGCGGCGCTTTCCTCGGCCACGAGGCCGGCGAAGTGTGAGCGGGCCGAATGGGGTGCGAGCATCCAACACATGGTACGCGATCACGCATCTCCACCACCAGACGCCGACCCGCGATCTGGTTAACCCTCCACCCCGCCGCGCGCCGCCAGCGCCAGCGCGCGGGCATAGACCTCGCGCCTCGGCAGCCCCAGCGCGGCGGCGACCGTCGTGGCGGCGTCCCGAACGGTCTGTCCCGCAAGCGCATCGACAAGCGCCGCGTCGACCGCATCGGCCGCAGCGGGCGCAGCGACCGGAGCGCCCGCCAGCACCACGATCTCGCCCTTCGGCGCCGGCGCCGCAGCGTAGTGCCCGGCCAGCGCGCCGAGGGATGCCCGATGCGTCTCTTCGAAGCGCTTGGTCAGCTCGCGGCAGACAGCGGCGGGGCGGGCAGCGCCGAGGACCGCCACCATGTCGGCGAGGCAGGCAGCGAGGCGGCGCGGGGATTCGTAGAAGACAAGCGTCGCGGGAACCGCGGCCAGCCCCGCCAGCGCGCGCCTGCGCGCCGCCTGCCGGGGCGGGAGAAACCCGGCGAACAGGAAGCGATCGGTGGGCAGCCCCGCCACCGCCAGCGCGGCGAGGAGCGCCGACGCGCCGGGCACGGCCGTCACCGTGTGGCCGGCCGAGATCGCCTCTGCGGCGAGGCGGTAGCCGGGATCCGCGACCAGCGGCGTTCCTGCGTCGGAGCACAGCGCCACCGAGCGCCCCTCCGCCAGGGCGGCCAGGAGCCGCGGGCGCTGGGCGGCGCCGTTGTGGTCGTGGTACGGCAGCAGCGCGCCGCGGCGGATCCCGTGGATATCCAGAAGCTTGCGGGTATGGCGGGTGTCCTCGGCAGCGAGAATGTCGGCGGAGGCGAGCACGTCGAGCGCGCGCAGGGTGATGTCGCGCGCGTTGCCGATCGGGGTCGCCACGAGATAGAGCCCTGCCGCCAGCGGCGATGCCGGACCCGCGCTGCCCGCGGGCGGCTGATCGGTCGAAAAGGTGTCCATTCTTCGTTTTACTTTTCGCGGGCCAGCCCGTAAGTGGTTGCCACCGCCGCCTGCCCCGAAAACGTACAGCCAACCGACACGGTGAGGGATCATGCTGTCAACCCGTTTCTCGATCCTCGCATCGCTTCGGTCCGCGGCTCTCGTCGCCGGCATGGCCGTCCTTGCGGCCTGCGCCGGCCCGACCGGCGGCGCGATGAACGACGGCGTGGCGGTCGACGCCAACGCGCCGGTCAGGGTGGCGTTGCTCGTCCCCTACGGTTCGGGCGATGGCGGGCGCGAGCAGATCGCGCGGAGCCTCGAGAACGCGGCGCGGCTGGCGCAGTCGGACCTGCGCAACGCCACCATCGACCTTGTGGTCTACCCGACCGCCGGCACCACCGCCGGCGGGCAGGCCGCGGCCCAGCAGGCCGTCGCCGAGGGCGCCAAGATCATCGTCGGCCCGCTTTTCTCCACCGAGACCGCCGGGGCGCAGCCGGTGGCGGCGTCGGCCGGCCTGAACGTGCTGAGCTTCAGCAACAACACCTCGGTCGCCGGCTCGAACGTCTTCATCCTCGGCACCAGCTTCGAGAACACCGCCGACCGGCTGGTCGCCTACGGGCTCGGCCGCGGCCTCAGGAATTTCGGCGTCGTCTATCCCGCGGGTCTCGAGGGCGAGACCGCGCGTGACGCGGTGGTCGCGGCGGTCAATGCGCGCGGCGCCACGCTGGCGGGCACGCAGTCCTACAACCTGTCCGTCGAGGGCATCCAGTCCGCCGCCGCTCCCGCGGCCGCCTCGCTCGCCGCCGCGGGCGCCAACGCGGTCATCCTGACCGACGGCCCGTCCGGCGGTCTCGCCTTCATCTCCGAGGCGCTGCGCGGCAACGGGCTCGGCATGGCGCAGTTCCTCGGCATGCAGCGATGGGACGTTTCGGCCGAGGCGCTGGCGGTGCCGAGCCTGCAGGGCGGCGCCTTCGCCGCGCCGGACCCGGCGCTGGTCGCCGCCTTCACCGGCCGCTACCAGACCGCCTACGGCGAAAGCCCGCACGAACTCGCCGGGCTTGCCTACGACGGGATCGCGGCGGTGGGCGCGCTGATCGCCCAGGCGCGGAGCCAGGGCGATAGCCCGTTCTCCACGGCGCGGTTGACCCAGCCTGCCGGCTTCGCCGGGGTCAACGGGGCCTTCCGCTTCAACCCCAGTGGCCGGATCCAGCGCAATCTCGCCATGATCGAGGTTCAGGGTGGCCAGGCGGTCGTGACCGAGCGGGCGGCGAGGTCGTTTGACGCCGTTGCCTATTGACCAAAGCCGTCTCGCCCCGGCCCGGCCCGTCTGGCGGGGGCTGACCGAGGCGCCCGAGACCATCCTCGACGAGCACGCGACCCGCGCCGCCATCGACGCGGCCGCGCGCGCCGCGCCGGAGCGGAGTGCCATCCGCCCGGCGGCGGTCGCCATCCTGCGCCGGGCGCATGCCGAGGGGCGCGCCGCGATCGCAGCCGAGATCGCCGCCGCTCCGCGCGAGGCGCACCGCACCATCCACGACTACGCCTGGCTGGTGGACCGGATCGTCGGCCTGACGCTCGACCTGGCGGCGCGCTGGCTGCATCCCCTGCCCAACCCGACCGCCGCCGAGCGCATCTGCGTGCTGGCGGTGGGCGGCTACGGGCGCGCCGAGATGGCGCCCTTCTCCGACGTCGACCTCCTCTTCGTCACTCCCTACAAGCAGACCCCCTGGGGCGAGAGCCTGATCGAGAGCGTCCTCTACTGCCTCTGGGACCTGCGCCTGAAGGTCGGCCACTCGGTCCGCACCATCGACGACTGCCTGCGCCAGGGGCGGGCGGACGCGACCATCCGCACCAGCCTTCTCGAGCATCGCCACCTCTGGGGCGACACGGGGCTGGCGCGCAAGCTCGGCGCGCGGCTCTGGAGCGATCTCTTCGACGCCACGGGCCCCGAGTTCGTCGAGCTGAAGCTCGCCGAGCGCGCCCAGCGCCACGCCCGCCAGGGCAGCTCGCGCTACCTGCTCGAGCCCAACGTCAAGGAGGGCAAGGGGGGCCTGCGCGACCTGCAGACGCTCTTCTGGATCGGCAAGTACCTCAACCACGCCGACAGCAGCGAGGATCTGGTCGCCATCGGCGTCTTCACTCCCGAGGAGTACCGCATCTTCGCCGAGGCGGAGGCCTTTCTCTGGACGACGCGGGTGCACCTGCACCTCCTGAACGGCCGCGCCACCGAGCAGCTGACCTTCGACACCCAGGTGGAGATCGCTGCCCTCCTCGGCTACCAGCCCACCGACGGCCAGCGCTCGGTCGAGCGGTTCATGCAGGACTATTTCACCCACGCCAAGCACGTGGGCGACCTGACCCGCATCTTCCTCGCGGCCCTCGAGGCGCGCCACGTCAAGCCGCGCCCGAGCCTCGGCGAGAAGCTCCGCACCGTCTTCGCCTTCGCCAAGGACCCGACCCGCCCCGGCTACCAGCTGAAGAACGGACGGCTCGACTTCATCGACGAGACCGCCTTCGCCAAGGACCCGATCAACATCCTGCGTCTGTTCGAGGAGGCGCTGGAGACCGACATCCCCATCCACCCCGACGCGCTCCGTCGGGTCGCGGCCAACCTCCACCTCATCGACGACGCCTTCCGCGCCTCGCCCGAGTTCGAACCGGATCTTCCTCGAGCTCCTGCTCAGCCACAACAACCCCGAGCGGGCGCTGCGACTGATGAACGAAGTGGGGGTGCTCGGGGCCTTCATCCCCGAGTTCGGCCGCATCGTGGCGATGATGCAGTTCAACATGTACCACTACTACACGGTGGACGAGCACATCATCCGCACCATCTCGACCCTCAGCCAGATCGAGCGGCGTGAGCTGGCCACCGAGCTGCCCATCGCCACCGACATCATGGCCAAGGGCGTCGACCGCCGGCCCCTGTACGTGGCGCTCCTGCTGCACGACATCGCCAAGAGCTCCGGCCGCGACCACTCGGTGCATGGCGCCGAGGTGGCGGCGCGGCTCTGCCCGCGCTTCGGCCTCGATGCGGAGGAGACCGAGCTCGTGGTCTGGCTGGTGCGCAACCACCTGCTCATGTCCGACACCGCCCAGAAGCGCGACCTCGCCGAGCCGCGCACGGTCCGCGATTTCGCCCAGGCGGTGAAGAGCCCGACCCGCCTCAAGCTCCTGACCGTGCTCACCGTCTGCGACATCCGCGGAGTCGGCCCCGGGGTCTGGAACAACTGGAAGGCCATGCTGCTGCGCGGGCTCTACGGCGAGGCGATGGAATACCTGACCGGCGGAAGCCAGTCGGCCAGCCGCCCCGAACGCGAGGCGGCCGCCAAGGCGGCGCTCGCGGCCGCGCTCACCGGCTGGACGAAGGCCGAGATCGAGGCGGAGTGCGCCCGGCACTACGCCCCCTACTGGCTCGGCTTCGACTCCCGCACCCACGCCATCTTCGCCGAACTGGTGCGGCAGGTCTCCGAGTCCGAGCCGGCCATGCAGATCGCGCTCGACCTGTCGCGCGACGCGACGCAGGCCTGCTTCGCCATGCCCGACCATCCCGGCATCTTCGCGCGCCTGGCCGGCGCCCTGGCGCTGGCCGGCGCGAACGTGGTCGACGCGCGCACCTACACCACCACGGACGGCGTCGCCACCGCCGCCTTCTGGATCCAGGACCAGGGCGGCAAGCCCTACGAGAGCGCGCGGCTGACCAGGCTGCGGAACGCGGTGAATCGCACGCTCCGCGGCGAGATCGTCGCGCGCGACGCGCTGAAGGACAAGGACCGGCTGAAGAAGCGCGAGCGCGACTTCCTGGTGCCGACGCGGCTCAGCTTCGACAACACCGGCTCGGACATCTACACCATCATCGAGGTCGAGACCCGCGACCGGCCGGGCCTGCTCTACGACCTCGCTCGGACGCTCACCGCCAACAACATCTCCATCGCCTCGGCGATCATCGCCACCTACGGCGAGCAGGCGGTGGACGTCTTCTACGTCAAGGACCTGTTCGGGCTGAAGCTGCACGCCGAGAGCAAGCGGCGGGCGCTCGAAACCCGCCTCAAGGCCGTCATCGCGCAGGGGGACGGGCAGCGGCGCGACGGGGAGCGGCGTTGATCCGGCCGATCCGGCTCCTGCCGGCATTCCTCAGCGTCGGCTCCTGGACCATGCTCAGCCGCATCCTCGGTCTCGCGCGCGACATCCTGATGGCCGCCTTCCTCGGCACCGGGCCGGTGGCCCAGGCGTTCCTGATCGCCTTCACGCTGCCCAACATGTTCCGCCGCTTCTTCGCCGAAGGCGCCTTCAACCTCGCCTTCGTGCCGATGTTCGCCAAGAAGGTGGAGGCCGGCGAGGACGCCGAGAGCTTTGCGCGGAACGCGCTCTCGGGGCTCGGCCTCGTGCTCCTCGTCTTTACCGTCATCGGCCAGATCGCCATGCCCTGGCTTGTTCTGGCGCTGGCCAGCGGCTTCGCCGGCGACGAGCGCTTCACGCTCGCGGTGGAGCACGGGCGGATCGCCTTTCCCTACGTCATCCTCATCTCCCTGACGGCGCTCCTCTCCGGCGTGCTGAACTCGCTCGGCCGCTTCGCGCTGCCGGCGGCGGCGCCGATTCTGATGAACGTCGTCATGATCGCCTTCCTGCTGATCGGCTGGCGGAGCGAAGGCAACATCGGCCTCTGGCAGATCTGGTCGGTGCCGGTGGCGGGCGTGGCCCAGCTCGCGCTCGTCTGGTGGGGCTGCGCCCGCGCCGGGATGCCGGTCCTGCCGCGCCTCCCCCGGCTCACGCCGGAGATGCGCCGGCTAACGGTGGTCATGGTCCCGGCGCTCCTGGCCGGGGGCGTGGTGCAGATCAACCTGATCGTCGGGCGGCAGGTCGGCTCGTTCTTCGACGGCGCGGTCGCCTGGCTCTCCTACGCCGACCGGCTCTACCAGCTGCCGCTCGGGGTGGTCGGCATCGCCATCGGCATCGTGCTCCTGCCCGATCTCTCCCGACGCCTCAAGGCCGGCGACGGCTCGGGCGGGCGCGACGCCATCAACCGCGCCACTGAGCTGACGCTCGCGCTCACCCTGCCGGCGGCGGTGGCGCTCATGGTGATCCCGGTGCCGATCGTGGCAGTGCTCTTCCAGCGCGGCGCCTTCACCGCCGCCGACACCTGGCCGACCGCGCTCGCCGTGGCGGTCTATGGCGCCGGTCTCCCGGCCTTCGTCATGCAGAAGGTGATCTCGCCGCTCTACTATGCCCGCGAGGACACCCGCAGCCCCTTCCGCTTCGCCGTCCATGCGATGGTCGTCAACGCCGCGATCGCCATCGGGTTGGCGCCGTTCATCGGTTTCATCGCGGCCGCTCTCGGCACCACCATCGCCGGCTGGGTGATGTTCTGGCAGCTCTGGCGCGGCACCCGGCCCATGGGCGACGTCGCCGCCGCCGACGCCCGTTTGCGCCGGGCGGCGCCGCGGATCGCCCTCTCCTGCCTGATCATGGGTGGGGCGCTCTTCCTCGGAGCGCGCGTGCTTGCCGGGCCGCTTGCCGATCCCCTGCACCGCTATCCCGCGCTGGCGCTGCTCGTGGCGGTCGGCATGGCTGCCTACACCGCGGCCGTCTTCGCCACCGGGGGCTTGCGCGCCGCCGACCTCCGCGCCGCCATGCGCCGGCGGTAGGCGTCCCGCGCGGGCGGACCCCGCCTCGGGGGCATCGAGCCCCTCCTCAACCGGCGTCCGCCTGCGCTTTCGCGGGCTGGTTGACGCGGCGCGCGACAGCGGCAATATGCCCGCCCGTTCCGTCCGCAGGCAGACCCATCCCATGGCCGAGGCCGTCCACAGCCCCCGCGTCTTTTCCGGCATCCAGCCGTCGGGCAACCTGACGCTCGGCAACTACCTGGGCGCCCTGCGTCGTTTCGGCGCCATGCAGGACACCCACGACACGATCTATTGCATCGTCGACATGCACGCGATCACGGTCTGGCAGGAGCCGGAGAAGCTGCGCCAGGCCACCCGCGAGCTCGCCGCCGCCTACATCGCCAGCGGCATCGACCCCGAGCGCTCGATCCTCTTCGCCCAGTCGCAGGTGCCCGGCCACGCCCAGCTCGCCTGGATCTTCAACTGCGTCGCCCGCATCGGCTGGATGTACCGGATGATCCAGTTCAAGGACAAGGCGGGCAAGAACACCGAGAACGCCTCGCTCGGCCTTCTGGCCTACCCGGCGCTCATGGCCGCCGACATCCTGCTCTACCACGCCACCCACGTGCCGGTAGGCGAGGACCAGAAGCAGCACATCGAGCTCACCCGCGACATCGCGATGAAGTTCAACCACGACTATGGCGTTGACTTCTTCCCGATCACTGAGCCGGTGATCGAGGGTGTGGCCACCCGGGTGATGTCCCTGCGCGACGGCACCAGGAAGATGTCGAAGTCCGATCCCTCGGACATGAGCCGGATCAACCTGACCGACGACGCCAAGACCATCGCGACGAAGATCCGCAAGGCGCGCACCGACGCCGAGCCGCTGCCGGAGACCGTCGCCGGCCTCAGGGATCGGCCGGAGGCGTCGAACCTCGTCAACATCTACGCAGCGCTCTCCAACACCGGCGCGCAGGCGGTCCTCGCCGAGTTCGCCGGGCGGAACTTCTCGGAGTTCAAGCCGAGGCTCGCCGATCTCGCGGTCAGCGAACTCGCGCCGATCACCCGGCGGATCTCCGAGCTGACCGCCGATCCGGCCGAGATCGACCGGCTGCTCGGCCTCGGGGCGGAGAAGGCGGCCGCCATCGCCGAGCCGATCCTGGCCCGCACCTACGAGATCGTGGGCATGGTCCGCTAGTCATGCCGGACGACGCGCCCCGGCGGAGGCTCAGGGCGATCTGCCTCGCGCTGCCGGAGGCGGTCGAGCAGGAGGCATGGGGCGACCCCACCTGGCGGGTGCGCGGCCGCATCTTCACCATGGAGAAGCGCGGCGACGGCCGCGTCTCGGCCTGGATGAAGGCGCCGCCCGGGGCGCAGGAGGTGCTCGTCGCCACCGATCCGGAGCGGTTCTTCGTGCCGCCCTATGTGGGTCCGCGCGGCTGGATCGGCCTGCACCTCGAGGACGCCGACTGGGACCTGGTCGTCGCGCACGTCGCCACGAGCTACCGCCTGATCGCGCCGAAGCGCCTGGCCGCGCTTGTGTCGACCGAGCGATGACCCCGGCTTGTGCGGCCGGGCGGGTTGACGGATAGTCGGCCGCCAGGGGAGGAGACCAATTGCGCAAGTTCCTGATCATCCTCGACGACACGCCCGAGATGCTGAACGCGATGCGTTTTGCGGCGCTCCGTGCGTCGAGGACCGGCGGCGGCGTGGCGATGCTGGCGGTGGTCTCGCCCGAGGAGTTCCAGCATTTCATGGGTGTCGCCGACGTCATGCGCGCCGAGGCGCACGAGAAGATCGAGGCGCACTTCCAGCTCTTCAAGGACCGCATGGAAAAGCACGAGGGCATCACGCCCACGCTGACCATCCGCGAGGGCGACAAGATCGACGCGGTGATCGAGCACATCAAGTCGGACCCGGAGATCGGCGTCCTGGTGCTCGGCGCCGGCGTCGACAAGGGCGGGCCCGGCATCCTGGTCAGCGCTCTGACCGGCCGCAGGATGTCCGAGCTCCGGGTGCCGATCACCATCGTGCCGAGCACGATGACCAAGGAAGAGATCATCGCGTCGAGCTGACCCCGCGCGCCGACCGCTCATACGATTTTCGGTGGATCTGCTCGTGCGCCTCGGGCGGCGGTCATCCCTTTGGAACAGCAAGAAAAATCCGTGCTGGAAGGCGGCTGGAATCCGGCTGGAATCCGGTTTGCCACTTCTTTACGGGCTGCTAACGCGAGGCGCTCACACGGGAGGCCGTTTCAGATCGCCAGCCGGTAGCCCGCCGCCTCGGCGACGTGCGGCTTCTCCACCGCGCCCGACCCCTCGAGGTCCGCGATCGTCCGCGCCACGCGCAGCACCCGGTGATACCCGCGCGCGCTCAGCCGGAACCGCGCCGCCACGTCGGCGACCAGCTTCGCCGCGCCCTCGGTCATCGCCACCACCGCCTCCAGGAGGTCGCCCTCGGCGTCGGCGTTCACCGCCACGTCCGCGTGCCCGGCGAAGCGCGCCCGCTGCACCGCCCGCGCCCGCGCCACCCGAGCGCCGATCGCGGCGCTGGTCTCGCCGGCCCGCGGCAGGCTCAGGTCCTCCATGGTCACCTGCGGCACCTCGATGCGCAGGTCGAACCGGTCCATCAGCGGCCCGGAGATCCGCCCGAGATACTCCGCCCCGCAGTCCGGCACCCGTGCGCACGACCGCCCGGGATCGGCCAGATGCCCGCAGCGGCAGGGATTGGCCGCCGCCACCAGCATGAAGCGGCAGGGATAGCGCACGTGCGCGTTCGCCCGCGCCACCACCACGTCGCCGGTCTCGATCGGCTGGCGCAGCGTCTCGAGCACGGTGCGCGGGAACTCCGGCAACTCGTCGAGGAAGAGCACGCCATGATGCGCCAGGCTGATCTCGCCCGGCTTCGCCGCCCGCCCCCCGCCGACGATCGCCGCCATCGAGGCGGTATGGTGCGGCGTGCGGAACGGCCGCGCCCGGCTGATGCCGCCCTCGTCCAGCAGCCCCGCCAGCGAGTGGATCATCGACGTCTCCAGCGCCTCCTCCGGCTCCAGCGGCGGCAGGATCCCCGGCAGCCGCGCCGCCAGCATCGACTTGCCGCTCCCCGGCGGCCCCACCATCAGAAGGTGATGCCGCCCCGCCGCCGCGATCTCCAGCGCCCGCTTGGCCTTCTCCTGCCCCTTCACCTCCGCCAGGTCCTTGGCGAGCGCCGCGTCCGGCACCGTTCCCGGCTGCGCCGGCGCCAGCACGGCGCGGCCGGTGAAATGATTGACCAGCGCCAGCAGCGTCTTCGGCGCGATCACCTGCACCGCCCCCACCCACGCCGCCTCCGCCCCGCACCCGGCCGGACAGATCAGCCCGCAGTCCGCCTCCGCCGCCGCCAGCGCCGCCGGCAGCGCCCCGATCACCGGGATGAGCGTGCCGTCGAGCGAAAGCTCGCCCAGCGCCACCTGGGCGGCCACCTCGTCCAGCGGCAGCACCTCCATCGCCGCCAGCAGCGCCAGCGCGATCGGCAGGTCGAAATGCGAGCCTTCCTTGGGCAGGTCCGCCGGCGAGAGGTTGACCGTGATCCGCTTCGCCGGCAGCGCCAGCCCCATGGCGGTCATCGCCGCTCGCACGCGCTCCTTGGCCTCGCTCACCGCCTTGTCGGGCAGCCCCACGAGGTTGAACGCGGGCAAGCCCGGCGGCGATGGCGCACTGCACCTCGACCAGGCGCGCCTCGACCCCCTGAAAAGCCACCGTGTAGGCGCGCGCGACCATGGCAGCCCCTTGCCGAACCGGGGCGAGCCTTGGGCCGCGCGCGTTAGCGTCCAGTTAACGGTCGTCCAGCCCCGCCCGCACTGTCGCCAGGATCTCGTCGGAAAGCGTGGTGTCGTCGACGGCGCGGGCGATCACCATCGCCCCGACCAGGCTGGCGAACAGCCGGATCGCCGCGCTCCGCGCTGCGGCGTCCTCCGCCCCCGAAACCTCGCCCGCGAGAGTGCCGAGGACATCGGCCAGGCACTCGGTCACCACCCGTCGAACCCCGCCCGGCTGCCGCGACGCCTCGGGTCCGAGCGCCGCCATCAGGCACCCTGCGCCCGGTAGGTCCCGGTGTTCACCCGACAGGTAGCGCTCGGTGATCGCAGCCAGCGGATCGTCCGGCGGCGCCGCCCGCGCCACGGCACGCCACTCCACCAGCATGGTGTCGACCGCCCGGCGGCAGGCGAGCCCCATGAGCTCTTCCTTCGAGGCGAAATGGCCGTAGAAGCCGCCATGGGTCAGCCCGACCCGGCGCATCAGTTCGGCGACGCCGATGCCCGCAAAACCGCGCTCCCGGAACAGCACCGCGGCTTCCGCGATGATCCGCTCGCGGTTTTCGGCCGCCTGCGCCTTCGTGCCACGCACTCCGCGCCTCCCGGGGCGCCCATAATCCGCTTGACTCATTATGGGCGTCATCCATTCTGGCCCACGAGCTTCACACAGTCCAGCGTTCCGCCCGCCGCGTCGAGCATAGCCAATCGCGTGCGCCGGTCGGAGACATTTCCGCTCGCGCCGGTCGGCGCGCGCACAGCAGGGGGAGACAATCAATGTCCAAGGTCACGCGAGACGAGGGGAGCCACGCCCATGCATGAGGAGGATTTCCAGGGGATGGGCGGCGTGCGCATCCACATGCGCTCCTGGCTTCCCGAAGGCGCGCCGAAGGCCGTCGTCGCCATCTGCCACGGCGTCAACTCGCATAGCGGGCAATACACCTGGACCGGCGAGCAACTCTCGGCCCAGGGCTTTGCCGTCTACGCCGTCGATCTTCGCGGCCGGGGCAAGTCCGAGGGCGAGCGGTTCTACGTGGAGGACGTGGCGGAATACGCCGCCGACATCGGCGGCGTCATCGCCATCGCCAAGGAGCGCCACCCCGGCCTGCCGGTGTTCCTGCTCGGCCACAGCGCCGGCGGCGTGACCTCCTGCATCTACACCCTCGACCACCAGGACGAACTGGCGGGCTTCATCTGCGAAAGCTTCGCCTTCCAGGTGCCGGCCCCCGGCTTCGCGCTGGCGGCGATCAAGGGGATCAGCCACTTCGCCCCGCACCTCGGGGTGCTGACGCTGCACATGAAGGACTTCACCCGCGATCCGGTGGCGCTTGCGGCGCTGGAGGCCGATCCGCTGACCAAGGACGAGAAGCAGCCGGCCGCGACCGTGGCCGCGCTGGTCCGGGCCGACGAGCGGCTGCACGATTCCTTCGATCAGATCACCATTCCCGTGCTCATCATGCATGGCACCGACGACAAGGCCACGGTCTGCCAGGGCAGCGAGTTCTTTCACGCCCACGCCGGCTCGGCCGACAAGACGCTCAAGCTCTACAAGGACCACTACCACGACCTCCTCAACGACATCGGCAAGGAGGGGGTGCTGGCCGACATCACCGGCTGGATCGAGAAGCGCCTGCCGGCCAGGACCCCGGCCTGACGCCTCCCGCGTCCCGCGCGCCTACCCGCGCGCGAGGAGCGCCATCGCCGCCGGCCAGGCTTCCGGGTCGGCGACGACCTTGTCGCGGCAGCCGGGGTTGCAGAAGCCGATGACCCTGCCGTCCACCTCGGCGAGGCTGTCCGCCTCCACCGGCCTGCCCGAGAAGGGGCAGGCCGCGTTGATCGCCTGAACCCCTGCGACCGCCCGCGCCGGCAGCGGCCGCGGCCCCGGCCAGTCGCGTTCCGGCAGGTCGAGGTCGTAGACCGGCTGCGGCACCGGGTCGGACAGGCCCTGCGCCCGCCAGGCGCGGAACGCCGGGTCGGCCAGATGCGCCGCGGCATAGGCCGCGGCCGCCTCGCCCACCGGCAGCCCATAGGTGGCGATCCGCGCCGCCACCGGCGCGAAGAACACGTCCGCGAGCGAATAGGCCCCGAAGAGCCACGGCTCAGCGGTGCCGTGCGCCGCGCGGGCCATCGCCCACAGCGCCTCGATCCGCGCCAGATCCGCCAGCACCGCATCGCTCGCCGCGAAGCCGACGTAGCACCGGCGCAGGTTCATCGGGCAGGCGCCCCTGAGCGCCGAAAAGCTCGAATGCATCTCGGCCGCCAGAGCCCGCGCCATCGCCCGCGCCGCCGGCGCCTCCGGCCAGAGCCCCCGCTCGGGGTGCCGCTCGGCCAGCGTCTCGGCCATCGCCAGCGTATCCCAGAGCGCGAAGGCGCCACCCGGCTCCTCGACGCGAAGCGCCGGCACGGTCCGCGCGCCGCCGAACTCGCGTGCGAGCATCGCGCCGATCTCCGGCGAATAGAGCCGCCCCTCCTGCACCGTCACCGGAATCCCGAACCTGGCGAAGCTCAGCCAGCCGCGCAGCGACCAGCTCGAGTAGCTCCGGTCGCCGATCGCGAGCACATACGTCATGGGCGCCTCCAGCGCACTGCGGTGCCACACCGTCCCCGTTTCGGTCAAGACCCGCCTTCGGCAGCCATGCGACAACAACAAACCGTGATGTTACGGACATCGTCGGCGTTACCCTCGGCCCGAGCGATACCGGGAAAAGCGTTTACCAGGGCGCACTTCGCCGCTTCGGTTGCGGCGGCGCCGGCGCGGCGCGCGATTCAAACACCGTAGCGCCGGAGCGTTTTTGCGGGAACGTATAAGAGGTAGTGGAACTGCGCAGTGATCCAAAGGTTGCGCTCAGGCGTAGCTCATAGTGGACGGGCTGTAAGGCCCTTTTGTCCCCGTGCCCCGGGCGAGGAGGACGCGACATGGCTTTCGAAGACAGCGGCACGCGGACGGTCACCCGGCGGGCGATGGGCGCCGAGATGCTCGATGCCGAGACCGAGCTGGCGCTTGCGCGGGCCTGGCGCGACGAGGGTGACGAGAAGGCGCTGCACCGCCTCGTCAACGCCTACATGCGTCTCGGGATCTCCATGGCTTCGCGCTACCGCCGCTACGGCGCGCCGATGCCCGATCTCATCCAGGAGGCCGGCGTCGGGCTGATGAAGGCGGCGGAGAAGTTCGACCCCGACCGGGGCGTGCGCTTCTCGACCTATGCCGTCTGGTGGATCAAGGCCTCGATTCAGGACTACGTCATGCGCAACTGGTCGATGGTCCGCACCGGCTCGACCTCGTCGCAGAAGGCGCTCTTCTTCAACCTCCGCCGGGTGCGCGCCAAGCTCGAACGCGAGGCAGACGCCAACGGCGAAGTCCTCGACGGCCACCGCCTGCGCGAGATGATCGCGGAAGAGGTCGGCGTGCCGATGCGCGACGTCGAGATGATGGACGCCCGCCTCTCCGGCGCGGACTACTCGCTCAACGCCCAGCAGGCCGGCGAGGAGGGCCGCGAGTGGATGGACGCGCTCGAGGACGACGCCCCCCAGGCCGCCGAGACCGTCACCCGCGACGCGGACCTCCTCCGCGTGCGCGGCTGGCTCGCCGACGCCCTCGGCTCGCTCAGCGCCCGCGAGCGCCTGATCATCGTCGAGCGCAAGCTCCGCGACGAGCCCCGCACCCTCGAAAGCCTCGGCCAGGAACTCGGCCTCTCCAAGGAACGCATCCGCCAGCTCGAGGCGCAGGCCCTGTCCAAGCTCCGCAAGCGGCTGGAGAGCACGACCGGCTCAGCCGCCGAGGGGCTTACCTTCGCCTGACGGGGTGACTTCCCGCGCGCGGGACGCCTCAGCTCGTTGATGAAATACAAGGGGTCCGCCTGCGGCGCGGCCGCACGCGAGATGCAACTACGCCGGCGGTGGCGAGTCGAAGGCACGCACGGAACCGCCAAGCTCATACACGGATCGAGCAGCAGGCCGTCTTCCCAGAGTTCTTTGCGCGCGTTAGAATTCGACGCCATAGTCGACTTTTGACCGACGAGCTATATCGATCTGCGTCAAAGCCTTGTTCGATTTGGTCGGGGCGACTGGATTCGAACCAGCGACCTGCGGTACCCAAAACCGCCGCGCTACCAGGCTGCGCCACGCCCCGATTTCAGTCACGGCAAGGAGTTAGCCGCTGGTGCGAAAAGCGCAAGCGTGAACTGGCGCCGCCGGCCGCGCTGCGCTGACTTGGGGCGGAACGAAGTTCGAACAGTTTTAGGTGATTTACGAACGTTTAAAGAACTTCGCGGTAGGTAAAGCGGGTGCGCAGCCCCCACTGGCAAGGTCCCTCGCCCCATGGAACAGTTCTCTCCCTTCGACCCCTTCAAGCTCCTCGAAGCCCCCGCGGCCACCGAATCCCTGGTCGCGGCCAGCCGGCTCGAGGCGAACGCGCGCCTCCGCTTCCGCGTGGCGCAGGCCCTGGCGCAGGGCCGCATCGAGTTCCACTTCCAGCCGGTGGTGCGCGCCGGCAATCCCGCCATGCCCGCCTTCTTCGAGATGCTGGCCCGGTTGCGGCTGCCCGACGGCCAGTTGCTAGCGGCGGGGGCCTTCCTGCCGGCGATCGAGGCGGGGTCGCTCGGGCGCGCCATCGACCGGCTGGCACTGGCCGAGGCGCTCAAGGCGCTGGCGGCCGATCCGGCGCTGCGCCTGTCGGTGAACGTGTCGCCGCACTCCATGGGCGACGAGGGCTGGCTCACCCTGATCGCCGCGGCGGCCCGGGGCGGCAGCGGCGTCTGCGGCCGTCTGATCCTCGAGATCACCGAGAATGCGGCGATGGCGGATGCGGCCCAGACCATCGATTTCATGGATCACGTGCGCGCCACCGGCTGCGCCTTCGCCCTCGACGACTTCGGTGCCGGCACTACCGGTTTCCGCCACTTCCGCGACTTCCGCT
The DNA here is from genome assembly GCA_963844375.1 of uncultured Alphaproteobacteria bacterium. GTDB lineage: Bacteria > Pseudomonadota > Alphaproteobacteria > Rhodobacterales > Rhodobacteraceae > Amaricoccus. Next base: position 76,934 of record CAWJOI010000020.1, on the reverse strand, counting down.
TCGACATGGTCAAGATCGACGGCGCCTTCATTCGGGGCGTGCACGCGGCTCCCGACTCGCAGGTGCTGGTGGAGTGCCTGGCCGGCGTGGCGCGCCACTTCGAGATGATGGTCGTGGCCGAGCAGGTGGAGAACGAGGCCGAAGCCGCGTGGCTCCGCCATGCTGGGGTCGATTGCCTGCAGGGGTATCTCTACGGCCGCCCGGCCGCTTGTCCTGCCCTGCCGCAGGCGGCCGCCGAGGATGCCGCCCGGCGCCTCGCCGGCTGAGCTCAGTCGTCCTTGGCGAGCTTCGCCAGCTGCGCCTGCATCGCGGCGAGCTGCCGTTTCAGCTCGTCGAGTTCGACGTCCTTGCGCGGCGCCTTGGCCGGGCCGCCCTTGGCAGGGGTGAGGCCGGTCGCGAAGGGCGCGAACATGCGCAGGGCGTTCTCGAACCATTCCATGTTCGACCGCGCCAGCGCCTCGAAGTTCGCGAGCGCGGGATTGGCCTCGAACGCCTGCCGCACCTGCTCGCGCATCGTTTCCTGGTTGCGCGCGAAGGTCTCCATCGACGCCTCGAGATAGCCTGGCACGAAGCCCTGTAGCGAGTCGCCGTATAGCCGGATGAGCTGGCGCAGGAACGGCGACGGCATCATGGTCTGCCCCTTGGCCTCCTCCTCGAAGATGATCTGCGCCAGCACGCCGCGGGTGATGTCCTCGCCCGACTTCGCGTCGTTCACCACGAAATCCTGGCCATTGCGAACCATTTCCGCGAGATGCTCGAGCGTTACATAGGTCGACTTGGCCGTGTTGTAGAGGCGACGGTTCGCGTACTTCTTGATGATGATCGGATCGCCGACGTTTTCGGTCTTCTCGGCCACGCGCATCTCTCCTAGTGAATGTGCCTCCCGCGGGCGGTAAGCTTATCTGCCGGGCGGCATGGCGCAAAGGCTTTTCGCACCTGCGGAACGCCATGGGTCTGCCGGCAGGCACCCGGCGGAGCGCGGGGCCGACGGACAAGGCGGCGACGATGAGCACGACGAAGGAAACGGCAGAGACGGTCAGGACGCAGGAGGCAGCCGCCGCGGAGGCGGCCGAAGCCTCCGCCGGCGACGAGCGTGCCCGCGCCCGGGCGTATCTCGATCTCTGGGAACGGCACCTCTCGCATGCGGCGGTCAAGGGTTCCCCGCTCCGGGCCGACCCCGGGCGTGATGGAGGACGCTGCGCCGCATCGCATCGGCCAGCCCAGCCCGCTGATCCTTCACCTCGGGGCGGCGCTGCTTGCCTACAACCATGCGCTGCTGGCAGCACCGCGCGCCGACAGCCCGAGTTTCCCCTGGGGCGAAGACCTCGGCGTCGATCCGGCGGCGCTGGCCGATCTGGACCAAGTGGAGGTCGCCCGCGAGGTCGCCGCCCGGCTGCACGCCACCGTCGCCGGCCTGGAGATTTGGCAGCGCCACCCCTACCGCCGCGCGCTGGAGGACCCTCCGGCGGTGTGGCAAGACGGTTGCTCGCGGCTCATCGACTATGGCAGGGCGCCAGAGGCGGTCGATCCGCTCGGGCCGCCGGTGCTGGTCGTGCCGAGCCTGATCAACCGCCCCTACATCCTCGATCTTGCCCCGGGCCGCTCCATGCTGCGCTGGCTGGCCGGGCAGGGGCTGCGGCCCCTCCTGATGGAGTGGGGCTCGCCCGGGCCGGCGGAGGCGGGGTTCGACCTTGCGGCCTATGGCGCCCAGCGGCTGATGCCGGCGCTCGAGACGGCGGTTGCGCTGGCGGGCGGGCCGGTGCCGGTGGTGGGTTACTGCATGGGCGGCACCCTGACGGTGGGGCTGGCGGCGCGCTCCCCGCACGCCGTGTCGGCGCTCGTGACGATCGGCGCGCCCTGGGACTTCGCCTCCACCCTCGGCATCGCCGGGGGCTATCGCGCCGTCATCCGCGCCCAGGGCGTCCGGCGCACCGAGGCGCTGCTCGACGCGCAGGGCGGCGCCTTCGGCATGGTGCCGGTGTCGCTGTTCCAGTTCCTGTTCGCGCTGATCAATCCGATCCAGGCGGCGCTCAAGTTCCAGAAGCTGGCCCGGCTCGATCCGGACGGGCCGGCGGCGCGGCTCTTCGTGGCGCTGGAAGACTGGCTGGCCGACGGCGTGCCCATGCCGGTCGGTGCGGCCAAGGAACTGCTGCTCGGGTGGCAGATCGGCAATGCGCCGGCGACCGGCCGCTGGCGTTTCCTCGGCGGACCCGTCGATCCGGCCGGCGGTGAGGGCGCCGGCGCTTCTCTTCTGCGGGGCAAGCGACAGCATCGCGCCACCGCCGCTCGCCCTGCCGCTCGCGCGCGCCCTGCCGCGCGCCGAGACGGTCATCGCCCGCACCGGCCACGTGGGCATGATCGTCGGCAGCGCGGCGCGCGCCGAGGTCTGGCGGCCGCTGGCGGCGTTTCTCGGCGCGCGCAAGACGGCAGGATCGGCGGCCGAGCATGTCCGTTGAGCATTGCCGCCCTATGTGCGACGAGAGGATCGGCTGACGCGCCGGCGGCGCATTCGTCCGCACACCCGCCGCGACGAGCGGCAGAGCGATCCGCCGCCTGAGGAGGGGAAAGATGACCAATATCGTAATCGCATCGGCCGCCCGCACACCGGTCGGGAGCTTCAACGGCGCGTTCGCGAACACGCCGGCGCACGATCTGGGCGCGGCGGTGATCCAGCGCCGCGCTCGACCGGGCGGGCGTGGCGCCCGAGGACGTGTCGCGAGACCATCCTCGGCCAGGTGCTGACCGCGGGCCAGGGCCAGAACCCGGCCCGCCAGGCGCACATCAAGGCCGGCCTGCCGAAGGAGAGCGCCGCCTGGAGCCTCAACCAGGTCTGCGGCTCGGGCCTGCGCGCCGTCGCGCTCGGCGCCCAGCACATCATGCTCGGCGACGACGCGATCGTGGTGGCGGGCGGTCAGGAGAGCATGTCGCTGTCGATGCACGCCGCACACCTGCGCGCCGGGCAGAAGATGGGCGACATGAGCTTCATCGACACCATGATCAAGGACGGGCTCTGGGACGCCTTCAACGGCTACCACATGGGCACCACCGCCGAGAACGTGGCCAGCGCAGTTCCAGATCACCCGCGAGCAGCAGGACGAGTTCGCCCTGCGCCTCCCAGAACAAGGCCGAGGCGGCGCAGAAGGCCGGCCGGTTCGACGACGAGATCGCCCCCTTCACGGTCAAGACCCGCAAGGGCGACATCGTCGTCGACAAGGACGAGTACATCCGCCACGGCGCGACCATCGAGGCGATGACCGAAGCTCCGGCCCGCCTTCTCCAAGGACGGCACCGTCACCGCCGGCAACGCCTCGGGCCTGAACGACGGCGCCGCGGCGGTGGTGCTGATGACCGCCGAGGAGGCGGAGAAGCGCGGCATCGAGCCGCTCGCCCGCATCGCCTCCTGGGCCACGGCCGGGCGTCGATCCCGCGATCATGGGCACCGGCCCCATCCCCGCCTCGCGCAAGGCGTTGCAGAAGGCCGGCTGGAAGGTCGTCCGACCTCGACCTCGTCGAGGCCAACGAGGCCTTCGCCGCGCAGGCGCTGCGCGGTCAACAAGGACATGGGCTGGGACCCCGACAAGGTGAACGTCAACGGCGGCGCCATCGCCATCGGCCACCCCATCGGCGCGAGCGGCGCGCGCATCCTCAACACGCTGCTCTACGAGATGAAGCGCCGCGACGCCAAGAAGGGCCTCGCCACGCTCTGCATCGGCGGCGGCATGGGCGTCGCCATGTGCCTCGAGCGGCCGTAGCGGCACGGCAGGCGATGAGCTCGGGCCGGGCGGGCCGAACCGCCCGGTGAACCATCAGAAGGGGGAAGCTCATGGGACGTGTTGCTCTCGTCACCGGCGGCTCGCGCGGCATCGGCGCGGCGATCTCGAAGGCGCTTGAAGGAAGCAGGCTACACCGTCGCCGCGAACTACGCCGGCAACGACGACGCGGCGAAGAGCTTCACCGCCGAGACCGGCATCAAGACCTACAAGTGGTCGGCCGCCGACTATGACGCGTGCGAGGCCGGCATCAAGCCAGGTCGAGGCCGACCTCGGCCCGGTCGAGGTGCTGGTGAACAACGCCGGCATCACCCGCGACGCGCCGTTCCACAAGATGACGCCGGAGCAGTGGAGGGAGGTCATCGACACCAACCTCACCGGCGTCTTCAACATGACCCACCCGGTCTGGCCGGGCATGCGCGACCGCAAGTTCGGCCGCGATCGTCACCATCTCCTCGATCAACGGCCAGAAGGGCCAGTTCGCCCAGGCGAACTACTCGGCCTCCAAGGCGGGCGATATCGGCTTCTCAAGCGCGCTGGCGCAGGAGGGCGCGCGCAACAACATCACCGTCAACGTCGTGGCCCCGGCTACATCGCCACCGAGATGGTGATGGCGGTTCCCGAGAAGGTGCGCGAGTTGATCATTGCGCAGATTCCGGTGGGCCGCCTCGGCGAGCCGACGAGATCGCCCGCGCCGTTGTCTTCCTCGCGTCCGACGACGCCGGCTTCATCACCGGCTCGACGATCTCGGCGAACGGCGGCCAGTTCTTCGCCTGAGCGCACCTCCCAGACCCCGCGTTAACCTAGGTTCCGCCCGGGTTAGCGCGGGATAGATTGCGCCATGAGGTCAACGGCCTGAGCCAGCGCGGGTGCGCCAACGCTCCCCGTTGACCGTGCGCAGCCGTCGTCCTATTCTCGGACCGGAGCCCGGGAGGCAGGGCATGAAGATCGGCATTCTCGAAACCGGCGAGGTCCATCCCGACCTCAAGGCCCGCTACGGCGACTATCCGGCGATGTTCGAGGCGCTGCTTCGGAGCGCCGACCCCACGCTCGAGTTCGCCGTGGTGCGGGTGGTGGCCGGCGAGATGCCGGCCGCGCCCACCCAGGCCGACGCCTGGCTCGTCACCGGCTCGCGGCACGGCGTTTACGACGACCTCCCCTGGATCGAGCCGCTCAAGGCCTTCCTCCGCGCCTGCGGTGGCCGCCCGGGTGCCGGTCATCGGCATCTGCTTCGGCCACCAGATCCTCGCCGAGGCGCTGGGCGGCCGGGCGGTGAAGTCCGACAAGGGCTGGGGCCTGGGCGTGCAGGACTACGAACTCGTCTGCCCGCCCGGCATGGATGGACGGCCTCCCCGATCGCTTCTCGATCCGTGCGCTGCACCAGGATCAGGTGGTTGACCTGCCACCCGGCGCCACCGTGCTCGCCCGGTCCCCGCACTGCGCTATGCCGCCCTTGCCTACGGCGACCCAGAGGCACCCGACGCGATCAGCCTGCAGCCCCACCCCGAGTTCGGCCCCGAGTTCATGGACGAGCTTCTTGCGCTTCGCGCCGGCACCGCCTTTCCCGTCGAGGCCGCCGCCTCGGCGCGGGCGTCGCTGGCGCGACCGGTCGAGAACACGGCCTGGGCGCGGCTTCTCGTCGCCTTCCTGCGCCGGACCGAGGCCCTCGGGCCACCGGCTAACCCTAGAGCAACAGCCCCACCACCAGGATGGCGAGGCCGAGCGCCGCCAGCCCCACCGATCCGAGGTTTACAGCCAGCAGCCGGTGAAGCCGGGCGTGGATCTCCGCCGGAGGCAGCCCCGCCCGGCGGATACGCAAACCCTGCGCGATGCACCAGCCAAGCCCCCCGAGGCCGAGGAGCGCCATGAGCAGCCCGAGAAAGGCGAGGTTCGGCATCCCTGCTCCGCAAGCCCGACGCGGGCGACGCTATCGCGGCCGCCGGGCGCGGCGCAAGGGGCCTTGCCCGCCTCCGGCGCCGCCGCTACGGTCCCGCCGCCACAGGCAGGGACATTGCTATGGAAGACATCCTGGAAGTCGAGGCGCAGGACCGCTACCGCGTGACCGCGGGCGAGCTGCGCCAGTTCGTCGAGCGCTACGAGCGGCTCGAAGCGGAGCGGCGCGATCTGGCCGACCAGCTGAAGGAGGTCATGGCCGAAGCCCGGGCGCGCGGCTACGACGTCAAGGTCCTCAAGAAGCTGATCGCGCTGCGCAAGCGCGATTCCTCGGAAGTCAGCGAGGAAGAGGCGATTCTGGAGCTCTACAAGCAGGCGCTGGGAATGTGACTTCCGGCGCGAGTCCGCTGCCTGCCCGTCTAACCGGCAGATCTCCCACCACGGCGCGTTGGCAGGTCCATTTTCGTGCGGTATCGCGCGCGGATTGCGTTTTTTTGCCACTACGAGCATTTGTGAACGAAATCGCGCTTGATTCTCGTGTTGCGCTTGCGAAAAGATGATCCCAGCGAGGGCAAGGACAGGAGTAACCCATGCTTAAGCAAGGCAGGCAGTACCCGTCCGCGCAGTTGCGCGCGACGATCGAGGAGGAGCTCGGTGCTTTCCGCCAGTTCGCGGATTTGCCGGCGGTCGAGATCGAAGAGATGGCGGCGCGGATCGTACGGGCGATCGCCCCTTTCACCGGGGCGGACGACTCGGCGGAGACCGCAAGCCGCGCGGCCTGAGGGCCCGCGCAGGAGTGTAGGCGAGGGTGCGTTGTAAAGAGTAAGGGCGCGGGACGTGCAGGTCCCGCGCCCTTTGTGTTCATACGGCCTCGCGTTAACAGCCCGTAAAGAAGTGGCAAGCCGGATTCCAGCCGGATTCCAGCCGCCTTCCAGCCCGGCTTTTTCCTGCCGTTCCAAAGGGATGACCGCCGTCCGAGGCGCGCGAGCCGATCAGGCCAAGTGGGCTGCGACCTGTCGCCGGTGCGGTCGGTCCCGGTGCTCCCAGAGATAGATGCCCTGCCAGGTGCCGAGCGCGAGGCGGCCGGCGGTGACCGGGATAGTCAGCGCCACCGGCAGGAGCGCGGCCTTGATGTGCGCCGGCATGTCGTCCGGTCCTTCCGAGCGATGGGTGATCCAGCCGCTGGCCGGATCGTCGGCGGCGGGGACGAGGCGGGCGAGGAATGTCTCGAGATCTGCCCGCACCGAGGGGTCCGCGTTCTCCTGGATCAGGAGCGAGCAGGAGGTGTGACGCACGAAGAGGGTGAGCAGGCCCTCGCCCGTGCCGGTCGTTTCGATCCAGCGCGTCACGTCGCGGGTGAAGTCGGTCAGGCCGGGGCCCTTGGTGGTCAGCTCGAAGGTCGTCCGGGGCATCGCTCGGCTCCGCTGAAGACTTGCCGAGCCTCTGGCGCGGCGATCCAGTCATGCTAGGCTTCCCCGTGCGCGGCGCCGGCCCGTGGCTCGACAATGACCGGCGGGGGAGGGACACCTATGCAGACAAGGATCACCCGGTTCAAGATGCGGCCGGAGAGCGCGGACGAGGCCCGCGCGCTGATGGAGCGGCTCAAGGGTGAGATCATGGGGCAGCCGGGGATGCGGCACTGCCTGATCGTGATGAACGGCGACGGGTCGGGCCATGTGATCTCCTCGGTCGACGCGGAGGGAAGCTCCCCCGAAGGCGTCGACCGCGTGCGAGCGCTCTGGCACAAGTTCCATGACCACCTCGAAGCGGTTCCGGAGCCGGAGATTTTCGAGGTTATCGCCGACTGGAAGGCATGACGGCGGCGCTCTCGCGAGGCGGGCGGCAATCGGGTATACTGCCGGTCCGGCTGAACGGGGAGGCGGACATGCGCGGGACGTATCTGGCGAGTGTGGCGATCCTGCTGGCGGGCTGCGCCAGCGAACCGGGGGGCGGGGCGGGGAGCTGCGACCTGTCCGACGGGGCCCTCGACGACTCCGCCTTCGTCATCGCCACGGCGCCGGTGGCCGGCGCGCGGGTGTCGAGCGGCTTCGGCGTGGAAGGCTGCTCGCGGACCTTCGAGAGCACGATCGTCTGGCGCCTGCACGCTCGCAACGGCAGCCTGCTCGGCCAGGGCACCGCCACCGGCGGCGGCGTGGACGGGCCGGGGCCGTTCGCGTTCAGCGTGCCGTTCACGGTTGCGGAGCGGCAGTTGGGGCAACTCGAGGTGTTCGAGGAGGACGCCTCGGACGGCGAGGGCTTCCCGCCGGGGCGGACGGTGTTGCCGCTGGTGCTGCTGCCCTGAGGGCGGTTCCCGAGCGGCAGCGCGGGGTGCTCGCGTTCGATCGCTTGCTTATGTTATTGATATATAACGTAAAGTGATTCTGACCATAACCGGCTCGTAACCCTTCTTAAGTTCGGGGTGGACCCGGGACCGCCGGATGGAGGGAGCAGATGCTGGACGAAGACGACTTGCGCCACCTGCGCCGATGCGTGGAGATCGCCGCCGAGGCGCTGGAGGACGGCGACGAGCCGTTCGGCTCGCTGCTGGTCAGCGCGGACGGGAAGGTCCTCGTCGAAGACCACAACCGCGTCGCCGGCGGCGACCGGACGCGCCACCCGGAATTCGCGCTCGCGCGCTGGGCGGCCGCCCACCTGACGCCGGAGGAGCGGCGCCGGGCGACGGTCTACACCTCCGGCGAGCACTGCCCGATGTGCGCCGCGGCGCACGGTTGGGTGGGGCTCGGGCGCATCGTCTACGCGGCGTCCTCGGCGCAGCTCGTGGCGTGGCTCGGCGAGCTCGGCGTCGCGCCGCCGCCGGTGCGGACGCTGCCAATCCGGGAGGTTGTGCCGGGCGCCGAGGTGGACGGGCCGGCCCTCGGGCTGGCAGAGGAAGTACGCGCCCTGCACGTCCGGTTTCACGAAAGAAGAGGATGAAGGCGGGGTGCAGGGAGGCGCGCTATTGCTGGTGGCGATGACGGAGGGAGTGCCGCTCCTGTTCACCGGCGAGGACTTCGGTCAGACTGACGTGGAGGCAGCACGGAGCCGTGGGTGAATGCCCCCTACCGCACTTCAATAGCGTTGGCTGGCGGCTTCCAACAGGGACCGCCTGACTACGGCAATGAGGGGAACTCTTGGCAAAACCCCAAGTCGGGGCAGAGTTCCAGACAACGAGCAGAAACAGGAAGCGCGGCGGCGGATTGACGTCCACAGTATAGCATCTTGCTTCAGTGGGCAGGACTATGTGCTCAAATTTCTGGAAGAAGACAAAATTTATCGCTGATGCTACCGCATCTCTGCCACTTTGCGAATTTGGCATGATCTTAGTGCGCCGAGGAAGTGCAGCAATCATAACTAAGAATGTTTGCCATCATTCTTAATCTCAAGGAGAAGAGTCGCTAGTAGGGCGCCGTAGATCGCGACAGCCAAGGTCTAAGTCAAAGAAACTCCCTCACTGGAAACTGCTAACTACTGATCCAAGAAGCTCCTGAGCTTCCTTGACCGGCTCGGATGCTTCAGCTTCCGCAACGCCTTCGCCTCGATCTGCCGGATCCGTTCGCGGGTAACGGAGAACTGCTGCCCGACCTCCTCCAGCGTATGGTCGGTGTTCATGCCGATGCCGAAGCGCATGCGCAGGACGCGCTCCTCGCGGGGGGTGAGCGAGGCGAGCACGCGGGTGGTTGTCTCCTTCAGGTTGCCCTGGATTGCGCTCTCCAGCGGCAGGATGGCGTTCTTGTCTTCGATGAAGTCCCCGAGCTGCGAATCTTCCTCGTCGCCGATCGGGGTCTCGAGCGAGATCGGCTCCTTGGCGATCTTCATCACCTTGCGGACCTTCTCGAGCGGCATCTGCAGCTTCTCGGCCAGCTCCTCGGGCGTCGGCTCGCGGCCGATCTCGTGCAGCATCTGCCGGCCGGTGCGCACGAGCTTGTTGATCGTCTCGATCATGTGCACCGGGATGCGGATGGTGCGGGCCTGGTCGGCGATCGAGCGGGTGATCGCCTGGCGGATCCACCAGGTGGCGTAGGTGGAGAACTTGTAGCCGCGGCGGTACTCGAACTTGTCGACCGCCTTCATCAGGCCGATGTTGCCTTCCTGAATGAGATCGAGGAATTGCAGGCCGCGGTTCGTATACTTCTTCGCGATGGAGATCACGAGGCGGAGGTTGGCCTCGACCATTTCCTTCTTGGCCTGGCGGGCCTCCTTCTCGCCCTTCTGCACCTGGTTGACGATGCGGCGGAACTCGGAGATGTCGACGCCGACGTACTGGCCGATCTCGGCCATCTCGTGGCGCAGCTCCTCGGCCTTGTCGCGGAAGCGAGAGGTGAGCTGGTCCCAGCCGCGCGAGCGCAAGCTCCCGACGCGGTCGAGCCAGCCGGGCTCGAGCTCGCAGCCGCGGTACTCGTCGATGAACTCCTGGCGGTTGATGCGGGCCTGGTCGGCGAGCTTCACCATGGAACCGTCGAGCGCCATGATCTTGCGGTTGATGCCGTAGAGCTGGTCGACCAGCGCCTCGATGCGGTTGTTGTGCAGGTGCATCGAGTTCACCAGCTCGACGATCTCGCCGCGCAGGCGCTGGTAGTCGCGCTCCTGGCCGGAGGAGAAGCTCTCGTTGCGGTTCAGCGTGGCGGAGATGCGGTCGTCCTGCATCTCGGCGAGGCGGACATAGTCGTTGGCGATGCGCTCCAGCGTCTCGAGCACCTGCGGCTTCAGCGCCGCCTCCATCGCCGCGAGCGAGAGGTTCGACTGGTCGTCGTCGTCGTCATCGTCGGCATCGGGAGCCGGCGCGGCGGCTTCTTCCTCTTCCTCCGGTCCGACCTCCTCATCGTCGTCGTCGTCGTCGTCGTCGTCCGAGGCCGCGGCGCGCGCAGTCGGCTCGGGGCGCGCGGCGGCGGCTGCGGGCTCCGGACGCGCGGCCGCCGGCGCGGCGGCAGGCGGCACGGGTGCGACAGGCGGGGTCTTCAGGCCGGAGAGGACGCTCTCGACGTCGTCGTGCTCCATCTGGCCCGAGAAGGTGGTCTCGAGGTCGATCACGTCGCGAAGCATGATCGCCTCGTCGAGCAGCTCGTCGCGCCAGATGGTTATGGCCTGGAAGGTGAGCGGGCTCTCGCAGAGCCCCGCGATCATGGTGTTGCGGCCGGCCTCGATGCGCTTGGCGATGGCGATCTCGCCCTCGCGGGAAAGCAGCTCCACCGAGCCCATCTCGCGCAGGTACATGCGCACCGGGTCGTCGGTCCGGTCGAGCGCCTCGCCGCCGACGGTCGTCATGGTAAGCTCGCGCGAGCCGCCGTCCTCGGCGATGGGCGGGTTGTCGTCGCGGGCGCCGTCTTCCTCGTCCGCCTCGTCGTTGTCGATGACGTTGATGCCCATCTCCGAGAGCATGGCCATCACGTCTTCGATCTGCTCGGAGGTGACCTGCTCGGGGGGCAGGACCTCGTTCAGTTCGTCGTAAGTGATGTAGCCGCGCGCCTTGGCGGTGGTGATCATCTTCTTGACCGCCGCCTGGCTCATGTCGAGCATCGGGCCGGTGCCCTCGACCGAGTCCTCGGGTTTTTTGGCGTCTTCGTCTTTTGCCATGGATTGCTCCAGCTTGCTGCGGGCGGTGCGGCGGCCCGGCGGATCTTCGGTTGTCCCTTGCGAATCGGTGATTCGCAATGCGGGGCTCAGCGTTTTCGCGGCTTGCGTGACCGACTTGCCTCAGCGGAGTGGATCACGGTGGCGAACTCCAGGCGCTCCGTCTCGTCGGCGGACTGGTCGTCCTCGAGCGGTGTGACATTGGCGGCGTGCTCCGCATCGGTGGCGGCGCGGACCCGGACGGTCAGCGCCTCGTCGGGATGCTCGCTCATCTCCAGGGCGGCTTCGCGGATCTCGGCGTCGCGTCCGGTCAGCGCAGCGTGGCGGGTCAGTTCCTCCTCGATGGCACGGCGCGCCATCTCCGGATCGGCAGCCGGCCCGAGGTGGCGGTTGGCGCGCACGAACTCGGGAGAGAGCTCGGGCAGGGGATCACGCCCGAGAAGGGCCGCAACCCGCGCCGCGACCGACTGGGGCTCATCTGGGGAGCCCGCCAGCCCCTTCAAGAGGGCGTCGCGGATTTCGCCGTGGCGCGGCCAGGAAACCGCGAGCGTCTCCAGGCGGCGCTCGAAGGCCAGGGCCACGGCGGGGTGATGCAGGCAGGCGGCGAGGATCGCGCCCTCGCGGATGCGGGCCTCGACCCGCGAGTCGTCCGCACCGCGGGCGAGTTGCGAAGGCCGCGCGGCCCCGGACCTCTGGGTGGAGGCGCCTGGCTGCGGGTCGCCCGGACGCCGGCGGCCGGGGCCCGCATGGGGGCGCGGATCGGGCCGGTCGCGCCGCGGGCGCTGTGCCGGGGCGAAAAGCACGGCGCGGCGTTCCCGGATCTCGGCCTGCCAGTGGGCGCGGAGCGCGGGATCGGCGATGCGGGCGAGATGCGCGCGCAGGCGCGTGTCGAGCGCGGCGCGGCGCTCGGGGCTGTCCAGCACGGCGCCCTCGGTCTCGCGGCTCCATAGTAGGTCGACGATCGGGCGCGAGGCGTCGAGGATCGGCTGCAGCGCGGCCGCGCCGCCGGCGCGCGCCACGTCGTCGGGGTCCTGGCCGGGCGGCATCAGCGCGAAGCGGAGCGAGCGGCCGGGGCCGAGAAGGGGCAGCGCCAGGTCGATCAGCCGCTGGGCGGCGTTCAGGCCGGCGGCGTCGCCGTCGAGCGCCAGCACCGGCTCGGGGGCGAGCTTCCAGAGCATCTCGAGCTGGGCTTCGGTGATGGCGGTGCCGAGCGGCGCCACGGCGTGGTCGAGGCCCGCCTGGGCCAGCGCGATCACGTCCATGTAGCCCTCGGTGACAATCACCGTGCCGGCCTTGGCGCCGGCGGCGCGGGCCGGGCCGACGTTGTAGAGGGTGCGCCCCTTGTCGAAGAGCGGGGTGTCGGGCGAGTTCAGGTACTTCGGCTCCTGCCCCGGCGCGATGGCGCGGGCGCCGAAGGCGATGGCGCGGCCGCGGGCGTCACGGATCGGAAAGGTGATGCGGCCACGGAAGCGGTCATAGGGGTTGCCGCCCTCGCGAGGCACGCCGACAAGGCCGGCCTCCACCAGCCGCTCGCGGGTGAAGCCCTTGCCCGTCAGATGATCGAGGAGCGCCGTGCGGGTGTCGGGGGCATAGCCGATCTCGAAGCGGTCGCGGGTGGCCGGGGCAAGGCCACGGCGGTCGAGATAGGCGCGCGCTTCCGCGGCGCGGGTGGTCTGCAGTTGCAGGCGGTAGAACTGGACCGCGGCCTCCATCGCCTCGGCGAGACCCTGATTCGCGGCTGTCCGGGCGGCGGCGGCGGGGTCGCGCTCGGGCATGGCCATGCCGGCCTCGCTGGCGAGCCGTTCCACGGCCTCCATGAAGCCCAGGTTCTCGGTCTCGCGCAGGAAGCTGACCGCGTCGCCCTTGGCTTGGCAACCGAAACAATAGTAGTAACCTTTGGCCTCATCCACATGGAATGACGCGGATTTCTCCTGATGGAACGGGCAGGGCGCCCACCAGTCACCGCGGGCGATGTTGCTTTTGCGTGTATCCCATGTAACCTCGCCTGCCCACGATCTGCGCCAGCGATACGCGGCCTTGCAGTTCGTTGAGGAAACCGGGCGGGAGCGACATCGCCAGAATATGTTGTGCGAGTCCCGCCTTGGCAAGGGCTGGCGGCGAATCATGATTCGATTCCTGATTCGCGATTCGGCCGTTAAACTCCGGAACCTCGGCTTCCCGGCCGGCGCCGAGCCGAACTTTGTTTAGTCCGTCGTCGTTGGATAGCGTCGTTGTCTGCGCGTGGACACGACAGGTCGATCACGGCAGCGGTGCTATCTCGGTCAGGCCACGCTCTGCGCCGGTCGCCCGGTCGAGCACCCGGATGCGTTCGCGGCCCTCACCGTCCACGGTCACTACCGCCAGCCAGTCGCTGCCCAGGGTGACCGCCCGGGCGTGCTCGCCCGCGGGAAGCCGGATCTCATCGGGCAGCTCGGGCATCTGTCCGACGGCGGTGAGGCGGATGACAAGCAGCCCGACGATTGTTATGACGCCTACGATCAACGTCGCGGTCAGCAGGTTCACCAGCCGCCGGAGCTGGCGCAGGCGCGGCGGTTCCGGAAAATCCTCGTCGCCTTGGAGCTCTCCGCGCATGTCCGAGCATCCCTCCGAGCTTCGCGTCACGCTGGGAGCGGAGCCCGGCGCGCGCCTTGATAAGGCGTTGGCCGCGGCGGTGCCAGAGGCCTTGGCGCTCAGCCGGTCGCGGCTGCAGGCGCTGATCGCCGAGGGGGCGGTGGCGCGCCCTGACGGCGTGGTACTCGACGATCCCCGGGCGAAGCTGGCGCCCGGGACGGAGGTGGTGGTGACGCTTCCCGCACCCCGCCCGATCCGCGCAGCAGCCGAGGCGATCCCGCTCGACATCGTCTACGAAGACGCCGATCTCATCGTCATCGACAAACCGGCGGGCCTCGTGGTGCATCCTGCTCCCGGCGCGCCGGACGGCACGCTGGTGAACGCACTCCTCCACCACTGCGGTGGAACGCTGTCGGGGATCGGTGGGCGGCTCCGTCCCGGGATCGTCCACCGCATCGACAAGGACACTTCCGGCCTCCTGGTGGTCGCGAAGTCGGACGCCGCTCATCGCGGCCTGGCACGGCAGTTCGCTGCCCACGACCTCGAGCGGCGTTACCTCGCGGTAACGCGCGGCGCGCCCGACCCGGCCGCGCCGCGGCTGGCGCATCTTGCAGGAATCAGCTGGGAGCCGGGCGGGGTGCTGAGGATCGAGGGACGGATCGGCCGGCATCCGGGCGATCGCAAGCGCATGACGGTCCTGAGCGAGACCGGCAAGCCAGCCGTGACCCGGGTACGGGTGATGGAGCGGTTCGGCGCCGGCGAGACACCGGCGGCGGCGCTCGTCGAGTGCCGGCTGGAGACCGGACGCACGCACCAGATCCGCGTGCACCTTGCCTTCGCCGGGCATTCGCTGGTCGGGGATGCGGTCTATGGCCACCGGCGCGGCGTTGATCTGCTGGGGACGTTTCCGCGGCAGGCGCTGCATGCCGCAAGCCTTGGTTTCGTGCACCCGGTCAGCGGCGCGGCAATACGGCTCGAACTCGCCGCTGCCGCCCGATATGCAGGCGCTGCTGGCGACGCTGCGAGGCTGTAACAAGGCAGCGGTTTTGAACGAAGTGTAAGGCGTTCTATAATAGATCATGAACGGATGCGGGGCGCGTGTGACCCCGCCGGAGGTGCGAGTTTGGCTTACGAGAGATTGCCGGCGCCGTCCCCCGAACAGGGGCTGTCGCGCTACATGCAGGAAATACGCCGGTTCCCGATGCTGGAGCCGGAGCAGGAATACATGCTGGCCAAGGCCTGGGTCGACCATGGCGACAAGGATGCGGCGCATCAGCTGGTCACCAGCCACCTGCGGCTGGCGGCGAAGCTCGCCATGGGTTACCGCGGCTACGGGCTGCCCACCGCCGAGGTGATCTCGGAGGCCAACGTCGGGCTGATGCAGGCGGTCAAGCGGTTCGATCCGGAGAAGGGCTTCCGGCTGGCGACCTACGCCATGTGGTGGATCCGCGCCTCGATCCAGGAATACATCCTTCGCTCCTGGAGCCTGGTGAAAATGGGCACGACCGCGGCGCAGAAGAAGCTTTTCTTCAACCTGCGCAAGGCGAAGAACAAGATCGGCGCCATCGAGGAGGGCGAACTCCGCCCGGAGAACGTGGCCAGGATCGCGCACGACCTCAACGTTTCGGAGGGCGACGTGATCTCGATGAACCGCCGTATGGCGGGCGGGGACGCCAGCCTGAACGCGCAGGTACGTGGCGACGGCGACGGGACGGCGGAGTGGCAGGACTGGCTCGAGGACGAGGACGCCGACCAGGCGACGGCCCTCGCCGAGCGCGACGAACTGGAGACACGCCGCGAGCTGATGCTGGCGGCGATGGCGACGCTGAACGAGCGCGAACGTCACATCCTGACCGAGCGTCGGCTGAAGGACGAGCCGGTGACGCTGGAGGAGCTGAGCCAGCAGTACGATGTCAGCCGCGAACGGATCCGCCAGATCGAGGTGCGCGCCTTCGAGAAGCTGCAGAAGCGGATGCGCGAGCTGGCCGCCGAACGCGGCATGGTACCGGCGGTCAACTGACCGTCGGCATACATGGACGCATTTTCGAGCAGTGTGAACTCCGCCTCAGGGTGCTTGCAGGGACACTCGTGGGCTGTGATACGAACGGCCCAGTCGCTTGAACTCGTGCCGAAGCCTTACCGAAACCTGAAAAAACGGCAAGCCGGATTCCAGCCACTTTCCAGCCGGATTCCAGCTGCCGGAAACGAAGCCTTTTCAGTGACTTGCCTAGCAATCGCCAACCCCCGCGATTTTCGCGCCGTTTCACCCCGAGAAGCCGGCGTGGGGTCAGGGACAGAGGCCGCCGGTATGAGCTAAGGCTTTCACCCAAAGGACTATTCGCTCCCGCTAGCGCATGACGTGCCATTCCCGTTTTCCTTTGCCTCTGCCGACGGCGGATCCTAGGGTCGGCCCAAATCCAACCAGGGGGGTAGCGGTGGCGAAAGATCGGGTGAAGTGGGGTGTGCTCAGCGCGGCGAAGATCGCACGCGAGTGGGTGGTGCCGGGCATCCACATGAGCGACCGCGGGGACCTCGCAGCGATTGCGAGCCTGACGCCGGGCAAGGCGGCCGACCTGGCGGCGCCCTATGGTGCAGTCACGCTGCACGACAGCTACGAGGCGTTGCTGGCCGATCCCGGCGTGGACGCGATCTATATCCCGCTGCCCAACCACCAGCATGTCGAGTGGACGGCGAAGTGCCTGGAGGCGGGCAAGCACGTGCTCTGCGAGAAGCCGATCGCGCTCAGGGCGGAGGAGATCGACCCGCTGATCGCACTGCGTGACAAGACCGGGCTGGTGGCGGCGGAGGCCTTCATGGTCACGCACCACCCGCAATGGGTGCGCGCGCGGGAACTGGTGCAGGGGGGCGCCATCGGTACGCTGCGGCAGGTGCAGGGGGCGTTCACGTTCTTCAACGAGGATCCGGGCAACATCCGCAACCGGGCCGACATGGGTGGCGGGGCGCTGCGCGACATCGGGGTTTATCCGTCGGTTTCCACGCGCTTCGTCACTGGGGCGGAGCCGCTCTCCATCCCCTATGCCGCGATCGAATGGGACCGCGGCATCGACGCCACCGCCCGCGTGGTGGCCGAGTTCCCCGGCTTCGGCATGGAGTTCTACGTCTCGATGCGCATGGCGCCGCGGCAGCTCATGACCTTCCACGGCGACAAGGGCTGGCTCAGCGTGCATGCGCCCTACAATGCCGGCGCCTATGGCGATCCGGTGATCGAGCTGCGCAACGCCGACAGCCACGGTGGTGCTGGAGCGCTTTCCGCGCTCGGACCACTACCGCTCGCAGATCGACGCCTTCAACGACAGCGTGCTCGACGGCGCGCCCTATGCCTGCCCGCTCGAGTTCTCGCGCGGCAACCAGGTGATGATCGACATGATCTATGCCGCCGCGGGGGGAATTCCGGCCTGAGGCGGAATCCGCGCGCATGCCTCTGAAACGGCTGCGAAAACCGCGTATGGAATCCATATGGAATCCGTTCCAATGGGTGGTTTTTGACGGGGGGTTAACGCAGGGCCTTGGCGCGGCCCTCCGGGATCCGTTGTGGGACGCGCCGCTCGGGCGTAGGATCGCGGGTCTCGGACGCCGTCCGTTCCGGCGGCGGGCCGGGTGGTCGCGCGGCGGCGTGACACGGCGTGACATGCCGCCGGCGCATGACGGGAGGGCTGGGGAATGACTGCCTTCAACGTGGTTCGGATGCGGGTGAAGCCAGGATCCGAGGACGACTATCTCGAATATCACCGCGCGGCGGAGATGACCGCCATGCCCGGGTTCAAGCGGCTGAGCGTGGTGCGGACCGGCGAGCGCGAGTTCTGCTTCATCGGCGAATGGTCGGGAATGGACGCACTGGCCGCCGCCCGTCCGGCGATGATCGCGACGCTCGACGGCTTCCGCGACAAGCTCGAGGATCTGGGCGGCGGGCTCGGGGTGACCGATCCGGTCTCCGGCGAAGTGGTGATCGACCGGACCGCCTGACCCCTTCAGCAATGCGCAAGGTTTGAGGGCTAGTCGAGTCGGACGGCCGGGGAATCGCCGGTGGACTGCCGCCGGCGATGCCTCTTGCCCGTGGATGGATTTTGCGTAACTAGTTCCCTGAGTGGGTGTTGATCATGACCGCAAGACTTTGCGCCTCGCTTCTGTTCGGGGCTTTCGTGTTGGCGGGATGTGTGCCGGAGGGCGTGGCTCCGGTCGAGGTTCCGCCGCCCGCGTCGCAGCCCCCCGCTTCCCGGGCCGAGGCCACCCTGGTGCCGGCGGTCGAGAAGCCGGCGCCCGATCCCGCACTGGTGGCCATGTACGCCTCGCGCGCGGACGGCGAGCGCATGCTGCCCGCGATCGACGTCACCCAGTTCCACCGCGAGCTGCTCCGCAACGAGGTCGACTATCCCAGCGCCGAGGCGCCGGGCACCATCGTCATCGATACCAAGGGGCCGTTCCTCTACCTGGTGGAGGGCGAGGGCAGGGCGACGCGCTACGGCATCGCCATCGGCCGCGAGGGTTTCGGCTGGAACGGCACCGGCACCATCGCCCGCAGCGCCAAGTGGCCGCGCTGGACCCCGCCGCCGGAGATGATCGAGCGCGACCCGTACCTGGCGAAGTGGCGCGACGGCCAGCCCGGCGGCGTCACCAACCCGCTCGGGGCGCGCGCGCTCTACATCTACTTCAACGGTGCGCGACTCGGGCTACCGCATCCACGGCACCAACACGCCGAAGTCGATCGGCTGGGCGGCGTCCTCCGGCTGCTTCCGGATGCTCAACCAGGACGTAATCGATCTTTACGACCGGGTAGACATGGGCGCCAAGGTCGTCGTCCTCTGAGGGTGCGCCGTTCAGGGGTGATCGATGGGCGCCTTTGCGGCGGGCGTATCAGCGAACCGGCTAGCCTGGCGGACGATGCGGCGGTGGACGCGGGGCGGGCCCTCGCCGCGATGGAGCTTGCGGACGTGGTCCGCCGAATCGGCGTCCGCCTTGGTGCGGCGCTGGTTATGGCGGATGTACTCGACCCAAGTGGGGGTCTGGTAGCTCTCGGTCCATAGCCGCGGGTCCTCGAGGTCGCGCGCAAGGGTCCATTCGCGCGCGCCGTCGCGGCGTCGGATACGCTGACGCTCGGCCATGGCGTCGAGAAACTCGGGGACGTCGTCGGGGTCGATCTCATAGTCGATGGAGATCTTGATCGGACCGCTGCGCGGCGTGAGTTCGAGTTCCACCCGCGGTTCGGTCCAGCGATCGAGGGGATCGAGGTCCAGCTCGGCCTGCGCGGGAAGCGGCAGACGCAGGCCCACCGCGCCGGACGCGATCATCGCCGCCGCCGCGACAAGGAGCGCGGGGGCCGGGCCGTGCGCTTCGGCGACGCTGCCCCAGAGCCAGCTGCCGAGCGCCATGCCGCCGAAGGCCGCCGTCTGATAGAGCGAGAGCGCGCGTCCCACGACCCAGCGGGGCGTCGAGAGCTGCACCGTGGTGTTGAAGAGGGCGAGCGCCAGCACCCAGCAGGCGCCGCCCACCATCATGCCGAGCGCCGTCATCCAGGCGCGGGGGCTCAGCGCCAGCACAGTGGCGCAGACAGCGAAACCGAGGAAGGCGAGCCGCGCGATCCACTCGTTCGAAAGCACGCCACGGAGACGGCCGCCGATGAAGGCGCCGGCAATGGCGCCAACCCCGAAGGCGCCGAGGAGGCCGCCGTAGACGAGCGGTCCACCCTGCACCAGGTGGAGCGCCACCAGCGGCAGCAGCGCCATCACCGCCACCGCGGTCAGCCCGAACAGGAAGGCGCGCAGGATCACCTTGGTGATGTTGGGGGACATGCCGACGTAGCGCAGGCCCGCTCCCATGGCCGGCCCGATGCGCTCGCGGGGAAGCGTGCTAGGCACGATCTTGGTCCGCCAGAAGAGGAGCACGCTGATGAGCCCGAGGTAGCTCGCGGCGTTCACCGCGAAGGCGGCGGCGGCTCCGGCGGTGGCGACGATCAGGCCGCCGATCGCCGGGCCGACGCTTCGGGTGAGATTGAATCCCACGCTGTTCAGCGCCACCGCCGCCGGCAGGTGGGCGCGCGGCACCATGTCGCCGACCGAGGCTTGCCAGGAGGGGTTGTTGAGGGCCGTGCCGCAGCCAATGAGGAAGGTGAAGCCAAGGAGCGACCAGGGGGTCAGCAACCCCATCCAAGCGGAGATGGTCAGCGCGACCGAGACCACCAGCATGAAGCCCTGGGCGATCAGCATGACGCGGCGGCGGTTGAAGCTGTCGGCAATGGCGCCGGCGGCAAGCGAGAAGACCATGATCGGCAGCGTGGTGGAGGCTTGCACCAGCGCCACCATGCTGGCTGAGGGGGTGATCGTGGTCATCATCCAGGCGGCTCCCACCGCCTGCACCAGCCCGCCGAAGTTCGACACGAGGCTCGCGAGCCAGATCGCCCGGAAGATCGGACTCCCGAGCGGCGCGAGGGCTGAGGCGCGGGGCGTCTCGGGGGTATCCATCGGTGCGGGCGATTCCTCCGGCACCGATGATCACGATCTCGGCGGCGCCATCAACCCGTTCGGACGGATGCTGCAGTCGCTATGCGAAATGCGGATACGCGAAGCAGCTTCAAATAGTATTCCGATTGTGCGATGATCTTTCTAGCAGAAGATTCTCGTCTGCCTCCTCACGTGCCTTCAGAGCCGGCTCTGCGGGCCCTCATTGTCTCGAACTACTTTCGGGAGATGCGGGCGGTTGACCATTGGAAGAGCGTGCCTGGTTCCTGACTTCTCGGATGAGGCCGCGCCCTCTGTGAGGCCGGCAACGATTTGGAGCTCGCATTGGATGAAGGCGCTTCTCCTTGCCTGCCTCGCCGGCGGCCTGTGGGGGACCACTGGCGTCGCCAACCGCTTGATGACCGGGCATCCGGCGCTCGATCCCGTACTGGTGGGATTGACCCGGACCGCGCTCGGCGCGATCTGCCTGTTGGCGGCCGCCGCAGTGATCGGCGTCCCGTGGCCCGCCCTTCGGAAGGTGCCGTTGCCCCTGCTTTTGGCCTTCGGTGTGGCCGGTGCGGTTTTCCAGGTTTCACTCTTCGCGGCCTTCGAGGTGGTGGGGGTGACCGTGACCGTGGCGGTGACCGTCGCGGGCCCGGCGGTGCTGGTGGCGGTCGGGGACTCGCTGTGGAATTGGCGACGGCCCGAGATCGGAGCGGCAACCGCGATCGCCTTGGCCTGGGCCGGGGTGCTGCTTGCGCTCGCTGGCGGCCACCGCCCAGCCGGCCCGTCGCTCGTTGCCTGGGGCGGAGCGGCGCTGTTGGTCGCAGCGGCCTGCGCCTTCGCCATGGTTGCGGCCGCTGCCCGCACGCTCAGCAAGGCCATGCACCCCTTGCACGGTGCCGGCCTTGGCCTGGCCGCGACCAGCGTGGCGCTGGGTGCGGTCGTGCTCTCGCGCGGCGACAGCGGCGTAAGCCTTCTTGCCACGATGTCCGCCCGCGACCTGACGATTCTCGGCTATACCGGTGTTTTCGCCACCGGCGGCGCCTACCTCGCCTTCGTGCTCGGCATGCGACTCAGCCGTTCGGCGACCGTGGGGATGGCGCCGACGCTGATCGAACCGGGCGTGGCGGCCGTGCTTGCGGCGCTGATCCTGAACGAGCGGCTTAATCCGCGCGAGGCGGGTGGGTGTGCGCTGATGCTGGCCGGAATGGTGATGCTGGCGCTCGCCGAGTGGCGATTGCACGCCCGCGCAAGGGAACTCCGTCGCCGATCTTCCCTGAAGTGCGTCCGCCTTGATAGGCGCCCCGGCAGCGATCCAGTTGAAACAAGGCGGTGCGATGAGCAATGTCCGCTGCCTTGCCGGTCGGGGCGGGGCATGACAGTTTGGCCGCGCGCCCTCGGGGCGCGCCGGGGAGAAGGGGAACCATCATGGGTATCGAGAGCGGCAACGGCGGTGTGCTCCGCCGCACCGAGGGGCGCGGGAAGCTCTACGACAGCATCATCGACACGGTTGGCGATACGCCCGTCGTGCGGATCAACCGCCTCGCACCGGCTAATGTGACGATGTACGTCAAATGCGAGTACTTCAATCCGGCGGCGTCGGTGAAGGACCGCCTGGCCCTGAACATCATCGAGGCGGCCGAGCGCGACGGCACGCTGAAGCCCGGCCAGACGGTGGTGGAGGCCACCAGCGGCAACACCGGCGTGGGGCTCGCCATGGTCTGCGCCGCCAAGGGCTATCCGCTTGTCGTCACCATGGCCAACTCGTTCTCGGTGGAGCGCCGGCAGCTCATGCGCTTCCTAGGCGCCGAGGTGGTGCTGACGCCGCGGGCGCTGAAGGGCTTCGGGATGTACATGAAGGCCAAGGAGCTCGCCGATACGCACGGCTGGTTCCTGGCGCACCAGTTCGAGACGCCGGCCAACGCGGAGATCCACGAAAGCACGACGGCGGCGGAGATTCTCGCCGACTTCAAGGGCCAGCGGCTGGACTACTTCGTCTCGGGCTACGGCACGGGCGGGACGGTGGCGGGCGTCGGGCGGGTGCTGAAGAAGGCCTTTCCGCAGGCGAAGATCATCCTGTCGGAGCCGGCCAACGCCCAGCTGGTGGGCTCGGGCATCCCGCAGCCGCGCACGGAGCACGGCGAGCCGGCGAGCGGGCATACCGCCTTCGAGCCGCATCCGATCCAGGGATGGACGCCGGACTTCATCCCGCTGGTGCTGCAGGAGGCGATCGACGGGCATTACTACGACGAGTTGATCCCGATCCCCGGTGCCGAGGGGATGAAGTGGGCGCGCGAGCTGGCGGCGAAGGAGGGGATCATCACCGGCACTTCCGGCGGTTCGACCTTCGGCGTCGCGATGCAGGTCGCGGAGAAGGCGGCGCCGGGGTCGGTGATCCTGGCCATGCTGCCCGACACCGCCGAGCGGTATCTCTCGACGCCGCTCTTCGAGCCGTTCGGGGCGGACATGAACGAAAAGGAGGTCGAGCTGATGCGCTCGACGCCCGGCTACCAGCTGAACTGAGGCGCGCCTGCGGTGTGCGGCCGCTACATGATCACCTCGACGTTCGAGGCCATGGCGCAGCTGTTCGAGGCGGGGCTGGCCGAGCTGGGGCCGGACGCGCCCCGGCTCAATGTCTCTCCCACCGAGCCGGTGCCGGTCGTTGTCAGTCATGATGGCGACCGGAGCGTCTTGGCGATGCGATGGGGGTTGCTGCCGCCGTTTTATCGGACGCCGAATGGCGGGCCGTTGTTGATCAATGCGCGGGCCGAGGGAATTGCGGAGAAGCCTGCGTTTCGCGAGGCGGTGCGGGAGCGGCGGTGCCTGGTGCCGGCGGACGGGTTTTATGAGTGGCAGGGGGAGAAGGGGGCGAAGACGCCGTTCGTGATCCGGCCGCGCGGCGGCGGGCTGATGGCGTTTGCCGGGGTCTGGCAGGAGTGGCGCGGTCCGGACGGGTGGATACCGACCTGCGCCATTGTCACTTGTCCGGCCAATGCGTTGCTGGCGCCGGTTCACGAACGGATGCCGGTGGTCATCGCGCCGCAGGACTTCGCCCTCTGGCTGGGCGAGGCGGGGCACGGGGCGGCGCGGCTGATGGCGCCGGCGCCGGAGGAGGCGCTGGTGGTCGAGCCGGCCGACGCGGAAACGCGGGCGATTCTGGCGAGGCGCCCGGTGGTGCCGGGGGCGGTTTTGGGTTAGGGGATGGCGCGCCTACCCTGGCGTGAGCGCCCGGCGAAACGAAGGGATCGCGCGCATGACACATCGCAGCTGCCTTGCGGGCTTCATCATCGATTGCCAGACCGACGACCTTGGCGGCGGCGGCCGGCTTCTGGTCGGCGGCGTTCGGCGACAGGCGGGTGCGCAAGCCCCAGGGGAAATACGTCAAGCTCGACCCGCAGGCGGGCCTCCACGTCGAAGTGCAGCAGGTCGACCATCCGAGCCGCGTGCACCTCGACATCGAGACCGACGACATTCCCGCCGAGGTGGCGCGGCTCGAGCGGCTCGGCGCGAAGGCGGTGGCTGAGGTGCGGACCTGGGTGGTGATGGAGGCGCCGACCGGGCACCGGTTCTGCGTGATCCGGGCGCAGACGCCCGACTTCGAGTCCCGGGCCGTGACCTGGGATGACCCGCAAGCTCGGCCCTGAGGCGGGCCTCGGACTGGCCACGACCGGGGCCAGGGGTTGTCGGGCGAGCCGCGGTCGCTAGATGCAGGGGACAGCCAGCGAGGTCTACCGCCCATGACAGCCCTTTCCGTTCTCGATCTGTCGCCGATCCCCGAGGGCGGAACCGCGCGGATGGCGCTGCTGAACACGCTCGATCTCGCGCGGAACGCCGAGGCGTGGGGCTATCGCCGCTTCTGGCTGGCGGAGCACCACAACATGGCCGGGATCGCCAGCGCCGCGACGGCGGTGGTGATCGGCCAGGTGGCGGCGGCGACCGAGACGATCCGCGTCGGCGCGGGCGGTGTCATGTTGCCCAACCACGCCCCCCTGATGGTGGCCGAGGCGTTCGGAACGCTCGCCACGTTCTTTCCCGGCCGGATCGATCTGGGGCTGGGGCGGGCGCCGGGAACGGACATGGCCACAGCCAGGGCGCTGCGGCGGCACCTCGACCAGGGCGACACCTTCCCGTCCGACGTGACCGAGCTTCTCGGCTACTTCGCCGACCCCGAACCGCCGCTCCGGGTGCAGGCGATTCCCGGCGTGGGGACGCGGGTGCCGGTCTACATCCTCGGCTCTAGCCTCTACGGCGCGCAGCTCGCGGCGTATCTCGGGCTGCCCTACGCCTTCGCCTCGCACTTCGCGCCGGGGGATCTAAAGGAGGCGCTGGCGGTCTATCGCGCAACCTTCCGCCCCTCCGAACACCTCGCGGAGCCTTACGTCATGCTGGCGTTCAACGTCTTCGCGGCCGCCACCGACGCCGAGGGCCGCTACCTGATGACCTCGATGCAGCAGGCCTTCATCAACCTCCGCAGCGGCCGGCCCGGCCCGCTGCCGCGGCCGGTCGACGACATCCGCCAGCACGCAGACCCGGCGATGCTCGCCATGGTCGACCGCGCGCTCGCCTGCTCGGCCGCCGGTTCTCCCGAAACCGTCCGCCGCGCGCTCCAAACGTTCATCGCGGCCCACGACCCCGACGAGTTGATCCTGACCGGCCAGATCCACGACCACGCCGCCCGGCTCAACTCCTTCCGCATCGCTGCCGAGGCCTTCTGCGAGCCCGTACCGACCTGAGGCACAAGCGGCGCGATCGTGTCGGCCAGCGCAGTTGTCCTCCTCCCAACTCTCCCTTTCGGTCTGGTCGCAGGCGACCTCCGCGCTATAGTACTGCGCTGAGATCTCTCCCTTGCCCCCGAGACACCATCAGCCCATGACCCAGGCCGCTCCCGCCGCGCCGACGCTGACCATGCCGCGTTTCGCTGAGTTCGTCACGATGATCGCGGCGCTGATGGCTTTGACGGCGCTCTCCATCGACGTCATGCTGCCCGCGCTGCCGGAGATGCGCGCAGAATTCGGCATCGACGACGCCAACCGCCAGCAGCTGGTGCTGACGAGCTACGTGGTCGGCTTCGCCATCGGGCAGCTCTTCCACGGACCGTTCAGCGACTGGCTGGGGCGCAAGCCGGTGCTGCTCGTAGGCCTCGCGGTCTTCGCGCTCGCCTCGTTCCTCTGCATGGTGGCGACGAGCTTCGAGGCGCTGCTCGCAGCGCGGTTCGTCCAGGGTTTGGCGTGCGCCGCGCCGCGGATCGTGGCCATCGCGGTGGTTCGCGACATCTACGGCGGCCGGCGGATGGCCGAGGTGATGTCCTTCGTGATGATGGTGTTCATCGTGGTGCCGGTGGTGGCGCCCACCATCGGCAGCGGGGTGATGCTGTTGGGGAGCTGGCACCTGATCTTCGGCTTTCTCTTCGCCTTCGCGCTGGTCGTGCTGGCCTGGTCGGGGCTGCGCCTGCCCGAGACGCATCCGGCGGATGTGCGGGAAGCGCTGTCCTTTCGCTGGCTGCGCCATGCCTTCGGGCAGGCGATGACCACGCGGGCGACGCTGGGGTACACGCTGGCCACCGGCGTCATCTTCGGCTCGCTCATGGGCTACATCAACTCGGCGCAGCAGATCTTCGTCGAGTCCTACGGCGCCGGCGCCTGGTTCCCGGTGCTGTTCGGCTGCGTGGCGGCGACGCTGGCGCTGGCGGCGTTCTTCAACAGCCGCTTCGTGATGAGCCTCGGGATGCGGCGGGTGTCGCACGCGGCGATCCTCGGTTTCTGCGCCACCGCGCTGCTGCATCTCGGGATCGACCTCGCCTGGGGGCAGCCGCCGCTCGCGGTCTTCGTGGGGCTGATGGCGCTGACGCTCTTCTTCTTCGGGCTGATCATGCCGAACTTCAACGCCATCGCCATGGAGCCCATGGGGCGGATCGCGGGTACCGCATCGTCGTTCTTCGGGGCGGTGACGACGGGGCTCGGGGCGGGGCTGGGGCTGCTGGTGGGCCAGCAGTTCGACGGCAGCGTGATGCCGCTCCTTGCCGGGTTCGCCGCGTTCGGGTTGACCGGGCTCGCGATCGTGCTGGTCACCGAGAAGGGGCGGTTGTTCGCAACCGGCCAGCCGGGCGGGGCCTGATCTCCGGTTGATCTGCTCGCGCGCCTCGGGCGGCGGCCATCCCTTTGGAACGGCAAGAAAAATCCGGGCTGGAATGCGGCTGGAATCCGGCTGGAATTCCGGCTTGCCACTTCTTTACGGACTGTTAGCGCGAGGCGATCACACGGCGGCAGTATGAGGCGCCTGGAGCGGGAAGCGGGTTACCTGGGAAGGCGTGCGGGCCTTCCCGGCCCGGCATGTCCCCGGACGTGGCGCGTAGGCGACGGTTGAGCCGTCGCAGGTGGAGAGGCGCGCCGCGGGCGGGACGGCTCCGCACGCGGGCGGCTGACGCGGCGATTTCGCCGCGCGAGGGCAGGGTCAGGCTTCGCCGCGCGCGCGGCGCCAGGCGCGGTATTCCGGCTCGGCCGCTTCGGTGAGGGGGTAGTAGACCCGCAGGTCGCCGCCCTGGGAGAGGCGGATGCGGGAGAATTCCTCCCACTCGGCGTGCTCGCTGGCGGTCTCGATGAGCTTGGCGGCGAGGGCGATGGGCACCACGACGGCGCCGTCGTCGTCGGCGACGACGATGTCGCCGGGCATGACGAGGACGCCGCCGCAGGCGACGGGGACGTTGACGGCGAAGGGGATGAGCGCGGTCTGGGCGTGGTAGTTGGGGGTGGCGCCGCGGGTCCAGATGCCGAGGTCGAGGGCGCGGGCGGGGCCGCTAGTCGCGGATGCAGCCGTCGATGACGACGCCCTGGCCGCCGCGGCCGGCGAAGTAGGTGAGCATCATCTCGCCGAAGATGCCCGAGCCCATGTCGCCGCGGGCGTCGACCACGATCATGTCGCCGGCCTGGGCGGGGAACATGACGTGGCGGTGGAGCTGCAGATCCGGGTTGTCGTACTCGGCGCCGCCGAAGAGGTCCTCGCGCTTGGGCATGCACTGGAGCGTCAGCGCCGGGCCGGCGGCGGTGCGGCCGGGGACGAGCGGGACCGGGCCGCGGATGTGCGGGTCGCGGACGCCGAGGCGGTTGAGCTCGCTCGAGATGGTGGCGGTGCCGATCCTGGCCAGCGCGTCGGAGACGGCGCGGTCGGGGCGGGCGATGTCGCGGATCGCGTCGGGGTTCTGCATGGTGCCCACCTCCAGGTTCATAGCCAGCCTCCGTCCACCACCGAGCACTGGCCGGTGATGGCGCTCGATTCCTCGGAAATCAGGAACAGCGCCACGCGCGCCACGTCGTCGGGCATGATCCGCCGCTTCAGCGCCTGGCGGTCGGCGCGCATGGCGTCGGCCTCGGGGGTGAGCCAGAGGGTGAGCTGGCGCTCGGTCATGATCCAGCCGGGGGCCAGCGCGTTCACCCGGATGTTGTCGGGGCCGAAGTCGCGGGCCAGCGAGCGGGCGAGGCCGATCACCGCCGACTTGGAGGCGGCGTAGACCGGCATGCCGCCCATGCCGAGCATGGGCACGATGGAGCTGAAGCAGACGATGGCGCCGCCGCCGGCCGCCTGCATGTCGGGGATGACCGCCTGGGCGGCGAAGAACTGGTGCTTGAAGTTCACCGCGATGCGCTCGTCGAAATACTCGGGTGTCACCTCGAGGGTGGCGTGGCGGGCGTCGTGGGCGGCGTTGTTGAGGAGGCCGGTGATCGGGCCGAGGGCGGCGCGGATGCGCTCGACGGCGGCCTTGAGCGCGGCGATGTCGCGGAGGTCGCACGGCTCGAAGCGGACATCGCCGCCGAGGCGGTCGGCGAGCGCGTGGCCCTTTTCCTCGTCGATGTCGAGGAAGCCGACGCGGGCGCCCTGGGCGGCGAAGGCTTCCACCAGCGTCGCGCCGATGCCGGAGGCGCCGCCGGTGACGAGCACGACCTTGTCCTTGAGATCGGGGTAGGTGGCAGGCATGGGATTCAGTCCTGTGTAAGACGGCGACCGGTCTGGCCGTCGAAGATGTGCAGGTGTGCGGGATCGGGGCTGACCCGGAGGACGGCGCCGGGCGGATCGGTGACGCGCTCGCGGAAGGCGCCGACGACCCGCTGGCCGGCCAGATCGCATCAGCACCTGCGTCTCGGAGCCGGTGGGCTCGACGGTGACGATCTCGGCGGGCAGGCCCGCGGGGTCGAGGCGGAAATGCTCGGGGCGAATGCCGAGCGAGACGGCGGCGCCTTCCGGCGCCCGGCGGGGCAGAGGGATGCGGGTGCCGTCGGCGGCGTGGAATGCGCCTTCGGCGATGCGGCCGGCGAGGATGTTCATGGAGGGCGAGCCGATGAAGCCGGCGACGAAGAGGTTGGCGGGCGTGTCGTAGAGTTCGAGCGGGGTGCCGATCTGCTCGACGATGCCGGCGTGCATGACGACGATGCGGTCGGCCATGGTCATGGCCTCGATCTGGTCGTGGGTGACGTAGACCGTGGTGGTCTTCAGCCGCTGGTGGTTCTGCTTGATCTCCGAGCGCATCGCGACGCGGAGCTTGGCGTCGAGGTTGGAGAGCGGCTCGTCGAAGAGGAAGACCTTGGGCGCGCGCACCATGGCGCGGCCCATGGCGACGCGCTGGCGCTGGCCGCCGGAGAGCTGGCGGGGATAGCGGGCGAGGTACTCGTCGAGGCCGAGCATGTCGGCGGCCTTGCCGACGCGGGCGCGGCGCTCGTCCATGGGGGCGCGGGCGAGCTTGAGCGAGAAGCCCATGTTCTCGCCCACGGTCATGTGCGGGTAGAGCGCGTAGCTCTGGAACACCATGGCGATGTCGCGCGCCTTGGGCGGCAGGGCGTTCACCACCTTGCCGTCGATGGCGACGTCGCCGGAGGTGATCTCCTCGAGGCCGGCGAGCATGCGCAGAAGGGTGGACTTGCCGCAGCCCGAGGGGCCGACCAGCACGACGAACTCGCCGTCGGCGATGTCGATGGAGACGCCGTGCAGCACCTCGACGGCGCCGTAGGCCTTGCGGACATCGCGGATGGCGACCGAGCCCATGTCAGTCGTCCCACTTCGGCGACTTGGACGGGTCGATGCCGCGCTGGCGGCGGTCGAGCGCGCGGATGCGGGTGATCTCGTCCGGGTCGAGGCTGACCCCCGCCGCGGCGAAGTTGCCCCGGAGGTTCGCGGTGCTGGAGGAGGCGGGGATGACCGCGTGGCCCTCGGCCATGAGGAACGCGAGTGCCGCCGCGCCCGGCGAGACGCCGTGCCGCTCGCCGATCGGCGCGCAGCGTCGGGTCGGAGGCGACGCGGCCCTTGGCCAGCGGCTGGTAGGCGGTCAGGGTCAGGCCGTTCGTCCGCGCCCAGTCGCGGAGCGTCGGGGCCTGGTGGTAGGGGTGGATTTCGACCTGGTTGGTGGCGAGCGCGCCCTCGCCGAGGATCGCCCCGGCTGCGTTGCAGGAGGTCGATGGTGAAGTTCGAGACGCCGATCAGCCGGGCCTGGCCCTTGGCCTGCGCCTCGGCGAGGGCGGTGAGGTAGTCCTCGAGCGGCACCGCCTCGCGCTCCGAGGGCCAGTGGATGAGCAGGAGGTCGACCTGGTCGACCCCGAGCGCGTCGAGGCTCCGCTCCACGCTCGGGGCGAAGGCGCGGCGGTCGAGGTTGGTGTCGGCGACCTTGGTGGTGAGGAAGACCTCGCCCCGCGGCAAGCCGGACCGGCGGACCGCCTCGCCGACGTTGGCCTCCGTGCCGTAGCTCTGGGCGGTGTCGATGTGGCGGTAGCCGATCTCGAGCGCGGACAGGATGGCGGCCATGCCGTCCTCGCCGGTGCGGCCGTAGGTGCCGAGGCCGAGCTGGGGGATGGGGGAGGTCCAGGGCATCGCCTCATCCTTTGGTGGCGCCGGCCGTGAGGCCGCCGACGAAGAGTCGCTGCATGGAGAGGAAGAGCAGCGCGATGGGGAGCGTCATCACCACCGAGGCCGCCATCACCGCGCCCCAGTCGGTGTTGAACTCGGTGGAGAACTCGGCGAGGCCGATGGGCAGGGTCTTGACCGAGCTGTCGGTGGCGAAGCAGAGCGCGAAGATGAACTCGTTCCAGGTGGTGACGAAGGCGTAGACCAGCACCGCGACGATCCCGGGCATGGAGAGCGGCAGGGTGATGCGGAAGAGGACGCCGAGGCGCGAGGCGCCGTCGATGATCGCGGCCTCGTCGAGCTCGGGCGGGATGGCCTGGAAGTAGCTGGTCAGCATCCAGACCGAGAGCGGCAGGGTGATGATCATGTAGACGAGGATCAGGCCCCAGTAGGTGTTGACGAGGCCGAGCACGCGCAGGGTGATGAAGAGCGGCACGATGATGGCGGCGGTGGGCAGGAGCTGGCCGATGAGGACGAAGGCCTGCATCAGCGGCTTGCCGCGGAAGTCGAAGCGGGCGAAGCCGTAGGAGGCGAAGATCGCGAGGATGAGCGCGAGGCTGGTGGCGCCGACGGAAATGATCACGCTGTTGAGGAAGTAGCGCGGGATGTTCGACTCGAAGATCACCTTGCGCGTAGTTGTCGAGGGTCGGCGCCTCGGGCCACCAGATCGGCGGGACGGTGTAGAGCTCGCGCAGCGTCTTGAACGACGAGAGCACCATCCACCAGAAGGGGAAGAGGCAGACCGACGACGAGGAGCGCGCTGCCGATCAGGATGACCGGCCGGCTGAGGCCGGGCGCTTCAGGGTCGCGCGCGGTCATCGCGCCGGCTCGCTGGCGAGGCTGCGGATGTAGATGAAGACGATGACGATGGTCACCGAGAAGAACATCACGCTGAGCGCCGCGGCCTGGTTGAGCCGCACGCTCTCGAAGGCGAGGCGGAAGATCTGGATCGGCGTGATCAGGGTCTTGTTGGCCGGGCCGCCGCGGGTGATGGCGTAGATGATGGTGATCGAGTTGAGGCCCCAGATCACGAGGAGCAGGGTGACCGCGACGATCACCGGGCGGACGCCGGGCAGCATGATGTGGCGGACCTCGTCCCAGAAGCTGGCGCCGTCGACGCGGGCGGCCTCGTAGAGGTCGTTCGGGATCGACTGCAGGCCGGCGAGCACCATGATCGCGACGAAGGGGAAGAGCTTCCAGACGTTGATCGCGATCATCACCGGCAGGACGGTGTTGGGGTTGGTCAGCCAGCCGACCGGCTCGGGGATGATGCCCGGGCGCGGTCAGCATGTAGTTGATGATCCCGAACTCGGTGTGGAACATCCAGGCCCAGGTGGTGGCGGCGACGATGCCCGGCACCACCCAGGGGATCAGGGTGATCGCGCGGAGCGCGCCGCGGCCGCGGAAGCTCTGGTTGAGCAGGATCGCGGTGGCGGTGCCGAGCAGCACCTGGAAGACGATCGAGCCGCCGACCCACCAGAGCGTGTTCCAGAAGGCCTGCGGCGTCGCGCGCGCCGCGAGCACGGTCTGGAAGTTCTTCAGGCCGACGAAGGCGCCCTTGGTGTCGGTGACGCTGAGCAGGCCGGTGTAGGCCACCGGGTAGGCGGTCAGCATCGCCAGCACGATCAGCGCCGGCAGCGACGAAGTAGAGTCCGGTCGACTGGCTGGCATGGGGCGATCCCGGGGGGGTGCCCGGCGGCGGGCGCCGGGGCGGTACTGTCGTCGAGCAGCGCCTGGATTTCCTCGGCGGCGCCGTCCATCGCGGTCTGCGGGTCCTCGTCGCCGAGCAGGATGCGCTGGATGCCGTCGAAGTAGGCCTGGCTGATCTGCACCCAGTCCGGGTGCGCCGGCACCGGCCGGCCGTAGGGCAGCATCTCCTTGAAGACGCCGAGGATCGGGTCGTCGAAGCGCGGCAGCGCCATCGCCGAGGTGCGCGCCGGGAAGGTGTCGGTGAGCGCGCCCATGTTGTCGGACTTGGCGAGGAACTTCACCAGGGTCTTGGCCTCGTCGGGGTTCGCCGGCGTCCGTCGGGACGACGAAGCTCCAGCCGCCGAGGATCGCCGCGCGTCTCCTTGCCCTCGGGATGCGGGATCGGCATGACGCCGATGTCGATGTCGGGGTTCTCCTTGCGGATCGAGGCGACGTCGAACTGGCCCGACTGGTACATCGACACCGTCGTCGGCGATGAAGAGCCGGCGGTTGGCGGTGCCGTCGTTCTCCAGCGTCGAGGCGGGCGAGAGGCCGTTCTTGAAGAAGTCGGTGTAGAAGGTCGACCGCCTCGACCGCGGCGGGCTCGTTCACCGTCGCCGTGGTCATGTCCTCGGAGATGATCGAGCCGCCGTTCATCCAGATGAAGGGCAGCGAGCGGAAGATGGTGTTGCCGACCTCGCCGCCGCCGGTGATGGCGAAGCCGGACTTGCCGTCCTTGGTGAGCTTGGTCGCGGCGTCGACCAGCTCGGCCCAGGTCTGCGGGCGGGCTCGTCCGGGTCGAGGCCCGCGGCGGTGAAGTCGCCCTTGTTGAAGATCACCGCGTGGGTCTCGATCCGGTAGGGGATGCGCCCAGAGCTTGCCGTCCCAGGTGACGTAGTCGAGCGCGGCCGGGACGTAGTCGTCGCGGTCCTCGAGCACGTCGTCGAGCGGGATGACCAGGTCGTTCTGGGCGTAGCCGTTCACCCAGCCGTGCTGCACGTCGATGATGTCGGGCGCGGCGCCGGACTGCAGCGCGGTCAGCACCCGCTGCGGCAGGCCGTCGGTGGTGGTGATCTCGAGGCGACGGTGATGCCGGGGTTCTGCGGCCTCGAACTTGGTGACGAGCTCGCGGGCGCGGGCCTCGTTGAAGTTGGGCGTCCACCAGACCACCTCGCCGGCGGCCGCCAGGCCGGCGACTGAGCGCCAGCGCCGAGGCGGTGGCGACGAATGCGGCGAGTCCTGAGGTCATGGTGTCTTTCCTCCCCTAGGCTGCGCCCTCGGGGGCGCTTTCACCGCGTCGCCGCGGCGATTCCCGCGCCGGGTGACGGCCCTCGCGGCTCCGCGACCAGCGCCTTCATGTAGCCGACCGTGTAGGCGTGGCCGGCGTGCCAGGGCGCCGGGCAGTCGAGCTCGGGCACGTGGTCGGGCACCAGCACGCCGTCGAAGCCCTCCTCGGCGAGGATGCGGACGACCGCGGCCATGTCCACGTCGCCGTCGTCGACGAAGGCCTCGACATAGCGCGGCACCCGGCCGCGGACGTTGCGGAAATGGACGTAGGCGATGGCGCCCCGGCGCGGGCGAAGTGCCGGGTGGTCGCGACGACGTCGCCGTCCGGCATCTCGGCGAGCGAGCCGATGCAGAATTCCAGCGCGTTGGCCGGGCTCGGCGCGAGCGCCAGCAGCCGGTCGTACTTGGCGTGGCTGTTGACCAGGCGGGCGGTGCCGCGCAGCCGGTCGACCGGCGGGTCGTCCGGGTGGGCGGCCAGCCGCACGCCGGCCGCCTCGGCCACCGGCACGAGCTCGGCCAGGAAGCGCGCCAGCCGGTCCCAGAGCGCGGCGTCGTCGACGGTGACGGGCGCCGCTCCGGGGCGGGACGGCGCGGTAGCGCATGTTTCCGAGCATGCCGTCGGGGATCGGGCTCTGGCGCATCGATCGCGTCAAGGTCGAAGACCGCGGTCATCGCCTCGCCGCGGGCGAGGCGCTTGCGCTGCCAGCCCCAGACGCCGGCCAGCGAGAAGTTGTAGCCGATCACCGGGATGCCGGCGCGGCCGGCGTCGCGGACCAGCCGCTTCATGGCCTTCCATCTGCGCGGCGCGGTCGGGGCCGTCGAGCAGGATGTCGGACCAGAAGTTGGGCGAGATGTTTTCCATCGCCGCCACGCTGGAGGCCGTGGCGGGCGAGCATGGCGACGATGCCGGCCATCTGCTCGTAGGTCCAGGGAGGGGCGTCGATGCACTCGCCGTTGACCGGGCCGGTGCCGCCGGCGAGATACGCGGCGGGGTCGGCGTTGCGCCCATAGTCGGTCAGGTGGATCACCACGTCCTCGACGCCGAGCTGGCGCGCGAAGCGCGCGCCCTCCTCGCTCAAGAGGCTGCCGTGGAGCGTCAGTCCGACCCGCACGCGTCTCTCCCGTGGAAGCTCCGGGTCTTCGCCCGTTCGTTCATTTCTGAACTGTGCTTATTCCATGGATAACTTTGCGCGCGGCCCGCCTGCTGTCAACCTTTGGGGTGCCTGCAAGGGCAGGGGCAACTCACGCGCCCGGGGTCACCATCACCTTCACCTCGCCGGCACGCGGCGGGTTCGCGATGGCCTCGGCCGCCTCGGCGAGCGGGATGCTGCGCGAAATGAGCGGCTCCACCGCGATCCGGCCGCTGGCGATCAGCTCGGCCGCGCGCGGTGTGGGTGAAGGGATTGATGTAGGCGAAGTGCAGCTGGATTTCGCGGAAGAGCAGGTCGAACGGCTCGATCGGCACCCGTTCGCCCTGGGGGAGCACGCCGAGGATGACCACCCGGCCGCCGGCGCGGGTCAGCGCGCCCACGCCCGCGACCGTCTCGGCTACCCCGGCGCATTCGAGGGTCAGGTCGGCGCCGTCGGGCCAGAGGTTGCGGGCCTCGGCGGTATCCGCGGCGGTGGCGGTGGCGCCGAGTTGCAGGGCGAGGGCGCGCTTGGCGGGGTGGCGGGTGAGGAGCAGGGTCTCGGCGCCGGCAAGTCGCGCGAGTTGCAGCGCCAGGAGGCCGATGACGCCGCCGCCGATGACCAGCACCCGCTCGCCGGCGCGGGGGGCGCCGATGTCGATGCCGTGGAGGGTGCAGGCCAGCGGCTCGCAGAAGGCGCCGTGGCGGGGGTCGAGGTCGGGCGGCAGGACAACCGCCTTGTGCGCCGGGAAGACGGCGTATTCGGCGAAGCCGCCGTCGCGGTGGATGCCGGTGGCGACGTTGTGGGCGCAGAGGTTGACCTTGCCGCGGCGGCAGGCGTCGCAGGTCCCGCACCAGTCGTTGGGGTCGCAGGTGACGCAGGGCCCATCCGGTAGGGTCACGCCGGCGCCGCGGCCGACGACGGTGCCGGCGAACTCGTGGCCGAGGGTCACCGGCGGGGCGGAGGGGAACTCGCCCTTGAAGAGGTGGCGGTCGGTGCCGCAGATGCCGGCGGCCTGCGACCCGGATCAGCACCTCGCCGGGGCCGGGGTCGGGGACCGGGACCTCCTCGAGCCGGAGATCGCCGATGGCGTGAAGGCGTGTTGCGAGCATTCTCTCCCCCGATTTTGGCGGGAGCATGGCACGGTCGGGGCGGAGTTGTCATACGGAATTCGGGCGGGGCGGGGATGGCGGAATTCGTGTGGCGGCGCAAGGGTTAACAGCGATTTCTTAGATGCACACATCATGCACAAGGCATGCACGACGGTATGCGTGCAGTGCGCGCGCGACCGGAAGATTAACAACCGCGGCTGCGTCAGCCCTTGCCGGCGGTCAGCGTCTCCGCGCCGGTCGCGACGCCGGCGGTGTTGATCGAGCCGTCGAAGAGCGGGACGTCGTAGGGGGCGTAGGGGAAGCGGGCGCAGGCCTCCTCGATCAGCTCGACGCCGAGGCCCGGCGCGGTGGGCGCGAGGATGGCGCCGTCCTCGAAGGCCAGCGTCTCGCGGACCAGCTCCTTGCGCCAGGGCACGTCGATGGAGACCGTCTCGAAGACGGTGAAGTTGGGGATGGCGACCGAGAGGTGCAGGGTCATGGCGTTCATCACCGGGCCGACCGGGTTGTGCGGGGCGACCGGGATCAGGTGGTCGTGCGCCATGTGCGCCATGCGCTTGGTCACGCCGAGGCCGCCCACGTGCGAGACGTCGGGCTGCAGCACGTCGACGGCGCGGAGGCGCAGCGCCTCGGCGAAGCGGGAGGGCTCGTACCAGCGCTCGCCGGAGGCGATGGGGACGGGGCTCCGGGCGCGGACCTCGGCCAGCGCCTCGATGTTCTCGGGCGGGATGGGCTCCTCGATCCAGCGCAGGGCGTAGGGGGCGAGCGCCTGGCACATGGCGATGGCGGTGGGCACGTTCAGCCGGCCGTGCACGTCGAGCATCAGGTCGACGTCGGGGCCCACCGCGTCGCGCACCGCCGCGACGATCTCGATGGTCGCGGCGGCGCTGGGCGCGGTCCATCTCGAGGTCCGCCGCCTCGAAGGGGTCCCATTTCAGCGCGCGGTAGCCCATGGCCGACCGCGGCGCGCGCCCGCTCGGCGTAGTCCTCCGGCTCCTTCGCGCCGAAGAACCAGTGGTTGGCGTAGCAGGCGACGCGGTCGCGGTATTTCCCGCCGAGGAGCTCGAAGACCGGCACGCCGAGCGCCTTGCCCTTGATGTCGAGCATCGCCGCCTCGACCGCGCCGAGGGCGGTGCGGAAGACGGCGCCGGTGCGCCAGTAGCTGTCGCGGTGCAGCCGCTCGATGGTGGCGTCGACGGCGAAGGGATCGGTGCCGACGAGGGCGCGCTCAAGCTCCTCGAGCGCGGCCACCACGGTCAGGGTCTTCCATTCCAGCGTGGCCTCGCCCACGCCGTCGATGCCTTCGTCGGTGTAGAGCTTCACGAAGACGAAGTTGGTCCGCGAGGCGTTCGCCACGAAGACCTTGAGGCCGGTGATCTTCATCCCAGCGCTTCGGTGAGGATCGCGCGGTAGTCCCCGGCCGAGGCCTCGCGGGGATTGGTGGGATGGCTGTGGTCCGCCAGCGCCCGCTCGACGATCCAGTCGAAGCGGTCGGGCGTCACGCCGAGGACGCCGAGCCCCGCCGGCACGCCGAGCCGCCGGTTGAGCGCCCCGAGTTCGTCCGCGAGATCGGCGCCTTCCGGAAGCCCCATCGCCGCCGCGAGCCGCGCGATCTTTGCGCCGGCGACGGGGGCGTTGAAGCGCAGCACCAGCGGCATCAGGATCGCGTTGAGCGTGCCGTGGTGCAGCTTCAGGTCCTGCAGGCCGCCGAGCGCGTGGCTGAGCGAGTGGACGGCCCCGAGGCCCTTCTGGAACGAGAGACCACCCTCCAGCGCGCCCATCATCACCTGGGTCCGCGCCTCCAGGTTCCCGCCGTCGCGGCACGCCGTCTCGAGGCTGCCCCACACCTTGCCGGCGCCGTCGAGGGCGATCGCCTCGGCGGGCGGGTTGTCGCGGGGCGACAGGTAGGTCTCGATGCAGTGCGACAGCGCGTCGAGGCCGGTCGCCGCGGTGAGACCGGGCGGCAGGCCGAGCGTCAGTTCCGGGTCGCAGATCGCGCGTTTCGGGATGAGGTGCGGGCTGAGCACGCCGAGCTTGCGGCCGTCGGCGAGGGTGAGGAGCGCCGCGCGCCCGACCTCGGCCCCGGTCCCGGCGGTCGTGGGCACCGCGATGATCGGCGCGACGGCCGGCGTGATGCGCCCGAGGCCGCCGTAGATGGCGGCATACTGCTCCAGCGGGCCATCGTGGGTCGCCATCAGCGCCACGCCCTTGGCGAGGTCGATCGGCGAGCCGCCGCCCAGCGCCACGATCCCGTCGCAGCCACCCTCGCGCCATACCTCAAGCGCGGCGGCCACCGCAGCCTCGGTCGGGTTGGGCGGGGTGTCGAGAAAGGCCGGTGTGCCGGTCGCCAGGAGGCCGGCCACGCGCTCGAGGAGACCGCTCGCGGCGATCCCGTGGTCGGAGACGATGAGCGGCCGCGCCAGGCCGAGTTCCGCGATCGACGCCGGCAGGGTGGCGATCTCGCCGGGACCGAAGTCGATGGTGGTGAGGTAGGTGATGCGCGCCACGTGGGTTCCCCTTACGGGCGTGGCCGCGTGACGGGGCGGCGCGTCCGAATGCATCCAAATGTGAACTATTTTAGTTCATTTCTGCATGCTATGAGGCGCGTGTGGAAAGTCAACAGCGGATCGCTGACGCATGCCCGAGCCCGTCGACGAAACCAGCGGCAGGCACACCATACCGGTCATCGACCGGATGATGGACGTCCTCGGCGAGATCGAGCGCAGCCCGGGAGGGCCGACGATCCGCGAGCTGACCGGGGCGCTGGGGCTTGCCGAGGACGTCGATCTACCGGATTCTCAATACGCTCCAGCTGCATGACGTGGTTCAGCGAGACGCGCGCGGCGGCTATCACCTGGGGCGGCGGCTCCTCGGTCTCGCGGCGCGGGTGGCGGTTGGCGCCGGCGAAGTCGACGTCGCCGCCTTCTGCCAGCCCTACCTCGACAGGCTGGCTGCCGACCTCGGCGAGGGGATCAAGCTGTCGGTGCTCGACGCCGACGGAGTCCTGGTCCTGGCGGTGGCCCAGGGCCGGCGAGACTATGCGTTGACCGCCACCCGCGGGCAGCACCTGCCGCCGCATGCCGGCGCGGCGGGCAAGCTGCTCCTCGCCTACCTTCCGCCGGCCGAGCTGGAGCGCCGCCTTGCCGAGCCGCTCGCCGCGCTGACGCCGCGCACGATCACCGATCCGAAGCGCCTTCGCGCCGAACTCGCGCGGATCCGCCGGCTCGGGTGGTCGCAGGACAAGGGCGAGAATGCCCCGAGCATCCTTGCCTATGCGGCGCCGGTCAAGGCGCCCGACGGCAGGCTGCTCGCGGCGATCAGCGTGCCGTTCCTCGCCGGAACCCCGCCGGAGCGGATGGAGGAGATCCGGCGCGCCGTCGTGGAAGCGGGCAACGCGGTCACCGGCGCGCTGCCCGAGCGCAGGGGCTAGCGCCCTAGGGCCGCCCCGCACGAGATGCGCGATCGCGGTCAGGGCGAAGAGCGCGATGGCGACGATAGAAGATGATCTTGGCGATCGGAACCGCAGCCCCGGCGATGCCGCCGAAGCCGACGATCGCGGCGGCCAGCGCGATGATCAGAAGGGTCAGGGCCCACTCCAGCATCAGTCTTCTTCCCCCAGTTTCCAGGTCCCGGGGCACAACGCCGAACCGCCGCCGCGGTTCCGTCATATGAGCGGCCGTTCCACGCCCTCGACCCGTTCGTAGGCGGCGATTCCTTCGAGCTCGGGGCGGTCGAGGATCACCAGGCTGTCGTCGCGCCAGCTGACCAGCTTTCGGTCGCGCAGACGGCGCAGGGTCCGGCTCAGGTGCACCGTGGTGATCCCGAGCGCGTCGGCGAAGTGCGCCTGGGTGAAGGGCGCCTGCAGGGTGTCGTTGCCGGCATAGCCGACGGTTTCCGCCCGCTCGTAGAGGTGCAGGATCAGGTAGGCCACGCGCTCCAGCGCGTTGCGCTGGCCGACGCTGAGGAGGTGCCCGTCGAGGAGCTGTTCCTCGCGCGCGGCGATCCAGGTCATGGCGAAGCCGAGCGCCGGGTGGTCCTTGAACAGGGTCCAGACCTTGTCGCGCTGGAAGACGCAGAGCCGGGTGCGGGTGAGCGCGGTGACGGTGTGCTGCATGTCGTTCATGATCGCGACCTGCAGGCCGACCGAGATCCCCCGGGAGGGCGAAGTTCAGCACCTGGCGGCGGCCGTCCTCGATCTGCTTGTGGCGGTACGCCCAGCCTTCGAGGATGGTGTAGAGGTGCGGGCTGGCGCTCTCCTCGAGCAGGATGGTGGCGCCGGGGTCGACCACGAGCTCGCCCCGCTTGAAGCGGTGCATGAACGCCAGCTCCTGCGGGCTGAGCTTGCGGAAAGCCCGGCGCTCGCGCAGGGGGCATTGTTCACACGGGATCGGAGAGTTAGTCCGCCGCGACATCGGCACACCTGCAAAGGGCCGGCCATACTGCATCGCGATCCTCCTGTTTGGCAATGCGGCATGCGGCGGCTGCGTTCCGAACGAGCGTTCACAGCGGTGGCGGGCTCGGTTAGGACTGGGGCTAGGGAGATCGGGAGGAGAGAGACTTGGGCATGATTTCGGAGGGGCGGTTCGCCGGGCGGCGGGCGGTGGTCACGGGCGGCGCGTCGGGGATCGGGCGGGCGGTGGCGGGGCGGATGGCCGCCGAGGGCGCGCGGGTCGCGATCTGGGACCGGGACGGCGCGGCGGCGGCGGCGGCCGCGGCGGAGGTCGGCGGGCTCGCGGTGCCGCTCGACATCGCCGACTGGCCGGAGGTCCAGGCCGCGGCCGCCACGACGCTCGGGGCGTTCGGGGGGATCGACGTGCTGGTCTGCAGCGCGGGGATCACCGGGCCGACGGTGCCGGTGGTGGATTTTCCGGTCGACGGCTTCCGAGAGGTGTTTGAAATCAACGTCTTCGGGCTCTTCCACTGCAACAAGGCGGTGGTGCCGGCGATGCAGGCCGGGGGCTATGGGCGGATCGTCAACATCGCTTCGGTCGCGGGGAAGGAGGGCAATCCCAACGCCTCGGCGTACTCGGCCTCGAAGGCGGCGGTGATCGGGTTCACCAAGTCGCTGGGCAAGGAGCTGGCGGCGGCGGGGATCCTGGTGAACGCGGTGACGCCGGCGGCGGTGAGGACGGCGATGTTCAGCCAGATGCCGCAGAGCCACCTGGATTTCATGCTGTCGAAGATCCCGATGGGGCGGTTCGGGACGGTGGACGAGATCGCGGCGGTGGTGACCTGGGCGGCCAGCGAGGACTGCGGATTCACCACGGGGTCGGTGTTCGACGCGTCGGGGGGACGGGCGACTTACTAGGCGAAAACAGGGGGAAAAGTCCGTATGGAATCCATATGGAATCCGTATGGGTCTTGGTCGGGCGCGCCGGCCGCGTCGGTCACCATCGATACTTGATCCCGAGCTGCCCGGCGACGCCGTCGGCCTCGCCGTCGAAGGTGACTCACAGCTCGCGTCGCCGTAGACCGACCAGCCGCTGGTGTCCTGGACATCGAAGCCGACGCCGAACTCGGCCCATGACCGGTCGAGCTCGGAGTCGAACGGGAAGTCGCTGTCGCCGACGGAGAAGGTGGTGGTCGGCGCGCCGCTGAGGTCGCGCCAGAGGTTGACGCGCCCCCAGACTGCGCTCGGCCGGGCGACGCCGTCCGGTCCCGCGCGGTCCCAGACCCGCGCCAGCCGCAGCCCGATCCGGCCCGCGAGCGAGTCGAGACCGGAATAGCTGATGCGCGCACCCTCTTCCTGAAGGTCGTCGAGGTCGAGCGTCTGGTAGACGAGTTGGGCCTGCGGCTCCAGCGTCCAGGTGTCGTCGAGGGCGAACGGATGCCCACCCTCGATCGAGGCGGCGAGGCCCCAGCCGTCGGTCTCTTCCTTGCCGAAGCGCCCGGTGGTCTCGAAGTCGTAGTGCGTGGCCTGCACGACGGCGTCGATGTACCAGTCGGTCGGCCCGGTGCGGGTGAAGTATCCGCCGATGGTAAATGCGTCGAGGCTGGTGTCGCCGGCCGAGACGCTGCGGGTCCGGTTGTAGCGGTGCTCGACACTGCCGTCGGCGTGGCCGAACGCGGCGTAGACGCCGGCCCGGTCGAGATGGCGCTCACTCCGGTCGCTGCGCCACAGGTCGGCCCCGACCTGGAGTGCGTAGTAGGAGAAGTCGAAGCTCGGGCTGCCGGCGGCGGGGCCTTGCGACGGGCCTTCATAGCTGGCGTCGGCGCCGATGATGCGCCCAGATGCCCTGAGGCCGATTGCCGACCACGGTGCTCTCGGGCCACGGCAACCCGCCCATGCGCTCGTGGTACGTTCCGAGGATCTCGCGGCCATAGATCGAGGCCTCGACCGGCAGCGCCATGAAGAGCGAAACCTCGGGGCGATAGGCCGGCGGGGCCGGCGGCGAGGGCGGGCTCGGCGGAGACGGCGGCGCCGGGGGCGGCAGCGGTCGGTGGTGGTGGCGGCGGCGCCGGCGGCTCCGGTGGAGGAGGCGGGTTTGGCCCCGGCGGCGGGCGGAGAGGGTGGGGGTGG
Source organism: uncultured Alphaproteobacteria bacterium (assembly GCA_963844375.1). GTDB lineage: Bacteria > Pseudomonadota > Alphaproteobacteria > Rhodobacterales > Rhodobacteraceae > Amaricoccus. The sequence goes on along the minus strand of CAWJOI010000020.1, from coordinate 35,062 downwards.
AGGCGGCGGAGGCGGAGGCGGCGGAAGGTCGGTCCGGCAGGTACCAGTTGTCGGCGGTATCGTCGGCTTCGCCGCCTCGGTAGAGGTAATACTCGAACGGTCCGGCCACGGGCTCGGCGAGGGTCAACGCTCCCGTCACGGCGCCGTTCTGCGCCTCCACGACCTCGATGCCGTCGTTCTCGGTCGGCCCGACCGTTTCGCCGTACTGGCGAATCCACAGCCCGGTCCGGCCCGAGGCGTCGCCGCCGTCGATGACGAGGCGGTCGGAGGGCGCCCCGTCCCCGCTGAGCTGGGTGTCGAGCCGGATGACGCCGACGTCGCTGTAGTAGCGGCCGCGGACGCGGAACGAGTTGTTCGGGCCACCCCCCAGCATGTCGATCGCGCCGTTGTTCCAGACGCCGCCCGACAGATTGTCGCCGGCCGCAGGCAGCACGGCGAAGCTTCCCGAATCGGCGCGGACACGACTCGTCTGGTCGATGTAGAGCACGCCGGTCCCGGTGTCCGGACCGCCCAGCGTCAGGTTGCCGTCGAAGGCCAGCGTCGAGCCGTTGTAAAGCTCGAAGGTCTCCCAGCGGAGATAGCGGGACACGCCGGAACCGGTCGTGCCATGCCAGACCAGCCGGTCGTCTTCGGTGCCGCCGTCGATGGTCCGCCCTGGCTCGAGCTCGGTCGGCGTCAGACCGACGGAAGATCGCGGTGTCGTCGCCGGCGTCCATGGCGACGCCGCTGCCGCGGATCAGGCCGCCGAACCAGAGCAGCGCGTCCGGGCCGGCCCCGGCCGCGAAGCCGCCGTTGATCGTGCCGGCGCGAACGAGCGCCTGATCACTCCGTCGCCCTGCAGCACGCTGTTGTTGATCGTGCCGCCGACCATGAAGAAAGCGTCGTCGCCGGCCCCCTGGTCGACCTGGCCGTTGATCGTCGCGCCCACCCGGTTGATCGTGACATCGTCGCCGGCGCCGAGGACGATGCCGTTGTTGAACAGGCCGAAGTTGTCGACGTAGTCCCCGGAGGCGCCGAGGCTCGTCAGGGTGCCGTTGATAGTGGCACCCGCGCGGTTGACCACGTAGCCCGTCCCGTCCCCGTCGATCGTAAGCCCGTTGTTGACGATGCCCAGATTGAACAGGGCGTTCGCGCCGTCGCCCTCCAGCCGGAAGGTGCCGTTGATCGTCGCGCCGGCGACGTTGGTGACGCTGTTGGAATCGCTCCCGGTCACTACGAGGCCGTTGTTGAATGCGCCCGCGTTGTTCACCGTGTTCTCAGAACCCGCGAGCGAGACGAGGAGGCTGAAGCTGCGGCCCTGCCCGAGGTCCAGCGTGGTGGTTCCCGTGCCGGTGACGGTCATCCCGGCGTTCGCGCTGCCGTTCTGCCTGACCGCCACGCTGCCGCTGTTGTCGAGCGCCGTGATGGCTCCGTTCAGCGAGCCGAGGTTGTCGAGCGTCTTGGCGGCGGTGTTGCCGTCGAACGAGATCGAGGGGTTGTCGTTGATCGAGGCGTTGGGGAGCACGGTGACCGCGCGATCGACGTCCGGAGGAGCCGTGTAGCCGGGCAGTCCGCCGCCGCTGCAGGTGACCGCGGTGCCCGTGGTGACGCATTGCGCCGCGGCGGGGGAGCCGAGCACGACCACGACCCGCAGGCGAGTGCGACGGTCGAGAGCAGGCGGGCGCGACGGCTTATCTCGGGCACGCGGATGGTCCTTGCCAACGCCGGTTCGCGCTGAGCCTAGGACGATTCGCCTATGGCGACATCCTCTTCGGTCGGCATAGTCGCATTGCGCGTAGGGATGCGGCATAATTGTTGCAATCGGTCACGGGCGCAGGGGAGCGTCGATCCCGCAAAGGCTTGGTTTCCCCGCGGCCAGGCCATAGGTTCCGTCACGGGGAACGCGAACGAGACCCGGGAGGCGACCCATGCAGATGCCCGAGCCCGATGCGGCGATCATCGCGCGCAAGGCCGAGATCGTGCGCCGCCTGCAGGCGGTGCTGCCGGCCGACGCGGTGATCCACGATCCGGCCGAGGTCCGCGCCTACGAGTGCGACGCGCTGACGGCCTATCGCTGCCCGCCGCTGGCGGCGGTTCTGCCGCGCTCCACCGCGGAGGTGTCGGCGGTCTTGAAGGTCTGTCACGCGGAGGGCGTGCCGGTGGTGCCGCGCGGGGCGGGGACGAGCCTTGCGGGCGGGTCGCTGCCGACGGCGGACTGCGTGCTCCTGGGCGTTGCGCGGATGAACGCGGTGCTGGAGACCGACTTCGAGAACCGCTTCATCCGGGTGCAGACCGGGCGCACCAACCTGAGCGTGACCGGCGCGGTGGAGGAGGAGGGGTTCTTCTACGCGCCGGACCCGTCGAGCCAGCTCGCCTGCGCCATCGCGGGCAACATCGCGATGAACTCGGGCGGGGCGCATTGCCTGAAGTACGGGGTGACCACCAACAACCTGCTCGGCGTGACCATGGTGCTGATGGACGGCACCGTGGTCGAGCTCGGCGGCGCGTATCTGGACGCGCCGGGGTACGATCTCCTCGGGCTGGTCTGCGGCTCGGAGGGGCAGCTGGGGGTCGTCACGGAGGCGACGCTGCGGATCCTGCGCAAGCCCGAGGGCGCGCGGCCGGTGCTGATGGGGTTTTCCTCGAGCGAGGTGGCGGGGGCGTGCGTCGCCGACATCATCCGCGCCGGGGTGCTGCCGGTGGCGATCGAGTTCATGGACCGGCCGTGCATCCGGGCCTGCGAGGCGTTCGCCCACGCGGGCTATCCCGACGTGGAGGCGCTGCTGATCGTCGAGGTGGAGGGATCGGAGGAGGAGATCGCCGAGCAGCTCGGCCGGATTCTCGAAGTGGCGCGCCGGCACGATCCGGATGTGCTGCGCGAGAGCGGGTCGGAGGAGGAGAGCGCGCTGATCTGGAAGGGGCGCAAGGCGGCCTTCGGCGCCATGGGGCAGATCGCCGACTATATCTGTCTCGACGGGACGATCCCGGTGGGCGAGCTCGCCGTTCGTCCTCGCGCCGGATCGGCGAGCTGACCGCGGGCTATGGCCTCGGCGTCGCCAACGTCTTTCATGCCGGCGACGGCAACATGCACCCGCTGATCCTCTATGACGCCAACAAGCCGGGCGATCTCGACAAGGCCGAGGCGCTGGGGGCGGATATCCTGCGGCTTTGCGTCGAGGTGGGCGGCTGCCTGACCGGCGAGCATGGCGTGGGCGTGGAGAAGCGCGACCTGATGGACGTGCAGTACGGGCCGGCCGACCTCGAGGCGCAGCTGCGGGTCAAGGACGTCTTCGATCCGGCCTGGCTGCTCAACCCGGCCAAGGTGTTCCCGCTGGCGTCGAGCGAAGGGCGGCGGGCGGCGTGACCGCGTTTGCTCCGACGAGCGAGGAGGAGCTGGCGGCGATCGTGCGCGAGGCCCCGGCGGGCGGCCTTGCCGTGGAGGGGGGTGGCACGCGGGGGATCGGGCGGCCGGCCGGGGCGGCGCGGCTGGTGACGGGCGGGCTGGCGGGGATCACGCTCTACGAGCCGGGGGCGCTGACGCTGGTGGTGCGGGCGGGAACCCCGCTCGCGGAGGTCGAGGCGGTGCTTGCGGGCGAGAAGCAGCAGCTGCCGTTCGAGCCGTGGGATGCGCGGGCGCTGACCGGGGGGAACGGCGTGCCGACCATCGGGGGCGTCGTGGCGATGAACGCTTCGGGGCCGCGGCGGTTTCGCGTCGGTGCGTGCCGGGACAGCATGATCGGGGTGCGGTTCGTCGACGGCACCGGGGCGATCGTCAAGAACGGCGGGCGGGTGATGAAGAACGTCACCGGGCTCGACCTCGTGAAGCTGATGGCGGGCAGCCGCGGGACGCTGGGGGTGATCACCGAGGTGGCGTTCAAGGTGCTGCCGCGGCCGGAACGCACGGCGACGCTGGTGCTGGATGGCCTCGATGCCGCGGCTGCGGTGGCGGCGATGACGGCGGCGGTGGGGACGCCGTTCGAGGTGACGGGGGCGGCGCATGTGCCGCGGGGGCTGGGCGAGGGGCCGGTGACGCTGCTGCGTCTCGAGGGCTTCGAGGGGTCGGTCGCCTATCGGGTGCGGGCGTTGTCCGAGGTGCTCGGCCGCTTCGGCGCGGTTCGGCTGGTCGAGGGGGAGGGCGACTGGGCGCTGGTCCGCGACGGCGCCACCTTCGCCGGGCGCGAGGGGGCGGTCTGGCGGGTTTCGGTCAAGCCGACCGACGGGGCGCGCCTCGCGGCGGCGGTGGCGCCGGCGGAAGTCGCCTTCGACTGGGCGGGCGGGCTGGTCTGGGCGCTGGCGCCGGAGGATTTCGACCTGCGGTCGCGGATGGCGGGCATCCCCGGCCACGCGACGCTGGTGCGCGCGAGCGCCGCGGCGCATGCGCGCTGGGGCACGCTGCATCCCGAGCCGGCGGCTGTCGCCCGGCTGTCGGAAGGGCTGCGTGCGCGTTTCGACCCGCGCGGCGTCTTCGGCGGCAGCGTGATGGTGGCGGCATGATCCTCGCCTTGCGCGTGCTGCAGGCGGCGCGGCGCATGCCGGGAGCGGTGTAGCGTGCAGACGACGTTCACCCCCGAGCAGCTCCGCGACCCGGCGACGGCGCGTTCGAACGAGATCCTGCGGACCTGCGTGCATTGCGGGTTCTGCACGGCGACCTGCCCGACCTACCAGGTGCTGGGCGACGAGCTCGATTCCCCGCGCGGGCGGATCTATCTCATCAAGGACATGCTGGAGGCGGGGCGGGCGGCGGACGAGAAGACCGTCAAGCATATCGACCGCTGCCTGTCGTGCCTCGCCTGCATGACGACGTGCCCGTCGGGGGTGCACTACATGCACCTGGTCGACCATGCCCGCGCCCATATCGAGGAGACGTACCGGCGGCCGCCGATGGAGCGGGCGCTGCGCTGGGCGCTGGCGAAGGTGCTGCCGTATCCGGGGCGCTTTCGGCTGGCGATCCGGGCGGCGAACCTGGGGCGGCCGTTCGCGGGGCTGATGCCGAAGCAGGTGCGGGGCATGCTGGAGTTCGCGCCGCGGTCGCTGCCGGCGCCGAGCCGGATGGACGAGCCGCAGGTCTTTGCCGCGGAGGGGGAGCGGCGGAAGCGGGTGGCGCTGCTTGACCGGGTGCGCGCAGCGGGCGCTCAACACCGACATCAACGCCGCGACGATCCGGCTGCTGACGCGGCACGGCTGCGAGGTGGTGGTGGCCGAGGGGGCGGGGTGCTGCGGGGCGCTGACGCATCACATGGGCAAGACGCGGGAGAGCCATGCGACGGCGGCGAAGAACATCAGGGCGTGGATGCGGGAGGCGAACGGGGCGGGGCTGGACGCCGTCGTCATCAACACCTCGGGCTGCGGGACGACGGTGAAGGACTATGGCCACATGTTCGCGGGCGATCCGCTGGCGGCGGATGCGACGACGGTGGCGGGGCTGGCGCGCGACGTCACGGAGATGATGGCGGAACTGGGGCTGAAACCGACGGGCGTGCCGGCGCTTCGGGTCGCGTATCATGCCGCCTGCTCGCTGCAGCACGGCCAGCAGGTGAGGACGCAGCCCAAGGCGCTGCTCAAGGGCGCGGGGTTCGAGGTGGTGGAGCCGCGCGACAGCCACCTCTGCTGCGGCTCGGCGGGCACCTACAACCTGCTGCAGCCGGAGATCTCGCGGGAACTGCGGGCGCGCAAGGTCGCCACGCTGGAGGAACGGGCGCCGCAGGTGATCGCGGCGGGCAACATCGGCTGCATGATGCAGATCGGCTCGGCCACCGCCGTGCCGGTGGTGCATACCGCCGAGCTTCTCGACTGGGCGACCGGCGGGCCGCGCCCCGCGGCACTCGGGGCGGCGTGAGGGGCGTTCCGGCGGCGATCCGCGCGCTGGTCGCCTTCCTTGTCCTCACCGGCTCGGCCGCGGCGCAGGAGCCGGGGCGGCGCATGCTCGAGGCGGACGAGGCCGCGGCGTTTCGCGGCGTGGGCCGGCTCAACGTCGCCGGGACACGCTTCTGCACCGCGACGCTCATCTCGGAGACGGTGATCATCACGGCGGCGCACTGCCTGTTCAATCCGCGCAGCCATGAGCGGGTGCCGATCGGAGAGTTCCGCTTCGTCGCGGGGCTCCGGCTCGGCAAGACCGCCGCCGTGCGGCGTGCGGTCCGCGCGGTGACCCATCCGGATTTCGCGTTCAACATCCCGACGCCCGCGGACGTGGGCACCGACATGGCGCTGATCGAGCTCGACAGGCCGGTGCCTGCCGAGGACGCGGCGGCGTTCGAAACCGCGGCGCTCGGCGGCGCGCCGCTGGCGATCGTCTCCTACGCCCGCGACCGGGCGCAGGCGCCCTCGATCCAGGAGCCGTGCGGCCTCGCCACCACCTTCGCCGCGGTGGCGGCGCTCGACTGCGCGGTGACCTACGGCGCCTCCGGCGCGCCGGTCTTCGAGAGCGCGGGCGAGGACCGCCGCCTGGTCGCCGTGGTCTCGGCCATGGGCAACGCGCTCTCCACCGGGCGGGAGGTCACGCTGACGGTGCTGGTCGCCGGCTGGATCGAGCCGCTGTTGACCGAGCTTGCTGCCGCGCCGCGGGACGAATGACCAGACCCCTGTCGAGCGCCATCGCGCAAGGCCGTCCCGGGCCTTGCCCTGCGGCACTTGCGAGAGGCCGGCAGGCGGCCTATCAAGGGGTCAAGTTCCATCCCAGCATTGCAGCCCGGAGGCACGATGACCGTTTTCGTTGGAACCGACACCGCCAGGACGCGCCGCTCGCTCGCAGTTGCGGGAAAGAGCTACGCCTATTATTCGATCGCGGCGGCGGAGGCGGCGGGGCTGGGCGATTTCGGGCGTTTGCCGGCATCGCTGAAGGTCGTGCTGGAGAACATGCTGCGGTTCGAGGACGGCAAGACGGTGACCGTCGACGACATCAAGGCTTTCGCCGCGTGGGCCACGCTCGGGGGCAAGAATCCCCGCGAGATCGCCTATCGCCCGGCGCGGGTGCTGATGCAGGACTTCACCGGCGTGCCGGCGGTGGTCGACCTTGCTGCGATGCGGGACGGGATCAAGGCGCTGGGCGGCGATCCGCAGAAGATCAACCCGCTCAACCCGGTGGATCTGGTCATCGACCATTCGGTGATGATCGACGAGTTCGGCACGCCGCGCGCCTTCCAGCTCAACGTCGACCTCGAGTACGAGCGCAACATCGAGCGCTACCAGTTCCTGAAGTGGGGGCAGAGCGCCTTCGACAACTTCCGGGTGGTGCCGCCGGGGACGGGCATCTGCCACCAGGTCAACCTCGAGTACCTGGCGCAGACGGTGTGGACCGACAAGGATCCGTCGGGCGAGCTCGTCGCCTATCCCGACACGCTGGTCGGCACCGACAGCCACACCACGATGGTGAACGGCCTTGCCGTGCTCGGCTGGGGCGTCGGCGGCATCGAGGCGGAGGCGGCGATGCTCGGGCAGCCGGTGTCGATGCTGATCCCGGAGGTGGTGGGCTTCAAGCTGACCGGGCGGATGATGGAGGGCACCACCGCCACCGACCTCGTGCTCAAGGTCGTGCAGATGCTGCGCAAGAAGGGCGTGGTGAACAAGTTCGTCGAGTTCTACGGCGAGGGGCTCGACCACCTGCCGCTGGCCGACCGCGCCACCATCGCCAACATGGCGCCGGAGTACGGCGCCACCTGCGGCTTCTTCCCCATCGACGGCGAGACGCTGCGTTACCTGCGCCAGACCGGGCGCGACGAGGCGCGGATCGCGCTGGTCGAGGCCTATGCCAAGGAAAACGGCATGTGGCGGGGGCCGGACTACGACCCGGTCTACACCGACACGCTGTTCCTCGACATGGCCGAGATCGTGCCGGCGATCTCGGGGCCGAAGCGGCCGCAGGACTACACGCCGCTGAACCTGGCGGCCGACGCGTTCTACCAGACCGTCGCCGACTATCGCGGCATCGACATCTCGAACGGCGGCGAGAAGATGGCGGCCGAGGGCGGGGCGATGGCGATCACCGCGCCGCCGGAGGTCCGCAAGACCGCATCGGTCGAGGGCGAGGACTACACCATCCGCGACGGGTCGGTGGTGATCGCGGCGATCACCTCCTGCACCAACACCTCGAACCCCTACGTGATGATCGGCGCGGGGCTGGTGGCGCGCAAGGCGCGGGCGCTGGGGCTGACGCGCAAGCCGTGGGTGAAGACTTCGCTGGCGCCGGGAAGCCAGGTCGTCAGCCAGTACCTGGAGGCGGCGAACCTGCAGGAGGACCTCGACGCGCTGGGGTTCAACCTCGCGGGCTACGGCTGCACCACCTGCATCGGCAACTCCGGGCCGCTCGGCGATCCGGCGATCACCAAGGCGATCCACGACAACGACCTCGTGGCGACGGCGGTGCTGTCGGGCAACCGCAACTTCGAGGGGCGCATCTCGCCCGACGTGCGGGCGAACTACCTGGCGAGCCCGCCGCTGGTGGTCGCCTACGCCATCGCGGGCGACATCAACATCGATCTCACCAGCGAGCCGCTCGGGGTGAGCAAGGACGGCAAGGAGGTCTATCTCAAGGACATCTGGCCGACCACCAAGGAGGTCGCCGAGCTGGTCGAGCGGACGGTCACCCGCGAGGCCTTCCAGTCGAAGTATGCCGACGTCTTCAAGGGCGACGAGAAGTGGCAGGCGGTGGAGACCGTCGACAGCGAGACCTATGACTGGCCGCCGACCTCGACCTACATCCAGAATCCGCCGTACTTCCAGGGCATGTCGAAGGATCCGGGGGTCATCTCCGACATCACGGGCGCGCGCATCCTGGCGCTGCTCGGCGACATGGTGACGACCGACCACATCTCGCCCGCAGGGTCGTTCAAGTCGACGACGCCGGCGGGGAAGTACCTGACCGAGCGGCAGATCCCGTCCAGGGACTTCAACTCCTACGGGTCGCGGCGCGGCAACCACGAGGTGATGATGCGCGGCACCTTCGCCAACATCCGCATCAAGAACGAGATGCTGGATGGCGTGGAGGGCGGCTACAGCCTCGGGCCGGACGGCGAACAGATCTCGATCTTCGACGCCTCCATGGCCTACCAGGCGGCGGGCGTGCCGCTGATCGTGATCGGCGGCATCGAGTACGGCGCGGGGTCGTCGCGCGACTGGGCGGCGAAGGGCACGGCGCTCCTGGGGGTGAAGGCGGTGATCGCCGAGAGCTTCGAGCGCATCCACCGGTCCAACCTGGTCGGGATGGGGGTGGTGCCGTTCGAGTTCACCGCCGGCGACAACCGCCGGACGCTGGGGCTGAAGGGGGACGAGGTGATCTCGATCTCGGGGCTCGCGGGCGACCTGAAGCCGCTGTCGATGCTGCCCTGCACCATCTCCTATGCCGACGGCACCGAGCGGACGATCGAGCTCAAGTGCCGGATCGATACCGCGGTGGAGATCGAGTACGTCGAGAACGGCGGCGTGCTGCACTACGTCCTGCGCAACCTCGCCAAGGCTGCCTGAGGCTTGGCCGGCGGGGCGCTCCTGCGGGAGTTTCCCGACCTGCCGCCGATCTGGGCGCTGGGCGCGGCGGCTCTCGCCTGGGGGCTCGCCCGCGTCGCTCCGCTGGCGCCGCTGCCTGGGTGGCCGGCGGCGCCGCTGGGCCTGGCCGGCTTCGGCATCGTGATCTGGGCCGCCCTCTGGTTCCGCCGCAAGCGCACGCCGATCGAGCCGCGCGAGGCGCCGCGGGCGCTGATCGTCGAGGGGCCGTTCCGGGTGAACCGCAACCCGATCTACAGCGGGATGGTGCTGGTGCTGCTCGGCTGGGGCTTCTACCTCGGGGCGGCCTCGGCGCTGGCGCCGGCGCTGGCGTTTCTTGTCGTCATCGACCGACGCTTCGTGAGGGCGGAGGAGGCGGCGCTTCGGGCGGGTTTCGGACCGGAGGCGGAGCGTTACCTCGCCGCCACGCGACGGTGGTGAGGCGTTCCGCTCGCGAAGGCTTGACTGGCACGGGTTGCGGGGGGCGGCTAGGAGGGGCGGGTTCAAGCTGAAAGCCCGCATGCGCCTCCTGCCTTCGCTCTTCGCCGCCGCCGCGACTTTCCTGCCCCTCGGGGTCGCGGCGCAGGACACGCCGGTGGTGATCGAGCTCTTCACCAGCCAGGGATGCTCTTCCTGCCCGCCCGCCGACGCGCTCCTGACCGAGCTCGCCGGCCATGAGGGGGTGATCGCGCTGGCGCTGCACGTGGACTACTGGGACTACCTCGGGTGGAAGGACGAGTTCGGCCGGCCCGGCAACACCGACCGCCAACGCGCCTATGCCAAGAGCGAGCACCGCCGCTCGATCTTCACGCCCGAGATGATCGTCCAGGGCAGCGAGCGGGTGAAGGGTCATGACGCGGATCGCGTCCTGAAGGAGATCGCCAGGGCGCAGCAGCGGCCAGCGGGTGCGGACCTTAAGCTGGAGCGCGAGGACGACACGCTCAGGATCCACCTTGCGCCGAACGGGGCCGAGGTCGGCCCGGCGGACATTCACCTGGTGCGCTTCAAGCCGTCGGTGGACGTGGCGATCGAGGCGGGCGAGAATGCCGGGCACAGCTTCACCTACACCAACATCGTCACCGACTGGGAGACGATCGCGCGCTGGAATGGCGGCGAGACGGTCGACATGCGCTACGAGGGTCTGGAGGAAGGACCGGTGGCGGTGATCGTGCAGCGGGCGAAGATGGGGGCGGTGGTGGCGGCGGGGACGGCGCCTTAGGGCGGGCGAAGATGGTGTATCGGCAAAGGTTTACGGCGGTCGGTTCAGTGTGCACATCATGCACAAGCCATGCACAGGGCGTGCGCCAGGTAGAGCGTCCGAACTGAATCTCAGCGCATTGCGCCGTTGACACCGGAAGTCGAACTGGCGTTGCGTCCGCGAGGCCGAGCGATCTCGGCGCGGCGTTCTGCCGCCGAGGTCCTGGCTGCCAGCGGAGGCTCGCGATGTTTGCCGATCAGATCATCGTCATCCGTCACGCCCAGAAGCCGACCAAGAAGCCGAAGCTGAAGGGGATCCGGGACGACGGCACCGCCGACCCTGAATCCCTGACCGTGCGCGGCTGGCAGCATGCCGGGGCATTGGCGGCGGTCTTTGCAGGGCCGGGATCGGGCGCGGCCGATCCGCTGGTGTCGCGGCCCACCGTGATCTTTGCGGCCGGAGCGGGGAAACGAAAGGCAACGGTCGCGGGGAAGGCCGTCAAGGTCGGCAGCCACAGCAAGCGGCCGCTGCAAACGGTGACGCCCATGGCGGCGGCGCTCGACCTGACGCCCGTCACCGTCCACGCGAAGGGCGAGGAGCAGGCGCTGGTCGCCGATGCCCTGGCTCGCGTCGGCGTCGTCCTGATCTGCTGGCAGCATCAGAACATCCCGGCGATCGGCAACCTGATCGTGGGCAACACCACCACGGTTCCGCAGAGCTGGCCCGAAGACCGCTACGACCTGGTCTGGATTTTCGATCGAGCGGGCGATGCCTGGAGCTTCCGGCAGATCGCCCACGAGCGGCTGCTCCGATCATAAATGCGCTGCCGCGGGCAGCACCCCGCACCCGGCTCGAACGGGGGGATGGCAGCGCTATGTCGAGGATCGGGCCGGCTGACTGCCGCGGAGAGATGGGGGGCGGGTGGATGCTCAAGTGGATCGTGATGGCGGTGGCGCTGGCGTCGCCGGTCGGGTTGGTCCGGGCGCAGGAGGCGCGCGAGCCGGTCGATCTGGAGCTGGTGCTGCTGGCGGACGCCAGCGGATCGATCGACGACGTCGAGACCGCGATGCAGCGTCAGGGCTACGCAACCGCCATGGCGGATCCGCAGGTGCTGTGGGCGATCGAGAATGGCGGCGAGCACGGGCGGATCGCCGTCGCGTTCGTGGAGTGGGCGGGCGCCCGGTCGCAGGACGTGGTGGTGGATTGGATGGTGGTGGAGGACGCGGCGAGCGCCGCCACGTTCGGGGCGCGGCTGATGGCGGCGCCGCGGCGGGCGAACGGCACCAACGCCATCGGCGCGGCGATCATGAAGGGGCTGGCGCTGATCGAGGGCAACCGCTTCGAGGGTTGGCGCAAGGTGATCGACCTGTCCGGCGACAGCATCTGGAACCCGCGGCCGCCCACCATCGCCATGGCGCGCGACGTGGCGATCGGCCAGGGCGTGGTGGTGAACGGCCTCGCCATCCTCTGCAACGACTGTTCCGGCCGGCCCGGGGTGGGCAACCTCGAGGAGGCCTTCACCGAGCAGCTGATCGGCGGTCCCGGCGCCTTCGTGGTGACCGCGGACGGGCGGGACGCCTTCGCCGCCGCCGTCCGCCGCAAGCTGATCCTCGAGATCGCCGGGGTGACGCCCGGGACCGTGGGCATCGACCCGGTTCTGCACAAGAGTTCATCCCTAATGCAGTAGTCGCACAATAACTGCCGAACATTTAGGCAGTAGTCGTCACGCGAACAATAATTAGGCGAATGTGCTTGACCGTCTTTTGAGGGGCAAGCAGCCTGAGGCCGCTACGACTGGATAGCTGCGTTCGGCGGCGCGGTCCGTGCGTCCGACTGGCGTGCGCCGGCGGGCGCGAGAAATCCGCCGAGGGTAACGGATGCCTGATCTGACAGGATAGAGGGAAATAATGCATAGCCAAATCAAAAGGTTGTGGGTCGGCACGGCGCTCGCCGGCTCGCTCTTCGCCGGTTCCGCCCTGGCCCAGGAGGAGACGATCAAGGTCGGTATCCTGCACTCGCTCTCGGGGACGATGGCGATTTCGGAGACGACGCTGAAGGACGTCATGCTGATGCTGATCGAGGATCAGAACGCCAAGGGCGGACTCCTCGGCAAGCAGCTCGAGGCGGTCGTGGTCGACCCGGCCTCGGACTGGCCGCTCTTCGCCGAGAAGGCGCGGGATCTCATCGCCAACCAGGGCGTGGACGTGGTGTTCGGCTGCTGGACCAGCGTGAGCCGCAAGTCGGTGCTGCCGGTCTTCGAGGAGCTGAACTCGATCCTGTTCTACCCGGTGCAGTACGAGGGGCAGGAGAGCCAGCGCAACGTCTTCTACACCGGCGCGGCGCCGAACCAGCAGGCGATCCCGGCGGTCGACTACCTGATGAACGAGGAAGGCGTGGAGCGCTGGGTGCTGGCGGGCACCGACTACGTCTATCCGCGCACCACCAACCAGATCCTCGAGGCGTACCTGCAGCAGAACGGGGTCGCCGCCGAAGACATCATGATCAACTACACGCCGTTCGGGCATTCCGACTGGCAGACGATCGTGAGCGACATCGCCGCGTTCGGCTCGGCCGGCAAGAAGACGGCGGTGGTCTCGACGATCAACGGCGACGCCAACGTGCCGTTCTACAAGGAGCTCGGCAACCAGGGCATCTCGGCCGAGGACATCCCCGTCGTCGCCTTCTCGGTCGGCGAAGAGGAACTCGCGGGTCTCGACACCGCGCCGCTGGTCGGCCACCTCGCGGCCTGGAACTACTTCATGAGCGAGGACACCCCGGAGAACGCCGAGTTCATCGAGAAGTGGCACGCGTTCATCGGCTCCGAGGACCGGGTGACCAACGACCCGATGGAGGCGCACTACATCGGCTTCAACATGTGGGTGAAGGCGGTCGAGGCGGCCGGCACCACCGACACCGACGCGGTGATCGCGGCGATGGACGGCGTGGCGGTGCCGAACCTGACCGGCGGACTGAGCTCGATGAGCTCGAACCACCACATCACCAAGCCGGTGCTGATCGGCGAGATCCGCGACGACGGCCAGTTCGACACGGTCTGGGAGACGAGCGGCCTCGTGCTCGGCGACGAGTGGTCGGACTACCTGCCCGAGTCGGCCGACCTGATCGCCAACTGGCGGGCGCCGATGTCGTGCGGAAACTTCAACGTCGAGACCGGACAGTGCGGCGGCGCGGCCAACTGACGCTGAACTGAACGCTGCGCGGGGCCCTCGGGTCCCGCGCGGGTCTCATGTTGGAGCTTGCGATGCGTCTCCTCGTCCCGATCCTCGTCTGGCTTGCCATCGTCCTGGGGGGCTCCGCCGTGATGGCGCAGTCGCTCGAGGACCTGGTCGCGCAGCTTTCGGAGGGCAGCTACGGCGAACGTGCCGAGGTGATCGCCGCCATCGGCGCGACCGGCGACGACCGGGCGACGATCGTGCTCGACGCGCTGCAGGAGGGCGACCTGCACGCCCGCAAGGCCGACGGCGCCGTGATCCGGGTGACGGGGCGCGGGTCGAACGCCGAGGCCTTCGATCCGCTGACCGGCGCCGCCCTCGGTGCGGTCGCGCCGCGCTCGACCGATCCGATCCGGGTCAACAACGCGCTGCGCCGGGCGGTCCGCTCGGCGATCTCGACGCTGACGCTCATGTCCGACGATCCGGCGCGGCGGCTGGCGGCCGCGAACGAGGCGTTCCGCACCCCCGACCCCGAGCAGCTGGAGGCGATCCAGACGGCGCTGGCGGCGGAAGAGGATCCCGCTGTCAGGCAGGCGCTCGAGGAGGCGCAGGCGGCGGCGCTGCTGAATTCCGACGCCGATCTCGCCGAGCGGGTGGCTGCGGTCGGCGTGGTGGCCGGGCGCGGCGGCAGCGACGCGCTGTCGGCGCTGACGCCGCTGCGGGCCTCCGACGATCCGGCGATCGCCGAGGCGGCGGCGGCGGGGGTCGCCAAGATCGAGCGCGAGCGCGCCATGTGGGGGCAGCTGCAGAACGTCTGGTTCGGGCTGTCGCTCGGCTCGGTGCTGCTGCTCGCCGCGGTCGGGCTCGCCATCACCTTCGGGGTGATGGGGGTGATCAACATGGCGCATGGCGAGCTGATCATGCTCGGCGCCTACACCACCTTCCTGACGCAGGAGCTGATCCGCAACCATGCGCCGTGGCTGTTCGACTGGTCGCTGCTGATCGCGGCGCCGGCGGCGTTTCTCGTGGCGGGCGGCATGGGCGTGGCGATCGAGCGGGGGATCGTGCGGTTCCTCTACGGGCGGCCGCTGGAGACGCTGCTGGCCACCTGGGGCGTGAGCCTGATCCTGCAGCAGACCGTCAGGACGCTGTTCGGGCCGTCGAACCGCGAGGTGGGCAACCCGTCCTGGATGTCGGGTTCGTTCCAAGTCGGCGAGATGCTGATCACCTGGAACCGTTTCTACATCATCATCTTCGCGCTCGTGGTCTTCGCGGGCCTGCTCACGCTGCTCCGGCGCACGTCGTTCGGTCTCGAGATGCGCGCGGTCACGCAGAACCGGCCGATGGCGGCGGAGATGGGAATTCGCACCGCGCGGGTCGACGCGCTGACCTTCGGGCTGGGCGCGGGGATCGCGGGGCTCGCGGGCGTGGCGCTGAGCCAGATCGACAACGTCTCGCCGAACCTGGGGCAGAGCTACATCATCGATTCGTTCCTGGTGGTGGTGTTCGGCGGCGCGGGGAACCTCTGGGGGACGTTCGCGGCTGCCTTTTCGCTCGGCATCGCGAACAAGTTCCTCGAGCCCTACGTCGGCGCCGTGCTGGGCAAGATCCTGATCCTCGTCTTCATCATCCTCTTCATCCAGAAACGGCCGCGCGGGCTCTTCCCGCAACGCGGCCGCGCGGTGGAGGCGTGAGCATGACCGAGCGGCTCATCGACCGGCGGACCGGCATCGCGCTCGCGCTCATCTTCCTCGCCGTGGTGCTGATCCCGGCGGGGAACCTGCTCGCCAACCCGGGGAGCGGCGTGCATGTGCCGAGCTACATGGTGGCGCTGCTCGGCAAGTACCTCTGCTACGCGGTGCTGGCGGTCGCGCTCGATCTCGTCTGGGGCTATGCGGGCATCCTGAGCCTCGGGCATGGCGCGTTCTTCGCGCTGGGCGGCTATGCCATGGGCATGCATCTGATGCGCGAGATCGGCGACCGGGGGGTCTATGCCAACCCCGACCTGCCGGATTTCATGGTGTTCCTGAGCTACGAGAAGCTGCCCTGGTTCTGGCAGGGCTTCGACATGTTCTGGTTCGCCTGCCTGATGGTCCTGTTCGTGCCGGGGCTGCTTGCCTTCGTCTTCGGGTATTTCGCGTTCCGGTCGCGGGTCACCGGCGTCTACCTGTCGATCATGACCCAGGCGCTGACCTATGCGCTGCTGCTGGCGTTCTTCCGCAACGAGATGGGCTTCGGCGGCAACAACGGGTTGACCGACTTCCGCGACGTGTTGGGCTTCAGCCTGCAGGCGGACACCACACGGGTCGCGCTCTTCGTGCTGTCGGGTCTCACGCTGGCGGGCGCGTTGCTGCTGGGGCGGGCGATCACCTCGTCGAAGTACGGCAAGGTGCTGGTGGCGGTGCGCGACGCCGAGAGCCGCACGCGATTCCTCGGCTACCGGGTCGAGCACTACAAGCTCTTCATCTTCACGGTGTCGGCGATGCTGGCCGGGATCGCCGGCGCGCTCTACGTGCCGCAGGTCGGCATCATCAACCCGAGCGAATTCTCGCCCGCGAACTCGATCGAGATCGTCATCTGGGTGGCGCTCGGGGGCCGGGGCACGCTGGTCGGCGCAGCACTCGGCGCGCTGATCGTCGCCAGCTCCAAGAGCTGGCTGACCGCCGCGCTGCCCGACGCCTGGCTCTATGTGCTCGGCGCGATGTTCATCTTCGTGACGATCTTCCTGCCGCAGGGTGTGCTGGGGCTGATCGAGAAGATCGGGTCGCGGCGGCGCCCGGCGCGCGAGCCGGCGGTGCGGGCCGAACCCGAGCCGGCGGAGTAGCGCGATGGCAACCGAGACCCAGCTTTACCTGCAGGACGTGCACCGCGCCTTCGACGGCTACAAGGCGATCAACGGGCTGAGCCTCGTGATCGCCAAGGGCGAGCTGCGCGCGGTGGTGGGGCCGAACGGCGCCGGCAAGACGACGATGCTCGACATCATCACCGGCAAGACCCGGCCCGACCAGGGCCGGGTGGTCTGGGACGAGGATACCGATCTCACCAAGCTCGACGAGGCGGACACCGCGCGGCTCGGGATCGGGCGCAAGTTCCAGAAGCCCACGGTCTTCGAGACGCTGAGCGTCGAGGTGAACCTGATGCTGGCGCTGGCCGGCAAGCGCGGGGTGGCGGCGACGCTGTTCAACAAGCTGAGCGGCGGCGAGAAGCGGCGACTGACCGAGCTGCTGGAACTGGTGCGGCTGGAGCAAGTGCGCGACCGGCTGGCCGGCAGCCTGAGCCACGGGCAGAAGCAGTGGCTGGAGATCGGGATGCTGATGGCGCAGGAGCCGCAGCTCCTGCTCGTCGACGAGCCGGCGGCGGGGATGACCGACGCCGAGACCATGCGCACGGCGGAGCTCTTGCGCTCGATCGCCGGCGAGCGGTCGGTGGTGGTGATCGAGCATGACATGGACTTCGTGCGCGCGCTCGACTGCAAGGTGACGGTGCTGCACCGGGGCGCGGTGCTGGCCGAGGGGTCGCTCGATCACGTCTCGGCCAATCCCGAGGTGATCGAGGTCTATCTGGGGCGCTGAGATGCTGCACGTCGAGAACATGGACCTCTACTACGGCGCGGCGCAGGCGCTGAAGGACGTGAGCCTGACCGCCGAGCCGGGGCAGGTGACCTGCATCCTGGGGCGCAACGGGGTGGGCAAGACCTCGCTCCTGCGCGCGATCTCGGGGCGGCAGGGGATCTCGGGCGGCAAGATCATGTGGGAGGGCCACGAGATCAGCCGGCTCAGGCCCGACGCGCGGGCCAAGCTCGGGGTCGCCACGGTTCCGCAGGGGCGGGAGATTTTTCCGCTGCTGACGGTCAAGGAGAACCTGGAGACCGGGTTCGGCCTGCTGCCGCGGGGCGAGCGGAAGGTGCCGGACACGGTGTTCGAGCTCTTCCCGGTGCTGGCGGAGATGATGGGCCGGCGCGGCGGCGACCTCTCCGGCGGGCAGCAGCAGCAGCTCGCCATCGGGCGGGCGATGGTGACGCGGCCGAAGCTCCTGCTCATGGACGAGCCGACCGAGGGGATCCAGCCGTCGATCATCAAGGACATCGGCCGGGCGATCGCCTATCTGCGCGACCAGGGTCACATCGCCATCGTGCTCGTGGAGCAGTTCTTCGACTTCGCCGTGGAACTCGCCAGCCGCATCGCGGTCATGGACCGCGGGCGGATCGTGCTGGAGGGGACGCCGGCGGAACTCGACGAGGCCGAGGTGCGGCGGCGGATGTCGGTCTGACTGGAGCTGGCGGGCGGCCTGCCTTGCAGTCGCTGATCCACAGGGATGCGGCAGACCAGGCCTCGACCCCGATTCATACGATCTCCGGTTGAAATTGCCCGCGCGCCTCGGGCGGCGGTCATCCCTTTGGAACGGCGTGAAAAATCCGGGCTGGAAGGCGGCTGGAATCCGGCTGGAATCCGGCTTGCCACTTCTTTACGGGCTGTTAACGCGAGGCGAACAAACGGAGACCGTATCAGGCAATCTCTGCCTCCCGCCGGCTCTCCGCGAGCCCGCGCGCGTAGGACAGGGCAGAGAGCATGTTGACGTGGTTGGCGCGGCCGGTGCCGGCGATGTCGAAGGCGGTGCCGTGATCGACCGAACTCCGATCGATCGGCAGGCCAAGCGAAACGTTCACCGCGGTGTCGAAGGCGACGAGCTTGATCGGGATGTGCCCCTGGTCGTGATACTGCGCCACGACGAGATCGAAGGCGCCGTTGTAGGCGCGATGGTACACCGTGTCCGCCGAGATCGGCCCGACGACGTCGATCCCTTCAGCCCGCGCGGCAGCGACGGCCGGCACGAGGTTCTCCTCGTCCTCGGTCCCGAACAGCCCGTTCTCGCCGCAGTGTGGGTTGATCCCCGCAACTGCAATCCGCGGCGCCGCGATGCCCATCCGCCGCAGGTGCCGATGCCCGGTGCGGATTGTCTCCAGCTCCCTCACCGGCTCCGCCCGGTCGATCGCGGTGCGAAGCGAGACGTGGGTCGAGACGTGGATGACGTTCAGACGCTCCGAGGCCAGCAGCATCCATGATGCCTTTCTGCCCGGTCAGGTGGGCGAGGAGGCCGGTATGCCCGTCGTAGTGGTGGCCGGCGGAATTCAGCGCCTCCTTGTTGATCGGGGCGGTGACGATGCCGGCGGCCTTGCCGGCCTGCGCCCATTCGACGGCGGTGCGGATGTACTGGTAGCTGGCCTCCCCACAGCGCGGACTCAGCACGCCGAAACGATCGGGCAGCCCGTCCACGGGCACGTCGATCACGGCGATGCCGTCGCCACCCGGCGCGACGAGCGCCATGTCGATCCCCGAGGCGGCCAGCGCCCGGTCGAGCACCTTGCGATCGCCGACGACGGCGAAGTCGCGCCGCATGGCGCTGTCGAGGGCGGCGAGCGCCTTGACCGTCACCTCCGGGCCGACGCCCGATGGGTCGCCCATGGTGATGACGATCGGCCGGTCCTTGGAAACGGTCATGCGTCTGATCCTCCCTTCAATCGATTCGTGTTGTAAACTCGCCAACTCATCGCCGCGCATACGCCAATATACCATTTTGTTACAGGCATTTGACCTACATCCGGTATCGACATGGCAAACGCTTTTCCTGTATCCACATGACATATTTACCTGTAGGCTCGGCAAAAGGCAATTACGGATCGGCCCATGCGCGTCCTCATCATCGCCGACGACCTCACCGGAGCGCTCGACAGCGGCGTGGCGCTCACCCGCTTCGGTCTGCGCTGCGTGGTGGCGCGGCGGCCAGGCGACGTGGCGGCAGCTCTCGCGGAGCGGCCCGACGTCCTCAGCGTCAGCACCGCCTCGCGCGAGGGTGGCGTCTCGGCGGCGCGGGCGGCGGTCGCCGCGGCGCTCGACGCCGTCGGCGCGTTGCCGGAGATCCTGTTCAAGAAGGTCGACTCCCGGCTCAAGGGCCACGTGGCGGAGGAGGTTGGCGTTTTCGCCGCCCGGGCCGGGCGCAGCCGCGCCCTGGTCGCTCCGGCGATCCCGGCGCAAGGCCGGACCGTCCTGCAGGGGAGGCTGACCGGCGCCGGGGTCGTGGAGCCGATCGACGTGGCGGCGACCGTAGCGGCGAGCGGGCTGGCGCTCGAGGTTCCTGACACCCGCGTCGACGCCGACTTCGACGGCCCGTTGGGCCTCGCGCTGGAAGCGTCGACGACGCTTCTCGTGGGCGCCGCCGGGCTCGCGGCGGCTGTCGCGCGCCACCTGGCGCGTGGCGCGCCGGAGGTCTCGTCGCCCCGACTCTCCGGGCCGGTCCTGCTCGCGATCGGCTCGCACGATCCGATCACCCTCACCCAGGTCGATCGGCTGGCCGCGAGCGGCACGGCAACCGTTTCGACCGCGCCGGACGGGATCTGCGGTCCACTGGCGGGTGGCGTGGCGGAGCTCGTCCGGCTCACGGCGGTCGAGGGCCAGCCGTTCGACCCGCACGCGGCGGGCCAACGCTTCGCGCGAGGGATTGCGCAACTTGTCCAGGCGGGCGGGGTCCGGACGCTGCTCGGCTGCGGCGGCGAGACGGCGGACGCCATCCTCGGCGCGCTCGGAGTCGGCGTTTTGACCATTGAAGGCGAGGTCTTGCCCGGCGTTCCGGTGTCCAGCATGCTGCTCGGCAAGCGCCGCCTGCAACTTGTCACCAAGTCCGGCGGATTCGGCAGCGAGGATGCCCTTGTCTCGGTCGTCGAGGCGGCGGCCAGGCCACTGGAAGGCGAAGCATGAAGGACTCGACGGTTCCGGAACGGCAAGGCGGCGACGGGCCGCGGGCGAAGCCGGGGCTCGCCGACCGGGTCTACCACCTGCTCTACAGCCGAATCTCGAACGGGGACTATCCGGCGAACCGGAAGCTGCCGTCGGAGACGACCCTGGCGGAGGAGTTCGGCGTATCGCGGCCGGTGCTGCGCGCAGCGCTGGAGCGGCTTCGGGAACAGGGGCTCATCCATTCGCGCCAGGGTGCCGGCAGCTACGTGCGGGAGGTGAAGACCGTGCCGCTCGGCTTCGCGCGAGTCGAGACGATCGCCGACATCCAGCGCTGCTACGAGTTCCGGACCTGCATCGAGACGATGGCGTGCCGGCTCGCTGCGGGGCGGCGGAACGCGGAGGCGCTGGAGGAGATCGAGACGGCGCTGTCGCTCATGCAGGGGGCAACCGACTCGCAGACCCACCGCGAGGACGCGGATTTCGCCTTTCACCTCGCGATCGCCAAGGCGGCGAACAACCAGTATTTCGAGGCGTCGATGCGGGCGCTGCGCGAGCATATCTACGTCGGCATGAAGCTGCACGGCCAGTCGCTGATGTCCGACGGGGCGAAGGCGCTGAAGCAGGTCTTCGAGGAGCATTCGGTGATCTTCGCCGCAGTCCGGGACGGCGACGGCGAGGCCGCGGAGCGGCTGATGCGAGCGCATCTCGGCCACTCGCAGGATCGGCTGTTCGGCGGCAAGGTGATCGATCTCAACCAGCCCTGACGCGTCCGTCTGCGCGGCATGTGACGGCGAGTGTCACGCACCCGCTTCGGCCATCAGGCCGTGCTTAACGAGAAGCGCCGCGATCTTCGTGTCCTGGTCGGGGTCAGGCAGCAAGGCCGGCTGGCGGCTGGCGCCGACGGAGGGATCCATGAGGTAGAGCGCCCGCTTCACCAGCGCGGGCGGGTAGCCGAGGCCGTAGAGATCCTTTCGAAAGGCGCCGAAGGCCTCCTGCGCCTTGACCGCGCCCGCCTCGTCGCCGGCGTTGAAGGCGGTGACGATGGCGGCGAGGGTCTCCGGCATGACGTTGCCGAGGCCGGAAATGCAGCCTTTGGCGCCATTCCGGAAGGCCCAGTGCACGAGATGGTCGGGGCCCGAGTAGACCTCGAAGCCGGGGACCTCGCGGCCGACCTGGAGATACTGCTCCAGCGTCTCCTGCGCGCCGCCCGAGTCCTTGATCCCGGCGATGTTGCCGTGGGTGGCCAGCGCCTTCGCCGTCTCGGGCTCGATGTGGTTCTGGGTGCGCGCGGGGATGTCGTAGAGATAGACCGGCGTCGTCACCGCGTCCGCCACGGAGGTGAAGTGGCGGATGAGCCCATCCTGGGTGCAGGCGATGAAAAAGGGCGTGATGACGGCGATGCCGTCTACGCCGATCGTCTCGAACTCCTTCGCGAGAAGAATCGTCTCGAAGGTCGCGGGCATCCCGGCGTTGACGATGACGCGCGCCTTGCCGCCGACCTCGTCGACGACCTCGCCGCAGAGGCGCACCTTCTCGTCGAAGGTGAGCGCGGTGAAATCACCGTTGGTGCCGGCGCACATGATGTTGTTGCCGGCGGCCACCTGCCGGCGGACCTGAGCGCGGGTGGCGGCGTAGTTGACACTCTCGTCGTCGTTGAAGCAGGTGACGAGAGCGACGAAGGCTTCCTTGGTCATTGCGGTCTCCTTCGGCCTCAGTAGGCCGCTTCGTAGATTTCGAGGATGTCGGCCTCGGAGAGGTCGACGGGGTTCCAGTCGAGCAGCCGCCGGATCGCGTGCGCCTCCCTGGCCGAGGCCGGGAGATCGTCGTGCGGCACGCCGTGTCCGCTGAGCGCCATGTCGAGGCCGAGTTCTGCGCAGAAGTCGCGCGCGCCGCCGAGCACCTGCTGCCTCCCCTCGGCGCCGAACCCGAGGGCGCGGCCGACGAGGGCGGTCTTTTCCGGAACGGCAGGCGCGTTGACCGCGAGGACGTGCGGGAAGATCAGGGCGTTGGCGATGCCGTGGGCGAGCTTGTGGCGGGTGCCGAGCGGATAGGCGATGGCGTGGCCGGCGGTGGTGTTGACCGGCCCGAGGCAGACGCCGCCGTAAAAGGCGGCAAGCGCGAGGCCCGCGCGGGCCTCGATGTCGCTGCCGTCCCTGACGGCGCGGCCGAGGTAGCGGCCGACGAGCTCGATGCCCTGCAGGGCGTAGGCGTCGATGATCGGGTGCGACCGCTTCGAGGTGAAGGCCTCGACGCAATGCGCCATCGCGTCGACGCCGGTTGCCGCCGTCACCATCGGCGGGACGCTCACCGTCAGCGCCGGGTCGATGATCGCGATGTCGGCGAGCATCTCGACACTCTCCGTCGCGATCTTGTTCATCGTCCCGGGGTCGGTGATCAACGCCCGGGTACCGACCTCGCTTCCGGTACCGGCGGTGGTCGGGATCTGCGCGAGCGCGACACGCCGCGCAGGGGCGCGATTCGGACCGGAGATTTCGGGCAGCCGCAGGTCGCTGGTGACGAGCACCGCGACGAGCTTGGCGAGGTCCATGGCGCTGCCGCCGCCGAAGCCGATGACCGCGTCGGCCCCCGCTGCCTTGGCGGCGGCGACCGCGGCCTCGAGGTTCGGCAGGTCGGGCTCGGGCTTTACCTCGCCGAAGAGCGCGGCGTCGCTCAACCCGAGGACGTCGAGGCGGGCCGCGTTGATCTTGTCGGCGATGACGAAGGGGCGGCGCGCGCCGGTCGCGTCGAGCCAGGACGGCCAGCGTTTCGACCTGACCAGCGCCGAAGCGGACGATCGGGGGGCGCTGCATCTCGATCGGATGTTGCAGGGTGAACATCGGGGTCTCCTCAGGCGAGCGCAAGCCGGCGGGCCTTCTGGACCTCCGGGTCGGGGTCGAGGCCGGCGGCGAGCAGGCGGCGGGTGTAGGGCTGCTGCGGGGTCTCGAAGATCGCGCGGACGGTGCCGATCTCGACCACCTTGCCCTTCTCCATGACCATCACGTGGTCGGCGAAGTCGCGGACCACCGGCAGGTCGTGGGCGATGAACATGAAGGCGATCCCGAGCTCGCGCTTGAGCTTGGCGAGCAGCTCGATCACCTGGGCCTGGATCGAGACGTCGAGGGCGGAGACCGCCTCGTCGGCGATGATCATGTCGGGCTCGAGCGCCAGCGCCCGGGCGATGGCGATGCGCTGGCGCTGGCCGCCGGAGAACTGGTGCGGGTAGCGCTGGGCGTGCTCGGGCGAGAGGCCGACCTGGTCCAGGAGCTCGGCGACGCGCTCGCGCCACCGCGCTTTCGGCAGGATGTCGGGGTGGATCACCCAGGCCTCGGAGATGATCTGGAAGATCGACATCCGCGGGTTGAGCGACTGGGTCGGATCCTGGAACACCATCTGGATCTCGCGGCGCATGGCATAGAGATCGCGCGGGCTCATGGCGAAGAGGTCGCGGCCCTTCCAGAGCGCCGTCCCCGAGTCGGCCTCGATCAGCCGCACGATCGCCTTGGCGACCGTGGACTTGCCCGAGCCCGACTCGCCGACGACGGCGAGCACCTCGCCCTTCTGCAGCTCGAACGACACGTCGCTCAGCGCCTTCAGGCTGCCGTAGGTCTTGCACGCGCGCTCGACCTTCAGGATCGGCTCGGCGCCCTTGACCGGCGCGCTCATCGTGCCGTGGCCGGGCGCGGCAGCGATCAGCTTCCTGGTGTAGGGGTGCTTGGCGTGGTGGTAGATCTCGGTCGGGGTGCCGGCCTCGACGATCTCGCCGCCGTTCATCACCACCACCCGGTCGGCCACCTCGGCGACGACGCCGAGGTCGTGGGTGATGAGCACGAGGCCGAGGCCCATCTCGTCCTGCAGTTCCTCGAGGAGCTTCAGCACCTCGGCCTGGACGGTGACGTCGAGCGCGGTGGTCGGCTCGTCGGCGATGATGATGTCGGGCTTCATCGCCAGCGCCATGGCGATCATCACCCGCTGGCGCTGGCCGCCGGAGAACTGGTGCGGGTACTTGTCGAGCGCGGCGGCGGGCTCGGGGATGCCGACGCGGCGCATCAGGTCGAGCGCGCGCTCCGCGGCCTGCACCCGGGTCAGGCCGTGCACCAGCATCACCTCGCGGAGCTGCCAGCCGACGGTGTAGACCGGGTTCAGGTGGCTGAGCGGGTCCTGGAAGATCATCGCGATCCGCTTGCCGTTGATCGCCCGCCGCTCGGCGGCGCTGGCCTTCAGCAGGTCGCGGCCGTCGAACAGGACCTCGCCCGAGACGATCTCGCCCGGCGGGCAGTCGATCAGGTTCATGATCGCCGACGAGGAGACCGACTTGCCCGACCCGCTTTCGCCGAGGATGGCGAGGGTCTCGCCGCGGTCGATGTGCCAGCTGACGTTGCGGACGGCGTCGACCGGGCCGTGGGCGGTGTGGAAGCGGACCGACAGGTTGCGGACGTCGAGCAGATGGCCGGCCATGTCACTTGCCTCCCTTGTGGCTGATCTCCAGCCGCCAGCGCTGCGCCGGATCGAGCGCGATGCGGAGCCAGTTCGACAGGAGGTTGAGCGAGAGCGTGGTCAGGATGATCGCGAGGCCGGGCCAGAAGGCGAGCCACCAGGCGTTGGCGAGGTACTGCTTGCCCTGTGCGACCATCAGGCCCCAGGTGATCTCCGGCGGCTGGATGCCGATGCCGAGGAAGGAGAGCGCGCTCTCGGCGAGCATCACGAAGGCGAAGTCGAGGGTGGCGATGGTGACGAGGGTCGGGATCACCATCGGCAGGATGTGGCGGAAGACGATGCGCAGGCTCGAGGCCCCCATCACCTGCGCCGCCTGCACGAACATCCGCTCCCTGATCTCCAACACCTCGGCGCGCGTGGTGCGCAGGTAGATCGGGATGCGGGTGATCGCGAGGACGAGGATGACGTTCCCGACCGACGGGCTCAGCATGTAGAGGACGATCACCGCGAGGAGCAGCGACGGGAACGACATGATGACGTCGGCGAGGCGCATGATCGCTGTGCCGGCCCAGCGCGGGCCGTAGCCGGCGACGAGGCCGAGGCTGGCGCCGATGGTGGCGGAGAGGGCGACGGCGCCGGCGGCGATCATCAGAGTGTTCTGCGCGGCGACGATGATACGGGCGAGGAGCGGACGGCCGAGGGCGTCGGCGCCGAGGATCATCAGCCAGCCGTTTTCGAGTGAGAAGGGCGGGGCGTTGCGGCCGCGCAGGTTCTGCCGGGTGGCGGCCTCGCCGAGGAGGGCCGGGCCAAGGATCGCGCAGAGGATGGCGATCAGGAGGAAGACCACCGCGGCGGTTGCAAACTTGTCGCGCCAGAGCATGCCGAGGACGGTGCGGAGGGCGCCCTTGCTCGGCATCACGGCAGTGGGAGAGATGCTGGTCATCGCTTCGCCTCGTGTGTCGTGGCCATGGGGCTCAGGTCCTGATGCGGGGATCGAGGAACGCATAGGCGAGGTCGATCAGAAGGTTCATCACGAAGATCGCGATCGCGGTGACCATGATGGCGGCCATGATCACGTTGAAGTCGCGGGTGAGGATCGAGTTGATCATCAGCTTGCCGACGCCGGGGAAGCCGAAGATCGTCTCCACCACCACCGCGCCGTTGAGCAACGCTGCGGCCTGGTCGCCGATGACGGTGATGACCGGCAGCATGGCGTTCCTGAGCGTGTGGACGAAGATGATCGAGCGGTCGCCGACGCCCTTGGCGCGGGCGGTCTTGACGTAGGCCGAGCCGAAGGCCTGCACCATCGAGCCGCGCACCACCTGCAGGATCAGCCCGAAAGGGCGAATGAACAGCACGGCGATCGGCAGGACCCAGTGCCAGACCGTGCCGGTGCCGGAGGTCGGCAGCCAGCCGAGGCCGATGGCGAAGACGGTGATGCCGACGATGGCGATCCAGAAGTCCGGGGCCGAGGCGCCGATCAGTGAGGTGAAGGTCACGATCCGGTCGAAGACGCCGCCGGGCCGGAAGGCCGCGAGCGAGCCGATGACGATCGCCGCGGTGGCGACGAGCAGCATGGTGATGACCGCGAGCCAGAGCGTCCAGACGAAGGCTTGCAGCACCACATCGATCGCCGGTCGCGCCTGACGCAGGCTGTCGCCGAAGTTCAGGTGCAGCACGTCCCAGACGTAGCGGCCGAACTGCACGATCAACGGGTCGTTCAGCCCGTGCAGTTCGCGGAAGTTCTCGATCATCTCCGGCGTCGCGTCGATCGGCAGGAAGAGCGCCGCCGGGTCGCCGGTGAGCCGCGACAGGAAGAAGACCATGACGAGGAGGAGCACGAGCGAGGCGAAGCTCGACAGGATGCGGGAGACATATCGGGGCACGGCTTCCTCCTGGGGACGCTAGCGATCGTTGCCACCGCCATGCCGGCGACGGATTGGTTATTTCAGTTGGTTGACGGAGTGGGCACGCGTGCCCACTCCGAGCGCCGGCCTCAGTTGAAGGTGATGTCGGCGAGCTCGAGCTGCGAGTTCGTCGCGATCGTCGGGACAAACTCGATCCTGTCGCCGACCCTGGCGAAGCTCACCATGTGGAAGAGCAGCACGTCCGGCACCACCTCGTCGTGCAGGTAGCCGAAGACCTCCTGCCAGGCCGCGGTGCGCTCCTCGCCGGTGGCCGCCGTCGCCTTGGCGATCATCTCGTCGACCTTCGGGTCGGCGATGCCCGACTGCCGGCCGTCGCTCGCGTACTTGAAGTACATCGAGAAGACCGGGTCGCCGCGGCTGTTGTCGTGCTGCACGGCGAGCATCTGCGGCGGGCGGCCCTCCTTGTAGGGCTTCGAGTAGAGCTCCTCCTGCTGCGCGACCTCGACCATCTGCACCTCGACGGTGAAGCCGACATCCTGCAGCATCTGCTGCATCGCCTCGATCACCTCGACGACGCCGGGGAACAGGTTCGACCGGCCGATCAGGTAGAGCGTGGTGTCGACCGGCACGCCGTCGGCCCTGGCCTCCTCGAGCAGCGCCGTCGCCGCCTCGGGATCGTAGGCGTACTGCTGTACGTCCGGGTTCCAGCCGAGTGTCGTCGGCGGCACCATCGCGACCGCGCTGACCACGCCCTCGGGCAGCAGCGTGCCGATGAAGGCATCACGGTCGATCGCCATGTTCAGCGCCCGGCGCACCCGGATGTCGCTGATCGGGTCGATGGCGCTGTCGAGACGCAGGTAGAGCGTCTCGGAGTTCAGGTAGGAGATGTCGGTGTCGGGGTTAGTCGCGTCGACCGCGGCGATCGAGGGTGCGAGGTCGGCCTCGCCCTGCGTTACCATCGCCGCGGCGACGGCCGGGTCGGTGCGGAAGACGTAAGTCGCCTTCTCGACGGCCGGCGCCTCGCCCCAGTAGTCGTCTCGACGCTCCAGCGTGAGGTTCTGGCCGGGGTTCCACTCGGCGAGCCGGTAGGGGCCGGTGCCGATCGGATCGCGGACGAACTCGACCGGCGTCTCCGACGGCACGATCGTCACGAGCGAGAGCAGCAGCGGCAGGATCGGCTGCGCCGGCTCGGCGCTGATGTCGACCGTATGGTCGTCGACGACGTTGAAGGTGAGGGCGGTCTCACCGAAGTAGCGCGGCGTCTCGCAGGTAAGTTGTTCGCTCATCGCCCGCTCGAACGAGTGCTTGACGTCGTTGGCGTCGAAGGTGGAGCCGTCCGAGAAGACCACGCCCTGACGCAGGTTGAACCGCCAGGTGCCGTTGCCCTGGTCCTCCCAGGATTCCGCGAGGCGCGGCATTACGCCCTCGCTGCCCTTCACGTCGAACTGGGTCAGCGTCTCGTTGACGTTTTGCATGATGATGCGGCCGATGTTCGATCGGGTCGCCATGCAAGGCTCGACGAGGTCGATGTCCTCGCCGAGGACGATCGTGACGCCGCCAGCATCCTGGGCGAAGGCAGGCGCAAACGACGACATCGCCAGCGCCGTAGAAATCAGCAGTGTGGTTCGTTTCATTGGGTTCCTCCCTTAGGTCGCGCCAGGCGGCCATGACCAACAGGCTCAGCTGTCGGGCATGCCAAGCGAACCCCCAAAGCATGCCATTCATCTCCCCTCTTGTCAACATGACATGCTAACCGACTCGCAGGCGAGTGAAGGTAAGAGGGTGGAACAGATTTAAGCTAGTTAATAGCATATGGTTACGTTTACTCAAACCGTGACGAAGCGCCATTTTTCAACTTGACAAGAAGGATCAACTTGTCCAATCTGGCGCCAACGGCAGATGGAGAAGCAAGCATGACCCCGGATGAGATCGCGGCGCGGATGACTGGACGAATTGAGCGGGCCGGCCCCGGCCGGGCCGATGCCTTCCTGTCCTCGCCGGTCGTTCACAACCACGCCGCCTTCCTGCAGTGGCTACCGGATGGTGCCCTCGCGTGCGCCTGGTTCGGCGGTACGCTCGAGGGCCGCTCCGACATCTTCATCCATCTTGCCCTGCTCTCCCCGGGCGCGACCACCTGGAGCGCGGCCGACCGGGTGTCCGACGATCCCGACAGGTCGGAGCAGAACCCGGTCGTCTTCTCCGACCCCGACACGGGCGCCCCCGGCCTCTTCCACACCGCCCAGCCAGGCGGCCGGCAGGAGGAGTGCGTCGTGCGCTTCCGCCCGCTTGAGCGCGGGGCGGATGGCGTCCGCTCCGGCGCGCCGCGCACCCTCGCCCTGCCGAAGGGCACCTTCATCCGGGCGCAGGTCACACTGCGCGACGACGGTGCCTGGATGCTGCCGCTCTTCCTGTGCCGCACCACCCCAGGCGCCCGCTGGACCGGCAGCCACGACATCGCGGCGCTCGCCACCAGCGCCGACCGCGGCGAGACCTGGGACATCGTCGAGGTCCCCGAGTCGACCGGCTGCGTGCACATGACCCTGGTGCCGCTCGGCGGCCCGCGCATCGCCGCCTTCTTCCGGCGGCGGCAGGCGGACTACGTCTACCGCACCGAGAGCGCCGATGGCGGCCGGACCTGGTCGGTTCCCGAAGCGACCGACGTGCCGAACAACAACTCCTCGATCGTGGCGATCGCGCTCCGCGACGGGCGGGTCGCGCTCCTCTGCAACCCGATCAACGCCGCGCAGTCCGAAGCCCGCCGCGAATCGCTCTACGACGAGCTTGGCGAGGTCGATGACGGGCGCGCCGACCCCGCGGGCGGCGTCCCCGCCATCTGGGGCGTCCCGCGTGCGCCGCTTACCCTCTGCTTCTCGGAGGATGGCGGCCGGACCTTCCCGCGACGCCGCATTGTCGAGGACGGCCCGGGGACCTGCCTTTCGAACAACGCGCTAGACGGCGAGAACCAGGAGCTTTCCTATCCGGCGATGGTCGAGGGTCCGGACGGCACGCTTCACCTCGCCTTCACGTTCCACCGCCGCGCGATAAAGTATGTCGTTCTTGAGCGAAGCCTGGATCGAAGCAGCGTAGGGAGCTTAGGTTTTCGAGCCGCATCACGCCCTCGCGGCGACGACCCCGAAGCGCCCGGTTACCACCCCCAGCGCGTCGAGGCAGGTCGCCTCGATGTCGGCGGGCGCAAGCCCGGCGTCGGCATACATCGCCGCAGGGCTCGCCTGCTCGATGAAGCGGTCGGGCAGCGTCATCGTCCGGATGCGCAGCCCGCGGTCGAGCCGGCCGCTGGCAGCCAGCCAGTGCAGCACCCGTGCCCCGAAACCGCCCTCAGCCCCTTGCTCCACGGTGACGAGTGCGGGGTGGTGCCGGATCAACTGGTCGATCAGCGCGGTATCGAGCGGCTTGGCGAAACGCGCATCCGCCACGGTCGCGGACACGCCACGCATGGCGAGAAGCCGAGCGGCTTCGAGGCATTCCTGCAGGTGCGCGCCAAAACTCAGGATGGCGACGCCCGTCCCCTCCTGCACCACCCGGCCGCGCCCGATCTCCAGCACCCGCGGCTCATCCGGCAGGGCGACCCCGGTGCCCTCGCCGCGCGGGTACCGGAAGGCGATCGGCCCCTCGTCATGGACCGCGGCCGTATGCACCATGTGCACCAGTTCCGCCTCGTCGCTCGCCGCCATCACGGTGAAGCCGGGCAGGTTCGCGAGATAGCCGACGTCGAACGACCCGGCATGCGTCGCCCCGTCCGCCCCGACGAGCCCGGCGCGGTCGATGGCGAAGCGCACCGGCAGCTTCTGCAGCGCGATGTCATGCACCACCTGGTCGAAACCGCGCTGCAGGAACGTCGAGTAGATCGCGCAGAACGGGCGCAGTCCCCCGGCCGCCAGCCCGCCGGCGAAGGTCACCGCATGCTGCTCGGCGATGCCGACGTCGAAGGTACGGGCGGGGAAGCGCGCGGCCATGTGGTTCACGCCGGTGCCGTCGGGCATTGCGGCGGTGATCGCGACGATGCGGGGATCCACCTCGGCCTCGCGCACCAGCGCCCTGCCGAAGACGGACGTGTAGCTCGGCGCACCCGGCTTCGACTTCGCCTGCGCGCCGGAGGCCACGTCGAACCTCGCCACGCCGTGGTACTTGTCGGCCGACTTCTCCGCCGGCGCGTAGCCCTTGCCCTTCACGGTCACGCAGTGGATCAGCACCGGCCCGGTCGCCCGCGCCCGCGCGGCCCGCAGCACCGGCAGCAGCTGTCCCATCGAATGCCCGTCGATCGGCCCGATGTAGGAAAATCCCAGCTCCTCGAACAGAGTACCGCCGGTGCCGGCCATCCCGGTTACCAGGCTGTGCGCCCGGCGCGCACCGGAGCGGAACGGCTCGGGCAAGGTGCGAGCGAACCCGTCGGCGATGTCCTTGAGCGTATGGAGCGGGGTGTTGGCGTAGAGCCCCGAAAGGTACTTCGACATCGCCCCGACCGGCGGCGCGATCGACATCTCGTTGTCGTTCAGGATGACGAACATCCGCCGCCGCTCGGCGCCGGCGTTGTTCATCGCCTCGTAGGCCATTCCGGCCGAGATCGCGCCATCGCCGATAACCGCCACCACGTCGCCGGTCGCCTCGCCCAAGTCGCGCGCCACCGTGAAGCCGAGGCCCGCCGAGATCGAGGTAGAGGAATGCGCCGCCCCGAAGGGGTCGTAGGGGCTCTCGCTGCGTTGGTGAATCCTGAAAGCCCGCCGCCCTGCCGCAGGGTGCGGATGCGGCCGCGCCGGCCGGTGACGATCTTGTGCGGATAGCACTGGTGGCCGACGTCCCAGATCAGCTTGTCGTAGGGCGTATTGAAGACTGCGTGGATCGCCACGGTCAGCTCCACTACCCCGAGGCTCGACCCGAGATGCCCGCCGGTCTGCGACACCACCGAGATCAGCTCCTCGCGCAGTTCGCCCGCTACGGCGGAGAGCTCGCTGTCCGACATGCGGCGCAGGTCGGCGGGGCTGTTCACGCGATCGAGCAGCGGGGTCTTCGGGCGATCGGGCTCGGGCGACATGGCGGGTTCCCCAAAGGCTGCTCGCGGCCCCGGCAGGGGGCCGCGGTGCTCCGGTCATTCGTAGACGGGCGGTCCCGAGGCGCTGAGTTCCGGCCAGTCGGCGATCACGGTCAGGCCATCCGACGGCTTCAGCTGGCCCTTGTGGCACGTCGCACAGCCGACCTTGGGCGCATCTCCATGCAAGGCGCCAAGACGGTTTGGCGGCAGCACCTCGCCCAGCGGCAGCAGGTACTGGTTGTTGACATCGAGCGCCATGCCGATGCCGAGCTGCGCCTGCGCCAGCTGCGGCGTCGCCTGGTCGATGTCGTGGAGCGCCCGGGTGTTGTGGCAATAGGTGCAGTTGGTCCCGAGCGAATTGGAGAAGTAGTTCATCAGCGAGAAGGTGCGCTCGGCATCCTGGACGGAGGCGGTGCCAGCATTGTCCACCCGTGGCTCCAGGTCGTGCACCCGGATCGGCTCGTAGTCGACAAGGAACTTCTGCAGCGCGTCCGACGGCAGGGACGTCGACTGGCTGAGCGCCGTCACCCGGTTCTGGTTTCCCGACCAGCCCTGAAGGATTCCACCACCGGGGAGATGTCGAACCAGATGTTCGATGGAACGGGCTCTCCGCGGTGGCAGGTGTAGCAGGTGACGCCCGCGGGTGCGACGTGGTCGCCCCAGGTCTCGTTGATGCTCTGGGTCATCTGGATCATCTGTCGCGCCACGACGGTCTGGTAGGTCTCCTCCCCGTCGAACAGGCCCGGGATGCCGGTCCAGACCCGCATCGCTTCGACCAGGCGGTCATAGTTCCCGACCGTCAGGTCGCCGAGCAGCGGCTCGGCATTCTCATAGGCGTCCCTGGCCAGAGCCTCACCCCGCCGCCGGAGCAGGCGGGCTGCGGTGTAGAACGCCGCGGCGTCCGGATCGGCAGCGGCCCGGTCGCTCGCGAACTTGATGACCTCCATGCCGGTGCCGCGTGGCCCGGTCTGGACGCTCGACGTATTCGCCGGATACCCCCAGGTGACCACCAGCGCCGCGACGACGACCGCCCCGCCGATCGCTCCCACCAAATAGGCCGGGCCGAGATGTTCGTCGGGTTGTCCCGGTTCCATTTCGAGAACCACTTGAAGTCGGCCATGGTCAGTTCCCCGCCGAATAGGATTTGTAGCCGTAGGACCCGTCATACATCGGCGCGAAATTGTGCTCCTGCCCCCAGAGATACCAGTTGTCGACCGCGGTGCCGGTGAGCAGGATCCCGATCGCGCCGGTGAACGTCGTCAGGAACGCGAACCACCACGCCCAGCGGTGGATCGACTCCATCGTCGCGTTCCAGCCCATGCACCAGCGCCAGAACAGCTGCGCGCGCTCGGCGCCCGTGCCGCGGTCGGTGATCTGCTCGATCTCGCGCTCGCCGCCG
Organism: uncultured Alphaproteobacteria bacterium; assembly: GCA_963844375.1. Taxonomy (GTDB): domain Bacteria; phylum Pseudomonadota; class Alphaproteobacteria; order Rhodobacterales; family Rhodobacteraceae; genus Amaricoccus. The sequence continues at coordinate 1,762 of CAWJOI010000020.1, read as the reverse complement.
AGGCGGCTGACCGCGAGGATCGTGGCGCCGTGCATCGCGAACAGCAGCGTCGATCCGTACAGGAACACGATCGACAGCATGTGGAACGGGTTGTAGAACAGGTTCCCGTAGCGGATGGAGAACGCGGCCGTCCAGTCGAGGTGCGAGAAGATGCCGAAGGGCACCGCCTCGCCGAACCCCATCAGCACCGGCCGGATGATGCCGAGCAACAGGTAGAGGAAGATCGCCGACGCGAACGCCCAGGCGACGTGCGTGCCCATGCCCAGCGCGCGCGCGCGGCGGTACGTGCGGACCCACCAGAGCAGGATCGACGTCGTCAGGAGGAAGCCGGCCAGCAGCCACCAGCCGCCCTCGTTCAGCGTCGGGATCTGCAGCCCGTTGCCGGGCGCCGGCGGCTCGAGCGAGAGCCAGGGCAGCCGGCGCACGAACTGGATCGGGTTCCAGTTCACCTGCGCCAGGAAGTTCAGGCCGATGATCTCGATCGCGAAGAAGCCGAAGATCAGCGACGCGACGCCGGTCCACCCGAGGTAGATCGGTCCGACCTGTGCGTTGCCGATCTAGCCGATGCTCGAGTAGCTCGGCGCCCGCCGCGCGGCGGCGTGCCGCTGGCCGTGTCGCATGCCGCGCTCGGGCACGCCCGGACCTGCACGCGGGTGAAGAGGTTCTGGTACTCGGCCAGGGCACTGCGTCCTCCCCGGTCCTGCGCCAGATGGGAAGGTTCGAGCCACCAGTTCCACCACTCCGGCCAGCCGCGCGTCCAGAGGGGCCCGCTCACCACGATGCACAGCGCGCTGAAGATCCCCGCCGAGCGAGAGGGCGAGGCCGAGGCGGTGGATGCCGATGGCGCCGATCGAGTAGCCGAGGAGGTCGCGGAAGAACGTGTTCTCGTGCTCGCTCGTCTTGACCGCCTCGCCCTTGCGCGGGTTGACGACCGACAGGATCAGCGAGCCGTGCATCGAGAGCGCGAGCGTCGTCGTGAAGAACAACGTCACCGCGATCATGTGCAGCGGGTTGTAGTGGAAGTGCAGGTACTGGTACCCGACGTTCGAGACCCAGTCGAGGTGGCTGAGGATCCCGTACGGGAAGCCGTGACCCCAGGCGCCCAGCAGCACCGGGCGGACGACCACCAGCGTGACGTACGCGAAGACGGCGACGCCGTAGGCGACGGGGATGTGCAGCCCATGCCGAGCTTGCGCGAGATCTCGACCTGGCGCAGCAGCCACGAAACGAACGCGCCGATCGCCGAGATCGTGATGAGTTGCCAGAGCCCGCCCTCGCGAAGCGGGGCCAGGCCGAGCCCGTACTTGAGGTCGGGGGGAGCGATGTTGATCTGCCACAGATTCCACGTCGGGCCGATCGCGGCGCCCCAGACGCAGAGCAGCGTGCCGACGACGATGAAGAAGAGCGTGTCACGCCGAAGAAGCCCACGTAGAACGGGCCGACCCAGAAATCGAACAGGTCGCCGCCGATCAGCGTCCCTCCTCTCACGCGATATTTGGCCTCGAAGCTCAACAGGGCCATCGCCGGTCTCCCTTGAACTCCCGCTAGAGGAGCCGGGCCGGCGGCAGAGGACTTGCCCTCTGCCGTCGGCGCCGACCAGCTCGCGGCCGTTACCGGCCGCCTGGCAGCGGCGAGATCTCCGCCGCCGACGCGCGGCTGCCCGCGTCGAGCCAGTTGTAGCGGTTCGTGCTGAGCAGGATGAAATGGATGATCAGCGCGAGCACGAACAGGAAGACCCCCTGGACCACGAAGACGCGGCGCG
>CAWJOI010000019.1:0-13158 GCA_963844375.1 uncultured Alphaproteobacteria bacterium | reverse complement strand
GACAAATGGATGGAAGACATGAACGCGCTGCATGGCAAGGCGGAAGTCATCATCGGTAAGCAGCGTCACGGCCCCATCGGCACTATTGAACTGGCGTTCGAGGGCGAATTTACTCGCTTCTCGAATCTTGCGAAAGATGACCAGTATTCTTCTCTTTCATCCGGGTTCAGATAGAAGTGCGCGCAGAGACCATCGCATCGAGGCCATGATGAATTGGAAGGACGAGATGGCCGCCTTGCATGGCAAGGCCGAGATCGTCATCGGCAAGCAGCGCCACGGCCCGATCGGCTCGATCGACCTCGCCTTCGAGGGCGAGTTCACCCGCTTCTCCAACCTCGTCCGCCCCTACCAGCAGGGCAGCGAGATCGACTTCCGCTGAGGCGCAAGACTGTCCGGTGCCGTCGTTCGCGACGGCGGCACCCGACGGGGGTTCCTATATCGGGATGCCACGGCTCAACCGCACCTCGTCGGAAACTCCCGTCCGACGATCGAACTCCACTGCGGCCCCAGCGTCTTCCGGGCGTCAGTCGCTTGGCCGTAGGCCGGATCGGACTGGCGCATCATCAGGATGACACTGTGGTCCGCACTCTCGCCGGCAACCGGGGGACGATCCGCGGGTGACGGCCCGCCACTCGTCCGGACCTCGTCCGCGGAAACGATAACCACATAGCCGGCATAGCCGCGCTTCAGCGTCGTGTAGGACGCCGCCATCGCAGACAAGCGTTCCGCGGCATCGGGCCCGCAGCCAGGACCGGCGCGGGTCGTGACCTGCACCATCGCCCGCGCAGGAGGCGTCGCCTCCGTCTCCGCGCATCCTGACAGAAACAGCGCTGCCACGGCGGCGCAGGGAAGCTTGGCTGAGACCCGCATGTCTGAAATGCCACTGAAGGAACATGCGATCCTAGCGCATCACAGCCGAAAAGTTGTCACCCACGCCTCGGCGCTCGAACTCGGGTGGTCCGTGATCCATCGAAGGCCGACGGTCCCCGCCCGAACTCTCGCGATGCGGTGCCGCCCAGCCGGCTTCGGCCGTCGACGAGCCGGCCGCGGCCGCCCTGCGGGGGGGCGGCCGCGATTCCGCGTCCGCCGGGGCGGCCACGCCCGGCTTGGCGGCCGACGCTCCCGGCCGCGCCCCCCTCGCCCTCCGGCATCCGCCTCCGGGCGACGGCCCGGCCGAAGCAGTGCTTCGGCTCGTCGGGCCGGGCCTCGCGGGCGGGGGGCCCGCTTCGATCGAAAAAGGGAGGCTGGTGCGCAGGTGCCTGTGTGCCTTGCAGCCCAAGACGGACCGCGGGGCTCGCCGCCGTCTACCGATGGCTGGGCATCAGCCCTCGGGGAACAGGATCACGTCCGGCAAGCCGGTGAAATGCGCGTCACATGTGACAAGCTCCGCGCCGCCCGCGCGCGCGCTCGCACAGATGACAGCGTCGTCCGTCGCCAGCCCGTGCTCCCGGGCGACGTCGGCCGCCTCCAGCGCCAGCCGCGTGTCGAGGGGAACGACGACGCAGAGCTCGGTGAAGGCGATGGCCTGGTCGGCCATGTCCTCGCCGCGCTCGCCCAGGAGCCATATCCTGAGCTCGTGCTGCACGATCGTCGGCACCAGGCGGTCCTGCTGCGCCGGCATCTCGCCGGCGAGGCGGCTCGCCAGCGGACTGTCTATGAACCATTCGATCCAGGCCGAGGTATCGACGAGCCGCATCAGACCCGGTCGTCGCGGTCGCGATAGCTCTCCGGGTCGGCGCCCCGCGCGATCCCCTGAGATCGTCAAGCGCGGGCGCCGGCACCAGCAGCACCCCCTTTCCCTTCGGAATGAAGACGAGCCTCTGGCCCGCCTCCCACCGCTGATGCTCGCGCGCGGCCTTGGGGATGGAGATCTGAAACTTCGACGAGAGGGTGGCGACGTCGGCCATGGCGAACCTTCGATCGATTATGATTTGGGAAGAGCACGCTAACACCCAGTTAATATTCACTTTTCTTGCATCCAGAAACCTGGAAGAGCAGTGCCGGGGGTGCGGGGGCGGCGAGCGCCCCGCCGGCGCAGGCGAACACGCGCCTGCGCCAAACAAAAATCTTGCGCGCACCTGCGCGCTACTTTTGGCCGCCAACGGGCGGCCGCGCGGCAACGCCGCGCCTGGGAGTGGTCGAGCCCGTCGCCCCAACTCCGCCAAGCCCCGGACGCCCCTACCAGCGCTCCCCGAACGGCCGCAGGTCGAGCTCGAAGGTCCAGGCGGATCGCCCCTGGTGCGCCAGGAAATGCACCGCCTCGGCGATCTCCGCCGGCTTGAGGAAGAACTCGTCCGGCTTGTCGGCCATCCGGGCGCGCGTCGCGGCCAGGTCGATCACCCCGTCGACGATGACATAGCCGACATGCACGCCCTTCGGCCCGAGGTGCCGCGCCATCGACTGCGCCAGCGAACGCTGCCCGGCCTTGGCCGAGGCGAAGGCCGCCGTGCCGACACCGCCGCGCAGCGAGGCGGTGGCGCCGGTCACCACGATCGCCCCGCCCCCGCGCGCCAGCATGTCCGGCACCACCGCCTGCCCCGCGACCATCAGCCCGAGCACGTTCGTCCGCCAGCCCACCTCCAGCCCCTCGGCCGTGATCTCCTCGAAGTTCCCCCACTGCCCCGACCCGGCGTTGTACAAGAGCACGTCCACCGGCCCGATCTCGTCGCGGATCGTCCGGAACGCCGCCCCGAGCGCGTCCGGGTCGCCGGCGTCGCCCGGCACCGCGACGCTCCCCGACACCTCGGCCGCCACCGCCTCGAGCGTCTCCCGCCTGCGCGCGACCAGCGCCAGCCGGTAGCCGTCCGCGGCGAACCGCCGCGCGAACGCCAGCCCGTTGCCCGGCCCGGCGCCCACGATCGCGCAGATCCTGTCTGCCATCCTGCCGCTCCCCCGGGTTCGCTGGTCCCCAGCGTGACACGGCTCGGCGATTCGACCAACCGATCGCCCCCACCCTTCCGCCAGCATCAGGCCGGCGGGCCCCGGGACGAGCGCCCCGCCGGCGACGCATTAACTTCCGCTCCCGCCCACACCGCACGTGCATGCGTTGTGCATGGCTTGTGCATGAAGTGTGCATCGAACAAATCCGCGTTAACCATTGAGCTTCAAGCCAAATCCCGAGTCTCACCCGGGGAAGCCGAGGCAGCCGCAAGCGGCCTAGGCCGTCGCCGTTGCGGACCGGCGGTAGATGCTCGGTGACACCCCCGCCAGGCGGCGGAATGCCCGCGAGAAATGCTGGGGGTCTCGTAGCCGGCGGCCATGGCGACGTCGATGACCTTCATCGACGGGTCGACGAGCATCTCCCGCGCCAGATCGAAGCGCGCCTCCTGGACGACCTCGGAATAGGTCCGGCCGCACCGCTGGAGGCGGCGCTGCAGGGTTCGTCCGCTCAACCCCAGCATCTCCGCCATCAGCGGCAGCGCGGGATGGCCGTCCGAGAGGTACGGCTGGATCGCCGACCGGAGCGCCGACGGGAAGCTCCAGCCGGCAGCCTCGTCGTCCGCCGACCCGGGGCGACCTGATCGCTCCGGCGCGCCGCCCGCCGGGCTCGGGCGCGCGAGAACCTCGCTCTCGACCAGCATCGAGGTGTGGGGCTGGCCGACGAGGAACCGCGTATTGCCGAAGGCCTCCCGCGCCGCGGCCGACGGCGGCTGCCGCGCCACGAAGGTCAGCTCGGGCGGGCACCAGCGCGGACCCGCCACGCTCCGGACGATCGAGATCATGGCCTGTAGGCTCAGCCACTCGCCGAGGCAGACGAAGGGATTGCCGCCGAGCCCCTCCAGGTCGCAGATCACCCGGACCCGATCGCCCTCCGGCTGCATCCGGGGCGCCAGCACGCTGTCGTCCAGGGCCGCCAGGCGAACGAGCGCCCGCATCCGGGCGAAACCGGTCGGCGCGTCGAGGACCGCATGCCGGAGCGCCGCGCTCAGCGAAGCCAGCGATCCGCGCCGCGACGCCCGGAAGCCGAGGTCCATCAGCTCGATGTCGCGGCTGCAGCGGGCGACCCACTCGAAGCACAGCGGAATGCTGACGTAGGCGTCCGGCGTCGCCTCGATCCACGCGGGAAGGCGGGAGCTTTCGAGGGCGCGCTCGACGGGGACGCCGATCTCCCGCAGCTCGTCGAGGTAGACATGCAGATGCGCCGCCCTGGCGATCGCGATTTCCATCACCAGGCACCTCGCGACAGCTCAAAACGGCCGGCCCGGGCGATCTGCCTTGCGGTGGCGCAAGATGGGCAGCGCGAGTCCCGGAAACCCGCCAGAGTTCGGTTTCTCTGGACGGGTGTAGCACGCATGGCTTCCAGTGGAAGAGAGTCCCGCGCCGACCCGGCGCAGGTCAAGGCGGTGGCGGCGGAACTCGCGCTCACCGGTCCGCTCACCGTCGGGCGGATCGCCGATCGTCTCGGCACCAGCTCCCGGACGCTGCAGCGGCACCTGGCGGACCAGGGGGTCAGCCTGCGCGCGATCGTCGAGGAAAGCCGGCTGGAGATCGCCCGAGTGCTGCTCTGCAAGACCGACCTCGACGTGCAGGAGATCGCGGCGCGGACCGGCTACAGCACGCCGAGCGGCCTCGCCCGCGCCTTCGCCCGATGGACCGGCTGCTCGCCCCGGAAATACCGCATGGTGCGGGCGGGCGGTTCTCACCCGCATTGACATGGGTGGCGCGAAATGGGCGGATCGACCGCTCAGCCAGGATATAGCCTCCGCGCAAAGGGCGTCCGCGCCGCCTCCACGACACCGCACAGGAGTTGAACGATGATCCGACTGACCTCCATCAGCAGCCTCGCGCTGGCAGTGGCCCTGGGGCCGGCATGGGCCGAGGTCCCGGCGGCGACGATCGAGTCGCTGTCGGCGCCTGCGCGCATCGAGACCCGGATCGGCACGCTTGAGTTCGAGGATGGCGTGCCGAGCGCCGAGACCGCCGAACGGATCTTCGACACGCTCGCCTTCACCCGGGCGCTCGACGTCTACAACAACAGCTTCCGCGGCGCCTCGGCCTATGCGCTCCGCAAGGGCTTCGAGGAGGTCGCCGGCCCGAACGGCGTCATCATCTTCTCCGAGCTCATGGACGCGGCGTCGCTGTTCCTCACCGCCAACGCCGATACGGTCTACTACCTCTCGGCGATCGACCTGAGCGACGGCCCGATGGTGATCGAGCAGCCCTCCGACGCCGTCGGCGCGATCAACGACATGTGGTTCTCCTGGATCATCGACATCGGCGGTCCCGGCCCGGACCGCGGTCTCGGCGGCAAGTACCTGATCATACCGCCCGGCTACGACGGGCCGCTGCCCGAGGGCGGCTACTTCGTCGCGCACTCGAAGACCGACCACGTTCTTTACGCCGCCCGCGCCTACCTGGTCGACAACGACCCGAAACCCGCGGTCGACAACGTGAAGGCGACCCTGAAGATCTACCCCTACGTCCCGGGCAGCTACGGCTCCAGCATCGCGCAGGCGCTGACCGGCGCGGTGCGGCTGGAGGCCGAGCCGAAGGTCCCGGAGACGAAGTTCGTCGAGAGCTCCGGCCTCGCCTTCAACACCATCCCGCCGAGCGACGCCGGCTTCTTCGACGTGATCAACGCCAACGTCCAGGACGAGCCGGCGACGAGCTACGACGTCGAGCTCGCCGGCCAGCTCGCGGCCATCGGCATCGTGCACGGCAAGGAGTTCGCGCCTGACGAGCGGATGAAGGCGATCCTGACCGACGCCGCCGCGGCCGGCCAGGCGACGGGACGGGCGCTGCAGTGGCAGTACGCCGACGCGCACCCGGACTGGGCCTACTACGAGGGGTCGCAGTGGTGGAGCATGCTCTGGGAGGGCGGCGCCTATTTCGAGACCCCGCCGCCGCTCTTCGAGGACGGCATGTTCAAGCCGCTGCCCGCGACCGGCGCACGCACGCTCGATTCGCGCACGGCCTTCTACTACGCCTACACGCTCGACAGCCCGGGCATGATCATGCGCATCCCCGACGTCGGCTCACAGTACCTGATGAGCGGGCTCGACGCCGGCGGCGCGCCGTTCGACGGCGCGAAGACCTACAGGGTGACGCTGCCCAAGGACATCCCGGCGCGGCCTTCTGGTCGTTCACCCTCTACGACAACCAGACCCGCTCGATGCTCCAGACGCCGCAGAAATACCCGCGCGCCGGTAGCCAGAGCTATCCCTCGCCGGCCGCCGAGGCCGCCGCGGACGGCTCGACCACCGTCTGGTTCGGACCGGAGCAGCCCGAGGGCGTGGCGCGCGGCAACTGGATCCAGACCGACCCGGAGAAGGGCTGGTTCACCATCCTGCGCCTCTACAGCCCGCTGCCGTCGTTCTTCGACAAGTCCTGGCAGCCCACCGAGATCGAGATGGCGCAGTAGACGCAGGGACGTCCGCGGCCGGATTTGTCGACGGCCCGGCGGGCGGCACCCTCACGGTTACACGCTGTCGCGCGGACGTCCGGCGTCGCTGTCCCGAACCCGGCATCCGCCCGCGAAGAGGGCAGCGGCACGCCCGCGGCGGGCCGCGAAAGCGGCCGCCCGGAGGGGCGGGCGGCCGCTGCCCGGGCTCGGGGCCCGGGCGGAACGGCTCAGCCGGCGCCCTTCTTCCGGAAGCGCCCCTCACGGTAACCAACGGGCGGGGTTCCCGGATGAGCTGCTAAAGAGGAGTCCCGCTCTTGCGCCGAAAGCTGACTCCCGACTTCCACTGAGCCCGCCAAGCCGGCTAAGGATGGCGCGCGGCGGCCGGGTCGGCGCACGGCTGGAGCGTGGGCAAAGTTTCGATGTGGTTAATTCCTCAAAGCCTTATCATTTATTATCAATCATATAGCGACAAAATCACGCGTGGACAAGCCGCCCGGTCCCGAACTCGGGCCGATGAGCCCAGCGCATGACCCGCCGCATCCTCCTCCTCGTCCTGCTGCTCGCCGCGGTGGTGACGACCTTCTTCGTCTTCTACCACCCGCCGATGCGGCTGATGCCCGTCCCCCTCGTCTTCCGCGAGGGCGCCGACGCCATCCTCGGCGCCCGCCCCGAGCTCGTGACCGACACCCGCATCCCGCTGTTCTACGCCACCAACCGGCTGCCCGTCGGCCCGCAGGACGACCGGCTCTACACCGTCGCCCCCGACCGCCGCCTGCACCTCGGCACCGCGACGCTGCGCATCGGCGACGAGACGGCGACCCTCGCCCAGCTCCACGAGTGGACCAGCGGCGCCGGCACCTCCGACCGCCCGTTCATCCACCTCGAGACCATGGCCGAGGCCGCCAACGTCGCCCCGGGCGAGCCCCCCGACGAGGACGCCCTCGCCTTCTTCGCCGAGATCGACGCTGCCGTCGCCGCGAGCCGCAGCCGCGAGCTCGTCGTCTACGTCCACGGCGCCAACACCACGGTCGAGCGCGCCGCCGGCCAGGCCGCCCAGCTCCACCACTTCTCCGCTCGCGACGCCGTCGTCGTGCTCTACGCCTGGCCGACCGCCGAGAACTTCCTGCGCTACCCGCGCGACATCGAGGCCGCCTTCGGCGCCGCTCCGCACCTCGCCGAGTTCCTCGACCTGCTCGCCACCCACACCGGCGCCGAGCGCATCGACCTCTTCACCTACTCGGCCGGCGCCACCATCGGCAGCGACGCCCTCGCCCGCGTCGCGAACGACTACCCCGCCGCCGCCGCCCGCCTCGGCGAGATCGTCCACGCCGCCCCCGACGCCGACTTCCGCGGCTTCGTCGACGACCTCGCGGCCTACGCCGGCCACGCCGGCCGCGTGACCGCCCTCGTCAACCTCGGCGACAGCGCGCTGCGCCTCGCCCAGGCGGTCAACCGCGCCTCGCGCGCCGGCCGCCCGGACCTCGGCGAGCTCGACCCCGCGGCCACGGCCTGGCTGCTCGCCGCGGCCGACGACGACGGCCTCGAGATCGTGCAGGTCAGCCCCGACACCATGCCCGACCTCCCCGCCACCTCGCACACCTTCTGGTACGACGACCCGTGGGTCTCGGGCGACGTGCTCGCCACCCTGCTCTTCCACCTCGCCCCGGCCGACCGCGGCCTCGAGCCCGGGACCGCCGCCTCCGGCACCCGCTACTGGGGCTTTCCCGCCGACTACCCGGCGCGCGTGCCCCGCGTCCTCGACGCGATCCGCGCCCGCCTCGCCGGTGACGCCGTCAGTCCTCGGTGAGCCGGCGCACCAGCTCGCGCCAGCCGAGCGCGTGGTCGAACGTCCCCGTCTCGAGGAAGCTGATCACCTGGGCGATCACCAGCGGATTGTTCATCAGGAACGTGTGGGTCACCGGCAGCACGATGTGATCGGCCATCCCCTCGACCCGCGTGCTCTCGACCGAGACCGTGCCGTCATCCTCCCCCTCGAGGAAGGCCGAGAACAGCGGGTTGAGCGAGCGGTTCCCGGCGATCACCCCGAGCTCGAAGTCGACCGGCCCGAGCGCCGCCGCGATCCCCTCGGTGCCGAGCTGCGCCCCCGCCGGCCCGGTGAGCCGGTCGAAGATCGCGAGCTCCCCGAAAGCGTCGACCACCGCCGACCCCTGGTTCGGCGGCGCCAGCATGACGACCCGCCCCATCCGCCCCGGCCGCCTCTCGGCGAGCCAGACCCGCGCCAGCACCCCGCCCATCGAGTGGGTGACGAAGCTCACCCGATCCTCGCCGCAGGCCGCGACCGCCGCATCGACGCTGCCGACCAGCTCCTCGATCGACGCCTCGGTCGAAGGATAGCCGAGGTTGACCACCCGGAACCCCGCCCCCCCGAGCATCTCCTCCATGACGAGAAGCGACGCCTCGCTGCGCCCGAGCCCGTGCAGCAGCACCACGCACTCGCCCCTCCTCCGCACGAGCCGGGAGCGGCCAGCGCGAAGCCGCAGAGCAGGATCAGCAACCATCTCGGCATGACCGGACGTTAGCCCGCGGCGCCCCGCAACGCGAGCCCGCTTCGAGGGAACGTCCTCGCGCCATGCCGGTCGACCCTCCGAGACCGAACCGCATGAGGCCGGCCATAGCGGGCGCGACGTTCAGAGGTCGTACTGCTCACGAGCGAACGCGCCGAGTCCCACGGCTTCGAGCTTGGCGAGCGGCGCGAGGAAGGTGACCTGGATCACGCCCGGGGCACGGCCGATCTCGATCGCGCCGTTGATGGTGGCGCGGTTGCGGACCTCGGCGACGCTCATGCCGAGGAGCTTCGCCGCCCGCTCGAGCCCGTTGTCGATAGCCGCGTTCATGTTCGCGGCGGTGCCGATCACCGAGATCGGGGCATGCTCCTCGAGTTCGCCCACGCCCCACTCCATGGCCAGCCGGGCGGCCTTGGTCCGTTCAGCAGCGGTGAATGGGCGCGCGAGCGGCGGCAAATCCTCCAACAGCGGGAACAGCACCGGGCCGTCGATCGGCCAGTCCTTCAGCACCTCGACCTGGAGCGTTACCGATCCGGCCACGTCCATGGTGTGGCCCGCAATCTCGCCATCGCCTTGGGCGGCATGCATGTCCCCCATGTAGATCCCGGCGCCCGGGACCTTGACCGGGACCACGAGAATGGCACCGGCGCGCACTGCATCGATGTCCATGTGCCCGTCGGTCTTGTGCGTCGCGAGATCCTCCGCGGTGAAGGCGTAGGCGTGCGGCGCGCCGACCAGGAAGGCCCCGAAGTCCCCGGCGTTGTGGCTGTCGGGCATGGCCTTGGAGGGGCAGGTGCCGAGCTGGCCGAGGAAGGGACGCATTCGCACCATGACGCCTGCCATGTCGGACGGAGCGTAGGTCAGGATCGAATGCTGCACGGACTGATCGGGAAGCGCCGCGAAGTGCTCGGCGTCACGGGCAATCCTCTCTGCTGCGGCCTTGGGCACGGTCAGACCCACCTGGCGGGTCTCGTCGAAGACCACGGTGTAGCCATGGACGATCTCGAACGGCTTGACCGGGTTGCCGCAGACGTTGCAGCGCACGGCGTCCTGGCCGATGCCCTCGACATGGGTCTCGGGCCAGACCGTGTCGCATGTCGGGCAACGCGCGGCGACGTAGGGGTCACCCAGGCAGTAGCCTTCGGGCGACCTGTCATGGCCACTCGCCGTGGCCATCGCGGTCACGGTGATATCGCGGATGCGGATCGCCACGGCGTCCCTGGGCCGGGCTCCCTCCACATGGACCGGCTGGGTCACCTCGTGGCCGCCTCGCAGGCGGGGCGTGATCATCGGACCCCAGCAACCCGGAGCCGTATTGGCGATGATGGTGCCACCGTTCTCGACAGGGCCGAGCATCGGTGCGGACGGGTCGAGGACGCTGTTGGTGAAGCCCTGCACGACGACGCTGCGCCGCGCGGTATTGCTGCGCGTGTTTCCGTCTGGCATCGGTTCTCCCCTCGTCAATGATCCTGGCGTCCCCGACGTTAGCGGACGCATGGTGTCGTCGCCAGACCACCTCGAGGTCGGGTCAGATGGCCAACTCGCTGAGATCGGATCAAGGGCCGCTGAGGCGGACCAGCCGGTGGACCGAGGCGGCAATGCCACCGTAAATCCAGTCCAATTCAGTCATATGGTGGCACGATGTGGTGCCCGGGGGCGGATTTGAACCACCGACACGCGGATTTTCAGTCCGCACAACACTCATACCCACTACGTTTCAGCTCATCTCGGCTTGTCTCATATACCGCTGATTTTACGTAACAATCTCGTTGACCGCCGTATCCTCCGCGGCTAGGCTGTCTCATGTTGTAGCCGCAAAGCGCACCGCAAAAGCATCCCCAGAGCATCCCCGTAGGTTCCTGTGCCAGAGAAATTGACCGCACGACAGATCGAGACCTTGAAGCCTCCGACGGAGGGCCGCATCGAGCTGACCGACACTGTCGCACGCGGCTTGGTGTTCCGGCTGACGGCGGCCGGGTCGGCATCCTGGTCGTTGTCCATTAAGGTCAACGGGAGGCAGCGCCGCTTCCCTATTGGGGACTATCCGGCGATGTCGCTCGCGGACGCGCGTGTTGCCGCCGGCAAGTTGCGGGCCGAGGCGCGGGCAGGAGCCGATCCGATCGCAGAGAAGCGCAGCGAACTCGCTGAGCGCGCGGCCATGGCGGCGTTGTCCGTGGGCGTGGTCCTTGATCGCTACGCGGAACTGCACCTGTCGAAGTTGGCGGATGGAAAGCGGCGGGAGGCGCAGCTGAGGGCCGCGCTGGCTAGGCGGCTGGCGGCGCCTATGGCCCAGCTCACTCGCGCCGACCTCCAGGCCATGGTCGATGCAAAAGGCGTCGAAGCGCCCGTGGCAGCCAATCGACTGGCTGCGGCGCTCTCCCATTTTGCGACCTGGTCCCGACGGCGCGGCTATATTGCCGATGCGATTGGCGCCGAGATCAGCAAGCCGACCAGGGAGCGGGCGCGCGAGCGCGTGCTTTCGCTCGAGGAGGTGGGTGCCATCTGGCGTGCCAGCCTTGCGCTCGATCCGCTTTGGGGCGGCTTCCTGAGGCTGCTGATCCTGACTGCACAGCGGCGGGGTGATGTGGCCGGCATGCGCTGGCGCGAGATCGACGGCACGCGATGGAGCATTCCGGGCGAGCGGACCAAGAACCGTCGGCCACACATCGTGCATCTGGCCGCGCCGGCGATTGCCGAAATCCAAGCTATCAAGGGCGACGTGGAGCGTTTGGACGGGCTCGTTTTCACGACGACTGGCAGAACGCCCGTCTCGGGCTTTGGACGCCTCAAGAAGCGGTTGGATGCTCTGTGCGGTGTAGCCGACTGGACGCTGCACGATCTGCGCACCGCCTTCGCTTCACATTGCGCCGAAGCGGGGATCGCTGAAGGTGTCGTCGATCGGGTGCTGAACCATGCGGCCAGCGCATCGAGCGCCTCGGCGGTCGCGCGAGTTTACCAGCGCAGCGAACTTTTGCCGCAGCGGGCGGAAGCCCTGAATATGTGGGCGGGGATGGTATTGCGGGGCCCGACCGGGGCGCCGCCGAACAAGCTGGTCATTCTGAACGGCGCACACCACGGACGTGACAGCGCGAACGATCTGAAACGAGGTATCGGATCGGTGGTGTCTGTCCCGTATGTGTTGGTCATGCTGCGAGCAGGCGCCGCCACGCCTCGGCTCTCGCCGCAGGAGGGGTGCCGATCAGGCGGGCGACGAGCCAGGCGGCGTAGCCTGGGAGGCCTTCGTCGCCGGCCCGCAGAAGGGCCGCATGGAGCTCTCGAAGCGGCCGTGCAGGTTGTTGACGGTCTGAATGTGGAAAGCTGTGTCGATGACCCTGGGCTGCCCTTGGGCAGCCGGTAGTGAGGGATCGCCCGCGGACGGGCCAAGAGTTCGTAGGCGGCGTCACCGTCCGAGCAGAGCACGGCATCGCCGCCGACATGGGCCTCGAGCCGAGCGACGAGGCTCTCGGCGCGGCGATCAGGCAGCACGTCAGCGCGGCGGGCGCCAGCGCGATCGACAATAGTCAGGACCGGGACCTGGTACTTCGAGGGCCCGACTGGCCGGCCCAGCCGAGGTGGTGGTTGCGCCAGCGCGGCCGGTCGGGCTTGGGGAAGCGCGCCGGGTCGCGTTGGTGATTTACCCATTCCCGCGAGCCCTTGCGCGACTCGCGGAAGAACTTCTCGTCGGCCTCCACGATGCCGCCGATCCCGTCCGCCCCGACTTCGGTCAACGCCGCGAGAATGCGCATCCGCCAACGCCAGACCGTCATCCGGTTCAGCCCGAGCCGGGCGCCCAGACCCCGGCAGGAGCTCGGGGCCGGGCCCAGCATGTCCTCCAGCACCTGCTGGAACGCCTCCGGCCGGCGGAGGCGCGCCAGCGCCGTCCCCGTTGTCGACGAGAAGGTGCGCCGGCATGCCTTGCAGCGCCAGCGCCACATCCCGGTTCCGGTCGCGCCCCAGCGCTGCAGCGTGGTGGCGCCGCAACGGACGCAGTGATCGACCGTCTCACGGCGGGCGTCGATCCGCGCCCGCACCTCGACGCGCGCCTGCAGCCCGCGCAACCGTGCCCGCAACTCCCGCAGCTGCGCCACCGACAGCCGCTCGACGCCCGCGCACAGCCGCCTGAACCTCGCTCGATCCATTCCCTTCCCCCCATGGAACACCTTGGCGAGGTTCGTGCAATGTTCTCATCGAGATGTGGGATAATCAACACGAAAGTCAGACATCGCCATTCAATCGGTACTACCTGACAGTGGAGCCGTCGAGGGTGAGGGCGCGCGCACCTGCGAGCGC
>CAWJOI010000018.1:0-47735 GCA_963844375.1 uncultured Alphaproteobacteria bacterium | reverse complement strand
GAGCAATATGGTTCCTGGTTAGCTTCGACAGTTGGGTCTTAGCACTCTTCGGATGTGACAAGCCCACAATCGACCTGACCGGCATGGGCGATCGCGGTTACGCCAGCGAAACATACGCGGACCTAGATGAAGACACGGTCATCGACGCCATGGGCACGTCCTGGATCGTCTCGAATTCGCGTATTGGAGACGCGAGCGCCCCCGAAAGCGGCCACTGCGATGACCCCACTGGGGAGCGCCAGACGAATCCATATCCGATGCGGATCTATCGATCGCCATTCGTTACGGTCAATGGGCACTTTTCCCGGGCGAGGTTCCGCAATCGCTATCTTGGGGCGCTGCATACTGCAACTCGTCGGCCATTACGATTATCGACAGTGCCGGGGCGACCGTGAAGAACGTTCGTGTGGACGCCGGTTGGGATGGTGTGCGCTACGCCGAAAGAGGCGGCAGTGCAGACGGCCATCGGACGGAGCAAGTATGGGTCACCCGCAATCGCGACGATTGCATCGAAGCGGACGCGATGAATACGGCCTGGTTCGAAGACATCCTGTGCGAGAGCTTCGTTGGAATCAGCGCCGCGAACAAGAGAATCTCGAAAACATGTGCCGCCGCTACGAGAAGGAGCGGGCCACACCAAGACTTGTAACGTGGGTTTCGAAGCGAGGCAGGGTAACTGAGCGCATTATTTCCGCGGGGCGCTCAACAGTTCGCCGTGAACTCGGCGTGCTCCAGGCCGCGTTGAACCATTGTCATTCGGAGGGCTTGATCCACAGCCAGAGGTTCGTCTTGCCTAAGCCAAAGGAGGGCGAGAGTCGCGACCGTTGGCTGACGAACTCAGAGGTCGCTCGGCTCTTGTGGTACGCTGCCCCCCACATTCGTCGATGGATCCTGATCTCGCTATATATGGGCCGCCGGGAACGCACCGTGCTTAGCCTCCCGTGGGACCGCATCAATCTCGTAGATAAGGAAATTCGATTTGCTGCTCCGGGTGAGGTAGAGACCAACAAGCGCAGGGGGCGGGCCAAGATCCCGCGGCAGCTGCTCGGTCATTTCCGCAGATGGCGCAGAATGGATCCCGTCACGACACATCCGATAATGTTTCACAGCAAGGCTGTCGATAGCGTCAAGAAGGGCTTCGCTCGAGCGTCGCAGCGTGCTGGGCTTGAGGAGTCACGCCCCACGTCCTGAAGCACACGGCGATCACCTGGGCAATTATGAACGGTCTGGGAATTGAGGAGGCAGCGGAGTTCTTCGACACAACGCCGAAGACCATTCGGAGCCATTATTGGCACCACAGCCCCCACCATCAGGCTGCTGGACTGGCAGCTGTCGAACGTCGTGGAAACCAAATCGAACGTCTCACGAACGTTTCCGGACGGGTTCTCGGACGCCCGGAACTTAAGGTTCATTGAACCTACCCCGAAGGGCCTGATTTTGTTGGAGCGGGCGAAGGGATTCGAACCCTCGACCCTAACCTTGGCAAGGTTATGCTCTACCCCTGAGCTACACCCGCATCCTGCGGCGGTCTATATACGGGCGGCTCGCAGGATGGCAAGGGGCAAACGGCGGGGTTCGCTCAACCGAAAACCTGGCTGACGGCGAAGAGCAACGCCGCCGATCAGCGCGCCCAGGACGGCGCCGTTGACGCGGATGTACTGGAGGTCGGGGCCGAGTTCGGCTTCGAAGCGCTGGATGAGCTCGCTGGGCTCCCAGCCGGCGACAACGTCGGCGACGTAGCCGCCGAGCATGGGGCGCATGTCGCCGATGACCTGGGCGGCGAGCGCGGCCACGCGTGCGTCGAGCGCGGTGCGGGCGGCTTCGTCGGCACGGAGCCGGGTGGCGAGATCCTGAATGAGCGCCGCGATCGGGGCGGCGACGGTGTCGGGGTCGGCGTCGATGCGCGCGGCCAGGCGGTCGCGCAGGGTCTCGGCGAAGCGGAGCGCCAGGGTGTCGAATGCGCCGGAGTGGACGAGGTGGCGGCGGCCCTCGCCGATGCTGCGGGCGAGGGTGCCTTCGCGTTCGAGGGTCTCGACCACGTCGTCGAAGGTCTTCTCGAAGCCGCGGCGGAGGTCGGAGCCCTCGGTGCCGAGCTCGTCCAGCAGCGACAGGACGCCGTCGACCGCCATGCTGGCGACGCGACGGTCGATGGGTGAGGCGATCCACCAGCGGCTGCGGTCCTGAACCAGTTCGGTGGCGGTGTCGCGGTTTTCGTTCACCTGGCGGCGGACGAGGCCGATGATCTCGGTGAGCGCGCCGCTGCGGATCCCGAGCTTGAGGAGGCGGGCCATGCCCTGGGCCAGCGCGTCGTCGGCACCGGCGGCCATCAGCTCGCCGCGGAGCCAGGCGCGGGCGCGGGCGAGTGCGCGCGGCGAGGGGTCGTGGCGGATGACGCCACCGAGGAGCCCGACGAGCTGGCGGGCGAGGGTCATGGAATTGGCGCGGTCCGAAAGCCAGACGGCGGCGTGGCGGCTTGGGGAGAGGGTCTGGATGCGGCCCTCGAGCTGGGTCGGATCGAGGAAGTGCGCTTCAAAGAAGCGGCCGACGTTCTTTGCGGCGCGGGCCTGGTTGGAGGGCAGGAGCGCGGTATGCGGGATAGGAATGCCGAGCGGATGGCGGAAGAGAGCCTCGACGGCGAACCAGTCGGCAAGGCCGCCGATCATGCCGGCCTCGGCCATGGCGCGGATCAGGCGGACCGACGTCGACGGCTCGTCCACGAGGAGCGTCGCGAGAAAGATGCCAGTCAGCGCGAGGAGGACGCCGGTGGCGAAGCGGCGGGCGCGGGCGAGTGCCTCGCCCGGAGCGCCGCCGCCGGCGCCGCGATCAGACGACGCGGACGGAGAGCGGCTCAAGGCCCGCGATCCGCGCCTCGATCCGGTCTCCCCGCACGACCGGGCCTACGCCGGCGGGGGTCCCGGTCAGGATCACGTCGCCCGCCGCGAGCCGGAAGTAGCGCGAGAGGTAGGCGATGATCTCCGGCACCTTCCAGATCATCTGCGAGAGGTCGCCGTCCTGGCGGAGCGTTCCATTGACCTCCAGGGCGATGGCGCCGGCTGAGAGTGGCCCCGCCTTCTCCGAGGGCGTTATCGGGCCGATCGGGGCCGAGCGTTCGAAGGCCTTGCCGATCTCCCACGGCCGCCCGAGACGCTTCGCCTCGCCCTGCAGGTCGCGGCGGGTCATGTCGAGGGAGACCGCATAGCCGAAGACGTGCTGGAGCGCGGACTCCTCGGGGATGTCGGCGCCACCGCTCTTCAGCGCGACGGCGAGCTCAACCTCGTGGTGGATGTCGTCTCCCTGTGCGGGGTAGGGAAACTCGCCCGAGGGATCGAGGTTGTCGGCGTTCTTCTGGAAGAAGAAGGGCGACTCCCGGTTGGGGTCGTGGCCCATTTCGACGGCATGCGCGGCGTAGTTGCGTCCGATGCAGTAGACGCGGCGGACCGGGAAGCGGACGGCGCTGCCGGCGACGGGCAGCTCGACCCGGGGGGCGGCGGGAACGGATGATCGGTCATGGCTGCTCCCCTTCTCGGCCCGCGGCAATCTGCGGGGTCCGACCCGGGCGGTCAAGCCGTCACAGCCGGGCCAGCACGGCGGCCATGGTCTGCCGGTAGCGGCCTTCGATGGCGTCGCGCGCCGCGTGGCGGCCCTCGTGGACCACGTGGCGGCCGCCGGACCAGACCTCGCGCACGACCCGGTCGTCCGCCGCGAAGATCCAGCCATCGAGGAGCTGGTCGTCGCCGAGGGGCGCGAGCGCCACGTGGTCGCGGTCGATGGCCACGAGGTCGGCCAGCGCGCCGGGGCGGATCGCGCCGCAGGGACGCTGGAGCGCCCGGGCGCCGCCGGCGAGGGCGGCAGCGTGGAGCGTGGCGCCGACCGAGGCGCCGTGCGTCGCCAGTACGTTGCGGGCACGGTGGGCGAGGCGCTGGCTGTACTCGAGGCTGCGCAGCTCTTCGGAGAGGGAGATGCGCACGTTCGAGTCCGAACCGATGCCGAACCCGCCGCCGGCGGAGAGGTATGCCACGCCGTTGAAGACGCCGTCGCCGAGGTTGGCCTCGGTGATCGGGCAGAGACCGGCGGTGGCGCCCGAGCGGGCGAGCCGGTCGGTCTCGGCCGCGGTCATCTGGGTGGCGTGGATCAGCGTCCAGCGGGGACCGAGACCGAAGGTGTCGAGGAGGAACTCGACGGGGCGGGCGCCGAGCCAGGCGGTGACCTGCTCGACCTCCGGCACCTGCTCGGCGGCGTGGATGTGCAGCGGGCCCTCGGGGAAGGCGGCGACCAGCGCGGCGAGGTCGTCAGGGGTGGTGGCGCGCAGGGAGTGCGGGGCGGTGCCGAGAACCGCGTCGGCGGGGAGGCCGGGGCGGGAGGCCTCGCGCAGGCGGAGAAAGGCGTCGAGGCCGCAGCCGAAGCGGAGCTGGCCGCCGGCCAGCGGGGCGGCGCCGGCCCCGCCCCAGGTATAGAGCACGGGCAGGAGGGTGAGGCCGATGCCCGCGGCGGTGGCTGCGGCGGCGATCCGGTGGGCGAGCTCGGCCGGGTCGGCGTAGGGCACGCCGCCGGGCTGGTGGTGCAGGTAGTGGAACTCGGCGACGCTGGCGTAGCCGGCCTCCAGCATCTCGATGTAGACGAGGGCGGCGATGGCCTCGACGTCGTCGGGGGTGAGCACGTCGAGGAACCGGTACATCAGGCGGCGCCAGGTCCAGAAGCTGTCCTCGCCCGGGCCGCGGCGTTCGGTCATGCCGGCCATGGCCCGCTGGAAGGCGTGGCTGTGCAGGTTGGGCATCGCGGGAAGGAGCGCCATGCCGGTCAGGCGGAGATCCTGCGCCCCGGGTGGCGCGCCGGGCTCCACCGCCATGATCCGGCCGCCGGCGAGCGTCACGCGCACGTCGCGCGCCCATCCCTCGGGCAGGAGTGCTGTCGGGGCGTGGAGCGTGGTCATCGGCATCCCGGCTTGCGGCAGGTCCACTTAAGGCGAATATGGCGGCAAGGGCAAAGGGGAGCGTTCTTGGACCGATCGGACGTCCTTCTCGTCAACGCGACCGTCGCCACCATGGAGGCGGGGTCGGTGCCCTACGGGCTGATGCCCGGCGCGGCGGTGGCCGTCCGCGACGGGCGGGTTGCCGGGGTCGGCGAGGCGGCGACGCTGCGGGACCTGGTCCCGGATGCGCCGGAGCGCGATCTCGGGGGGCGGCTGGTGACGCCGGCGCTGATCGACTGCCACACCCACGTCGTCTTCGGCGGCAACCGGGCGGGCGAGTTCGAGATGCGGCTGAACGGCGCGAGCTACGCGGAGGTGGCGCGGGCCGGTGGCGGGATCGTCTCGACCGTGCGGGCGACGCGGGCGGCTGACGAGGCGGCGCTGCTGACCGGCGCGCTCGCCCGGGTCGACGCGTTGATCGCCGAGGGAGTTGCGGTTGTGGAGGTGAAGTCGGGCTACGGGCTCGACCGCGAGACCGAGCTGCGCATGTTGCGCGTGGCCCGTGAGATCGGGCGGGTGCGGCCGATCCGGGTGCGCACGACGTTCCTCGGGGCGCATGCGGTGCCGGAGGGGACGGACGCCGACGCTTATATCGACACGGTCTGCATTCCGACGCTGCATGCCGGCGCATGCCGAGGGGCTGGTCGATGCGGTGGACGCCTTCTGCGAGACCATCGCCTTCCAGCCGGCGCAGGTGGAGCGGGTGTTCGCGGCTGCGCGGGGGCTCGGGCTGCCGGTGAAGATCCATGCGGAGCAGCTCTCCGATCTCGGGGGCGCGCGGCTGGCGGCGCGCTTTGGTGGGCTGTCGGCGGACCACCTGGAGTTTCTCGACCCCGAAGGTGTGGCGGACATGGCGGCCGCGGGGATGGTGGCGGTGATCCTGCCAGGGGCGTTCTATACACTGCGGGAGACGCAGGCGCCTCCGATCGCGCTGCTGCGCGAGGGAGGTGTGCCGATGGCGGTGGCTACGGACTGCAATCCGGGGTCCTCGCCCATGGCCTCGATCCTCCTGGCGATGAACATGGCCTGCACGCTCTTTCGCCTGACGCCCGAGGAGGCACTGGCCGGCACGACGCGGGTCGCGGCGCGGGCGCTGGGTCTGGACGACTGCGGGCGAATCGCGCCGGGGCTGCGCGCGGATCTGGCGATCTGGGATGCGGAGCACCCTGCGGAGCTCGCGTACCGGATCGGCTTCAACCCACTGTCCGAGCGGATCTTCGGGGGAGCGCCATGATCCTCAGCCCGGGCGCGGTGACGCTGAAGGAGCTGGAGGCGGTCTGGCGCGGTGCGGCGACGCCTGTTCTCGACCCCGCCGCCCGCGTGCCGATCGAGACGGCGGCGGCGCGGGTGGCGGCCGCGGCGGCGGGCGGGGAGCCGGTCTACGGGGTGAACACCGGCTTCGGGAAGCTTGCGAGCGTCAAGGTGCCACCCGAGGATACCGCCCGGCTGCAGCGGAACCTGATCCTGTCGCACTGCGCCGGGGTGGGGGCCGCAACGCCGGGGGCGGTGGTGCGGCTGATGATGGCGCTGAAGCTCGTGTCGCTGGGGCGCGGGGCGTCGGGGGTGCGCTGGGAGCTGGTGGAACTCCTGCAGGGGATGCTGGCCGCGGGCGTCGTCCCGGTGGTGCCGGTCCAGGGATCGGTGGGGGCGAGCGGCGATCTGGCCCCGCTGGCGCACATGGCGGCGGTGATGCTCGGCGAAGGCGAGGCGGAGGTGGGAGGCGCGGTGCTGCCCGGTGCGGCGGCGCTGCGGGCCGCCGGCCTCGCGCCCATCGCGCTGGCGGCGAAGGAGGGGCTCGCGCTCATCAACGGCACGCAGTTCTCCACCGCGTGGGCGCTGGCGGGGCTGTTCGGGGCGTGGCGGGCGGGGCAGAACGCGCTCCTGATCTCGGCGATGTCGACGGATGCGATCATGGGGTCGACCGCGCCGCTCAGGGCCGAGATCCACGCGCTGCGCGGCCATCGCGGGCAGATCGAGGCGGCGGCGGTGATGCGGGCGATCATGGCCGGGTCGGCCATCCGCGAGAGCCACCGCGACGGCGACACGCGGGTACAGGACCCCTACTGCATCCGCTGCCAGCCGCAGGTGACGGGCGCGGCGCTGGACCTCCTGCGCGGGGCCGGGGCGACGCTGGAGGTGGAGGCGAACGCGGCCACGGACAATCCGCTGGTTCTGGCGGACGGCATCGTCTCGGGGGGCAACTTCCACGCGGAGCCGGTGGCCTTCGCGGCGGACATCATGGCGCTCGCCGTGGCGGAGATCGGCGCGATCGCCCAGCGGCGGGTGGCGCTGATGGTCGATCCGACGCTTTCCCACGACCTGCCGCCCTTTCTGACCGCCAACCCCGGGCTGAACTCCGGTTACATGATCGCGGAGGTCACCAGCGCGGCGCTGATGAGCGAGAACAAGCACCTGGCGACCCCTGCTCCACCGACTCGACGCCGACGAGCGCCAACCAGGAGGATCACGTGTCGATGGCGGCGCACGGGGCGCGGCGGCTCATGCCGATGGTGGCGAACCTGGAGCGAATTCTCGGGATCGAGGCGCTCTGCGCCGCCCAGGGCATCGAGTTCCGCGCGCCGCTGGCCACCAGCGCGGCGCTGGCGGCGGCGCTGGCGCGGCTTCGACAGGCGGTGCCGGCGCTGGGCGAGGATCGCTTCATCGCGCCCGATCTGGAGGCGGCGGCGCAGCTGGTGCGGGAGGGGGCGCTTCTGCAGGCGTCGGGCGCGGCGTTTCCGGAGCTCGGGGCATGAAGCCGGTCGAGGTGGTGCGGGGCGAGGGGCCGGTGATCCTGGGGCTGCCTCATACGTCGACGTGGCTGCCGGAGGCGGTGGCGGCGCGGCTGAACGATGTCGGGCGTCAGCTGGCCGACACGGACTGGCACGTGCACGAGCTCTATGCAGGGCTGCTGCCGGGGGCGACCACCGTGCGGGCAGGGTTCCATCGCTACCTCATTGACGCCAACCGGGGACCGGACGACGCGAGCCTCTATCCGGGGCGGAACACCACCGGCCTCTGCCCGGTCACGGATTTCGACGGGCGGGCGATCTGGCGCGAGGGGGAGGAGCCCGGGCCGGAGGAGATCGCGGCGCGCACCGCGGCGTGGCACGCGCCCTATCACGCCGCGCTCGGCGCGGAGATCGAGCGGGTGCGGGCGCTGCATGGGGTGGCGATCCTCTACGACTGCCACTCTATCCGCAGCGAGATTCCGTTCCTCTTCGAGGGGACGCTGCCCGACCTGAACGTGGGCACGGCGGATGGGCAGAGCTGCGCGCCGGCGGTGGAGGCGGCGGTTCTGGCGGGGTGCCGGGCGGCGACGGGGTTGAGCTATGTGGCGAACGGGCGGTTCAAGGGCGGGTGGACGACGCGGCACTATGGTCGGCCGGCAGAGGGCGTGCACGCGGTGCAGATGGAGCTGGCGCAGTCGACCTACCTGCCGGCGGAAGCGCCGCCCTGGGCGCTGGACGCGGAGCGGGCGCGATCGGTTGCGGGGGCATCTGGGCGGCATTCTCGAGACATTGGCGGCGCTGGCGCCCGAGCTTCGGAGCGACACATGAACGATGCGCGCAAGAACACCCGCGACGTCTATCCGCCGACCGGGCCGGAGATCACGGCGAAGATCGTGGCTGACCGAGGCGCCGATGCGGATGCTGATGAACAACCTGCATCCGGACGTGGCGGAGAACCCGCACGAGCTGGTGGTCTATGGCGGGATCGGGCGGGCGGCGCGGACCTGGGAGGATTTCGACCGGATCGTCGCGACGCTGAAGACGCTGGAGGCGGACGAGACGCTGCTGGTGCAGTCGGGCAAGCCGGTGGGGGTGTTCCGGACGCACGCGGATGCGCCGCGGGTGCTGATCGCGAACTCCAACCTGGTGCCGCACTGGGCGACGTGGGACCACTTTCACGAGCTCGATCGCAAGGGCCTGATGATGTACGGCCAGATGACCGCGGGGTCCTGGATCTACATCGGCAGCCAGGGGATCGTGCAGGGGACGTTCGAGACGTTTGCCGAGGCGGGGCGGCAGCACTATGGCGGGTCGCTGAAGGGCAGGTGGATCCTGACCGCGGGCCTCGGGGGCATGGGCGGGGCGCAGCCGCTGGCGGCGGTGTTCGCCGGGGCGTCCTGCCTGGCGGTGGAGTGCAACCCGGAGTTGATCGAGTTCCGGCTCCGGACGCGGTACCTCGACGAGAAGGCGGAGACGCTCGACGAGGCGCTGGCGATGATCGCCCGCTGGACCGCCGCCGGCGAGGCGAAGTCGGTGGGGCTGCTCGGGAACGCGGCCGACGTCTTTCCCGAGCTGGTGCGGCGGGGGGTGCGGCCGGACATCGTCACCGATCAGACCAGCGCCCACGATCCGATCAACGGCTACCTGCCGAAGGGCTGGACGATGGCGGAGTGGCGGGCGAAGCGGGAGAGCGACCCCAAGGCGGTGGAGCGCGCGGCGCGGGCGTCGATGAAACTGCATGTGGCGGCGATGGTCGACTTCTGGCGGCTCGGTGTGCCGACGGTCGATTATGGCAACAACATCAGGCAGATGGCGCTGGAGGAGGGGCTGGCGGACGCGTTCGCGTTTCCGGGGTTCGTGCCGGCGTACATCCGGCCGCTCTTCTGCCGCGGGATCGGCCCGTTCCGGTGGTGCGCGCTCTCGGGGGACCCCGAGGACATCTGGCGGACCGACGCGAAGGTGAAGGAGCTGATCCCGGACGATCCGCACCTGCACGCGTGGCTGGACCTGGCGCGGGAGCGGATCGCGTTCCAGGGGTTGCCGGCGCGGATCTGCTGGGTGGGGCTGGACAGCGGCATCGGCTGGGGCTGGCGTTCAACGAAATGGTACGGACGGGAGAGCTGAAGGCACCGGTGGTGATCGGGCGGGATCATCTCGATTCGGGGTCGGTGGCGAGCCCGAACCGGGAGACCGAGGCGATGGCGGACGGGTCCGACGCGGTGAGCGACTGGCCGCTGCTGAACGCGCTGCTGAACTGCGCCAGCGGGGCGACGTGGGTGAGCCTGCACCACGGCGGCGGGGTGGGGATGGGGTTCAGCCAGCACTCGGGGATGGTGATCTGCTGCGACGGGACCGAGGCGGCGGACGCGCGGATCGCGCGGGTGCTGTGGAACGATCCCGCGACAGGCGTGATGCGGCACGCGGATGCGGGGTATGAGATCGCCCTCGACTGTGCGCGGGAGAACGGGCTGAGGTTGCCGGGGATCCTCGGGAACTGATGGCTGGTCCGATCTCCGGTCAACCCTTTGGAAACGGTAAGAAAACTCCGGGCTGGAAGGCGGCTGGAATCCGGCTGGAATCCGGCTTGCCACTTCTTTACGGGCTGTTAACGCGATGCACGCGTTTTGCGCGAACAGCGCTGCCGAGCGGTGGATTTCTGACAAAATTGGTTGGTTAAGGGGTTTCCGACTCAATTGGTCGGAATTATGCTCCGCCGCGAAACGGTGGACAGCCTGACGGCAGGGGGATGCGATGACGAGGCTTATCGGACTGATGGCTACGGCAGCCATGGCGGTGACGGCCCCGGCCTGGGGGGCGGATCGCGCGGCGGTTCTGGAGAACTATGCCGACATCGCAGCGGCGGGATACGGCGATTTGCTCACGACCGCCCAACGCCTCGGGGCGGCGGTGGATGCGCTGATCGCGTCGCCTTCGGCGGAGGCGCTGTTCGCGGCGCGGGCGGCGTGGATCGAGTTGCGGGTGCCCTACCAGCAGACCGAGGTCTTCCGCTTCGGCAACCCGATCGTCGACGAGTGGGAGGGCAAGGTGAACGCCTGGCCGCTGGACGAGGGGCTGATCGACTACGTCGACGCAGGCTACGGCGGGGCGACGGACGAGAACCCCTACGCCGCGCTGAACGTGATCGCGAACCCGAGCTTCACGCTCTCGGGCGGGACGGTGGACGCCGCCCAGATCACGCCCGAACTTCTGGAAAGCACGCTGCAGGAAGCGGACGCTATCGAATTGAACGTGGCCACCGGGTATCACGCCATCGAGTTCCTGCTCTGGGGGCAGGACCTGAACGGCGTCGGGCCGGGCGCAGGCAACCGGCCCTGGACCGACTATGCGGCGGGGGACGCCTGCACCGGCGGGAACTGCGACCGGCGGGCGGCGTACCTGAAGGCGGCGACGGATCTGCTGATTTCCGATCTGGAGTGGATCACCGCCCAATGGGCCGAGGGAGGCCCGGCGCGTTCCAACGTGACGGTCGACCCCGACGTCGGCATCGCCGCCGTGCTGACCGGCATGGGCAGCCTCAGCTACGGCGAGCAGGCGGGTGAGCGGATGCGGCTGGGGCTCATGCTGCACGACCCGGAGGAGGAGCACGACTGCTTCTCGGACAACACCTACAACAGCCATTTCTACGACGGCGTGGGTGTGAGGAACGTCTATCTCGGGCGCTACGTGCGGACCGACGGCAGCGTGGTGGAGGGGCCGTCGGTGTCCGAGCTGGTGGCGGAAGCGGATCCGGCGCTGGACGCGGAGCTTCGCGGCGCGCTCGCCAACTCGGTGCTGGCGCTGGGCGCCATCAAGGCGGCGGGCGAGGCGGGGACGCACTATGACCAGCTGCTCGCCACCGGCAATGCCGCGGGCGAGGCGCTGGTGATGGGCGCCATCGAGGCGCTGGTCGCGCAGACGCGCTCGATCGAGCGGGCGGTGGCGGCGCTCGAGCTGTCTGACGTGGCGTTCGAGGGTTCCGACAGCCTCGACAATCCGGAGGCGGTGTTCCAGTAGGCAGAATGCGCCACCTGGCATTCGCACTGGCGCTCTGGCCCGGCGTTCTGGCCGCCGCCGCAACCGCGGTGGTCATCCCGCGCACGGCGGAGGAGGCGGCGCGGGTCGAGGCGGTGACGCGGCCGACCGAGCGGTTCGACGCGCCCGAGAAGTTCGAGGCGCGGCCGGGAGGGGCCGCGACCTCGGAGGGGCCGATGGATGCCAACGCCTTCTCGCTCTCGAGCGCCAACATGTCGTTCGAGCGCGAGCTCGACTTCAAGGTGGGCAACGGTCTCTTCCGCAAGCTGTGGGTGACGGCGCCGGCTTCGACGCGGGTGTCGGACGGGCTGGGGCCGCTGTTCAACGCGCGGTCGTGCCAGTCCTGCCACCTGAAGGACGGACGCGGGCATCCGCCGACCGGGCCGGACGACCCGGCCGTGGGGATGTTCCTGCGGTTGTCGGTGCCCGGGCACGCGGACGATCTGCCCGAGGCGCTGGCCGGGATCGAAGGGTATCTCGCCAGCCTGCCCGAGCCGACCTATGGCGGGCAGTTGCAGAACTTCGGGGTGCCGGGGGTGCCGGCCGAGGGGCGGATGGAGATCGCCTACGAGCCGGTGCCGGTGACGCTCGCCGACGGCGCGGTGGTGACGCTCCGGCGCCCGAGCTACCGGGCGGTGGATCTGGCATACGGGCCGATCAGCCCGGAGGTGCAGATCTCGCCGAGGGTGGCCCCGCAGATGATCGGGCTGGGGTTGCTCGAGGCGGTGCCGGAGGCGGACATCCTGGCGCTGGCGGATCCGGAGGACCGTGACGGGGACGGGATCAGCGGGAGGGCGAACCGGGTGTGGTCGCATGCGGAAGCGCGGCCGATGCTGGGGCGGTTCGGCCTCAAGGCGGGGGAGCCGACGATCCGCGACCAGGCGGCGGCGGCGTTCGCCGGAGACGTCGGGATCTCGACGGCGCTTCATCCCGAGGGATGGGGCGACTGCACTGCCGCCGAACCGCTGTGCCGGGCGCATCCGGACGGCGGCGCGCCGGAGGCGGACGACCAGGTGCTGGACCTCGTGACCTTCTACAGCCGCAACCTGGCGGTGCCGGCGCGGCGGGGGGTGGACGACGCCCGGGTGCTGGAGGGGAAGCGGGTGTTCTATACGGCGGGTTGCGCGGCGTGCCACCAGCCCAAGTTCGTCACCGACCGGCTGGCGGACCAGCCCGAGCAGAGCTTCCAGCTGATCTGGCCCTACACCGACATGCTGCTGCACGACATGGGCGAAGGGCTGGCCGACGGGCGGCCTGAGGCGGTGGCCAGCGGGAACGAGTGGCGGACGGCGCCGCTGTGGGGGATCGGGCTGACCGAAACCGTCACCGGGCAGGCGACCTACCTGCACGACGGGCGGGCGCGGAGCCTGCTCGAGGCGGTGCTCTGGCATGGCGGCGAAGCCCAGGCTGCGCGGGACCGCGTCGTCGGGCTGCCCAAGGACGAGCGGGACGCGCTGATCGCGTTCCTGGAGTCGCTCTGATGCGGGCCGGCCTTCTTGCCGGGATGCTGGCGCTTGCGCCGCTCGCCGCGGCGGCCGCGACGGATCATGCGGCGCTGGCGGAGCGGGCGCTGAACGGCACGATCCTGCCGGGGTTCGAGCGGCTGGTGGAGGAGACCGCGGCGCTGGCGGCGGCGGCGGAGGGCGCCTGCGCCGGCGCGGGGCCGATCGAGCGGGGGCCGGTCGTGACGGGGTACGACGACGCTTTCGACGCCTGGATCGGCGTCGAGGCGTTCCGCTTCGGGCCGGTCGCCGAGGACAACGCCGGCTTCGCGATGGCGTTCTGGCCGGACACCAAGGGCTCCACGCCGCGGACACTGCAGGCGATGATCGACGCCGAGGACCCGGTGGTGGACGACCCGGCCGCATTCGCCGGCCTGTCGGTCGCCGGGCGCGGGTTCTTCGCGCTCGACTGGCTGCTGTTCGATCCGGGCGCTGTGCCGGTCGAAGCCGGGAGCTACCGCTGCCGGCTGCTGGTCGCGATCACGCGCGACATGGAGGCCACGGCGGCGGGGATGCTGGCGCGCTGGGAGGATCCGTGGGCGGGGATCCTGACGAGCGCGGGTGCGGCCGACAATCCGGTCTACTTCGCGCCGGAGGAGTTGAGCAAGGCGCTCTACACGGCGCTGACGGAGGCGCTGCAGGCGGACATCGACCTGCGGCTGGGGCGGCCGATGGGGACGTTCGAGCGGCCGCAGCCGCGGCGGGCCGAGGCCTGGCGGTCGGGACGCTCGCTCCGCAACGTGAACATGTCGCTCGTCACGCTGCGCAGCTTCGCCGGGGACGTGTTCGGGCCGGCGATCGGCGCCGAGGCGGCGAACGCGGTCGACGCGGGCTTCGACGCGGCGCTGGCGGCGGTCACGCGGGTGGGCGAGCCGATCGACGCGGCGGTGGCCACCACGCAGGGGCGAATCCGGGTCGAGGCGCTGCAGGGAGCGATCCGGCACGTGGAGGCCGAAATCGCCGAACACGTCGGCCCGGGGATCGGCGTGACGAGCGGGTTCAACGCGTTGGACGGAGATTGAGCATGAGCGAGGGCAAGACGACGCGGCGGACCTTCCTGCGCGGAGCGGCGGGGGTCGGCACCATCGGGCTGATGCCGGCGATCGGCTGGGCCGCGGCGGGGGGGCCGGACTACCTGGCGGCGGCGGGGCTGCCGGACGGAGGGTATTGCCTGATCGGGCTGACGGCGGCGGGTGAGGAATGCTTCCGGCTGCCGCTTCCCGACCGGGGGCATGCCGCGGCGGCGCATCCGGCGCGGCCGGAGGCGGTGGCCTTCGCGCGGCGTCCGGGGACCTTCGCGCTGGTCATCGACTGCGCCGAGGGGCGCGAGGTGGCGCGGCTGCATTCGCCGGAGGGCCGGCATTTCTTCGGGCACGGGGCGTTCACCGCCGACGGGGGGCTGCTCTTCACCACCGAGAACCTGATCGCGGACGGATCGGGGCTGCTCGGGATTTGGGACGCCGGGGACGGCTATCGGCGGGTGGGCGAGGTTTCGACCGGCGGCTCGGGGCCGCACGAGGTGCGGCTGATGCCGGACGGGCTGCGCCTCGCCGTGGCCAACGGCGGGATCGAGACCGACCCGACGTCGGGGCGGGCGGCGCTGAACCTCGCGACCATGCAGTCGAACCTCGCCTATGTGGACGCCGGGACGGGGGCCCTGCTCGACGTGCTGGCGTTGCCGCCGGCGCTGCGGCTCCTGTCCATCCGGCACATCGCCGCCGGGAAGGACGGGACGCTGGCGGCGGCGTTGCAGTGGCAGGGCTCGGAGCTGGAGGCGCCGCCGCTTTTGGCGGTGCATCGGGCGGGGGCGGGGGGCTGGAGACTTTGGCGGCGGAGGCGGGGGTGCAGCGGCGGACGCGGGGGTATGCGGGCAGCGTGGCGGTGACCGACGACGGGCGGCTGGCGGCGTTCACGGCGCCGCGGGGGAACATGATGCTGGTGTTCGACCTCGAGACGCGGGAGGCGGTCGAGGTGGTCGAGGCGACCGATATTTGCGGTGTGGCGGCGGGGGTTAGCGGGTTTGCCTGCTCGACGGGAGAGGGGCTGTTTCTGACCCGCGGCACGGCGGCGGCGGGGAGCGACGTGGTGCGGCTGCCGGATCTGGCGTTCGACAACCATCTGATACGGATCTGACGCTCGCGCGCCTCGGGCGGCGGTCATCCCTTTGGAACGGCGAGAAAAATCCGGGCTGGAAGGCGGCTGGAATCGGGCTGGAAACCGGCTTGCCACTTTTTTACGGGCGGTTAACGCGAGCGATCACACGGCGGCCGTATCAGCCGTGATGGACGGCCTCCTTCCGTACCGCTTCGGCCATGGGAATGGGCTGGTGGGCGACGGCGATGCCCTGGGCTTCCAGGAAGGCGGCGGCGCGCAGGGAGAGGTCTTCGCGCCACGGGGGGGCGATGAGCTGGACGCCGATGGGGGCGTCGCCCGGGGCGAAGACCGGCACGGTGGTGACCGGCAGGCCGATGCAGGAGAACGGCTGCGCGAGCAGCCCGAGGCTCGGGCGGAGCGGCAGCCGGCGGTCGCCGAGTTCCAGCACCTTCTCGCCCGCGCGCGGCGCCGGGCAGGGGGTGGCCGGCGCGAGCAGGAGGTCGACGCCGCGGAAGGCGGCGAGCGCCTGTTCGAGCCACCAGCGGCGCACGCGCTGGGCGCGGCTGACCCACGCGGCGGGCAGGAGTGCGCCGGCGAGGAAGCGGTCGCGGATTTCCGGCTCGAAGTCGGCGGCGCGGGTGCGCAGCCGGTCGAGATGGAAGGCGGCGCTTTCGCTGGCGGTGATGAGATAGGCGGCCGCGCGGCCGGCCTCGGCGGCGTCGAGCCGGACGGTGTGCAGTTCGGCGGTCTCGCCCATCGCCTGGGCGGCCTCGCGTCACCGCGGCCCGCGCCGTCTCCTGCGAGAGCTCGCGGAACCAGCCGCCGAGGACTCCGACGCGGAGCCCGCCGACGCCGCGGTCGAGCGCGGGCGTCACCGGCTCGGCCGGGCGGTCGGCGCAGGCGTGATCGGCCGGATCGGGGCCCTGGAGCGCGTCGTAGGCGAGCGCGGTGTCGCGCGCCGTGCGCGCCAGCGGTCCGAGATGGTCGAGGCTGTCCACGAAGGGAAAGGTGCCGGCGCGGGTGAGCCGGCCGTAGGTGGGCTTGAGGCTGAAGACGCCGCAGAGCGAGGCGGGCACCCGCAGCGAGCCGTTGGTGTCGGACCCGAGCGAGATCGGCGCGATGCCGGCGGCAGTGGCCGCGCCGGAGCCGGAGGACGATCCGCCGCTCATCCGGCCGGGGTCGTGCGGGTTGCGGCAGGCGCCGTCGTGCACGTTCTCGCCGGTGAAGTCGTAGGCGTATTCGCCCATGTTGAGCGCTCCGACCAGCACCGCGCCGGCGGCGCACATCCGCTCGATCAGCGCTGCGTCACGGGTGGAGGGAGCGCGGTCGCGGTTGATCTTCGAGCCGGCCCGGGTGGGCAGGCCGGCCACGTCGAAGAGGTTCTTCACCGCGAAAGGGACGCCCGCCAGCGGCCCGGGGGGCGCGCCGCTGGCGATGTCGGGCGTCGACACGGGCGGCCTCGTCCAGCGCCCGCTCGGCGGTCACGTCGGTATAGGCGTTGAGGTCGGGGTTGAGAGCGGCGATCCGCGCGAGCGTCGTCTCGGCCACGGCCGAGGCGGTGGTCGCGCCGCCGCCGACGGCGCTGGCGATCTCGGCGGCGCTGGCCCAGGGGCTGAGCGGGTCGTTCATGCGGGCTTCCCTCGGCTCGAGGTCGGGCGGCAGGTAGACCGGCGCGAGGTCGAGCGCGCCGTCGTCGAGCGCGACCGTGTCGAGGAGTGCGGCCATCCCGGCGGCGAGCCCGAGGAACCGCGTCACCCCGGGCCGCCAGGCGTCGGCGATCTCGAGATCGAGAAGCGCCGACGCCGCGTCGATATAGGCGTCGTGATCGGACGAAGCAGCCCTACTCGGCCGGAACTGCCGACGGGGACGGGATCTCCGCCTCGGCCTCTCGCCGGCTCGAAGCGGGCGCAGCCATAGAGGAAGATCGCGACCAGCACGTAGGCCGCCGCCACCGACGGCGTCACGCCGAGGCCGACCGCCTCGCCGTGCATGAAGCCGAAGAAGGTCAGCACCGCGCCGGCGAAGGCGAAGATCGCCGCCATCTCGAACTTCCGCTCGATGACGAAGACCGCCACCGCCGCCAGGATGAGGCCGGTGAGGATCGCGCCCGAGCCGAAGATCTCGAGCCCGTGGTAGAGCACGCCGTTCTGCGCCATCCCGGCCATCAGCTCCGGCGTCATCTGCACGCCGGCCGCGCCGAGCGTGCCGTCGATCAGCGTCTTGGCCCAGGCCGCGAGGTGCGGCAGGAGGCCGAGGACGATTGCCGGCGCATGGGTGAGCGGCGTGGTCTGGAACGCCTGCGCCCCGATCAGCATGCCGATGTAGAGCAGGATCGGCGAGATGGCGACCACCGGCACCAGCGCCAGGAGCACGGCGATGATCCCGAACCAGCAGAGCAGGATCACCATGACGCCGACGGCGAGCGAGTAGCCGATGCGTCCGCCCATGGACTTCCAGCCCGGGTGGCCGATGTAGACCGCGTTGATGAACGGGTTGCCCATCAGGCAGCCGATCAGGCTGACGACGCCGTCGGCGGTCAGCACGCGGGTGGTCGGATAGTGGTCGCCCGCCGCCTCGGCGCTCTCCACGTTGTCCATGGCCTCGACGAGGTCGTAGATGCCGAAGGGGATGGCGGTGACGAGGATGATGCCGAGGAACTCGAAGCCGCCGAACACATGGTCGATCGCCGGCACCGGGAAGGAGAAGCCGAAGCTCGAGAAGGCCGCCGCGAGCCCGCCGAGGCTCATGCCGGTGCCCGGCAGTGCCGAGCCCCGCCGCGCCCCAGGCGATGAGCATGCCGAAGGCGATGGCGACGAGTCCGGCCGGGATGCCGCGCGGATAGCGCACGCCGCCGAACCAGGCGGCGAGGATGATCGCGAGGCACACCACGCCGATCACCGGGTTCATGAACATCTCGAGCGCCGGGCGCATGGAGATGAAGGCGATGGACACGCCCGCGAGGGTGCCGAGCAGCGCCGCCCGCGGCGTCACGCGCCGGATGTAGGGGGCGATGAAGCCGCCGACCATCAGGATGAAGCTCTGGAAGAACACCCAGACGAGGCCGGCCTCCCAGCCGCGGATCGGATCGCCGGTCATCGTCGCGATGGGCAGCATGATCACGAAGGTGACGACGAACATGTGCGGCACGCTGATGCCCGAGGGCAGCGCGCAGACGTCGTCGCGCCCGGTCATCTTGGCGTGCCGGTAGGCGAGCCAGGCGTAGTAGGCGGTGGAGAGGAACATCATCAGGCCGAGCGCGGGCAGGATGCGCCCGAAGATGATGTCGGTCGGCATCTGCAGCACGAACTGCAGCAGGCCGGTCAGCACCAGGAGGTTGACGAGGATGTTGGTGCCGAAGCCGAAGAAGGCGTTCCAGTCTCCGGGTGTCCAGAGCTTGGGCGAAAAGTCCGGTGAGGCTGCGGTCTGCATGGGGCTCTCCAGAGGTTCAGGCCGCGCGGGCGGCGGTGCGGAGGGTGTCGGAGAAGGCGGAGGCATCGCTGACCCAGCCGAAGATGCCGCCCTGGGCCTTGATCATCTCGAGGCCCATGCGGTGGAATTCCGGGAAGTAGGAGGCGCAGGCGTCGGCCAGCGCCACGCAGCGGTAGCCGCGGTCGTTGGCCTCGCGGATGGTGGTGTGGACGCAGACCTCGGTGGTGACGCCGCAGACCATCAGCGTGTCGATCATGTTGTTGCGCAGCAGTTGCTCGAGGTCGGTCTGGTGGAAGGCGCCCTTGCCGGGCTTGTCGATCACCGGCTCGCCCTCGGCCGGGTAGAGTGCCGCCACGATGTCGTGCCCCGGCTCGCCGCGGACGAGGATCCGGCCCATGGGACCGGGATCGCCGATGCGCTTGGACGGCGCGCCGCGGGCGACCTTGGCCGGTGGCGCGTCGGAGAGGTCGGGGCGGTGGCCCTCGCGGGTGTGGATGACCAGCATCCCGGCCTCGCGCGCCGCGGCCGAGGGCGCGGGCGCAGGGGCCCACGGCCCGCTGGAGCAGGCTCACGTCGTTGCCGAGCGTCTCGCCGAAGCCGCCGGGCTCCAGGAAGTCGCGCTGCATGTCGATGATGAGAAGCGCGGTCCGCGCCGGGCGGAAGCGGATGGCGTCGGGCTCGGCGGGAAGGGAGACTTCGCTCATGGGGGCGGTTCCTTTCGGGAAGGTGCCGGGGCGCGCTGCGGCAGGCCTTTGCGCAGGGCGCGGCGAGTGGCTATGAGAGGCGAGGCGGGGGAGGCGGCACGATGGACGGCTTCGACGGAGACGGGGTTGCGGCGGAGATCCGGGCGGCGTTCGACGCCTACGAGGCGGCGCTGGTCGGCAACGACGTGGCGGCGCTGACCGGGTTCTTCTGGGAGGATCCGCGGGCGGTGCGGATGATGACCGAGGGCGGGCTCTACGGCTTCGAGGCGATCTCCGCCTTCCGCCGTGGCCGCGACCCGGCGGATCTGGCGCGCGAGTTGCTGCGGGTGGATGTCCTGCCGCTCGGCGCCGACGTCGGGGTGGCGACGGCCGAGTACCGCCGCCTCGGGTCGGGCAAGCGCGGGGCGCAGACCCAGGTCTGGGTGCGCCGGCCCGAGGGTTGGCGCATCGCCGCGGCGCATGTGAGCCTCGGGGCCTGAGCGGGCGGTCACGCCGCGTGCTCCGCGATCACCCGCCGCCAGTCGCCGATCGCGCTCACGTCGGTGGCGCCGAGCGTGCCGGCCGGCTCGCAGAGGAAGCCCTTGGGGGCGGTGCCGTCGGCGAGGGTGACGGTGCCGATGGACAGGGGCGCCGGGACGCCCGCCAGGAAGTCGCCGAAGGCCGCGCGGGGCAGCGCCCAGACCTCGACGTGGATCGCCGCCCCCTTGCCGTCGGAGGCGCGCACCATGCCCGGCCGCCGCGGCGGGCCGCCGGCCAGGCTGTAGAGGCGGTAGACCGGGGCGGTCCGCGCCTCGCGCAGGAAGCGGCCGCCGAGGCGGACCAGTTCGTGGTTGAGCGGCAGGCCGGACATGTGCGCGCCGCAGACGACGATCTCCATCTCGTCGGCGCCCGCCGCGGGGGCGAGTTCGGCGAGCGGCGGCGGCGCCCAGCCGGTGGCGCCGAGGGCGTGCGGCGCCCTGCCGTTCGAGCTGGCGGCCGAGGCTGGCGAGGAGCGCGTCGCGGCCGGCGCGGGCGAGGAGGGTGACGCTGCCCGGCCGCCCGTCGGGCCGCGGCGGGAGCGGGACCGCCAGTCCGCAGAGGCCGAGGAGGTTGACGAAGTTGGTGTAGGTGCCGAGCCGTGCGTTCGGGCCGATCGGGTCGCGGGCCAGGTCTTCGAGCGAATAGAAGGTCGGGATCGACGGGACGCAGAGCATGTCGACTGCGTCGATCAGGGGGGCGGTCTCGGCGCGGAGTTCCTCCAGGCGGTAGAAGCCGCGGAAGGCGTCGGTCGCGGTGAGGCCGGTCGCGGCGCTGACGATCTTGCGCACGACCGGATTGACGGCGTCGGGGTCGCTGGCGAGGAGGGGCTCCAGCACCGCGTGCCGCTCGGCGACCCAGGCGCCGGCGTAGAGCATCTCGGCCACGGCGTAGAGGGGTGCGAAGTCGGTCTCGACCAGGCGCGCGCCCAGCGCCTCGAGTGCTTCGCAGGCCGCATCGAAGGCGCGTTCCTGCGCCGCGTCGCCGAAGAACCGGCGCGAGCCGCGGTCGGGAATGCCGATCGCCGGGTGCGGCGGCGCGGCGCCGAGGGGGCCCACGGCCACGCGGCGGGCGTAGGGATCGGCGGCGTCGAAGCCGGCGGCGGTGCGGAAGACCTCCCAGGCGTCGTCGACGGTGAGCGCGAAGATCGAGACGGTGTCGAGCGTGCGGCAGGCCGGCACCACGCCCCGGGTGGAGATCGCCCCCAGCGAGGGCTTCAGCCCGACGATGTTGTTGAGCGCGGCGGGCACCCGGCCGGACCCCGCGGTGTCGGTCCCGAGGGCGAAGGTCACGAGGCCCCGCGCCACCGCGACGGCCGATCCTGATGAAGACCCACCCGGCACGATGGCCGGGTCGAGGGCGTTTCGCGGCACCGGAAACGGCGTGCGTACGCCGACGAGGCCGGTGGCGAACTGGTCGAGGTTGGTCTTTCCGATCGGGATGCCGCCCGCCGCCCGCAGGCGAGCGACCACGACAGCGTCCTCTGCGGCCGCGTAGGCGAAGGCCGGGCACGCCGCCGTTGTCGGGCAGCCGGCGACGTCGATGTTGTCCTTGACGGCGAAGGGGATGCCCCAGAGCGGGCGCGCAGGGTCAGGAACCTCCCCCAGCGACTGCCGCAGCCGCGAGCGTGGTGTCGAGATCGATCAGGTGGATGAAGATGCCCGGGTCGCCCGCGTCGGCGATGCGGCGGTGAACCTCGGCGAGAACGTCCACGGGGCTGGCCCCCGCGGCATAGGCGGCGCGAAGCGCAGACAATGTGAAGGCGAGGTCACGCATCGTCGCTTACGCCGTCCGCCATGCCGGGCCGTTTCTCCATGCCGCTGACCGGACGAACCTACCGGTTTCGCTCCGCTGACTTCCAATGCTAAGATTTCATCGGAATGCTGCGTCCAGCGCAGCGCTTGGAGATAGGTGAGACCCGATGAGACACTTGCAGACA
Organism: uncultured Alphaproteobacteria bacterium; assembly: GCA_963844375.1. Lineage (GTDB taxonomy): Bacteria > Pseudomonadota > Alphaproteobacteria > Rhodobacterales > Rhodobacteraceae > Amaricoccus. Next base: position 25,821 of record CAWJOI010000018.1, on the reverse strand, counting down.
CTTCGCCTGATTCAGGACGTGGCGCGGGCAGGGTCCATCCGTCGCGCGGCGGAGGACATGAACATCACCTCCTCGGCGCTTAACCGGCGAATCCAGGGCTTCGAGGCGGAATTCGGCTCGCAGATCTTCGAGCGGGTGCCGCGCGGGGTGCGGCTCAATCCGGCGGGCGAGCTCTTGATGCAGCACATCCGCAGCCAGATGACCGACCTCGAGCGCATCCGCGGCCAGGTCGCCGACCTCTCCGGCGAGCGGCGCGGGCATGTCACCATCGCCTGCAGCCAGGCGTTGAACCCGATCTTCCTGCCCGATGCGATTTCTCGCTACCGCGCCGAGCATCCCGGGGTGACCTTCTCGGTCCGGGTGCGCGACCGGGCATCGGCCGAGCGCGACCTCAACACCTTCTCGAGCGACCTCGCGCTCGTCTTCGAGCCGGTCTATCTCGCCGACTTCGAGGTCATAAAGGCGATCCCGCAGCCGGTCTGCGCGGTGATGGCGGCCGATCACCCGCTGGCGAGCAAGCCGGATCTGCGCCTGCGGGACTGCCTCGACGTACCCCACATCGCCCCGTCGCAGGAATACGGCGTGCGGCATCTCCTCGAACTCGCCACCCGCGGCCGCGCGCGCCAGCTCAACCCGGTGGTCGAGGCGGACAGCTTCGAGATGATGCGGCAGTACGTGCTCTACGAGCGTGTCGTCGGCTTCGAGATTCCCGATCGGCCTGCGCCCGTCGCGCGATCCCAGGCTCGTGGTGCGCGAGATCTCGGTCCGCGACATGCCGCCCGGGCTTCTCCTGCTCGGGCAACTCCGCGGCCGCACCCTCCCGGTCGCCTCGGCCAAGTTCTCGCTGCCAACTCGCCGCCGCCCTCGAAGGCATCGAAGCGGAGTGACGGCGCAAGCCACGCGGTTTCGCTTTCTGAAGCGCGGCGCTAGGCTCACCTGGAGTCGCCCTGCAAGCGCTTCCCCACCCTGGCTGAGGATTGAGATGACCGTTCTCGTGGCATTTCTGATCGGCGTCGTGGCCGGTTCGCGGACGATGACGGCGCCGGCGGCGGTGGCCTGGGGCGCCTGGCTCGGCTGGATCGACCTCTCGCCGACCTGGGCCGCCTTCATGGGCTCGGGGTGGGCGCTGGCCGTCTTCACCGTGCTCGCCCTGGCCGAGTACGTCACCGACCAGCTGCCGAGCACGCCGAGCCGCAAGGTGCCGACGCAGTTCGGCGGCCGGATCGTCTCCGGCGGCTTCTGCGGCGCGATTCTCGGCGCGCTCGCCGGCGCCTCCCTGATCGGCCTGGTCGCCGGCGCGATCGGCGCCGTGGCGGGCACCCTCGGCGGCGCCGCGCTGCGCGGGCGGCTCGCGGCCGCGTTCGGTTCGGACCGCCCCGCCGCTTTCCTCGAGGATGCCGCGGCGATAGCCCTCGGCCTCCTCGCAGTCGGGATGGCGACATGAGCGAGGTCTACGACGACATCGTCATCGGCGCCGGCCAGGCCGGGCCTTCGCTCGCGGTGCGGCTGGCGGGCGCGGGTCGCCGGGTCGCGCTGATCGAGCGGCGGCATCTCGGCGGCACCTGCATCAACACCGGCTGCCGCCCGACCAAGACGCTCATCGCGAGCGCCAGGGTGGCGGCGATGGCGCGCCGCGCCGCCGAGTTCGGCGTGACCGCCGGGCCGGTCGCGGTGGACCTCGCCGCCGTCCGGGCGCGCGTCGGGCGCATCGTCCTCGAGGGACGGCAGGGGCTCGCCGACTGGCTGGCTGGCGTGCCGGGCGTCACCCTGATCCGGGGACAGGCGCGCTTCACCGGGCCGAAGGAAGTCGCGGTCGGCGATGCGGTGCTCGCGGCCGAACGTGTCTTCATCAATGTCGGCGCCCGCGCCGCCGTCCCCGACCTGCCGGGGGTGCGCGACGTGACCACCCTCACCAGCAGCGATCTTCTCGCCCTCGACGTGCTGCCCGGGCATCTGGTGGTGGTGGGGGGCGGATACATCGGCCTGGAGTTCGCCCAGGCCTTCCGGCGCTTCGGGGCCGAGGTGACGATCGTCGAGAAGGGGCCGCGGCTGATCGGCCGCGAGGACCCGGACGTCTCGGACGCCGTGCGCGCGGTGCTGGAGCGCGACGGCGTACGGGTGCGCACCGGTGCGGAGTGCATCCGCTTTCACCCGTCCGACCAGGGCGTGAGGGTCGGGGTGACCTGCACCGAGGGCGCGCCCGAGGAAACCGGGAGCCACGTGCTGCTGGCCATGGGGCGGCAGCCCAACACCGACGACCTGGGGCTGGAGGCGGCGGGGGTGAAAACCGACAGCCGCGGCACCATCGTGGTCGACGACCGGCTGGCCACCAGCGTTCCCGGGATCTGGGCGCTCGGCGAATGCAACGGCCGGGGCGGCTTTACCCACACCGCCTACAACGACTTCGAGATCGTGGCGGCGAACCTGCTCGACGGCGGCGACCGCAAGGTGACCGACCGCCTGCCCGCCTATGCGCTCTACACCGACCCGCCGCTCGGCCGCGTGGGCATGAGCGAGGCGGAGGCGCGCGCCTCGGGCCGGCGCGTGCTGGTCGGCAAGCGCCCGATGACCCGGGTGAGCCGGGCGGTGGAGAGGGGCGAGACGCAGGGCTTCATCAAGGTGCTCGCCGACGCCGACACCCGCGAGATCCTCGGCGCGGCAATCCTGGGCATCGAGGGAGACGAGGCGGTGCACGCGGTGCTGGACCTCATGTATGCCGGCGCTCCGGTCGAGACGATGCTACGGGCGGTGCACATCCACCCCACCGTGTCCGAACTGATCCCCACCACCTTTGCGGAGATGCAGCCGCTCGCTCCGTGAGGGTTCAGCCGCCGCCCCAGCTGGAATCGCCGTCACCACCGCCGCCACCGCCACCGCCACCGCCGGACTGCCACCGCCTGAGCCGCCACCACCGCTACCGCCGCCGCTGCTGCCACCCTCGTACAGGTCGCGATTCCGGCACTCTCCCGACGCGGTCCGGATCTCGTCGGCGGCGCAGGCCCTCGGCGCGGCCTGGGCCGCGGCTGCCGTGGCCTGCGGCGCCGGCTGGGCGCGCACGACCGTCGAGGTGGCGGGAGCGGGGACCGGAACGACCACGCAGGAGGCCAGAAGGAAAAGGACTGGTCCGGCTGCGCAAACGCCGGCAATCGATCTGAAGATGGACATCGCAGACTCCTCGATGTCAGGGGAGCGCGAGGCAAGATGGCGTGCGCGGGGCCCTGCTCGCCGGAGTGTAACACAAATTTGCCCGTCGCATCATGCACCTTGCGAGAGGTCGGCCGGAAAGGAAATGGCGCGACCGGCCCGCGGATGTTACGCTGGCGACGGGGTCTGTGCCCGATCGGAGACTAATCGTGGGAACGTGCCGGCAGCTTGCCCTCGCCCTGGCGGTGTGGCTGATCGGTCCGGCGGCGCTCGCGGACGCCGGCGGGCTGATCGACCAGCCGGTGCTGGTGCTCGACCCCGGCATGCACGTGGCGCCCGATCAACGACATGGACGTGGACGCGGCGGGCAGCACGGCCGTCACCGCCTCGCTTGACGGCACGGTCAGGGTCTGGGCGGCGGAACTCCGGTATGCTGCGCACCACCATCCGCCTGCCGCGCGGGCAGGGGCGCGCGGGGGCGGCTTATGCGGTCGCGATCTCGCCCGACGGTTCGATCATCGCCACCGGCGGGTGGATGCGTTTCTCCGAAGGCGACCCCGAGGAGCAGGTCTACCTGTTCGACGCGGCGAGCGGAGCGATGATCGGCCGGCTCGCCGGGTTGCCGAACGTCGTTCTCGGGCTGGCCTTCTCGCCGGACGGCGAGGCGCTGGCCGTGACTCTGGGCGGCGGCTTCGGGATGCGGCTCTATGGCCGGGGCGCCGACGGTTGGACGGAAGTGCGGCGCGACGCCGCCTACCATGGCGGCAAGCCGGCGCAGGGCGTCGCCTTCGCCCCGGACGGGCGGTTCGCCACCACCTCCTACGACGGGCGGATCCGCCTCTACGACCGCGCGGGGACGCTGCTCCGCCAGAGCGGCGCCGGCGGGCCGACGCCCTTCGGCATCGCCTTCAGCCCGGACGGACGGCGGCTCGCGGTGGGCCATGTCGGCGTGGGGCTGGTCGAGCTTTTCGACGCGACGACGCTCGCGCCGCTGCCTGCGCCGCCGGCCCCGGACGCGCGAGGCGGGCGATCTCCCCAACGTGGCGTGGTCTGCCGACGGGCGCACGCTCTATGCCGCCGGCACCCAGCACCTGGCGTCCGGGGTCGCCCGCATCGCCGTCTGGGAGGAGGGCCGCGCGGGCTCGCTCGAGGCTGAGCGCGGCACGATCCTCGCGCTGCGCGGGCTGCCGGGCGGCGACCTCATCGTCGCGTCGGGCGATCCGTGGATCGGGCGCCTCGCCGCGGGAGGCGAGCGGCGCTGGCAGCACCTGCCGGTGCAGATGGACGCGCGCGAGCAGCACGCGACGCTCGCCGTGTCGGATGACGGCACCGTGGTGGAGTTCGGCTACCTGAGCGGCGGTCGCGAGACAGCCCGGTTCGATGTCGCGACGCTGAAGCTGCTGGCCGGTCCGGCCGAAGGCGGGCTGGTCGCCCCGCCCGACCAGACCTCGCTCGGGATCACCGGCTGGAACCAGGGCACCGAGCCCCGCCTGCTCGGCCGGCCGCTCGGCACGGATGAGTTCGAGGTGTCCCGCAGCCTCGCCATCGCGCCGACCGGGGCGCGGTTCATCCTCGGCACCGAGTGGAACCTGCGCGCCTTCGATCGCGAGGGGGTCGAGCTGTGGCGCCGTCCCGGACCGGGCGCCGCCTGGGCGGTGAACGTCTCCGGCGACGGTCGGCTCGCCGTGGCGGCGTTCGGCGACGGGACCATCCGCTGGTTCCGCATGGAAGACGGGACCGAGCTTCTCGCGCTCTTTCCCCTGGCGGACCGGACCAACTGGGTGCTGTGGACTCCCGACGGCATCTATGCGGCGACGAGCGGCGCGCGCACCGTGCTGCGCTGGCACGTCAACCGCGGCTGGGACGCGGCCGGCGACTCGGTGCCCGTATCGGAGATCCTGCACACCATGCGGCCCGAGGTGCTGAAGCAGGTGCTGCCGCAACTCGGCACCTTCGGGGCGCTGGCGGCCGCCGAGTATCGGCAGATCCGGGAGTTGATCATGGCGGGGACCGGCACCAGCGTCCTCCCGGGGGCCCGGCTGCACGTGCTGACGATCGGCGTCGCGGACTACGGCGCGCGTGCGGACCACCTCGACCTCGAATTTGCCGCGGCGGACGCCAGGGACCTGGCCCGGGTCCTCGACCGCACGCAGTCGGGACGCTATGCCCAGGTGCGGACGCAGGTGCTGGTGGACAAGAACGCGACACGCAGCGGCATCATGCGGGCGCTCGCCACCCTGCGCGAGGACATGGCGCTGGGCGGGGGCAACGACGTGGCGCTCGTGCAGTTCTCGGGCCACGGTGCGATGCTCGACGACGGGATGTTCTATCTTCTGCCATCCGACGTCGATGCCCGCGACGCGGTCACCATCGGCGACACGGCGCTGGAGATCACCCGCTTCCAGCGCGAGATCGCCCGGCTCGCGGACTACGGCCGGGTGGTTGTCCTCCTCGACGCCTGCCGCTCGGGCGCGACCACCACCAGCGGCATCGGCATCGCGGCGGACGGCAGCCGGCTCAGGGACCTGATGCGCGGCCCGAACATCGCGCTGCTCACCTCGTCGACGGCCAATCAGGACTCGCTCGAGAGCCCGGACTGGGGCCACGGCGCCTTCACGGCGGCGATCCTCGAGGCGCTGACCACCGCAGCGGATCAGGACGGGAATGGAGAGATCAGCATGTTCGAACTGACGCAGTACGTGACCCGGCGGGTGCCGGAACTGACCGGCGGGCGGCAGACGCCCGGAATCGACCCGCGCTTCGACGGCAACGTCTTCGTGGCGGACATGTGATGCGGGGAGGCCGTCAGGGGATCATCGCACTGGCCCTGCTCGCCCTCGCGGCTGCGCCGGTTCGCGCCGTCGCGCAGGAACCCGCCATGAGCTGGCAGGAGGCCGTGGCCGAACTCGCCAGCGAACGCACGCGCGCCGAGGCGTGCGTCGCCCTGCTGAAGCGCAACGCGGCCGGAGACGCCACGGTGCTCGGCGAGGGCGAGTGGGTCTATTCGCAGGCCAAGGCGGACATGGACGGCGTGATCGCGGGCCTGGTCGTGGCGCTGGCCGAGAATGACGATCCGCTGAGCTTCGACACCCTGCGCGCCCAGCTCGAAAAGGCGGTCGCCCTGCGCGAGGAGTTCTGCGCGACGGCGGTGTCGCTCGCTCCGCAGAGCAGCGGGACCAAGTCGCCGATGACCGACGTGCTGGCCAAGGTCCTGAGCTCGCTGATCGACGCGACCAAGGAGATCTATCTGCAGTCGCGCGAAGAGGACGCGCTGGCGCGCAAGACCATCCAGACGCAGGTCGAAGGCACCCGCTGGCGGCAGTTCGCCGAGATCGCCACCGGCGGCAGCTGATCGCGCCTCAGTAGAGATCGACCCGGCAGGGGTGCGTCTGCCAGTAGGCTTGCGCGAGGGCGAGGAGGCGCTCGGTGGGCGTGCCCGTCGGGGCGGAGACGTCGGCGGCCGCCAGGACCTCGTCCATTTCGGTTGCGCTCGCCGGTCCGAAGGCGCCGTCGACCGCCACGCTGCCGCCGAGCGCGTTGATGAGTGTCTGCGATGCGCCGTCGATCGCCGCGCGGTCGAGCGAGTTGAGGAGCCCCCGGGCCTCGGCGGCCGAGTCCCTGGCGCTCAGCACCGCCGCCTTGGCGGCGCGCACCGCCGCGTCGCGCGGCGCGAAGTCGGCCGGCTCGCGGTTGAGGATGATCCACGCGGCGTTGGCGCCGCTCCACCCGTCGCAGCGGGCGAGGCCCTGGTCGTACCAGTCGATGGCGCGACGGTCGCGGTTCTCCTCGCCGAGCGCGCCGCTGTTCCAGAGCCGGCCGAGCGTACCCGGGGCGGCGGGATGGCCGCCCGCGGCGGCCTTCTCGAACCACTCCACCGCTTCGGCGGTATCGGCGGTCACTCCCGCGAGCCCGTCGCGATAGACGATGCCGAGGTTGTAGTAACCGTAGATGTCGCCGCGCGCCGCCGACTCCTCGGTATACTTGAGGCCCCGCGGCGGGTCGGCGTCCGGCGAGTTCGGGGTTCATGTAGTAGGCGCCGAGCTCGTTCATCGAGAAGGTGTGCCCGAACTCGAGGGCCTGCTGGAGAAGCTGGAAGCCGCGCCGGCGGGTCGCCTCGTCGGGTCCACGCCGCAGCAGCTCGCGGCCGAGGGCGTGGAAGGCATAGGGATCGCCCGCCTCGACCCCCTTCTTGTAGAACTCCAGCGCCTCCGCCGGCACCGGCCCGCCGTCGAGACCGCCCGAGCGTGCATCCTCGGTGGCGACCAGCGACCCGAGCGCAACCCAGGCGCGCGTGTGCCCGAGGTCGCGCGCCCGCTCGAATGACCCCCGGGCGCCGTCGAAGTCGCGCGCGGCCAGCTGGACCCGCCCGAGCTGATAGTGGAAGCGTCCGACGTCGGGGGAGCGCTCGACCGACGCCTGGCAGGCGGCCAGCGCCGTCTCGGGCACGATCTCGTTCGGGAAGAGACCGGCCCCGACGCCTTCGGGATCGAGACGGTCGGCGGCGGCGATGTCGCAGGGATCGGGCTCGAGCGTGAGGCCCACGGCGGAGGGCGTCCCACCCGCTGCCGCGGCGATGGTGAAGCTGTCCTGGCCGGCCTTCGCGCCTTCGGGAAGTGCGGGTCCCCCGCCGGGCTCCGGTTCGTAGGCGAGGGTCTGCAGGCTGGCCGCCGTCAGGCCGCTTTGGCTGCCGGCATCCACCCGCCGGCCATCGTCGAGGTCGACCAGCAGCCGCCCGCGCGTGGGCAGTTCGGTGATGGTCACCGGCGTATCCGGGGGGAGTGCGAGTTCGGCGACGAGCATCGGACCGACCCTGACTTCGTGGTCGAGCGGCGCCGTCATCTCGATGGCGCCGCTGGCGGACTCGGCGCTGGTGTTCACGACCGACGCCTGCGGCATCGTCGGGCTCATCCAGGAGCGCCGCCTGCCGGCTTCCGGCGCATCGCCTGTCGTCAGGACGAAGCCCGCCGAGGGCACCCCGAACGCCACCGACTGCACGAGTGTCGAACTCTCCCATGGCACCTGCAGCCCGCTGGTCTGTTCGTAGACCTGCCGGCGCACCCCCTCGAGGATCTCGCCGATCGGTCGCTCGGGCGCCTTGCGGGCGGCCTCGATCAGCGCGCCGGTGAAGGGGCTGTGGTCGTCGCTGCCGTCCCAGGCGTTCGCACCGGGCGACGTGGAGAAGGCGAGCAATGAATTCACCGGCGCCGTCAGGACGTTGAAGCCCTCCTGGGTCTCGCTCGTCGCGCGGGTGATGTCGGCGAGAACCAGCGCGCCCGCGAAGGGGTTCGCCCGGCAGCTGTCCAGGATCACGATCTGCGTGCGGGCGCGGGCGCCGAGCACGTTCACGATGGTGGTCAGCGACACCGCCTCGAAGGGCAGGTCGTAGGGATCGTCGAAGGCGGCGTCGGTCGGGATTAGGTAGTTGGCGCCGGCGACCTGCACGCCATGGCCGGCGAAATAGAAGACAACCTCGCTGTCCTTGTCGATCTCGAAGAGAACGCGCTGCAGCATCGCCTCGAAGCCGGCCTTGTCGAGGTCGGCGTACTGCGTCACCGCGTAGTCCTGCTCGGCGAGGAAGTCCGCCACGAGCCGGGCATCCGCGCCTGCGTTCCTGAGGTCGGGCGCGACCTCGTAGTCGCTGTTGCCAATGACGATGGCAAAGCGCCTGGGCGCCGCATCGCCAAGGTTGACGGGCGTTTCGGCAGCGCGGACCAGCGACGGCAGCAGGGCCAGCGCAAGAAGCGCCGCGACCCACACCCTCCTGGTGTCCCGCAAGTCCATGCTTCGCCCCGACCCCGTCGGCCCTCCGGTACTCGCCCTCCCGGAGGGTGCCGCCATCATACCAGATTGCGGCGCAACCTCATACACGCGTCAGCGACCGGCACGGCCGGCGGCTCCGCCCGATCGTCGCTCGGTCCGTCCGCGTCCGCGATGACGCGTCGGGGCGCATGCGGGGCTCACCAAGTCCGGAGCTGCACGTATCGAAACCATGATGCGTGGTTCTCCCGCATCGCCTGCTCAAAAACCGTCCAACCACGCGCCTCAGGCACGCCAGAAGGCCGATCACTGCGTCGGGACTTGACGCAAGCGATCCAGAGGTAGTCATCTGTCCTGAATTCCGGCGTTCCTGGCCGGCGGCATTCGAGCCCTCGTTCCCGATCCATGATAGGACTTGGGATCGGGGGTTTTTTCTGCGGGGGTGGGTAGGCTGCGAGCAACGATCGAGATTGGCGTGCTGTTTTCCCGGAGCGGCAGCTATCGGTTGCTTGGGGAGACCTGCCGCGACGGCGCGCTGCGGGCGATCGCCGAAATCGAGGCCGACCCCGATCTGCCTTTCCGCTTCCTGCCGGTGGAGCGCGACCCGGGCGGCAACGTCGACCGCTACCGTCCGCTCTGCGCTGAAATCCTGGGACCAGCCGCGCCCGCCACATCGTCGGCTGCGTCACGTCCTGGAGCCGCAAGGAGGTGATCCCCGAGATCGAGAAGGCGGGGGGCACCCTGTGGTACCCTTGCCCCTACGAGGGTTTCGAGGCCTCCGAGCACGTGGTCTACGCCCACGCCTGTCCGAACCAGCACCTGCTTCCATTGCTGCGCTGGACCTTCCCGCGCTTCGGCCGCCGCGGCTACCTGGTGGGGTCCAACTACATCTGGGGGTGGGAGATCGGTCGCGTCGCCCGCGACCTGATCCTCAACGCCGGCGGTGAGGCGCTGGCCGATCGCTACGTGTCGATCGGCGTTACCGACGTGGACCGGATCATCGCCGAGATCCGCGCGACCCGGCCGGACTTCGTGCTCAATTCGCTGATCGGCCCCTCGTCCTACGCGTTTCTCGAAGCCTATTCCGCGCTCGGCAGCGAGGACCGACATTTCGCCGCGGCCACCTGCCCAGTGCAGGACATGCAGGCGCTCATCGGACCCGAAGGTGTAGCCGGTCTCGGTCAGCTTCAACCCGACCTTCATATGAGCGATGGCATAGGCCGCCATCTTGAGCTCAAAGGCCGTGAGCCGCGGCAGAAGGTGCGCGGGGACATAGGCGTTCCAGGCCGCCTTGATCTCAGCCACCGACTTGCCCTGCGCTTTCCAGTGCCCCTCCATCCGCTTGGGGATAGTGATGCGGTCGTTGCGCGCCACGACCTCAGCCCAAGTGCTGGTATCGGCGAGGCCCAGCGGAAGCCCGAACTCTGTCCGCAGCATTTCGTCAACGCCACGGACGATGAAGCCTACCACGGCAGGCGGGGTGTAGAAGATGCCCGCATCGACCTTTTGCGCCCGGTCGTATTCGTAAATGAAATCCTCGTAGAAGTGGATGACCGGGTCTTTCTTGGGGTTCCGGTTGCCGAAGTCGCGCTTTCAGCAAATCGACGACGTCGCGAACGCCTAATTCGTCGAAATCCAGTCCCCGCCGCTTGTCGCGCCCGCCGATCTTCAGGAAGCTGCCGAACAGTTCCTTCAGGAAGGGGTTCGTCTTCGGCACCATGTCGGCGAGGTTGTCGGCGATGATGCCCATGGGGCGCGAAATGCGCGCGGCCAGCATGCCGTAGGCGATGGTCTGGGCGAACATGTCGACAAAGCCGTCCTCGTCCAGATCGTGGATCAGGTTCTTGCGAAAGGCTGCAAGCATCGCGCGCATTGCGCCGGTTTCATCTTCGGCCTTGAGCAGTTGATTGACCCGCGCCCGGATGTCCGAGGCAAGCTCCGCCAGCCGCACCGCGAGGTCTTTCGAGGTCCTGATCGTCTGGTTCAGCCGGAGTTCAAAGGCTGAGGCCCAGGCTGCGCGCCAAGCGACCACATCATCGGGATCATCCGGCCAGGACTTGGGAAACGGCTGCCGCCTTCCGCATCGAGCAGGCGGTTCAGCAGGGCATGGCGAAGTTCTTTGTCCGGAACGACAGCCTTCGAACTCGTCATACCCTACGAGTACGTCGGTGTGGACCACGGCTACGAACCAGACTTTCTTGTCCGCCTGAACGGAGTGGATGGCGACCTAACGTTGATCTTGGAGGTGAAGGGCTTCGAGGACGACCAAACAAAGGCCAAGCATCAAGCTGCGCAGCGCGGGTCTCGGCCGTCAACAACTGGGGAAAGCTCGAACATGGGCGTTTAGTGCTTCCCAAAAATCCGCAGACCCTGAGGCAAGGAGCTGGCATATATACGCGCGAGAAGGCGGTCGGGCGGCCGCATGACGACTGAGCCGTTCAGTGGGTGCGCGGAGGCGGGGCGGCCAAGCAATCCGCCAAGAGAGTTGTGCTCGCATTGAGAACTGGCGCGTAATGGAGAATGAGCCGGCGCTCCGCGTTCACGTATCCTACGCGCGCGTGTGGACCTGGGACGTGGACGAGTGGTCTGCCCCCTGAAAAGTGGTCCTCCCTGAAGTAGGCTTTTGAGCCTTTGGAGGATGCCAGGAATGCCGCAGAAGAAGCACAAGCCGGAAGAGATCGTCGCGAAGCTGAGGCAGGTCGACGTGCTGTTGTCGCAGGGACGGCCGGTCGCGGAGGCGATCCGCGCGATCAGCGTGACGCCGTTCACGTACTACCGCTGGCGCAAGGAGTTTGGCGGGCTGAAGTCCGACCAGGTGAAGCGGCTGAAGGACCTCGAGAAGGAGAACGAGCGGCTGCGCAAGGCGGTCTCCGATCTGACGCTGGAGAAGCTGATCCTGCGCGAGGCCGCCTCGGGAAACTTCTGAGCCCCGGCCGCCGTCGCCGCTGCATCGATCACGTCATGACGAAGTTCGACGTGTCCGAGAGGCTGGCGTGCCGCGTGCTGGGGCAGCATCGCTCGACACAAAGAAAGGCGCCGAAAGGGCGGGCCGATGATGCGGCGCTCACCGCCGACATCGTCGCGCTGGCGACCGAGTATGGCCGCTATGGCTACCGCCGGATCACGGCGATGCTGCGGGCGGCCGGCTGGGCGGTGAACGTCAAGCGGGTCGAGCGCATCTGGCGTCTGGAGGGGCTCAAGGTGCCGAGCAAGCAACCGAAGAAGGGGCGGCTCTGGCTGAATGACGGCTCCTGCGTGCGGCTTCGACCCGAGCGCCCCAACCACGTCTGGTCCTACGACTTCGTCGAGGACCGCACCCACAACGGCAGGAAGTTCCGCATGCTCAACGTCATCGACGAGTTCACCCGCGAGTGCCTGGCGATCCGGGTCGACCGGAGGCTGAAGTCGACCGACGTCATCGACGTCCTGTCGGACCTCTTCATCCTGCGCGGCGTGCCGGGCCATGTTCGTTCGGACAATGGTCCCGAGTTCATCGCCAAGGCCGTGCGAGAGTGGATCGCCGCGGTGGGGGCCAGGACCGCGTTCATCGAGCCCGGCAGCCCTTGGGAGAACGGCTACTGCGAGAGCTTCAACTCCAAGCTCCGCGACGAGCTGCTGAACGGGGAGGTGTTCTACAGCCTCGCCGAGGCGAGGATCGTCATCGAGAGCTGGCGGCAGCACTACAACACGCAGCGCCCGCACTCGAGCCTGGGCTACAAGCCACCGGCACCAGTGTTGTCTCGGACCAGCAGCCAGCGGTCGCCACTGGCGCTGTGATAGAGTGCGTATTCCACGGCATCCGGCCAGCTGTTCCACGAGCATCCGGCCGGTCGTTCCATGAACATCCGGCCACCTCATGAGTGGGCCTACAGGGCTTCCCTTCATCGTTGATCGCGACGGCCTCGGTCAAGGGCATGAGTGGCGCGGAGGGTTGCCCACGGGAGGGATCCGCGCGCCCGGCGCCGCGCCCACCACGAGGCTGGCGGTGTCGGGCGCGTGGGAGGGACCGGTGGGCAACCCGGGGTGGAGATCGAGCTCACTTCGCGGCCCCCGCGGGGATGTCGCGGTCGCTGCCGATGGCGGTCTTGCGCAGTGGCGGGCCGTCGAGGGCGATGCGGTAGGCGTTGTGCACGAGCCGATCGAGGATGGCGTCGGCGAAGGTGGGCTCGCGACGCTGAAATCGTGACTCGCATTCGTGCGGCCGGCGCCATCACCTGCGGCAAGACGAACACACCTGAATTCGGCGCCGGGTCGCAGACGTTCAACAGCGTGTTTGGCGCGACGCGCAATCCTTACGATGTGACCAAGACGTGCGGCGGCAGCAGCGGCGGCGCGGCCGTCGCGCTTGCCTGCGGGATGGTGCCGATTGCGGACGGCAGCGATACGGGCGGGTCACTTCGCAATCCGGCGGCCTTCTGCAACGTCGTCGGGCTCCGCCCGTCACCTGGCCGCGTGCCCGGCAATCCCGAGCTGGTCACCGCTCTCCGTCTCGGGTCCCATGGCGCGATCTGTCGCCGACGTGGCGCTCTTTCTTGAGCGCGATCGCCGGATACGATCCGAGCACCCCGCTCTCGATCCGGGAAGACGGCGGCTCAGTTTCGCGTGCCACTCGATCGTGAATTCAAGGGCGCACGCGTCGCCTGGTGGCGAGGCCTCGGTGGCATCCCCTTCGAAGCGGAAATTCGGCGAGTCGTCGACGCGAATCGACGCGTCTTCGAGAACCTCGGCTGCATCGTCGAAGAGGCAGAGCCGGACTTTTCCGGAGTGGACCAGGCCTTCCCTGCTCTGCGGTTCGCGGCGAATCACCCGCGGTATGCGCCGCTGGTGCGCCAACGGCCCGAGTGGGTCAAGGACACGATCAAATACGAGGTCGCGGAGGCCGAACGGATGACCGCCGCGGACATCGGGCGCGCGCTTGCCCGACAGGCGCAGATGTACGAGCAGAGCCGGGAGTTCTTCAAACGATTCGACTACTTCGTTCTTCCCGTCACACAGGTCGCGCCGTTCGACGTGAACGTGCCGTATCCGACACAGGTTGCCGGAACGCGCGATGTCGACGTACATCGACTGGATGCGCTCGTGCTCGTATATCACCTTCATGGCGAACCCGGCCATCTCCGTGCCCGCTGGATTCACCTCCTCAGGCTTGCCGGTCGGCATTCAGATTGTCGGGCGGCACAACGGTGAGCTGAGCCTGCTGCAGCTCGCCCACGCCTTCGAACAGGCGACCGGGCATGGGAAGAAACGACCCGGGGTCATCACAGCCTGACGGTTGGATTCGAAAGCACACCGATGTTCTCGCAAAACTCATCCTCATCGCGTGCACCTTTCGGGGCGTGGCTGTGGTGCGGGATCGCGTGCTCGCTCGTTGCTCCAATGATGCTCGTTGGCTGCGCGAACCCGATATCCGCCCCGACCCACTCCGAGAGCGAAACGAGCAAGGGCACGTCGGTAATCGTCATTCAATCCTACGAGGGCGGACTCTCGGCCGTTCGTAGTGCCAACCCAAACGTCAAGTTGAGTCTCGACCGAGATCCGGCGTTGCCCGATCAGCCAGTCCTGTTGGTGGAATACCCGGCGTCTACTGGCAATCCCGCGGAGCGTGACATCTGGTGCGATGCTCAAAACGTGGATTGGACGCAAGGGCGCGCGATCTCATTTCAGGTGAAGCCCGATCACGCATTACGCCTCTCTGTATCATTTCTCGACCGAAATCGAGTGGCCTACACGAGCTGGACGGAGCTGCAAGGCACGGCATGGCAGACCGTCCGCATCTCGTTCGACCAGATTCGCCCGAACCCGTACTTTCAGCCGCCCGGCGCCAAGACTGGTGCGCCTATCGATGTCAGTGAAGTCACGAGAATCGGCTTCGCTCCGCAGCACCAGGCTGCTGGGCGATTGGCGATCAGCAGGTTCGTCGTGGTCGACTAGGTCGCAACGTAGCCGCGCGACACATCGTCAGGTTGCTGTTTGGACAATACGCTGGAAGAGTTCGATGCCAGACGCGGAACGAGAGTGGTCATGTCCCAAGCGAGTGGAACGTAACCGGCGGCTACACCGAGGGAGGAGAAACCATGAAATCATCGAACGTGAGTGCAGTTCTGTTCGTGAAAGACTTGCAGAAAGTTGCGGCCTTCTACGCGGGCGCGATGGGCATGCAGCGCACCCTTGGCGATGAGTACCACTCGGTGCTGAATTGTCATGGCTTCGAGCTCATCGTTCACCAGATCCCGAAGCACATCGCGGATGAGATCAAGATAGAACAACCGCCGAAGCGGCGTGTATGGGGCGCCATCCGCCTCGACTTTCCCGTACGCAGTATCGACGACAGCAGGAAAATCGCGAAATCTCTGGAGGGAGACATCGACGACGCTCCACCGGAATGGGCGGAACGAAACGCGAATTTCTTTTTTGGCTACGACCCCGAGGGGAATCAATTCGGAGTCAGGCAGGAAGCTGCAGACGCGCGCATGTTGGCGAGCGGCACATGAAACCCGAACGTGCCGTGCCATTGCTTCGCGTATCGGACGTGGATCGCTCAGCCGCATGGTATCGCGACGTTCTCGGCTTCAGTGTCGATGCATTTCCCGATGAGCCACCCCATGTCTTCGCAATTCTGACGTTCGGTCAGGCGGAGTTGATGCTGCGTCGATCTGAGTTCGGACGATTGCCCGCTTGGGAGGATTGGGACGTACGTATTCCGTTGGCGAGCGGACTACGCGAGCTGCATGCGCGCTTGTCTCCCCTCGGGGTCGTGGCTCGTCGGCTTGAACGCATGCCGTACTGTGACGCCGAGTTCGACGTTCGCGATCCAGATGGGTACGTCATCTGCTTCAGTCAGATGCTGGATGACTCAAGTGATCTACCCAGTCCGGAGGCCTGACAAAGCCTCCAAGCAGGCGTACGCAAGCAGCCACCCAAGCCCACAATGATGCTGTTCCACGTCAGCGAGGAATCAGGAATCGAACGGTTCGAGCCCAGGGCGGCGCCGACCGCAGACGCGCCCGTCGTGTGGGCCATCGACGCGGACCACCTGCGCAACTACCTTCTCCCGCGGGACTGCCCTCGCGTGACGTTCTATGCCGGAAAGAGCACCACCGCCACGGACGTGGAGCAGTTTCTCGGTCCGAGCCCAGCGGTGATTGCGGTTGAAAGCGGCTGGCTCGAGCGTCTGAGATCCTGTCGCCTGTATTGCTATCACTTGCCGGGCGCGACGTTCGAATGCGTCGACGAGTGCGCGGGCTACTATGTCAGCCGAATCGCAGTCGTACCGGCACGCATCGAAGTCATCGACGATCCAATCGCTGCAATAGTTGCTCGCGGTGTCGAGCTGCGTCTGCTGCCGGAGCTGTGGGCGCTGCGCGATCGGATCGTGGCGTCCAGCTTGCAGTTCTCGTGCATACGGATGCGCAATGCATCCCCGAGAGCGGATTCGGCGCACCGATTTGTTGGCGGGTGGCAGCGGGCGTCCGCAGTGGCCGTTGACAACGCTTCGGCAGGATGAAGCATTGCGCGCTTCACGCTCCCTCTGCCCTTGCGCGCGCCAACTGTCGAAGACCTCCTGCCAACGGCTTACTGGCAACGGCCCCTATTTGCGTGCGTTGAAGCGTCGCACGCTACCCTTATTTCGCAACCACTCGCGCAGTCGCCGATGTCAGCTGCAACGGCGACTCGAAGTCGCTCAGATAGAGCAGCTTGTCGGGAGCGAGCCCGTTGACGAGCGCAATGCGCGCGCGTGTCGGTATCGAACCACCCGGCGGACCCTCCGCGAGCACACTCACGCCTCGGTCGAACCCGCTCACTTCGGTGAGTCGAGCTGCCTGCGCGGGCGAGCCGACCGATTGTGTCGTGCCAAATGCACCTCGGGTTGTGACGACGAGTACGGGGTATGGTGTGAGACCTGCGAACTGCGCCTGCTGCACGAGAAGGATATTGCCGGTGGAGTCGTACCAAGCGGCGCCGCCGGCTGCGACGAGCGTTTCCGTAGCGCCCGCTCCGAGATCACGCTCGAAAATCTGGCCACTCTTTGAGTAGAGCAGCGCGCCATCGTCAGGGCGCAGTCCGATGACCTCTGCCCCAGCGGCCACCTCACGGGGGTTGGGCGTCGCGGAAATTTCGGCGACATAAGCCCGGTTGGTGAGCGTCGCCGTTCGCACGGTGTAGCCCACGCGCCGCCCGAGCGCGCCGCCGATGGTGCCGCCCTGTAGCCCAATCGTACTCGCGGCGATCGACTCGCCGAAAGCGAGCGTGTGACTGACCTGTACTTCGGTCTGCAGCTGACGCGCATCGATGAAGAACAGCCCCTGTCGGCCGGCACGACTCGCGTGCACGAGGATCGCCAACTGGTCGGCCGAGATCGAATAGTCGAGGACATCATCCGTCGTCGCGGGGTCGCTGATCACCGAGACGGGCACCGTCAGAGAGGGACCGACGGGTGTCACCGTATACAGCGTCTTGCTGCCGCCACCTGCGACGCTCGACGCCAAGAAATACAGATTCCTCGAATCGCGCGAAAAGCGCAGACGGGATCCGAACATCGTACCGGGCAGGCTGACTCTCGTCAGGACCGTCGGACTCAGTACGTCGAGCACATAGACAGCGTCGGCACTGCCGACGCGCGCGATCAAGGCGATCCATCGGCCGTCGGCACTGACGATGAACTGCTCCCTGTTGTTGGAGTCGAGCGGTAGTGTCGCACCGGCCGGCAGAGGCACCACTGTCTTCGGACCGGCCACGTTCGTGCGTACGAATGACAGGTCGACCCTGGACGGCGTCGTCTGATCCTCACGCCGATAGACGACTGTTGCTCCATTGTCCGATACCGCGAAACCGCGCAAACGCATGGCGCCTTCGGTTGCGCTCGTGAGCGCCGTCGCGTCAGCGACGAAGTCGCTCATGAACACTTCGTTGGAGCCGTTCGCCGCCGGGTCGGCCGCGAACGCAAGACGAAATGGTTCCGCGCCGACGAAAATCGCGGCGGTAGCGACGGACGACGCGGCGCTCGAATCGGTGACGCGGTACTTGAACCGCGTGACGCCCTTGAAGCCGGGAGGCAACGCGCTGAGGTTCACCGTCCAATCTGGATTCACTGACGCGTTGCCCGTGAGCGGCGCCTGTTCGATCGTGACGGTCAGTGGGTCCAGGTCCGCGTCCGTGTCGTTGGCGAGGACTCTGATGTTGGAAAGCGCCACGCCGTCGACGCGCATGGCATCGTTCGTTGCAACGGGCACGCGATTCGGATGCACGTTGATAGCCACAGTGCTCGCGACCGTATTGCGCCCAGTGTCCGACACCTGCACACGGAAACGTGTCATCACCGATGAAGCTTGCCGCAGGGCGATAGACGAACGCGCCTGCGGGACTAAAGCTGACGAGCGTGCCGCTTGCGGGATTGGCCGCAATCGCAAAGGTGAGCGCGTCACCTTCGGGATCGGTCGCCGTGACCTGACCGGAGACATCTGTGTTCTGCTTCGTGGAGAGCGCGAGTGCAGCAAATACGGGCGCTGAGTTGACAGGTGGAACACGGCCGGGAGTGTTGGTGTCCTCTCCCGCTCCGCCTCCTCGACCTTTTCCGCCACCACCGCCGCAACCGGCCAGGCCCAGGACCAGAATCGCCGGCAACGCGGGCCACAGCGATGTCGGTTTCGAGATGTTGCGCATATCTCCCTCTCCCTGCACGTTCTTCGTAATGCAAGGTGAGAAGATACTGCATACAAGTTACCAACCTCACGCAGGAAAATGCCTACATCGACAGGAAGTTTTGCAGCGCACACGAACTCTGCAGTGCACTGTGCATAGGTATAAATCCCCGATCGAGCGTGTTCGCCCGTCGGTCGGCCATCTCAGAGAGTGAAAAGGCAGCGAAGCGCGCGCACATAGCGAAGTGGTGCCCTGCAACTGACATGAAAATTCGTCAGCGAACCGGTTGTTGTCGCAAAAAGGAGCCACATTCGCAGCGACCCCGCGCGCGGTAGCCCTCCGACCAGGATCGCTCGAGATCACCCATGCGAGAAGATGATGAATTTCTGGCAAGCTGCCCTGCACTACTCGCCGAGGGAGCCCGCACGCGGCGGGTCGGTTGTCCTGCAAGAATGATCGATCCCGTGAAAGCACCGAACGTCTGGAGACTGCACGACTCATCCTGCGTCGGCCGAGTCTGGGCGATGCCCACTCGATCTTTACGCGCTATGCGAGCGACGCGGACGTGACGCGCTACCTTGCCTGGCCGCGGCATCAGTCGATCGAGAGTACGCGCGTATTCCTGGGTTTCAGCGACCTGGAATGGGCTTCGTGGCCGGCAGGGCCCTATCTCATCGAATCGCGTGCTGCCGGTACTCTTCTCGGGAGCACAGGTCTGGGTTTTGAGACGCTGGAACAGGCTGCTACTGGATACGTTCTGGCGCGCGATGCCTGGGGAACGGTTATGCAACGGAGGCGCTGATTGCCTTGTTGAACCTTTGCGCCTCCTTGAGCTTGCGCCGCGTGCACGCGCTCGTGCATCGTCGAGCACGCGACGTTGCGGCATGTGCTCGAGAAATGCGGCTTCGTGCGCGAACCGGAGTACCTGGCATACACGCAGTTCCCGAATCTGGGCACGACGGATCGGCAACCAACGGTCCGCTACGCGAAGATTTTCTGAGCATCGACCCTGCACGCGCCGGACCGTAACGTTCGACGCAGCGATGATGCATCGACTTCCAACGGTGAGCCTGCGTCCATGGCGGCGATCATTCCTGACACGAAAAAGATCAAAAGCTTCGCGAGCGACTCGGCGTTCGAACCTGGTTGCGCGCGAATCACGATTGCGAAACCGAACTTTGGCTGAAGGTCCACAAGAAGGACTCTGGCCTGGCGACCGTGACCTACGCGCAGGCACTCGACGTTTCGCTGTGCTGGGGGTGGATCGACGGCCTGCGCAAGGCGTTCGATGATCGCTCGTTCCTGCAACGATTCACGCCTCGCAAGGCAAAGAGCATCTGGAGCCAGATCAACCGCGAGCACGTTGCCCGACTCACGAAGGCAGGACGCATGACCGCGCATGGCCAGCGGCACATCGATGCCGCAAAAGCCGACGGCCGTTGGGATGCCGCCTATGCGCCGATCCCACGCCAAGGGACGATTCCGATCTTCGCGCCGCGATCAAGGCGAATGCACGCGCGGAGAAAACGTTCCTGGCCCTGGGACGGCAGAATCTGTTTGCCCTCGCCTTTCGAACGAACAACATGAAGACGTTTGCGGGACGCGAGAAGAAAATCGCAGCGCTGGTCGCGATGCTGGCGCGCGGCGAAACGATCGTGCCTCAGGCAAAGAGCGCGGGCAGTCGCGGTGGAAAGAAAACACCACGCTGACGTCTGGCGAGTGCTCCCGTGAAGATCGTTCATCCTCGGACCGCCGGATCGGAAAGTATACCTGCCGACCGAGCTCGCGTTCACCATGATGTGAGGTCGTGTGGACGTTTACCTTCAGTCGACGACTCGCGATCGTGTTTGGTGTCCTGTGCCCATCATCGAGACGATTCGAAGGTGGCCGCAGCTTGGCGATGTTCGCATGTGGCCAGCGTGGCTGGACGATTCATCCTCGCTGCCTTCCTCTTATACGGCGCATGGCGCACGAGGAAGGCGCGCGACTTGGGACGGCCGTATCTCGCAGCAGCGTGGGGGATCACCTGCGGCATGGCCTATGGCAGTTTCTTTGGCCAACTGGTGCGGCTCCATGAACCGGATCCTGCACCGATTCCGGCTGTCGGGGTCGTCGCAATCAAGGGCGTCGGCTTCACGTTGGCTATCGCAGCGCTGATCGGTAGTTTGCGGCGAGGTAGTCGCAATGAATGGTGAAGACCTCACCGAGTTTGTCGCGAGTCAGCGTCAAAATGTTGACGACTCGAAGCTCGAACTGCTTTTGATACCTACCGAACGGGTGTATCTCCCACAAAGCGCGCAGGCTCGTCGAACGGTGCGACTTGAGGCGGACCACTGAGGCGTCCCGTGGTGCAGGCGCGCGTCAAGGCAAGTCACTCAAGTGGGACGCCGTTCGCGGTCTGACCCACGCCGATGGCTCAAAAATCTGCGCACCTCCACTTCCCCGGTTTCTGAAGGGCTGCGTCTGTGCGCGGCCTGTTGATTGCCTTGTCCTTCACCTGATGTTTCCGAAGGTCCAACACTGGCCCGCATCGGCGTAGCCGCAGCATCCACCGTGATCGGTCTTGAAAAACATGTCGTCGAGGTCGTCGAGCACTGCCCGCAGTGGGCTCAGCTCGCGGCGCAAGCGTGTGAACGCGCCAGGATTGCCTGCGGGCACCTGGCCATCGACATCCAGCACGTTGGCAGCACCGCCGTACCGGGCCTGTCCGCAAAACCCATCATCGATCTCGCTGTGGGCGTGACTGAGCTCGAGGTGGTGCCCGAAATGGTTCACCGCTTGACGCCGATCGGTTAATCTACCGCGGCGATGCTGGCAACGACGGCGGACATCTGTTCGTCATGGAATCCGCTCCAGACGTCCGGACGATCCATCTCCACGTCGTGCAACATGGCGATCTGCAGTGGCGGAACTACCTCGCGTTTCGCGACCTGCTATTGGGAAGTCCCGCCATGCGCGAGCGCTACGCGCGGTTGAAGCGCGAACTGGGGCTGCGCTACGCACGCGATCGTGAGTCGTACACCAACTCGAAGCGCACCTTCATCGCGGAAGCATTGCGGATCGCTCGCGGCGAACGCGACAGCAGACACGGTTGAGGTACGCTCGATCACATCCCAGCCGCACTCGCTTCGAGCTCGAATCGCCAGGAGTTTCTGGACGGGATTCGATACGGGATGCTAAAGACTCTGCTGGGCAACTGACGGAAAAGCACTTTTGTCGTTCTCTGAGGGGAGGTTGCGACTCAAAGGTGCCCGCGGCTGCCGCAGTTGAAATCCCGTCAATCCCGTAAATCCCGTCGAAATTTCGGTCGCTCTTCATCATTCCTCGATCTGAACGCTCATGCCGACCCTTACGAGCTCGAAGAGCTCGACGACATCTTGATTCCTCATACGTATGCATCCATGCGAGAGGGGGCGACCCATCGGCTCGGAATCGGGCGTGCCATGGATATAGATGTAGCGAGCGAACGTATCGACTTCGCCGCCCAGATTGCGCCCTTCCTCGAGCCCTGAGAGCCGGATGATGCGCGTAAGGATCCAGTCGCGCTGCGGATTCTGTTCACACAGTTCGGTCGTGCAGATCTCGCCTGTAGGGCGCCGGCCAATGAAGGCTGAACCGATCGCGGCATCCCCGCCGATCAACTCCTTGATCTCGTGCGCACCGCGAGGAGTCTGCTCGCTACCCATGCGCTCGCCCGCGCCCCTGGCACCAGTAGAGATGGCATAGCTGCGCTCAACGTTGACACCGTCGCAAAAGTCGAGCCGCTGCCTCGCAAGGTCGATCCGGATCCAACGATCACGCATGCTGGAAGAATACCGGACGTCGGGTCGCACGATGGCTGCATTGCTTCTCATTGGACGCCTGACACCGCGACGTCACGAACTGCTAGAGTTTCGACACGCCACATGTAAGCCGCTCGCGGGCGGCACGGACCGATGACCGCGGCCGGGATAAGCACGCAGTCTTCGTCAGAGGTTACGCGGACCGAATCCGATGGAAACTCGCATACTCCTCGCCGCAGATGCTGCGGCCTTCCAGGCGTTGCGCCTCGAGGGACTGCGTGACAGTCCGACCGCGTTCACATCGAGCTATGAAGAGGAATGCGACCTGCCGTTGTCGCACGTTGCCGAGCGTTTGACTCCCGATGCCGATCGCGCCGTGTTCGGTGCGTTCGAAGCTGACAAGCTGATCGGGACCGTGGGGCTGCTACGAGAGCGTCATCGAAAGCTCGCGCACAACACGGTCATTTGGGGCGTGTACGTCACGCCTGCGTTTCGTAACCGTGGCGTCGCCCGCCGACTCCTCGAGCGGGCCCTCAGGCACGCGGTATCCATGTCGGGCGTACGGCGCGTCCGCATCGGCGTGAATGCCGCGAACGCGTCGGCCGTCGCACTCTACAAGTCGGTCGGGTTCGAACCCTTTGGACTCGAGCTCGGTTTCATGTCCGTCGATGGCGCGCTGCAGGATGAACTCCACATGGCGCTATTGGTCCCAGGCAAAGTAACGCGGTAGCGACCTCAAGGCGAATCGGTCGCGACGATCAGGACTGACGGTCACGACCCGATCGCTCGGCGATGAGAGAATCACCATGAATCAGAGCGCTGTCACCGTCATTCTGAAACGCTTCGACGCGCCCGACGAGACGCGGACGCTCGTCAAGGGAAAGTTCGAGGTCGTGCGACTCGGCGGCATGACGATCGGTCGCGCGACTTACGAACCGGGGTGGAAGTGGAGCGAACACGTCGGTCCGTCCGTGGGCGCTTCGCGCTGTTCCGTCGAACACGTCGGCCTGGTGTTGGCGGGTTCCGCGACTGCAGCCTTCGACGACGGCACCGTCGTTCAGATGCGAGCGGGCGAGCTCTTCTACATACCGCCCACGCCACACGACAGCTGGGTCGTGGGCGACACACCCTATGTCTCCCTGCATTTTCTCGGCGCGGATCAATACGCCCGGAAGGAGTGAGCCGTGAGTGGTGAGTGGTCAGAGCGCCCTCGGCGCGCCGACGTGACAGACCCTCTCCTTGGGGAGAGGGTCTGCTCTCCCTTGCGCCGGCCTTGAAGGGCGGGCATGAGCATGTCGAAATCCAGTTGTCGGCTCCGACATAGGCATGAAGTACCCGGTCCAACCAATGCAGGAGCACGCCGATGAAATACATGCTGCTGATGAGTACCCCTCGCGATGGCTACAAGCAGTTCATGAGTTGGCCAAAAGCGGTGTTCGAAGCCAACATCGCGTTCATGCAGAGATTCACGCAACGACTCAAGGGGGCGGGTGAACTCGTGAGCACGGAAGGCCTCGCATCGCCCGAACAAGCCCGCAGGGTCCGCGCCGGCAAGGACGGTCGGCCCATCACGGACGGTGTGTTTCCGGAATCCAAGGAGTTCCTGGCGGGCTACTGGATCATTGACGTCGACAGCGACGAGCGCGCGTTACAGATCGCTGCGGACGCGTCGACCGCCCCGGGAGTGTCGGTGAAAAATGCCGACGGCAGCGAGGTCGAACATCTGTGGATCGAAGTGCGCGCGCTCCTCGGCGGCCACAAGGACATGGAGTGATGCGGAGCCAGACATGACTGTCAGCGTCTTTCTCGTTACTCGCAGTCACGGCCCGGGTTGGGACCACTCACGCAAATTGGAAGAACAGCGAAAGTGGCGGGAGCATGCGGAGTTCATGGAGGGTCTCGCGCGCGACGGCGTCGTTATCCTGGGAGGTGTTCTGCTCGACACTCTCGATGCGCTGTTGGTCGTGCGCGCGTCGAGCAAGGCGGATGTCGACGCACGGCTCGCAGGCGATCCATGGGTACGCTCGGAAATCCTGCGAACCACAGGCATTCGGGAATGGCAGATACGGCTTGGGTCATTCCATGAACATGATTCCGAAGGAACACACTAGCTATCGTCCAGCGACGCTGGACGATGTCGGTTGGCTCACCGGCGTCTTCCTTACCTCGCTTCGTGTGCCCATCACTGAAATCCGGGGCTACTGGAACGAAGCAAAGGAGCGCGAGCAATTCATGACCCAACTGCGCCTCGCGGACACACGCGTGATTCTGAACGATGGCACCGCGGCGGGTTTCTACACCGCCTGGATGGCAGACGATCACCTGTTTCTGGGGACGCTCTGCATTCATCCTGCATTTCAGAATCACGGCCTCGGGGCTGCCGCAATGCGCTCGATCGCGCAGGAGACGAGTCTGCCGATCCGATTCTCCGTGCTCAAGTCAAACAGGGCGGCACGCCGGTTTTATGAGCGACTCGGCTGTCGCTTCGAGTCGTCGACTGTGAATCATGACCACTACATCTGGCGGGCACCGACCCAGGGTTTGTGATAGCTCGCGTCGTCGCACGTAGATAATAGGAGACGAGGTCTCAGCCGTCGTGACCGATCGACTGACAGGAGATGGGCTCGGCATGAAAGCTCCGAAGCTGACCTGGTGGTTCATCCTTCCCGTCTGCGGACTCACGATCGCCTCGACTGGCTGGCCGCTGTCCGCCGTCGGGCTCGGGTTTCCACCCGAACCCCTCTCGATACCACGCATTCTCATATTCTGGATCGTGCTCGACACATTCCGTCGCTGGGTGACGGGCAAGAAGTTGCGCGGCCCTGTTCCACCCTCCCTGTGCTTGCCTGTCACCCGTCACTGCCCCCCTTGGGGCTGGATCTCATCGTTCGCGTCCTGCCGGGTACAAGAAATTCTCTCCTCTCGATTGGACAGTGCGGCGACATCGCGCGCCGTCTGCCATGATTGGGGGTACACCCACTGATTCATTCCGCCGACTGCAAGAGACTGGTCCAGCAGCGTCGTTCGTCACCTGAAACCCGAAAAACCAACGCAGCAAGCGATTCTCGGAGCTTTGCGTGAGCGATCCAGCGAAAGATCCCGAATTGGTCCTGTGCATCCCAGGTCCATGGAAGGAACGTAGCCAGCTGGTGGAATCCATTGTGAGGAGGAGCAGCGGCTACATCTTTGCCGGACACATGCTGATGCACCTGGAAACAAAGCACACATGTCAGCTGCTGTACCAATCGGCGGATCCGGCGATGCAGAACGCTTTCGACGTCTCTGGGCCGCACTGGCGGGGTTCACCAGAGATGGCCGCAATCGCTCAACATCAATCGGTCGTTTATCTCGTGGGTCGAGGCGGTTCGGATCGCAATGCCCACGCGATGATGTTGGCAGCCGCGGGCATCGTCAAAGCGGGAGGTTTCGGTGTGAAGGTCGAGAGCAGCGGCTTGTCGCACAGCGGCCCGGCGTGGCTGCAGTTTTGCGACGACCTGAT